>NZ_FNVD01000001.1 GCF_900108275.1 Jhaorihella thermophila
GCTGGGGGTGGTTCTATCTCTCGACCATCCTTGATGACTACAGCCGCTACATCATCGCCTGGAAGCTCTGCACCACGATGAAGGCCGCGGATGTCACCGATACGCTGGAACTGGCGCTGGACGCTTCGGGCTGCAACAACGCGACCGTGGCGCAGAAGCCGAGGCTCCTCAGCGACAATGGCGCGTCTTACGTGGCCGCCGATCTGGCCGAGTATCTCGAAGGCAAAGGCATGGATCATGTGCGCGGTGCGCCACATCACCCGCAGACCCAGGGTAAAATCGAGCCCTGGCACCAGACAATGAAGAACCGCGTGCTGCTGGAAAACTACTTCCTGCCAGGCGACCTGGAACGTCAGATCGGCGCCTTCGTCGACCACTACAACAACCATCGCTACCACGAGAGTCTGGAGAACCTGACCCCCGCCGATGTCTACCACGGTCGCGGGGCAAAGATCCTGAAGATGAGAGAGGAGATCAAGAAAACGACAATCCGAAAACGCCGGTTGCAACATCAAGCCGCTGCCGCCTAAACTCAGACAGAAACCGAACCAGAGCCTCCGTTACGAAACTGCTTGCGCTGTCCGAAAAACTCTGACGACGGACATAACATAGCATATAAGGTGCTGTCCGTGGGGGTACCCACCGGGCTTGTTCACTTTGACCGGCTCGGGAAGCAAGCTTGGTTGTTGACCGGCGAGATTGTAGCGTGTTGCGAAAAAATACACCCCTGGGTTGTTCGGGAAATAAAACGCGAAAAACGAAACTGCCCCTCTTGTATCCACCCACAAGATGAAGCACATGACGGGCGTCGACGGCGCGAAAGCGTCTAGGTAGTGGAGCACGCTACGGCAAAACAGCTCCTCGCCGAATGGACATCGTGATAAGAGAAACGTTCGAAAAGCAAACGGCCCAGCCGTTTCGAAGCTGCAAATGGCAGCCTCATAGCTGATGCGAATCTGATGCGGTGTCCTGGAAAAATCCCATGAGATTCGTGCCATACTGAGATGGCTTGGGCCAAATTGGCCTCAAATCGGCTTTGCTTTTCGGCAAGGCCGATTTTTTTTGGCGCTTTTTCTTGCGCCGATTTTCCTGGGTGAGAGGCAAGTTCTCGCCCCGATGCAACGAAAGGAAGCAAGATGTGGTGTCTGAGATTGCGACTAACGAAGAAGGCGGATTCTTCGCTTTTTCCATTAAAAACAGTGTGTTGACATAGTTCGGCGAGGGTGAAATCGAATTGGGCGTTGGTGCAAGCCGGCGAAACTGAAACCTGAACATAGGAGGGTAGAAAGAAAAAAGCGCGCCCCTGGCAGGACGCGCCCAAGTCAACGACCGCATGCGATCGCTTAGTCAAAGCAACACATAGACCCAAGAAAGGGCAGTTGCAACTCCGCATCCGGTCATCACGCAAATCAACTCGGAACGATGTTCCGGGAACGGAGAAGTCATGTTTGAGAAAACGAAACATAGTGCCGTCAGCGACCAAGAGCCGATCACGCTCCCCGGCGCGTCGCGGGCCATGCGCAATGTGCCGGCCGCTTCATCCGCGCACTGCACCGCGCATGTCGTCCTGGGAGACGGGGTCGGTCAGCGCGCGCAAGCGGAAAGCTGGTTGGAGCTCAGCGCGCTGTTTGTGCTGAACGCCATTCCGAATGTGGTCGCGATCCAGGAACAGGTCCGGTTTTTCTACGGGTGGAAACCCGAGGAACAGAGCCAGCATGTTTTCGATATCATCGCCACCCTGCGGGACGGCCGGAAGATCGGGTTCACGGTCAAGCCGGAGGCGCGTCTGGTTTCCGGGCGCTTCCTCGAGGAAATGCAGGAAGTTTCCTGGTGGGCGGTCGAGAAAGGATTTGTCGACGAAGTTCGGCTCATTACCGAACGAGACATCGACAGTACCGATCTGCGGAACGCAAAGGTGTTGGCCGCGGTACGGGAAGCTGATCCCGAGGCAGATGCCTTGGCGCTGTCGTTCATCGACGGCCTGCCGGAGGGGGCTGGTCAGAGCCTGCGTCGCCTCACCATCGATATCGGGATGCAGGGGCGGGGTTACCGCGCGCTCCTCCGGCTCATCCGGAACGGAATGTTGCGGCCGATGAGCCGGGGTCTGATCGGGCCGGAAATGGTCGTGGCCCGTACGGACGCCCGGCCCGAAGATCTGACCGTAGGAGACACGCACGTGGCGTCTGCCGACGAACTGATCGCCGCCTAACACCCCACCAAATCGAGAGAAAAACACCCGCGCGAAATTCTACGCGCGGGACCGGTACCGGCTTGCCCAACGGCAGGCTCCATCATGTCGCAACAAAAAGGATCGACACAATGCCCAGAGACTTCACAACCGAATTCGCAACTTTCAGCCTCGACATGCACCACATCTACAAGATGAACGGTGAGGAATGGCGTTTCGCCTACAAAAGCAATGGCCAGGCGATCTTCTCGCTGATTGATGATCCGGCCACCAAGGTGACCTACGAGTTGGGCACTCTGAACCGCATGAACGCAGCAGGACTGATTGACCTGAAACCTTTCGGCCTGATGCCGGAACATCTGCGGCCGGCGCCCGTTGAAGATTACGACGACGTTTTTCTTTCTGATTGTCACCGGCTCAACGCAACCGTGTCAACGCTCGGCACGCAATGGTGCGCAGCTTCATGGAGCTCTACGAAGCGAAGAAGATCAAAGGTACGGACCAGTCGATCACATTGGCAATGGAGGACATTGTCGACAACGCCGCTGCCTATCTGAAAAAGGAATTGCCGGACCCGGAGGAGGACCTGGCGATTAAACTTTGGAAAGAGAAAAAGGGCATTAAACCTAAGACCAAGGGTAGTGTGACACGCCCTGATGAGGTTGCTGCACGGACGCTGCGAAACTGGGTCCGCCTCTACAAAAAAGGAGGCAAGACCGCGCTGGTGGATAAGTGTGCGAACCAGGGGAATCGCAACAGCTATTTCACGGCTGAAGAAATGAAGTTGCTGGCTGAGGTTGTTCGTGACGAGTACCTGACCTTGCAGCGCAAGCCGGTTTCGGCGGTGGTTCTCGACGTGAAGCGTGTCTTCCGCCGGGAAAAAATTAGCGCCGTGAAGCTGCAAGCGAGGCAAAACTGCGGATCCCGGGGCGCGAAGCCGTGCGCCTTTTCATCAAGCGCCTCGACAAATTCCGCGTGTTGGTCGCCCGATACGGCGAACAGGAAGCCATGAAGACGATGCGGGCGGTCAAATCCGGCATCGATGTCTTGCGTCCGTTCGAACGGGTGGAAATGGACGAATGGAAGATCGACCTTCTGACCATCATGGCCAAGAGCGGCCTGCTCGCCATGTTTTCCAAAGAAGAACTGGAAGCCTTGGGACTGGACAAGCGCACCACGCGCTGGTGGCTGGTGGTGGCAATCGATTGCCGTACTCGGTGCATCGTCGGGATGACCCTGACCTCCAATCCCAAGACCAGCAGTGCCGTCAAATGCCTGCGCATGGTGACGAGCTACAAGGGACAGTTTGCCGACCAGGTCGGCGCCTTGGCGCCGTGGCCCATGATGGGCAAGCCCGAACTTCTGGCCGTCGACAATGGCAGCGCGTTCAAGTCGGATATCTTCACATCGACCTGTGCGGACCTGGGGATCACCAAACAGCAGACGATCGCCGGAGAGCCTTCGATGCGCGGCCGTATCGAGCGCGTCTTCCATACCCTGATCATGAGCCTTCTTCCGAGGCTTTCGGGGCGGACCTTTGGCGATGTCCTGGAGCGCGGGGATCATCCGTCCGAAAAGCGGGCGTGCCTGACCATCGAGGATCTGTCTTTCGCCCTGGTTCGGTGGGCCGTGGATATCTATCACAACACGCCCCACGAAGGGCTCAACGGGCGCACCCCGCTCCAGCAGTGGGAGGCCGATCTCGAGGACGGGAACTATCCTCTGCACAGCCTGCCGACCGCTCGCCAAAAGCGGATCGCGTTTGGCTTGCCGCTGAGCCGCGTTGTCCAGAAGGACGGCATTCGGGCCATCAACGTGCGTTATCACTCGAAGGAGCTTGCGCGCTGGTACCTGAAACACGGTGAGCGCCCGGTCAATGTGCGTTGGTTCGACGAGAATATCGGCAGCATCGAGGTCCAATTGGACGGAGTCTGGGTCGAAGTGCCGGCCGTGTCAGAGGCGTTCCACGATGTGGATGCGTCAACCTGGGCTGCGGCACGACGCGCCCTGCGGGCCAAAGATGCGAAACGGAAAGAATGGGAAGAGGAGGCCATCTTCCAGGCCATTTCCGACATCGAGGCAATGAACGCCGCCCGGCAGCTGTCTTACAGGATCACGGATCACGCCTGTACGGAAAAGCGTTTCAAGGCCGTCGAGAATGAGGCCGTTTCGAACTTCGAGGTGGTGCCGACCGCGCAGAAACTCGCCGACAACCCCGGGGGCATTGGTCGTTCCATCGCGCCTCGCAAACCGGTGAAGCCGTCGGCGGTGAAGGACGCGCTGGAGGAGTCCGCCAGCGAAACGCCGGCCAATGGTGGCTGGGATTTCGGTGAATAAGGTCAAGGGAACACGGAGAGTACCAATGTCAAAGACAGCCTACGAGATCGCCGCAACGCTCAAGATGCTGCGCAATCACCACGTCGTCACCGAGCGCGATCGTGACTTTGAAGCCCTGCTTGCCGACCTTCTCGAGGTCGATGAGCAGGGGCAACTCACCCATGTGCCAATCAGGGAGACAGGCGGCACGGAGACCCGCGGTATTACCCTGATCGAGGGGTCGGGTGGCGGAAAGACCACCACAATCCTGAGGGCATTGCGCGGGTGCCCTCCGCTTCAGAACAACCCCGAAACCGGGTTGCCTCGGTATCTGCACGTCAAGGTCGAAAGCCCGGCGACCCTCCGGAGCCTCGGGGCCGAGCTTCTGCGGAAGCTGGGTGTCGATACCGTCAGTGAGCGGGCAAAGGTCTACGAAATCCGGGCCATGGTCCGGCACAGGCTGGCAGTCATGGGGATCAGCGTTTTGTGGCTCGACGAGGCCCATGACATGTTCAAGTCCGCTACCTCGGCTGAGACCGACAACATGTTCAAGATGCTCAAGTCGCTTATGCAGGGGGAACACCCTGTCATCCTGGTCTTGAGTGGCACAGAACGTCTTTCTTTGATCACGTCGATCGATGCCCAGGTGAACCGGCGTTTCAGCAAGTTGCGGCCTGCGGAACTGAAGTTCGGCGTGGACAACAGCAGGCTGAAGTCCCTTGTCGAGTTCTACGCCCGGAAAGCCGAACTCAAGGCGGAGATCGACGAAGACACCGTTGTCCGCCTGATCCATGCAGGCCGCCATCGGTTTGGTCGCTGTGTCCGAATTCTGATCGGCGCAATCCGATGCGCCCTTCAGGATGGGTCCGACAAGCTCCGGCAGGAACATTTCGAAATTGCCTGGGGGCGTGAAGAAGGATGCGACATCGCGCAGAACGTATTCGCAGCCTCCGATTGGCAATCGATCGAGCTCGCGGATGTAGATGACGAAATCTACGAGCGCGAACGCGCGGCGCAGCAGAAGAAATCCAGAAAGAAGTCGAAGGCCGCTTGACCATGACGCTGCTCCCGGTTCTTCCCGTGCTTTCAGGCGAAAGCCTCACGTCCTACGTCAACCGCGCGGCCTACGCGCATGGCAATATCGACATCTTTCGTTTCCTGTCGTTTCTCGAGCTGCCGCAGGGTGCGATCATGTCTCCCAAGAGCGATCAGCTTGACCGGATCGCGCAGCTGTTCGGCCTGCCCGTTGAACAACTTGGGCGCATGGCGTTCCTTCCGGAAGGTGGACGGATGCGGTCCATCTGCGGAGAGAGGGTGCATGCGGAATTCGCCTATCTGAACAAGACCAGCTATTGCCCGGCGTGTTTGCTGGCCGATGCCGACCCGTGCGGTCCATCCCATGGGCGGCGGGTCGGTCGGATTGCCTGGCAGATCGAAGCTGTCAGGACGTGTCCGCATCACGGCATCGCCCTCTTTCGTCGCAAGAATACCGATCACTCGGAGAACTTGCAGATCATGTCCAGGGTGGCGCCCGGTGACGCGGAGCTTCGAGAGCAGGTGCATGCATCCATGCGCCGCATGCCGTCCAACCTTCAGACCTACATCGAGAGGCGGCTCTCGCGGGAGATCGCCAGTCTCCCTGGTTGGACAGTCAGCCGATCGATCTCGCATCCCGCGCCTGCGAAATGCTGGGCGTCGTCATCACGGCAGGAACTCATTGCGACCTGCGCAAGGTGTGTGATGACCAATGGAACGAGGCGGGGGACGTTGGGTATTCCTATGCCCATCGCGGGGAGGCAGGGATCCTCGAGGCGCTCGAAATCGTGCGCCAGGATGCGATCCGGCGCCGTACCAAGGGCGGCCCCCAGAAGGTCTTGGGTCGCCTTTACCAATGGCTGCAGTTCAACAAGAACAACAAACCACATGGTCCTATCCAAGGAGTCGTCAGGGAGTACATCCTGAATCATTTTCCGATCGAGGCCGGATCCCAGCTCTTTGGTGAAATCGTCGTGGAACAACGCGTGCACACGGTGCACAGCCTGGCCCGGAAGACGGGCGACCACCCCAAGACCATCAATCGCGCGGTCATCGCGGCGGGGCTTTGCGAGGGAGACCCGGATCGCGCTCAGGCGCTGGCGGTCTTCGACCTAGAAACAGGTGAACGGTTGATGAGCCGCGTCCGGAACTCGATCCCGGTCAGCGCACTTCCAGGATATCTGAACTGCAACCGGGTTAAGGCTCAGCAACTCGTCCACGGTGGGTTTATCCCGCGCCTGGTGCCGGAAAACCCGAACGCCACAGGTGTTCTGAAACAGGTCGCAGTCGAGGATGCCGATCGGTTTCTCGCACAATTCCTTGGAATGGCAAAGAACGTCAAGGTTGCGTCGGAAGGGCTTATGGACCTGGTATCTGCCGCGGAACTTTCCAGGTGGCCGGTGATCGACATCATTGCTGCTGTGCTGTCGGGCAGCTTGGGCCGGGTCGAAATCGTGGACCCGGCACTGAAGTTCAAGGGCGTGCTTGTGGACCCCACGGAGGTTCGGGAGGTGCTGTCGCGCCAGGGGCGTGAGGGTCTGGTCGGGCCGGACGAAGCCGGCAGGATCAGCGGATTGTCGCGCCCCGCGCTGAATTCCCTGACGCGCATCCGGCGCCCGAGCGGGCGGCCGTGGCTGACCGCGCACCAGATGGTCAATTCCAAAGGCGCGCCGGTTCGCTTGTATTCTGCGCAGGAACTCAAAGAGTTTCTGGACCGTCATGTTTCGCTGAGGGACTATGCCGCGCAACACGGGATCTCTGCAAAGGCGATGAAGCAAAGATTGGAGAGCTGCGGGATTGAACCCATCGCCGATAACCATTGCCTCGGACGATTCTACTATGAGCGGTCGGTGTTGAACTTGTAGCTCATCACCTGCCAGCGAACCCTCAAACGCCGCCCTTCGGGGCGGTTTTTTTGTGCCTTTGTGAACTTTCGCTGGCAGAAAATGGGTAGGTCAGGTGGCAGATTTGCCCGCCGAAGGAAATCGCGAAGACCTTTAAAACAAGGGCTTTGAGAAATTGGGTGGCAGTAAAATGCTTGGTTTTTCAGGTGAAGGCAAGGATCGGCTGCCCTTGCGGCCGATCCTTTCATTTTTCAGGATTCGACAGTGCCGCGAGCGGGCCGGGGCCGGACGTCGATCAGATCCGTTTGCCCAATATTCACCAGATTGCGGACCTACTGTTTCCAAACTGTCGATCTATCAAATTGGCAACACGACCCTCAGGGAAAGCGAGATTCGCATGGTGTATGTTGACAAGCTGTTGAAAATGAACAGCAAGTGGTTGCGTGGTGATCTGCTGGAACGGCAGCTGAAGGATTATTTCGCCAACACGAAGAACCTGATGCTGCAACGCCAATCGATTTTTTTCGCGGCGACGACCCTGACCGCCTTCTACTTCGATCCGGTCATTTCGTTCATGTGCTACGGTCTGGTTCTGCTGACCGAAGCGATCGATCTGTTCCTGACGCGTCGGGTCGACAAATGGAAGGACGGTGATCCGGCCAAGGCGCGCATGTTCCTTCTTTGGGCGGTGGTGAATACTGTCTTCAGCGCTGTTGCGATCTCGTTGTTCGTCATCCTGATCGCGGTTCAGGAAGGGGACGACGGGCACTTCACCCCCCTGTTCTTTCTCTTTGCCGCGGCGGTGTTCGCGGCCATGTACAACCATCAGCTCGTGCCGGCGCTTATTCTGCGGCTGTCCATCTATGCCGGTGCCTTTCTGTTCATCGCGCTTCTCGATATCTGGCGCTACAGCCCGCCGATCGATTCCGAACCCTGGCTGCGGTTCTTCACGGTCATCTTCGTGATGTATTTCGTGGTCGATTGTTCGTTCATGTTCCTGCAACTGTATCGGAGCAACCTGAGACAGATGGAACGGCTGCGCCGCGAACATCAGAAGGCGATGGCCGCCTACAAGGTCAAGTCCCAGTTCGTCTCCGTGGTCAGCCACGAGCTGCGCACGCCGCTGACCTCGATCAAGGGATCGCTGGATCTGCTGAACTCGGGCGCGATGGGGCCGGTGCCCGAGACCATGAAGCCGCTGATCGACCTCGCCGGCAAGAACAGCCAGCGCCTGGCCACGCTGATCAATGACATCCTCGACTTCCAGAAGATCGAGGCTGGCGAAATGACCTACAATTTCGATGCGCTGGAGGTGCGAAAACTGGTGGTCGACGCGGTCGAAACGAACAGGGGCTACGGAGATTCGCTGAACGTTTCGTTCAAGCTGGATCTGCCCGAGGAGGACGACGGCGCCAAGGTTCTGGGTGACGAGACGCGGTTGATGCAGGTTCTGTCGAACATCCTGTCCAATGCGGCCAAGTTTTCGCCTGAAGGCGGCGAGGTGACGGTGGGCTATCGGATCCTGGGTTCGACCGTGCGGATCTTTGTCGAAGATCACGGCGAAGGCATTCCCGAGAACTCCAAGCACAAGGTGTTCGACCGCTTTACGCAGGTGGACAGCTCGGATCAGCGCAAGGTCGGCGGCACCGGGCTTGGCATGAATATCTCGAAACAGATCGTCGAACAGCACAATGGCGAGATCGACTACGTCAGCGAACTGGGGGTCGGGACAGTCTTCTTCGTGACGCTGGATCTGCTGGAAGAAAGTGAGTCGCTCGCCGCGTGATTCCGCTGCGCGGGGAGAACTGCGAATTGTTCTCTTGCCACAACGACTTTGGGCGGAAAATTGCCGCTTTTCCCAAGAGTGTTGCGTCATTGCACGACTCGCGCCTTGATTGAGCGAATTTGGCGAAACTTTGGCAAAAACGGGTAGACATGGGGGCAGGGCTTCGGTTCTGATCGTGGAAAAGAACGCGATGAGAGCAGGCCATGAAGCATTCGAGGCAGCCGTCCGGGCAAGGGGCGGCAGCGTTGGCATTTCCGGAACTGACCCCGGTCGAACCTTCGGCGCGCCGGGCCCGAGGGCACCCGTTGGGCGAAAGCTCCGAGATCCGGGTGCGGCCCAAGGGCCTGCCCAAACCCGGTCGCCAGCCGGATTCCAAGATACGGGGACATCTGCGCGCCAGTGTCCTGTCGTTTACCAACATGCACGAATACGGCGAGTTGCTGGTCAACTACCTGCGGGCGCGACATGAGGTGTTCATCGAGCGGCTCAAGTGGAACGTTCCCGAAACCGAGGGCATGGAATTCGACCAGTATGACACGCCGATGTGCCGCTGGGCGATCGTCCACGAATATGGCGAGGTTCTGGCCGGCGTCCGCATGATGCCGACCACGGCGAAATGCGGCATCTACACCTATATGCTGCGCGACGCCCAGCGCGGTCTTCTGGAAGGCATTCCCAACGACGTCCTGTTCTTCGAAGCCCCCGTCGAAAATCGCGTGTGGGAAGCCTCGCGGCTGTTCATCACCGATGCTGTCCCGGCGCATCGGCGCCATGTGGTGCAGGCGATGCTGATGGAGCAGATGAGCAGCATCGCGCTGCAAAACGGCGCGACTCATGTGATCGGCATCGTTCCGGCCGTGTTTTCCCGCTGGTTGCGGCGGTTGGGGCTGGACGCCGTTCCGGTCGGCCCCCGGTTTCAGATCGACGGCACGTCCAGTCAGGCCGCATTGTTCGCGGCCAGTCAGATGGTCCTGAACTGAAGCGTTGTCACTCGGCCGGTATCGCGCCGACCAGGGGCAGGGCGAACCTCCAGAAGCGCAGGGACAGCAGGATGCCGGCACAGCCTAGGCCCAGAACGAGGCCCAGCCAGACTCCGATGCCGTCAAACCCGAAGGTGAACCCCAGAAGATAGGAGGCCGGGATCCCTACCGCCCAATAGGCCAGCGCGGCGATCACCATGGGCACGGCGGTATCCTGCACCCCGCGCAGCAGGCCCAGCGCGATGACTTGCGCCCCGTCCACCAGCTGAAACAGGGCCGCCACAGCCAGCAGTCCGACGCCGATGGCCAGGATTTCGGGGCGGTCCGGGTCGTCGGCATCCATGAACAGCGACAACAGCGTCTCGGGGATCGTGAGAAAGAGCGTGATCGTCGCCGCGGCCATGGCCAGGGACATGCCCGTCACCACTGCTGCGCCCCGCGCCATGTGTTCGCGGTCGCGGCGGCCATAGGCGTTGCCGGCGCGAACGGTTGCGACGTTGCTCAGCCCCAGATGGACCATGAAGGTGGTGCTTGCCAGCTGCACCGCGATGCCGTGCGCGGCCAGCGGGATCGTCCCAAGCCACCCCATCATCAGCGCCGAGGCGGTGAACAGGCTGGTTTCGCTCAGGCTGGTCAGGCCGATCGGCAGGCCCAGCCGGAACACCCGCGCCAGCATCTCGCCATCGGGGCGCCACAGGCGCCGGAACAGGTCGTGCTGGGGCAGGGCGCGCAGGGTGTAGGCCACGACCGCGATCAGCGACACCGCCTGGGTCACGATCGACGCAATCGCCGCCCCGGCCAGCCCCAGCCGCGGCGCGCCCCACTGGCCGAAGATCAGCGCATAATTCGCCGCCGCGTTGACCAGGGCGGCGATGACCATGATGGCCAGCACCGTCCGAGTCCGCTCCAGCGCCGCGAGGTAGGATTTCAGAACCATGACCAGCAGCGCCGGAAACATGCCCCAGCCGGCGATGCGCAGATAGTCGCCCGCCATCGCCGCGACCTGCGGTTTCTGGCCCAGCGCGCGAAGGATCGGTTCGGACCACCACAGCGCCGGCATCACCGCCACCGCATATCCGATCGACAGCCACAGCCCCATGCGAGTGGACCTGCGAATACTGGTTTCGTCGCCTTCCGCCTCGGCCGCTGCCACCAGCGGCATCACCGCCCAGCCAAAGCCCGAGCCCATCAGGAACAGCACGAAAAAATAGCTGCTGGCCAGCGTCACCGCGGCCAGCGCCTCGACGCTGAACCACCCCAGCATCACCGTGTCGGTCAGCCCGATCGCCAGCTGCGCCAGGTGTCCGCCGATCAGGGGCAGCCCCAGCGTGACGACTGCGCGCACATGCCCCAGATATGTCATTCGCCGATCCATCAGTCCCGATTACGGGCGGCGCGGCAGCGTGGCAAGAGCCGTTTGCCCTGGCCCGAAAAGACAGGCGGCGGTCGGCCCCCGGAGCCGCCGCCGCCTACCCCTCCCCGTCAGGGCCGGACTATCTGTTCAGCCGCTGATCCGGGTGCAGGGCCGCGCCGAGGATATGGTCGGCGCGGTGAATGACATGGTGAGCCTGTCCCACGATCAACGGGTCGGGCTGGCCCACGACCTCTTCATCCTTGTCCGGATAATCCAGCGATGCAAGGAAATGCTTCATGCAGTTGATCCGGGCGCGCTTCTTGTCGTTCGACTTGATGATGGTCCAGGGCGCGTCGGCGGTGTCGGTATAGAAGAACATCGCCTCCTTGGCCTCGGTGTAGTCGTCCCACTTGTCGAGGCTGGCCTTGTCGATCGGGCTCAGCTTCCACTGTTTCAGCGGGTCGGTCTCCCGGCTCTTGAAGCGGCGCAGCTGTTCGTCCCGCGTCACCGAGAACCAGTATTTGTAAAGGCGGATGCCCGAGCGCACCAGCATCCGCTCCAGTTCCGGGGTTTCGCGCATGAATTCCAGATATTCGGTCGGCTTGCAGAAGCCCATCACCCGTTCCACGCCCGCGCGATTGTACCAGGAGCGGTCGTAGAACACCATTTCCCCGCTGGTGGGCAGGTGGGTGATGTAACGCTGAAAGAACCACTGGCCGCGTTCTTCGTCGGTGGGCTTGTTCAGCGCCACCACGCGCGCGGTCCGGGGGTTGAGGTGCTCCATGAACCGTTTGATCGTGCCGCCCTTGCCGGCCGCGTCGCGCCCCTCGAACAGCAGCACGAATTTCTGGCCGGTTTCCTGCGCCCAGAGCTGGACCTTCAGCAACTCGGCCTGAAGCTTGGCTTTCTCCGCCTCGTATTCGCGGCGGCCCATTTTTTTCTTGTAGGGGTAGACGCCGTTCTCAAAGGCCTCGCGGACGAATTCCTTGCTCGGTTTCGGCTCTTCGTCCGACTTTTTTCTGGGTGCGGCCGCCGTCCTGGCCTTGGCGGCTGCGGTCTTGTTCGCCGACTCACCCTTCGGTTTGGACCCGTTCACCTCGGTCGGGGTGACCGGCACGATCTTGTCATCTTCGGGTTTGACGGTTTCGGCGGAAGGTCCAGCCATGCGCGTTCCTCCTTTTCCTGGTTTGAGGCTTGTTTCACGGGCTCGCTAACACATGACGCCACGAAACGCTTTGATCGGGGTCAAAAAGGCGAAAAAAACACTCAGCTTTTTCAGACGGGAGGACGCGCGCCATGAAAGCCGAGATGCGCGAGGAAACGGTCGAGCTGGACGGTCACCCGTTTCATCTTCGCCATTGGGGCGATCCGGTCGCACCGGTCCTGCTGATGCTGCACGGGTTCCCCGAATATGGCGGCGGCTGGGGCGACCTGGCCCCGCACCTGGCGCAGCGGTTCCATTGCGTTGCTCCCGACCAGCGCGGATACGGGCGCAGCTGGGCGCCGCCGGATGTCGGCGACTACGCGACCTCGAAGCTGGTGGGCGACATGGCCGCGCTGATCGGCGCGATGGGCGGCGGGCCGGTCACGGTGCTGGGGCACGACTGGGGCGCGGCGGTGGCCTACGGGCTGGCCATGTTCCGCCCCGAACTGGTCGAGCGTCTGATCGTCGCCAACGGGGTGCACCCGGTTCCGTTCCAGCGCGCGATGGCGGCGGGCGGGGCGCAGTCGGCGGCGTCGCAATACATCAATCTGCTGCGGCGGGAGGGGGCGGAGAAAGACCTGGCCGCCAACGACTTCGAAAGACTGGTCGAGATGTTCCTGGCTCGTTACCGTGACGGCTGGCTGACCGACGACAAACTGGCCGCATACAAGGCCGAATGGGCGCGGGGCGGACGGTTGCGGACCATGCTGAACTGGTATCGCGCCTCGCCGCTGCGGATCGCGCGGCCGGGCGAGCCGCTGACCGATCTGCCCGACCTGCCGCTGGACCGGCTGCGCGTGCGCTGTCCGCACCTGCTGATCTGGGGCGAGGGCGACACCGCGCTGTTGCCCGAATCGACCGAGGGGCTGGAGGACTTCGCCCCGGATCTGACGCGTGTCACCGTCAAGGGCGCCGACCATTGGCTGCATCACCAGAAACCGGCCGAGGTCGCGGCGGCGATCCTCGACTGGCTGCCCGAAGGGAAGGAAACCCCATGATCGTCGTCCATCACCTGAATCGCTCCCGGTCCCACCGCATCCTGTGGCTGCTGGAGGAGCTGGGCCTCGACTACACGGTGAAACGCTATGAGCGCGACGCCCGCACCAACCTGGCCCCGCCCGAGCTGCGCGAGGTGCACCCGCTGGGCAAGGCGCCCGTGGTCGAGATGGACGGGCGGCGCATTGCCGAAAGCGGCGCCATCGTCGAGGCGATCTGCGCCGCCCATGCCCCCCACGTGGTGCCCGAGGCGGGGTCGGACGACTGGCTCACGCATCTGGAGCTCATGCACTTTGCCGAAGGCTCGGCGATGACGCCGATTCTGCTGAATCTCTATGTCGGGCTGCTGGGCGAGGCCGGCGCGCCGCTGCATCCGCGCATCCAGTCGGAACTGGACAGCCATTTCGCCCATATGGAACGGATGCTGCGCCCGTCGGGTCACTTTGTCCTGGATGATCTGTCGGCGGCCGACATCATGTTGAGTTTCCCCGCGGAAATCGCGGTGCGGCTGGGGCGCGGGGACGATTTCCCCCGGCTGGCCGCCTTTGTGGACCACATCCGGTCGCGGCCCGCCTACGTGCGCGCGACGGCGGCAGGGGGCGGAGACTGAGCGGCCCCCTTTCCTCGGCGCGGGCGACCTGTCATAATCCGGGCAAAACCGGAAACCAGAGCAGTCAGCCCATGCCAGAGGATCTTTTGTCCAGCGCCGCGCACGACGACTACAACGCCGCCTCTATCGAGGTGCTCGAAGGGTTGGAGCCGGTCCGCCAGCGGCCCGGCATGTATATCGGCGGCACCGATGAACGGGCGCTGCACCACATGGTGGCCGAGATCCTCGACAACGCGATGGACGAGGCCGTGGCCGGCCACGCCAACCGGATCGAGGTGGAGCTGCACGCCGATTACGCCGTCACCATCCGCGACAACGGGCGCGGCATTCCGATCGACCCGCATCCCAAGTTTCCCGACAAATCCGCGCTCGAGGTGATCCTGTGCACGCTGCATGCGGGCGGCAAGTTCTCGGGCAAGGCCTACCAGACCTCGGGCGGGCTGCACGGGGTGGGCTCGTCGGTGGTCAACGCGCTGTCGGATTCCATGGTGGTGCAGGTGGCGCGCAACCGCGAACTGTTCGAGCAGCGGTTTTCCCGCGGCAAACCGCTGGGCCCGGTGCAGAAGGTCGGACAGGCCCCCAATCGGCGCGGCACCACCGTCACCTTCCACGCCGACGAGGAAATCTTCGGCCATCACCGGTTCAAGCCGAAGCGGCTGTTCACGCTGGCCCGGTCCAAGGCCTATCTGTTCTCGGGCGTCGAAATCCGCTGGAAATCCGAGATCGACGATGGCGAAACCCCGACCGAGGCGGTGTTCCACTTTCCCGGCGGGCTGGCGGACTATCTGAAAGAGACGATGAACGGCGCCTCCACCTATGCCGACGCGCCATTTGCCGGCCGGGTGGAGTTCCGCGAGAAATTCGGCGAACCGGGCTATGTGGAATGGGCGATCAACTGGACGCCGTCGCGCGACGGCTTCACCCAGTCCTATTGCAACACCGTGCCCACGCCCGAAGGCGGCACCCATGTCCAGGGGTTCTGGGCGGCGATCCTCAAGGGGATCAAGGCCTACGGCGATCTGGTGGGCAACAAGAAGGCCGGCCAGATCACCCGCGACGACCTGATGGGCGGCGGCTGCGCGCTGGTCAGCTGCTTCATCGCCGATCCGGCCTTTGTCGGCCAGACCAAGGACCGCCTGTCCACCGAATCGGCGGCACGGATGGTGGAACAGTCGGTGCGCGACCATTTCGACCACTGGCTGGCCTCGGATACCAAATCTGCCGGCGCGATCCTCGACTTCCTGGTGCTGCGGGCCGAGGAACGGCTGCGCCGCCGGGCGGAAAAGGAAACCGCCCGCAAGTCCGCCACCAAGAAGCTGCGCCTGCCGGGCAAGCTGGTGGACTGTTCGTCGCAATCGCGCGAGGGCACCGAGATCTTCATCGTCGAGGGCGACAGCGCCGGCGGTTCGGCCAAAATGGCGCGGGACCGGCGCACGCAGGCGCTCCTGCCGCTGCGCGGCAAGATCCTGAACGTGCTGGGCGCGGCCTCGTCCAAGCTGGGATCGAACGCCGAGATCCGCGATCTCACCCAGGCGCTGGGCGTGGGGCTGGGGACCAAGTTCAACATCGACGATCTGCGCTATGAAAAGGTCATCATCATGACCGACGCGGATGTTGACGGGGCGCATATCGCCTCGCTGCTGATGACCTTCTTCTTCACCCAGATGCGGCCGTTGATCGACAAGGGGCACCTGTATCTGGCCTGCCCGCCGCTCTATCGCCTGACGCAGGGGGCGAAACGGGTCTATGCCCAGGACGAGGCGGAGCGCGACTATTGGCTGGAACGTGGTCTGGGCGGCAAGGGCCGGATCGACGTGAGCCGGTTCAAGGGTCTGGGCGAGATGGACGCCAAGGATCTGAAGGAAACCACCATGAACCCCGAGACGCGCAAGCTGATCCGGGTGACGATCGACGAGGATGAGCCCGGAGAAACCGGCGATCTGGTCGAACGGCTGATGGGGAAAAAGCCTGAACTGCGGTTTCAGTATATCCAGGAAAACGCCAGATTCGTCGAGGAACTGGACGTCTGATCCGGGCAACCGGGGAAAGGGGCGCGAACGGGCGGCCGACGAGGCCGCCTTGTTTCATTTTGGCGACTCACGTCAACGACTTGACGCCAAACTGCCCGCGAGGGGCCTGACGTTTGTATCCGGGCCGTGCTGCGGCGGGGCATGGCGGTCGGGCCGGCGCCGACAGGGCGCCCCAACTCGCGGAGGGTGCGGCCCTCTGGTCACGCTGTCATCCCCGCTCACGGCGATGCTCCCTCCCTCGAAGTTCAAGTTGCGTCAACGATATGACGGGTTGGCGCCACGCCGTTGCGTCGGGCGACAGTCGAGATGCTGTCGTGACCTTGCAACGATTCTTCGACGATCCGCAACTTGACGGCCGCCGACCCGCGCCGCCTGTGGCCACAATCGGCGATGATTTCAATATCGGACATGAGCATGGCTTCGGGCCTTTGCCCAAGCCCTTCTTGGTTGGGCTTGGGTGTCCGGTCGAAATGGGGTCGGTTCTGTTGCCGGATCAGCTGTCCTTCACATACCAGTCGTCAAAACGCGAAACCTCTTCCATGACCCGCCTGTATCCATGCGCGCTCAGCAGCGCACGGACTTCCTCGCGCTGCGGCGTGTAATTGTGCTCGACCGTCAGGACGCGAAAGCTCCAGCGGTCGAAATCCACGGCATCCAGAATCTCCAGTTCGGTGCCGCCCGTGTCCATCGACAGGTAGTCGATCACCTCCGGCGCGCCATGCTCTTGCAGCAGATCGTTCAGCGACACGGTTTCCACCTCGTGGCGGATCCCGCCCGGGCGGGCAGGGGGCGTGTCCGGGTCGCTCGCGGGGGCGGGCGTTTCCGCAATTTCCTGCATCCCGCCGCTTTCGCTCCAGACGCTGCGGGTATCAATGATGCAGTTGCGGTTGCGCCTGAGGGCGTCGTGCCACTTCGGCGCCGGTTCGGCCAGAATGCCGGTCCAGTCGAAATCCTTCTCCATCAGCCAGGTGTTGGAGCATTCCACCCCGTCGCCGGCATTGAAATCCACGAAATATCCGCCCTTGAGGAAATCCAGCTGCGCCAGCGCGAACAGATCCTGCCGGGCCTGCGACCGGGATCGGTCCAGAAGGTCGATGCAGTCGTTGCGATGGGCGCGGTCGATCGCCTTGATGAATTGCAGGTCGAAATATCCGCGTTCGCGTTCCTTGAGCTGGTGCAGGCGGTCCCGTCGAATGATCGTGGTGTTGGTCAGCTGATGAGAAATGGCTCCGCCTCCCCGCTGTCGGTCGCTGCGTCCGGGCAAACTCTGAAGGAAGGCGCCGGTTCCGTCAACGGCATCCGCCGTCGCGCGTCAGTCGTCCGGCGGGATCAGCCCCAGGCCGCGCAGGTAGATACCGATTCCCGACTCCAGCAGATCCTCGGGCGGAAAGGGCGAGGCCGTGCCGGGGCTGTTGCGGGCGAAAAGTTCCACCACGCCGTGGCTCATCGCCCAGATATGGGCGCTGACCATCGCCCCCGGCGGGCGCTTGTCGGGGGGGACGCGCTCGGACAGCTCTCCCGCGGCCCGTTCCAGGATTCCGCGCGCGCGGGCCGAGGCGGCGGCCAGTTCGGGCGTGCGGTTCACCGAGATGCCGCTTTCGAACATGGCGATGTAATGGCCGGGATACTTGCGCGCAAAGGCCAGATAGGCCCGCCCCGTCGCCTCGAACGCCTCCAGCGCCGAAGGCTGGCTCTTGTCATAGGCATACTGCATCAGGTCCGCGAACATCTCATAGCCCTGGCGGGCACATTCGGCGATCACGTCCTCGCGCCCCTCGAAATGGCGATAGACGGCCGCCGGGGTGACGCCGGCCTGCTTGGCCGCTTCGGAAAGGGTAAAGCCGGCGGGGCCCTTCTGCTCGATCAGGCGCAGGGTGGCCTCGACCAGGGCCTGCCGCAGATTGCCGTGGTGATAGCCGCGCTTGCTCATTCCCAGATTTCGGGGCCTCCGCAGATCAGGGGGTCGGGCGCACCGATCGCGCGCGCGTCCTTGTGGTCATAGTCCAGCGCAGTCAGCACGTGCCGGATCGACGCCAGCCGGGCGCGGCGCTTGTCGTCGGAGCGCACCACGGTCCAGGGCGTGGTGTCGGCGTGGCTGCGGGTTAGCGTCTCGCGGATCGCGCCGGTGTAGTCGTCCCAGCGCGCCAGCCCCTTCACGTCGATCGACGACAGTTTCCATTGTTTCAGCGGGTCGCGCTCGCGCGCAAGGAACCGCCGCAGCTGCTCGGCCCGGCCCACGTTCAGCCAGAACTTGAACAGGCGGATCCCGTCATCCACCAGGGCGCGCTCGAACGGCAGAACCTGGCGGAAGAACCGTTCGCGCTCGGCGTCCGAGCAGAAGCCGAATACCTTTTCCACCACGCCGCGATTGTACCAGCTGCGGTCGAAGAACACGATTTCCCCGCCCGAGGGCAGGTGGTCGATGTAGCGCTGGAAATACCACTGGCTGCGTTCCTGCTCGGTCGGCTTGGGCAGGGCCACCACCCGCGCGCCGCGGGGGTTGAGGTTCTCGCGGAACCGCTTGATCGTGCCGCCCTTGCCGGCGGCGTCGCGCCCCTCGAACAGGATGGCGATGCGCTGGCCGGTCGCCTTCGTCCAGGCCTGAAGCTTGACCAGTTCGATCTGCAGCTTTTTCAGATCCTTTTCATAGGGTTTCCGGGCCAGGCGCTCGGAATAGGGGTAGGTCGGGCTTAGAACGTCGTGCCTGTCCGCCCGCCGGATCGCATCGCGGATCTCGCGCGGGGCGTCCTGTTCGAAATAGCGGCTGATCGCGCCGTCGAAGGGAAGATCCATCTGCCTGCCTTTGTTTCCTGTCGTCCAGCGCCACTATGGAATGCGGCCCGGTTGAACGCAAACCCGCCGGGCGCCCCTCATTACGCGCAGGGCTTCAGCCGCCGATCTCGTTCAGATCGTAGGGCGTGGACTGGTAGATCTCGTTGATCCAGTTGCCATAGAGCAGATGCGCATGGCTGCGCCAGCGGTTCTGCGGTGGTTTGCTGGGGTCGTCGTCGGGATAGTAGTTCACAGGCACGTTGATCGGCGTGCCGTTGGCCACGTCCCGGTCATATTCCTGCTTGAGCGTGTCGCTGTCATATTCGAAGTGGTTGAAGATGTAGAGCGCCCGGTGGCAGGGATCTTCGACGAGGCACGGCCCGACCTCTTCGCTACCCAGCAGTGTGCGCAGCCCCGGCACGGCGTCGATTTCTTCCTGCTTCATCTCGGTCCAGCGGCTGACAGGGATCAGCAGGTCGTCGGAAAACCCGCGCAGATAGGGCGAGGCGGGGGCGAGGTTCTGATGCCGGAAACAGCCGAACGCCTTGCGCTCCAGCATGTGCTTGGGCACGCCGTGGAAATGGTTGATCATCGCCATGCCGCCCCAGCAGACGCCAAAGGTGGAATGCACGTTGGTCTGGGTCCAGTCGAACACCTCGCGCAGCTCGTCCCAATAGGTGACCTCGTCGAACTCCAGATGCTCGATCGGCGCGCCGGTGATGATGAGCCCGTCGAACTTTTCGCTCTTCACCTCCTGGAACGGGCGGTAGAACTCGGCCATGTGCTCGGCCGCGGTGTTGCGGGTGCGATGCTCGGTCATGCGGATCAGACTGAGTTCGATCTGCAGCGGCGTCGCCCCGATCAGCCGGGCGAACTGGTTTTCCGTCTGGATCTTCTTGGGCATCAGGTTCAGCAGCCCGATCCGCAGCGGGCGGATGTCCTGGCGCAGGGCCACGTCCTCGGACATGACCATCACACCTTCGCGCTGGAGAACCTCGTAGGCGGGAAGGTTTTCGGGGAGCTTGATGGGCATGTCGGTTGGTCCTGTCTGGGATCGTTCGGGGTCGGATGATGCGGTAGGTGGGAGTTCTAGCCGTCCTTGTCCAGCGCGCGCCGCTCCAGCGCCCGCGCCACGAGGTCGTCGAAATCGGCGGGATTGCGCACTTGCGCGACTTCGTCGGCGGTCACGGTCACGCCCCAGTTGCGGGCCATCGCCTCGTAGCGGGGCTGGCGGTGGGCCAGCGCCTGCGCATAGGTCCAGCGGATGAAGTCATCGGGATCGACCTCGTCCTCCTTCACCTTGTTCCGGCGCAGATATTCGTCCCAGACACGGGTCAGGAATTCGGGCTGATAGGCCATCGGCTTGGGCGCCTTGTCGAACCGCCGGATCAGTTCCTCGGTATGCGCCGCGTCCCCCTTGATCCAGATCATCAGCGTGTGGCGGTGCAGCTCCTTCAGCACCGGATCCTGAGGGTTTTCCGGGTCCACCCATTCGCAGATCGAGCCGCCTGTGTCGCAGACGAAATGCGGATAGCCAT
Source organism: Jhaorihella thermophila (assembly GCF_900108275.1). Lineage (GTDB taxonomy): Bacteria > Pseudomonadota > Alphaproteobacteria > Rhodobacterales > Rhodobacteraceae > Jhaorihella > Jhaorihella thermophila. Next base: position 20,654 of record NZ_FNVD01000001.1, read on the forward strand.
AAAGCCGTTCGGCGCGTTCGATGAAATATTCTGTATCCAGCAGCGCATGGATCTCGGCCATGCGGAACTGTTCCTGCCGGCGGCGGTATTCGGCCATCGGGAGGCCGCCGCGCGCCGGGTCGCCGGGCTTGCCCAGATAGGCCGAGACGGGCGTGAGGTTGTGAAAACTGATGTTGGAGCCGATATAGATCGAATCCGACAGCAGCAGGTCGCGCAGGAACGGCACCTTCATCGCCTCGGCCTTGGCGTTGTCGGCGATGTATTCGCCCATGTAGCGGGTGCCGATCCGGTAGTCGATCGAGTAATGGAACCATCCGCCCGCTTCCCGCAGCATGTTGCTGACATGGGTCTTGCCCAGCCCCGACATGCCGAAGAACAGCACCCGCTTGCGCGTGGCCGCGCGCCAGTCCTCTGCCGAAGCGTAAAGCATGTCCGCCTTTCCCTTGTTTTTCCTTCTGCTAATGGCGCAGGCTGGCAGCGTCAACGCCGGGATGACGGGGGATGGGGCATGGCCGAGGATCTGGCACGGGCGGGCGCGGCGCTGCTGGGGGCGGAGCTGGCGGATTGGCGCGCGGTCGCCGGCGGGGATCTGAGCACGGTGGTTCGCGTCCGGCTGGCCGGCGGGGGCGAGGCCGTGTTCAAGACCGGCCCGGACCCCCGGGCCGAGGCTGACATGCTGCGCGCGATCGCTGCCGCGGGCGTGCCCGCGCCGCGCGTTCTGGCGGCTTCCGAAAGGGTCCTGGCGCTGGAAGCTCTGCCGGAGGACGGGCGCGGGCTGTCGGCCGAGGGCTGGGCCGAACTGGGCGCGGCGGTGCGTCGGCTGCACAGGGCGACCGGGCCGGGCTGGGGCTGGTCGTGCGACTATGCCTTCGGCGCGGTGGAGATCCCCAACGCCCCCGTTCCCGACTGGCCCGCATTCTGGGCCGAACGGCGGCTGTTGCCGAGCCTGCCCGCCTTGCCCGCCGACCTCGCCCGGCGGCTGGAGCGGTTGGCGGCGGATCTGGGCAACCGCCTGCCGCGCGACCCAGCCAGATCGCTGCTGCATGGCGATTTGTGGTCGGGTAACGTTCTGGCCCGAGGCGGGCGCTTTACCGGGTTGATCGACCCGGCGTGTTATCACGGCCATGCCGAGGTGGACCTGGCCATGCTGCACCTGTTCGGATCACCCGGCGCGGCCTTTGCCGACGGATACGGGCCGCCCGAACCCGGCGCGAGCGCGCGCCGCCCGATCTATCAACTCTGGCCCGCGCTGGTGCATGTGCGGCTGTTCGGCGGCGGCTATCTGGGGCTGGTGGCGCGGCTGCTGGACGCCGCCGGCGTCTGAGCCCGCCTCACGCCGGTTTCTTCTCTTCCTCGGCAGTCAGCGCCAGCAGGGCAGTTTCAAGCTCTTTTTCCAGCTCCTTGGCGCGCTCGATGTATTCGGTGTTCTCGGTGGTCGGGATGGAGGGATCCCAGACCTCGGCCAGCTCCTTCAGCGCATAGCGGTCATGTGCATAGAAGGTCTGTTCGGCTTGCGCGGCTTCGTACTCGCTGAGCCCGACATTTTCCAGAACATAGCGCCCGGCCCGCAGAGAGCTGTCGAACACCTCGCGCACGATGTCGTCGGCGCCGGCCTTGAACAGCTCGAAAACGTGGTGCCGGTCGCGGGCGCGGGCGATGATGTGGAGATCGGGGCGCTCCTGCCGGGCATAGCGCACCAGCTTGGTGACCTCTTCGGGATCGTCCATCGCCGCGACCAGCACGCGGGCCTTGTCGAGCCCCGCCGCCCGCAGCAGTTCCGGCCGGGTGGGGTCGCCCAGGAACCCCTTGACCCCGAACCGGCGCATCAGCTGGATCGTTTCCATGTTGCTGTCCAGCACCACGGTCTTGAAACCGCTGGCCCGCACCAGCCGGTTGACGATCTGCCCGAACCGGCCGATCCCGGCGATGATGATCGGCCCCTGTTCGTCAATCTCGTCGGGCTCCAGCTTTTCCGCCCGGTCCGGCGTGCGTCGGGCCAGAGCCTCGTAGAGCAGGAAAAGAAGCGGTGTCAGCAGCATGGTCAGCGCGATCACCAGAAGCAGCTTGTTGGTCAGAGGCACCGAAAGCACGTTCATCTGCGCGGCAAATCCGAGCAGGACAAAGCCGAATTCCCCCGCCTGCGCCAGCCCCAGCGTGAACAGCCAGCGGTCGCGGCCACGCAGGCCGAAGACTCGGGCCAGAAGATACAGGACCAGCCCCTTGGCCAGCACCAGCAGAACGGCAAGCCCCAGCAGATCGCCGAAATCGGCCCAGAGCGCGCTCAGGTTGATATCCGCGCCCACGGTGATGAAGAAAAGCCCCAGCAGCAGACCCTTGAACGGGGCAAGGTCGCTTTCCAGCTCGTGCCGGAATTCGCTGTTGGCCAGAACCACGCCGGCCAGAAACGCCCCCAGCGCGGGCGAAAGCCCCACCGCCTCCATCAGAAAGGCGATGCCCACCACGATCAGCAGCGCCAGCGCCGTATACATCTCGCGCAGGCGGCTGCCGTGGATGAAGCGGAATACCGGCCGCACCAGATAGATTCCGGCCAGAATGATGAAGACGATGGCGGCGATGGTGACAAGCGTCACCACCCATCCCGGCAGGCCTTCGACCAGGGACAGCCCGTGCGGGGCGCCGTGTCCAGTGCCGCCGCCCATCCGGATCGAACCGTCATTGCCGAACTGCATTTCGGGCGCAGCCGCCAGAAGCGGCAGAAGGGCGAGAATCGGGATCACCGCGATGTCCTGCGTCAGCAGCACGGAGAACACCGACCGTCCACCGCGCGTCTGCATCAGCCCCTTTTCCGCCAGCGTCTGCAGCACGATTGCCGTGGACGACAGCGCCAGAGTCAGCCCGATGGCCAGCGACATCTGCCAGGTCTTGTCGGCCAACACCGCCACGCCCATCAGCACCAGGGTCGTCAGCGCGATCTGCAGCCCGCCCATGCCGATCAGCCGGTGCCGCATGTCCCACAGTGCCCGCGGCTCCAGTTCCAGCCCAATCATGAACAGCATCATGACCACGCCGAATTCGGCAAAGTGACGCAGGTTTTCCGTGTCGCCCACCAGCCCCAGAATCGGCCCGATCACCACCCCCGCGGCCAGGTAGCCCAGCACCGACCCGAATCCCAGCCGCGCCGAGATCGGCACCGCGATCACCGCGGCGGCCAGGTAAATCGTGGCCTGAAAGAGAAATCCTTCCATCGTCGATCCTTCGCGGGGTTCAGGTGGGCAGGGGCGCGTCGCGCTTGATCTGGTCCATCACGATCTGGCTGTGCACCCGCGCCACCGCAGGGTGGGGCAGAAGCACCTCGTGAATCAAGCGGTTGAGCGCGGGCAGATCGGCGCAGTAGACGCGCAGCAGGTAGTCGGCCTCGCCCGTCATGGTCCAGGCGCTGGTGATTTCGGGGCGCGTCTGAACCAGCCGGGCAAAGCTGCGGGCGTGGTCCGGCCCGTGCGTGCCCAGCTGCACCTGCACGAAGCCCTGCACATGCAGGCCCAGCCGGTCCGGATCGAGCCGCGCGGAATAGCCTTGGATATATCCTTCGGCCTCCAGCCGCTGCCGCCGCCGCCCGGCCTGGCTGGGCGACAGGTTCAGCATCTCGCCCAGCTGGTGCGAGGTCAGATGCGCGTTTTTCTGCAACGCGGCCAGCAGTTTCTTGTCAGTGTCGTCCAGCATATGCGGAAGATTCCCGTCTTTCCTTGAACCTGTGCGCAAATCCCGCGGAATTGAAGCCCGGCGGGCGGAATTTCGCGCAAAACATGCGCGCATCACCCACTATTTTCGGTTCAGCGAACAGAATTGCCCTTTCGAGTGAGGAGATACCGCAATGGGTCCGTTCCCCCATAATGCCCCCCGTGCCCAGATCACGGCCGAGAATCCCGCCGGCACCGACGGTTTCGAATTCGTCGAATTCGCCCATCCCGAACCGCAGGAGCTGCGCGAGTTGTTCACCAGGATGGGCTTTGAACTGGTCGGCCGGCACAAGACCAAGGCGGTGGAGCTCTGGCAGCAGGGCGACGTCACCTATCTCCTGAACGCCGAACCCGGCAGTTTTGCCGCCCGTTTCGTCGAGGAACACGGCCCCTGCGCGCCGTCGATGGCCTGGCGTGTGGTGGACGCGAAACATGCCTATGAACACGCCGTCGCCAACGGTGCCGAACCCTATGACGCCGACGACAGGACCGTGAACTGGCCGGCGATCAAGGGCATCGGCGGGTCGCTGATCTATTTCACCGATCAGTATTACGACACCTCGCCCTATAACGCCGAATTCGAATGGCTGAAGCCGTCGAAGCCGCGCGGCGTGGGCTTCTACTATCTCGATCACCTGACCCACAACGTCTACAAGGGCAACATGGACAAGTGGTTCGAGTTCTATGACCGCCTGTTCAACTTCCGCGAAATCCGGTTTTTCGACATCGAGGGCAAGTATACCGGCCTCTACAGCCGCGCGCTGACCTCGCCTGATGGGCGCATCCGCATTCCGATCAACGAGGATCGCGGAGAGAAGGGCCAGATCGTCGCCTATCTCAAGAAATACAACGGCGAAGGCATCCAGCACATCGCCATCGGCACCGATGACATCTACGATTCGGTCGATGCCATCGCCGAGCGCGGCCTGAAATTCATGCCGGGGCCCAACGATCTCTACTACGAGATGTCGAAAGAGCGGGTGAAGGGCCATGAGGAGCCGCTCGACCGCATGAAGAAGCACGGCATCCTGATCGACGGCGAAGGCGTCGTGGATGGCGGCGAAACCCGGATCCTGCTTCAGATCTTCTCAAAGACCGTGATCGGCCCGATCTTCTTCGAGTTCATCCAGCGCAAGGGCGATGACGGGTTCGGCGAAGGCAACTTCAAGGCCCTTTTCGAATCGATCGAGCGCGAGCAGATCCTGAACGGCGAACTGGGCGACGTGGCCGCCGAATAGGCAGGCCCGCGGCGCAACCATCAGCGGCAGCCGTCCCTCGGGGCGGCTGCCGTCATTTCGGGCTCAGCCCTTCGGCATTTTCAGCACGACGTTTCGGCTGCCCTTCCGGTAGCGCAGTTCGTCATCGCCGATGGCGATGATCTGGCCGCCATCGATGCGATCGCCGACCTTGACCTTCTTGTAGCGGCCGCTGGACAGCCGCACCAGCGCCCGCCGATTGGCCGAGGTGCCATAGACGCCGATCAGCGTGACGTCCCGCAGCCGGATCGCGTTCTTCACGGTCGCCCGCCGCGTGACCGTGGCCGCCGAAGGCCTGTTCGGCTTGAACGCGGCGCTGGCCGGGACGGCGGGGCCGGTGGCTGCCGCACCGCCCGATTGCGCGCTGGCCAGCGCCCGTTCGACGGCGGCCGAGAAATTCCGTGGCCGCGCCTTCGGCCGATAGGCCGTCGCCACCGCCTGCGCGGTCGCGGGGGCATCCGGTTCGGCTTGCGGGATATCACGCTCCGGACGCAGTCTGGGGCGCAGCTTGCCCAGCTCGGCCCGGCTGCGGCCGCCCAGATTGGCACGTTCGTTCGCCTCGATCAGGTCGCCGGGGCGGGCCCTGGGCCGGATCTTGGCCAGCCGCGCGTCGCGCTCCTGCGCCTCTTGCTCCTGTCGGGCCACTTCGGGACGCTCGGGAGTGGGGGGCGGCACCACGGGGGGTTTGCCCAGATGGACCAGGATCCCTTCGGGTGTCAGCGTGCCCTCGGGCGTGGGTTCGACGAGGCCCCGATCGTCCAGCGCGAATTCGGTGCCCGCCGCCGCGGGAGAGGCCCGAACGGCCAGCGGGGCATCGGTGTCCAGAGCCTCGGCGCCCGGCAGGACAACGGCGTCGCTGAACAGGTCGGTCCGGTCGATCGAGGCGACGTAGAGATCGTTGAGCGTAATGATCGACGGCGCTTCGGGGACGGCGGGCGGCGTCTGCCAGATGCCGGATGCGGCATAGAGCGCCTGATCCTGCGGCGCGGCGCCGTCATTGCCGGCGGGCGCTTCCGCGTCGGGCGCTTCCCCGGCAGGCGTTCGCAATGCCTCGAGCACTGCCGCGTCGGTTTCCGTCAGGGTCTCTTCGGCGCGGGCGTCCTTGTCAGAAGACGGCTGGCGAGGGGCTGCCGTCGGCGCGGGCAGAGAGGCGATGCTTGGCAGGACGGGATCGACAGGGGCCGGCCTCGGCGGCGTCGGTGCCGGGGTGGCCGGCTCGGCGGCTTCGATCTGCGCGGCGGGGGCCGGGGCGGAATCTGGCAGGGCAGTTGCGTCTTGCGGTTCGGGCGACGGCGTGTCCGCGGGCGGCGTATCAGCGGAAGCCGCGTCGGGCTCTTCCGCCTCGGGCGGCTCGATGGCGGTGATGACCACATCGCCGTCGCTCCTGCCGCGAAACAGCCCCGCGATGCCGTCCTCGAGGAATATCATCGCCCATATCGCCACGGCCGCCAGCACCAGAAGCAGAGCGACCGACAGCACGAGGCCGAGGTGCCGCCAGGCCCCGACGGCCTGCGGGGCCTGGCGCGCGCCGAACACGGTCAGGCGCGCGGATTCGTCGTCGGGCGGCAGATCGTCGATGCGCGGCGACGGCGGGGCAACGGGGATGGTCGTCCGCTGCGCCGTGACCGCGGAATCGGGCACGATTGGCTGTGGCACCGGCTGTCTTGAGGTGCCGTCTTTGGCCTCCGCGATGATCGACTCGGCCGCGTTGGCCGGAGTATCCGCCGGGGAAACCGGCTGGTCGTCCTGAATGATCGTCAGCCGCCGCTCGACCTCGGGGGCGGATTCGGGAACGATCTTCGGGGCATCGGCCGTGCCCGCCGGATCCATCCCGTCGGTTGCCTCGCCCGCGGCGCGGTCGGCCTTGGCACGCCGGCTGGCAAAACCGGGAATCGCCGCGTCCTGCGGCTCGGGGGCAGGTGGCTCTTCGACCTCTCCGATGACCACGACGGCCATCTCGTCGGGCGTGACCTGCGCGCCGTCCGTCAGATCGGGGGCAAGGGTCGTGACACCAAAGAACGGCTCGCCCGCAAAGCTTTCGTCCTCGGGCACGGCGACAAAGCTGACCGGGTTGAAACCGTGGTCGTTGGCAAAGCTCTCGGCCTCGTCCAGCGTCTCTCGCGCCACGGCGGCGATATGGGTGAATTCGCCATCGGCCGACACGTCAAACGCCAGTTCGTCCAGCGCATAGGGCGTGGCCCCGTCCAGCGCGGCGGCCGCCGCCTCGCGGCGTTCGCTCTCGCTGACGCGCCCGGTCCTGATCGTCATGTAGCGGATCTGGTCATTGGGGATGAGCAGCTTGCAGCGGACCCCCGCAGGGTCCAGCGCCTCGGCCCGTCCCCGCAGATCGGCGAGTTCCCCCGCCAGATCCGCGGCATCCAGCGCCACCGACCCGACGCGCCGCCACCCGCCCCCTGCGCGATGCAGCAGAGTTATTCCGTCAAAGGAAAGGGATAGCGCGAAATTCGGTTTCATCCGGCGATTGCGTTGACTGCCTGCGCCCCCTGCGGGGCCAAATCCGGCAAAACCATAAAGCAGGACCGCCCCGAGGGAAAGGAAAACCGGCGGCGGGAATTTGCCGAGGCGGTTGACCATGACCGCCGTCCTTTCCCATCTCTTGAGCGGACAGGAAAGGAGAAGCGACCGTGAAACGATGGATTGCAGCCTGCATGGCGGTGGTGGTTCTGGCAGTGCCGGCAGCCGCCGAGGAAACCCCGCGCCATATTTCCGTGACCGGCGAAGGCCGGGTCGAGGCGGTGCCCGACATGGCCACCCTGTCGCTGGGAGTAAGCAAGGCCGCCCCCGAGGCCGGGCCGGCGATGGCGGCGGCAGCGAAGGCGGCGAATGCCATCATGGACCGGCTGGCGGCCATGGACATCCCCGCCCGGGACATCCGCACCAGCCGGGTTGCGCTCAGCCCCGTATGGTCGGATCGCGACGACGGCCGGCCCCGGCGGATCACGGGCTATCGCGCCGATTACGGCGTGACCGTGCGGATCCGCGATCTGGACAAGGTGGGCCCGGTGATCGATGCCACCGTGCAGGCCGGCGGAAACGACTTTGGCGGGCTGTCCTTTTCGGTTCAGGATGACGGGCCGCTTCGGGATGCGGCGCGGCAACAGGCGGTGAGGGACGCAACGGCCAGGGCGGAGCTTCTGGCCCAGGCCGCCGGCGTCACGCTCGGGCCCGTGGTGACGATCAGTGAAGGCGGGGGCGCCACCCCGCGTCCTTACGAGATGCGCGCCGCCGCCGCGATGGCCGACACGATCCCGGTCGCGCCGGGCGAGATCTCCGTTACCGCGCGGGTCGATATGGTGTTCGAGATCACCGACTGAGTCGGCCACGTTCCGACCACCCGCGCAAACGCCCCTTCATCTTGCCTGAAATACTCCGGGGGGCGCGGGGGGCAGCGCCCCCCGCTCCGGTCGGATCGGCCTCGCCGATCCGAAACCGAAGAGTCCAAGGCTCCGCGCGGCGTCTCAGCCCAGCAGGGCGCGCACCTTGTCGGCCACCGCCTGCGCGGTGATGCCGAACTTTTCATAGAGCACATCTGCAGGCGCCGAGGCGCCAAAGCTTTCCATGCCGACAAAACCGGCCTTGGCCTCGCGGCCGCGCTCGCCCAGAAGCCAGCGATCCCAGCCGCCCAAGCGCGTCGCGGCCTCGATGCCCACGCGCACCGGCCCGGCCGGCAGCACGCGACGGCGCCAGGCTTCGTCCTGCTGGGCGAACAACTCCATGCAGGGCATGGACACGACGCGGGTGCCGATCCCGTCGGCCTCGAGCATCTCGCGCGCCTCCAGCGCGATCGACACCTCCGATCCGGTCGCAATCAGGATCGCCTGCCGCTTTGCTTCGGCCTCGGCCAGCACATAGGCGCCACGGGCGGTCAGGTTGGCGGTCTTGTGCCGGGTGCGCACGGTCGGCACGCCCTGCCGCGTCAGCGACAGCACCGACGGCGTTTCCTTCGACGACAGCGCCAGCTCCCAAGCCTCGGCGGTTTCCACCATGTCGGCGGGCCGGAACACATACGTATTCGGCGTGGCCCGCGAAATCGCCAGATGCTCGACCGGCTGGTGGGTCGGGCCGTCCTCGCCCAGACCGATGGAGTCGTGGGTCATCACGAACACGGTAGGGATCTTCATCAGCGCCGCCATCCGCATCGCCGGTCGGGCATAGTCGGTGAACGCCATGAAGGTGCCGCCATAGGGGCGGATCCCGCCATGCAGCGCCATGCCGTTCATCGCCGCGGCCATGCCGTGTTCGCGCACGCCCCAATGGACATAGCGGCCCTTGCGGTTGTCCACGTCAAACACCGTCATGTCCGACGATTTCGTGTTGTTCGACCCCGACAGATCGGCCGAACCGCCCACGGTTTCCGGCATCACAGGGTTCACCGCCTCCAGCACCTTCTGCGAGGCCTGGCGGGTCGCCATCTTGCCCCCGGCCTCGCTGGCCTCTTTCTTCACCGCGCGGATCGCCGCCGACAGACGCCTGGGCACCTCGCGGGCGAATACGCGGTTGAACTCGGCCTGACGGCGTTCGGACAGTTCGGACAAACGCGCCTCCCACGCCTCGCGCTCGGCCGCGCCGCGTGCGCCGATCGCCTCCCAGGCGGCCTTGACCTCGGCAGGCACATGGAAGGGCTCGGGGCTCCAGCCATAGGCGGCCTTGGCATCGGCCAGCTGCTGCGCGTCGGTCAGCGCGCCATGGCCCTTGGAGGTGTCCTGCGCGGCATGGCCCAGCGCGATATGGGTCTTGCAGGCGATCATGCTGGGTTTCTTCGTCGCCTTCGCCTTGGCGATCGCCGCGTCGATGGCGGCCGGATCATGGCCGTCGATTTCCTGCACATGCCAGCCCGACGCCTTGAACCGCGCCACTTGGTCGGTGCGGTCGGCCAGATCCACCGTGCCGTCGATGGTGATGTTGTTGTTGTCCCACAGCACGATCAGCCGACCCAGCTGCTGCCGTCCGGCCAGCGCGATCGCCTCCTGGCTGACGCCCTCCATCAGGCACCCGTCGCCGGCGATGACATAGGTGTAGTGGTCCACGATCTTGCGGCCGAAGCGGGCGCGCAGCATCTCTTCGGCCATGGCAAAGCCGACCGCGTTGGCGATGCCCTGTCCCAGCGGGCCGGTGGTGGTTTCGATCCCGCGGGCGTGGCCATATTCGGGGTGGCCGGCGGTGCGGGCGCCCCACTGGCGGAAGTTGCGGATCTCGTCCAGCGTGATGTCGGGGTTGCCGGTGAGATACAGCAGCGAATAGAGCAGCATCGAGCCATGCCCGGCCGACAAGATGAACCGGTCGCGGTCGGGCCATTCGGGATGGGCGGCATCGAATTTCAGGTGCTTTTCGAACAGAACGGTCGCGACGTCGGCCATGCCCATCGGCATGCCGGAATGGCCGGAATTGGCCGCCGCGACGGCATCCAGCGTCAGTGCGCGGATGGCGGTCGCCTTGGCCCAGTGATCGGGATTGGCGGTGCGCAGGGGGGTGAGGTCCACGGGGATCTGTCCTTCGTGTTGCAGCAGGGATGGGCGCGTGAATAGCAGCCGCGCGGCGAAGATCAAGCACTACCGGGCGCGCGGTTCGAGCAATGGTTGAAACCCCGCGCCCAAGTGGTTGAAAGCAAAGGCAGGGGTATTCCGTGCCGCCACGCCGTGGTCTAGCATCGGTGGGAACATCGGGCCGATTCGGCAGAAACCGCGGCATTCTGCGGGTGCGGTCGAAACCGAAGATCATCCGGCCGGAAGACACTGGGGAAGGTGACAGGCATGAGCCAGATCGAGGAATTGCAGAGCCGTCTTGTTGCGGCGCTGGAGCGGATCGGTGCGGGGGCCGAGGCGCTGGCGCAGCGCGCGGCCTCGGCTGCGGCGCCGGAGGCCACGGACGGCGCGGACGATGCCGACCTGGCTGCCGCGCTGGAGGAAGAGAGGATCGCCAATGCCCAGCTCGAGGAACGGCTCAAGACGCTGAAGGCGCGGCACGAAAAGGAACTGGCCGAACTGCGCGCCGAGCGGCAGAGCGGCGAGGATGTCGAGGCGCTGAAATCCGAACTGGAAACGCTGCGGCAGGAAGCCGACACCCTGCGCCAGCAGGTCGAGGCGTTGCAGGCGGAACTGGCCGAAGCCAAGGCGCAGGGCGGCGAGGCCGACGCGCTGCGGGCCGAACTGGAGGGCCTTCGGGCCGAACTGGAGGCCGCGCGGCAGGAAAGCGCCGCCCAGGCCGAGGCTATGGGAAAGCTGGATGCCGAACTGCAGCGGCTGCGCAGCGCCAACGACCAGCTGCGCGACGTGAACGGCCAGCTGCGCGCCGCCAATGCCGAAGGCGTGGGCGACGCCGAACTGGTCAACAAGGCGATGGCGGCGGAACTGGAGGGGTTGCGCGCCACGCGCGAGGCCGAAACCGCCGAGGTGAACGCCGTGCTGGCCCGGCTCGATTCGGTTCTGGCCAATGCCCGGAACCTGCCTGAAGGAGAGGAAGTCTGATGCCCGAGGTGACGATCCATATTGGCGGCCGGAGCTTCGAGGTGGCCTGCCAGGCAGGGGAAGAGCAGTATCTTGAGGCCGCGGCGAAGATGCTGGATGACGAGGCGCAGGTGCTGTCGAACCAGATCGGCCGGATGCCCGAAGCGCGGATGCTGCTGATGGCGGGGCTGATGCTGGCCGACAAGACCGCCGCGATCGAGGACAAGCTGCGCCAGGTGGAGGAGGAACTGGCCCAGTTGCGCGAGGCGGCCCCGCCCGAGCCCGAGCGGATCGAGGTGCCCGTGGTGCCCGAAGCCGTGACCGAGACGCTGGCGGAACTGGCCGCGCGGGCCGAGGCGCTGGCCGCCGAGATCGAGGAAAAGGCAGCCGCGGAATGAGCCCCGTCCGGGCGCTGATCGGCGCGGCAATGGCGCTGCCCCCGTGCGCCGCCCATGCCGGCACCGAGGTCGTGGAAATCGTCTATGAATGCGAACAACGCGGCGTCCGGTTGCCGGTCGTGTTCGTCAATACCGAGGGCGGGCCGGGACTTGCCGTCATGTCCATCGAGGGCAAGCTGGTCACGATGCGGTCGACGCCCAACGGATCGGGCGTGCGCTATGTCGCCATCGACGAACAGGACAGCTATCGGCTGCATGCCAAGGGCGAGACGGCGTTCGTCACATGGCTGGCGGCCGATCACACCGCCGATGAGATCACGATCCTGCGCGACTGCTGGATGATAGACGAAAAAGGCCGCTGACGATCGCAGCGGCCTTCCTGAAGGGGTTCGGCGGGCTCAGGCGTTGGCTTCGCGGATCTTTTCCGCGGCTTCCTTGCTGTAGGCCACGCCCTTCTTGTCGAACAACTCGTCCAGCTCGCCCGAGAGCGTCATTTCCGTGACGATGTCGCAGCCGCCGACGAATTCGCCCTTCACATAGAGCTGCGGGATCGTCGGCCAGTCCGAAAATTCCTTGATGCCCTGGCGGATTTCCTCGTCGGCCAGCACGTTCACGTCCTGGTATTCGACGCCCATGTAGTTCAGAACGCCCGCCACGCGCGAGGAAAACCCGCATTGCGGCATGGTCTTGGTGCCTTTCATGTACAGCACCACGTCGTTGCCTTCGATGGTTTCGCGGATGCGGTCTTTCATGTCGGTCATGTCGGTCTCCGTTGGAGTGTGTTCAGGTTGTGGGCCGCCGCGGCGTTCAGTCCGGGGCCTTGGTGGTCAATGCCAGCGCGTGCAGTTCGCCGTTGGGGCCGTCCATCTTGCCCTTCAGCGCGGCATAGACCATGCGCTGTTGTTCGACCCGGTTCTTGCCGCGGAAGCTTTCGTCGATGACGACGGCGGACATGTGCACGCCATCGTCCCCCTGCACGGTGATCTGGGCGTTGGGAAAGCTCTGCCGCAGCAGCTCTTCGAGTTCGTGGGCGTAAATTGCCATGCGCGTTCCTCTTTGGTCGTCGGGGTAGAGATAGAGCGGCCCCCGCGCCTTCGCAAGGGCCGAGGCGGTGGCGGGCGCGTCAGCCCACCGCCGCTTCGAACGCGGTCCGGTAGAGGCGGGAGAGTTCCTCCAGCGGGGCCTCTGACCCGCCCAGCCGCACGGTATCGCCGCCGAACCGCCCGACGGCCTGGATCGGCACGCCCTCCTGTCCGGCCGCGGCCATCAGCGCCTCGGCCTGGTCGAAGTTGCAGGCGATCAGATAGCGCGCCTGGTCCTCGCCGAAGAGTTGGCCCATGTCGTCGGTGTCGATCTGCACGCCCACGCCCGAGCCTTCGGCCAGTTCGAACGCCGCCAGGGCCAGCCCGCCGTCGGAAAGGTCGGTGCAGGCGGCGATCCATTCGCGATGCGCGCGGATGAAGTCGCCGTGGCGGCGCTCGGCCTCCAGATCCACATGCGGGGCGTCGCCTTCTTCGCGGTTGAACACCTCGGCCAGCAGCGCGGACTGGCCCAGATGGCCGGTGGTCTCCCCGATCACCAGCGCCACATGGCCGTCGCGCACCTGGGTGCCGATGATCTCGTCGGCGCTGGCCAGCAGGCCTACCGCGGCGATGGTGGGGGTGGGCAGGATCGCCTCGCCGTCGGTTTCGTTGTAGAGTGAGACGTTGCCTGACACGATCGGCATGTCCAGCGCCTTGCACGCCGCGCCGATGCCCTGGATGGCGCCGACGAACTGGCCCATGATATCGGGCTTTTCGGGGTTGCCGAAGTTCAGGTTGTCGGTCGAGGCCAGCGGCTTTGCCCCTACGGCGGTCAAGTTGCGGTAGGCTTCGGCCACGGCCTGCTTGCCGCCCTCGACCGGGTTGGCGCGCACATAGCGCGGGGTCACGTCCGAGGTGAAGGCAAGGTGCTTGTCCGTCCCGTGCACCCGCACAATGCCCGCGCCCAGCCCCGGCGTGCGGGCGGTGTCGGCCATGACCATCGTGTCGTATTGTTCATAGACCCACTGTTTCGCCGCATGGTTGGGCGAGCCGATCAGGGCGCGCAGCCCGTCGATCGGGTCCACCTGCGGCACCTCGCCCAGCGGCGCGGGCGCGGGCGTGGGCACCCAGGGGCGGTCGTATTCGGGGGCCTCCGAGGACAGTTTCGACAGCGGCAGGTCGGCCTTGACCTCGTTGCCCTGCATGATCAGGAACCGGTCCTCGGCGATGGTTTCCCCGACGATGGCAAAATCCAGATCCCATTTCTCGAACACTGCCCGCGCCTGCGCCTCCTTTTCGGGGCGCAGCACCATGAGCATCCGCTCCTGGCTTTCGGACAGCATCATCTCGTAGGCGGTCATGCCCTCTTCGCGCTGCGGCACATGGTCGAGTTGCAGCTTGACGCCCAGCCCCCCCTTGTCGCCCATTTCGACCGCCGAGCAGGTGAGGCCCGCCGCGCCCATGTCCTGGATCGAGATCACGGCGCCGGTCTGCATCAGCTCCAGACAGGCCTCCATCAGACGCTTTTCGGTGAAGGGGTCGCCGACCTGCACGGTGGGGCGCTTTTCCTCGATCGTGTCGTCGAACTCGGCACTGGCCATCGTCGCTCCGCCAACGCCGTCGCGGCCGGTCTTGGCGCCGAGATAGACCACCGGCATGCCGACGCCGGATGCGGCCGAGTAGAAGATCTTGTCCGCATCGGCCAGCCCCGCGGCAAAGGCGTTCACCAGACAGTTGCCGTTATAGGCGGGGTGAAAGCGCACCTCGCCGCCCACCGTGGGCACGCCGAAACAGTTGCCGTAACCGCCGATCCCTTCGACCACGCCATGCACCAGATGCCGGGTCTTGGGGTGGTCGGGCGCGCCGAAGGACAGGCTGTTCATCGCCGCGATGGGGCGCGCGCCCATGGTGAAGACGTCGCGCAGGATGCCGCCCACGCCGGTCGCCGCGCCCTGGTAGGGCTCAATATAGGAGGGGTGGTTGTGGCTCTCCATCTTGAACACCACCGCCTGGCCATCACCGATATCGACGACGCCCGCGTTCTCGCCCGGGCCGCAGATCACCTGCGGGCCCTCGGTCGGCAAGGTGCGCAGCCACTTTTTGGACGATTTGTAGGAACAATGCTCGTTCCACATCGCCGAGAAGATGCCGAGTTCGGTGAATGTCGGCTCCCGTCCGATGATATCGAGAATGCGGTCGTATTCTTCGGGCTTCAGGCCGTGGCTCTCGATCAGTTCGGGGGTGATGGCGGGCTCTTGCATCGCGTGTCCTCGGGCAGCGTGGCGGAAGTCAGGCGCCTTTTAGGGCAAGCGGGCGGGCAGCGAAAGGGGGATGCGCGCCGCAGCCGGTCAGAGCGATTCGCCCGGCGACAGGGTGGGGGTCAGCGCCTCGATCGCCGGGGACGCGTCGCGGTCGCGGCGCTCCAGCACGATCCGCGCGGCGCGGCGGCCGATCTCGTGGCGGTGCGAATCGGTCGTGGCCAGCCGGACCGGCATGCCCCGAAGCAGTTCCAGATCGTTGAACCCCGCCAGCGCCAGATCGTCCGGCACCGAAAGGCCGCTGGCCAGGCAGTGCATCAGCCCGCCGATCGCCATCAGGTCCGACGAGTAATAGATGCAGTCCAGATCGGGGTGCCGCTCCAGCATTGCCGCCGTCAGGTTGCGCCCTTGTTCGACAGAAGAGCCGCCGGAATAGGTGTCGGTCGCTGCCAGCTCCAGCCCTGCCGCGGTCAGAGCGGCGGTGAACCCGTCGAGCCGTTTGCGCGCGCGGAAGTCCTGCGGCATCTTGGTGCCGATAAAGCCGATGCGCCGGTGCCCGCGGGCGACGATCTCGCGCCCCATGTCGTGACCGGCCTGACGGTGCGAGATGCCGACGCAATGCGACACGGGCGTGCCGTCCACGTCCATCACCTCGACCACGGGGCAGGGGGCGCCTTCCAGCAGCCGCCGGCCGGCCTCGGAATGTTCCAGTCCCGCCACGATCAGCCCCGAGGGCTTCCAGCTGAGCATTTCGCGGATCACCTCGGCCTCTTCGTCCAGATCGTATCCCGTGACCCCCACGAAGGGCTTGAGCGGCGAGCCCTCGAGTGCGGCCGAGATGCCCGACAGCACCTTGGGAAAAACGAGGCTTTCCAGCGAGGGCACCACCACGCCGACCAGGTTCGAGGCATGCGACGACAGCGCCCCGGCGATGCGATTCGGCACATAGCCCAGCTCGCGCGCGGCCTGCATGACCTTTTCGCGGGTTCTGTCCGACACCTCTGCCGCCCCCCGCAGGGCGCGCGAGGCGGTCATCATGCTGACCCCGGCGCGGGCCGCGACATCGCTCAGAACCGGCTTTTTCGTCATGGCGCGATGCTGACGCAGAACCGCGTGCCCCGCAAGCCCGCAGGCGCGGATGCCGGCGCGGTTTCCGCGACATTGACTTTTCGCCGCAATCGGCTATGGTAGCGATACCGGTAACGATACCGGCGCCGCGCGTGCGCCGGCATCCATTGCTCTGGAGGGAGAGCCATGACCCTGAAGATCGGTATCAACGGTTTCGGCCGGATCGGGCGCGGCGTATTGCGGGCGCTGATCGAATCCGGCGCCGATGACGTCGAAGTGGTCGCGATCAACGACCTCGCTGCGCCGGACCATCTGGCGCATCTGCTGAAATACGACAGCGTGCATGGCCGCCTGAAGGCGCGGGTGCGGGTCGAGGGCGACACGCTTTTTGTGAACGACCGCGCGATCCGCGTCACCGCGCTGCGCGACCCGGCGAAGCTGCGCTGGGCGGATGTGGACATCGCGATGGAATGCACCGGCAAGTTCACCGAACGCGACAAGGCCGCGGCGCATCTGGCAAACGGATCCTCGCGGGTTCTGATCTCGGCCCCGGGCAAGAACGTGGACCGCACCGTTGTCTACGGCGTGAACCACACCGACCTGACCGCTGATGACGTGATCGTGTCCAATGCCTCCTGCACCACCAACTGCCTTGCGCCGATGGCGATGGTGCTGGACCGCGCATTCGGCATCCGCACTGGCTACATGACCACCGTGCATGCCTATACCGGCGACCAGCCGTCGCATGACACCGACCACCGCGACCTTTATCGGGCGCGGGCTGCGGCGCTGTCGATGGTGCCGACTTCGACCGGGGCGGCGCGGGCGATTTCCCTTGTTCTTCCGCAGCTTGAAGGACGTCTTGAAGGTTCCGCCATTCGCGTGCCCACCCCCAACGTGTCGCTGGTGGATCTCAGCTTCGTGCCCGAGCGTCCGGCCACGGTCGAGGCAATCAACGACGCGATGCGCGCCGCCGCCGAGGGCGAACTGGCCGGGGTGCTGGCCTATGAGGAAGACCCGCTGGTGTCGGTGGACTTCAACCACGACCCGCATTCGTCCTGCTTTGCCGCGGCGCAGACCACGGTGACGCGCGACGGGCTGGTGCGCGTGGTCAGCTGGTATGACAACGAATGGGGCTTTTCCAACCGCATGATCGACACCGCCCGCCACATGGGCGCGGTGATGGCGGCGTCGGCCCCGCTGGCGGCCGAATAGGCGGGTGAAGGACCAGAGCGCGGGCCGAGACGGCGACTCCGTCGGCCCGTGCTACCACCGCTGGCCGACATGGATATACACCAGCTCTTCGCCTTCGTGGTTGCGACTGTAGTCGATCGAAAGTCCAGAGGAAACTTCTTCGACAGCCTGTATCGTGCGCCGATGCCTGCGGCGGCGTGATTGCCGGTTGCGTCCAGCCGGCCAAAGCCCGGCCCGACGCCGCCGATCCCGGCAAACAGCACCGCGCCGAAGCGCCGGCCCAGCCGCTGGCGCATCTCGACCTGCGCCGAGGCGGCATGGCTGTCGATGAACCGGGTAGAGGGGAAACCCCGGAACTTGTCGTTCAGGCCCAGCGCGCAGCTGTCAAAGAACGGCGCCCGGTCCGAGGCGGCGCAGACCGAGGCGCGGGCGGCCAGCACCGCGTCGTGCCACAACGGCACGAAGGCGTCGGCGTTGACGAACCCCTTGGCATAGCTGCGGTCCGGCCCGTCCAGCGTCTGGCCGCGGAACGCGGTCGCGACTATCCGGCTGCCTTTGGTGGGGTAATCGGTGTCGTCGCGCGTGCCCCATTCCGCCACCGCGCCCAGCGTGCCCAGCTTGAGATTCGCGTCGGGCTGCAACTCGGGCGGCAGCAGTCCGCCCAGATCGGTGGTGATGGTCGTGTCCAGATAACGCGCGGTGATGCCCAGAGAGATGTCGGGCGAAAAACCGTATCGCAGTTCCAGATTGGCAATCTCGCCGGTTTGGCGGATCGCCAGTGGCCCAAGTCTCGTGTAGACGTCATGGCTCAGGTCAGCGTGGCCCAGAAACAGGCTGGCCTGCCAGCGGTTCGAGACCAGCGCGACCGATGTCGAAATGCCATAGCCGAAACTGCCATTGTCGGTCTTGAAACCCCCAGCGCGAGATGGGACGACTTCGACTCCTCGTCCGAGCGGAACACATAACCGCCGCCAAGGGCCAATCCGTTGCCGATCAGCGGGCTCTTGAACGGGATCGGCGCGGCGATGAACGATCCCTGCCCAAACCCGAAGCGGGCGGCGGGATGGGGCAGGTCGGCGTTGCGCTCGGCCAGTTCGGCGGAACTGGAGCCGGTCACCTCCTCTGCGCTGGCCGACGGCGCACAGGCGACCATCCCGGCGGCAATCCAGACCAGCGCAGTGCGGCACAATGAATTCACAGAGTTCATCGCCAAAGCCCCCGCCAGGTTCTTGCCATCAAGAGGCCGGAGCGCCGGAAAGGCAAGAGGCAGTCTTGCCACGCCCATGCCTTTCGTTCCGATCGCGGCACCCCGTGTCGGGATTCAGTCGCGAACCGACCGCGCCGCCGCCATCAGCCACAGAACGGCCAGGCCCGCCGAGGCCACCGCGTTCCAGGCCGCCATGCTCAGCCCGAACATTTCCCACGGTATCTCGTCGCAGCGCACCAGCGGGGCCGACATGATCTGCTCCAACAGCTGTTCGGGGCTAAGCCCCCCGACCGGACCGGTGGTGCAGATCCTTGGCCCCTCCCACCAGTGCTGTTCGACACCGGCGTGGTAGACGCCGATCCCGGCGGTCGTCAGCGCGGCCAGCGCGCCCAGAAGGGGCAGGCCGCGACCGGGGATCATCAGCGCGATCCCCCCGATCAGGATCGCTGCGCCATGCGGCCAGCGTTGCCACAGGCACAGCTTGCAGGGCGCCATCCCGCCCAGATACTGGAACCCGAACGCCCCCAGCAGCAATGCGGCCGAGCCGCCCGCCGCGGCAAGGATCAGAAAGTTGCGGCTCAGAGGCATGGCGTCCTCACAGGTATTTGACCAGAAAGAAGCTGCCGATCAGCAGCACGATGAAGACGGTGAACACAAGGCCCAGCCGGTGTTCGATGAAATCCCGGATCGGCGCGCCGAAAATGCGCAGCAGCGCGGCCACCACGAAGAACCGCAGCGCACGGGCGAGAATCGAAGTGGCGACGAAGGTCGGCAGCGGCATCGCGGTCCAGCCGGACATGATGGTGATGACCTTGTAGGGAAACGGCGTCACTCCCGCGGTCAGCACCGCCCAGAATCCGAAATCGTTGAACCGCTGGTTGAACTCCGCCATTGCGTCGGCCTTGCCCATCGCGGTCAGGATCGGGGCGCCGATGCTTTCATAGGCGAAATATCCGATGGCATAGCCCAGCATGCCCCCAAGGACCGAACCCGCCAGCGCTACGGTGGCCACGCGCCAGGCGTTTTTGGGATGGGCCAGAATCATCGGGATCATCAGCGTGTCGGGCGGAATCGGAAAGAACGAGCTTTCGACAAAGGCCACGACGAACAGCACCCACATTGCGTTGGGGTGGTCGGCATAGGCCATGGTGGTGTCGTAGAGACGTCTTATCATGCGATGCTGTCCGTGGCCGCCCCGGCGCGGCAATGAGGGCAAACCACGCGAGGGCGGGCAGGTCAACCGCGCTTTGCCCGGCGGTGCCGTTTTGCCTCTGGACCTCGGCGCGAGGGGGCGCTAATCGGTTAGTGTCCGTTCCGATGCGGCCCAGAGGGGCGATACCGTGCGGGTGTGGCGGAATGGTAGACGCGAGGGTCTCAAACACCCTTTCCGAAAGGAGTGTGGGTTCGACTCCCACCACCCGCACCACGGCCTGACCTTCCGCCCGCCGATTGCGCGCCGCGGCCGGTGTCGTGGGGCCGAAAACCGTCAGACCGTTCTTGCAGATGCAGCCCCGGTGATCCATGAAGGGGCAGCACAAGTCACGAGGCCCCCATGTCTGGAAACGTCACCGTCGTCGATCATCCTCTGGTCCAGCACAAGCTGACGCTGATGCGTCAGAAGGAAACGCCGTCGGCGCTGTTTCGCCAGCTCTTGCGCGAAATCACGCTGTTGCTGACCTACGAAATCACGCGCGACATGCCGCTGACCACCGCGCATATCGAAACCATGCTCGAGCCGATGGAGGCGCCCGTTCTGGCCGGCCCCAACCCGGCGGTGATCTCGATCCTGCGGGCAGGCAACGGGATGCTGGACGGCGCGCTGGAGGTGCTGCCGCAGGCGCGTGTGGGCTTCGTCGGGCTCTACCGGGACGAAGAGACGCTGAAGCCCGTGAAATACTACTTCAAGGTGCCCAACCGGCTGGACGAGCGGCTGGTGATCATGGTCGATCCGATGCTGGCCACCGGCAATTCCTCGGTTGCCGCCGTGGACATGCTGAAAGAGGCCGGCGCGCGGCAGATCCGGTTCCTCTGCCTTCTGGCCGCGCCCGAAGGCGTGGACACGATGTACAAGGCGCACCCGGACGTGGAAATCGTTACGGCTTCGATTGATCGGCAGTTGAACGACAAGGGCTATATCCTGCCCGGGCTGGGCGATGCGGGTGACCGGATCTTCGGGACGCTCTGACGAACTGCGCGCTGGACTCGAAGGGTGAATCGCGGCATCCTGCCACAAAATGTTGTGGGGGATGTTGATGAGACCTACGAGGATTGTTGCGCTGGCCATCATGTTGGGGTCCATCGCGATGGCCTCGTCAAACGCCCAGACCCTGCGCGAGGCGCGGCCGCCCGCCGAATTTCCGCCGGCGTCCTTCAAGGGCAAGCAATATGTGGACAGCCGCGGCTGCATCTACATCCGTGCGGGCGTCAACGGCAACGTCACCTGGGTGCCCCGCGTGACCCGCGACCGCAAGCAGCTGTGCGGATACAAGCCGACGCAGGTCGCCGGTGCCACCAGCGCGCCACCTGTGCCCCGAGCGACCAGGCCGTCCACGCTCATCACCCTGGCGCCGGCCGATCGGGTGGACGCAAAGCCGGCAGCAGCGCCCGCGCCCACCGTCGTTGCAGACGCTCCGGCGGCCAAACCGGGACAGGCGTCGTCGGTCGCTCGGGCGTCTGCGGACAAGCCCGCAGCCCGGACCCGGCCGCGCGTGCCTTCGCCCGCGCCGGCACCGACGGTGTTCGTCAATTCCCCCAAGGATGATGGCCCGGCCCGGACGCCGCCCAGGGGGCGAGCCGCGGTCAAGGTCGCGAAGGCGCCCGCGACACCCCGCCGCGTGCCCTCGCCGGCGCCCGAGCCGACAGTGTGGGAGAATCCGCAGCCGAACAAGACCGCTCCGGTCATCGCTCCCCGCAGGTCCCGAACGGCCACACCGCCCAAGGTGGTGTGCCCGAACGCCTCGCCCTTCAGCCAGCAGTTCATCAACGAAGGCGCCCGCTGTGGTCCGCAACAGGTGCCCCCGGTCCCGTCGCAGGCCGCAACGCGCCGGGGCGCGGTCGCTCTGGCGCCCGACACGAGGATCATTCCCCGCCACGTCTACGAGAACCGCCAGAACACGACCAATGTTTCGGTGCCCAAGGGCTATCGCCCGGTCTGGAAGGATGGCCGTTTGAACCCGCACCGGGCCGAGCGCACCGCGCGCCCCAGCCGGATCTCCGCATCCGCCGTCATACCACGGGGATTCCGGCGCGTGGATCGCGGGGACGACCGCTACAACACGCGCCGCGGCAAGGGTGCGGCGCAGGGCGATGCGCAGACCGATCTGATCTGGACCCGCACGGTGCCACGGCGGCTGATCCGCAAGCCGATCAAGGCACATGCCGTTACACTGCCCGACAGCGTGCTGGTTTCACCGGCCGAAGCCGAACCACCTCTGCGTTTCCGGATTTCCACCCGGTCGGCCCCGGCCTCGCCATCCGCGAAAGGCCCGGCCGGGGAGGGTGGCGGACGCTGAGCCGCCTGCGCTTGCCGCGCGGGTCTGGATCTATTGCCCGCTCCCACGCAATCCGCGCCATCCGACAGACCCGCGGGCGCTTCTTCATCTTGCCGAAAATACTCCGGGGGTCCGGGGGCAGAGCCCCCGGCCGGTCGGATTGGCGCAGCCAATCCGAAAACCGCCGGATCACCGCCCGGTTCGTTTGACAGGCTTCGCCCCCTGCTATCCGGCGCAGATGTTCTGCAACAAGACCCAGTCCCGGTCCGGCAACAACGGCTCCAGGTCCCGGCCCGCCATCGGGTCGGCCTCGATCAGCCCCAGGACGGTCTCGCCGGTCCTGTCCACGGCATAGGCATAGGGCCGGGATGACACTTCCATCCGTGCGAACATCGCCAGAACCGCCTCCTCAGGCGGCGGCGCGGGGCGGGGGCGGGCCAGCAGGTCTTCGGCATGGGAAACCAGCATCTCCGGGGACAGCGCGCCCGTGGTCAGCAACCGCACTGTGGCGCCAATCCCCAGGTTCTTCAGCATCGCGTCCAGCGGATCCTGCAGCCCGGCCCGGGCGCGCTCGACCAGGACATATCCCGCCATGACCGAAGGATCCTCGTAATCCTCGACCAGCTTGCGGTTCACCACGGCAATTCCACCGGGCAACAGCAGGCTGTCAGCGACGCCGTCCCGCAGCACCACCAGTCGCGCTACGCCGATGCGTCGGGCCAGCCGGTCCAGCACGGCCTCCGATTCGGGGGTGCGGCAGGGCGGACCGGCAACACGGCCGATCCGGGAGAGAATCGCCTGGCCGATCTCCTGGCGCTGGATCTGCGGCACCACATTGACCGCATGGCGCCGCATCGCGCCGGGCAACCAGAACACCATCAGCGCGATGAAAACCGCCATGACCAGCAGCACCAGCCCCCCGCGCAGCCGGCCCGGATGTGGCCGCGTGCGCTCGACCGCGTGACGGAGATACTCGATCGCTTCGATCATCTCCGACTCGCGCTCGTCCAATTCGAGCGTCTCGCCCGGATCGCCGTCGGGGTGAAAGATCGCCGGCAATTCGTCAGGATTGGCCCGCTGAATCGCGGCCAGCGACCAGTGACTCAGCGCCCGGTCGTTCATGTCGGAAATGGTGAGCGTCGCGTCGCCGATGGAAACGATGACCTCGCGCCGCTGGTCCTCGGGTGTGGGGCGCCACAAACCGGACGCTTCGATGCGTTGATACCTGGTCAGCGCGGTCATTGAGTCTGCCGGAAAAGGTTCTGCCTGTCTTGCCGGCAAACTAGCACGGCACCGGCGCCGGCGGCAAACGGTTCGGCCGCGGGCGTCGGTGCCGCGATAGGGGAGGAGGAGACGGTATCAGGCGGACTTGAACCCCAGCATCCGGAAGAAGCTGGCCGCCGGGCAGAACCCGGTAAAGGCCGACTGGAACAGGTTGGCGCCGACGAACACGGTCAGCCACACGAACAGCGGCGACACATAGACGGTCAGAACCACGGACAGAAGAACCATGAATCCCGCAAAGGCGGTGACGGCTTGGTTGACGGTCATCGAAACATCCTCTCGCATGTTGCGCGCCCTCGTCGGCGCAATCGCATTCCAATATGGGAATATGATTGCGCCTGGCAAGAGGGTGTCGAAAAAAAGCCGGCAGTGCCCTTGCGTCACAAGGACTTGGCGACTTCGCGCAGCCGGAATTTCTGGATCTTGCCGGTCGAGGTCTTGGGCAATTCGCGGAACACCACTTTCTTGGGCGCCTTGAACCCGGCGAGCGTTTGGCGGGAAAAGGCGATCAGCTCCTCTTCGCTGACGCTTTGGCCCTCCTTCAGCTCGACAAAGGCGCAGGGCACCTCGCCCCATTTCTCGTCCGGTTTCGCCACCACCGCGCAGAGCAGAACGGCCGGGTGCTTCATCAGCACGCCCTCGACCTCGACCGAACTGATGTTCTCGCCGCCCGAAATGATCACGTCCTTGGCCCGGTCGGTGATCTTGATATAGCCGTCCTCGTGCATGAAAGCGACGTCGCCGGAATGGAAATAGCCCCCCGCAAAGGCCTCGGCCGTGGCCTCGGGGTTCTTGAGGTAACCCTTCATCACCGAATTGCCGCGGATCATGATCTCGCCGGTGGTGTGGCCGTCCCAGGGCACCTCGTTCATGTTCTCGTCCATCACCGTGATATGTTCCATCATCGGCATGAGAACCCCGGTGCGGGCCTTGATGGCATAGCGTTCCTCGTCGGGCAGGTCGTCCCATTCCGGCCGCCAGAGGCATTCGGTGACATGGCCGAAGGTTTCGGTCAGGCCATAGACCTGTGTGACGTTGAAGCCCAGGGGCTCGATCGCGGCGAGCGTCGCGGCGGGCGGCGGGGCGCCGGCGGTGAAGACCTCGACCACATGGTCGAAGGGGCGGCGTTCGTCGTCGCGGGCGTTGACGATCATGTTCAGCACGATCGGCGCGCCGCCGAAATGGGTCACGCCTTCGTCGGCGATGGCGTCATAGATGCCCTTGGCGGTGATGTCGCGCAGGCAGACCAGCGTGCCGCCCATCATCGGCATCAGCCAGGTGTGGTTCCAGCCGTTGCAGTGAAACAGCGGCACGATGGTCAGATAGACCGGCCGTAGCGTCATGCGCCAGCTGACCACGGTGCCAAAGCACAACAGATACGCCCCGCGATGGTGATAAACCACGCCCTTGGGCCGGCCCGTCGTGCCGGAGGTATAGTTCAGCGCAAGGCTTTCCCATTCGTCCTGCGGCATGATCCAGTCGAAATCCGGGTCCGCCTGTGCCAGCACGTCTTCGTAGGTGGGATATTTCCCGCTGGCGGGGTAGCCGTGCGCCGGATCGGGCACCTCGATGATGTGCGGGCCGTCGCCCTCCATCGCCTCGATCGCCGCCTCGGCAAGGCCGAGGAACTGGGTATCGACCAGCGCCACCCTGGCCTCGCCATGGCCGAAGATGTAGGACACCGTGTCCACGTCCAGCCGGATGTTGATCGTGTTCAGCACCGCCCCGCAGGCGGGCACGCCGAAATGCGCTTCGGCCTGGGCGGGGACGTTGGGCAGGATGGTGGCCACCACCTCGCCCGGCTTCACCCCCATCGCCGCCAGCGCCGAGGCCAGCCGGGTGCATCGGTCGTGATATTCGGAATAGCTCTTGCGGTGGTCCCCATAGACCACGGCAAGGTCGTTCGGAAACACGCAGGCCGCGCGTTTCAGAAACGACAGGGGCGTGAGCGGCACGTAGTTGGCCGCGTTCTTGTCCAGACCGGTTTCGTCCGCCATCCAGCCCATTGGTTCTCCTCCCTGGTTCTCCTCCCTTGCATCTGCGTGCGTGTCGCGACGGAAGCGCATATTGCGCAGCGCCAACCTGTTTGAAAAGAGCCGATCGTATCCCGCGACAAATCCGCGCCCGTGCGGGCGCGGCGCATCTGGAACCGCGCCCTGCGCTGGGCTAGCCTGCGGCCCATGATCCTCAGTCCTGGGCGCGGTTACGTCTTCATCCACATCCCGAAAACGGGGGGCACCTCGCTGGCTCTGGCGCTCGAGGCGCGGGCGATGAAGGACGACATCATGTTGGGCGACACCCCCAAGTCCCGCAAGCGCCGCCGCCGGCTGCGGGGGGCGCGGGCACGCGGGCGGCTGTGGAAACACTCCACCCTCTCGGACATCGAAGGGCTGGTTCCCGACGCGGTGCTGGACGGCCTGTTCGCCTTTACCTTGGTCCGCAATCCGTGGGACCGGGCGGTGAGCTATTACCACTGGCTGCGCGGGCAGGAATTTGACCACCCGGCGGTCGGTCTGGCAAAGGCGCTGGATTTCGCCGCCTTCCTGTCGCACCCGCAGATCCGCGCGGCGTTTCGTGCCATGCCCGCCGGCGCCTACATGCGCCGGTCGGACGGGCGCGAGCAGTGTGCGGCCTTCATCCGCATCGAACATTTCGACGAAGACGCCGCGCCGCTCTTCCGGCATCTCGGGTTTGCGCTGACGCTGGGGCGCGCGAACGCGTCCGACCGGGGGCGGGACTGGCGCGACTATTACGACGAACGGACCGCGGCGATCGTGGCCGAGGACTGCGCCGAGGACATCGCGCGGTTCGGCTATCGTTTTGGCTGAGGAAACGGGGTGGGCCGGGCAGGACCGACGGGGCCGGGGACCGGCCGATTGTTGCCGGTTTTGGCACAAATGCGCCCGCTGCGATCAATTGTGCGGTCTCGCCACGGCTATGTCACAATTTCGCCCTTTTGCCGGCCTTCGGGGGGCCAT
This sequence comes from Jhaorihella thermophila, assembly GCF_900108275.1. Classification (GTDB taxonomy): domain Bacteria; phylum Pseudomonadota; class Alphaproteobacteria; order Rhodobacterales; family Rhodobacteraceae; genus Jhaorihella; species Jhaorihella thermophila. Next base: position 46,972 of record NZ_FNVD01000001.1, read on the forward strand.
CGAATCGGGTTGAATGGCCTGGAGGAGGGGCGCCCGGTCGCGCCCCGATACTGCAGGAGGCAGGAGGTCCGGGCATGTTCGGCTGGATGGAAATGATCGGCCAGAAGCCGTCGGCGGATATCGAGGATGCCGAAGGCGTGATGCAGGGGATGATGATCACCGGGCGGGCCGGGATCATGTCGGACATGGCCGTTGCGACCGATCACGGCTGGCGCCGGGCGGCGGCGCTGCGGGTGGGCGACAGGGTTCTGACCTTCGACAACGGGTTTCAGCCGGTCCGCGACATCCAGCGCGAAACCTTCCGTCTGGCCGAGGGAAGCACGCTGCGCCCCGTGGTCATCCCGAAGGATGCGCTGGGCAACGATGCCGAACTGCAACTGATGCCCGAGCAGGGGATCATGGTCGAAAGCGACACGGTTCAGGACATTCTGGACGATCCCTTCGTGGTGATCCCCGCCCACACGCTGTGCGGGTTCCGCGGCATCCATGGCGGTGAACCGGACGAGGAAATCGGCGTCACCACGCTGGCTTTTGCCGAAGACCAGGTGATCTATGTCGAAGGCGGGTTGCTGGCCTATTGCCCTTGCCCGCGCGACCTTCTGGCCAGCGGCACCGAGACGATCGCCGCGCCGCTCTATGAGGTCATCGGCGCGCGCCCCGCGACCTATCTGGTGCGTTGCCTGATAGTGGACGACGACGTGAAGGCGCTGGTCTGCGACCCCGAGGAGCTGGCCGAGGTGGCCAGACGCAGCCGCGAGGCGGCCGGGGTTCCGGCCTGACCGGATGGCCCGTTACCGGCACGACACGAACAGAGGCGCCCCGCGGGGCGCCTCGCTGCGTTTCGGGGATCTGCCTGACCGGGTCAGGCGGCCTTGGCCTGTTCGCCGAAGCGGCCGTAGAAGGTCTGGCCCTTCTCCGCCATCTCGCGCAGCAGGGCGGGGCACTTGAACCGCTCGCCATATTTCGCCTCGAGCTGGTCGCAGCGCTCGGCGGCATAGGCCGCACCGACGATGTCGAGCCAGCTGAACGGCCCGCCCGACCAGGGCGCAAAGCCCCAGCCCAGGATCGCGCCCACGTCGCCTTCGCGGATGTCCATCAGCACGCCTTCCTCGAGCGCGCGCACCGCTTCCAGCACCTGCGCGAACATCAGCCGGTCCTGCACCTCGCGCAGGCTGGGCTGTTCTGCGGCCAGCGGGTATTTCTCTTCGATCCCGTGCCAGTAGCCCAAGCGCTTGCCCTTTTCGTCATACTCGAAGAACCCGGCCTTGGCCTTGCGGCCCAGCCGCCCGATTTCCTCCATCCAGAAGATCAGGTCGTCGGCGGGGCTTTCGGGATAGGCATCCCCCATCGCCGCCTTGGTCGCGCGCGCGATCTTGGCACCCAGGTCGATCGAGGTCTCGTCGTTCAGCTGGATCGGACCCACCGGGAATCCCAACTGCTCGGCGGCGTGGTCAATGAGCGGCATCTTCACGCCCTCGGTGACCATTCGCAGCCCCTCGTTGATATACGGGATGATGCAGCGGTTGGCGTAGAAGAACCGCGCGTCGTTCACCACGATCGGGGTCTTGCGGATCTGGCGGACATAGTCCAGCGCCTTGGCCACGGCCCGGTCGCCGGTTTCGCGGCCCTTGATGATCTCGACCAACGCCATCTTTTCAACGGGCGAGAAGAAGTGGATGCCGATGAACTGATCGGGGCGCTTGGATGCCTTGGCCAGTTCGGTGATCGGCAGGGTCGAGGTGTTGGAGGCAAAGATGCAGTCCTCGGGGATGATCGCCTCGACCTTTCGGGTCATGTCGGCCTTGACGGCGGGATCTTCGAACACCGCTTCGATGATCAGGTCGCAGCCTTCCAGCCGCTCCAGATCCGGGGTCGCGGTGATGAGGTTCAGCATCGCCTCTTTCTTTTCCGCGGTGACCTTGCCGCGCTTCATGCCCTTGTCGAGGTAAGCCTCGGTATAGGCCTTGCCGCGGTCGGCGCTTTGCTGGTCGCGGTCGATCAGGACAACCTCGATCCCCGCCTGCGCGCTGACCAGGGCGATGCCGGCGCCCATCATGCCCGCGCCCAGAACGCCCAGCTTCTTGACCCGCTGGTCGGGAATGCCTGCGGGACGGACGGCGCCTTTCTCCAGCGCCTCTTTGTTGACGAAGAGCGACCGCACCATGGCCGACGACGACGGGTTCATTAGCAGGTTGGTGAACCAGCGCGCCTCGATCCGCAGCGCGGTGTCGAAATCCACCAGCGCGCCTTCATAGACCGCGCTCAAGAGCGCCTTGGGCGCGGGGTAGGCGCCCTTGGTCTTGCCGTTGACCATGACGTTGGCGCCGACGAAGGTCATGAAGCCCGCCGGGTGGTAGGGCGCGCCGCCGGGCATCTTGTAGCCCTTGGCATCCCACGGCTTGACCAGATCGGAATCCTTGGCGTTCAGCACCCATTCGCGGGCGGCGGCCACGGGATCGTCAACCACCTCGTCGATCACGCCGGCGGCCTTGGCCTTTTCGGGCGTCATCATCTTGCCTTCCAGCAGCAGCGGCGCGGCGGCCATCGCGCCCAGCTTGCGCACCAGACGGGTGGTGCCGCCACCGCCGGGGAAGAGGCCCACGAGGATCTCGGGCAGGCCGATTCGCGCCTTGGGGTTGTTGGCGGCAAAAATGCGGTGGCAGGCCAGCGGCAGTTCCAGCCCGATGCCGGCGGCGGTGCCGGGCAGGGCCGCGGCGATCGGCTTGCCGCCCTTCTTGGTCTTGGGGTCCATGCCGGCGAGCTCGATCTTGCGCAGCATCTGGTGGCCCTGCATCGTGAAGTCAAAGAGCGCCGCCGCCGGGTCGTCGCCGGCCTGGTCGCGGATCACGGCGAGCTGGGTCAGGTCCATGCCGCCGGCAAAGGAGCCCTCTTTGCCGCTGGTGATGACGATGCCCTTCACGCTGTCATCGGCCAGCGCCTCGTCGATCAGCGCGTTCAGTTCGCGCATTCCGTCGAAGCGCATCACGTTCATCGACTTGCCGGGCACGTCCCAGGTGATGATGGCGACGCCGTCGTCGCCCTTGGTCATTGTGAAATCAGCCATGTTTGGTTTCTCCGATCTGGTCAGCCGTCAGCGGGCTGCCGTCCTTGCGGGTGAATTTCGATCCGGTGGCGTCCTGCACCACCTTCATGTCAATGTCGCTGTAATGCGCGGTCTCGGTCGGGGTCCGCGTGCCGATCACGAGGAAGGCGGCCGGCGCGTCGGTCCGGTTCACCAGATGGTGCCCGTTGGGATCGCCCGCCGGAAAGGCGGCGCAGTCGCCGGGGTGCATCTGATGTTCGCCATCGTCGTCGATCAGGGTGCAGACGCCTTCAGTGACCATCACGAACTCGTCCTGCTGCTCGTGCCAGTGGCGCAGTGAACTTTTCGCGCCGGGCTCCAGCCGGACGAGGTTCGCGCCGAACTGGGTCAGGCCCCCCGCATCGCCCAGCCGCTGCGACGAGCGGCCGACGACCTCCTCCGCCAGCCGGCCCGGATAGCCCGAGCCGGTGCGGAAGGGGGTCTGCGACAGGTCGAGCTTCGGCATCAGACGCGCTCGATGATCGTGGCCGCGCCCATGCCCGAGCCGATGCACAGCGTTGCCAGGCCGGTTTCCTTGTCCTGACGCTCCAGCTCGTCCAGCAGGGTGCCGATGATCATCGCCCCCGTGGCGCCCAGCGGGTGGCCCATGGCGATCGCGCCGCCGTTCACGTTCACCTTGGCCGGATCCACGTCGAAGGACTTGAGGAACAGCAGCACGACGGCGGCGAAGGCCTCGTTGACCTCGAACAGGTCGATATCGCCGATCTCCATGCCGTTTTCCCGCAGGATCTTTTCGGTCACCGGCACGGGACCGGTCAGCATGATGGTGGGGTCGGTGCCGATCTTGGCGGTGGCGCGGATGCGGGCGCGGGGTTTCAGCCCGTATTTCTTGCCGAATTCCTCGTTGCCGATCAGCATGGCGGCGGCGCCGTCCACGATGCCCGAGGAGTTGCCGGCATGGTGGATGTGGTTGATCCGCTCCAGTTCGGGGTATTTCAGGATCGCCACGTTGTCAAAGCCGGGCATCACCTCGCCGATCTGCTGGAAGGACGGGTTCAAGGCACCCAGCGTCTGCATGTCTGTTTCGGGGCGCATGTATTCGTCATGATCCAGGATCGGCAGGCCGTTCTGGTCGCGCACGGTGATGATCGACCTGGCGAAACGGCCCTCGTCCCAGGCCTTCTTGGCGCGTTTCTGGGACTCCACGGCAAAGGCGTCGGCCTCGTCCCGGGTGATGCCGTATTTCGTGGCGATGATGTCGGCGCCGATCCCCTGGGGCACGAAATAGTTGTCGATCGCCAGGCTGGGATCGGCGGCGATCGCCCCCCCATCCGAGCCCATCGGCACGCGGCTCATCATCTCCACGCCGCCGGCGATATAGGCGTCACCCGCGCCGCCGCGCACCTGGTTGGCGGCCAGGTTCACCGCCTCCAGCCCCGAGGCGCAGAAGCGGTTGATCGAAAGGCCCGGAATGGATTCGTCCAGATCCGAGGCCAGAACGGCCGTCCGCGCCAGACACGCGCCCTGTTCTCCGATCGGGGTCACGTTGCCCCAGACCACGTCCTCGACCGCGTGGCCATCGAGGTTGTTGCGCTCTTTGACCGCGTTCAGTGTGACGGCCGACAGGCGTGCGGCGGTCACCTCGTGCAGGCTGCCGTCCTTGCGGCCCTTGCCGCGGGGCGTGCGCAGCGCGTCGTAGATATAGGCGTCTGTCATGATGCTCTCCTTACGTTCGGTCCGACGGATTGCCGGGCATCAGGTCATAGGGATGTTTCCAGCCGGGCTGTTCGCTGATGCGGGTCAGCCAGGCGTCGATATTGGGCCATTCGGCGCGATCAAAGCCGAAAGGCTCGGGGTAGTAGAGATAGCCGCAGCAGCTGAGATCGGCGTTGGTGATGCCGTCGCCCACTATCCAGTCGCGGCCCTCGAGATGGCTGTTCAGGATTTCGTAAGCCGCCTTGAGGCGCCCCTGATTGAACGCGATTACCTGCTCGGGGCGCTTGTCCTCGGGCAGAAAGTTCATCAGGAACCGGGTCATGCCGGCCATCGAGCTGAGCTTGTGGTTGTCCCACAGAACCCAGCGCAGAACCCCGTAGTTTTCTTCCCGCGTGGCGCCGCCGAACTTGCCGGATTTCTCGGTCACGTAGGCCTGAATCGCGCCGGACTGGCTGATCCGGAAGTCGCCGTCCACCAGCACCGGGGCCTCTCCCAGTTCGTTGACCTTCTCACGGTATTCCGGGCTGCGGGTTTCGCCGTTGAAGAAATCGACAAAGACTGGCTCCCATTCCAGTCCGCTCAGTTGCAACGCCAATGCCGCCTTGTAGGAATTTCCGCTTTCGCCGAAGCAGTAGAGCTTGATCGTCATGGGTTGCCTCCCTTTGGCTTCTGTCGGAGCGGGGGTTTCACACCCCCGCACCCCCGTGGAGTATTTCTCGCAAGATGAAGTTCCGGTTACCAAACATTAACTTTGAACGATCTACGGTCGGAGCGCGGTACAGGCTGGAGAGCCGATGACCGCGCAAGGTGAAGCCCTGTCCCGCCGCGTCCCGCAGCCCTGAGGCAACGCGGGGCAGGGTGACCCGCCAGGTTGCTTCATCTTGCTCCAAATACTCCCGCCGGAGGCTCCCGAAGCCTGAAGCGGGCGCCAAGGTCAGCGGTGTCACAGCGCCCTCGCAATCAGTTCCTTCATGATCTCGTTGGTGCCGCCGTAGATGCGCTGGACGCGGGCGTCGGCCCACATCTCGGCCACGGCATATTCCTGCATGTAGCCGTAGCCGCCATGCAGCTGGACGCAGTCGTCGATCACCTCGCACTGGGTGTCGGTGGTCCAGTATTTCGCCATCGCCGCCTTTTCGACGGACAGCTCGCCCCGCAGGTGTTCGCTGATGCATTCGTCCACAAAGGCGCGCGCCACCTTGGTCCGCGTCACGCATTCGGCCAGCTTGAAGCGCGTGTTCTGGAACTGCGTCAGCGGGCCGCCGAAGGCTTCGCGTTCCTTGCAGTAGTCGATGGTGCGTTCCACTGCGCCCTCCATCGCGCCGACCGCGCCGCAGGCGATGATCAGACGCTCCTGCGGCAGCTGCTGCATCATCTGGTAGAAGCCCTGGCCCTCGACCCCGCCCAGGATGTTCTCGGGCGGGATTTCCACGTTGTCGAAGAACAGTTCCGACGTATCCGCCGCGTGCAGGCCCACCTTTTCCAGGTTCCGCCCGCGAGAGAAGCCCTCGGCATTGGCCGTCTCGACCACCACCAGCGTCGTGCCCCTGGCGCCTTGGCTGGGGTCGGTCTTGGCGGCGACGATGATGAGATCGGCGTGCTGGCCGTTCGAGATGAAGGTTTTCTGTCCGCTCAGCCGGTAGGCGTTGCCTTCCTTGATCGCGCGGGTCTTGATCGCCTGCACGTCCGAGCCGCCCGAGGGTTCGGTCATGGCCAGCGCCGCCACCATCTCACCCGTAACCATCTTGGGCAGCCAGCGCCTCTTCTGCTCTTCGGTGCCATAGGCCAGGATGTAATGCGCCGCGATGCCGGAATGGATCGGGTTGCCCCAACTGGCAATATTGGCGCGCGGTGCCTCCATCATGATCACCGCCTCGTGGCCGAAATCGCCGCCGGCGCCGCCGTATTCCTCGGGGATCGACGGGCACAGCAGGCCCAGCTCGCCCGCCTGGTTCCAGATCTCGCGGTCCATCTGGCCCTGCTTGCGCCAGCGCTCGAAATGCGGTGCCCATTCGGTGTTGATGAACTGAGCCGTCATCTCGGCGAGCATCCGGTGCTCGTCGGTCATCCAGGCGGAGTTTCTGGGGAATATCTCGGACATGGGCTCCTCCTCCCGGGGCGTCTCAGCGCTTGCGGTCCTCGAGTTCGGAATTGAACAGCCGCAGGCGGTGGGTCAGGTTTTCGTGGTCGGTGACGCTGTCGAAATGTTCGAACAGAAAGGACAGTGCCTCGCCTTCGTCCAGCCCCGCCTCCTGCGCGAAACGGCGAAGCCGGCGATAGCCGTCTTCGGTCATGGCGATGGGAAAGCGGCGGGTCAGGCGAAAGCGTTTGGGCATGTCTCCTCGCAGGTCGGGATGGCGGGCAGGGCGGGCGCGGGGCCCGCCCTCACCGCTCAGAAGTTGTCGGCGTCCAGCGCCATCACCGGGTCGGCGCCGCTCTGGATGCGGGCCAGGTGCATGGCCGTTGCCGGCAGCCGGCGTGCCATGTAGTAGCGCCCGGTGGCCAGCTTTGTCTCGTAGAACGCCGCGTCAGAGGCGCCGCACTCGAGCGCGGCGCGCGCGGCCTTGGCCATCTGCGCCCACATCAGCCCCAGGCAGACATGACCGAACATGTGCATGAAGTCATAGGATCCCGCCAGCGCGTTGTCGGGGTTCTTCATGCCTTCGGCCATGAAATACATCCCCGCCGCCTGCAGATCCTTGGACGCCGCCTTGAGCGGCTCGATAAAGTCGCGGTCATAGGCTTCGTCCTGCCCGGCGTTTTCCTTGATGAAGGATTTCACCAGGTCAAAGAAGGCCATCACATGCTTGCCGCCGTCCTGGGCCAGCTTGCGGCCCACCAGGTCCAGCGCCTGCACGCCGTTGGCGCCTTCATAGATCATGGCGATCCGGGCGTCGCGCACGAACTGCGACATGCCCCATTCCTCGATATAGCCGTGCCCGCCATAGATCTGCTGGGCCTGCACGGTCAGGTCGAAGCCCTCGTCGGTGAGAAAGCCCTTGATGACCGGCGTCAGCAGCGAGATCAGTCCGTTCGCGGCCTCGTCTCCGCCGCGAACGTGGCGGTCGATGAGCGTCGAGCCCCACAGCAGGAACGCGCGCGCGCCCTCGGTAAAGCTCTTCTGGTTCATCAGCATGCGTCGCACGTCGGGGTGCACGATCAACGGATCGGCCGGCCCGTCGGGGTTCTTGGGCCCCGTGACCGCGCGGCCCTGCAGGCGGTCACGGGCATAGGCCAGCGCGTTCTGATAGGCCACTTCTGCCTGGCTCAGGCCCTGCATGCCGACGCCGATCCGGGCTTCGTTCATCATCGTGAACATCGCCCGCATGCCCTTGTGTTCCTGGCCCAGCAGCCAACCCACCGCGCCGTCATAGTTCATCACGCAGGTCGAGTTGCCGTGGATGCCCATCTTTTCCTCGATCTTGCCGACCGAGACGCCGTTGCGTTCGCCCAGCGTGCCGTCGGGATTGACGAGGAACTTGGGCACGATGAACAGCGACACGCCCTTGATGCCCTCGGGGCCGCCGGGGATCTTGGCCAGAACGAGATGGACGATGTTCTCGGCCATGTCGTGTTCGCCGGAGGAGATGAAGATCTTCTGCCCGGTGATGCGATAGCTGCCATCCGCCTGCGGCTCGGCCTTGGTGCGCATGAGGCCGAGGTCGGTGCCGCAATGGGGTTCGGTCAGGTTCATGGTGCCGGTCCATTCGCAGGACACCATCTTGGGCAGCCAGGTGTTTTTCTGCTCTTCGGTGCCATGCGCCAGGATGGTCGAGGCCGCGCCGTGGGTCAGGCCCTGATACATGGTCAGCGAATGGTTCGCGGCACTGAACATCTCGCCGACGGCGGTGCCGATCACATAGGGCATGTTCTGCCCGCCATATTCCTCGGGCATGTCGAGCCCCGGCCAGCCGCCCTCCTTGATCTGTTCGAACGCCTCCTTGAACCCCGGCGGCGTGCGCACCACGCCGTTCTCGAGCCGGCAGCCCTCGCGGTCGCCGACCACGTTCAGGGGCGCCATGACCTCGGATGCGATCTTGCCGGCCTCTTCGAGGATGGCGTTGGTGAAATCGGGCTCCAGTTCCCCATAGCCGGGGATGTCGGCCTCGGTCACCTTGAGAACCTCGTGCAGAACGAACTGCAGATCCTTGGTCGGGGCTGTGTAGCTGGGCATTGGCGTCTCTCCGTGACGTTGATTGCGTTTCGGGGATTGCGTTTCGGGCGGTCGCAAGGGTGACCTATTCGGCCGCCTTCTTCGTTTCCTCCATCGAGGCGAGCATCTGTTCGCCCCATTTGAGCTGTTCCTTCAGATCCGCGATCGCCTCGTCCAGTTCGGCGCGCTGGCGTTCCATGTCGGCCAGCCGCTCCAGCGCCACGTCATAGGCGCGCTGCAGCTGCGTGCGCTGCTGGTCGCCCACATGGTAGAGGTCCAGAAGCTGGCGGATCTCTTCAAGGCTGAAGCCGAAGCGCTTGCCGCGCAGGATCAGTTTCAGCCGCGCCCGGTCGCGCCGGGTGAAAAGCCGCTTCTGGCCTTCGCGGATCGGGAAAAGAAGCTCCTTGGATTCATAGAACCGCAGCGTGCGCGGGGTCACACCGAACGCATCGCACATCTCGCGGATGGTCATCAGTTCTTCGGTCATGGTTGCGTCTTTCTTCACCTGAGTCATGGCCTACAGGTGCTGCGGTTCCGCCGCGTTTACAACATCACTTTGACGTTTACGTAAGCCAGACGTCACGTCACGAAAAAGGTGACGTAACATCACTGCGCGTCAAGTATCGAAGCCGCAAAAAAGTTGCCCGCGGGCGCGTCGCTCCGCGCGGGGCAAAGTCCCCTCCTGGGGCAATTTCGTTTCGTTTCGGGACTATTCGGCGCCTTTGAGTGCGACTTCGCGCAGTGCCTTCAACTCGTCCATCGCCTCGTCGATCTGGGCGCGCTGGGTCTCGAGTTCCTTCATCTGGCGGTCGGCCATCTCGACAAAAGCGGCCATCTGCGCCTTGGTGCCCTCGTTTTCGTAGATCAGCAGCCACTGGCGGATTTCTTCGAGCTGAAAGCCGAACTTTCGCCCGCGCAGGATCAGCTTCATCCGGGCCACTTCGCGGGGGCCGTAGAAACGCGACCGGCCTTCGCGCTCGGGCTGGAGCAGTTCAATGTACTCGTAGTAACGCAACGTGCGCGGCGTCACGTCGAACTTGGCGCACATCTCCTTGAACGAAAGTCGCGTCTCTGACATTCCGGCATCTCCTCGCGGGCAAACTATGCGCTGCCTTCTGCAAGTGCAACAGCCGGTCTTGCCCTTGGCCCGCGGTGCGGCCCATAAAGGCGGCGACGAACAGGCAGGAGACGGCCCCGGTGGCGAACAAGACGAAACTGGCGCGGCAATTCATCGAGGCGATCCCGCATGCACGGGCGCTGGGCATGGAACTGACCGAGATCGGAGAAGGGCGGGCCGTGATCCGCATGCCCTATGACGAAAAGCTGATCGGCGACCCGGACACCGGGGTCATTCACGGCGGCGCGGTGTCGGCGCTGATGGATACCTGCTGCGGCGCGGCGGTGATGAGCCACCGCTCGGCCCCCGGCGGCACGGCGACGATCGATCTGCGCATCGACTACATGCGCGCGGCCACGCCCGGTCAGGCGGTGGTGGTCACCGCGGTCTGCCACCACATTACCCGCAACGTGGCCTTCGTGCGCGCCACCGCCACCGACGATGACACCGACCGCCCCGTCGCCACCGCGACCGGCGCCTTTACCGTGGAGAAAGGATTTTGACCCGCAAACGTCCCGAACCCATGCAGGTGGTCAAGCAGCGTCGCGATGCGGCGCTGAATGCGCTGGTTCATGGGGTGCCTTACATCCGCTTTCTCGGCATCGAGTTCGACCGGCGCGGCGATGAGCTGACGGCGGTGCTGAACTATTCCGAGGACCTGATCGGCAACCCGTTCCTGCCGGCGATCCACGGTGGCGTGACGGCGGCGTTTCTAGAGGTGACGGCGATCATCACGCTGGCCTGGACCAACCTGTTCCCGCTGATCGAATCGGGCGAGATCGACGCCGAGGAAATGGCCGAGGGCAAGCTGCCGCGGCTGCCGCGCACCATCGATTTCACGGTGGACTACCTGCGGTCGGGCCTGCCGCGCGACGCCTATGCGCGGGCGCGGGTCAGCCGGTCGGGACGGCGCTATGCCTCGGTCCATGTCGAGGCCTGGCAGGATCATCACGCCAAGCACTTCGCCCAGGCCACCGGCCATTTCCTGATGCCGCCGCCGATCGTGAGCAACGGTGACTGACACGGCAACTGGCACGGCGGCCCCGCTGACCCACCGGCGGGTTCTGAACATCGCGATTCCGATCGTGCTGTCCAACGTGACGGTGCCGATCCTGGGCGCGGTCGATACCGGCGTCGTCGGCCAGATGGGCACCGCCGCCCCCATCGGCGCGGTGGGGCTGGGCGCGACGATCCTGACCGCGATCTACTGGGTCTTCGGGTTCCTGCGCATGGGCACGACCGGGCTGACCGGACAGGCGATCGGGGCCGGGGACCGGGCCGAGGCCGCCGCGCTGCTGACGCGCGCGCTGCTGATCGGGACCGTGGCCGGCGCGGTTCTGATCGGGCTGCAACTGCCCCTTTTCGCAGCGGCCTTCGCCGTATCGCCGGCCAGCCCCGAGGTCGAGGCGCTGGCCCGCGATTATCTGCGCATCCGCATATGGTCGGCCCCCGCCGCCATCGCGCTCTACGGGATCACCGGCTGGCTGATCGCGCAGGAGCGCACCCGCGCGGTGCTCTTGCTGCAGCTATGGATGAACGGACTCAACATCCTGCTGGATATGTGGTTCGTGCTGGGGCTGGGCTGGGGCGTGCGGGGTGTGGCCATCGCCACCTTCGCGGCGGAATGGTCGGGCCTTGCGCTGGGGCTCTGGGCCTGCCGCGCGGCGTTTGCAGGGCCCGGCTGGCGCGACCCGCGCCGCCTGTTCGCCCGCGACCGGCTGCGCCACATGGCGTCGGTCAATTCGGATATCCTGATCCGGTCCCTGCTGCTTCAGGCCATCTTCGTCTCCTTCATGCTGGTCGGCGCAGGCTTCGGCGACGTGACGCTGGCGGCAAACCAGGTGCTGATGCAGTTTCTCGGCATCACGGCCTATGCGCTCGACGGTTTTGCCTTCGCCGCCGAGGCGATGGTGGCCCAGGCGCTGGGCGCGCGCGATCCCGCCCGCCTGCGCCGGGCGGCGGTGATGACCTCCCTATGGGGCGCGTTCAGCTCGGTCGCGCTGGCGTCGGCATTCGCGCTGGCGGGGGGCGCGATCATCGACCTGATGGCCAGGGCCGCGGATGTCCGGGCCGAGGCGCGTCTGTTCCTGCCCTGGATGGTAGCCGCGCCGCTCGTGGGCTGGGTGTCGTGGATGCTGGACGGTATCTTCATTGGCGCCACGGCGGCGCGCGACATGCGCAACATGATGCTGGTCAGTGCGGCGATCTATGCCGCCGCCGTCGCCGCCCTCGTGCCCGCCTTCGGCAATCACGGGCTGTGGCTGGCGCTGTTGGTGTCCTTCGTGGCGCGCGGCGCGACGCTGGCGGTCCGATACCCGGCGATCGAGGCCCGCGCCGCGCGCTGAGGCTCGCCGCCCGCCCTTCGCGACCGGGGACGCACCAAAGGTCCAGCGAAAATGTGCCGCATGGCGACGGCTCCGTTCAGAACGGCCCGTCTTCCAGCACCCCGTCCGCGCTCATCTGAGCGTAAAGCAACCCTTCCCGTAGCCCCCGGTCCGCCACCGACAGCCGGTCCGTCGGCCAGCACCGCAGAAGCGCCTGCAGGATGGCTGACCCGGACATGATCAGCGCGTGCCGGTCCTCGCCGATCCGCGGATCGCGCCGCCGCCCCGCCGGTCCCAGCTGCAGATAGCGCCGGATCACCCGGTCGATCTGGTCGGAAGTCATCCGCAGCCCGTCCACCTTGGTCCGGTCATAACGCTTCAGCCCCAGATGCGACGCCGCCACGGTGGTCACCGTGCCCGAGGTGCCGACGATCTGGAACCGCTCGCGTTCCTGCTCGCCGTGATAGGGGGCAAAGTCGGAAAGGTTCTCCTCGAAATACCAGCTCATCAGCGCGAACCGTGCCGCATCGTCCTGCACGTCGTTGAACTGGTCGCGCAACGTCGCCACCCCCAGCGGAACCGAGATCCAGTCCACCACCTTGGCCACCGGGAACGGGCTTTCGGACGGGTGGAACCCCGCGTGCAGCCGCATGATCGAGGCCGGCCGGTCGCGGCGCGGCACCGCCGACAAATCGATCCAGACCAGCTCGGTCGAGCCGCCGCCGATATCCACAACCAAAAGTTGTTCGGTCTTGGTGCTGACCAGCGGCGCGCAGGAAATCACCGCCAGCCGCGCCTCTTCCTCGGGTTCGATGATCTCCAGCGTCAGCCCGGTCTCGCGCTTGATCCGCCGGATGAACTCGGAGGCGTTCTTCGCCCGCCGGCAGGCCTCGGTGGCCACCAGCCGCATCCGCGTGACCTTGTTGCGCTTGATCTTCTGCTGGCAGATCCGCAGCGCCTGGATGGTGCGCGCCATGGATGCCCGCGACAGCCGGCCGGTGCGTTCCAGCCCCGCGCCCAGCTGGACGGACTTGGAAAAGCTGTCCACGACATGAAACCCACTGCCCTTGGGTTGGGCAATGAGCATGCGACAACTGTTCGTGCCCAGATCCAGCGCGGCATAGAGCGCATCCGGATCGGGCGGATTCGGGGCGGGGGTATCGACCGGTTTCGGGAACGCGCCCGCACCCTTGGAGCGCCTGGGCGCCATCTCAACACGCCCTCCGATTTCAAGTTGCCTTGACAATAGGTGCGCGCGCCGCGTCCCGCAAGGCGCATCATCGCATGGATTTCCTGAACCCTGACGACATTCATCATTTTCATGAGAAATTCGATGCCCGCCCCGGCTGGAACCGCCGGGCACGGGCGGGTTACACAGGGCAGGGGCGTCGTTCTCGCCGCGCGTTCTGTCGAAAACAGGCGCCGCCCTGCCCAAATGGTGGATTACACAGGGCCATCGAAACGAGGAATCAGACATGCCCGAGGTCACCATCGTCTACTGGCGCGACATCCCGGCTCAGGTCATCGTCGGCAAGGGCCGCCGCGGCGCGAAGAAGCCGTTGCCGGAACGGTTCGAGCAGGCCATAGACCGCGCCGCGATGAAGGTGGGCGCACGGGACACGGACGCCTATCTGGCGGAATGGCGCAAGGCCGCGCCCTACACGGTCGAAGGCGACCCGGCCGCCGTGGCCGAGGCCGAAGCGGCACGTCTGGAGGCCGAGTATGACGGGGACCGCCTGCGGACCCTGATCGAGAACGATGGTTGGGCATGACGCCCAGGGCGCTATGGGAGGCCGCGATGGCTCTTTTGAACTTCAGAAAGCGTGAAACGTCCCGCGAAACCCCAGTCAACGGGCAGCTCGAGGCGTTCCTCAAGGGCTATTCGATCGAGGTGATGCCGCGCACCGCGGCCAAGGTGGAAAACTTCCGCGACCTGCTGCCCGAGGGCACGCGGGTCTACATCGCCCATATCGAGGGCACGCCGATCGAGGACATGGTCGCCACCGCCAGACGGCTCGCCGACGAAGGCTATCGGGTCATGCCGCATTTCCCGGCCCGGATCATCAAGGACGCGGCCACGCTGGCCGACTGGATCGCCCGCTATCAGGGCGAGGCGGGCGTGGACCAGGCGCTGCTGCTGGCCGGCGGGGTCGCGAAACCGGTGGGCGACTTCCACAGCTCGATGCAGCTGGTCGAGACGGGCCTGTTCGACAAGGCCGGGTTCAAGCGCCTGCACTTTGCCGGCCACCCCGAGGGCAACAAGGACATCGACCCCGACGGCTCGACCCGCAATGTGGACGCGGCGCTGCGGTGGAAGCAGAATTTCGCCGAGCAGACCGACGCGCAGGTGGCGCTGGCGACCCAGTTCGCCTTTGATGCGAAACCGATCATCAAATGGGCCGACAGCCTGCGCGAGGCCGGAATCACCATCCCCGTGCATATCGGCATCGCCGGGCCGGCCAAGCTGCAGACGCTCATCAAGTTCGCCATCGCCTGCGGCGTCGGGCCGTCGCTCAAGGTGCTGCAAAAGCGCGCGATGGACGTCTCCAAGCTCATGCTGCCCTACGAGCCGACCGAGGTGCTGACGGAACTCGCCGCGCACAAGGCCGCCAACCCCGATTTCAACATCGAGAAGGTTCACTTCTTCCCGCTGGGCGGCATCAAGGCCAATGCCCAATGGGCCATCGATCACGGGGGCGCATCGACCCGCCCCGCCAACGCAAGCTGAAAGGCCGCACATGACCCGCACCATCGTTGAAAGCAAGACCAAGACCGCGATCATCGGCTTTGATCAGCCGTTCTGCGTGATCGGCGAGCGGATCAATCCGACGGGCCGCAAGAAACTGGCCGCGGAGCTGGAGGCCGGGGATTTCTCGACCGTGGAAAAGGACGCGCTGGCCCAGGTCGCGGCCGGGGCGACCGTGCTCGATATCAATGCGGGCGTGGTCTACAACTCCAACCCCAACCCAAACGAGACCGAGCCGCCGCTCATGCGCAAGATCGTCGAGCTGGTTCAGGGGCTGGTGGACGTGCCGCTGTGCATCGACAGCTCGGTGCCCGGCGCGCTCGAGGCGGGGCTCGAGGCGGCCGAGGGCCGACCGCTTCTGAACTCGGTCACGGGCGAGGAAGAGCGGCTGGAACAGATCCTGCCGCTGGTCAAGAAATACAACGTGCCGGTGGTGGCGATCTCGAACGACGACACCGGGATTTCCGAAGACCCCGACGTCCGGTTCGCGGTGGCCAAAAAGATCGTCGAGCGCGCCGCCGATTACGGCATCCCCGCCCACGACATCGTGGTGGACCCGCTGGTGATGCCGATCGGTGCGATGGCGACGGCGGGCCAGCAGGTGTTTGCCCTGGTCCGCCGCCTGCGCGAGGAACTGGGCGTCAACACCACCTGCGGGGCGTCCAACATCAGCTTTGGCCTGCCCAACCGCCACGGGATCAACAACGCGTTCCTGCCGATGGCGATGGCCGCCGGCATGACCAGCGCGATCATGAACCCGGTGGCGCTGCCGGTGACGCAGAAAAAGATCGCCGAGAAGAAGGCCGAGGTCGCCGCCGCCGGCATCATCGTGCCCGAGGACATGGACGACGAAACCTTCGTCACGATCTTCGGCATGGGCTCGACCAAGCCGCGCGCGGGCAAGGAAATGCAGGCGATCCGCGCCGCCAACCTGCTGATGAACCAGGACCCGCACGGGGCCGAGTGGATCAAGTTCAACAAGCCTCCCGCGGCACCGGGCGCCGAGGCCGCCGGCGGTCGCCGCGGCCGGGCAGGGTCGCGCCGTCGCCGCGCCTGATCCGCCCCAGGACAGACCCGGAAAAGCCGCCGCAGGGCGGCTTTTTCATGCGCCGGCCTCGCGCCCGGCCCCGCGTCCGGCGACGCGTTCGGCATGAGGGTCGGCGTGGGCAGGGCAGGGATGGGCGCCGCCGAAACGAAAAAAGGCCCGGCGGTTGTCCCAAGCCTCTTACCAGAAGTGTTGCTGATCATTTGCGCGCAGGTGTGACCAACGAAGCCCTATGTCTGGTTCGAGCCCTCCTTTCCCAAGGTCGCAGCTGGCACAAATGTCTGGTTTCAGGGCTATGCGAGTTCACTATTGTAATGGTCATTCAATTCGGCAAATTTCGTCTAAAGGCGAACTGAACGGAAAACTTTGAGACTATGGACACGCCACTTCTCCTGTTTCTGGGGGTATCCGCGATTGTGATCATGACACCAGGTCAGGACACGGCGCTGTCCCTTCGCAACACGATGGCCGGAGGCAGGTCCGCAGGAATTGCGACCGCAGCGGGCGTGGCGACAGGGCAGCTCATATGGGCAGTTTCAGCTGCCCTGGGCCTTGTTGCCATTCTTGCGGCAGCGGATACGTTGTTCGCCGCAATCAAATATGCGGGGGCGGCCTATCTGATTTTCCTGGGCATCCAGTCCTTGAAGGCGGCTTTGAGGGGCACCGTTCAAAAAGCCGGCCGTGACGATCTGGGCGCAATAGATTGCCTGTCGACGACCAAAGCCTTTACCCAAGGCATCGTGAGCAATCTGGGCAATCCCAAGATGGCCATTTTCTTTGCAAGCCTGCTGCCGCAGTTTGTTCCCCAAGAGGCACCCGCCTTCGCGGCAATGATGGGTCTTGGTGTAGTATTTTGCGCCATGACCCTGCTCTGGCTGAGTTTCTACGCCTTTTGCGTGACTTGGGCCGGACAGTTTCTGCAAAGACCCAAAGTGAGACGATACGTCGACGGAATTACGGGAATGGCTTTAATCGGACTCGGGCTTCGAGTTTCCCTTTTGGATAAGTAGGCGTATTGGTTTTGTAGAAAAAATCCCGCTCTATCTACGGCTTTTGCTTCTATTGTTCTAACCGCAGACGTTGGCACGGTGGCACCGAAATGCTACTTGATCCTGCACAACCGCCGTTCCGAATTGCAACACCCTCGCAGAAATCTGCGAGGGTGTTTTTCTGAAAGAGCCTGTCGCACCGTGCGCTACATTCAACCTGACAACACTTCTGGTAACAGGCTTGCGGTTGCCCGCCGGGCCCTTGCGTTTGCGGGATACGTTCTGGATCACTCGTCGTCCAGCTCTTCGACCGCCTTCTGAAGGTCGTCCTTGCCGACTTCCTTTTCGGTCACGGTCGCCAGCTCGAAGACATAGTCCACCACCTTGTCCTCGAAGATCGGCGCGCGCAGCTGCTGCTGCACCTGCGGGTTCTGCTGGACGAATTCGAAGAAGGCGCGTTCCTGGCCCGGATACTGGCGGGCCTGGTTCATGATCGCCTGGGTCATCTCGGCATCGGTGACCTCGATTTCGGCCTTCTGGCCCAGTTCCGCCAGCAGCAGGCCCAGACGCACGCGGCGCTCGGCCAGTTTGGTATGCTCTTCGGTGGGCTCGATCTCGCCGTGGTCGTGGCCCTGCTCCTCGGGGTGTTCGTCATGCCACAGCTGATGCGCGATCTGCTTGGCCTCGGCCTCGACCAGGCTCGGCGGCAGTTCGAAGCTCACTGTCTCGTCCAGCTTGTCCAGAAGCTGGCGCTTGAGCACCGCGCGCGCGGCCTGCGCATATTCGGCCTCGAGCCGTTCCCTGATCTGCTCCTTCAGCTGGGCCAGATCCTCGGCGCCGAACTTCTTGGCCAGTTCGTCGTCGATCTCGGCGGCAACGGGTTCCTTCACGTCCTTGACGGTGCAGGAGAAAACGACCTCCTTGCCGGCCAGGTGCTCGGCGCCGTAATCCTCGGGAAAGGTGACGGTCACGTCCTTCTCGTCGCCGGCCTTCACGCCGATCAGCTGGTCCTCGAAACCGGGGATGAAGCTGTTGGAGCCCAGCACCAGCGGGTAATCCTCGGCCGAGCCGCCTTCGAACGGTTCACCGTCCAGTTTGCCGACGAAGTCGATCACCACCTGGTCGCCTTCCTTGGCCTTCGACCCCTTGCGGCGCGACTTGAACTCCTGCGCGGTTTCGGCCAGCGACTTCAGCGCCTCTTCCACGGCGGCGTCATCGGCCTTGACCACCAGCTTTTCCAGCTCGATCGCCTTCAGGTCCACCTCGGGGATCTCGGGAAGCCTTTCGTAGGACATGGCGACATGCACGTCGTCGCCCTCTTTCCAGTCCTCGTTGGTCATCCGGACCTCGGGCTGCATCGCCGGGCGGTCGCCGCTTTCCTCGAAATGCTTCGACATGGCCGCGTCGATGGTTTCCTGCATCGCCTCGCCCAGCAGACGCTTGCCGAACTGTTTCTTCAGCAGCGGCAGGGGCACCTTGCCCTTGCGAAAGCCCTTCATCTCGATCTCGGGCTGCGCTTCCTTGAGCTTTTCCAGAACCTTGTCGTCCAGCTCCTGCGCCGTGACGATCAGCTCATACGCGCGTTTCAGACCTTCGTTCAGAGTCTCGGTGACCTGCATCTCGTTTCCCCATGATTTCAGGGGGCGCCGCAACGCGCGCCCAATCGAATTTGCCGCCTTCTATTGGCCCCGGCGGGCCGGTGCAAGAGGTATTGCGTCCCTTTCCGCGCTTGCGGGGCGATCTTCTCCGCGCGCTTGCCCAGCGTGCGCTCCCGGCGCGGCGGTTTTGCCCCTTGTCTCGCCGCGCGAGGTCTGGTGGAGTGCTTTGGGTGCAGAGCAAGGGTAATGCAGACATGGCCGGTTCACCCCATGCGCCATCCGGCGCCGTCCGGGCCGCCCGGCTGAGCCCCGGGGCGCTGGTGCTGCGCTATGCGCTGTTCGCGGTGATCGCGACGGCGGTGAATCTGGGCGCGCAGCGAGCGGTCTTTGCCATGATGACGGGCGACTTTCGGCTTCCAGCCGCGCTGGGCATCGGCACCGCGGCCGGGCTGGTGACGAAATACCTGCTGGACAAGAAATGGATCTTCTTCGATCGCGCCCGTCCGGTCGTGGACGAGGGCCGGACCTTCACGCTTTATACGCTGACCGGCGTTGGCACCACGGCGATCTTCTGGGGCAGCGAGAGCCTGTTCTGGTGGGCCGGAGGAACCCGGACGGCACGCGAGTTCGGCGCCGTTCTGGGGCTGACGGTCGGTTACGTGCTCAAGTATCGGCTCGACCGGCGGTTCGTGTTCACCGGCGCGACCTGACCGCTTCTCCTGTTTCGGCTGGCCGCGTGGCGGGCACTTGCCGTTTTAGCGGGGTTGCCAGCGCCGGTCGGGCAGGCGCAGGTTGGCGACCTGTTCGGCGATCGGCTCCACTGACAGGGGGTGTGTGGTCCCGTCATGTTCGTGCGGGTCGGTCAGCGGTTGCCATTCCCGGTCGCGATACACTTCGAGCCCGGCAAAGCGCGCCTTGTAGCCCATCTTGGGGCTGCCCGGCACCCAGTAACCCAGATAGACATAGGGCAGTCCGGCTTCCTGCGCGATGCGGACGTGATCGAGGATCATGAAGGTGCCGAGGCTGTTCTGAGGCCGGTCGGGGTCATAAAAGGAATAGACCATGCTGACCCCGTCCGACAGGATATCCGTCAGGCTGACCGCCGTCAGATTGCCCCGCGGGTCGGAATATTCGATCACGCGGCTGCGGATCGGGGTTTCCTCGATCATGGCGGCGAATTCGAACATGTCCATGTCCGCCATGCCGCCGTCGCCGTGGCGGGCGTCGAGATAGCGGCGGAACAGGTCGTATTGTTCCTCGGTCGCCCAAGGGGACGACGCCCGTCGCGACAGATCCCGGTTGCGCCTGAGCACGCGCCGTTGCGTTCTGGTGGGGCGAAACCGGCTGACGTCGATCCGGGCCGACAGACACGCCGCGCAATCGGCGCAGGACGGGCGGTAAAGCACGTTCTGCGACCGGCGGAACCCTTGCAGCGACAGGCTGTCGTTCAGCTGCTCGGCGTCCTCGCCCTGAAGCGAGGTGAACAGCTTTCGCTCCATCCTGCCGTCCAGATACGGGCAGGGCTGAGGGGCCGTCACATAAAATTGTGGCGCTATGGGCAGCGTGTGGCGCATGGGGCAATCCGGGTATCTCAAGTCGAGGATAGCAACCGGGTTCCCATGCGCCAAGGAAGAAATTCGCCCCCTGTCAGGCGCTTGGCCCTTGCATCAGGCCCGCCGGTTGATCATCGCCGTGCCGAGGAATGCGTCGGTCAGGCCCTGTTTGCGCGGGCTGGTCAGCATCATCACGATCGAGATCACCTGCAGAATGGGAAGGATGATGCTGACCGTGTAACCGGCGGTGTGGGCAAGGGCCGTCCCCATGTCCAGCCGCTCGCCCCAGGCGTTGCGCAGCTCGATCCCGGCAAAGCGCATCCCCCAGGTGGCCGAGCCATTGGTAATGGTTACCACCCGGTAGGCAAAGCCGATCACGGTGTAGAGAAACACCCAGAAGAACGCACCGACAAAGGCCGTCAGCACCACCGCCAGCAGCGAAAGGGCCAGGATCACGATCGTGTCGATCACCCAGGCGACCAGACGCTTGGTCGGGACATAGGCATAGAATTCCGGCTGGCGGTAGGGATCGGGAAGCAGGGACATCGCGGGCTCTGTCGTTTCGGTTGGCTGGAAAAGGTCAAAAGGCCGGGGGCAGAAGCGCCGCCCCGACCCTTGGGGACGGAGCGGGGACGTTGTACTCGGCGTCGGGGATCAGGCGCCGTCGCGATCGCCTTCGGCCGGTTCGGTGTCCGCCCGGCGGGCGCGTTCCTCCATGAACTGATCGAACTCGGCTTTGTCCTTGGCCTCGCGCAGCCGTTCGAGGAAGGCCTCGAAGTCCTGCTGTTCCTGTTCCAGACGGCGCAGCGTGTCGGCCTTGTAGGCGTCAAAGGCGCTGTTTCCGGTCGGGGTCATGGCGGACAGCCCGTGGCTGTGCCACTGGCGGCGGCTGCGGCGGCAGGATTTCGAAAACATGCGATTGCTCCAGATCATGTAGAAGAGAACGGCCAGACCGGCCGGCCAGAAAAACACGAAGCCGAGGACCATCAGGGCGATCCACGCCCCCTTGCCCCTGGCGTCCAGCCAGGCCTCGGCGCGGCGGAACCAGCCCGCTGCGGTCGGAACTGGGCCGGCGGTCTCGGTCAGGGTCGGGCTTGTCGGCGCGGTCATGGTCTGTCTCCTTTCGGGTCTAATGTAAACGCCTTTCACATTCGAACAGATCGGGGCGCCGGGGCGCGGTTTCAAGGTCGAATGTAAAAGATTTTTACATTCGGCGGATCACGACGTGAAATCAGCAACTTGTGCGTTGGCGATTCGGGCAAGGGTTGCGGCGGAGACGGGAAAGACGTGGTTGGGCGTGCCGGCGGCGGCCCAGATTTCGTCGAATTCGGTCAGGCGGGGGTCCAGAAAGGCGCGGATCGGGTTGAGGTGCCCGATCGGCGCCACGCCGCCGATTGCGAAGCCCGTCTGCCTGCGAACCAATGCGGCGTCCGCCTTGCCCAGCGGTTCGCCCGCCAGGGCGGCGGCCTTGTCCGCATCCACCCGGTTGCCGCCGGCGGTCAGGAACAGGATCGCCTCGCCCGAGCGTTCGCCGCGAAAGATGATCGACTTGGCGATCTGGTCCACCGCGCAGCCCACGGCCCGGGCGGCATCCGCCGCGGTGCGGGCAAGCTCGGTGCGGCGCACGCGCGGTTCGATCCCGGCGGCGCGCAGGGCCTTCTCGACCCGTTTCAGGCTCTTGCTCATCAGTCGGGTTCCTTCCGTCAGCCGCGCCAGTTTCCCCGTTTGCCGGGAATTGGCAAGATGCGCACCCGCCGCCGATTGACCTCGCCGGACGGTCGCAGCATTGTCGCGCCATGACCGACCGCAGCCTTTCCGCCCGTCTTGCGCGCCTGCCGCGCCCCTTCGACCCCGAGCTTGGAACGGAGGCCCGCGCCGCCGTGCCGGCCCTGTCCGGCGACGTGGCCGCGCTGATCGAGGGGGCGGGGGGCTCCAGCCCCTATCTGCTGTCGCTGATCCGGCGCGAATCGGACTGGCTGGCAGCGGCGCTGGACGATCCCGAGGCCGCATTCGCGGCAGTGCTGGACGAGGCGCGGGCGCTGCCGCCGGATCAGCTGAAGCCCGGTCTGCGGCAGGCCAAACGGCGGGTCGCGCTGCTGACGGCTCTGGCCGATCTGGCCGGGGCTTGGGCGCTGGAGCAGGTGACCGGCGCGCTGACCGATTTCGCCGATCTGGCCTGCGATCTGGCGCTCAAGGCCGAGATCGCGACCCTGATCCGGCGCCGGAAACTGCCCGGCATGACCGAGGACGACGTGGCCACCGCCGCCGGCCTGACGGTGCTGGCCATGGGCAAGATGGGCGCGCACGAGCTGAACTATTCCTCGGACATCGACCTGATCTGCCTGTTCGACGAAACCCGCTATGACCCCGACGATTTCCACGAGGCGCGCAGCGGACTGATCCGGGCCACCCGCAACATGTGCGCCGCGCTCGGCGACAAGACGGCGGATGGCTATGTGTTCCGCACCGATCTGCGGCTGCGCCCCGACCCGGCGGTGACGCCCGTCTGCATGGCGATGGCCGCGGCGGAAACCTATTACGAAAGCCTGGGCCGCACCTGGGAACGCGCCGCCTATATCAAGGCGCGCGCTTGTGCGGGCGACATCGAGGCGGGGCAGCGGTTTCTCGACACCCTGCGCCCCTTTGTCTGGCGCAAGCATCTGGATTTCGCGGCGATCCAGGACGCCCACGACATGCGCTTGCGTATCCGCGAGAACAAGGGCACCGGCGGTCCGATCTCGGTTCCCGGCCACGATCTGAAGCTGGGCCGGGGCGGGATCCGGGAAATCGAGTTCTTCACCCAGACCCGGCAGTTGATCGCCGGCGGGCGCGACCGGGATCTGCGCGTGCGCGGCACGGTGGAGGGTCTGCGGGTGCTGGCCGACAAGGACTGGGTGCCTTGGGACGTGGCGCAACGGCTGACCGACCACTACCGCGCCCTGCGCGAGGCCGAGCACCGCGTGCAGATGGTGCATGATGCCCAGACCCACAAGATCCCGTCCTCGCCCGAAGGGATCGAGCGTATTGCCTGCCTGATGGGGCGGTCCTCCGACGATCTCGTGGCGGAACTGAAGGACCGGCTGACCGAGGTTCACGAGATGACCGAGGGCTTCTTTGCCCCCGATGCGCGTGGGCGCGCGCCCGAGGAGGCCGAGCCGGCGGAGATCGAATTTGACGCCTCGGTGCTGGCGCGCTGGCCGACCTATCCCGCACTGCGGTCGCAGCGGGCGGCGCAGCTGTTCGAAACCCGGATCAAGCCCGAACTGCTGCGCCGGCTGGCGCGAACTGCCAAGCCCGAAGAGGCGCTGGTGGCGCTGGACGGGTTCCTGTCCGGCCTGCCGGCCGGGGTGCAGCTGTTTTCGCTGTTCGAGGCCAACCCGCATCTGATCGACCTGCTGGTGGACATCGTCGGCACCTCGCCGGCGCTGGCGGGGTATCTGTCGCGCAATTCGGGCGTGTTCGACGCGGTGATCGGCGGCGATTTCTTCTCGGACTGGCCGGGGATGGAGGCCCTGCGCGGCGAATTGGCGGCGGCGCTGGAGGCCGAGAGCGACTATGAGACACAGCTGGACGCGGCGCGGCGCTGGGCCAAGGAATGGCATTTCCGCATCGGCGTGCATCACCTGCGCGGGCTGATCGACGGACGGACGGCGGCCGGCCAATATGCGGATCTGGCCGAGGCGGTGATCCGCGCCCTGCTTCCGGTGGTGATCGCCCAGTTCTCCCGCCGTCACGGCCCGCCGCCGGGGCGCGGTCTGGCAGTGCTGGGCATGGGGTCGCTGGGGGCGGGGCGGTTGACCTCGACCTCGGATCTGGACCTGATCGTGATCTATGATCCGGCGGGGGCGGAGATGTCCGACGGCAAGCGGCCGCTGCCGGTGCGGCAGTATTACGCGCGGCTGACCCAGGCGCTGATCACGGCGATCACGGCGCCCACGGCGCAGGGCCGGCTCTACGAGGTGGACATGCGGCTGCGCCCCTCGGGCACGCAGGGGCCGGTGGCGACCAGCCTGGCCAGTTTCATGCATTACCAGCAGAACGAGGCTTGGGTGTGGGAGCATCTGGCCCTGACCCGCGCGCGCGTCGTGGCCGGGATGGACGATCTGGCCGCCGATATCGAGGCCTTTCGCCGTGATCTGCTGTCGCGCCCGCAGGACCGGGCAAGGGTGCTTGAGGCCGTGGCCGACATGCGCGGCCGCATCGCCGAGGCCAAGACGCCGTCGGGGGTGTGGGACGCCAAGACCGGGCCCGGACGGGTGCAGGACATCGAACTGGCCGCCCAGGCGGGGGCGCTTCTGGGCGGGGTGATCGGCCGGGGCGTCGAGGACGGATTGCAGGGCGCCGTCGCAAGCGGATGGCTGGATGTCGCGGATGCGACGATGCTGGGCGACTGTTATCGTCTATTCTGGGCCGTGCACATGGCGGCGCGGCTGATATCGGGCAAGGGGCTCGATTCCGCGTCCATTGGCGAAGGCGGCGCGGCGTTTCTGTGCCGGGCAACGGAGCATGAGACCGTGGAGGATCTGAGATCGGCACTCGAGGACGGATACGCCAGGGCCGCAGGGGTGATCGACGCCGCATTGGCTGGAGGGCGCGTGACATGAAGGGGGATCCGAGGCTCGATCCCAAGGGGCTGATCCAGGACTCCTATCGGATCGAGGGGATCACGGCCGCCGAATGCCGCAGCATCTTTCTGGACTGGGCGCTCAGCCTGCCCGAGGGCACCGGCACGGACGAGGCCCTGCGCCGGCTGCTGGCGCGCCATGGCGCGGATGCGCCCGACCATCCCATGACCGAGGTGCTGCGCGCGGGTCTGGATCGCGTGGCGCCGCCGCGGCGGCGCGGCGGCCGACGGGGGCGCTTCGGAAACTGAGCCGTCAGGAGGCCGCGGCGTCTTTGTGGGCGGCGCTGTAGAGCTGGCCCAGCCGGTCAAAGATGCGGGTCCGCCGCGCGGGCGTCTCCATCAGCACTTCGTGCTCGGCCCCTTCGATCACGTCCAGCTCGCCGCGTGGCCAGGCCGCCATGCGGCGGCGGATCTCGTCCACGTCAACGATCCGTTCGTTGCCGCCCACGAAGGTCACGCAGGGCAGATCGGGCGACGGTCGCCGCGCCAGGTTTCGACATTCCGCCAGCGCCTCGCGCAGCCATTGCAGGCTGGGGCCGCCGATACCCAGCTCGGGATGCGCGGCAAGTTGTTCCTGCATCATGAGGAACATGGCGGGGTCGGTGGTCAGCTGATTGTCCTCGAAGGGGTTCGCCTCGACATAGTTGCGCCGGGTCGAGCCGGGCGCGAGGCGATGGCCCATGCCGAGCATCGGCGCGAGGTGGGACAGCGTCCAGGCAAAGGCCCGGATCGGCGGCGACAGGCGGATCCCCCACATCGGGCCGGTAAAGGCGCAGGACTGGACGGGCAGGCCCTCCATCACCGCGCGCAGGCCGATGGCCCCGCCCATCGAATGGGCCAGCAGGTGAAAGGGGCGCGGCAAGTCCATCTCGCGCGCCGCGCGCAGGGCGGCGGAGACGTCCTTCTGGTAGTCGGCAAACCGTTCGACATGGCCGATATGCGGATCGTCCAGCAACCGCTGCGCAAGGCCCTGGCCGCGCCAGTCGATCGCCAGAGTCGCGAATCCCCGTCCGGCCATCTCGCGCGCGGCCTGCCCGTATTTCTCGATATATTCGGTGCGGCCGGGAAACAGCAGCACCGTGCCCCGGGTCGCGCCCCGGGGCTGCCAGATGCCGACGCGGATGCGCACCCCGTCGGCGGTGTCTGCCCAGACGGCCGTGCCGCCCGGAGGGCCGCCGGCCACGTCTTCGAAAAGCGGGGCCGGCTGCAACGGCATCAGGCCAGCACCGAGGCCAGCTTCATGGCGACGCCCATGTCGCCATCGACCGTCAGCTTGCCGGACATGAAGGCGCCGGTCGGGTTCAGCTCGCCCGACAGGATCTGTTCGAACGTGTCGGCATCCGCCGAAAGCGTGACGTCGGCCTCGTCGTCGCTGATCCGCGCGCCGTCGGCGTCGATCACCACCGCGCCCACGCCGTTCAGCTGGAACTTGGCGCTGCCATCGAAACCGCCGCCCAGCTTTTCGTTCAGTTCGGCCACCGCCTTTTCAAGGATGTCGCTCATCTTGGTCCTTCCGTTTCGCAGATGTGACTTTCCGGCGGCGCGCGCCCTCTGGTATTCGGCGCACACCGCGTTACATTGACCCATGTTATGGGCATTGACCACCTCAATCTCAAACCTGTCGTTGCGGCATGTGCCGTGATCATCGCGCTGTGCGGCGCCGCCCGGGCGGACGAGGCGCGGGCGCCGGACGAATCCGCGCTACTGTCGGCGCTGTCACGCGCCACCCCGGCCGAGGCGGCGCGGATCGACCGCGAGCTTCAGGCGCTATGGTCGAAAAGCGGGTCGGACGCGATGGATCTGCTGCTGAAACGGGGGCGCGAGGCGCTGGAACGCGGCGACCCCCAGGCCGCGATCGAGCATCTGACCGCGCTGACCGATCACGCGCCCGATTTCGCCGAAGCGTGGCACCTGCGGGCCTCGGCCTGGTTCGAACTGGGCCGATACGGTCTGGCGGCCGAGGATCTCGGCCGGGCGCTGACGCTGAATCCGAACAACTACAATGCCTTGTTCGGGCTGGCGTCCGTTCTGGAGAGCATCGGAGACGACGAAAAGGCCTATGAGGCCTATTTGCGCGTCAAGGCTATACATCCCAATTTCGAGGAAGTATCGAAGGCGCTGGAAAGGCTGCGGCCCAGGGTGACGGGCAAGACCCTGTAACACCCTGTAACGCGCCCGCCCGGGTGAAGGGAGCGAACGTGAACGCGCAATCGCGGATCGTGGCCGTTCTGGGCCCGACCAATACCGGCAAGACGCATTACGCGATCGAACGGATGCTGGGATACCGCACCGGCATCATCGGGCTGCCGCTGCGGCTGCTGGCGCGCGAGGTCTATGACCGGATCGTGGCACAGCGCGGGCCATCGGTGGTGGCGCTGGTCACCGGCGAGGAACGGATCGTGCCGCCGCGCACCCAGTATTGGGTCTGCACCGTCGAGGCCATGCCCGAGGGCATGGGCGCCGATTTCGTGGCGGTCGATGAAATCCAGCTCTGCGCCGACCCCGAACGCGGCCATGTCTTTACCGACCGGCTGCTGCGCGCGCGGGGGCTGCATGAAACCCTGTTTCTGGGCACGGACACGATGCGCGGACCCATCGCGGCGCTGGTTCCGGGCGTCGAGTTCATGCGTCGTGAACGTCTGAGCCAGCTGGTCTATACCGGCTCGAAAAAGATCACACGGATGCCGCCGCGCAGCGCCATCGTCGGGTTCTCGGTGGACAATGTCTATGCCATAGCCGAGCTGATCCGCCGGCAGAAGGGCGGGGCGGCGGTGGTGATGGGCGCGCTGTCGCCGCGCACCCGCAACGCGCAGGTGGCGCTGTATCAGAATGGCGAGGTGGATTACCTCGTGGCCACCGACGCGATCGGCATGGGGCTGAACCTGGATATCGACCATGTGGCGTTTTCGTCGCTGTCCAAGTTCGACGGGCGGCGGATGCGGCCGCTGGCCCCGAACGAGCTGGCCCAGATCGCGGGCCGGGCCGGGCGCGGCATGTCGAACGGCACCTTTGGCGTCACCGGCGAGGCGCGGCCGCTGGAAGAAGGCGTAGCGCAGGCGATCATGGAGCACCGCTTTGCGCCGCTGAGAAAGCTCAACTGGCGCAGCGCGGATCTGGAGTTCGGATCGGTGGCGCGGCTGATCCGGTCGCTCGAGGCCAGCCCCGCCAACGAGGTTCTGGTCAAGGCGCGCGAGGCCGACGACCTGATCGCGCTGCGGGCGCTGGCCGAGGTGGCCGAGGTCGCCGCGCGGGCCACCGACGGGCCGTCGGTGCGGCTGTTGTGGGATGTCTGCCGGGTTCCCGATTTCCGCGGCATCAGCCATGCCGAACATGCCGGTCTGCTGGAGGTGATCTTTCGCTATCTGCATGAAAAGGGGGCGGTGCCGGACGACTTCATGGCCCGGCAGATCCGCCGAATCGACCGGGTGGACGGGGACATCGACGCGCTGTCCAGGCGTCTGGCCTTTATCCGGACGTGGACTTATGTCGCGCAGCGCAAGGGATGGGTGCGCGACGAAACCCATTGGCGCGAGGAAACCCGCGCTGTAGAAGACAGGGTGTCGGACGCCTTGCACGAGGCGCTGACCAAGAGATTTGTGGACCGGCGCACCTCGGTTCTGTTGCGCCGGCTCAAGCAGAAGGAGGCCCTCTTGGCCGAAGTGAACGACAAGGGTGAAGTGACCGTCGAGGGCGAATTCGTCGGTCGGCTTGAAGGGTTCCGGTTTTCCCCGGACAAGAGCGCGAAGGGCGCCGAGGCAAAGGCCGTGAACGCCGCCGCGTTGCAGGCGCTGGCGCCGCAGTTCCATCTGCGCGCGGACCGGTTCTACAACGCCCCCGATACCGAGATCGACTTTACCGATCAGGGCGGGCTGATGTGGGGCGAACATGCCGTGGCCAAGCTGGTCGCCGGCCCCGAGCCGCTGAAGCCGCAGGTCGAGGTGTTCGTGGACGAAGCCGCCGGCGCCGAGGTGGCCGAAAAGGTCAAGCGCCGCCTGCAGCATTTCATCGACCGAAAGATCTCCACCCTGTTCGAGCCGCTTCTGGGCCTGCAGCGCGACGAGACGCTGACCGGTCTGGCGCGGGGCTTTGCCTTCCGCATGGTCGAGAACTTCGGCATCATCCCCCGCGCCCGGGTGGCGCAGGAGGTCAAGGAGCTGGACCAGGACGCGCGCGGCGCCCTGCGCAAGCATGGGGTCCGGTTCGGGCAATACACGATCTTCATGCCGCTTCTGCTGAAACCCGCGCCGACCCGGCTGCGGCTGGTGCTGTGGTCGTTGGCGCAGGGGCTGGATGACTTCCCCTCGGCCCCGCCGCCGGGGCTGGTGACGGTTCCGGTGGATGCCGCCGCGCCCAAGGGCTATGACACGATGTCCGGCTATCGCAATGCCGGGAGCCGGGCGATCCGCATCGACATGCTGGAGCGGCTGGCCGACATGCTGCGCGGGCAGGACAGCCGCGCGGGCTTCGAGGCGACGGCCGACATGCTGTCGATCACGGGGCTGACGCTGGAGCAGTTCGCCGATCTGATGCAGGGGCTTGGCTATCGCGCGGAAAAGGGCGAACGGGAAAAACAGCGCCCCGTCCCCGCGGAAGAGTCCGGCCAACAGGCGGCGCAGGACGGCGCGCCGAGCGAAGGCGAGCCCTCCGCAGGCGGGGAGCAGCCGGTCGAAGACCGGACCGCCGCGGATCAGCCGGACGCGGAACGGACGGCCGAGGAGGCCCCGGTTGCCGAGAGCTCGGCGGACGCGGACGCCGCGCAGGTCGTGTCACCCGCCCCGGTCGAAGAGGCGCAGCCCGCCGCCGAATCTGCCGATGCCGATCAGGACAAGACCGAAGACGGACCCGAAATCGAAGTGTTCTATACCTTCACCTGGGGTCGCGGCCGTCAGGGCGGACGTGGCCGGCCCGAGCGGGGCGAGGGCGGCAAGGCGCAGGCCAAGGGGGGCAAGCGCGGTAAGGGCAAGCCCAAGGGCGGCAAGCCCGCGCGCAAGCCCGAAGGGGCGCGCACCTTCTCCGCCCGTCCGCCGAAAAAGGATGACCGGATCGACCCGGACAATCCCTTTGCCGCCGCTCTGATGGGGCTCAGGGACGGCAAGTGAGCGCCGCATGACCGAGTCCCCGGCACGTCTGCGGCTGGACAAGTGGCTGTGGCATGCACGATTCTTCAAGACCCGGACCCTGGCCGCCGCGCAGGTGAGCGGCGGCCATGTGCGTGTCAACGGCGCCCGTGCGGCGAAACCGGCCCATGCGGTGCGTCCTGGCGACGTGCTGACCTTTGTTCAGGCGCGCCGCGTGCGGGTGGTGCGGATCGTGGCGCTGGGCGAACGGCGCGGTCCGGCGTCAGAGGCGCAGGCGCTCTATACCGATCTCACGCCGGACGACGATACCCCCGCGCCGCGCAATCCCCGCTATGACGGTGGGGGGCGGCCCAGCGGCAAGGTCCGGCGCCATATGATGTCTAAAACCTTTCGCGGCGAGATGGATTGACGCCTTGAACAGCCCGGCCCACTGGTCTAGCTAGTCGCGAAAATGGTGAAACGGAAAGCCCGCCCATGACTTATATCGTCACCGACAACTGCATTGCCTGCAAATACACCGACTGCGTCGAGGTCTGCCCTGTGGACTGTTTCTACGAGGGCGAGAACATGCTGGTGATTCATCCCGACGAGTGCATCGATTGCGGCGTGTGCGAACCGGAATGCCCCGCTGACGCGATCCGTCCCGATACCGAGCCGAACATGGAATCCTGGGTGGAGCTGAACCGGAAATATGCCGAGCTCTGGCCGGTGATCGTGACCAAGAAGGATCCGCTGCCGGATGCCGAGAAACACGACGGCGAGCCCGGCAAGCTCGAGAAATACTTCTCGGAAAAGCCCGGCGAAGGCGGCTGAGGCCGGCGACTCGGCGGAGTCCGGCCGAAAATCATTCGAAATAGCGGTGGCTTACATGGCGTCCTCTTCAATTGGGACGTGATTCGTGTTATGTAGTTAACACTGATGATATTGGCGGCTGAAAAAATCTCCCCATCTGGATGCTCGCGTGGGGGAGCAGACTTTTTGCAAATTCGCGCATTTTCAGGGGTGCTCCCGGCACCGCTGAAAGGCGTGTTGACGCGTGGATTTCCCGGCCGCAAGGAAAGGACGAAGCTGCATGACCAAATCGAAGAAGCCCGAATTCCGCCCGAACGACTACGTCGTCTATCCGGCGCATGGCGTCGGCAAGATCGTATCGATCGAAGAGCAGGAAGTCGCGGGGTTCAAGCTCGAGCTGTTCGTGATCTCTTTCGAGAAGGACAAGATGACGCTGCGGGTGCCGACCAACAAGGCAACCGAGGTCGGCATGCGGTCGTTGAGCTCGCCGGACGTGATCGAAAAGGCACTCAAGACGCTCAAGGGCAAGGCCCGCGTGAAACGGGCGATGTGGTCGCGCCGCGCACAGGAATATGAACAGAAGATCAACTCGGGCGATCTGATTTCGATTGCAGAGGTGGTCCGCGACCTGCATCGCAGCGACGACCAGCGCGAGCAGAGCTATTCCGAGCGCCAGCTCTACGAGGCGGCTCTGGAACGGCTGACGCGCGAGGTGGCCGCCGTCAGCGGCGACGAGGCCGAAGCCGCCCGTCAGGTGGATGCGGTGCTGACCTCGCGCGCGGCCTGATCGGCCCGAGGCGCGAACCAGAACGCATGGCCACGCCGCCGGGGCGTGGCCTTTTTCATTGCGTTTGAAACCCTTGAAAAAACCTGTCTAACTGTCTCTGCTGCAACGGGGAACGGCAGGCATGGCCCGGACGCTCAGGGAAACGGTCAACGAACTCTATAACGGACACGAGAAACGCTCCGTCCGGTTCCGCTATGCGCTGATCCTGTTCGACAGCTTCACCATCCTGTTCTTCATCGCGGCGACGCCGTTTCGCAGCAGCGACTTCTACCATGTCGCCGGCTATGCCATCGCGGTGCTGATCATCCTGGATTTCGCGGCGCGGTTCTGGATTGCGCCCGACCGGCGCGAAATGCTGCTGAAGGTCTATACGCTGGCCGACATCATCGTGGTGATCGTTCTGTTTCTCGACCCGTTCCTGTCGCACAACTATGCCTTCCTACGGGTGCTGCGCGGCTTGCGGCTGATCCATTCCTATCAGCTGCTGGGGGATCTGCGCCGCGACAGCCTGTTCTTTCGCAAGCACGAAGACGCGGTGATCGCTGCGATCAACCTGTTCGTTTTCATTTTCCTCACGGCTTCGGCGGCTTACGCGATGTTCTTCGACGACAGGCCGGGGGTCGAAGCTTATGTCGATGCGCTCTACTTTACGGTTGCCACGCTGACCACGACGGGGTTCGGAGACATCACGCTGTCATCCACCGGGGGCAAGCTGTTTTCGGTTTTCGTGATGGTGGTGGGCGTGTCGCTTTTCGTGCAACTGGCACGGGCGCTGTTTACCCCGTCCAAGGTGCGCTATACCTGTCCGGTCTGCGGACTGAACCGGCACGACATCGACGCCGTGCATTGCAAGCATTGCGGCGCGACGCTGCATATCGAGACGCCGGGCGTGGATTGATCGCGAACGGAGCCTAGGTCAACGCCGCCTGCAATCCCAGCAGCAGGACGATTTCGGCCACCTGCTGCGCGGCGCCAAGGATGTCGCCGGTCTGCCCGCCGATGCGGGTCCGGGCGAGATGGGCGACGATCAGCACCGCCAGAAGCGCCCCGAGCGCGGGCAGGACCACGGCCGGGCCCGCGGCCACCAGCCCGACTGCGCCGCCGAGGGCCAGGGCCGCAAGGCTGACATCGCGGCCCGGCCTGCCGACCGATCGGGACAGGCCGCCCGCGCGGGCCGGGGGCAGGGCGGTCATGAGCAGCGGCAGCGGCGCGCGGGACAGGGCGGCGGCGGCCAGCAACGGCGCCCACATGAACCCCGCGCCGATCAGGCCGCTCAGCGCCACCCAGCGCAGGCCAAGCCCCAGGACCAGCGCAAGCACGCCGTAGCTGCCGGTGCGGCTGTCCTTCATGATCTCCAGCCGGCGTTCGGGGTCGTGTCCGCCCCACAGGCCATCGGCGGTGTCGGCCAGACCGTCTTCGTGCATCGCGCCGGTGAGCGCAATCTGCCCGGCCAGAACCAGCCCGGCCACGGCCGCCGGGGCAAGCCCCAGCCCGAGCGCGAGCAGACCGACCGCGCCGGCGACCAGGCCGACGGCCATACCCGCCAGCGGAAAGGCCCAGGCGGCGCGGGCCTGGCGTCGGAAGGCGGTATCCGGCAGGCGCGGCAGGGGCAGGCGGGTCAGAAGCACCAGCGCCACGCCGATATCGCCCGGCAGGTCGGGCAGCGGACCCGTGTCGTTTTTGCGCATGGCTTTGCCCCTTGCGGACTTGTGCAGTCTGGCCAGAGGGTTAAACACCGAAACACGACACAGATGCAACGGGGCCATCCATGCTTGCCGACCCTCAATCCCTCGAAGATTTCCGCCAACTTCTGAAAGCGGCACCCGGTCCGGACGGTGTGGCGCTGCAGGGCGCGCGGGACCGCAACGGTCAACTGACCAAGCCGCCGGGGGCGTTGGGGCGGCTGGAGGATCTGGCGATCTGGTACGCCGGGTGGCGCGGGGATCCGCGTCCCCGGATCGAGGCGCCCCAGGTGATCGTGTTCGCGGGCAATCACGGCGTGACGGCGCAGGGCGTTTCGGCCTTTCCGGCCGAGGTCACGGTGCAAATGGTGGCGAATTTCAAGGCGGGCGGCGCGGCGATCAACCAGCTGGCGCGCGTGGCCGGTGCGCGGATGGACGTGCATGCGCTGGAGCTCGACCGGCCCGTGGCGGATTTCACGCAAGGGCCTGCGATGAGCGAAGCGGAAGCCCTGGGCGCGATCAGGGTCGGCTGGCAAGCCGTTGATCCGAAGGCGGATCTGCTGGTCGTGGGGGAGATGGGAATCGGCAACACCACCTCGGCGGCGGCGATCGCGCATGCGCTGTATGGTGGAGAGGCGTCCGATTGGGTCGGGCGCGGGACCGGGGTCGATGATGCGGGGCTTGTCAACAAGACCCGCGTGGTGGCCGAGGGCGTGGCGCGGCATGCGCGGGATGGTGTTGACGGGATCGGGATTCTGGCGCGTCTTGGCGGGCGCGAGATCGCGGCCATGGCCGGGGCGATCGCGGCGGCGCGGATGCTGCGGATTCCGGTGATCCTGGACGGGTTCATCTGCACTGCGGCCGCGGCCTGTCTGGAGGCGACGCATGCCGGCGCGTTGGATCACACCGTGGCGGGGCATCTGAGTGCGGAAGGCGCGCATGTACGGCTGCTGGAGAAACTGGGCAAGGCGCCGCTGTTGTCGCTGGGGTTGCGTCTGGGCGAGGGGTCGGGCGCGGCACTGGCGATCAATGTCGTGAAGGCGGCGACCGCATGTCACAGCGGAATGGCGACCTTTGCCGAGGCCGGCGTGGCGGACGGGTAGGGTCGGGTTTCGGATTGGCCGCGCCAATCCGACCGGGGCGAGGGGGCGCTGCCCCCTCGCGCTCCCCCGGAGTATTTCAGGCAAGATGAAGAAATTGCGCGTCTGGCCGTTTGGCTTCCGCCTTCGGGTCGTCCGACGGACATTGGCGTCTGACCGGTTCGTGGCTGTCACCGCCGGGGCCACAGCGTGCCGTTGAGGATCAACAGGCCGGCTGCCAGGATACCCAAACCGGCAAAGGCGTTCGGAGCGAGGGATTCGTCTCGGCCCCATGCGCCCAGGATGATCGCCACGGGCGGGATCAGCAGGGTAACCAGCATAAGGTTGCCCGAACCCGCCATCGCCAGAACGCGGTAGTAGAGCAGGTAGGCGCCCGCCGTCGCGGCCAGCGAGAGATAGGCGAGGGCGCCCCAGGTGGTGGGCTGCAGGTCGAAGGTGAGCGGTCCGTCGATCAGCAGTGCAGTTGGCAGCAGCATCAGGGTGGACGCCGTCAGCATTCCGGCCGCGGCGACCTGCGGCGGCAGGTGGCCCATCCGCTTGCGGGCCCAGGCGCCGGCAAGCGCGTAGGAGAATGTGGCGCCGAGGATCGCGAGTTGAGCCGTGCTGCGGATATCGAAACGGGCGAACTGATCCAGCCCGATGGCCGTTGCGACTCCGGTGAACCCCAACCCCACGCCCACGATCTTGCGCAACGTGAGCCGTTCGTCGGGGAAGGCCGCGGCTGCGACGATCACGCCGAAGATCGCGGTCGTTCCGTTGAGGATTGCGGTCAGGCCGGATTCGATGTGCAACTGGCCCCAGGACAACAGGCCGAAGGGCACCACGTTGTTGAGCAGTCCCATGACCAGAAACGCCCTCCAGGTTCCCGGGTCGCGCGGCAGGGGCAGGCGCATCAGCCAGACCACGCCCCACAGGGCGAGCATCGCCCAGAGCGTGCGGTGCAGAACGGTCGTCACGACGGGCAGTTCGTCCAGCGCCGCTCGGACGGACAGGAACGAACCGCCCCAGATGAGTGCAAGCAGCAAAAGTTCGGTCCAGGCGCGGGGGGATATGGATTTCTGATCGGTCATGGCTGCGGCATAGCGCGCGCCGCGGCGGTCAGGCGACCCGAAACTTGCGGGTTTCAGCCAGGATGTTGAGATAATTCCCGCCGAAGATCACCGCCGCACCGACCAGCACCCAGATGTCCAGCGGCTCGCCATAGAGGATCATGCCGATCACGGCGATGGTGGGCAGACGGACGAAGTCGATCGGAACGACGACGGTGGCGGGCGCGATGGCCAGCGCATTGGCGATGCAGAAATGCGCCAGCAGCCCCGCCAAGCCCACGAGCGCCAGGTAGGGAAGGCTGTGCAAGGTGGGCCGCGCGATGTCAAAGTCCCACCCCGCGCACAGCAGGCCGAGAAGGAACTGCATCAAGGTCAGCCAGAACATGATGCCGCCTATGCCTGAAACGCGGGTGAGCTTCTTGGTGGAAATCGTTGTCAATGCGAAGAAAATCGCAGACGTGGCGGCAGCGATCACGCCGATGTTGACCTCGGATGCGCCGGGGCGGGCGACGATCAGGATACCGGCAAAGCCGATCAGCGCCGACACCACCCGCACCGGAGTCAGCCGCTCGCCCAGCAACAGCGG
Source organism: Jhaorihella thermophila (assembly GCF_900108275.1). Lineage (GTDB taxonomy): Bacteria > Pseudomonadota > Alphaproteobacteria > Rhodobacterales > Rhodobacteraceae > Jhaorihella > Jhaorihella thermophila. Next base: position 82,954 of record NZ_FNVD01000001.1, read on the forward strand.
CGACAGCAGGATCACCCACAGCGGCTGCGTGAATTCCAGCGCAAAGACCTGCGCCAGCGGGATCACGGTGACGGCAAGGAACCACAGGTTCTGACCGGCGAAATGCACCGTGTTGCGCGCCCCGTGCAGCCAGAGTTTGCGGGTCGAGACCTGCGCCCAGTTGCCGGTGAGCGCGAGCACCGCGCAGACCACCAGAAAGCCCACGACACTGCGATACATCATGATTTCGAACGTGTCGTGCACGGCCGAGAGTTCCCGCCCGGCGACCGCCATCGAGGAGAAGGAGGCAATCGCCCCGGTCATCCACAGCGCCGCCTTGAGCGTCGGGTTCATCCGGGCAACTCCGTGATTTCGTAGACGCGCGGAATGCCCGCCGTGATCCGGCCCCAATCCGACGCGCGCGTCCGGTTCTGATGCGCGTCGAAATCGGCGCGGGTGGCGAATGTTTCTCTCACGTTGAGCCTTCCGTCAACCTCCGTGTCGGGCGTGACGTCAAAGCTCAGGCAGCCCGGTTCGGCGCGGGTCAGGCGGATATGGTCGAGCAGGGCGGCGATGACGGCGGCCCGCCGGTCGGGCGGCACGTCGATATGACCGGTCAGAAGGATCACCGCGCCGGCTGGCAACAGCCGGCGAGCAGCACCGCGCGGTTGCCGATCTGGGTCAGAAGGCTTCCGCGCATGGGCCAGGTTTCGCCGCCGGCCGTGCATTCCGCCGTATCGAGCAGGATGATCGCGGTGTCATGATCGTCCTCCGGCCCCGCCAGCAGCGCGGCGGCGCGGGGGAAGTCGCGGCCCTCGGCGCGGGTGGCCACATCGACCGTCATCGCCATGTCGCGGCCGTCGAAGGCCAGGCGGGCCTTTTCCCCGCCAAGGCTCAGCGTCCAGTCGGGCAGGGCGCCCTGGCACCGGAAATGGCCCGCGTCCCCCGCCCACGCCGGCAGTGCCGTCACCAACAGCGTCAATACGGCGCGGATCACTCCCACTCGATCGTTCCCGGCGGTTTGGAGGTGACGTCATAGGTGACGCGGTTGATGCCCTGAACCTCGTTGATGATGCGGGTGGCGGTTTCGCTCAGGAATTCGTGGGTGAACGGGTAATAGTCCGCCGTCATTCCATCGACCGAGGTCACCGCCCGCAGCGCGCAGGCGTAATCATAGGTGCGCCCGTCGCCCATCACGCCCACCGTGCGCACCGGCAGGATTGCGACGAAAGCCTGCCAGATTTCGTCGTAAAGCCCGTGCTTGCGGATCTGGTCGATATAGACCGCATCCGCCTTGCGCAGGATTTCCAGCTTTTCGCGGGTGATCTCGCCGGGGCAGCGGATGGCGAGGCCCGGTCCGGGGAAGGGGTGGCGGCCGATGAAGCTGGCCGGAAGGCCCAGCTCGTGACCCAGCGCGCGGACCTCGTCCTTGAACAGCTCACGCAGGGGTTCGACCAGTTTCAGCCCCATCTTTTCGGGCAGGCCGCCCACGTTGTGATGGCTCTTGATGGTCACTGACGGGCCGCCCGAGAAGGACACGCTTTCGATCACGTCCGGGTAGAGCGTGCCCTGGGCCAGAAACTCGGCGCCCTCGATTTCATTGGCGTATTTCTGGAACACGTCGATGAACAGCTTGCCGATGGTCTTGCGCTTGACCTCGGGGTCGCTGACGCCTTCGAGCGCGGTCAGGAACAGCTCGGATTCGTCGGCATGGATCAGCGGGATGTTGTAGTGGTCGCGAAACATGGCCACCACTTCCTCGGCCTCGTTCTGCCGCAGCAGGCCGTGATCGACGAAGACGCAGGTCAGCTGGTCGCCGATCGCCTCGTGGATCAGCACGGCGGCGACCGAACTGTCCACCCCGCCCGAGAGGCCGCAAATTACCCGCTTGTCGCCCACCTGTTCGCGGATCTTGCGGATGGCTTCCTCCTTGTAGGCGCCCATGGTCCAGTCGCCGGTGAAGCCTGCCAGCCGCACGAAGTTCTCCAGCAGAGTCTTGCCGTTCGGGGTGTGGTGCACCTCGGGGTGGAACTGCACGGCGTAGAAGTTGCGCGACAGGTCGGCGGTGATCGCATAGGGCGCATTGGGCGAGGTGCCGTAGACCTTGAACCCCGGCGCGAGCTGCGAGACGTGGTCGCCGTGGCTCATCCAGACCTGTTCGCGGCCGTCCAGGAACCAGCCATAGAGCAGTTCGATCCGCTCGTCGGTGGGGGTGACATAGGCGCGGCCGAATTCGGCGGTGCCGTGGCCGCGTTCCACCTTGCCGCCCAGATCCTGCATCATCACCTGCTGGCCATAGCAGATGCCAAGGATCGGCACGCCCAGATCATAGACCGATCGCGGGGGGCGAGGGGAGCCGGGATCGATCACCGAGGCCGGCCCGCCCGAGAAGATCACCGCCTTGGGCGCAAAGTCGCGCAGAAAAGCGTCGGTGACATTCTGGTAGGGATGGATTTCGCAATAGACGTTGAGTTCGCGCAGGCGGCGGGCGATCAGCTGCGTCACCTGGCTGCCGAAGTCGATGATGAGAAGGCGGTCGTGAGAAGCTTGTGTCATGGGCGCGGAATAGGGCCAACGGCACGGTCGCGCAAGGGCTCATGCCGGGGCATGGCGCGCGATCGGCGGTGCCGCGCAAGGAAAAGACGCGGCCACTGGGCGCAGGTCGCGTCTCGGTCCGGAGGCCGAATGTCACCACTTGTAGGACAGGCCCACCGACAGTTCGTTCTGATACATCCGCAGCGAAACCGGCTGGCCGAAGCCGGGCGTCAGGTTGCTGCCGCTGACTTTGTGCTCGAAGATATGGGTATAGGCGCCGGTCAGTTCCATGTTGTCGCGGATCTTGTAGCTGGCGCCGATGGAGACATGCCATTTCGGCGTGGCCGGGGCGAGCACATTGAACAGAACCTCGTTGGTGCTCTTCAGAAAGTCCGTGGCATAGGAGACGCCGCCGCGCAGCGTCAGCTTTTCGTTGGCCCGATAGATCGCGGCCACCCGGACCGCGTCAATGTCGGTCCAGCCAAAGCCGGGACCATTGTTCGCCCCCAGCGGCGCGCCGCCCAGAAGGGCCCCGCTGTTGGCAATGGACTTCACGTCGCCGTAAAAGATGCGCTGATATTCCGCCGTCAGCGTCAGAGCGCGATTGGTCGCGGGGGTGAAGGCCGCGCCCAGTGTCGCCGTGGCCGGGATGTCGAATCCGCCCTGTTCGGCGTAAAGCCCCGCGTATTTGTCGAACTTGCCCATGTTCATCTTGGTCCGATAGGACGCCCCGATGGCCCATCCTCGGTTGGGCGCCAGAGCATACCCTCGCTGACGCCCCAGCCGTTCGACCAGTCATGGCCTCGGTTGGTGACATTGGCGGGATCGGACGACATGCCCGCAAAGGCCTCCAGCCCTTCGGCCTTGAACCGCTGCACGGCAAAGATCGGGGCGATGCCGACCGAAAAACTGTCGCTCAGGTCATGGGCATAGCTGGCGGCGATGAAGAGCTGTTCGAGGTTCACGCCCAGCGGTGTCGAGCCCGCGCCAAGGCCGGCGAAGGGATTGGCGGAATATTCCGTATTCATGCCGCCATTGCCATAAAGCAATATGCCGAACGAACTGCGGTCGTTCAGCATCCAGTTGGCGCCCGCGCAGGGAACCAGGAACAGGTCATTCCTGCTCTTGTAGGTTCCGGCCGTCAAGGGCCCGCCCGCGCCGATGGTAAAGCCCCGGTCTGGTGCAAAGAATGTCAGGCAGGCATCGGCGCGGTTGCCGACCGTGGTACCCATGGCCGGGTTCTGGGTCATTCCATCGTGCCGTTGTCCACGGCGACGCCGGCGCCGGCCATCGCCTTGGATTCGTTGCCGTAACCGTTGGTGAAATAGCCATTCGTGGCATGCGCCGGCGTGCCCGCCATGAACGCCGCCTGTGCAACCGCCAGAATCCCGGCGGCCGCGACCCCCTTGATCGGGTTCCCTGTCATCCGTGTCTCCTCCCGCGAACCGAATGCCTTTCCTTTCCGAAGGTCGGTTCGCCCGTGTTTGCGCTCCCTGTTTTGCCCAGCGACGCAAGATTGTTTCGTGCATCCTCGCCATATGGTCATTATTGAATACATGAACGGATGCATATTGTCGCCAATATACAGAGATATGCGAATTTGATGTGGTTGCGAGTCATCTTTTGCGCCTGCCGACCGTTTGGTTCGTGGGCCGATGTCATCCGCGAATGGCGCGTCGGTCATGTCGCTTTTCCCCCTCAATGGCCGGTTTGCGATAATGGTCGCGCGGCGGCATGGCGTATGTATCCGGCCAACGCGAACCCATCCGAAAGGGGATCAGAACAATGTCGGAAGCAAGGACACGGCGCCGGACGCGCGGCGGTGGCGGGGCGGCCCGGCGGGCCGAGCGCTCGGCGGTTCGGATCGAGACGGCCAAATACATCGAACGCAACATCCCGAATTTCGAGATCCTGAACGAAGAGGCGCTCGAGATCATCGAGGCGAACGCCGAAACCGTTCTGGCCGAGATCGGCGTGAACTTCGTCAACAACCCAGCCGCACTGGAGCGCTGGCGCGAGGCCGGAGCCGAGATCGAGGGCGAGCGTGTGCGCATCCCGCGCGGGCTGGCGCGCAAGCTGTGCGAAACCGCGCCCGCCTCCTTTACCCAGCACGCCCGCAACCCCGAGCGCAACGTGGTGATCGGCGGGCGCAACCTGGTGCTGGCCCCGGTCTATGGCCCCCCCTTCGTGCGCGATCTGGAAGGCGGACGGCGCTATGCCACGATGGAGGATTTCCGCAACTTCGTGAAGCTCGGCTACATGTCGAAATGGCTGCACCATTCGGGCGGCACGGTGTGCGAACCGACTGACGTGCCGGTGAACAAGCGTCACCTCGACATGCTGCACGCGCATATGACGCTGAGCGACAAGCCCTTCATGGGATCGGTCACCGAACCCAGCCGGGCGCAGGATTCGGTCGAGATGTGCGAGATTCTGTTCGGCAAGGAGTTCGTGCAGCAGAACACGGTGATGACCTCGCTGACCAACATCAACTCGCCGCTGACCTTCGACGACGTGATGATGGGGGCGCTGGAGGTTTACGCGAAGAACAACCAGGCCTGCATCGTTTCGCCCTTCATCGTCGGCGGCGCGATGGCGCCGGTGTCGGTTGCGGGCACGCTGACGCAGGTGCTGGCCGAGGTGCTGGCCGGCGTGGCCTATTCCCAGCTGATCCGCCCCGGCGCTCCGGTGATCTTCGGCGCCTTTGTCACCTCGATCGACATGAACAGTGGCGCGCCGACCTTTGGCACGCCAGAGGCCAGCCAGATCCTTTATGGCGCGGGGCAGCTGGCGCGGCGGCTGGGCCTGCCGTTCCGGTCGGGCGGGGGCCTGTGCGGCTCCAAGCTGCCCGATGCACAGGCGGCCTACGAGACCGCCAACACGCTGAACGCGGCGCTGCTGGGGGGCGTGAATTTCATCCTGCACGCCTGCGGCTGGCTCGAAGGCGGGCTGGTGAGCTCCTACGAGAAATTCGTGATGGACGCCGACCAGCTGGGCGTGCTGCACAAGCTCGCGCAGGGCGTGACCGTCGATGAAGATGCCCAGGCGATGGGCGCGATTGCCGAGGTCGGCCCCGGCGGCCATTATCTGGGGTGCGCGCACACCCAGGCCAATTTCAAATCGGCCTTCTGGCGGTCGGATCTGCTGGACTACAAGCCCTTCGAGACCTGGTCCGAAGAAGGCGCGCGCGACACCCAGGCGCTGGCGGCCGAGCGGGTCAAGCACCTGCTGGCCACCTACGAACAGCCGGCGCTGGATCCGGCCATCGCCGAGGCGCTGGACGACTACGTCGCGCGCAAGAAGGCGTCGATGGAAGACGCCTTCGTCTGACGATTCACGACATTCGCGGGGCGCGGCTGGCCTGGAACAGCTGCGCCTCGCCCATCAGCGCGATCAGGATGTCCAGGTGGCGGGTGAGCGAATAGCCCGCGTCGCCGCTTCGGCGCTGCTGATCCAGTTCATGTTCCATCTCCATCAGCCGCATCACCGCCGCCGCAGGGCGGGGTAGCGTGCCATAGCCCAGCAGCCGTTGCAGATCGCGGTCGCGGCGATAGTCCTGCGCGCCGATGCGCGCGGTGCGCACCAGCATCCGCGGACGGCGCAGTGAAGTAAGCATGGACGTCAGATCGAGCATGGCGAATCCCCCTCGTTGCGGTCTGTTGCAATCACATTGCACAACCTAAGCGGGTGTTGCCTGAGTCGATCATCAGCGTTCGCAGGTGTATGAATTGTTTATCTTTTCGTGACAATTCTCCGATTTTGCCCGGATTTTAACCAACCGGAAACCAATACAACCTTTGGTAGAGTTGCTTCGGGGGATTGGCCTTTTCCACGGCCTGTGTGATCACGAGGAGAGAAACATGCTGAACGACTGGCCTGCCTGGGTGCCAGAAGACGCGCGCCGGTATATTGCCCATACCGAAGGCGGTCAGGGCATTCGGGATCTGGCGCGTGAATGCGGCTGCCACGCATCCACGATTTCGCGACAGGTGCGCCGGATCGAAGCCCGCCGGGATGATCCCTTGATCGACGCGGCGCTGTCGCGTCTGGGGGCCGAGGCAAGGGCCCGGCGCGAGGCAGGCGGCGGTGCCGGGCTGGGCGACGTGCATGGCCGGCAGGCGGCCTTCGAGGCCGAGGCAATCCGCATCCTGCGGCGGTTGTGTGAAACGGGGGCCGTGCTTGCGGTGGCCGATGGCGTCGAAAAGGCGGTGGTGGCGCGCGATTCGGGCGCGGGCACGATCACCCGGACGGCGGTTGTCGAGATGGAAATGGCCCAGGCGCTGGCCCTGAACGAATGGATATCCTGCGCAAATCCGGGCCGGGTCAGCCGCTATCGCGTCACCGCCGCGGGGCGGGCGGCGCTGGGCCGGATGTTGGCGCGGGCCGAGAACCGCGCCAGCTCTGCGGCCGAGCCCGGCTTTGCCGAGGCGCAGGCGGCCATCCCGGGCCAACCGGGCGCGGCGACCGCGCAAGGGGGCCGGACGCGCCGGTCGCGTTACGGGCTGGGGGAAAACCCGCTGGTCCTGCTGGCCCGCCGCCGGGACCGGGACGGCAAACCGTTTCTGTCCGAAGAGCTCGTCGCGGCGGGCGAGCGTCTGCGCGAGGATTTCGAGCTGGCGCAGATGGGCGCGCGGGTCACGCAGGACTGGGACCGCTTTTTGACCGCCGGCGTGCAGGGCGGGCTTCGCGCGGGGCAGGGCGGCGGCAGAGGGGCCGAGGCGGCGCGCGAACGGGTGGCGCGCGCGCTGACGGAACTGGGGCCGGGACTCAGCGACGTGGCGCTGCGGTGCTGTTGCTATCTCGAGGGGCTGGAAGAGGCCGAACGGCGCATGGGCTGGTCGGCGCGGTCGGCCAAGATCGTTCTGCGCATCGCGCTGCAGCGGCTGAAGCGTCACTATGACGGCGAATCCGATACCGACCGGATGATCGGCTAGGCCCGGCGGCAGGCAGCAAAAAGGGCCCGCGTCGCGCGGGCCCCGTCATCACGCATGGCGTCCGGATCTCAGGAAGCGGTTTCGACGGAAACCGACTCGAGATACTTCAGGACGTTTTCGGGCGAGGATTCGCCATAGGGATCTTCGCCGTGGTTGTCCTCGCGGCCGGGTTCCTCGAACCAGGCTTCGATCACGCCGTCGTTGACGATGGCGGCGTAACGCCACGACCGGTAGCCGAAGCCGAGGTTGTCCTTGGCCACCAGCATGCCCATCAGGCGGGTGAAGGTGCCCGACCCGTCGGGGATCACCTTGACGTTTTCCAGCTTCTGGTCGCGCGCCCAGGCGTTCATGACGAAGCTGTCGTTCACCGACATGCAATAGATTTCGTCGATGCCCAGTTCCTTGAAACGGGCATGGTTCTTTTCATAGCCGGGCAGCTGGTAGGTCGAGCAGGTCGGCGTGAATGCGCCGGGCAGCGAGAACAGCACGACGCGCTTGCCGGCGAAATAGTCCGCCGTGGTCATGTCCTGCCAGCGATAGGGGTTGGGGCCGCCCACGCTTTCATCGCGCACGCGGGTCTTGAAGGTCACGTCGGGAACGCGCACACCAGCCTTCATGATATCTACCTCGTTTCCTTGGGTCATTTCCGGAATCGGATGGCGCCCGATCCCGCTCGCCGTGGCTGTTTAGAATGATTCCAAACGCGCTGCAACGCGAAAATGAGGGACGTGAAAAAGGGCCGCAGCGCGCGCGGCGCCGCGGCCCCCGGTTGCCCGGTTGTGGGCGTCAGTTCAGGTCAAACCGGTCGGCGTTCATTACCTTGTTCCAAGCGGCGACGAAGTCGTGGACGAACTTTTCGCGATTGTCGTCCTGAGCATAGACCTCGGCCAGGGCCCGCAGCTGCGAGTTGGAGCCGAACACCAGATCGGCCCGCGTCGCGGTCCATTTCTCGGCCCCCGACGCCCGGTCGCGGCCGGAAAAGGTGCCATCGCCATTGTCGGACCACTCGGTGCCCATGTCGGTGAGGTTGACGAAGAAATCGTTGGTCAGCTGCCCGACCCGGTCGGTGAACACGCCATGCGCCGAGCCGCCGTGATTGGCCCCCAGCGCCCGCATGCCGCCCACCAACGCGGTCATCTCGGGCGCGGTCAGTCCCAGAAGCTGCGCCTTGTCCACCAGCAGTTCTTCGGTCGACATTGCGTATTCCCTGGGCTGCCAGTTGCGGAACCCGTCGGCCAGCGGTCGCAAGTGGTTGATGCTGTCCACATCCGTCATCTCCTGCGTCGCATCGCCCCGGCCAAGTGTGCAATCGACCGTAACCTCATGCCCGGCATCCCGCGCGGCCTTCTCGATCGCCGCGGCGCCGCCGATCACGATCGTGTCGGCGATCGACACCGGCTTGCCGAATGCCGCGCGCACCTCTTCCAGAACGCCGAGGATGCGCTCCAGCTCTTCGGGTTCGTTCACTTCCCAGCTGCGCATCGGCTCCAGCCTGATCCGCGCGCCATTCGCGCCCCCGCGCATGTCCGAGCCGCGGAAGGTCGAGGCCGAGGCCCAGGCGGTCTTGACCAGATCCTGCACCGACAGGCCCGAGTCCAGGATTCGCGCCTTGAGATCGGCCACGTCCGCATCGGTCAGATCGGTTTCCGAGGCCGGGATCGGATCCTGCCAGATCAGGTCTTCGTCCGGCACTTCGGGGCCCAGGTAGCGGGATTTCGGTCCCATGTCGCGGTGGGTCAGCTTGAACCAGGCCCGTGCGAAGGCTTCGGCGAACTGATCGGGGTTTTCATGGAACCGCTTCGCGATCTTGCGATATTCCGGGTCGATCCGCAGCGTCATGTCCGCCGTGGTCATCATGGTCGTCACCTTGCGCGACGGATCATGCGCGGCAGGCGCCATGTCGTCCTCGGCGGGCGCGACGGGTTCCCATTGCCAGGCGCCGGCGGGGCTCTTGGTCAGGTTCCATTCATAGCCGAACAGCAGGTCGAAATAGCCCATGTCCCACTGCGTCGGGTTCGCGGTCCAGGGGCCCTCGATCCCGCTGGTGGTGGTGTCGTCGCCCTTGCCGGTGCCATGGGCGTTCTTCCAGCCCAGTCCCATCTGCTCCATCGGCGCGGCCTCGGGTTCGGGGCCCACAAGTGCAGGGTCGCCCGCGCCATGCGCCTTGCCGAAGGTATGCCCACCCGCGACCAGCGCCACGGTTTCTTCGTCATTCATCGCCATCCGGGCAAAGGTTTCGCGCACGTCCTTCGCCGCGGCCAGGATGTCGGGCTGGCCGTCGGGGCCTTCGGGATTGACGTAGATCAGCCCCATCTGCACCGCCGCCAGCGGGTTTTCCAGCTCGCGATTGCCGTGATAGCGGCTGTTTTCGGCGTCGGAGGTGGCCAGCCATTCCGATTCCATGCCCCAATAGGTGTCTTCCTCGGGCTCCCAAACGTCGGCGCGCCCGCCGGCAAAGCCGAAGGTCGGCCCGCCCATCGATTCGATCGCCACATTGCCGGCCAGGATCATCAGGTCGGCCCAGCTGATCCGGTTGCCGTATTTCTTCTTGATCGGCCACAGCAGGCGGCGGGCCTTGTCCAGGTTGCCGTTGTCCGGCCAGCTGTTGAGCGGGGCGAATCGCTGCTGCCCGGTGCCGCCGCCGCCGCGCCCGTCCGACACGCGATAGGTGCCCGCGCTGTGCCAGGCCATGCGGATGAACAGCCCGCCGTAATGGCCGTAATCGGCCGGCCACCAGTCCTGGCTGTCGGTCATCAGCGCCCGCAGATCGGCCTTGAGCGCGTCATAGTCGAGCTTGGCGAATTCTTCGGCATAGTTGAAATCCCGCCCCATCGGATCGGATTTCTCCGAGTTCTGGTGCAGGATCTTCAGGTTCAGCTGGTTCGGCCACCAGTCGAGGTTGTTGCGGACGCGCCGCGCGGCGGTGTGAACGACCGGGCATTGCCCGGCAGCGGGGGTGGTGCCATCCATCTTTGCTTCTCCCATTGGTGCGCTTTCCTGCCCACAGCATGACCGAGATGGACGATAAATGGAAATTGTAAATTCCCGTGATTGTGATAAGAAAAACTTATGACAATGACGATCCGCCAACTGTCCTATTTCGTGGCGCTGGCCGAGGCGCGCTCGTTCGGGCTGGCCGCCCGGCGGGTGCATGTCACCCAGCCCGCACTGTCCCAGCAGATCAAGGAACTGGAGGCCAATCTCGGTGTTTCGCTGGTCGAGCGGCTCCCGCGCGACATAAGGCTGACCCGCGCGGGGCAGGTGCTGCTGGAACGCGCGCGGGCGATTCTGGGCGATCTCAGCGATGCCGAACAGGCGGTCCGTTTGCAACGCGGGCTGACCGGGCGGGTGTCGTTGGGCGTTATCCCGACCATCGCGCCCTATCTTCTGCCGCTGGCACTGACGCGCCTCAAAACGCGCGACGTGACGCTGGACATCCGCGTGCGCGAAGCCCAGACCGCGCGGCTGGTGGAAGATCTGGGCGACGGCCGGCTGGATGCCATCGTCATCGCCTTGCCCGTGCCGCGCTCCGGGATGGTGGCCGAGCCGCTGTTCACGGACCGCTTTCTGCTGGCCGGCTCCGAATCCCGTCTGGCGATGGTGCGCGCCGCGCGGTCGCCCGCGCAGGTGCCGCTGGACCAGCTTCTGCTGCTCGACGAAGGCCACTGCCTGGCCGACCAGGCGCTCGAGGCCGTCTGCGGCCTGGCCAACCGTCCGATGCGGGTCGATCTGGGCGCCTCCTCGCTGTCCACGCTGTGCGGGCTGGTGGCCGAGGGCTTCGGCCTGACCTTCCTGCCCGAGATCGCCGTCAGGACCGAAACCGCCGCCGCGCCCGCGCTGCGCCTGCGGCGCTTTTCCGACCCGGAACCCTCGCGCACGGTGGCGCTCGTCCGCCGCGCTTCCAGCCAGGATGACGGCTGGATGCGAGAGCTGGCGGAGATCCTGCGCGACGCGGCGGGCGAGCTTCTGGCCCATGCGGCAGATGCAGGCCGGGATTGAGCGCACATGATTGGACAGGCGGGCGCATTTTCGTTAGGTGAGGCACGAACCACCGACGGAGTCGACCGCCCATGCGTCCGCGCGATCTGAAGATCCCCGAACAGCGTCACCCCGAAAAGGCGCACCGGCCAGACAACGCCCAGCCGAAAAAGCCCGACTGGATCCGCGTCCGCGCGCCGGGCGGCAAGGCTTACGCCGAAACCCATCGCATCATGCGCGACAACGGGCTGGTCACCGTCTGCGAAGAGGCCGGCTGTCCCAATGTCGGCGAATGCTGGTCGCAGCGCCACGCCACCATGATGATCATGGGCGAGATCTGCACCCGCGGCTGCACATTCTGCAACATCGCCACCGGCAAGCCCGACGCGCTCGATGCGTTCGAACCCGGCCGGGTGGCGCAGGCCGTGGAAAAGCTGGGGCTGAAACATGTCGTCATCACCAGCGTGGACCGCGACGACCTCGAAGACGGCGGCGCGGAGCACTTCGCCCAGACGATCCGCGCGGTGCGCCACCGTTCGCCCGGCACCACGATCGAGATCCTGACGCCCGACTTTCTGAAATGCGCGCCGTCGGCGCTGGAAACCGTGGTGGCGGCGAAACCGGACGTGTTCAACCACAATCTAGAAACCGTCCCCGGCCTCTATCCCGAGGTGCGCCCCGGCGCGCGCTATTTCCACTCGCTGCGGCTGTTGCAGCGGGTCAAGGAACTGGACCCGTCGATCTTTACCAAATCGGGCATCATGGTGGGCCTGGGCGAAACCCGCCAGCAGGTGCTTCAGGTGATGGACGACATGCGCGCGGCGGATGTGGATTTCCTGACCATCGGCCAGTATCTGCAACCCACGCCCAAGCATCACGCCGTGGATCGTTTCGTCACGCCCGAGGAATTCGCGGCCTATGAAAAGGCGGCCTATGGCAAGGGCTTTCTGATGGTGTCCGCCACGCCGCTGACCCGGTCGTCCTACCATGCCGGCGACGACTTTGCCCGCCTGCGCCAGGCGCGCATGGAACGGCTCGCCGGCGCGTCGGCGTGATCCGCCCGTCCGCCCGGTTCCGCGCGGCGGCCTAGCGCTGTCCAGTGCGGTCGAGCTTGGTCGCCAGATGGATGAGGCTTTCGGAGGAGCGCACGCCGCGGGCCTCGCCGATGCGGTCCAGCGTGTCGTCCAGTTCCGTGGTGGTTCCGGCCGATACCTGCACCAGCAGGTCGAACCGGCCCGAGGTCGTGTGCACCACCTCGACACCGGGCAGGGATTTCAGCCGCGCCAGCACCGCCGGGCCGGATCGGGGTTCGATCGAAACCAGAACCGTCGCCTGAAGTGGTGCGCGCAGCCGCGTGCCTTCGCGCAGGGTGTAGCCCGCGATCACGCCCCCCTGTTCCAGCCGGTCGATCCGGGCCTGAACCGTGGTGCGGGCCAGCCCCAGCCTGCGGGCAAGCTCGGCTACTGGGGCGCGGGCGTTTTCGCGGAGCAGCCCCAGCAGCTGGCGGTCTGTGGCATCGATCTGCATGAGTGAATCGGCATTCTGACGAAATTTGACTCTGATTTAGCCGAACTGGTGCGCGAAATCGACACCTGGAATGCCGATCATGGGGCAACACGCGAACAGACGAGGTTTCCGATGCAGTATCCCGCCGGTCCCTTTGCCGATCCCGCAGCCTATCTGACGCGCCTGCGCCCCGATCATCCGGTGCTGCTGTTTGCGCCCCATGTGCTGGAGGCGACGGCGCGGCGGTTCATCCGGGGCTTTCCGGGCCGGGTCACCTATGCGGTCAAGGCCAATGACCGCCCCGAAGTGCTGGAGAACCTGATCGCGGCGGGGATCACCGCCTTTGACGTGGCCTCGCCGGCCGAGATGCGGTCGGTGCGCGCGGCGAACCCGGCTGCGACGCTGCATTACAACAACCCGGTCCGGATGCTCTCGGAGATCGAGACCGGCATCGCGCTGGGCGTGGCCAGCTGGTCGGTGGACGAGGCGGGCGAGCTGGAGAAACTCGCCGCCGTGCCGCGCAGCTGCGAGGTGGCGGTGCGCTTTGCTCTGCCGGTGGAGGGCGCGGCCTACCATTTCGGCGACAAGTTCGGGGCGGACCCGGAGACGGCTGCCGCGCTCCTGCGCAAGGTGGCGATGGAGGGCTGGACCCCGGCACTGACGTTCCATCCCGGCACGCAGTGCGAGAACCCGCAAGCCTGGGTCGCCTGTATCGAAGAGGCCGCCCGGATCGCCGCCCGCGCCGGAGTGCGCATCGCACGGCTGAACGTGGGCGGAGGCTTTGCCGCCGATCGGCACGGGGTGCCGCAGAAGCTGGAAGAGGTGTTCGACGCGATCGCCCGCGCCACGGCCCGCGCCTTTGGCGGGGACGCGCCGCAGCTGGTGTGCGAGCCGGGCCGCGCCATGGTGGCCGAGGCTTTCACGCTGGCCGCCCGGATCAAGGCGGTGCGCGACGGCGGGCGTGTGGTGTTCCTCAATGACGGGATCTATGGCGGGCTGGTGGACCTGCGCGACATGGGGCTGACGGGTCGGGTGCGGGTTCTGTCGCCTGACGGCGCGCCCCGACGCGGCCGGCCGGTGCCGCGCGTCGTGTTCGGACCGACCTGCGACAGCCTCGACCGTCTGCCGGACGGGCTGCCGCTGCCCGAGGACGCGCAGCCCGGCGACCATGTCCTGTTCGACGGGATGGGGGCCTATTCGGTGGCCATGTCCACCCGGTTCAACGGCTACGGGCTGCGTGACGTAGCGACGGTTCTGCGCCTCACTGGACATTGACCGCCCGCGCGTTACCCTGAGACGCTGAACAGGTTAACGGGGGAGGCGCGCGATGGAGAAGTTCGGGAAAAGCCAGCCGGTCAAGCGGGTCGAGGATCTCCGGTTCCTGACCGGGCGGGGCCGTTTCGTGGACGACATCGCGCCGCGCGGGGCGCTGTGCGCGTATTTCCTGCGCAGTCCCGTGGCGCACGGGGTTATCACCGCGCTGGACGTGGACACGGCTCGCGCCGCCCCCGGCGTGCATCTGGTGCTGACGCTGGCGGAACTCGAGGCCGCGGGCATCGACGTCGCCATGACGGCGGTCACCCAGCAGAACCGGGACGGCACCCCCGGTGCCGCGCCGGAGCGACCGATGCTGGCGCGGGATCGCGTGCGGTTCGTCGGCGAGGCCATCGCCGCCATCATCGCCGAGACCCCCGAACAGGCCCGCGATGCGGCCGAACTGGTGGCGCTGGAGATCGACGATCTGCCGGTCAAGCTGGACCTTGCCCCTGGAGGGCCGGCCATTCACCCCGAGGCCCCGGACAACCGCGCCTTTGACTGGGGCCTGGGCGACGAAGCGGCCACGCAGGCCGCCTTTGACGCGGCGGAGCGGGTGGTGAGCCTTGACGTGGTGGACAACCGCGTGATGGTCAGCGCGCTGGAGCCGCGCGGCTGTTTCGCCGAATGGGACGGGCAGCGGCTGCACCTGTGCTATGGCGGGCAGGGGGTCTGGGGCGTCAAGGCGCAACTGGCCGAGAAATTCGGCCTGGAGCCGGAACAGGTGCGCGTGACCACGCCGGACGTGGGCGGCGGGTTCGGGATGAAGGCCTTTGCCTACCCGGAATATTTCGTCGTCGCGCATGCCGCCCGCGCGCTGGGCCGACCGGTGCGCTGGATCGCGGACCGGTCGGAATCGATGCTGGCTGACAATGGCGCGCGCGATCTGGTGACGCGGGCCGAGCTGGCCTTTGACGGCGACAACCGGATCACCGCCTATCGCGTGCACACGCGCTGCAACCTGGGCGCCTACAACTCGCAATTCGGGCAGATGATCCAGACCATGCTGTTTTCCCGCGTGCTGACCGGGGTCTACGACATTCGCACCGTATGGATGCGGGTCGAGGGGATCTATACCAACACCACGCAGGTGGACGCCTATCGCGGCGCCGGAAGACCGGAGGCGATCTATGTGCTGGAACGCGTCATGGACCGGGCCGCGCGCGAACTGGGCGTGGATCCGCTGGAGCTGCGGCGGCGCAATTTCATACCCGCCGATGCCTTTCCCTATCAGTCCGCGACGGGTGAAACCTATGACGTGGGCGATTTCAACCGTGTGCTGGACCGCGCGGTGGAACGGGCCGACCTGGCGGGGTTCCCCGCCCGGCGGGCGGCGGACGCGGCGCGGGGCCTGCTGCGGGGGCTGGGCGCCAGTTACTATATCGAAAGCATCCTGGGCGATCCTTCCGAAGGCGCAAAGGTCGAGTTCTGCGAGGATGGCAGCGTTAATCTCTATGTCGGCACGCAGTCGAACGGGCAAGGGCATGAAACGGTTTATGCCCGGTTCCTGTCCGACCAGACCGGCATCCCCGCCGACCGCATCCGCGTGGTGCAGGGCGACAGCGACCGCATCGCGCAGGGCGGCGGCACCGGGGGGTCGCGTTCGGTCACCACGCAAAGCAACGCGACGCTGGCCACGGTTGGCAAGATGGTCGAGGCCTTCGTGCCCTACCTGGCCGAGAAGATGGGCGTCGAACCCGAGGCCGTGACCTTTGACGACGAAACCTTCCGCGCGCCGGGGTCGAACGTGACGCCGACCTTTCTGGAGGCGGCCGAGATGGCCCGCGCCGACGGCCGGGCCGATCTGCTGGTGCACGAGGCGCGCGCGACGCTGCCTGGGCGCAGCTATCCCAACGGCGCCCATCTGGCCGAGGTGGTGGTGGATCCCGAAACCGGCACGGTGCGAGTGGACCGCTACACCGTGGCGGACGATTTCGGCAACCTCATCAACCCGATGCTGGCCGAGGGCCAAGTGCATGGCGGCGTGGTGCAGGGGGTCGGCCAGGCGCTCTGCGAACGGGTCGTGTTCGATGCGGACGGGCAACTCCTGACCGGTTCCTTCATGGACTATGCCTTGCCCCGGGCCGGTGACGTGCCCATGATTGGATTCACCCCCGTTCCCGTGCCGTCCACGGCCAACCCGATGGGGATGAAAGGCTGTGGCGAGGCCGGAACGGTCGGGGCACTGGCCGCGGTGGCCAACGCCGTTCAGGATGCGCTCTGGCCGCGCGGGGTGCGGCAGGTGGACATGCCGTTCACGCCGCAAAGGGTATGGGACTTGTTGAAGGATGCCACTGCGACGGCTGCATAGGAAACTTCTGGGATGGCTTGGACGACCGCTGAGCGCGGAACATTCGCCCGAGACCCGTCACAGGCGGCCGCAAACCCATGTAATCATTCTGGATGGCACCATGTCCACGCTGACGCCCGGCTATGAATCCAATGCCGGGATCCTGTTCCGGTTGTGCCGCGAGATGGGTGCGAAAGTGTCGGTCTATTACGAGGCCGGCGTGCAGTGGGACGGCCTGGGCGGCACGCTGGACGTGATCATGGGGCGTGGCATAAACCGTCAGATCCGCCGCGCCTACGGCTATCTCGCCTCCCGCTACAAGCCCGGCGACCGGATCTTTCTGTTCGGCTATTCGCGCGGTGCCTATGCGGTGCGCTCGCTGGCCGGGGTGATCAACGAACTCGGGCTGCTGCGCCCCGAGCACGCAACAGAACGCAATATTCTCGCGCTTTATCGCCATTACGAGAACGATCCGGCCAGCCCCTCGGCGCGCGTATTTTCCCGTGCCCATTGCCACGAGGACGTGCCGATCGAGATGATCGGGGTCTGGGACACGGTCAAGGCGCTGGGGCTGCGGCTGCCCATAGTCTGGCGCTGGGCCGAGGAAAAGCACGCCTTTCACAATCACCGCCTTGGGCGTCACATTCGCAACGGCTATCACGCGCTGGCGCTGGACGAGACGCGCGAGGTGTTCGATCCGATCCTGTGGGAATGTCCGCCCGACTGGCAGGGCCGGGTCGAGCAGGTCTGGTTCCGCGGCGCGCATGGCGATGTGGGCGGCATGCTGGACGGGTTCGAGGCCGCGCGCCCCCTGGCCAACATTCCGCTGGTGTGGATGCTGGAGCGGGCCGAAGCGCACGACCTGCCGCTGCCCGGCAATTGGCGGGCGCGGTTCTACACCGACCCCGACGCGCCGTCGGTCGGGACCTGGCGCGGCTGGGGCAAGATCTTTCTGCTGCGCAAGCGGCGCGTGGTCGGTCGCGACCGGTCGGAGCGATTCCACGAAACCGTGCCGGTCAACACGCGCCGGCGCTACCAAAAGGAGCGCGCTGGCGCGCGCACGCCTTCTGCCACTTCGTGGACGGCATCGCGCTGACGCGCGATGGGTGTGGACACCAACGGGAGGGAGACATGACGAAACTTGCGGGCAAACGGGCCTGGATCACCGGCGGCGGCACTGGCATCGGCGCGGCGGCCGCCAAGGCGCTGGCCGATGCGGGGGCCGAGGTGATCCTGTCTGGCCGGCGCTCCGAGCCGCTCGAGACCGTGGCCGACGAGATTTCGCGGGCGGGCGGCCGGGTGCGCGCCGTGCCGGTGGACGTGTCGGACGCGGCCGCCGTGGCAACGGCGGTGCGCGAGATCGGGATCGTGGACATCCTCGTTGCCAGCGCGGGGCTGAACGTGCCCGACAGGTCGCTCGACCGCGTCACGCCCGAAGGCTGGGACAAGGTCGTGGGCGTCAATCTGAACGGCATCTTCTATCCCGTGCGCGAGGTGCTGCAGGGCATGCGGGTGCGCGGTGGCGGCCAGGTGATCCTGATCTCCAGCTGGGCCGGCCGCTACGCCAGCCGCCTGACCGGTGCGGCCTACAACGCCACCAAGCGCGCGGTCATCGCGCTGGGCGAGACGATCAACGATGAAGAGGGCGGCCACGGCATCCGCGCGACCGTAA
The DNA here is from genome assembly GCF_900108275.1 of Jhaorihella thermophila. Classification (GTDB taxonomy): domain Bacteria; phylum Pseudomonadota; class Alphaproteobacteria; order Rhodobacterales; family Rhodobacteraceae; genus Jhaorihella; species Jhaorihella thermophila. Next base: position 101,162 of record NZ_FNVD01000001.1, read on the forward strand.
TCATGCCCGGCGAGGTGGCGACCGACATCCTGAAGTCGCGCCCCAATCCTCCGTCCCCAGCCGAACAGGCCCGCATGCTTCAGGCCGAGGATCTGGGTAACTGCGTCCGCTTCGTCGCCGAACTGCCGCCAAGGGTCTGCATCAACGAGATCCTCGTCTCTCCTAGCTGGAACCGGTTTTATCGTGGGATGAAGGAGGTCTGAAAGCGCCGTCGCGCGCAGATCCATGACGGCAGTGTTGCGGTGCGAAAGCCGTCCCGCTTTGCCCGCGATACCTGTTTGTTTCCTCGGGGATCCTGCTTCTTTCTGGTCCGAAATACCCCGGGGGAGCGCGAGGGGGCGGCGCCCCCTCGCACCGGTCGGATCGCGCAAGCGATCCGAAATCTCATCGCCCGGTTTGGCCGCCAGGCGTCAAGCGTTCACCGGGATCTCTCCGCCCAGCTCGTCCTCGATATGCGCGCGAATGATCTCGTCGAAACTGCGCTCGGCCCGGAAACCCAGATCGAGCGCCCGGCGCGGGTGGAAATCGCGCGGCCAGCCGGCGACGATCTCGATGATCGCGGGGTCCGGCTCGCGGGTGATCAGCGCCACCGCCTTTTCTCCGGCCACCCGGCGCAAAGCCTCGATCTCTTCTGTGACCGTGGCCGAAAGTCCCGGCATGTTGATCGCCCGGCGCGGGCCGAGGCGCGTCAGGTCCATCTCCACCGCGTGATGGATGAACCCTACCGCCGCGCGGGGCGAGGCGAACCAGTGCCGGACGTCCTCGGCCACCGGCAGGTTGGCGGGCCGACCCGCCAGAGGCTCGCGCAGGATGTTGGAAAAGAACCCCGACGCCGCAAGGTTCGGCTTGCCGGGGCGGATGCAGATCGTGGGCAGCCGGATCGCGATCCCGTCGAGAAAACCCCGCCGGGTGTAGTCGCAGACCAACATCTCACCCATCACCTTCTGCGCGCCATAGCTGGTCAGCGGCGCGCAGATGAACTCGTCCCCGATCCGGTCGGGAAACGGCGCCCCGAACACCGCGATGGTGGAGGAAAAGACCACCTTGGGGCAGTATGGCTCGGCCAGCCCTTCGGCCCGGATCGCCTCCAGCAGGAAACGCGTGCCGTCGAAATTGACCGCATAGCCTTTCTCGAAGAACTCCTCGGCGCCGCCCGAGGGGATCGCGGCGAGGTGCACGATCACGTCCGGCCGCCGTCCGATCAGTCGCGCGGCGGTGTCGGGGGCCGAGATGTCGGCGGCCTCGCGCAGCCCCTCCGGCGCGCCTTCGGGCGGCGTGGGCGCGACCACGTCCGTCAGGTCCAACGCGGTCACCTCGCGCCCGCCCAGATGCCCCTGTCGGACGATGGATTCGGTGAGTTTGCGACCGATCATGCCGGCCGCCCCCGTGATCAGGACGCGCATTGTCTTCCCCCTTCAACGTGGAATGTCCACGACCGGACCTTGATCCAGCCGCCAGGCAAAGTCCACCTGGTCGGCCTGCGGAAAATACTGCCGCACCAGCGGGTCATGGCCGGGGATCACGCGGTGGTGCCCGCCGCCCAGCCCGATCAGCGTCGAAAACCCCTCCAGCATGTCCGGCAGGTCCGCCACGATGGGAAAAGGTTTGCCGCGCAGGAAATTCTCGTAGTAATGCGTCGCGTCCGAGGCGAGGCACAGCGGCCCGTGCGCGGTGTCCACCTCGACCACCTGCAGCCCCCGCGAATGTCCGCCGATCCGGTGCACCCGCACCCCCGGCGTCACCTGACCCGACCCGTCGTGAAACACCACGCGGCCCGAATAGACGCAGCGCACCATCTCGCAGACGTGATCGGCGGTAAAGGGCATCTGCAGGGTGGGGTGGCACATGCAGGGGCCGGTGGCATAGGCCATTTCCGCCGCCTGCAGGTGGAAGGTCGCGTTGGGATAGCGGTCCAGCCCCCCGGCGTGGTCATAGTGCAGATGGGTGATGATCACGGTGTCGATCGCCTCGGCGGTCACGCCCAGCGGCTCGATCGCGCGGGCCGGATCGCGCAGGATCGGCCGCTCACGCCGCGCACCCTCGACCGCGTCATAGCCGGTGTCCACCAGAATATGCCGTGCCCCGTCCGACAGCAGCCACACGAAATAGTCCATCCCGTGCGGCTCGGCGGGGTGGTCGTCGAAGATGAAACTGTCGCCGCGCACCCGCGTGTTGCGTTCGGCATATTTCACGGCGTGAACGGTCCAATGATGGGTCATGCGGCTTCTCCCCGATGGGCGCGCATTTTTGTGGTTGCAAAGGCACGAATGCGCGATTAATGGATGCATTAATGTATTCATTATCGACAGGGCAGCACCTTGGCAATGCCCGGCGAATGGTGGAGAGGGCCTTGGCCGCTACGGAAACAAGGGAAACCCGCGTGGGCGATGCGTACCGGCGGCTCAAGGCCGAAATCCGGGCCAACCGGCTGCCCCCCGGTTTCCAGGCGACCGAACCGGAAATCGCCGCCCGGATGGGCATGAGCCGCACTCCGGTGCGCGAGGCGCTGATCCAGCTGCAGGCCGAGGGACTGGTGGAGCTGATCCCCCGCCGGGGCGCGCGGGTGCTGCCGGTTTCGGTGGACGACATGCGCGAGATCTACGAGATCCTGACCGCGCTGGAGCCGGACGCCGCGGCGGGCGTGGCCGAACGCGGCGCCACGCGGGCGGAATTGGCGCCGCTGGTCAGGGCGACCGACGACATGGAGGCCGCGCTGGCCGCCGACGACCTGGAGGCCTGGGCCGAGGCGGACGACCGGTTTCACACCGCGCTGCTGGACCTGCACGGCAACCGGCGGATGCGGGACTTTGCCGCGCAGCTCTACGATCAGGCGCACCGGGCGCGGATGGTGACGTTGCGGCTGCGCGAACGGCCGGTGCGCTCGACCCGCGAACATCGCGAAATGCTGGAACGGCTGCGCGCGGGCGATGCCAAGGGCGCGCGGCGAGTGTTCCGCGCCCATCGCAAGCGGGCGGCGCGCGAGTTGCTGGAGATCCTGCGGAGCATGGGCCAGCCGCAGCTGTGACGCTGGCCGGAAAGGGGAGGAAATGGCGGAAACCGCAAGGATCGCGCTGATCCGGGGAGACGGGATCGGGGTGGACGTGGCCGGTGCGGCGGTGGCCGTGGCCGAGGCGGCAGTGGCGGCCGAAGGCGGCTGCGTCTTGCGCTGGGAAGAGATCCACGCCGGCGCCGGGTATTTCCGCGACACCGGACACGACATCGAACCGCGCGGCGAAGAGCGCGCCGGCGCGGCGGATGCGATCTTTCTGGGCGCGATCGGCCTGCCGGCGGTAAGGCACGCGGACGGCACCGAGATCTCGCCGCATCTGCGCCTGCGTGACCGGTTCGGGCTCTATGCCGGGGTGCGCCCGGTGCGGGCCTGGCCCAACGCGCCGCAACGGCTTGCCGATCCGCGCGCGGCCGGTATCGACCTGGTGATCCTGCGCGAATCCACCGAAGGACTGTTCTATTCCGCCGCCGTGCATGGGCGCAGCCGGATCATCGGCGACGAAGAGGTGCGCGAAACCCTGCGCATCACCCGCGCGACCACCGAAAAGCTGCATGATTTCGGCTTTCGCCTCGCCCGCAAGCGGCGCGACCGCGGCCGACCGGGGCGGTTGACCTGCGTGGACAAGGCCAACGTGTTCCCGTCCATGGCCTTCTTCCGAAAGATCTTCGACGAGATCGCCGCGCGCTATCCGGATGTGGAGGCCGGATACAACTATGTGGACGCGATGGCGCTGGATCTCGTGCGGCGCCCTTGGGACTTTGACGTGATGGTGACCGAAAACATGTTCGGCGACATCCTCAGCGATCTGGCCGGCGGGCTGGTGGGCGGCATGGGGCTTGCCGCCTGCGCCGAGATCGGGGACGAAACCGGCCTGTTTCAGCCCGCCCATGGCAGCGCGCCGGACATCATGGGGCAGGACAGGGCCAACCCGCTGGCGGCGATCCTCAGCGGCGCGATGATGCTGGACTATCTGGCCGACAAGTCCGGCAACGACCGTTTTGCCCGCGCCGCCGCGCGGGTCGAGCGCGCGGTCGAGGACGGCTTTGCCGCGAATGCGATCCGCCCGATGGAGTTTGGTGGCGACATGGGCACCCGGGCGGTGACGGCCGAGGTAATCGCACGGCTCGAGGGGGGCTGAGATGGCGGTTCTTCTGGGGGCCATCGCGGACGATTTCACCGGCGCGACGGATCTCGCCAACACGCTGGTCAATCAGGGCATGCGCGCGGTGCAGGTGATCGGCGTGCCCGATGCCGGAACGGATGTGGGCGATGCGCAGGCGGTGGTGGTGGCGCTCAAGTCCCGCACCGCACCGGTGGCGCAGGCGGTGGAGCAGTCGCTTGCGGCGCTGCGCTGGCTGCGCGGGCAGGGGGCGCGGCAGATCGTTCAGAAATACTGTTCGACCTTCGATTCCCGCGCAACCGGTAATATCGGCCCTGTCGCGGATGCCCTTGCAGAGGCGCTGGGGGCGGATTTCGCCATCGTCTGCCCGGCCTTCCCGGCGAATGGGCGCACGGTCTATCAGGGTCATCTGTTCGTGGGGGCCGACCTGCTGTCCGACAGCCCGATGAAGGACCATCCGCTGACGCCGATGCGCGATGCCAGCCTGATCCGGCTGCTGCAGGCGCAGACGCCGCACAAGGTGGGGCTGATCCCGTGGCAGGTGGTGCGGCAGGGGGCGGGGGCGATCCGTGCCCGCGTCGATGCGCTACGGGCCGAGGGCGTGCGATATGGCGTCGCGGACGCGCTGGACGAGGACGATCTGCGCCGCATCGGTCGGGCGGCGGCGGATCACGCGCTGGTCACCGGCGGGTCGGGGGTAGCGATGGGGCTGCCCGACAATTTCCGCAGCAAGGGCCTGTTGGGCGCGACCGGATCTCCGGCGATGCCGCGCGTGGCGGGCCGTGCCGTGGTGCTGGCGGGCAGCTGCTCGGCCGCAACCCGCGCGCAGATCGCCGCGGCGCCTGCCGGCTGGCCTCGCCGTCGGATCGACGTGAACCTCATCGCCGAGGATCGCGACGTCGCGGGCGACCTCGCCGATTGGGCCGCGGCGCAACCGACGGACCGCCCGGTGCTGATCCATGCCTCGGCCGCCCCGGACGAGGTGGCGGAGACGCAGGCGAAATACGGCGTCGATCGTGCCGGCGCGATGGTGGAGGGCGTGATGGGCGCATTGGCGGTTCGGCTGCGCGATGCGGGGTTTGCCCGGATGGTCGTCGCGGGCGGGGAAACCTCGGGCGCTGTGGTGTCGGCGCTGGGCGTCCGCGCCATGCGCATCGGTCCCGAGATCGCCCCCGGCGTGCCCTGGACCGAAAGCTTGGGGCGCCCGCCGCTGGCGCTGGCGCTGAAATCGGGGAATTTCGGGGGCAGGGATTTTCTTGCCAAGGCCTTCGAGGTGCTGGGATGAGCGAAGCAAAGCTGAGAGAAGACATCGTGCGCCTGGCCTGGTCGATCTATGACCGCGGACTGACCTTCGGCGCGTCGGGAAACATCTCGGTGCGGCTGGACGACGGCTGGCTGATGACGCCGACGGGCACGACGATGGGGGATCTCGACCCCGCACGCCTGTCGCGGCTGGACGCGGACGGGGTCCATGTCGAAGGCGACCCGCTCACAAAGGAGGCGGTCCTGCATCTGGCCATGTATGACCGGCGCCCCCGCGCGGGCGCCGTGGTGCACCTGCATTCGACCCATTCGGTCGCGGTCAGCTGCCTGCACGACATCGACCCGTCGGACGTGCTGCCGCCTCTGACCGCCTGTTACGTCATGCGGGTGGGGTGGTTGCCGCTGGTGCCCTATTTCCCGCCCGGCGATGTCAACCTTGCCCGCGCCGTGGCCGAGATGGACGGCGACCACCATGCCGTTCTGCTGGCCAATCACGGCCCCGTGGTGGCGGGCAGGACTCTGCGCGATGCGGTGAATGCGACCGAGGAACTGGAGGAAACCGACCGGCTGTTCCTTGCGCTTCAGGGCATGAGGACGCGGCCGCTGTCGTCCGATCAGGCGGCCGAGATCCGCCGCCGCTTTCCCACGGAGGTCTGAGGTGAAACCGCTGAAGGTCGCCGTAATCGGGCTGGGCTATTTCAGCCGTTTTCATCTGCAGGCATGGGCAGGGTTGGACGGGGTGGAGATCATCGGCGTGACCGATCTGGACCCGTCGCGCATCCGCTGGGCGCGCGACACCTTTGGCGTGGCCGGGTTCGCGGATGCGGCGGACCTGCTGGCGCGGGCGCCCGACATCGTGGACATCGTGGCCCCGCCGCCCGCCCATGCGGAACTGGTTCGGATGGCCGTGAAACGGGGGCGCATCGTTATCTGCCAGAAACCCTTTTGCCGCGATCTGGCCGAGGCCGAGGCCGTCACTGCCGCCGCCGAGACCGCCGGCGCCGATCTGGTGATCCACGAAAACTTCCGCTTTCAGCCCTGGTATCGCACCTTGAAGGCGTTTCTGGACGCGGGCAGTCTGGGGCGTGTCTGGCAATGCCGGTTCGCGCTGCGCCCCGGCGACGGGCGGGGGCCGCGCGCCTATCTCGACCGCCAGCCCGCCTTTCGGACCATGCCGCGGCTCTTGATCCACGAAACCGGGGTGCATTTCATCGACCTGTTCCGCTGGCTCTTCGGCGAGATCGAGACCGTCTATGCCGACCTGACCCGCCTGAACCCGGTAATCGCGGGCGAGGATGCGGGCGTGATGCTGCTGACCCATGCCGGCGGAGTGCGGTCGGAATTCGACGGCAACCGGCTGGCCGACCACCCCACCGACAACCCGCGCCGGACCATGGGCGAGATGGTGGTCGAAGGCGAAGGCGGCGCCGTTCGGCTCGACGGGGCGGGGCGGCTGTGGCTCCGGCGGTTCGGGGAACGGCTCGAGAGCGAATTGCCGCTGATCGCGCCGGTGGACGATTCCAGTTTCGGCGGCGGCTGCGTCGCGGCGCTGATCGCCCATGTCGCGGCGGCGGTGCGCGGGCAGGGGGCGCTGGAAAACCGCGCCCGCGACTATCTGCCGGTGATCCGGGCAACGCATGCCGCCTATCGGTCGGCCGAAACCGGCGCGCGGGTGGAACTGTAGGGGGGGTAAACCATGTATGCCGTCTGCGTCACCTTCCGCATCGCGCCGGGCCGGATGCACGAATTCCTGCCGTTGATGCGCGAGCAGGCCCGTGCCTCGCTGGAGCGGGAATCCGGTTGCCATCAGTTCGACATCTGCGCCGATCCCGCCGACGGCGAGGCGGTGTTCCTGTATGAAATCTACGAAAACGAGGCGGCATTCCGCTTGCATCTGGACAGCGCTCATTTCAAGACTTTCGACGCGGCCGTGGCGGGCATGGTGACGGAAAAGGAGGTCCGCACCTGGTACCGGCTCGACTGACGGGCGCGAACACATAGAAGCCGGGGGCAGGGGATGGACCGCGCCGACATCGTTCACGACAATTTCCTGCGCCGGGTGGCGGCGCGCGACCTGCCGCGTGGCAAGCCGCCCGCGCCGGGGCTGACGCCGACAGAGGCGGTGTCGCTATACCGCGCGCAGTGCCTCAGTCGCGCACTCGACCGCACCAGCCGGGCGATGCAGAAGGCGGGGACCGGGTTCTACACGATCGGCTCCAGCGGCCACGAAGGCATGGCCGCCGTTGCGCACGCGCTGCGGCCCGACGACATCGCCTTTCTGCATTACCGCGACGCGGCGTTCCAGATCGCGCGCGCCGGACAGGTGCCGGGGCAGACGATCGCGTGGGACATGCTGCTGTCCTTTGCCTGTTCGTCCGAAGACCCCACCAGTGGCGGACGGCACAAGGTGCTGGGGTCAAAGGCGCTGATGATCCCGCCCCAGACCTCGACCATCGCCAGCCACCTGCCCAAGGCGGTGGGCGCGGCGTATTCCATCGGCGCGGCACGGCGGCACCCGCCGGAACACCGCGCGCTGGCACAGGACGCGATCGCCGTCTGCACCTTCGGCGATGCCTCGCTGAACCATTCCACCGCGCAGGGGGCGATCAACACCGCTGGCTGGACCGCCTATCAGTCGATCCCGCTGCCCCTGCTGTTCGTGTGCGAGGACAACGGCATCGGCATCTCGGTGCCCACGCCGAAGGGCTGGGTTGCGGCGTCGATGCAACACCGGCCTGGGATCAAGTATTTCTCGGCCGACGGGCTCGACCTTTATGAAACTTATGCGGTTGCATGTGAGGCCGCCGACTGGGTCCGCCGCCGGCGCAAGCCTGCCTTTCTGCACCTGCGCATGGTGCGGCTCTATGGTCACGCGGGCGCGGACGTCCCCACCACCTACATGAGCCGCGCGCAGGTCGAGGCCGACGAGGCCAACGATCCGCTGTTGCATTCGGTGCGGCTGCTGGATCAGGCCGGGGCGCTGCCGCCCGACGAGGCGCTGGCGATCTATCGCGAGACCTGCGCCCGCACCGACCGCATCGCCGCCGAGGCGGTGACGCGCCCGCATCTGAAGACGACCGAGGAAGTGGTGGCAAGCCTGATCCCGCCCAAGCGCCCTTGCCGCCCCACCAACGGCCCCGAGCCAGAGGCCCGCGCCGCCTGTTTCGGCGCCGACCTCAAGGCGCAGGGGGAGCCTCAACCAATGTCGCGGCTCATCAACTGGGCGCTGACCGACCTGATGCTGGAGCATGGTGAAATCGTCTGCATGGGCGAGGATGTGGGCCGCAAGGGCGGGGTCTATGGCGTCACGCAGAAGCTGCAGGCGCGCTTCGGCCCCGACCGGGTGATCGACACGCTGCTGGACGAACAATCCATCCTCGGCCTGGCCATCGGCTTGGCCCATAACGGGTTCATCCCCGTCCCCGAAATCCAGTTCCTGGCCTACCTGCACAATGCCGAGGACCAGATCCGGGGAGAGGCCGCGACGCTGCCATTTTTCTCGAACGGCCAGTTCGCCAACCCGATGGTCGTGCGCATCGCGGGGCTGGGCTATCAGCGTGGCTTTGGCGGGCATTTCCACAACGACAACTCGCTGGCGGTGCTGCGCGATATTCCGGGGATCATCATCGCCTGCCCCTCGACCGGGGCGGATGCGGCGCGGATGCTGCGCGAATGCGTGCGGCTGGCGCGCGAGGAGAACCGGGTCGTGGTTTTCCTGGAACCCATCGCGCTCTACCCCATGCGCGACCTGCACGGGGCGGGCGACAACGGCTGGATGACCACCTATCCCGCGCCCGGCGAGAGGATCGCGCTGGGCGAGATCGGAGTGCATGGGGCGGGCCGCGATCTGGCCATCGTGACTTACGGCAACGGGCATTACTTGTCGCGGCAGGCGCAGAAGGTGCTGGCCGACGGGCACGGCGTGGACGCCCGCGTGATCGATCTGCGCTGGCTGGCGCCGTTGCCCGAGGATGCGCTGCTGGAGGCCACCAAGGACTGCGGCGCGGTGCTGATCGTGGACGAATGCCGCCGCACCGGCAGCCAGTCCGAGGCGCTGATGACGCTGTTTGCCGAACGATCGGACCTGCCGGCGGCGCGGGTCGCGGCCGAGGACTGCTTCATCGCAACCGGCCCGGCCTATGCCGCGCCGCTGCCCTCGCGCGATCGCATCGTGGCGGCGGCGCTGGCGCTTGCGGAGGGCGGGAAATGACCCGGACGGCGGTGCTGATCTGCCCCGGCCGGGGCACCTACAACAAGGCCGAGCTGGGCTATCTCGCCCGCCACCATGCCGACAAGGCGGCGCTGCTGGCCGAGTTTGACGCGATCCGGGTGCAGGCCGGGCAGGAACCCGTGACCGCGCTCGACGCCGCGCCGCGCTTCGACGGGCGCAAATACACGCGCGGCGACGTGGCCTCGGCTCTGATCTATGCCTGCACGCTGGCGGACGCGCTGTCGCTGGCGGACGACATCGAGGTGGTCGCCGTCACCGGCAACTCGATGGGCTGGTATTCCGCGCTGGCCGTGGGCGGGGCGCTGAGCGCGTCCGACGGCTTCCGCCTGTCGAACACCATGGGCACGCTGATGCAGGCGCACATGATCGGCGGGCAACTGGTTTATCCCTTCGTGGACGAGGACTGGCGCGCCGATCCCGACCGCAAGGCCGAACTGCTGGCGCAGGTCTCGGAGATCGACGCGCGTGAGGGCCACGCTTTGGCGTTGTCGATCGACCTTGGGGGCATGCTGGTGCTGGCCGGCAACGAAGCGGGGCTGGCGGCGTTCGAATCCGCCGTCCCCGTGGCGCAGGGCCGTTTCCCCATGCGCCTGCCCAATCACGCCGCCTTTCACACCGCGCTACAAGACCCGGTCGCGCAGGAGGGCCGCGCCCGCCTGCGCGAATTCCTCTTCGGCCAGCCAGCAAAGCCCCTGATCGACGGGCGCGGGGCGATCTGGTGGCCGCATGCCACCGACACGCGCGCGCTGTGGGACTACACGCTGGGCCATCAGGTGGTGGAATCTTACGATTTCACCCGCGCCGTGCAGGTGGCTGCGCGGGAATTCGCCCCGGATCTGTTCATAGTCACCGGCCCCGGCGACACGCTGGGCGGCGCGGTGGCGCAGGCGCTCGTGCTGGATGGCTGGAAGGGAATGCGAAGCAAGGCCGACTTCCTTCGCGTTCAGGACGAGACGCCCTTGCTCGTTGCGATGGGCCGCAAGGACCAGCGGGCGCAGATCAGCGGCTGAGCGAGACAGAACTCCGCCACATGCCCCGCCCACGCCCGCGGCATCGGTCCCGCGTTTCTTCATCTTGCCTGAAATACTCCGGGGGAGCGCGAGGGGGCAGCGCCCCCTCGCCCCGGTCGGATTGGCGCAGCCAATCCGAAACGCCTCTGGCGATCAGCTGTGGATAGGGCCGTCACCGCAGGCCAGCGCGGCCTCGCGCACGGCCTCGGAATAGGTCGGATGGGCGTGGCAGGTCAAAGCCACGTCCTCCGCCGCCGCCCCGAATTCCATCGCCACGCACAGCTCGTGGATCATCTCTCCCGCCGCCGGGCCGATGATTTGGGCGCCCAGGATCCGGTCGGTTTCCTTGTCGGCGAGGATTTTCACGAAACCCTCAGCCGCGAAATTCGCCCGCGCCCGGCCGTTGCCCATGAACATGAACTTGCCCACCTTGTAGGCGCGGCCCTGTTCCTTGAGGCTCTGCTCGGTTTCGCCCACGGCGGCAACCTCGGGGGTGGTGTAAATCACGCCTGGGATGATGCCATAGTTGACGTGGCCGTGCCGGCCGGCGATCTGTTCGGCCACCGCCATGCCTTCGTCCTCGGCCTTGTGGGCCAGCATCGGGCCTTCGATGACATCGCCGATGGCGTAGATGCCGGGCACGCTGGTCTGCCAGCCCTTGCCCACCTTGACCTGACCACGCGGGGTCTTCTCGACCCCAATCGCCTCGAGCTCCAGCCCCTCGGTAAAGGGCCTGCGCCCGGTCGCCACCAGCACGCAGTCAGCCTCGATCTCGTGTTCGCTGTCATCCTTGCGCAGGGTGTAGGTGACCTTGGCCCGGGTTCTGGTCACGTCCGCCTTCTGCACGGCGGCGCCAAGGACGAATTTCAACCCCTGTTTCTTGAGGATGCGCTGCAGGGTCTTCTGCACTTCTCCGTCCATGCCGGGCGTGATGTGGTCGAGGAATTCGATCACCGTGACCTCGGTGCCCAGCCGGTTGTAGACGCTGCCCAGTTCCAGCCCGATCACGCCCGCGCCGATCACCACCATCTTCTTGGGGATCTTTCCCAGCTCCAGCGCGCCGGTCGAGGTGACGATGATCTTTTCGTCCACCTCGACGCCGGGCAGCGTGGCCGATTCCGAGCCGGTGGCGATCACGATGTTCCGGGCCTCGTGGATGTCGTCGCCGACCTTGACCTTGCCCGGTTCGGGGATCGAGCCCCAGCCCCGGATCCAGTCGATCTTGTTCTTCTTGAACAGGAATTCCACGCCCTTGGTGTTCTGGGCGATAACGTCGTCCTTGTAGGCCAGCATCTGTTTCCAGTCGACGCTGGGCGCCTTGCCCTTGAGCCCCATGGCGGCGAAGTTGTGCTGGGCCTCGTGCAGGGAATGCGAGGCATGCAACAGCGCCTTGGAGGGGATGCAGCCGACGTTCAGGCAGGTGCCGCCAAGGGAGTCGCGGCCTTCGACCACGGCGGTCTTGAGGCCCAGCTGGGCGCAGCGGATGGCGCAGACATAGCCGCCGGGGCCGCCGCCGATGATGATCACGTCATAGCTTGCCATTGGGAACTCCTGTGGGTGGCAGAGATTGGTGTATCGAGGGACGCGGGGCCGTGGCGGCGGCGCCGCGCGATGTCCGGCCGGGGCGGGGGGCGCTGCCCCCGTCGCGCTGCGCGCGACTCCCCCGGGGTATTTCGGACCAGAAAGAAGCGGGTTCGTTTCAGAATGCCGCGAAGAGCAGGTAGATGGTTGCCAGGAAGCCGATCAGCCAGACGAGAGTACGGACCCACGCGATGCCGAGCCAGTAGAGTGGCAGGTAGACCACCTGCGCGGTCAGAAAGATTTGAGCGGCCTGAAGCGTCGTGGCCGTGAAGGCGTCGCGCGCGGCGAGGATCAGGATCGCCGGGGCGAAGAGCGCCATGGCCACGACCGAATTGTCCAGCGACCGCTTGCAGCGGCCGGCAAGGCCGGTGAGCGGGGGCAGGTCGTCGCGGGGGCCGGCCAGCGGCGCCAGTCCCGCCTGAGGAACCGCCGCCAGCACCTGAACGAAGACGGTCAATGCGACCAGAAGCCCGTAGAGGGCCAGAATCGAAAGTTCGCTGGACATGGGTGTCCTCCATTGCGCGTGTTCCGTTCCGGCAGGGTATCATGAAGCGGCCCGTATCGCGGCATGTTTCCGGCCCGGCCCGCGCGGGGGCGATCCGGGCCGAAAGTCTGGGGTCAGAGATCCATCAGCAGGCGGCGGGGATCCTCGAGCGCCTCCTTGACGCGGACGAGGAAGGTTACGGCGCCCTTACCGTCCACGATCCGGTGATCGTAGCTGAGCGCGAGATACATCATCGGGCGGATCACGATCTCGCCGCCGACCACCACCGGGCGGTCCTGGATCTTGTGCATGCCCAGGATCCCCGATTGCGGCGGGTTCAGGATCGGCGAGGACATCAGCGAGCCGTAAACCCCGCCGTTGGAGATGGTGAAGGTGCCGCCCTGCATTTCGGCCATGGTCAGTTTGCCATCGCGGGCGCGGCGGCCCTTTTCGGCGATCTCCTTTTCGAGCTCGGCAAAGGACTTGGTGTCAGCGTCGCGGATCACCGGCACCACAAGACCCTGGGGCGTGCCCGTGGCGATGCCCATGTGCACGAAGTTCTTGTAAACGATGTCGGTGCCGTCGATCTCGGCGTTGACCTCGGGGATTTCCTTCAGCGCATGGCAGCAGGCCTTGGTAAAGAAGGACATGAAGCCCAAGCGCACGCCGTGCTTCTTCTCGAACAGGTCCTTGTATTCGCGGCGGATTTCCATGACGGCGGACATGTCCACCTCGTTGTAGGTGGTCAGGATCGCGGCGGTGTTCTGCGCGTCTTTGAGCCTGCGGGCGATGGTCTGGCGCAGGCGCGTCATGCGGACGCGCTCCTCGCGCGCGGCATCCTCGGCCGGGACCGGGGCGCGCGGCGTGGGCGCGGCGGCGGGCTGCGGAGCCGGCGCGGCCGCGGGGGCCGACGCGGCGGCGACGGCGCGGGCCACGTCTTCCTTCATGATGCGCCCGTCGCGGCCGGTGCCCGTGACCTGATCAGGCGACAGGCCGGCTTCGGCCATGGCCTTTTGCGCTGAAGGTGCATGCGCGATGTCCTTGCCCGTGGCGGCCGGAGCGGTTTGCCCAGCTTCGGCGGCGGGAGCCGGGGCCGGAGCCGCGGCGGCGCCTGCGCCCGAGATCACGGCGAGCTTGCCGCCCGCCTGCACGGTCGTGCCTTCGGGGGCCAGCACTTCGGCCAGCACGCCCGAGGCGGGGGCGGGCACCTCGACCGACACCTTGTCGGTTTCCAGCTCGCACAGCATCTCGTCCTGCTGGACGGAGTCGCCGGGCTTCTTGAACCAGGTGCTGACGGTGGCCTCGGTCACGGATTCGCCCAAGGTGGGCACCATCACGTCCACGGTGCCGGCGGTTTCGAGCGCGGCGGGCGCCGCCTCGGCGGCCCGGGGCGCGGCCGGGGTTTCGGCGCCGGCGCCTTCGTTGATCGTGGCCAGCAGCGCATCTACGCCGACCGTGGTGCCTTCGGGCGCTACGATCTCGCCCAAGGTGCCGGCGGCGGGGGCAGGGACTTCGACCGTCACCTTGTCGGTCTCCAGCTCGCACAGCATCTCATCCGCCGCGACCACGTCGCCGGGCTTCTTGAACCAGGTGGCCACCGTGGCCTCGGTCACGGATTCGCCCAGGGTGGGCACTCGAACTTCGATGGTCATCTCACTTGTTTCCTTCGATGGTCAGCGCCTCGTCCACGAGCGCCTCCTGTTGCTGTTTGTGCTGCGAGGCCAGGCCCGTGGCGGGCGAGGCCGAGGTCGGACGGCCGACATAGCGCGGCCGGGTGTATTTGGCGCCGATGCGGTTCAGCACCCATTCGATGTTTGGTTCGATGAAGCTCCAGGCGCCCTGGTTCTTGGGTTCTTCCTGGCACCAGATCATCTCGGCCCCCTTGAACCGCTCCAGTTCCTTGACAAGGCTGAGCGCCGGGAAGGGGTAGAACTGTTCGACCCGCAGCAGATAGATGTCGTCGATGCCGCGGCGGTCGCGTTCCTCGAGCAGATCGTAATAGACCTTGCCCGAACACATCACCACGCGGCGGATCTTGTCATCGGGCGCAAGCTGCGTCTCTGAGTTGCCCTTTTGCGCGTCGTCCCACAGCACCCGGTGGAAGCTGGAGCCGGTGGTGAAATCCGCCGCCGTGCTGACCGCGAGCCGATGCCGCAGCAGCGATTTCGGCGTCATCAGGATCAGCGGTTTGCGGAAGCTGCGGTGCAGCTGGCGGCGCAGGATGTGGAAATAGTTGGCCGGCGTGGTGCAGTTGGCCACGATCCAGTTGTCCTGGCCGCACATCTGCAGGAACCGCTCCAGCCGGGCCGAGCTGTGTTCGGGCCCCTGGCCTTCGAACCCGTGCGGCAGAAGGCACACAAGGCCGGACATGCGCAGCCACTTGCTCTCGCCCGAGCTGATGAACTGGTCGAACATGATCTGCGCGCCGTTGGCGAAGTCGCCGAACTGTGCCTCCCACAGCACCAGCGCGTTCGGTTCGGACAGCGAATAGCCGTATTCGAAGCCCAGCACCGCGTATTCCGACAGCGCCGAGTCGATCACCTCGTATTGCGCCTGTCCGGGGCGGATGTTGTTGAGCGGGTAATAGCGTTCCTCTGTCTCCTGGTCGATCAGGGCCGAATGCCGCTGGCTGAACGTGCCGCGCGTGGAATCCTCGCCCGAGAGCCGAACCGGGTAGCCTTCGAGCAGCAGCGAGCCGAAGGCCAGCGCCTCGCCCGTGGCCCAGTCAAAGCCCTGACCGGTCTCGAACATCTTGCGTTTGGTCTCCAGCAGCCGGCCCACGGTGCGGTGCAGGTGGAACCCTTCGGGCGCGCGGGTCAGAGCCTTGCCGATTTCCTCCAAGGTTTCCGGCTGAATCGCGGTCTCGCCGCGGACATATTCGCCGTGGTGCCGGTCGAGATGCGCCCAGCGGCCGTCCAGCCAGTCGGCCTTGTTGGGCTTGTAGTCGTTTCCGGCCTCGAACTCTTCGTTCAGATGCGCCTGAAAGGCGGTCTTCATGTCCTCGATCTCGCCTTCGGGGATCAGCCCGTCCTTGACCAGACGCTCGGTATAAAGCTGCAGCGTGGTCTTGTGGGTCTTGATCTTCTTGTACATGATCGGGTTGGTGAACATCGGTTCATCACCCTCGTTGTGACCGAACCGGCGATAGCAGAACATGTCGATCACCACGTCCTTCTTGAACTTCTGCCGGAACTCGGTCGCCACCTTGGCGGCGTGAACCACCGCCTCGGGGTCGTCGCCGTTGACGTGGAAAATCGGCGCCTCGACCACCAGCGCGTTGTCGGTGGGATAGGGCGAGGAGCGCGAGAAATGCGGCGCGGTCGTGAACCCGATCTGGTTGTTCACCACGATGTGGATGGTGCCGCCGGTGCGATAGCCCTTGAGACCGGAAAGCGCAAAACATTCCGCCACCACGCCCTGGCCGGCAAAGGCGGCGTCGCCGTGCAGCAGCAGCGGCAGGACGGCGGTGCGTTCGGTGTCGCCGTGCTGGTCCTGCTTGGCGCGGGCCTTGCCGATCACCACCGGGTTCACCGCCTCCAGATGGCTGGGGTTGGCGGTCAGGCTCAGGTGCACGCGGTTGCCGTCGAATTCGCGGTCGGAACTGGCGCCCAGGTGATATTTCACGTCGCCCGAACCCTCGACATCGTCGGGCTTGAAGCTGCCGCCCCGGAATTCGTTGAATATGGCGCGGTAGGGCTTGCCCATCACGTTGGCCAGAACGCTCAGCCGGCCGCGGTGGGGCATGCCGATCACGATTTCCTTGACCCCCAGCGCGCCGCCGCGCTTGATGATCTGCTCCATCGCCGGGATCAGCGCCTCGCCCCCGTCAAGGCCAAAGCGCTTGGTGCCCATGTATTTGACATGCAGGAACTTTTCGAAGCCCTCGGCCTCGACCAGCTTGTTGAGGATCGCGCGCCGGCCCTCGCGGGTGAACTGGATCTCCTTGCCCAGGCCTTCGATCCGTTCCTTCAGCCAGGCGGATTGTTCGGGGTCGGAGATGTGCATGTATTGCAGCGCGAAGGTGCCGCAATAGGTGCGTTTGACGATCTCCATGATCTGCCGCAGCGAGGCGATCTGCAGCCCCAGCACGTTGTCGATGAAGATCGGCCGGTCCATGTCGGCCTCGGTAAAGCCGTAGGTCTTGGGGTCCAGCTCGGGATGCGGGGTCTTGTCGCGCATGCCCAGCGGGTCGATGTCGGCGATCAGGTGGCCCCGGATCCGGTAGGCCCGGATCAGCATCAGCGCCCGGATCGAATCCAGCACAGCGCGCTGCACCTGCGCGTCGGAGATCTCCACCCCTTTCTCGGCGGCCTTGGCGGCGATTTTCTTGCCGGCGGCCTTGGCCTCCTGCGGGGCGGGCCATTCGCCGGTCAGCGCGCCGATCACCTCGTCCGCGGGCTGCGGCGGCCAGTCGCGCCGCGCCCAGCTGGGGCCTTCGGCCTCTTTCTTCACGTCGGTTTCCGCATCGCCAAGCTGGCGGAAGAACTCGGCCCAGGCGGCATCCACCGCGTTGGGATCCCGCGCATATTGCGCATAGAGCTGTTCGAGATATTCCGCATTCTGCCCCTGCATGAAGGACGAGGCGTGGAACGCGGCGTTGGGGGACTGTTCGGTCATTGGGCTACCTCATGAGGGTTGGGACCGTATCTGTTGGGGCCGGGCTGGCTGGGGCGGGTCAGCCACCACAGCACCAGCAGCGGAGAGACGAAAAGCACCGCCAAAGTCGGGATGACGAGCAGCAAGGTGGCGCGGGTGAACAGGATGTCCAGCGACCCGCCGGGCTGAAAGACGGAGGCCAGACCGATGCCGAAGATCAGCACCGCGAAGGCCGCCGCCGTCAAGAGCGTCGGCAGCAGCACGAACCACCCGCTGCGACCCGTGTCGTGCATCCGCCGCCATGCCGCCGAAAGAAGCGGAAGAAACAGGATCAGGCCCACGACGGTCTGGGCCGGCTGGCTCGAGACGGCGACGACCGTTGTGTCGCCATCGGTTTCGATCGTTGCCACCCGTGTGAAGAACGCCCAGTCGATCAGCGCCGCCACCGCGTTGCAGATCAGGGCGAACAGGACGAAATACCAGTATTCGGCGCGCGAGGCCCGCCCCGAGAAGGTGAGGAACCTGGTCAGGCAGGTGCGGACCGCTTGCGAAAAGGTCATCACGCGCGCCCTCCGATGCGGAGATGCCGCCCCACGCGGCGAGCGCGCACTGGCCACCCCGCCGCCGCCCGCCTATTGTCGAGGAGAGGCACGCGACAGGGACGGACGGGCAGGCAATGGTTGACAGCGTGATCTTTCTGGCGGCGGAGTTTCCGGCGCATTGGCACACCTACCTTCTGGACGAAGGCGACATACTGCGCCAACGCGGGATGACGGTGCACTACACCACCACGCGCGCGCCCGCCGCGGACATGCGGTCCGAGATTCTGGCGCGGCGCGCGGGCCGCATCGACCACCTGTTTCCCGTCAGCCTTGCCGATGCGGCGTGGTTCCTGTGGCATCCCGGCGCGCTGGTCCGCGCGCTGGGCTACGTCGCGGGCACCCGCGCCGGGGGGCTGCGCGGGCGGCTGAGGCGCGCGGCGCTGCTGCCCTCGGTGGCGCGCGCGATCCGGCTGGCCCGCCGCAGAGGCGCCCCGCACCTGCATGTGCATTCCTTCGGCGATGCCGCCCATGTGGCCGCGATGGCGCATCGCGCGGCGGGGCTCAGCTATACGCTGGTGCTGCACGGCACGCTGTCGGTCTGGGGCGGCGACATCGAACAGAAGGCCCGCGGCGCGGCGCGCATCTTTGCCGTCACCCGCCCGCTGGCGCGCGACCTCTCCGCCCTCTGCCCGGCCGAACGGATCGATTTCGTCACTATGGGGATCGATCTCGATCGGTTCACCGTGCGCGACGACCGCGACAGGCAGGCGCCCTTCACGCTCCTGTCGGTGGGGCGGCTGCATCTGTCCAAGGGGCACCGCTTCATGGCGCGCGCCTTGGCCCGGCTGGCCGAGAAGGGGCACCGCCCGCGCTGGCTGATCGTCGGCACGGGCCCGCACCGGGCCGAGATCGAGGCCGAGATCGCGCGGCTGGGCCTGGCCGATCAGGTCAGCCTGCTGGGTGCGCGCACCAGCGACGAGATCGCCGAGCTTCTGCACCGGGTCGATGCCTTTTCGCTGACCAGCACCGGCCCCGGCGAGGCCGCGCCGGTGTCGGTGATGGAGGCAATGGCCTCGGGCGTGCCGGTGATCTGTTCGCGCATCGGCGGCACGGCGGACATGATCGACAGCGGCGTTGACGGGTTCCTCACCGAACAGGAGGACGTGGACGGCATCGCCGCCGCGCTTGAGCGGCTCATCACCGATCCGGCCCAACGCGACCGCATGGCCCGCGCCGCCCGCGCCCGGGCGGAACGCGACTTTGACGGGCGCGTGCTGTCGGGCCGGATCCACGACGCCCTGCGCTCGATCTGAGCTGGCAACGGGACCGGGCAGCGGGCCGCGCGCCACCAACGGCCGGATGGCCGTCGGGGCAGGGCGATCTGCGCGGTCCCATTCCATGGCGTGACGCTCCGGGCGGCCTCAGCGGCCGATGGCTTCCAGCACCGCCTCGCCCAGCTTCGCGGGGCTTTCCGCCACCACGATGCCGGCCGAACGCATGGCCTCGATCTTGTCCTCGGCGCCGCCCTTGCCGCCGGCGACGATGGCGCCGGCATGGCCCATGCGGCGGCCCGGAGGCGCGGTGCGGCCGGCGATGAAGCCCGCGACCGGCTTTTTGCGGCCGCGCTTCGCCTCGTCCTTGAGGAATTGCGCGGCCTCTTCTTCGGCCGAACCGCCGATCTCGCCGATCATGATGATCGATTCGGTTTCGTCATCGGCCAAGAACCATTCCAGCACGTCGATATGCTCGGTCCCCTTGATCGGGTCGCCGCCGATGCCCACGCAGGTGGACTGGCCCAGCCCCACGTCGGTGGTCTGCTTGACCGCCTCATAGGTCAGGGTGCCCGAGCGCGACACCACGCCGACCGAGCCGCGTTTGTGGATGTGGCCGGGCATGATGCCGATCTTGCAGGCGTCCGGCGTGATTACGCCGGGGCAGTTGGGGCCGATCAGGATCGAATCGCTGTCCATCAGCGCCCGCTTGACCTTCATCATGTCCAGCACCGGGATGCCCTCGGTGATGCAGACGATCAGCTCCATCTCGGCGTCGATCGCCTCGAGGATCGAATCCGCGGCAAAGGGCGGGGGGACGTAGATCACGGTGGCGTTGGCTTCCGTCGCGGCCTTGGCCTCGTGCACCGAGTTGAAGACCGGCAGGCCGAGATGGGTCATGCCCCCTTTGCCCGGCGTGACGCCGCCGACCATCTTGGTGCCGTAGGCGATGGCCTGTTCGCTGTGAAAAGTGCCTTGGCTTCCAGTGAAACCCTGGCAGATGACCTTGGTGTTTTCGTCGACGAGGACGGCCATTTGGCGTTCTCCTTGGAATTCCTTGCGTTCGAAAGGGGCGGGCCGCGCCCGCCCGCGAATGAATCAGCCCTTGACGGCCTTGACGATCTTCTGCGCGGCGTCGTCCAGATCGTCCGCGGCGATCACGTTCAGGCCGGAAGTGTTGATGATCTCCTTGCCCTTCTCGACATTGGTGCCCTCGAGCCGCACAACCAGCGGCACGTTCAGGCCGACTTCCTTGACCGCGGCCACCACGCCCTCGGCGATCACGTCGCAGCGCATGATGCCGCCGAAGATGTTGACGAGGATCCCCTTCACGTTCGGATCCGAGGTGATGATCTTGAACGCCTCGGTCACCTTTTCCTTGGTGGCGCCGCCACCCACGTCGAGGAAGTTGGCCGGCTCCGCGCCGTAGAGCTTGATGATGTCCATCGTCGCCATGGCGAGCCCTGCGCCGTTCACCATGCAGCCGATCTCGCCATCCAGTGCGATGTAGTTGAGGTCGTATTTGCTGGCTTCCAGCTCCTTGGGGTCTTCCTCGGTCACGTCGCGCAGCTCGGCGATGTCGGGATGGCGATAGAGCGCGTTGCCGTCGAACGACACCTTGGAATCCAGCACCTTGAGGTTGCCTTCGTCGGTGACGATCAGCGGGTTGATCTCCAGCAGCTCCATGTCCTTTTCGGTGAAGGCGCGGTAGAGCTGGCCCATCAGCTGCACGCACTGCTTGACCTGCGGCCCCTCAAGCCCCAGCGAAAACGCGATGCGGCGGCCGTGGAAGGGCTGGTAGCCCGTGGCCGGATCGACGCTGAAGGACAGGATCTTCTCGGGCGTCTTGGCGGCGACCTCTTCGATGTCCATGCCGCCTTCGGTCGAGCAGACGAAGGACACGCGCGAGGTCTGGCGGTCCACCAGCAGGGCGAGGTAGAGTTCGCGCTCGATGCCCGAGCCGGCCTCGATATAGACGCGGTTGACCTGTTTGCCCTCGGGGCCGGTCTGATGCGTGATCAGCGTGCGGCCCAGCATCCTTTTGGCCTCTTCGGCCGCCTCTTCCACGGATCTGGCCAGCCGGACGCCGCCCTTTTCGCCGGCATCGGGTTCCTTGAAGCGGCCCTTGCCCCGGCCGCCGGCATGGATCTGCGCCTTGACCACCCAAAGCGGGCCGTCCAGTTCGCCCGCCGCGGTCTTGGCTTCTTCCGCCTTCAGAACGACGCGCCCATCCGACACCGGCGCGCCGTAGCTGCGCAGGAGGGCCTTGGCCTGATATTCGTGGATGTTCATGAAATCTGTCCCGTCTTGCTGCGATCGTGTGCCGTATACGCTTGTATGCGCGCGCGGGTTAATCGTTTTTTGCAACGAGAACAGGTTTTCCGCAGTATTTTCCGCATTTGTGATCACGCGTATGAAAAGCGTGATCACAACGTCGATAAGAGGCGCAATCCGGTGATTCGCCGGAAAGGCCGAAATGGAAAGGCCGCGCATCGCGTGGATGCGCGGCCCGCGTTTCGCGACGCCCGGATCAGACCAGGTTCGCGTCGATGCCCTTGCAGGCCTCCACGAGGCCCTTCACCGCCTCGACCGACTTGTCGAACATCTCCTGCTCTTCCTTGGTCAGCTTGATGTTCACGACACGCTCGATGCCGCCCGCGCCGATCACGGTGGGCACGCCGACATACATGCCCTTTACGCCCAGCTCGCCGTCGCACCAGGCGGCACAGGGCAGGACGCGCTTCTGGTCCTTCAGATAGGCCTCGGCCATCTCGATGGCGCTGGTGGCGGGCGCGTAATAGGCGCTGCCGGTCTTCAGCAGCCCGACGATCTCGGCCCCACCGTCGCGGGTGCGCTGCACGATGGCGTCCAGCTTGTCCTGCGTGGTCCAGCCCATCTCCACCAGGTCGGGCAACGGGATGCCGGCAACGGTCGAATAGCGCACGCTGGGCACCATCGTGTCGCCGTGGCCGCCCAGAACGAAGGCGGTGACGTCCTTCATCGAGACACCGAATTCGAGGCTCAGGAAGTGCCGGAAGCGGGCCGAATCCAGCACGCCGGCCATGCCGCAGACCTTGTTGTGGGGCAGGCCCGAATATTCCCGCAGCGCCCAGACCATCGCGTCCAGCGGGTTGGTGATGCAGATGACAAAGGCGTCGGGGGCGTGGTCGCGGATGCCTTCGCCCACCGCCTTCATCACCTTGAGGTTGATGCCCAGCAGGTCGTCGCGGCTCATGCCCGGCTTGCGCGGGACGCCGGCGGTGACGATGCAGACATCCGCGCCGGCGATGTCCTCGTAGGACTGGGTGCCCTTGAGCGCGGCGTCAAAACCCTCGACGGGGCCGGATTCGGCGATGTCGAGCGCCTTGCCCTCGGGGATGCCCTCGGCGATGTCAAACAGGACCACGTCACCGAGTTCCTTGATGGCGGCGAGATGCGCAAGCGTGCCGCCGATCTGACCTGCGCCGATCAGCGCGATCTTGGGTCTGGCCATGGATTTTTCTCCGGTCAGGTTGAAATTGGCGGTTTGCTAGTGCGTTACGGGGCGCAGTGCAAGGGTGCCGCGCTGCGGCGCAGCGGCGCGGGCGGGCTGTCCCGGCACGGCCGCTTGCGCTAAAGCGGTGAAAACGGAACGGTTTAGGCGGCGCGGGATGCTGGAACTCTCACCGATGTTTTTCCTGGTGGCGGCGCCCGCGGTGACTTTTGCGGGGATATCCAAGGGCGGGTTCGGGTCGGGGGCGGCGTTCGCTGCGGCCACGATTCTGGCGCTGGTGATCGAACCGGGTCAGGCGCTGGGGGTGATGCTGCCGCTGTTGATGCTGGTCGATGCCGCCACGCTGCGCCCCTACTGGCGCCGCTGGAGCTGGCCGGAATCCCGCGCGATGATCCTGGGCGGGCTGCCCGGCGTGGCGCTGGGGGTCGCGTTCTACCGCGCGGTCGATGCGGATACGATGCGGTTGCTGATCGGTGGCATCGCGGTTGCCTTCGTGCTGTGGCAGATCGGCCAGCGCAGCGGTCTGATCCGGCCGTTCGAGCGCCGCCTGCCGGTCTGGGCCGGGCTGATCGCGGGGGCGGCGGCGGGGTTCACCAGCTTTGTCAGCCATGCAGGCGGGCCGCCGGCGGCGGTGTATCTTCTGTCGCGGCAGCTGGACAAGACGCGTTATCAGGCCTCGACGGTGCTGATCTTCTGGGCGATCAACATCTTCAAGTTCGTGCCCTACGCCTTTCTCGGCATGTTCACGCTGCAGACGGCGCTGGCGGACCTTTTGCTCGCGCCCTTCGCGATCCTGGGGGCGTGGCTGGGGGTGCGGGCGCATTGGCTGGTGCCGGAACGGCTGTTTTTCGGCCTGACCTATGCGCTGCTTCTGGTCACGGGGGGCAAGCTGATCCTCGACGGGCTGGCATGAAAAACCCCGCCGCGGGGGCGGGGTCGGGCTCAGGCATCAAGGCCCGGTATCGGCGCGGGCCGGGCGATCGTGTCGAACGCCTCGCCCGAGGCCACAAGGCAGGTCCGCCCGTCCGCCCGCGTCGCCGTGATGGTCCAGGTTCCCGTGAGCTCGGAGGCGAACAGTTCCACCACCACCCCCTGCGCGGTCAGCCCGATGCTGTGCGGCACCTCGCCATAGGCCGCCGCCAGCCGTTCGACCACCTGCGCGCGCGGGGCGCAGTCGCGCATCCCCTCGGCGCGCAACTGGGTCGCGGCCAGCACCATCAGCCCCAGCCCCATCGTCATCTTCACGAAAGTTTCCGCCATCGGCTCCCCCTTTGCCCGTGAACAGGCAAAACCCTGAGAAGCAATCGCGCAAAAATGGTTAACAAACCGTTCGCAGGCCCGTTGCGCGGGGGGCTTCCTTGCCGATATCGCTGCGTCGCGGCAAATTTCCCTTGAACTTTCCGTTCAGAAATGCCCCTTTCCGCGCAAGAAAATGTCTCATGGGAGTTTGTCATGGCCGAGAAAATCGACCCCCGCCTGCGCCCGTTCCGGTCGGTGCTGTATATCCCCGGCTGCAAGCCGCGGGCGCTGGACAAGGCGCGGAGCCTGGCCGTCGATGCGATCATCTTCGACCTCGAGGACGCGGTGTCGGCCGATGAAAAGGACAATGCGCGCGAAACGCTGAAGGAGGCGCTTGCCCAAGGCGGCTATGATCCGCGGGTCAAGATCGTGCGCATCAACGGGCTGGATACCGATTGGGGCCAGGCCGATGCCGAGGCGGTGATGCAGATGGATGCCGACGTGGTGCTGCTGCCCAAGGTGTCGTCGGCCGACGACATCGACGCGCTGGCCGCGATCACGGGGGACAAGCCGATCTGGGCGATGATGGAAACCCCGCGCGGCATGCTGAACGCCGCCGAGATCGCCGCGCATCCGCTGCTGACGGGCATGGTGATGGGGACCAACGACCTGGCCAAGGAATTGCAGGTCCGCTATCGCCCCGACCGGATGCCGCTGATGACCGGGCTGGGCCTGTGCCTGCTGGCGGCCAAGGCCGAGGGCGTGGTGATCATCGACGGCGTTTACAACGCCTTCAAGGACGAGGAGGGGCTGGCCGCCGAATGTGAGCAGGGCCGCGACATGGGCTTTGACGGCAAGACCCTGATTCACCCCGCGCAAATCGAGATCGCCAACAAGGCCTTTGCCCCCACGCCCGAGGAAATCGAGCTGGCCCGCCGCCAGATCGAGGCTTTCGAGAAAGTCCAGGCCGAAGGCCAGGGCGTTGCCGTGGTCGATGGCCGGATCGTCGAGAACCTGCATGTGGAAACCGCGCGCGAGATCCTTGCCAAGGCGGCAATGATCGAATCTGTGCTGGGGTTCTGAGCCATGACGGGCTTCATCCTTCTGGTCGCCGGCGTCGTGCTGTGGTGGGCGGCGCATCTGTTCAAGCGCATCGCGCCCCAGGCCCGCGCGCGGATGGGCGATGCCGGCAAGGGCGCGGTGGCGCTGGCGCTGGTGGTGTCGATCGTGCTGATGGTGCTGGGCTTCCGCGCCGCGCCGGTGGTGGATCTGTGGTATCCGCCCTACTGGCTGCGCCACGTCAACAACCTGCTGGTGCTGATCGCGTTCTTCATGATGAGCCCGGCCGGCCAGAAGGGGCTGGTCCTGCACCGGCTGCGCCATCCGCAGCTGGCCGGATTCCGCGCCTGGGCCATCGCGCATCTTCTGGTCAAGGGGGATCTGGCTTCGGTGATCCTTTTCGGCGGGCTGTTCCTGTGGGCCATCGCCGAGGTGTTCGCGATCAACCGGGCCGAGCCGGACTGGCAGCCGGGTGAGCCGGGGACGCTGGCCAAGGACGCGATCTTCCTGGCCGCTTCGGTGGTGCTGGTCGCAGTGGTCGGCTGGATCCATGGGATGGTCGGTCCGTCCCCGTTCCCGGTGTGAGCGGGAGGGTCCGATGCCGAAGATCTATCGTCTGCTGACCGAAGACGACACCTCTGCCTTTTGCCACAAGGTGTCGCTGGCGCTGTCCAAGGGCTGGGAACTGCACGGCAGCCCGACCATGGCCTTTGATTCCGCGCGCGGGGTGATGCGTTGTGCGCAGGCGGTGACCAAGGAGATCGACACCCCCTATTCGCCGGACATGAAACTGGGAGAACAATAAATGGCCTCTGCCACTGGACAAAAGACCGATCCGGGCCGGTTTTTCGAAGATTATCGCGTCGGCCAGGTGATCCGCCATGCGGTGCCGCGCACCGTGTCGGGCGGCGAGCGGGCGCTCTATCACGCGCTCTATCCCGCGCGCCATGCGCTTTATTCCTCGGACGAATTCGCCCGCGTCTGCGGGTTGCCGTCCAGCCCGATCGACGACCTGGCGGCCTTTCACATCGTGTTCGGCAAGACTGTGCCGGACGTGTCTCTGAATGCCGTGGCCAATCTGGGCTATGCCGAGGGGCGGTGGCTCAAACCCGTCTACCCCGGCGACACGCTGCGCAGCGAATCCGAGGTGATCGGGCTGAAACAGAACTCCAACGGCAAGACCGGCGTGGTCTGGGTGCGCACGCGGGGCATGAACCAGCGCGGCGAGGCGGTGATGGAGTATTGCCGCTGGGTGATGGTGCGCAAGCGCGACCTCGACGCGCCGGCGCCCGAGACGGTCGTGCCGGAACTGAAGCCCGCGCTGTCGGCCGCGGATCTGGTGGTGCCCGAGGGGCTGGATTTCTCGTCCTACGATTTCCGGCTCGCGGGCGAGCCGCATCGCTGGGGCGACTACGAGATCGGCGAGACGATCGACCATGTGGATGGCGTGACGATCGAGGAGGCCGAGCACATGATGGCCACGCGGCTGTGGCAGAACACGGCCAAGGTGCATTTCGACGCCACGTTCCGGCCCGATGGCCGGCGGCTGATCTATGGCGGGCATGTGATCTCGATGGCGCGGGCGCTGAGCTTCAACGGGCTGGCCAACGCGCAGATGATCGTGGCGCTAAATGCGGGTGCCCATGCCAATCCCTGTTTTGCCGGCGACACGGTCAAGGCATGGTCGGAGGTTCTGGACAAGGCCGAGACCGGTGCGCCTGGGGTGGGTGCGATCCGGCTGCGGCTGGTGGCGACCAGGGGCGGAGAGCCGTTTCGGCTGAAGGGCGAGGACGGCAAATACCTGCCCGAGGTATTGCTGGATCTCGATTACTGGGCGTTGATGCCGATGTGAGAAGAGGGGGCGCTGCCCCCTCTGGGCCTGCGGCCCATTCACCCCCGGAGTATTTTCAGCAAGATGAAGAACCGGGGTCGGCCCAGGCGGACAGCGTCGCTTCCAGATCGCCGTAGCCGGTGAGGCGGCGTTCGAAGGCGAGGCCGAGGCGGTCGGCATGGGCGCGGGCCAGCTCGGTCAGGCCGGGATCGTCGGTCTGGGCCTGATAGACCAGTTTTTCGTAATGGCCGAAATACGTCTCGCGCAGGTCGGGGTGACGGTCGAGGCCGAGCGGTTTCCAGACGAAGGCATCGAACTGGCGGACCAGGAAATCCGTCAGGTAGAAGGCGGTCAGGTCGCTGTCGCCGTGGGCGGCAAAGCGCGTGTTGCCTTCGAGGAAGGAATAGCAGTGCGGGCCCTCGATCATCTCCACGGCCAGCCGGTCGCAGGCAGCCTTGAGCTGTCCGCCGGTGCCGCAATCGGCATAGACAACGAAAATCCTGTCGTAGCGGGCGCGATGGCGCCGGACGGCCTGTTCGACGCGCGGGGTGATCTGTTCGGGATGGTTGTGCAGGATCGCCGGCAGGCAGGTGACGTCCATGTGATCCCAGCCGTGCCGTGTCTTGAGGTCGAGGATCTCGCGCGCCAGAGCGCCGCAGGCGATCAGCAATATCCGCCCGGAGGCGCGTTCGGGCAGGTCGAGGCCGCGGTCGGTCAGGGCGCGGTCATCCAGAGGATCCGGGGACGAGAGGGCAGAAACGGCCCGCCGGGAGGAGGGACGGGCCGTTCTGTTGCGCCGGGTCATGGGGGAGATCAGGCGCTGAGCTGGTTGTGCTTGCGGGACACGAATTCCTTGGCGGTTTCCACCGCCACGGCGGCATCGCGGCAATAGGCGTCGGCACCGATCGCCTTGCCGAACTCTTCGTTCAGCGGCGCGCCGCCCACCAGCACGATATAGTCGTCGCGCATGCCCTGTTCGACCATCGTGTCGATCACCACCTTCATGTAGGGCATGGTGGTTGTCAGCAGCGCGGACATACCGAGGATGTCGGGTTTTTCGGCCTCGAGCGCCTCGATGTAGTTCTCGACCGGGTTGTTGATGCCCAGATCCACGACCTCGAACCCGGCGCCTTCCATCATCATGCTGACGAGGTTCTTGCCGATGTCGTGGATGTCGCCCTTGACCGTGCCGATCACCATCTTGCCCACGCGCGGCGCGCCGGTTTCGGCCAGAAGCGGCTTGAGGATGGCCATGCCGGCCTTCATCGCGTTGGCGGCCAGCAGCACCTCGGGCACGAACAGGATCCCGTCGCGGAAGTCGTTGCCGACGATGGTCATGCCGCCGACCAGCGCCTCGGTCAGGATCTTGTAGGGCGCCCAGCCGCGTTCGAGCAGGATGTTGACCCCTTCCTCGATCTCCTCCTTGAGACCGTCATAGAGGTCGTCCCACATCTGCTGGAC
This sequence comes from Jhaorihella thermophila, assembly GCF_900108275.1. GTDB lineage: Bacteria > Pseudomonadota > Alphaproteobacteria > Rhodobacterales > Rhodobacteraceae > Jhaorihella > Jhaorihella thermophila. The sequence continues at coordinate 129,353 of NZ_FNVD01000001.1, forward strand.
AAGTTCCTCGTCGTCGAGTTCCGACAGGATGATTTCGTCTTCTTCTTCCGACATGCGCGTTTCCCCTGTCTGCCCGGGACTGCCCGGGGAGGTTTGCCGATTGAGCCCTTTTTGCCCGTCGGGACGCCGCCGACTGCGATATTTGCGACACTGGCGGCGCCGCAACCGACCTATAGGGGCGAAAACGCGGGATGAAAAATGAAGAATCCGCGGGAAGATGATGGGGATCTTGCAAATGTTCCCGTTTTGTTTCAGGCTTGCCGCATGGATTGCGGGGGTCGGATAGACAAGGCCCGGCGGCGCGGGCGGGGGGCGGTCAGCAATGCCGCCGGTCGGTTCGATCTGGCGCGAAACGCCGAGCCGGAGGAGGCGGGCGAGCCGCGCCCGCCGTTGCGGACAGAACTCCGGCTGGAGGAAGCGCGCAGCATTATCGCCTGGAACCGCTCGCCCGATCTGCCCTTCGACCGCTCGATCAACCCCTATCGCGGATGCGAGCATGGATGCTCCTACTGCTTTGCGCGGCCCACGCACGCATATCTGGGGCTGTCTCCGGGGCTTGATTTCGAAACCCGACTGATCGCGCGGCCCAACGCCGCGCAGCTGTTGCGGCGGGAGCTGTCGGCCAGATCCTACCGGGTTGCGCCGATCGCGCTGGGGACCAATACCGACCCCTACCAGCCGGTGGAGCGCGACCGCCGGATCACGCGGCGCTGTCTGAAGGTGCTGGCCGAATTCAACCACCCGGTCGCGATCGTCACCAAGGGCACGCTGATCGAGCGCGATCTGGATATCCTGGCGCCGATGGCCGCGCGGGGGCTGGTGCGGGTGGGGATCTCGGTGACGACGCTGGATGCGCGGCTGAGCCGGCGGATGGAGCCGCGCGCGCCGACCCCGGGCCGGAGACTGCGCGCGATCCGAAGGCTTGCGGATGCGGGCGTGCCGGTGCGGCTGATGGTGGCGCCGGTGGTGCCCGCCCTGACCGATCACGAGCTCGAGGCGATCATGACGGCCGGGCGCGATGCGGGGGCGGTGGCGGCAAGCTGGATCATGCTGCGCCTGCCGCGCGAGGTGGCGACGCTGTGGCGGGAATGGCTGGCAGAGCACGAACCGGGCCGGGCGGCGCGCGTCATGGCGCGGCTGCGCGAGATGCACGGTGGGCGTGACTATGACCCGCGCTGGGGCCACAGGATGCGCGGGCGGGGGCACTATGCAGCGATGATCGCGGCGCGCTTTGCCGCGGCCGAGCGTCGGCTGGGGCTGAATGGGGCGTTGCCCGATCTGCGCTGCGATCTGTTCCGCGCGCCGCCGAAACCCGGCGATCAGCTGTCGCTGTTCTGAAACGGCGCTCCGATCCGGCCGGTTGATCGCGCCGGGCCGGTGCATATCTGGAACGGACGGCACGGCAGAGGAGATCGCCCATGTGGGACCAGAGATATTCAATTCCGGACTATCTGTTCGGCACGGAACCGGCGGATTTCCTGCGGCGCGAAGCGGGCGTGATCCCGTCCGGCGCGCGCGTGCTGTGCGTGGCCGACGGCGAGGGTCGCAACTCGGTCTGGCTGGCGGGGCAGGGGATGCGGGTGACGGCGTTCGATGCATCGCCGGTCGGCGTGGAAAAGGCGCGGACGTTGGCCGCCGAGCGTGGCGTGGACGTCGCGTTCAACGTCACCGGTGTAGAGGAATGGGACTGGTCCCGGCAATATGACGCGGTGGTGGCGGTGTTCATCCAGTTCGCGCCCCCGGACCTGCGCGACCGGCTGTTCGGCTGGCTCGGGCAGGCGGTTCGGCCGGGCGGGGTGCTGCTGCTGCACGGCTATGCGCCGCGGCAGGTGGATTATGGCACGGGTGGTCCGCCGAGCCGCGAGAACATGTACACCACCGACATGCTGCGCGCGGCCTATGACGGGTGGGAAATCCTGCGGCTGGACGACTATGACGCCGAAATCGACGAAGGGCCGGGGCATTCCGGGCGTTCGGCCTTGGTGGATCTGGTTGCGCGCAAACCCGGCGGGCGTGGCTGATCGCGGCCGCGAACGAAAACGCCCCGGTCCGTTCGGCCGGGGCGCTTCTTGTGACTGCGGAACCGTTCAGCGGTTTTCGATATCCACATAGTCGCGGCGGGTCGCGCCAAGATACAGCTGGCGCGGGCGGCCGATCTTGTGCGCGGGATCGGACTGCTGTTCCTTCCACTGGCTGATCCAGCCCACGGTGCGGCTGACGGCAAAGATCGGCGTGAACATCGAGGTCGGGAAACCCATCGCCTCGAGGATGATGCCGGAATAGAAATCCACGTTCGGGAACAGCTTCTTCTCGGCGAAATAGGGATCCTCCAGCGCCTGCTTTTCCAGTTCCTTGGCAACCTGCAGGATCGGGTTGTCGTCGATCCCCAGCAGGTCCAGAACCTCGTCCGCCGATTGCTTCATCACCTTGGCGCGCGGGTCGAAGTTCTTGTAGACCCGGTGGCCAAAGCCCATCAGGCGGAACGGGTCGTTCTTGTCCTTGGCGCGAGCGATGAATTCGGGGATGCGGTCAGGGGTGCCGATTTCCTTGAGCATCTCCAGGCAGGCCTGGTTGGCGCCGCCATGCGCCGGACCCCAGAGACAGGCGATACCAGCGGCGATGCAGGCAAACGGGTTGGCGCCCGAAGAGGACGCCAGCCGCACCGTCGAGGTGGAGGCGTTCTGTTCGTGGTCGGCGTGCAGGGTAAAGATCCGGTCCATCGCGCGGGCCAGGATCGGGTTCACCTCGTAATCCTCGGCCGGCACGGCAAAGCACATCCGCAGGAAGTTCGAGGCATAGTCCAGGTCGTTGCGCGGATACACGAAGGGCTGGCCGATGTGATACTTGTAGGCCCAAGCGGCGATGGTGGGCATCTTGGCGATCATGCGGATCGAGGCCACTTCGCGCTGCCAGGGGTCGTTGATGTCGGTGCTGTCGTGGTAAAAGGCCGACATGGCGCCGACCACGCCCACCATGATCGCCATCGGATGCGCATCGCGGCGGAAGCCGCGATAGAAATACTGCATCTGCTCATGCACCATGGTGTGTTTGGTCACGCGGGATTCGAAATCCTCCAGTTCCGCCGCGGTCGGCAGATCGCCGTAAAGCAGCAGATAGCAGACTTCGAGATAGTGCGACTTCTCGGCCAGCTGGTCGATCGGATAGCCGCGGTGCAGCAGTTCGCCCTTTTCGCCGTCGATATAGGTGATCGTCGAATCGCACGAGGCGGTGGAGGTGAAGCCGGGATCGTAGGTGAAAACGCCCGCCTGGGTGTAAAGCTTGCGAATGTCGATCACGTCCGGGCCGGCCGTGCCCGAAAGAACCGGCAGTTCGTAGCTTTGTCCGTTCAACGTCAGCGTGGCGGTCTTTGTCGTGTCCTTCATCAGGTTGTCCCTTTCCTTTCCGGGCACGGGGACCGCGGCAGACTGCCCGACCCGTGCGGCATGGCCGGCGCATTCGTCGCGCCGGTCCTGTCGTATCCTGGCGGCGTAACCCGACTATGAACGCCGGATCCGTTCCGCTGCATCCGTCAGCCGCGCAATCGTTTCGTCGCGGCCCAGCACAAGCATCATGTCGAAGACCGAGGGCGTCACCGCCCGACCTGCCAGCGCCGCACGCAGCGGCCCGGCCAGTTTGCCGAACTTGGTCCCATGCGCTTCCGCAAAGGCACCCAGCAGGGCCTCGAGATCCTCGCGTGTCCAGCTAGCATTTTGCAACTGCGGCGTCAATTCTTCCAGTATACCATCGGATACAGACGCCAGCGCCTTTTGCGCCTTCTCGTCCGGTTCCACCGGTCGGGAGGTGAGTACAAAATGCGCCTTTTCAAGCAGTTCGGGGTAGGTCCGCGCCCGGTCCTTGAGGCAATACATGGCCCGCTCCAGCGCATCGCCCTGTTCCGGCGTCAGGGCAGGGCGACCGGCGGCCTCCAGATAGGCCTCGATCTCATGCCGCAGCGCGGCATCGTCCATGATGGCGATGTGCCGGCCGCAGAGATTTTCCAGCTTTTTCAGGTCGAAACGCGCGGGGCTTTTGCCGATGCCGTCCAGATCGAACCATTTCTTCGCCTGATCGTCGGTGAAGAATTCGTCGTCTCCGTGGCTCCACCCGAGACGGGCGAGATAGTTGCGCATCCCCGCTGCCGGATAGCCCATGCCCTGGTATTCATGCACGCCCAAAGCACCGTGGCGCTTGGACAGTTTCTTGCCGTCGGGGCCGTGGATCAGCGGGATATGCGCCCAGACCGGCACCTCCCAGCCCATCGCCTCATAGATCATCATCTGGCGGGCGGCGTTGTTGAGGTGGTCGTCGCCCCGGATCACATGGGTCACCCCCATGTCGTGATCGTCCACCACCACCGCCAGCATGTAGACCGGCGTGCCGTCGCTGCGCAGCAGCACCATGTCGTCCAGCTGGTCGTTGCGAATCGTGACCTCCCCCTGCACGCGGTCGCGGATCACCGTCACGCCCTCGCGCGGCGCCTTGATCCGGATCACATGGGGCGCGCCCTCGGGATGGGTCGAAGGATCGGCATCGCGCCAGGGGCTGCGGAACAGGGTGGACCGCCCCTCGGCGCGGGCCTGTTCGCGGAAGGTGGCGATTTCCTCCTGCGTGGCAAAGCACTTGTAGGCCTTGCCCTCGGCCAGAAGCTGCCGGGCCACCTCGACATGACGGTCGGCACGGGCGAACTGGCTGATCGGCTCGCCGTCCCAGTCGAGCCCAAGCCAGGTCAAGCCCCTGAGGATCGCCTCGGTCGCCTGCGGCGTGGAACGTTCGCGGTCGGTATCCTCGATCCGCAGCAGGAACTTTCCGCCGCGGCCGCGGGCATAGAGCCAGTTGAACAGTGCGGTGCGGGCACCGCCGATATGCAGATAGCCCGTTGGCGACGGGGCAAATCGGGTGACGACCTGGTCGGACATGACGGCCTGATCCTTTCGGCTTTACCTTTTGGTAACCATGAGGGGAGTAATCTCGGCGCCTGTCTAGCGGTCCGAGCGGCGGGGGGCAAGCATGCGGGGTCTGGCCTGGATCGACCTGGTTCTGCTTGGCCAGCGGGGGAACCTGTTCCCCTGGGCGCCGGTCTTCCTGGGGCTGGGGATCGGGATCTATTTCCTCGCACCGCAGGAGCCTTCGACGATGACCCTGGCGCTGTTGGCGGCGGGCGGGCTGGGAATGCTGTTCGTCGCCCTGCGTCGGCCCGGTGGCTGGTCGGCGATTGGCTGGGGGCTGGCGCTGATCGCCGCGGGGGTGCTGCTGGCCACGGTACGGGCGCATCTAGTCGCGGCGCCGGCGCTCTACTGGCGGTATTACGGCCCTGCCGAGGGGCGCGTCGTGGGGCTGGACCGGTCGGCATCGGATGCGCTGCGGGTGACGCTGGACCGGGTGCGGCTTCAGGACGTGGCGCCCTGGCGCACGCCCGAGCGGGTGCGGGTATCGCTGCACGCGGAGTCTGACGCCGAAATCCGACCGACACCGGGGCAGAGGCTGCGGATTACCGGCCACCTGATGCCGCCCCACGGCCCGGTCGAGCCCGGCGGGTTCGACTTTCGCCGCCACGCCTGGTTCCGGGGCCTCGGCGCGGTGGGTTACACCACACGGCCCGTCGAGATGCTGCCGCCCGCGCGCGGCGACCCGGGGCTGCCGGTGTTGCGTCTTCGGATGCGGATTGCCGAGCGGATCCGCGCGGTGCTGCCGGGGGAAACCGGCGGCGTGGCGGCTGCCGTGACCACCGGGGACCGAAGCGGCATCCCCAGAGAGGCGCTCGACGCCCTGCGCGGCAGCAATCTTGCGCATCTGCTCGCTATCTCGGGGCTGCATATGGGGTTGCTTGCCGGGTTCGTGTTCGCCGCGGTTCGCGGCTGTCTGGCGGCCATTCCGCCACTGGCGCTGCGGTTGCCGCTGCGCAAGGTGGCCGCTTGCGTGGCGCTGCTGGTGGCGGCGGCCTATCTGGCGCTGTCGGGCGGCAACGTCGCGACCGAACGGGCCTTTGTCATGACGGCGGTGGTGCTGGGCGCTGTGCTGGTGGACCGGCGGGCGTTCTCGTTGCGGGCGGTGGCGGTGGCCGCGCTGATCGTTCTGGTGCTGCGCCCCGAAAGCCTGCTGGGGCCGGGGTTCCAGATGTCCTTTGCCGCAACCACCGCGCTGGTGTCCGTGTTCGGCGCGATCCGCGATCGCGGCTGGACGCTTGGCCCCCGCTGGCTGCGCCCGGCGTTGGCGGTGGCCCTGTCGTCGGCCGTTGCGGGACTAGCCACCGCGCCCTTTGGTGCGGCGCATTTCAACACGCTGTCGCGATACGGGCTGCCGGCGAACCTCCTGACCGTGCCGGTGATGGGCGCGGTGGTGATGCCGGCGGCGGTGCTGGCGGCCTGTCTCGCCCCGTTCGGGCTCGAATCCTGGGGCCTGCGTATCATGGGCGTCGGGCTCGACTGGATCCTCGGCGTGGCGCGGTTCGTCTCGTCGCTGGACGGGGCGCAGGGGCATGTGGTCGCGCCCCCACCGCAGGTTCTGCCGCTGCTGACCCTGGGCGCGCTGTTCGTGGTCCTGTGGCAGGGGCGCGCGCGGATTGCCGGGCTCGTGCCGGTCGCGGCGGCGGGCCTGCTGTGGCTGGGGGCCGAACGTCCGCAGGTGCTGGTGGCGGAAAGCGGCGGGCTGGTGGGGGTCCAGACCCCGGGAGGGCGCGCGCTGAGCAAGGCGCGAGGCGCGGGGTTCGTCGCGCGCGTGTGGCTGGAAAATGACGGCGACGGCGCGCGGCAGGACAATGCCGCGGCCCGCTGGCCCGATCCGCCCGGCCCGGCCACGCCGCGGATTCGGCGGATCGATCTGGGAGGACAGGAACTGGTCCATCTGATCGGCAAGCGCGCGGTTCGATCCTTTGGCCGCTGCCGGGCGGACCAGATCGTCGTGACATCGGTGCCGGCCGTCATTCCGGGGGGCTGCACGGTCTATGACGTCAGGCGCCTGCGCCGCACCGGAAGCCTTGCCATCGACAAGGGTGAAATCGTCGCCGCCCGCGATGTGGCTGGACGACGCTTGTGGAACAGCCCGCCGCCGCGCCGTAGACGGCTAGCGCGGGCGGACACTCAGTAGGTGCGGATCAGCCCGACCAGCCGGCCCTGGACCTGAACACGGTGCTCGGGCAGGACGCGGGTTTCATAGGCCGGGTTCGCCGCCTCGAGCGCGATCGCGTTGCCCCGCCGCATGTAGCGCTTCAGCGTCGCCTCGTGCCCGTCCACCAGAGCCACCACGATATCCCCGTCGTCGGCGGTGGCGGTTTCGCGGATCACCACCACGTCGCCGTCATTGATGCCGACGCCGATCATCGAGTCGCCCTGCACCTCGAGCGCGTAATGTTCGCCGCCCCGGCCGAGCATCGCATCTGGCACCGCGACGTTCCGCGCGGCGTGGCTGATCGCCTCGATCGGCACGCCGGCCGCGATCCGCCCCATGACCGGCAGTTCGACCGCGCCGCCCGTCACCTCCATGCTGGCGGCGGGGCGGCGCGCATCGGGGCGATCGCCGTCGATCACCTGCGGCTGGAACCCCGCGCCGGCATGGCCGCCCAGGCTTTCGGGCAGGCGCACGATCTCGATGGCGCGGGCGCGGTGGGCCAGGCGGCGGATGAAGCCGCGCTCCTCGAGCGCGGTGATCAGGCGGTGGATGCCCGACTTGCTGCGCAGGTTCAGCGCATCCTTCATTTCGTCGAAACTGGGCGGAACGCCGTCCCGCTGCATCCGCTTATGGATGAAGTCCAGCAGTTCCAGTTGCTTGCGCGTCAGCATCGTTCACACCTCATGTCCCATGCGCTCTGCTTTGTTCTATGCATGTTCACGTTTTGTGTCAACGATTGCCTTTGCATTCAGATCGGAATGTAGCGCACCGTGTCTCCGGCCCCCCGCGCGGGGTCGTTCGGCGGACGCACCAGCAGCGCGTTGGCCGCGGCCAGAACGCTCAGAAGCGAACTGTCCTGATCGGTGAACGCGGTGAGCCGCCCGTCCTCGACCCGCGCCCGCATGTAATGTTCGCGGGGACCATTCGCGGCCACGTCGGCGGCCAGCGTGGTCTCGCGCGTCTGCGGCGCGTCCTTGCCCAGCCCCAGCATCGCCCGCAGCATGGGCAGCAGGAACACCCAGCCGCAGACCATGGCCGAAACCGGGTTGCCCGGCAGTCCCAGCATCGCGGCCTCGCCCATGCGCCCGGCCATCAGCGGTTTTCCGGGGCGCATCAAGACCTTGTAGAAACTTCTTTCCATCCCGAGATCGCCGGCCACCTTGCCGACAAGGTCGTGATCTCCGACCGACGCGCCGCCGATCGTCACCACCAGATCGGCCCCTTCGGCCAGCTCGAACGCGGCGCGGATCGAGGCTTCGGTGTCGCGTGCGATGGGCAGCATCCGCACCTCGGCGCCCGCCTGTTCGGCCAGTGCCTTCAGCCCGAAGGCGTTGGAGGCGATGATCTGATCCGGGCCGGGGTCTTCGCCGGGCATCACCAGTTCGTCCCCGGTCGAGATCAGCGCCACGACGGGTCGGCGCACCACCGGCACCGAGTCGACGTTCATCGCGGCCAGGAGGGCGATGTCCGCAGCGGCCAGCACCCGCGGCGCGGCGATGGTGGAGCCGTCGCGGAAATCCACGCCGGCGGGGCGGACGTTCGAATTGCCACCGGGCTCTTCGGCGATGGTGATGAGGTCGCCCCTGCGGTCCACATTCTCCTGGATCACCACGAAATCGGCCCCTTCGGGCATCGGTGCGCCGGTAAAGATGCGCACCGCCTGGCCCGCGCCTACCGCGCCGTCAAAGCGGTGCCCGGCCGCGGATTCGCCGATCACCTTAAACATGGCGTGCAGCTGCACCTCGTCCGCCTTGACCGCATATCCGTCCATCGCCGAGGCGGCAAAGGGCGGCTGATCGCGCCGCGCGGTCACGTCGCGGGCCAGAACCCGGCCGGCACCCTGCGCGAGCGGAACCTCTTCCACGGGCAGCGGGGAAACCAGTTCGAACAGACGGGCGCGGGCTTCTTCTACCGTGATCATTTCGCTTCGTAACGTCCTGATTTTCCGCCATCCTTCAGCAGCACCCGGATGCCGCCGATCTCCATCGCCTTGTCCACCGCCTTGGCCATGTCATAGACCGTGAGCGCAGCCGTGCCGACCGCCGTCAGCGCCTCCATCTCGACCCCGGTCTGGCCGGTGGTCTTTACGGTCGCCTCGATCCGCACGCCGGGCAGGTCCGCATCCAGCGTCAGCTCCACCGCCACCTTGGTCACCGGCAGCGGGTGGCACAGCGGGATCAGGTCCGGCGTGCGTTTGGCGCCCATGATCCCCGCAAGCCGCGCCACGCCCAGCACGTCTCCCTTCTTTGCCCGGCCTTCCTTTATGATATCAAAGGTTTGCTGGGCCATCTTGATGTAGCCTTCGGCGACCGCCACGCGCGCTGTCACGAGCTTGTCCGAAACGTCCACCATGTGGGCATCGCCCTTGGCATCGAAATGGGTCAGCGGCATCACATCCCTCCGGGCATGAGCGGGTTGGCAAGCAGGTGGCGGGTGGCGGCGGCCACGTCGTCCTGCCGCATGAGGCTTTCGCCGATAAGAAAACAGCGCGCGCCGTGGCGTGCCATGTCGGCCAGATCCTCGGGCGTGGACAGGCCGCTTTCGCAGACCATGATCCGGTCGGCGGGCACCAGCTTGCTGAGCCGCCGCGTGGTGTCGAGCGTGGTCTCAAACGTCTTGAGGTTGCGGTTGTTGATGCCCAGAAGCGGACTTTTCAGCGCGGTGGCGCGTTCCAGTTCCGCCTCGTCATGCACCTCGATCAGCACGTCCATGCCCCAGTCGAAGGCCGCCTGTTCCAACTCGGCGGCCTGCGCGTCGCTCACGCTGGCCATGATGATCAGGATGCAGTCGGCCCCCAGCGCCCGCGCCTCGGCCACCTGGTAGGGGTCATACATGAAATCCTTGCGCAGCGCGGGCAGCGAACAGGTGGCGCGGGCGGCGGTCAGATACGCCTTGGCACCCTGGAAGCTGGGCGTGTCGGTCAGCACCGACAGGCAGGTCGCGCCGCCGTCCTGATAGGCGCGCGCCAGCGCCGGCGGGTCGAAATCGGTCCGGATCAGGCCCTTGGAGGGGCTCGCCTTCTTGATCTCGGCGATCAGGCCATAGCCTTCGCGGCTGGCCTTGCGCAGCGCCTCGGCAAAGGGGCGCACGGGGTCGGCGGCGCGGGCTTCGGCCTCGATCTCCGCCAGCGGCCTTTCCGCCTTGGCGGCGGCGACCTCCTCCAGCTTGTAGGCCTTGATACGGTCCAGAACGGTTTCGGTCATGGCGGCTCCGGGTCGTGGCGTTGTCTCAGGCACTCCAGTCGATTTCGGGCTCGCCCCGTCCGGCCAGCCAGCGGTTGACGGCCGAGAAGGGACGCGATCCGAAAAAGCCCCGCCGCGCCGAAAGCGGCGAAGGGTGCGCGGTCTTCAGGATCAGGTGATCGCCTGTGGTGATGTGATTTGCAAGGGCCTGCGCCTTTCTGCCCCATAGGACAAATGCCGTGGGCCGGGCCGACACGCGGTCGATCACCTGCCGGGCCAGCCGGTCCCATCCCAGCCCGGCGTGGCCGTCGGGCGCGCCTTCCGGCACGCTGAGCGAGGTATTTAGCAACAGCACCCCCTGACGCGCCCAGCCACGCAGGTCGCCATTGGTGCGTGATATTTCAAGATCGTCGCGTAACTCCCTGAAAATGTTCACAAGAGAGCGGGGCAGGGCGGCGACGTCCGGTTCCACCGAAAAGGCCAGCCCGTGCGCGTGGCCCGGCGTCGGATAGGGATCCTGGCCGAGGATCACCACCCGCGCGCGATCCGGCGGCGTGAGCTCCAGCGCGGCGAAACGCTGCGGCGCGGGCGGCAGGACGGGGCGTGTTTCGGCCTCAAGCGCCGCGCGAATCCGCGGCCAGTCCTCGGTGAAAAAGGGCAGGTCCGCCCAAGGCGCGGGAACCGGCGTCATTCCGTCGCCGAGGTGATCCGCGCCAGCGCCTCGATCTTTGCCCGCGCCGCGCCGCTGTCGATGCTGTGTGCGGCCATCTCGACCCCTTCGCGCAGGTCGGACGCCGCCCCCGCCACCACCAGCGCGGCGGCCGCGTTCAGCAGCACCGCGTCGCGATAGGCCGACGGCTCGCCGGCCAGCAGCGCGCGGAAGGCCTGCGCGTTCTCTTCCGGCGTGCCGCCGACGATCGCCTCGAACGGGTGCACCGGCAGGCCGGCATCCTCGGGGTGCAGTTCGACCTCCTTCACCGCGCCGTTCTCCAGCGCGGCAACCCAGCTGATCCCGGTTATGGTCAGCTCGTCCGTGCCGTCCGAGCCATGGACCAGCCAGGCGCGGTCGCTGCCCAGCTGCCCCAGCGTTTCCGCCATCGGCCGGATCAGGTCGCGGGAAAAGGCGCCGGTCAGCTGACGTTTGACCCCCGCGGGGTTGGTGAGGGGTCCAAGGATGTTGAAGATCGTGCGCGTTCCCAGCTCCTGCCGCGTGGGCATCACATGGGCGATCGCGGGGTGGTGCATGGGCGCCATCATGAAGCCGATCCCGGTCTCTTCCAGTGCCTTTTCAACCACTTGCGGGCCGACCATCACGTTCACGCCCATCTGCGTGAGCGCATCCGCCGCGCCGGATTTCGAGCTGAGGTTGCGGTTGCCGTGCTTGGCCACCGGCACGCCCGCGCCGGCCACGACAAAGGCCGTGGCGGTCGAGATGTTGAGCGTCCCCTTGCCGTCGCCGCCCGTGCCCACGATGTCGATCGCGCCTTCGGGGGCGCGCACATGGTGGCACTTGGCGCGCATCACGGCGGCCGCGGCGGCGTATTCGTCCACCGTCTCGCCACGGGTGCGCAGGGCCATCAGCAGCCCGCCCATCTGGCTGGGCGTGGCTTCGCCCTCGAAGAGGATGGTGAACGCGGCCTCGGCCTCTTCGCGCGTCAGGGGACGATCGGCCGCCGCGCCGATCAGCGGTTTCAGGGCGTCGCTCATGCGGGAACCTTCAGTTCGTTCAGGAAGTTCTGGAGCAGGGCGTGGCCATGCTCGGATGCGATGGATTCGGGGTGGAACTGCACCCCGTGGATCGGCAGGTCGCGGTGGCACAGCCCCATGATCGTGCCGTCCTCGAGCCAGCCGTTGACCTCCAGGCAGTCCGGCAGGCTTTCGCGCTCCACCACCAGCGAATGATAGCGCGTTGCGTCAAAGGGTGAAGGCAGCCCGGCAAAGACGCCCGACCCGTCGTGGTGGATGCGCCCCATCTTGCCGTGCACGATCTCGCGAGCACGCACTACGCGGCCGTCGAAGGCCTGGCCGATGGTCTGATGGCCGAGGCACACCCCCATCAGGGGCGTGCGCGTCTCGGCGGCGGCTGCGGTCAGGGCGAGGCAGATCCCGGCCTGATCCGGGTCGCAGGGGCCGGGGCTCAGCAGGATGCCGGCGGGTTTCATCGCCATCGCCGCCTGCACGTCCAGCGCGTCGTTGCGGCGCACCACGACCTCGGCGCCCAGCTCGCCCAGATAGTGGACGAGGTTGTAGGTGAAACTGTCGTAATTGTCGATCAGCAGCAGCATCCGGTTCGGCCTCTTCGCGGGCTCATTAAGGGCTGGTGACGGGGCGCCCAGCCGAGATATAGTGGTCGTGACATACATGCTCAGGCTTGCGCGGCAGCGTCAAGGGCAACAGGGTCGCGCCCAGCCCGGCCTGAAGGAAAACAGGGTTGGCAGTCGGGGAAGAGGCAGGATGCGCGGATTTCTGGGTGGATTTGTCGTCGGCGTCGCGGTTTTTCTGGCCGTGATGGCGGGACTGTCGCTGGTGAAGCCTCTGATCGAGGCGCCCGAGGTCTCGGCAACCGCGCCGACCCCCGAGGAGACCGGCTCTGGCCTGTCGCCCGAAACCGACGCCTCCGCGCTGGCCACGACCGGGCGGGATGCGGATCTGGTCGAGGTGGCCCCGACCGTGCCCAGCGACGAGGGCGTCCAGCCCGAACCGACCGCGCCGGCCGAGATGGCCGATACCGCGCCGGCCGGCAAGCCGCAGGTTGCCGAGGATCCGGCGGAACTTGCGGGACCGGCGCAGTCGCCTTCGGTCCACGGCATCGACGTGACGACCGAACCGCCGGTGGCCCCGGTGGCTCCGACGATCGAACCGCCCGAGCCCGCCGAGGCCGACACGCCCGCGGTGGCCGAGGTCGAGCCCGCCCGCCCGGCCCCGCCCGCGCCCACGGAAGCCGCGCCTTCGTTGCAGGGCGAGGTCGGGGCCGAAGAACAGGCACCGTCGCTGCCGGCCGCGACGCAGACGGAACCGCGCGTCGAGATCGCCACCACGCCGACGACCGAACCTGATTCCGAGACGCAACCGCAGACCGCACCGCAAAGCGCCGTGATCCCCGAAGCCGCAACCGAACCTGCCGCAACGCATCCGCCCGCGGGCGCGGAACCCTCGCCCTCGGCGGGGTCCGTCGCGGAAACGATCACTGAACCCGCCGCGCCGGATGGCTTGGGCGTCCAGGACACGCCCGAAGCCGCGCCGCGCGCCGAAACCGACCCCGGTGCTGCGCCGGCGCCGACCGCGCCGCGCATCGCCGCCCTGCCGCAGGCTGGCACCCAGCCGGATCAGGCGCGGCCCCGGATCGGCACCCCGGCCCGGCCCCTGACCGAGAGGGACGAGCAGCCCGAAGCCGCGGCCGAAACCGAGACGGCAGACGAGGAGGCCGCGCCCGCGACTCCCCCGCTTCAGGCCTTTGCCATGCCCTTCGACAACCCCGACAACAAGCCGCTGATGTCGATCGTTTTGATCGACGATGCCGACTCGATCGGGGCCGAGGCGCTGGCCGATTTTCCCTATCCGCTGACCTTTGCCGTGGACGCGACACTGCCGGATGCGACCGAACGCATGGCTCGCCACCGCGCCAACGGGTTCGAGGTCGTGGCGCTGGTGCAACTGGCCCCGGATGCCCGCCCGACAGACGCCGAAACCGCACTCGCCGCGGCGCTGGCAAAGCTGCCCCAGGCCGTGGCAATCCTGGAAGACCCCGACAAGAGCCTGCAGCGCGACCGCGCCGTGTCGGATCAGGTGTCGGCGATCGTCCGACAGACTGGGCATGGCCTGATCCTGCAGAACAACGGCCTCAACACAGCGCAGAAACTCGCCGCCAAGGCGGGCGTGCCATCGGCCGTGGTGTTCCGCGACTTCGACGGGGCCGGGCAGACGCCGACGGTCATGCGCCGCTTTCTCGATCAGGCTGCCTTCCGCGCCCGCCGGGACGGCGCGGTGATCATGGTGGGGCGGGTGCGTCCCGATACCATATCGGCGCTGCTGCTCTGGGGGCTTCAGGACCGCGCCAACCGCGTCGCCCTGGCCCCGGTCTCGGCGGTGCTGCTGCAGGGCCGCGCCGACAACTGACCCCGCGCCCCGGCAAGGCAAAGCGGCGCGCCAGCCTTCCCGGCACCGTGCCCCTGCTTCTTTCTGGTCACAAATACCCGCTGCGCGACTTTGCCGCGCGGCGCCCGGCCGGTGGCGGGCTCAGCCGTTGCGGCCGCGGACGAACCGCGCCGCGTCCTCGGCGGCACGCCGGATCGCATTCGACTTGTGCACGGTCTCCATGTATTCGGCCTCGGGGTCGCTGTCGAAAACCACGCCGCCGCCGGCCTGGATATACAGCTTGCGATCCTTCACGATCGCGGTGCGCAGGGCGATGCACATGTCCATGTCGCCGCCGGCGCTGAAATAGCCCACGCCGCCGCCATAGACGCCGCGCTTTTCCGGCTCCAGCTCGTCGATGATCTCCATCGCCCGCACCTTGGGCGCGCCGCTCACCGTGCCGGCGGGCATGCCGGCAAAGAACGCATCCAGCGCATCCTTGTCCTCGGCCAGCTCGCCCACCACGTTCGACACGATATGCATGACGTGGCTGTAGCGTTCGATGATGAATTTTTCGGTCGGGCGCACCGTGCCGACCCTGGCCACCCGACCCACGTCGTTGCGGCCCAGATCCAGCAGCATCAGGTGCTCGGCCAGTTCCTTTTCGTCGCCCAGCAGGTCGGCCTCCAGCGCCTTGTCCTCCTCCGGCGTGGCGCCGCGCGGGCGGGTGCCGGCGATCGGGCGGATCGTCACCTCGCGGCCAAAGACCCGCACCAGAATCTCGGGGCTCGCGCCGACCACCTGAAAGCCGCCGAAATTGAAATAGAACATGAAGGGCGAGGGGTTCGTCCGCCGCAGGCTGCGGTAGAGCGCAAAGGGCGGCAGCGGAAAATCCTGCGTCCAGCGCTGCGACGGCACCACCTGAAAGATGTCGCCGGCCCGGATGTAGTCCTTGGCCTTCTCGACCGCGGCCATATAGCCCTCGCGGGTGAAGTTGCTGACCGGCGGCGCGATCTCGGCGGCATCACCCAGGTCGCGGCTTTCGCCCGGCAGGCCGCGATCCAGATCGCGCACCGCGTCCATCACCCGTTCGGCCGCCTGCGCATAGGCCGCCCGCGCCGAAAGCCCCTCGGACACCCAGGCCGGCGCCACCACGGTCACCTCGCCCTTGACCCCGTCCAGCACCGCCACCACCGAAGGCCGCAGCATCAGCGCATCCGGCAGGCCCAACGGGTCGGGATTGACGCCCGGCAACCGTTCCACCAGCCGCACCATGTCATAGCCCAGATAGCCGAACAGCCCCGCACTGGCCTGCGGCAGGTCGGCGGGCAGGTCGATCCGGCTTTCGGCCAGCAGCGCGCGCAGATTGTCCAGCGGATTGCCCTGCTGCGGCTCGAAGGCTTCGGCGTCGAACCGGGCCGAGCGGTTGATCGAGGACCGCTCTGCGTCGCAGCGCCAGATCAGGTCGGGCTTCATGCCGATGATGGAATAGCGCCCGCGCACCTCGCCGCCGGTCACCGATTCCAGCATGAAGGCGTCCCTTTGCGCCGCTGTCAGCTTGAGCATCAGCGAAACCGGCGTGTCCAGATCCGCCGCGAGGCGCGCGTAAACCACCTGATTCTGCCCCGCCTCCCAGGCAAGGGCAAAGCTGTCGAAATCCGGGGTCAGGTTCATCGGGTGCCTCAGCGGAGATTGGACAGGACGGCAGCCGCGGCCTGCTGGTCGAAGGTGGGCTGCGCCCGCAGTTGCGCGTCGCGGGCATAGGCCTCGAACAGGGCCTGACCCAGCGCCTGATCCGCCTGCTGGGCATAGGCGGTCTTCAGCATCGTCATCTGGTCGTCCTCGGCCGGCGGCAGGATCTCGTCCAGCCGGACGAGGTGGAGCACCGCGCCGGACCCGATCACGCGGACTTCGCCGGGCTCCATCTTGAACACCTGTGCCATGAAATCCGGGGGCGTTCCCTCGACAAAGGCGGTGCGGGTCAGCCCGGATTCGGTTTCCGTGTCCAGCCCGGCCGCGGCCAGATCGCCGTCCTCACCCAGATCGGCCAGGATCCGCTCGGCCTCGGCGCGCAGCGCCTTTTCCGTCTCGGCCAGACGCCAGGCGTCGGCCACCTTGTCGCGGGCCTGCTCGAAGGGTTCGGGGCGGGGCGGCAGAACCTCGTCCACGCGCAGCGCGAACAGCCCGCCATCGTCCAGAAAAAGCGCCTCGGGATAGTCGTCCGGGGTGGCCTTTTCGGCTGCCTGCCGGAAGGCGTCATAGGCGGCGATGCCCTCGGCGGCCTCGGCGGTCCAGTCGATATGGTCAAGCCGCAGGCCCTCTTCCTTGGCCAGTTCCTCGAGGGTGGCACCGCCGGCGAGCAGGTCGTTGATCGCCTCGGCGCGGCCCTCGATCACCCGCCGGGCGGCCTCGCCCGCCAGTTCCTCGCGCAGTTCGGCGCGGGCTTCCTCGAACGGGGTGTGATGCGCGGCCAGCGTGCCGTTCACGCGGAACAGGGCCGGACCCAGATCGGTCTGCACCGGTCCCACCACGTCGCCCACCTCGGCGGCGAACACCTGCTCCGCGGCGTTGCCCAGATCGGCGGCGGTCACGTCGCCCATGTCCACATCTTCCAGCTCCAGCCCCCGGTCGCGCACCAGCGCCTCGAAGGTGGTTCCGCCGACCTCCAGCTGTGCCTTGGCATCGCGGGCGGCCTGTTCGTCGGGAAAGACCAGTCGTTCCACCAGCCGCCGATCGGGGATGTCGTATTTGTCACGGCGCTCGTCATAGAGCTTGCGGATCGCGGCCTCGTCCACCTCGACCACGTCCATCACCATCTCGGGGCTGAGCAGCGCGTAGGTGATCTTCTTGGTCTCGGGCAGGCGGAAGTCGTCCTTGTGCGCCTCGTAATAGGCGCGCAGGTCGTCTTCGGTCGGCTCGGGGATCGGGGTGCCCAGCGACTCGGCGGTCAGCCGCGCCATGGTGAAGCTGCGCCGCTCGCCCACATAGGCCGCGATGGTGTCGGTCAGAACGGCCGGCATCCGCGCACCGCCCATGATCGCGCCCTGCACCAGCGTGCGGGCCTGTTCCTTGCGCAGATCCTCTTCGAACTCGGCTTCGGTCAGGCCGGCCTGTTCCAGCTGGAACTTGTAGGTGTCGCGGTCGAACTTGCCGTCGGGGCCCTGAAAGGCGCCGATCTTCAGGATTTCCTTCTGCAGGGTTTCGTCGCCCACCGACAGGCCGATATGCGCGATCTCGTTGTCGATGGCGGCGATCGCGATCAGCCGGCCCAGCACCATCTGGTCCAGCCCCGCCTGCCGGATCTGATCCGATTGCAGCCGCTGGCCGGTCTGGGCCTCGACGACGCGAATCTCGCGCTGCAGCTCGCGCGCGAACTGTTCGGTGGTCACCACCTCGTCGCCCACGGTGGCAACGGTGCGCACCGTGGCGGACAGGTTCAGCGCCCCGTAACCGCCAAGCCCGGCGATCACCATCGCCAGAAGAATCCAGACGAAGGTTTTGGACAGGTTCTTGATCCGTGCGGCCATGTCTTTCCCTTTGCGGCGGTTGCCGCGCCTTGATGCTGTTGCCGCCCTGCATACGATGCAGGCCAAGGGGGGGCAAGGTCAGAAGGAAAGCGCCGAGAGCCTGTCGAACAGGGCGCCGATTCCGGCGCGGTCGATATTGGCGAACGCGATGCGCAGCTGGCGCGCGCCGGTCGGGTCGCCTTCGGGCACGAACATGGTCGCGGGCAGCAGCAGGACGCCGGCCTCGCGCACCAGCCGCCGGGCCAGCTCGTCCGCGCTCATGTCGAAGGGATGTTCGACATAGGCGAAATAGGCGCCCAGTCCCAGAAGTCGCCAGCCCCGCGCCTGAAGCCCGCCGAACCCGTCGGAGATCGCGGCGCGGCGGTCGAGGATGTCGGCCCGTTCCCCCGCCACCCACTGGCCGAGGTTGCGCAGCCCCCAGAGCGCGCCGAACTGGCCGATCTGGCTGGGGCAGATGGTGACGGTATCGAGGAACTTTTCGGCCTCCTCCAGCAGCGCGGGGGACGCGGCCAGCGCGCCGATGCGGTGGCCGGTCAGCCTGTAGGTCTTGGAAAAGGAATAGAGATGCACGAACACCTCGTCCCAGGCGGGATCGGCGAACAGGTCGTGCGGGGGCCCCGACCGGCTGTCGAAATCGCGATAGGTTTCGTCCACGATGAGCCGGATGCCGCGCGACCGTGCCAGATCGCGGAAGGCCTGCACCAGCTCGGCGGGGTATTCCACGCCGCAGGGGTTGTTCGGCGTCACCAGCGCGATCGCGCGGGTGCGGTCGGTAACAAGGCGCGCCGCCCGGTCCGGGTCAGGCAGCATGTCCGGACCCACCGGCAGCGGCACGGCGCGGATGCCGGCCATGTCCAGCCACATCTTGTGGTTGAAGTACCATGGTGTCGGCAGGATGATCTCGTCCCCCTGGCCGGCGATCGCCATGGTTACGGCGGCAAAGGCCTCGTTGCAGCCCGAAGTGATCGCCACCTGCGCGGCCGCGACCGATCCGCCGTAGTGCCGCGAAATATCCTCGGCCAGCGCGGCGCGCAGTTCGGGCATGCCCAGAACGGGGCCGTAAAGATGCGCGGCGTCCTCGTTCAGCGCGTAGTCGGCCATCGCCTGCCGAAGCGCGCGCGGCGGCGGGTCAACCGGGGCGGCCTGGCTGACATTGATGAGCGGCCTTTCGGGCGAAAAGGTCACGCCGTCGAGCCATTTGCGCGCCTGCGGGATCGGCGGGGCGAACGTCGCCGCGGTGCGGGGGGCCATCGGTTCGCGTCAGTCCGAACCGCGGAAGGGCTGGACGTATTGCAGCGCCATGTCCCAAGGGAAGAAGATCCAGGTGTCCTGGCTGACCTCGGTGATGTAGCTGTCCACCTGCGGTTTGCCCTTGGGCTTGGCATAGATCGTGGCGAAATGCGCCTTGGGATACATGCTGCGCACCAGCTCAAGCGTCTTGCCGCTGTCCACCAGGTCGTCGATCACCAGCACGCCCTCGCCATCGCCCATGAGTTGCGCGTCGGGGGCCTTGAGCACTTGGGCCTCGCCCTGCGCCTGGTGATGGTAGGACTTGACCGAGATCGTGTCCACGATGCGGATGTCCAGTTCGCGGCTGACGATCATCGCCGGGGCCATGCCGCCGCGGGTGATCGCCACCACCGCCCGCCAGGCGCCATTGTCGGGGCCTTGCCCGTCCAGCCGCCAGGCCAGCGCGCGGGCGTCGCGGTGCAGCTGGTCCCAGCTGACGTGAAAGCCCTTTTCATGGGGCAGGCGGTTGGGATCCTTGTCGCTCATCGCTTCAGCCTTTCGTGATGTCGGGGGCGTCCACGGCCTTCATGCCGACGATGTGATAGCCCGCGTCCACATGCAGATTCTCGCCGGTCACCCCCGAGCCCAGATCGCTTAGCAGGTAGAGCGCGGATTTGCCCACGTCGTCGATGGTCACGTTGCGCCGCAGGGGCGAGTTGTATTCGTTCCACTTCATGATGTAGCGGAAATCGCCGATGCCGCTGGCCGCCAGCGTCTTGATCGGCCCGGCCGAGATGGCGTTGACCCGGATGCCGTCCTTGCCCAGATCCTCGGCGAGATAGCGCACGCTGGCCTCGAGCGCGGCCTTGGCCACGCCCATCACGTTGTAATGCGGCATGACGCGTTCGGCGCCGTAATAGGTCAGCGTCAGCGCCGATCCGCCATTGGTCATCATCTTTTCGGCCCGCTGCATCACCGCCGTGAAAGAATAGACCGAGATGTCCATGGTCATGGCGAAATTGCCGCGGGTGGTATCCACATAACGGCCGCGCAGTTCGTTCTTGTCGGAAAAGCCGATCGCGTGAACGATGAAGTCGAGCCGGTCCCAGCGTTCCTTCACCGCCGCGAAGAGCGCGTCGATGGAGTCTTCGTCGGACACGTCGCAGGGCAGGACGATATCGCTGCCCAACTGCCCGGCCAGCGGGGCGACCCGTTTCTTCAACGCTTCGCCCTGGTAGGAAAAGGCCAGTTCCGCCCCGGCGTCCGCCACGGCTCTGGCAATGCCCCAGGCGATGGACTTGTCATTGGCCAGACCCATGATCAGGCCGCGTTTGCCGGCCATCAGCTGATTGGACATGCGCACACTCCGCTGCGTCAATTTGCGATGACGCTGACCTTTAGGCGATTGGCCCGTGCCCTTCAAGGGCGCGGGCTCTTGCCGCTCTGCGCCCCCCGGAATAGGGTCGCCGCGACACCGAACGGAGAAATACCATGAGCGACCGCACGGGCATCTTTGCCGGCGACGACCCCTTTGCCATCGCCCGGGCCTGGCTGGCCGAGGCCGAAAAGACCGAGCCCAACGATCCCAATGCGATCGCGCTGGCGACCGTGGATGCGGACGGTATGCCCAACGCGCGGATGGTTCTGCTGAAGGAGATCGAGGACGACGCATTCGTGTTCTACACCAACTACGGCAGCGCCAAGGCGCGTGAACTGGACGGCTCCGGCAAGGCGGCCTTTGTCATGCACTGGAAGTCGCTGCGCCGGCAGGTGCGGGTGCGGGGGCTGGTCACCCGCGAGGACGGGCCCAAGGCGGATGAATATTTCGCCTCGCGCTCGCTCAAGAGCCGCCTGGGCGCCTGGGCCTCGCACCAGTCGCAGCCGCTGGCCAGCCGGGCAGCGCTGATGGCCGAGGTGGCGAAGGTGACGGCGCGATTCGGCACCAATCCGCCGCGCCCGCCATTCTGGGGCGGCTATCGGCTCACGCCGCTGGAAATCGAGTTCTGGGCCGACGGTGCGTTCCGTCTGCATGACCGTTTCGTGTGGCGCAGGGCCGATCCGGGATCAACTTGGGACGTCAGGCGGCTCAACCCCTGAGCGAAATCCTGCCTGCCGTAAGGTAAATCGATGCGCGTGCCGTCAATGCCCTTGAAATGAGAGGGCGCTTTGGGGCAAACCGGGGCGCGGGGCGCAAGACAACAACAATGAGCCGGGACAAGTGGCCGAAGATCTGAACAACTTTCAGCAGGTGCAAGGGCGGGTGAAATGGTTCGATCCCGCCAAGGGATTTGGGTTCATCGTGGCGGACGGCGGTGGACCGGATATCCTTTTGCATGTGAACGTCCTGCGCAATTTCGGGCAAAGCTCGGTGGCGGACGGCACGCGAATCGAAGTGGTGACCCAGCGCACCCAGCGCGGCGTTCAGGCGGTCGAGGTGGTTCACATCGAAGCCTCCGACATCGGCGAAACGCCGCCTCTTGCCGATTTCGCCCATCTGGACCCCGAGGTGATCCAGAGCAAGCCGCTGCTGCCGGCGCGCGTGAAATGGTTCGACAAGGCCAAAGGGTTCGGGTTTGCCAATCTCTTCGGCGATGCGCGGGACGTGTTTCTGCATATCGAAGTGATCCGCCAGTCCGGTCTGGCCGACCTTCAGCCGGGCGAGGCAATCGCACTCCGCGTCATCGAA
Organism: Jhaorihella thermophila; assembly: GCF_900108275.1. Taxonomy (GTDB): domain Bacteria; phylum Pseudomonadota; class Alphaproteobacteria; order Rhodobacterales; family Rhodobacteraceae; genus Jhaorihella; species Jhaorihella thermophila. The sequence continues at coordinate 151,156 of NZ_FNVD01000001.1, forward strand.
GGCCGCCGGGGGCTGATGGCGGTGCAGGTCAAGGCCTGGGAGGCCGCGGCCCAGGCCAGAGAGTCCCAGAGCGTCAGCCCGATTCGGGTCGAGGCCTGAGCCCCGGTGCGCTGGCGCCTCGCAACGAACGTGGCGGCGGCGCTGATGGTTGCGGTTCTCGTCATGGCAGCCGCGCCGGGGGCGGGGAATGGCGCCGAATGCCGCGCGGACACAGTTCAGCTTAAGGGCGACTGGGGGCAGATCGCCTTTTCGGTCGAGATTGCCGACGAGCCGCGCGAACGGGCGCGGGGGCTGATGTATCGCAGGACGCTGCCGCGCGGCGCTGGGATGCTGTTCGTCTATGAGCGCCCGCAAAACGTCCGTTTCTGGATGAAGAACACCCTGATCCCGCTGGACATGCTGTTTCTCGACCGGTCGGGGCGAGTGACGCGAATCCACGAAATGGCCAGGCCGGGCGACCTGACTCCGATCGACGGTGGCGATGCCGTGTTCGCCGTGCTCGAGATCAACGGCGGCCTCGCGCGCCGCTATGGGATCACCGAAGGCAGCGTCATGCGCCACCCGGCCTTTGCCGGAGGGCCGGCGGCCTGGCCCTGTTAGCGGCCGGTTGGGGCTTTTCAAACCGGGCGGCTGCGGTTAGACACGGCTACGGTTCGGGACGTGGCGCAGTCTGGTAGCGCACCTGTTTTGGGTACAGGGGGTCGTGAGTTCGAATCTCGCCGTCCCGACCATTTTCCGCTTGTTTCACTCTTGCCGCCGACCGCGCCGGCCACCGCGGCGCCGCGTCAGCAGAACCGCCCGATCCGGCAGCGCGGCGCGGATTTCGGCGCGTTCGGCGGGGGTCATCCTGGACCAGCGGGCGATCTCGTCGATGCTGCGATAGCAGCCGGTGCAGATCCGCGCCCCGGGGTGGACCACGCAGATTTTCACGCAGGGGGAGTCGGCTTCGTCGCGTTTCCAGATGTCGTCGGTCATCGCCGCCCTTCCGTTCCCAGATGGCGCATCCGGTCCAGCGCCCCCTGCAGGATATAGCCCGCCGCGACGTGGTCGATCACCTCGGCGCGACGTTTCCGGGACGTATCCGCCTCGAGCAGGGCGCGCTCGGCGGCGACGGTGGACAGGCGTTCGTCCCAGAACCCGATCGGCAGGTCGGTCAGGCGCGCGAGGTTTCGGGCAAAGGCGCGGGTGGACTGGCAGCGCGGGCCTTCGGTCCCGTCCATGTTGCGCGGCAGGCCCAGCACGATGCCGCCCACGCCGCGCTCTGCCACGATCGCCAGGAGCTTCTGGGCATCCGCGCCGAACTTGCGCCGCCGGATGGTCTCCAGCGGGCTGGCCACCTGGCCGAAAGTGTCCGACACCGCCACGCCGATCGTGCGCTCGCCCAGATCCAGCCCCACCAGCGCGGTCATCGCCGGGCAGGCGGCGGCGAACTCCTCGAAACTCTCGAACACCATGGGCGGTCCTTCCGGCGGCACAGACGATGCCCTCCATCTAGGCGCGGCCCGCCCCATGCGAAAGGGCAAATCCCCGACTTGCCCGCCCCATGTCGCAACCGCGCAATATAGCGGCGGAACGCGACATGGGCGCAGGGGGCGATCGCGGCATATGTCATCCTGTCTGGAAAGGATCGGATTCGCCCATGAAACGCTATTCAGCCTTTGCCATCGCCCGCGAGGCCCTGCGCTATCACACCGGGTGGGAACGCGCCTGGACCTCGCCCGAGCCCAAGCGGCACTATGACGTGATCATCATCGGCGCCGGCGGTCACGGGCTGGCCACCGCCTATTACCTGGGCAAGAACTACGGCATCACCAATGTCGCGGTTCTGGAAAAGGGCTGGCTGGGCGGCGGCAATACCGGGCGCAACACCACCATCATCCGGTCGAACTACCTGCAGGATCCCTCCGCCGCGATCTACGAAAAGGCGCGCGCGCTCTACGAGGATCTCAGCCAGGATCTGAACTACAACCTGATGTTTTCCCCGCGCGGCGTGATGATGCTGGCCCAAACCCATCACGAGGTCCGCGGCTACAAGCGCACCGCCCATGCCAATGCCCTGCAGGGGGTGAAAACCGAATGGATTTCCCCGCAGCGGGTCAAGGAACTGGTGCCGATCATCAATATCGACGGGCCGCGCTATCCGGTGCTGGGGGCGCTGTGGCAGGAACGCGGCGGCACGGCGCGGCACGACGCGGTGGCCTGGGGCTATGCGCGGGCCTGTTCGCGGATGGGGATGCATATCATCCAGAAATGCGAGGTTACCGGCATCCGGCGCGAGGGCGGCAAGGTCGCCGGCGTGGACACCACAAAGGGGCCGATCGACTGCAACAAGCTGGGGCTGGTGGTGGCGGGGCACTCGGGCGTGCTGGCGCAGATGGCCGGCTTCCGCCTGCCGGTCGAGAGCGTGGCGCTTCAGGCGCTGGTCAGCGAGCCGATCAAGCCCTGCATGGACGTGGTGGTGATGGCCAACACCGTGCATGGCTACATGAGCCAGTCCGACAAGGGCGAGATGGTGATCGGCGGCGGCGCGGACGGGTTCAACAACTACACCCAGCGCGGCAGCTTCCACCATATCGAGGAAACCGTGCGCGCGCTGATCGAAACCTTCCCGATCATCAGCCGCCTCAAGATGCTGCGGCAATGGGGCGGGATCGTGGACATGACCGGCGACCGCAGCCCGATCCTTTCGAAAACCCCGGTGGAGAACATCTTCATCAACTGCGGCTGGGGTACCGGCGGGTTCAAGTCGATCCCCGGATCGGGCTGGGGTTTCGCCCAGCTCATGGCCACGGGCGATTCACCGCTCTGCCGGGCGTTTTCGCTCGACCGCTTCAAGGAAGGCCGCTTCATCGACGAAAGCGTCGCCGCCGGCGTGGCGCACTGATGCGCGCGACAAGGAAAGGATGACGACATGCTGATCCTGCAATGCCCCTATTGCGGCATCGACGCCGAGGAAACCGAACTGGCGCCGGGCGGCGAGGCGCATCTGAAACGCCACGGCCCCGGCTCCTCCGACGAGGACTTCCACGACTATCTCTTCGCGCGCGAGAACCCGCGCGGCGTGCATTTCGAACGCTGGCGCCACGCCAACGGCTGCGGCAAGTGGTTCCACGCCGCCCGCGACACCGCCACGCTCGAGGTTTTCGGCACCTATCCCGCCCAGACCACCGAGCCGCCCAAGGAGATCCGAGACGCGATCACCGCCCGCCGCCCCGGCTGGAGGTGGAGAGAGTTCTCCTGATGCTTCTTTCTGGTTCCAAATACCCAAATCCCGCCCTCACCCCATGCGAAAGGGTCGCCAAATGAGCGCACGCATCGCCACCCAGGGCCGCCTGATCGACCGGTCGAAACCGATCACCTTCACCTTCAACGGCAAGCGCCTGCACGGGTTGCAAGGCGACACGCTCGCCTCGGCGCTGCTGGCCAACGACCAGATGCTGGTGGGCCGGTCCTACAAGTATCACCGCCCGCGCGGCATCCTCGCCTCGGGCGCGGAGGAACCCAACGCGCTGATGGGGCTGGGCGAAGGCGGAAAGTTCGAACCGAACCAGCGCGCCACCACGACCGAGCTCTACGACGGGCTCACCGCGCGCAGCCAGAACCACTGGCCCAGCCTGGAATTCGACGTGGGCCAGGTGAACGCGGCGCTGTCGCGCTTCTTTCCGGCGGGGTTCTACTACAAGACCTTCATGTGGCCGAAATCCTTCTGGGAAAAGGTCTATGAACCCGTCATCCGCCAGGCCGCGGGTCTGGGCGCGGTGCCCAAGGAGCGCGACGCCGACACCTACGAATACTTCTACGCCTTCACCGACATCCTCGTGATCGGCGGCGGGGTGGCCGGGCTTCAGGCGGCGAAGGCCGCCGCGCAGACGGGCGCCAAAGTGCTGGTGCTGGAACAGACCCCGCATTGGGGCGGCCGCGCGCCGGTGGATGGCGGCACCGTGGATGGCGAGCCGGTGGAGGCCTTCGTCGAGCGGACCGTGGCCGAACTGTCGGCGATGGAGAACGTGACCCTGCGCACGCGTGCCATGGGGGCGGGGGTCTATGACCACGGCTATGCGCTGGGCTATGAGCGGCTGACCGACCACGCGCCGCTGCTGGCTGGTCCGCGCCACCGGCTGTGGCGGATCCGGGCGAAGCGGATCATTACCGCCACCGGCGCGATCGAGCGCACGCTGAGCTTTGCCGGCAACGACATTCCCGGCGTGATGCTGGCCTCGGCCATGCGCGACTATGTGGTGAATTACGGCGTGGCCCCCGGCCAGCGGGTCGTGATCGCCACCAACAACGACGATGCCTACCGCACCGCTATCGCGCTCAAACAGGCTGGGATCGAGGTGCTGCGGGTGCTGGACGCGCGCAACTCGGGCGGCGGCGATCTGATGCGGCAGGCGCACGAGATGGGCATTCGCATCGACTGCGGCCGGGCGATCGCCAGGGTCAAGGGGGCCAAACGTGTGACCGGCGTCTCGGTCTGCGCCCATGACGGCGAGGGCGGCGCGCTGGAGGAGGTCGCCTGCGACGCGGTCGCCATGTCGGGCGGCTGGTCGCCGGTGGTTCATCTGTGGTCCCATTGCGGTGGCAAGCTGATCTGGGACGAAACCCAGGCCCATTTCCGCCCCGACCCGAACCGCCCGCCCACCGGCGCGGATGGCGAAGGCTTCGTGGTTCCCGCGGGCGCGGCCAATGGCGAGCTGATGCTGGATGCGGTGCTGTCGGATGCCGACGCCGCCGGCAAGCTGGCCGCCAAGGCGATCGGGTTCAAGCCCAAACGAGGCAAGGTGCCCCAGGGCGCCGGCCCCGAAGAGGCGCCGATGATGCCGGTCTGGCTGATGCCCGCGCGGGCCACCACGGCCCTGCGCAACAAGGCGTTCCTGGATTATCAGAACGACGTGAAAGTGTCCGATGTCCAGCTCGCGGCGCAGGAGGGCTATGAAAGCGTCGAGCATACCAAGCGTTATACCACGCTGGGCATGGCCACGGATCAGGGCAAGATCGCCAATATCAACGGGCTGGCGATCCTGGCCGACTCGCTCAATGCGCCGATCCCGCAAGTGGGCACGACCACCTTCCGCCCGCCCTATACGCCGATCAGCATGGGCGCGATCGCGGGCGAGGCGCGCGGCGAGATCTTCCAGCCGCTGCGGCGCACGCCGATGCATGACTGGCACGACGAAAACGGCGCCGACTGGGAGCCGGTCGGCCACTGGCGGCGGCCCTATGCCTATGTGCGCCCTGGTGAAAGCGTGCATGACGCGGTGATGCGCGAGGTGAAGAACACCCGCGAAAAGCTCGGGCTTCTGGATGCCTCGACGCTGGGCAAGCTGATCGTGAAGGGCCGGGATGCGGGGAAATTCCTCGACATGCTCTACACCAACATGATGAGCACGCTGAAGCCGGGCAAGTGCCGCTATGGGCTGATGTGTTCGGAAAACGGTTTTCTGATCGACGATGGCGTGGTGGCGCGGATCGACGAGGACACCTTCTTGTGCCACACCACCACCGGCGGCGCGGACCGGATCCACGCCCATATGGAGGAATGGCTGCAGTGCGAATGGTGGGACTGGCAGGTCTATGTCGCCAACGTGACCGAGCAGTTCGCCCAGATCGCGGTGGTGGGGCCGAATGCGCGCAAGCTGTTGGAAAAGCTGGGCGGCATGGATGTTTCGAAAGACGCGCTGCCGTTCATGGAGTGGCGCGACGGACAGCTCGCAGGGTTCGACGTGCGGGTCTATCGGATCTCGTTCTCGGGCGAGCTGAGCTATGAGATTGCCGTTCCGGCGTGCCGGGGCCGCGCCTTCTGGGATCTGTTGCTGAAGGAGGGGGCCGAGTTCGGCGTGATGCCCTATGGCACCGAGGCGCTGCACATCATGCGGGCCGAGAAGGGCTTCATCATGATCGGGGACGAAACCGACGGCACGGTGATCCCGCAGGATCTGGGGCTGCACTGGGCGATCTCGAAGAAGAAGGACGACTACCTGGGCAAGCGGGCGCAGCAGCGGTCCCACATGACCGACCCGAACCGCTGGAAGCTGGTGGGGCTGGAAACGCTGGACGGTTCGGTCCTGCCCGATGGCGCCTATGCGGTGGCCGAAGGCGTGAACGAGAACGGCCAGCGCAATGTGCAGGGGCGGGTGACATCGACCTATTTCTCGCCCACGCTGGGCCGCGGCATCGCGATGGGGCTGGTGCTGCACGGCCCCGACCGCATGGGCGAAGTGCTGGAGTTTCCGGGCACCGACGGCAAGGCCTTCAAGGCGAAGATCGTGAGCCCGGTCTTCTACGACAAGGACGGGGAGAAGCAGAATGTCTGATGCGGTCAGCGCGCTGAAGGGCGCGTCTTTCGATGGCCTTGTCCGGGTCGAGGAGTGCGGCCTGCAGGGGATGATCACGCTGCGCGGGGATCTGTCGAACCGCGCGGTGGCCAAGGCGGCGACCTCGGTCAGCGGGCAGAAGATGCCGGGGCAGAACCGTGCCAATGTGGCCGGAGAAAGCGGCATCTGCTGGATGTCGCCGGACGAGCTGCTGGTTCTGGTGCCGTATTCCGAGGCGGGCGCGGCGGTGGAGAAGATGACCGCCACGCTGGGCAAGGTGCATTCGCTGGCGGTGAACGTGTCGGATGCGCGCGCGGTGTTCCGGTTGTCGGGACCGGCGGCGCGGGACGTGCTGGCCAAGCTGTGCCCGGTGGATCTGTCGCCCGAGGCCTTCGGGCCGGGCCAGTTCCGCCGCACCCGGCTGGCGCAGGTGCCGGCGGCGTTCTGGATGGACGATGCGGAGACGTTCCGCATCGTCTGTTTCCGCTCGGTCGCGCAATATGTGTTCGATCTGCTGAAGGCGGCGGCGCATCCGGCGGCGGCGGTGGGCTATCACACGTCCGTGGGCGGGTGAACGCGGGTGTCGGACCGGCGGGGCCGGTCCGACCGGTGCGAGGGGCGCTGCCCGTTGCGCCAAAGGCGCACCGAGTCCGTAGCGCCAAAGGCGCACAAGGGATGCGAGGGGCGCTGCCCCTCGCGCTCCCCGGAGTATTTTCGGGCAAGATGAAGGGGACGGGGGGACGTCTCCCTCAGAGGAGTGACAGGACGTTTTCCGGCGGGCGGCCGATGACGGCCTTGCCGTCGCGGATCGCAAGGGGACGTTCGATCAGGATCGGATGCGCCGCCATCGCCGCGATCAGGGTGTCGTCGTCGTCGGACTTGTTCAGACCCAGTTCGCGGAAGCGTTTTTCCCCTGGGCGCATCATCTCGATCGCCGGCGGGTTGCCCAGCGCGGCACGGGCGGCGCGGATTTCGTCCTCGGTCGGTGGTTCGTCCAGGTAACGGCGCACCTTCACCTCCGCGCCGCGTTCCTTGAGCAATGCAAGCGCCGCGCGGGATTTCGAGCAGCGCGGGTTGTGCCAGAGTTCGATCATGTCCATGTCTCCCTGTCGGTGCCGACGGCTTCGGCCACGTTGGCGAAACCGTCGCGCTGCAACAGCCGGTCCAGCCCGCGGGCGATCTCGGCTGCCAGCGACAGGCCGCCATAGACCAGCGCGGTATAGAGCTGCACGGCGCAGGCGCCGGCGCGGATCTTGGCATAGGCGTCCTCGGCCGAGCCGATCCCGCCCACCCCGATCAGCGGTATCGCGCCATCGGTCATCACCGAGAGTTTCGCCAGCACGCGGGTCGATTTTTCGAACAGAGGCGCGCCGGACAGCCCGCCTTTTTCGCCGGCATGGGGGGCGCGCAGGCCGGTGCGGTCCAGAGTGGTGTTGGTGGCGATGATCGCGTCGAGGCCGCTGTCGCGGGCCACCTCGGCGATGTCCTGCAGTTCGGCATCGGTCAGGTCGGGGGCGATCTTCAGAAACACCGGGATCGGGCGGGTGAGACGGTCGCGCGTCTCCATCACCCCGTGCAAGAGCGCGCCCAGCGCGTCCTTGCCCTGCAGGTCGCGCAGTTTCTCGGTATTGGGGGAGGAGACGTTGACGGTGGCGAAATCCAGCCATTGCCCGCAGCGGGCCAAAACGCGGGCATAGTCGCCGGCGCGGTCGGTGCTGTCCTTGTTGGCGCCGAGGTTCAGGCCGATCACAGCGTTCTTCGGTCGCCGGGCAAGGCGTGCGGCGACCGCCTCCATCCCATCATTGTTGAAACCGAAGCGGTTGATCGCCGCCCGGTCCCGGGTCAGACGGAAAAGACGGGGGCGCGGATTGCCGGGCTGGGGGCGGGGGGTCACCGCGCCGACCTCGATGAAGCCGAAGCCGGAACGGGAGAGCGGCACCAGCGCCTCGGCATTCTTGTCGAAGCCTGCCGCCAGCCCGACCGGGTTCGGCAGGTCCAGCCCCGCAAGCCGCGTGCGCAGGCGGGGCGAGGTGACGGGCCCCGGCTGCGGGGTCAGGCCCAGTTGCAGGGCGCGGATCGCCAGCCGGTGTCCGGTTTCCGGGTCGAGGCAGCGCAGCGCCGCCAGCCCCGCGCGTTCCATGATCGTGGGCATCAGCCGAACACCTCTCCGGCCTCGGCGGTGGCGCAGCGGATCAGGCGCGAGGTCAGCACCGCCGCCTGCCGGTGCACTACGGCCTGCCGGTAGTCGGGGTCCGTCACCATCTGCAGGAAGGCGTGCGCCGAGGGGTAACGCGCGACGAAGCAGTGATCCCAGCGTTCGTCGCCCGGCCCGATCAGCGTGGTCTGGAATTCACCGCGCCAGACGATCCGCCCGCCCACGCGGGCGAAGACGGGGCCGCTTTCGGCGCCGTAACGGGCATAGGCGTCGGCGCCGGTCAGCCCCTTGCCCGCCAGGTCGTGCCCGTCGGGATAGGCGGCCAGATCGCGCAGGCGCACAAGGTTCAGCATGTCGATCGGCAGGTCGCGGTCGAGCGCCTTGAAGGCTTCGAACTGCGCGCGGTCGGGGTCGATAAAGGCGTCGGTCATTGCAGATCCTCCGGGAAGCGATGGATGCCGTCGACAAGGGGCAGCGGCTTGGCCCACAGCACCTCGGCCAGCCGTAACCTGCGGTAGAGGTGCGGGAACAGCGCGCCGCCCCGCGACGGTTCCCATCTCAGCGCCTCGCCCAGCGTTTCGGCATCGACCGCCAGCAGCACCAGCCCGTCTTCGCCGGCGAAATGTTTCGCCGCCGTTTCGGCCACCTGTTCGGCGGTGGAGAAGTGAATGAAGCCGTCGGCCAGATCGACCGGGGCGCCGGCGGTCTCGCCCGCCTCTTGCAGCGCCGCCCATTCGGGGGCGCGGAATATCTTGTAGATCAGCATGGATAGGGTGATGCCCCGGCGGCGGCGCGTTTTCAACCCGGAACGCGGTTGCCCCGACACGATCTTTGACAGGGCCGTCATTGCCGCGCAGGATCAGCGCATAACAACTAAACGGGGAGATTTCCATGTTCAAGCCATTGCTGGCCTCTTGTGCGGCGCTGGCCATTTCCGCCACTGCCGCCACGGCCGACTACAAGCTGACGATCCTGCACACCAACGATTTCCATTCGCGGATCGAGCCGATCAACAAATACGACAGTGGCTGCAAGCCCGAGGACAACGCGGCCGGAAAATGCTTTGGCGGCTCGGCCCGGCTGATGACCGCGATCGCGCAGGCGCGGCAGAGGTCGAACAATTCGATTCTCGTGGACGGGGGCGACCAGTTCCAGGGCTCGCTGTTCTACACCTATTACAAGGGCAAGGTCGCGGCCGAAATGATGAACCGCATGGGCTATGACGCGATGACCGTGGGCAACCACGAATTCGACGACGGGCCAGAGGTGCTGCGCGGCTTCATGGATGCGGTAGAGTTCCCGGTGCTGATGTCCAATGCCGACGTGAGCGCCGAGGAGGTGCTGGCCACCAAGATCCTGAAATCGACGGTGATCGAGCGGGGCGGAGAGAAGCTGGGGCTCATTGGGCTCACGCCCGAGGATACCGATGAGCTGTCCTCGCCCGGACCCAACGTGCATTTCACCGATCCCGTCCCGGCCGTGCAGGCCGAGGTGGACAGGCTGACGGCGCAGGGCGTGAACAAAATCATCGTGCTCAGCCATTCCGGCTATGACGTGGACAAGCGCGTGGCAGCCGGGGCGCGGGGCGTGGACGTGATCGTGGGCGGGCATTCGCATACGCTGCTGTCCAACACCTCCGACCGCGCCAAAGGGCCTTACCCGACCATGGTGAACGGCGTGGCGATCGTGCAGGCCTATGCCTATGGCAAGTTCCTGGGCGAGCTGAACGTGACCTTTGACGATGCCGGCAATCTGACCGAGGCGGTGGGTGAGCCGCTGATCATGGACGTCTCCATCACCGAGGACGCGCAGGTCGTGGCGCGGGTGCAGGAACTGGCGCAGCCGCTCGAAGAGATCCGGCAGAAGGTGATCGCCCGGGCCGCGTCCGCGATCGAGGGCAGCCGCGATATCTGCCGGGTGCAGGAATGCGCGATGGGGAATCTGGTGGCCGATGCGATGCTGGATCGCGTTGCCGACCAGGGCGTGCAGATCGCCATCATGAACTCGGGCGGCCTGCGCGCGAGCATCGACGCCGGGCCGATCACCATGGGCGAAGTGCTGACCGTTCTGCCGTTCCAGAACACGCTCTCGACCTTCCAGATCAGCGGCCAGGGGATCATCGACGCGCTGGAAAACGGCATGAGCCAGGTCGAGGAAGTCAAGGGCCGCTTTCCGCAGGTGGCGGGGATGCGCTTTGCCTGGGATCCCGCGCAGCCGCCGGGCAGCCGCATCGTCGAGGTGTTGGTCAAGACGGATGACGGATACGTTCCGATCGACCCCAAGGCGACCTATCTCGTGGTGACCAACAATTATGTTCGCAACGGTGGCGACGGCTACAAGATGTTCGCCGGCGACGACAAGGACGCGTATGACTACGGACCCGATCTGGCCGATGTGGTGGCCGAATACCTGGCCGCGAACCAGCCCTACAAGCCCTTCACCGAAAACCGGATCGTCCGGAAGTGAGGATCAGGCGATTTCGGGCCAAGGCGCCGGGTCGAGCCATTTCATGAACGGCGCCGGCATTTGCGGATGCTGGCGCCAGTGCCGCCCGACCGAGAGGGAATGAACCGGCCGGCGCAGCTGAACGGCACTTGCCGTGAGGATCTGCCCGGCTTCCGCTCCGTCCTGCACGGGGCAGTAGAATGCGCAGCGGAACGCAACCGGCGTGCCGTTTCGCCCAGCCATGGCGTGGACAAGAATGTGCGGACGCTTTGCCATAAATGTGCCCATTGACGCGATGGCCCGGCTTTTCGCGGCCCGGCCGGCGAACGACCTGCCGCCGGTTCCGAACTACAACGTCTGCCCGACGAACCGGATCCACGTCGTGCGTGGCTCGGATACCGGGCGCCAACTGGTGGGCATGCGATGGGGCTTCCTGCCGTACTGGTACAAGAGCGAAACCGACGGCCCGCTTCTGATCAACGCGCGTGCCGAAACCCTCGCGGACAAACCCGCCTTCCGCGCGGCCTGTCGCGAACGGCGCTGCATCGTGGTGGCCTCGGGGTTCTACGAATGGCACAAGACGCCGGAAGGCAGGCGCTTGCCCTGGTACATCTACCGCAGGGACGGGGCGCCGATGGCGCTGGGCGGCATCTGGCAGAACTGGGGCACGGATCACCCGATCGCCACCTGCGCCATCGTCACCACGCCCGCCAACGCTGGGATTTCTTCGATCCACAGCCGGATGCCGCTGATCCTCGAACCGCCCGACTGGCCGCTCTGGCTGGGCGAGGCCGGAAAGGGCGCCGCGCGCCTGATGGTGCCCGCGGATGACGAGGTTCTGGGCTTCCACCGCGTCTCCACGGCGGTCAATTCCAATCGCGCCACCGGATCGCGGCTGATCGAACCGATCGACGCGGACTGATCCAACCCGCTTCTTTCTGGTTCCAAATACCCCGGGGGTCCGGGGGCTGGCCCCCGGTTCCACGCTTGCCTCAAGCGGTACGCTTCCGGTTTCGCACAATCCGCGCTAGAGGGGCGCATGGCCATCGAATACACGTCCCTCGCCGACATCCTGAATCACGGTTTCGACACCGTGATCGACGTGCGCAGTCCCGCCGAATATGCCGAAGACCACGTGCCGGGTGCGATCAACCTGCCCGTGCTCGACGACGAGGAGCGCGCCCGCGTTGGAACCATATACAAACAGCAAAGCCCCTTTCTCGCGCGAAAGATCGGTGCCGCATTGGTATTCCGCAACGCCGCCGATCATATCGAGCTGCGCCTGATGGACCGTTCCGGCGGCTGGCGGCCGCTGGTCTACTGCTGGCGGGGCGGACAGAGATCGGGATCCTTCACATGGTTGCTGCAGCAGATCGGGTGGCGGGCGGATTCGGTGCAAGGCGGCTACCAGACCTATCGACGGCTTGTGAACCGTTATCTCTACAATGACGCGCTGCCGCACCGGCTGATCGCGCTCGACGGCTATACCGGAACCGCCAAGACCGAACTGCTGGGGCTGTTGCGCGTCAGGGGCGTGCAGGTAATCGACCTTGAAGGCCTGGCCGCGCACCGTGGTTCGCTACTGGGCGAGATGTCCGATCCGCAACCCGGCCAGAAGGCCTTCGAGACCCGCCTGGCGGTGGAATTGACCGCGCTGGATCCGACCCGGCCGGTAGTGGTCGAGGCCGAGTCGAGCAAGATCGGCGCCCGGATTCTGCCGCCCAGTCTCTGGCAGGCGATGAAAGTCGCGCCGAGGATCGAGATCGTCGCTCCGATCGAGGCGCGGGCGCGGTATCTGGCGCGCGCCTACGAGGACATCCTGTCCGATTCCGAGCGGTTGCAGTGCAAGCTGCGTCCGCTCAAGGCGCACCGTGGGCGCGATGTGGTGGAGGGGTGGTTTTCGCTGATCGAGGCGGGCGATCGCGTGGGTCTGACCCGGGCTCTGATGGAGCAGCATTATGACCCGTCCTACGCCAAGTCGCGCAGGGCGGTGGGCGCGCCTGTCGTCGCGCGGATCAAGACGCCGGGGCTCGAGCCGGCGGATCTCGAGGACGTGGCGGCAGGGATCGAACGGGTCCTGGGCGAAGTTGGCCAGGAGGAAGAAATCGGGGTAAAATCGGAAAAGTGAGTTGGCGGAACCGAAAGATGGTTTCGGATTGGCTGCGCCAATCCGACTGATGCGAGGGGCTCTGCCCCTCGCGCTCCCCGGAGTATTTGCAGCAAGATGAAAGAGTCCCTTGGTTCTGGCCGCATGGGCGGGCGCCGCGCTGGTCTGGCCTGATATTGCCGGCCCGTCGGGCGGCTAAAGTCGTTCAAGCCGGCGGAAAGCTGGGTTAGGTTGCGGTCGATGGAACGGAACCGAAGATGGATCGTGCCGGCCTTTTTGCTGGCGGTGGGGGTGCTTGCAGGCGCGGTTTGGCGCTATGGCTATCTGCAGGCGCTGGACCAGCTGGCCCGGCGGGGCCGGGCCGATCTGGAACTGGCCAGCGACCGGCTGAGCACGCAGTTGCAGGTCTATCGCGAACTGGCCGTTCTGATGGCCGATCACCCGGTGCTGGACGGGCTTGATGATCCGTCGCGGCGCGTGGCGGCGCGGGACGTTCTGACCGAGGTGGCGGACAAGACCTCGGCCTTTGACATCTATTTTGTCGCCCCTGACGGCACGGTTCTGGTCTCGGCCCGTGGCGGCGCGGGACGGTCCGTCGCCGGGTCGGCGCAGTTCCGGCGTGCGATGCAGGGGGCGTTGGGCAGCGATCACGGCGTCGATTCCGCCGGCGGGCACCGGGTTTACAGCTATGCCGCGCCGGTCTTTGGCGCAGGGGGGCGTGTGCGCGGGGCGCTGGTGGTGGTCGCCGATGTCGAGGACGTGGAGAGCACTTGGCGGGGCAGCGCGCCGGTGGTCTATTTCACCGATACGCGCGGAGAGGTGTTCATCACCAACCGTTCGGAACTGCTGTTCTGGCAGCGGCCCGAGGGCTGGGTGGGGCTGCGGCCCGCGCAAGGGGCGGCGGCGGCCTTTGACGTGCAGACCATCGGGCGGCATGAAATCTGGCGGCTGGGGTGGGGGCCTTATGTGCCGGCCCGCGCGCTGCATCTGTCGCGGCCGCTGCCGGTGATCGGCCTGACCGGAGAGGTGCTGGTCGATGTCGGGCCCGCGCGGCGGCTGGCGGGGTTGCAGGCGGCGGCCATCGCGGCGGTCTGTCTGGCCTTTGGCGCGGTGCTCTACATGACGATGGAGCGTCGCCGGGCGCTGGCCGAGGCAAACGCCGAGCTGGAGCAAAGGGTGGAGGCGCGCACGCGCGAGCTGTCCGACACCAACCGGCGGCTGCTGCGCGAAATCGAGGAACGCCACGAGGCAGAGGCGGCGCTGCGGCGGGCCCAGGCGGAGCTGGTGCAGGCGGGCAAGCTGAGCGCGCTGGGGCAGATGAGCGCGGGCATCAGTCACGAGTTGAACCAGCCGCTGATGGCGATCCAGCAGTTCGCCGAAAACGGCGCGGCGCTGTTGGAAAGGGGGCGGGTGGAGACGGCCGCGCGAAATCTGGACCGGATCGCGCAGCTGGCGGCGCGGGCGGCGCGGATCATCCGCAACCTGCGCGCCTTTGCCCGCAACGAGGCGGAGCCGCCGGCGCGGATCGATCTGGTGGCGGTGGTGACGGCGGCGGTGGAACTGACCGAGGCGCGGCTGCGCGCCGAAAGCGTCGTGCTGGACTGGGTGCCGCCGGATGGACCCGTTTACGCCTGGGGCGGCGAGGTGCGGCTGGGGCAGGTTCTCATCAACCTCATCAACAATGCCGCCGACGCGATGGCCGATCAGGGCGACCGCCGGATCCGCATCCGCATCGAGGATGGCGATCGGCTGGCGGTGACCGTCGCCGACAACGGCCCCGGCATCGTCGATCCGGACCGGATCTTCGAACCCTTCTATTCCACCAAGGAGGTCGGCGGCGGCATGGGGCTGGGGCTGTCGATTTCCTATGGTATCGTTCAAAGCTTTGGCGGCAATATCCGTGGCGCCAACAGCCCCGAGGGCGGCGCCGTGTTCACCGTCGAACTGGATCGCTGGCAGGAAGGAGAGGAGCAGGCCGCATGACCGATCCGGTGCTTCTGGTCGATGACGACATCGAGGTGCGCGAGGCGCTGGCGCAGACGCTGGAGCTGGCGGACCTGCGCCCGATCGCGGTGGGGTCGTTCGTGGCGGCCAAGGACCACATCACCCGCGATTTCCCCGGCGTGATCCTGTCGGACATCCGCATGCCGGGCCGCGACGGGTTCCATTTGCTGGCCCATGCGCGCGAGGTGGACGAGGATCTGCCGGTGATCCTGCTGACGGGCGAGGGCGACATCCCGATGGCATTGCGCGCGGTGGAGCAGGGGGCGTTCGGGTTTCTCGAAAAGCCCTGTTCGCCGTCGGACCTGGTGGCCGAGCTGCGCAAGGCGCTGGAACGTCGCCGGGCGGTGATGCAGGACCGGGCCGAGCGGGTCCGGCGCGAAGCCGGCGATCCGGCGGCGCGGTTGATCTTTGGCGTGTCCGAACTGGCGCAGGATTTGCGGGCGCGGGTGCGCGAACTGGCGCGGCTGGGCACCGACGTTCTGGTGATCGGCCCGCCGGGTAGCGGCACGCCGAAGGTGGCCGAGGTGGTACATCTGTGCGCGCCCGCCGCGCAGGGGCCGTTCGAGAAACACGCCGCGCAGGGGCTGGGCCGGGCTGCGCTGGCGCAGGCGCTGGAGGCGGCGGTGGGCGGGTCGCTGTTTCTGGACGAAATCGCGCGGCTGCCTGCGGACACGCAACTGGCGCTGGTCGCGGCGCTGGAAGAGAAGGGGGCGCCCCGGCTGATTGCGGGGTCAACGGTTCCGCTGGACGAGGACACAATCCACCCCGACCTGTTCTATCGCCTTCAGGTCGGCACGGTGCGCATCCCGTCACTGGCCGAGCGCCCCGAGGACATCCCCGTGCTGTTCCGCCACTATGTCGAACAGGCCGCCGAACAGGCCGGGATCGCCCCGCCCGAGGTCACGCCCGAACACACCGCCGCGCTGATGGCGCAGGACTGGCCCGGGAATGCCCGGTCGCTGATGAGCGCGGCGATGCGCTTTGTCCTGGGCATGCCCGACGAGGTGACGCAGGCCGCCGACCTGGGACTGGCCGAGCAGATGGCGCGGGTGGAACGGTCGCTGCTGATCGCCGCGCTGGGGCGGCACAACGGGCGGGCATCCGCCGCGGCGCAGGCGCTCAAGCTGCCGCGCAAGACCTTCTACGACAAGCTGGCCCGGCACGGGATTCGCCCCGAGAACTACAGGCGCTAACATTTGTGCGAAATTTCGCACAATGTCGGTGACGGGCTGTGTGAAATCCCGCACATGACGTGGCGTCGTTTTGATTCATCGGATATGGCAGATTCCACAAGCAACGGAAAACAAAGCGATTTCCCGGGATTCGGCGAATCGGCAACCAAGGGCTTGAGCGATTCGCGCCGACTCGCTTGACTCCTCGCGACGCCACGGAACTCCGTGCGCGCCCCAGTATTCTCGAAACCGGAGGAGAACATGCTCAAATTTCTGACCACCGCGGCCACGGCTCTGGCGCTCACTGCCACGGCCGCCCTGGCCAACCCCGAAGGGTGCGACGACGGCGAGATCGTCGTCAAGTTCAGCCACGTCACCAACACCGACAAGCACCCCAAGGGGATCGCTGCCGAGTTGCTGAAGACGCGCGTCAACAAGGAAATGGACGGCAAGATGTGCATGGAGGTCTACCCGAACTCCACGCTCTACAACGACAACAAGGTGCTTGAGGCGATCCTGCAGGGCGACGTGCAGCTGGCCGCGCCGTCGCTGTCGAAGTTCGAGAAGTTCACCAAGAAGTTCCGCATCTTCGACCTGCCGTTCATGTTCAAGGACATCAACGCCGTCGATGCGTTCCAGGCCTCGGATGCTGGGCAGGCGCTGCTGGATTCGATGCAGAAGCGCGGCCTGCAGGGGCTGGCCTACTGGCACAACGGCATGAAGCAGATGTCGGCCAACAAGCCGCTCATCCACCCCTCGGACGCCAACGGGTTGAAGTTCCGCGTGCAGTCCTCGGATGTTCTGGTGGCGCAGATGGAGGCGATCGGCGGCAGTCCGCAGAAGATGGCCTTTTCCGAAGTCTACGGCGCGCTGCAGCAGGGGGTCGTGGACGGCCAGGAAAACACCTGGTCCAACATCTACGGCAAGAAGTTCTTCGAGGTGCAGGACGGCGTGACCGAGACCAACCACGGCATCATCGACTATCTGGTGGTGACCAGCGTGGACTGGCTGGACAGCCTGCCCGAAGACGTGCGTGAGCAGTTCCTGACGATCCTGAAAGAGGTCACCGAGACGCGGAACAAGGAATCGACCAAGGTGAACGAAGAGGCCAAGCAGGCGATCATCGCGGCCGGCGGCGTGGTCCGCACCCTGACGCCGGAACAGCGCCAAGAATGGGTCGATGCGATGAAGCCGGTCTGGGAAAAGTTCAAGGATGACGTCGGGCAGGACATGATCGACGCCGCCCAGGCGATCAACGCGAGCATGTAAGCCACCGCTCACCTGTGGGCGCGGCAGGAAAGGATGGCCTGCCGCGCCCTTTTTGCAAGAGATTTCCGACACAGCGGAACGGGGGAGGGCCGATGCAGGACCATCGGAGTTCGTTCATCGACCGCATCGAGGAGACGCTGATCGCGGTGATCCTCGGGGCCATGACGGTCATCACTTTCGCCAACGTGATCGCGCGCAAGGCGTTCAATTCCAACATCCTGTGGGCGCTGGAACTCACCGTGTTCCTGTTTGCCTGGCTGGTGCTGCTGGGCGCGTCCTATCTGGTCAAGAAAAAGGCGCATCTTGGCGTGGACGCGATCATCAACATGCTTCGGCCGGGCCCTCGCAGGGCGCTGGCGCTGATCGCGGCGGGCTTGTGCATCGTGTTTTCCTTTCTCCTGCTCAAGGGATCGTGGGACTACTGGGCCAATTTCGCCAATCTGCCGGGCACCGAGGGGCGCTGGTTCCCCACCGGGTTCGAGGACAAGTTCCGCCCCAAGGGCTGGTACGAGGTCAACGACATCCCAATGCCCGATGCGCTGCGGTTCATCGAGGGGCCGATGAATGACGGCGACCATTACGAAAAGCTGCCGCGGTTCATTCCCTACGCGGTGCTGCCGCTCAGCATGGCGCTGCTGTTTTATCGGTTCTTGGTGGTGGCGGTTCATATCTGGCGCGGCGACATCGACCGCATGATCGCCAGCCACGAGGTCGAAGACGACGTCGCGGATGCCCGCGCGCATCAGGAGGGCTGAAGCCGATGACCGTTGCCATTCTTTTCCTGATGGTCGTGGGAATGCTGCTGATCGGCGTGCCGATCGCGGTGTCGCTGGGTCTGTCGTCGATCCTCTTCCTGCTGGCGTTCTCGGACAGCTCGCTGGCCTCGATTGCCCAGACCCTGTTTTCGGCCTTCGAGGGGCATTACACGCTTCTGGCGATCCCCTTCTTCATTCTCGCCTCGTCCTTCATGTCCACCGGCGGGGTGGCGCGGCGGATCATCCGCTTCTCGATCGCCTGCGTGGGGCATCTGCGCGGGGGGCTGGCAATCTCGGGCGTGTTCGCCTGCATGCTGTTCGCGGCGCTGTCGGGGTCGTCGCCGGCGACCGTGGTAGCGATCGGGACCATCGTCATCGCGGCGATGCGGCAGGCGGGCTATACCAAGGAATTCGCCGCGGGCGTGATCTGCAATGCGGGCACGCTGGGCATCCTGATCCCGCCGTCGATCGTCATGGTGGTCTATGCCGCCGCCGTCGAGGTGTCGGTGGGGCGGATGTTCCTGGCCGGGGTCATTCCGGGCTTGGTCGCGGGGCTGATGCTGATGGTGGCGATCTATGTGATGGCGCGCATCAAGGGCATGCCCAAGGGCGACTGGCAGGGCTGGGGCGAGATCTGGGACAGCTTCCGCGAGGCCTTCTGGGGGCTGATGCTGATCGTCATCATCATGGTGGGTATCTACGGCATCCCCGGTGTCACGGGCGCCTTCTTCACCCCGACCGAGGCCGCGGCGGTGGCCTCCGTCTATGCCTTTTTCGTGGCATCCTTCATCTATCGGGACATGGGGCCGCTGAAGACCGAAGGCGAGGGGCGCAACCTGACGCTGCTGGAGAACCCCAAGGCGCTGGTCACCGCGTTCTTTCATCGCGACACGGTGCACACGCTGTTCGAGGCCGGCAAGCTCACGATCATGCTGATGTTCGTGATCGCCAATGCGCTGATCCTGAAACATGTGCTGACCGACGAGCAGGTGCCGCAGCACATCGCCGAGGCGATGCTGTCGGCGGGGCTGGGGCCGGTGACCTTTCTGATCGTGGTCAACGTGATCCTGCTGATCGGCGGGCAGTTCATGGAGCCGTCGGGGCTGCTGGTGATCGTGGCGCCGCTGGTGTTCCCGATCGCGATCGAGCTGGGGATCGATCCGATCCATCTGGGCATCATCATGGTGGTGAACATGGAGATCGGCATGATCACGCCGCCGGTGGGTCTGAACCTGTTCGTGACTTCGGGCGTGGCGGGGATGCCGATGATGCGGGTGGTCACGGCGGCGCTGCCGTTTCTCGCGGTGCTGTTCGTGTTCCTGATCCTGGTGACTTATGTGCCCTGGCTGTCCACTTTCCTGCCCAACACGCTGATGGGGCCGGAGATCGTGACCAAATAGCGCGCTGCCGCGCAAGGTCGTTTTCCGCATGGAGAGGCGCCGTCCCCGGTCCGGGGGCGGCGTTTCGTTGCAAGTGTCGGAACTTGGGTATTTGGGACCAGAAAGAAGCAGCGGCGGGGGGGACGTCGTGCCCTGGCCCGGAGTGTCGCGCACAGAAATGTGTGGCGGGTCGGAGCTTTCCTTCGTTATCCTGCATCACACGCAAGGAAGGGGAGAATTCAGGGAGGAAATGCAGGATTTTGCGCAAGAATTCACCCGTGCGCTGGGACTGATTCTGTCCGGCGATCCAGGCTTGTGGGAAATCGTGCTGCTTTCGCTGCGTGTCTCCGTGCTCGCGGTGCTGATTTCGGCGCTGATCGGCATGCCGGTCGGTGCGGTGCTGGCGGTTTACCGGTTTCCGGGGCGACGGGTTCTCATCGTTCTGTTGAATGCGTTGATGGGCCTGCCGCCGGTGGTGGTGGGGCTTGCGGTCTATCTGGCGCTGTCGCGATCGGGGCCGCTGGGCGGGATGCAGCTGTTGTATACGCCGACCGCGATGATCGTCGCGCAGGTTCTGCTGGTTCTTCCGATCATTGCCGCGTTGACGCGGCAGGTCGTCGAGGCGCTGGACGAGGAATATGCCGAGCAGTTGCGCTCTTTGGGCGTGTCGCGGCTGGCCTCGGTGCCGACGTTGTTGTGGGATGGGCGGCTGGCGCTGCTGACCGCGGTTCTCGCGGGGTTCGGGCGCGCGATTGCCGAGATGGGGGCGGTCATCATCGTGGGGGGCAACATCAACCATGTGACGCGGGTGATGACCACGACGATCGCGCTGGAGACCTCCAAGGGCAATCTGGCGCCGGCGCTGGCGCTCGGCGTGATCCTGGTGGGCATCGCGGTTGCGGTGACGGGTGCGGTCAGCGCACTGAGCCTGCGCGGCGATGTCGAGGCGTTGCGCCATGCGTGAGTTGCCGGTTGCGGAAACCATACGGCACGGCGTGCTGGAGATCGAGGGGCTGCGGGTCCGCGCCGATGGCGGCACGTTGCTGGATGTGCCGCGGCTGGTGCTGGGCGGGCCGGGACCGACGGTGATCCTGGGGCCAAACGGGGCCGGCAAGAGCCTGCTGTTGCGGTGTCTGCACGGATTGATCCGGCCTGATCGCGGGGCGATCCGGCAGGACGGCGTGCCGCTGGATGCCGCGATCCGGCAGCGCCAGGCGATGGTGTTTCAGCGCCCCGTCCTGTTGCGGCGAACCGTGGCGGCCAATCTGGACTATGTGCTGCGGCGGCGCGGGCTGGGGCGGGGCGACCGGCGTGCGCGGATCGGGGCGCTGCTGGCAGAGGGAGGTTTGGCGCGCAAGGCCCGGCAGTCGGCGCGGAGCCTGTCGGGGGGGGAGGCGCAGCGGCTGGCGATTCTGCGGGCGCTGGCGATCGAACCCGAGGTTCTGTTTCTGGACGAGCCGACCAGCGCGCTGGATCCGGCCGCGACGCAGGCGATCGAGACGCTGGTCAAGCGCGCCTCGCGGCGGGGCATGCGGGTGGTGATGGTGTCGCATGATATCGGGCAGGCACGGCGGATGGCGCGCGACGTGGTGCTGATGCGGGCCGGACGCGTGGTCGAGCACGCGCCGGCGGCGGCGTTCTTTGCGGCGCCGGCAACGCTCGCCGCGCGCCAGTTCCTGACCGGAACTCTGGTGATCTGAAAGGAACGATGATGCTGAAACCTGGAGCGGGCTGGTTGCGCGCGGTCGCGGTCGCCGCCGCCGTCATGCTGGCGGGGGCGGCGAGGGCCGAGACGCCCTTCATCACCGTGCAATCCACGACATCGACGCAGAATTCCGGGCTGCTGGACGCGATCCTGCCGCAGTTCACGGCGCGGACCGGAATCGAGGTGCGGGTGGTCGCTGTGGGCACGGGGCACGCGATCCGCAACGCGATGAATGGGGATGGCGACGTGTTGCTCGTGCATGACAAGGCGGCCGAGGAGCGGTTCGTGGCCGATGGCTGGGGGGTGCGGCGGTTCGACGTGATGCACAACGATTTCGTTCTGGTCGGGCCGGTCGAAGATCCGGCCGGTGTGGCGGGCGGGCAGGATGCGGTTGCCGCGTTCCGGGCGATCGCGGCGGCGCGGGCTCCGTTCGTATCACGCGGGGATGACAGCGGTACCCACAAGGCCGAGCTGCGGTTGTGGAAGCTGACCGGACTCGACCCGGTGGCCGCATCGGGGGAGTGGTATCGCGAAACGGGTGCGGGCATGGGCGCGACGCTGAACATCGCGGCCGGGATGGGGGCCTATGCGCTGACTGATCGCGGGACATGGATCGCCTTCGGTAACAAGGCGGGGCTCGACATTCTGGTTGAGGGGGATCCAAGGCTGTTCAACCAGTATGGCGTGATCCTGGTCAATCCCGCGCGGCATCCGCACGTGAAGGCGCGCGAGGGGCAGGCCTTCATCGACTGGCTCACGGGGCCGGAGGGGCAGGCGGCGATCGCGGCCTTCAGGGTGGGGGGAGAGCAGCTGTTCTTTCCCGATGCCCGGTGAGGGGATCATCGTCTTTCTGAACGGCCCCAAAGGGGCCGTGCCTCCGGCGGGGGTATTTGGAACCAGAAAGAAGCAGGGCGCGGTCAGTAGCCGCGGGTGCGGTCCACGAGGTGGAGGAGCGGCTCGCCCGCCTCGCCGCGTCGGATGTTTTCGGCGATCACGCGGGCGGCGGAGTCGGGTCGCGTTTCGGCGGCGATATGCGGGGTGACGGTGACGCGCGGGTGGGACCAGTACGGGTGTTCGGCCGGCAGCGGTTCGGTGCGGAACACGTCGAGCGTGGCGTGGCCGATCTGACCTCTGTCCAGCGCTGCGAGAAGGGCGTCGTCGTCGATCAGCGTGCCGCGGCCGGGATTGATGACGATGGCGCCGCGCGGCAGCAGCGACAGCGTGTCGGCGTCGAGGATGTTCCGGGTTTGCGGCGTGTCGGGCAGGAGCAGCACCACGATTTCGGCGCGGCGCAGGACGCGGGCGAGCCCCTCTGCGCCGTGATCGGTCTTCAGCCCGTCCAGAGACTTTGCGGTGCGGCTCCAGCCGGTCACATCGAAGCCGAGGCCGGCAAGCGCGCGTGCGGCGGCCTGGCCGAGCGCGCCCAGACCCAGCATGGCGACGCTGCGGTCCCGGGCCAGGGGGGGGACAGATTTTCGCCAGGTGCCGTCCTGGCCGGTGATGTGGCTGTCCATCCCCAGGTGGTGGCGCAGCACATGGCCCACGACCCATTCGGTCATGCCCTGGGTCAGCCCGTGATCGACCATGCGGGCCAACGGCACGCGCAGGGTATCGTTGCCGACGATGCGCTCGACCCCGGCCCACAGGCTGAGCACGGCGCGTAGCCGGGTGAAGGGCGAAAAGTCCTGCACTGCGCTGCTGGGGGCATAGACGATGTAGTCCACCTGGTCCGGGGGCAGGTCGCGGGCGAGGGCGCAGTCGAGCCCTGCCTCGGCGAAGGCGCGCGTCAGCGGTTCGCGATAGGTGGGCCAGTCGGCTTCGGCGGCGGCGAAGAGGACGTTGATCGGCATGTCGGGTTCCTACTTTTGCCTTGGGCGGTGGACATGGGCGCTTTGCACCAGCCCGAAGGCGGCCATCAGCACCAGCATGGCCGAGCCGCCGTAGCTGACCAGTGGCAGCGGCACCCCGACCACGGGGGCGAGTCCCATTACCATCGACATGTTGACGCCGAAGAACAGGAAGAAGGTGATCGCGATGCCCAGCGTGTTCAGCGAGGAAAACCTGTCCCGCGTGCCCAGTGCGGTGACGATGCAGGCGATGATGATGAGCGTGTAGAGCGCCAGAAGCGAGGCGCCGCCGACGAAACCGAATTCCTCGGCCAGGGTGGTGAAGATGAAGTCGGTGTGTTTCTCGGGCAGAAAGTTCAGCCGCGTCTGGGTGCCCTGCATGAAGCCGCGGCCCGCCCAGCCGCCCGAACCCAGCGCGATCTTGGACTGGGTGATGTGATAGCCCGCGCCGAGCGGATCGCTCGACGGATCCAGAAAGGTGTCGATCCGGCGATACTGGTAGTCTTTGAGCAACTGCCAGCTGGTGCCGCGGCTTTCGAACACCGCCGCGACCAGCCCGACCACCGCGGCGATCACGGCGGCGAAATAGCCCCAGTGGACGCCGGCGAGGAACATCACGCCTCCGCCCGCTGTCATGAGCAGGATCGCGGTGCCGAGGTCGGGCTGGCGCAGCACAAGATAGGTCGGCAGCAGAATGATGACGAGCGGCACGAGAACCCACAGCGGTCGCGATATCCGTTCGGCCGGGAGCCAGTCGTAATAGGCCGCCAGCATCATCACCATCGTGATCTTGGTCAGTTCCGACGGCTGAAGGCGGAGGAAGCCCAAGTCGATCCAGCGCTGCGCCCCCATGCCGACAGAGCCGAACAGTTCCACCGCCACCAGAAGCGCCAGCGAGCCGAGATAGGCGACCGCCGAGACGTTGCGCCAGAACCAGATCGGGACCATGGCGATCGAAAACATCACGAACAGGCCCAGCACGAAACGCTTGATCTGCGGTTCGGCCCAAGGGCGGAAAGACCCGCCCGCGACGGAATAGAGCATCAGGAAGCCGAACGCCGCGACGCCCATCAGAAGCACCACCAGCGGCCAGTTGAGATGAAGGATCTTGCGCCAGCCGGTGGGAACGGACTGGACCCTGTATTCCAGATAGCTCATGCCCGGTCGCCCCTGACGGTGGCGCGGCGGCGCTGTTCGCGGCGGATGCGTTCCTGCTGGGCCTTGACCCGGCTGCGTTCTGCTTCGGGATAGGCCTCGAGCGGCGGCATCCCGTCGTAGAGCGCGTAAAGCACGATGTCGCGCGCCGGCGGCGCGGCGGCCCTGGATCCGCCGCCGCCATGTTCCACCACCACCGCCACCGCGTATTTCGGCGCGTCGAAGGGGGCAAAGCAGACGAACAGGGCGTGGTCGCGCCGCTCCCAGGGCAGATCTTCGTTGCGGGTCACGCCGGCGGCGCGTTCGGCGGCGGTGATGTTGCGCACCTGGCTGGTGCCGGTCTTGCCGGCCATGCGCAGTTCCTTTTCCGCGATGCGGCTGCGAAAGGCCGTCCCGCGCCGGTTGTTGGACACTGCGAACATGCCGCGCCGCACCTGGCGCAGGTTGTTTTCGTTCAGGCCAAGGGACACGCCCGTTCCCGTGGGCTGCTCGACGCCGTTGATCGACCTGATGAGCCGGGGCGTCACGGAGCGACCGGTGGCGATCCGCGCCGTCATCACCGCCAGTTGCAGCGGGGACGCCAGCACATAGCCCTGTCCGATGGCGCTGTTTGCGGTGTCGCCGATCAGCCAGTCCTTGCCATAGCGTTCGGCCTTCCATTCGCGGGTGGGCGCAAGCCCACCGGAGACCGCCGACATCGGCAGGTCGAACCGCTCGCCCAGGCCCAGCTTGCGCGCCATCTCGGCGATCCGGTCGATGCCGACGCGCAGCGCCACGTCATAGTAATAGACGTCGCAGCTTTGCTCGAGCGACTTCAGCAGGTCGGTATGGCCGTGTCCGCCGCGTTTCCAGCAGTGAAAGCGCCGGTTGGCTACTTCCAGAAAGCCGGGGCAATAGACCGTGTCCTCGGGCGTGGTGGCGGCATTTTCCAGCGCCGCCAGCGCAGTGACCATCTTGAAGGTCGAGCCCGGCGGATAGGTGTCCTGCACCGCCTTGGCCGCCAGCGGGCGATAGGGATCCTCCAGCAGGGCGCGGTAATCCGCGACCGATATGCCGCGCACAAAGAGGTTGGGGTCGAAACTGGGCGTCGATGCGATCGCCCGAAGATCGCCGTTTTCGCAGTCGATCACCACGGCGGCGGCGCTCTGCCCCTGCAGGCGGGCATGGACGTATTCCTGAAGATCCGCGTCCACGGTCAGTTGCAGATCCGCGCCGGGTTCGCCTTCGCGCCGGTCCAGTTCGCGCATGATGCGTCCCGCGGCGTTCACTTCGACCCGCCGCGCGCCGGCCTTGCCGCGCAGCAGGCTTTCGCGCTTGGCCTCGACGCCGGTCTTGCCAATCTGGAACCGCGGGATGCGCAACAGCGGGTCGGGATCCTCGATCCGCGACAGGTCATAGTCGCTGACCGGCCCGACATAGCCCACCACATGGGCAAAGCTCGCGCCTCGGGGGTAATGCCGGGTCAAGCCGACCTGCGGCGTGATACCCGGCAGGGCGGGCGCGTTGACGGCCACGCGCGAGATGTCCTTCCAGCTGACCCGGTCGGCCAGCGTCACCGGCAGGAACGGGGCGCTGCGTTCGAGTTCCTCGAGCGCATCCTCCAGCTCTTGCGGATCAAGTTCGATCAGCCGCCCCAGATCGGCCACCACCTGCGCGACGTCGCCGGCATCCTCGCGCACGATCACGACGCGATAGCTGGGCGTATTCTCGGCCAGGATCGTGCCGTTGCGGTCGAAAATGCGGCCCCGTGCGGGCGGCAGCAGGCGTATGTTGATCCGGTTTTCCTCGGCCAGCAGCCGATACTTGTCGGCCTCTTCGACCTGGAGATAGCGCATCCGAAGCGCCAGCCCGCCGGCAAAGGCCAGCTGCAGGCCGCCCACGAGCAGGGCCCGGCGGCCGGTGCGGCGATAAAGGGCATCCAGTTCCTTCGGATTACGTTTCATCGGCGCGTCCCCGTTGCGATGGTCTCGCCCGGTTGCGGGCGGCGCAGGCCCAGAACGGTCCGGCAGAACAGCACGACGAAGGGGTAGATCGCGATCGTCAGCCCGGTTCTCATCATGCCCAGGCCAAGTTGCGCCCGCGGCACGTTCAGAACCGTCAGGGCCACCCGGTCTGCCGCGAAAAGCGCGGCCATGACCAGCGCCACCGTCACCCATTCGCGCGCAAAGCCGGCGCCGCGATGGGTCACGGCCCTGTTTCGCAGATATTCGACCCCGAGAAGCACCAGTGCGGCCATCAGCCCCGGGGGCCTCTGGAACACCAGATCCGCCAGCAGCATCACCACCGCGACACTCAGGACGGGAACATGATCCGGGCGCAGCATCACCCAGGCGAAGGTCAGCGCGACCAGAAGATCCGGCCCGGCCCAGCGGCGGGGCGCGGTGTCCAGCGGCAGCAGGTGCAGGAAGATCAGCGCCAGCGCCAGCACGACATAGAGGCCGCGCATCAGGATCAGGCGGGTCGGCGACAGTTCAGCCATCGGGACGCACCTCTTGCCGCGGCACGCGGGCGGGCGCGACGATGCCGCCGGGGTCGCGGATCGTTTCGGTGCCGTGATGACGCAGCACGCGCAGGTATTCGAGCCGTTCCAGATCCGCGGCGAGCCGCACGCGCAGGCGACCGTTGCGGTCCAGCGCGACATGCCCGATCAGCAGCCCCGGCGGGAACACGTCGCCGTCGCCGGAACTGACGACACGGTCGCCGGGGCGCACGAGGTCGGGGTTTTCGAGAAAGTCGAGCAGCGGCGCCGAAGTGTTGTCGCCGGTGACGAGTGCTGCCTGTCCCGACGGCTGGATGATTGCCGGAACCGAACTGGCCGCATCCGTGACCAGCAGCACGCGCGAGGTGGTCCGCCCGGTGCCCGAGATGCGCCCCACCAGCCCGATCCCGTCCATCGCCGCCCAGCCGTCCACCACGCCGTCGCGCGCGCCCACATTCAGCAGCACCGATTGCCGGAACGGAGAGCCGCTGTCGGCCAGCACGACGCCGGTGATATAGGTCAGTCGCGGGTCGAGCCGCACCTTGTTGAGATCCAGAAGCCGCGCGTTTTCCTGCTCCAGTTGCAGCGCCGCCTCCTTCCACGACTGCATTTTGCGCAGTTCGCGCCGCAATTCGCGGTTCTGTTCGGCCAGCCGCCGGTAGCTTTCGAAATCGCGCACGAGATTGATGAATCCCGTAACCGGCGCCATGGCCCAGTCCATCGGCGGAACGACCCGGTCGATCACCTGGGCGCGGAACCGTTCCACGCGCGGGCTGTCGATCCGCCAGAGGATGAACAGGCCCAGAAGGCACAGCACCAGAATCCCGATCAGCAGGCGTCGCAGCGGGGTGGTATATTCGTCGCGCTGTGAACGGTCCCTGGCCAAGGCGCTCCTTCCGGCGTCTATCGCGATATGGCTTAAGCCGCGCGCGCTCAGGGTGCGCGGCCTAGCTGTCGTAGTCAATCGCGTGGCGCAGCTGCTTTTCGTATTCCAGCGCCTTGCCGGTGCCCAGCGCCACGCAATTGAGGCTTTCGTCGGCGATCGACACCGCCAGACCGGTCTGTTCCCGCAGGGCAAGGTCCAGATCGCCCAGAAGCGCGCCGCCCCCCGTGAGCATCACGCCCCGGTCCACGATGTCGGCGGCCAGATCCGGCGGCGTGGTTTCCAGCGCGGTCATCACCGCCTCGCAGATCTGCTGGACCGGTTCGCTGAGTGCTTCGGCGACCTGGGCCTGGCTGATCTCGATCTCCTTGGGCACGCCGTTCAGCAGATCGCGGCCGCGGATGTGCATCGACTGGCCGCGCCCGTCATCGGGCATGCGCGCAGTGCCGATCGAGGTCTTGATGCGCTCGGCGGTCGACTCGCCGATCAGCAGGTTCTGCTGGCGGCGCAGGTAGGAAATGATCGCCTCGTCCATGCGGTCGCCGCCCACCCGGATCGAGCGGGCATAGACGATGTCGCCGAGGCTGAGCACGGCGACCTCGGTGGTGCCGCCGCCGATATCCACCACCATGTTGCCGGTGGGATCGGTGATCGGCATGCCGGCGCCGATCGCGGCGGCGATGGGTTCGGGGATCAGCCCCGCCTTGCGCGCGCCGGCCGAAAGCACGGACTGGCGGATCGCGCGTTTCTCGACCGGGGTGGCGCCGTGGGGGACGCAGACGATGATCTTGGGCTTGGAGAAGGTGGAGCGTTTGTGCACCTTGCGGATGAAGTGCTTGATCATCTCCTCGGCAGTATCGAAATCGGCGATCACGCCTTCGCGCATCGGCCGGATTGCCTCGATACTGCCGGGGGTGCGCCCCAGCATCAGCTTGGCGTCCTCGCCCACGGCCAGCACCTTCTTGGCGCCGTCCTTGACGTGATAGGCGACGACGGAGGGTTCGGACAGGATGATCCCGCGCCCCTTGACATAGACCAGCGTGTTCGCCGTGCCCAGGTCGATCGCCATGTCCGCGGCGAACAGACCGCCAAGATTTCCGAAAAACGACATACGCGCGTGATCCCGTTGAAACTGCCCAAGAATTGCCGGTGGCGCCCGCGACTCCCCGTGCCGGTGGCGTTCATCTTATATGCGGCCCGCGCGATGGGTGGAAGGGCGGAATCGGCGGGTTGCGCGTGAATCCGCCGGGGCGCAGGGTGTGGCGAGGGATGATCCAGCGGAGGCGGGCCTTGCGGCCCGCCGCGCCTCTTGAGCCCGCCCCGTGGGCGGGGCGGGCATTGCCTCCGGCGGGGGTATTTGCCACCAGAAAGAAGCAGGGGCCGGGCGCGCGCCCTGGGGGGCCTGCCGTCAGGCGGCTGAGCCTTCGGCGCCGGGGCGCGATTTCTGCTGGCGCAGCGCGAGCCGGTTCAGCGCGTTGATATAGGCGCGCGCGCTGGCGACCACGGTGTCGGTATCCGCCGACTGGCCGGTGGCGATGAAGCCGTCCTCTTCCAGCCGGACGCTGACCGTGGCCTGGGCATCGGTGCCTTCGGTCACGGCATGCACCTGGTAGAGCTGCAGCCGGGCGTTGTTGGGATAGATCGCGCGCACGGCCTTGAAGGTGGCGTCCACGGGGCCGTCGCCATGTTCGGTGGCGATCGCCTCCTTGCCGTCCACCTCCATCTCGAGCGTCGCCTCGGCCGGGCCGCCGGTGCCGCAGATCACCTTGAGCGAGACCAGTTCGAGCTTGTCGGCGCTGCCGTCGGCGGTGGCGCCCACCAGCGCGATGATGTCGTCGTCATAGACTTCCTTCTTGCGGTCGGCGAGTTCCTTGAAGCGGACGAAGATGTCCTTGAGCTGGTTGTCGCCCACCTCGTAGCCCAGCTGACGCAGCTTGTCGCGCAGCGCGGCGCGGCCCGAATGCTTGCCCATCACCAGGTTGGATTCGGTGAGGCCCACGTCCTCGGGGCGCATGATCTCGTAGGTGCCGGCATGTTTCAGCATCCCGTCCTGATGGATGCCGCTTTCATGGGCAAAGGCGTTCTTGCCGACCACGGCCTTGTTGTATTGCACCGGAAAGCCCGTGGCGGTGGAAACCATGCGGCTGGCGCGCATGATCTTCGTCGTGTCGATGCCGGTGCGGTAGGGCAGGATGTCGTTGCGCACCTTCATCGCCATCACGACCTCTTCAAGCGCGGCGTTGCCGGCGCGTTCGCCAAGACCGTTGATGGTGCATTCGATTTGACGCGCGCCCGCCTCGACCGCGGCGAGCGCGTTGGCCACCGCCATGCCGAGATCGTTGTGGCAATGGGTCGAGATCACCACGTCGTCAATCCCCGGCACGCGCTCCTTCAGCATGGCGATAATGCGCGCGCTTTCCTTGGGCGCGGTATAGCCGACCGTGTCGGGGATGTTGATCGTGGTCGCGCCCGCCTTGATCGCGGTTTCCACCGCCCGGCAGAGAAAGTCGGGTTCCGTGCGGGTGCCGTCCTCGGGGCTCCACTGCACGTCATCGGTCAGGTTGCGGGCGTGGGATACAGAGGCCGCGATCGCCTCGATCACCTGCTCGGGCTCCATCTGCAGCTTGTATTTCATATGCAGCGGCGAGGTGGAGATGAAGGTGTGGATGCGCCAGCGGGGGGCGTGTTTCAGCGCCTCGGCCGCGCGATCGATATCGCCGAAGGCGGAGCGCGCCAGCCCGCAGATCACCGCGTTCTTCGCGTTCTTCGCGATCTCGGAGACGGCGAGGAAGTCGCCTTCGGAGGCGATGGGAAAGCCGGCTTCGATGATGTCCACGCCCATCTCGTCCAGCAGCGCGGCGATTTCCAGCTTGTCCTCGTGGGTCATGGTCGCGCCGGGGCTCTGTTCGCCGTCGCGCAAGGTGGTATCGAAGATCAGCACGCGATCTTGTTCGGTGGAATTGGTCATGTCGGTATCTTTCGTGTCTGTTCCCAAGCCAACTGGCGCGCAGGCGTCATCCTCTGAGCGGGCGCGCCAAGGGGCACGCTCAGAGGCGGACTAGGAGCAGTAGGCCGCGCAGAGCCACGCCGCGGGCGGCGGTCGGGGCAGGGATATGCGCGTGGGTCGTCATGGAATCCGTTATAGGGACGGCGCGGCGGAATGCAAAGACGGAAAATCGCCGGATCGCGGCTCAGTTCTTCAGCGCGCCGTTCTCCCAGGTGCCGGATGCCTCCTGCCCCGTGGCATAGCGCATGGTGCCGGTCCCCTGACGCTTGCCGTTGACGAACTGGCCTTCGTAGACGTCGCCATTGGCATAGGTGGCCACGCCGTATCCGGTGATCTCGCCGTTCTGCCATTCGCCCTTGTAGCGGAAGCCGTCGGGCATCACGATTTCGCCCTGCCCGTGGCGCTGGCCGTTGACGAACTGGCCGGTATAGACCGAGCCGTCGGCATAGGTCGCCTTGCCCTGTCCGTGGCGTTTGCCGTCCTTCCATTCGCCTTCGTAGCGATAGCCGTCGGCATAGGTCATCACGCCGTAGCCGTCGTTCTTGGCGTTCTTGAAGTGGCCCTTGTAGACGATCCCGTTGGGGTAGGTGGCGACGCCTTCGCCCTCGATCACTCCGGCCACCCAGTCACCTTCGTAGGTCGAGCCGTCGGCATAGGTGATCTTGCCCTTGCCGTCGGGCAGGTCGGCGCGGAACTGGCCTTCGTAGACTGAACCGTCGGGATAGGTGACGCGGCCCTGGCCCTCGATCTGGCCGGCGACCCACGAGCCTTCGTAGATGTAGCCGTCCGCGCCGACAAAGGTGCCCTGGCCGTGGCGGCGGTCGTCCTTGAACTGGCCTTCGTAAACGTCGCCGTTGGCATAGGTGACGCGGCCGTATCCCTCGCGCCGGCCGGCGACGAAATCGCCTTCGTAAACGTCGCCGTTGGGCTGGGTCAGCTTCCCCTTGCCGTCGATCTGGCCGTCTTTCCATTCGCCTTCGTAGATCAGCCCGTCGGGCAGGGTCAGCTTGCCCTGGCCGTGGCGCTTGCCGGCCTTGACCTGGCCTTCGTAGACCGATCCGTCGGGGTAGGAGATTCGGGCTTGGCCTTCCTTTTCGCCGTTCACCCAGTCGCCGCGATATTCATAGCCGTTCGGGGTTTGCAGCACGCCGAATCCGTGATGCTTGGCGTTGTGAAAGCCGCCTTCGTAGCGATAGCCGTTGGCGTAGACGGCGATGCCCTGGCCTTCGATCACGCCGTCTTTCCATTCGCCCTCGTAGGTGCCGCCATCGGCAAAGGTGATCTTGCCCACGCCGTGCGGCTTGCCTTTGGCGAACTCGCCTTCATAGACCGAGCCGTTGGGGAACCGCGCGACGCCTTTGCCGCGGATTTCGCCCATCACCCATTCGCCGCTGTATTCGTAACCGTTCGGCAGCCGATAGGTGCCGTGGCCGTGCTGCAGCCCGTCCTTGAAGGTGCCTTCGTAGACGCCGCCGATCTCGTCCTGCGTGGTCAGCACCTGACCGTCCTGCGCCATGGCCGCGCCGGCCAGCGCGCCGCCGATGACGAATGCGAATGCCTTGCCCGTTGTGGTCATGCGACTTCCTGCCATCCCTGTTGGCCTTGCCCTTTCGCGGAACCCCTAGACGTTAGGCGAGCGGACGAAAAGGGGCAACGCCTTTTGCCGCAAGTCCCTTTTCCTTCGGGCACGATCTGGTAAATGCGGGGCGGGACAAGAGGGCAAGAGGGCATCATGGCCGATCGTTTCCGCCTGACACTGGCGCAGCTGAACCCCACCGTGGGCGACATCGCAGGCAACGCAGCCAAGGCCCGCGAGGCGTGGGAACGGGGCCGGGCGGCCGGGGCGGATCTGGTGGCCTTCCCCGAGATGTTCATCACCGGCTACAACACGCAGGATCTGATCCTGAAGCCCGCCTTTCACCAGGCCGCAATCGCCGCGCTGGAAGAGTTGGCGCGCGACTGCGCCGACGGGCCGGCTCTGGCGATCGGCGGGCCGGCGCTGGAAGGCGTGGACCTCTACAACGCCTATTACGTCATGCAGGGCGGCCAGATCACCTCCCGCGTGCTCAAGCATCACCTGCCCAACGACACCGTGTTCGACGAAGAGCGCCTTTACAGTTCGGGGCCGGTCACGGGGCCCTATGTGGTGAACGGCGTGCGCATCGGCAGCCCGATCTGCGAGGACGCCTGGTTCGAGGACGTGGCCGAGACCCTGGCCGAGACGGGGGCGGAATTCCTGCTGGTGCCCAACGGGTCGCCCTACTACCGCGACAAATATGACGTTCGGATCAACCACATGGTGGCCCGCGTGGTCGAAACCGGCCTGCCGCTGATCTATCTGAACATGGTCGGCGGGCAGGATGACCAGGTCTTCGACGGTGGCACTTTCGGGCTGAACCCCGGCGGTGCGCTGGCCTTCGAGATGCCGCTGTTCGACGAGGCCGTGACCCATGTGGACCTGATGCGGACCGATGACGGCTGGCGCATCGCCGAAGGCGCGCGCCACCACCACCCCGACGCCTGGGAGCAGGACTATCGCGTGATGGTCGTCGCCCTGCGCGACTATCTGCGCAAGACGGGGTTCTCGAAGGTGTTGCTGGGGCTGTCGGGCGGGATCGACTCGGCGCTGGTGGCGACCATCGCCACCGACGCGCTGGGCGCGGAAAACGTGCGCTGCGTGATGCTGCCTTCGGAATACACCAGCCGGGAATCTCTGGAGGATGCCGAGGCCGTGGCCCGCGCGCTGGGCTGCCGTTACGACTACGTTCCGATCTCGAAACCCCGCGCGGCGGTGACCGAGGTGCTGGCCCCGCTGTTCGAGGGGACGGCGCCCGACATCACCGAGGAAAACATCCAGTCCCGCCTGCGCGGCCTGCTGCTGATGGCGATCTCCAACAAGTTCGGGGAGATGCTGCTGACCACTGGCAACAAGTCCGAGGTCGCGGTGGGCTATGCCACGATCTATGGCGACATGGCCGGCGGCTACAACCCGATCAAGGATCTCTACAAGACGCGGGTGTTCCAGACCTGCCGCTGGCGCAACGCCAATCACCGCGACTGGATGAAGGGGCCGGCGGGCGAGGTGATCCCGCCGCGCGTGATCGAAAAGCCCCCCAGCGCCGAGTTGCGCCCCGACCAGAAGGACGAGGACAGCCTGCCACCCTACGAGGTGCTCGACGCGATCCTGGAAATTCTCGTGGACAAGGACGGGTCGATCGCCGACTGCGTGGCGGCCGGGTTCGACCGGGACACCGCCAAGCGGGTGGAGAACCTGATCTACATCAGCGAATACAAACGCTTTCAGTCCGCCCCCGGCGCCCGGCTGACGCCACGCGCCTTCTGGCTGGACCGGCGCTATCCCATCGTCAACCGCTGGCGCGATCCGGGCTGATTGGCGGCGTCACTCCCACCAGCGGTCGATTTCGGCGATGTCGTCGTCGGACCATCCGAAATGGTGGGCGAATTCGTGCACCGTGACATGGGCGACCAGATCGTCCAGCGCGACGTCGCCCCGGTCCCGCCATTCCGCCAGAATCGGTTCCCGGAACAGCCATACCACGTCCGGCTGCTGCGGCACGTCCCAGACCGACTTCATCGTCAGCGGCGTGCCTTCGTAAAGTCCGGTGAGCTCCAGCGGGTCGTCGATGCCGAGATCGCGCAGCATCTCGTCGCTGGGGTAGTCCACGACCCGCAGCGCAACCTCTGCCGCATGGGCGCGGAACGGCTCGGGAAATTCCGATACCGTTCGCCGAGCAATTTCTGCGAGATGGGCGGCGGAGGTGTCCTGCATGATGTCGGATATCGCGCGCCCGGTCCCGAATTTCCAGACCCCTCAACCGGCGTTGCGAAACATGGCGGCAATTGGGCATTTCTCACAATTTTGCCACAATTTTGCCCGCATTTCGCCGAACAAGGCTGGAATATGACGACTTGATGGCGGCGAAGAGAGGTGATTGTCACGATCTGGCCATCTTCGCCACGAGCAGGCCCCCCGGATCGGGAAAGCGAGACAAGATCGCGCCGGGAAAAGTGATTTGTTTGAGTTCAAGGAGTCCCGCCATGGCCGATTGGGCGACGCGCGTCAGCGCTGAAGGAAAGAAGATCACCGAATTGCAGCCGAAACCGGCCCAAGTCGAGATCGACGAAACCATTTCCAACATTCGCCGCATTATTCGCGAGCAGGAGGAGCTCTTGCCCGACGATATTTTCGCGGCCGAGGCGCGCCGTCGCGCGGAGCAGAAGCATGCCGCAGATGCGGAGTCCGAGGGCCTCCGGCCGCGCGGGCTTCTGGCGGCCCTGTGGTCGCGCCTCAACTGACCGGCGCGGTCCGTGGCAAACCGGCGCAGGATCGGGAAGGCCCTCAGCCCATCAACTGGTAGCTGACCGGAACAAAGCGGAACCCGTCGCCGCGGGTTTCCACGAAACCGGCGGCGGGGAAGGGCATGTGGTAGCCGATCATCGGCACGCGTTCGGCGGCCAGCATGCCAAGAACCTTGCGGCGTGACGCGGTGGCCGCCGCCTTGTCCATGTCGAATTTCACCTCCCAGTCGGGATGGGCAAAGCTCCAGACGTAGTGGTTTGCAGGATCGGCCGTCAGAACCAGCCGCTCGTTGCCGCTCTCGAGGTGGAAGGCCATGTGACCCGGCGTGTGGCCGAAGGCCGCCATCGCAGTGATGCCCGGCGCAACGGTGGCGCCGTCGTCGAGAAAGGTCATCCTTTCCGCCAACGGCGTGACGTTCTTGGCCACCAGATCGCCGACCCGGTTGCCCGGCGCCATCCTGCTCCAGAAATCGTATTCCCGCGCGGCGGTCATGTAGGTGGCATTCGGGAAGACCGGGGCGCCGTCGCTCATCAACCCGCCGATGTGATCCGGATGCATGTGGGTAATCACCACCAGGTCGATATCGGCCGCAGAATGGCCGGCTCGGGCCAGCGCGGTCCCGATCCCGCCCTTGCCCAGACCGGTGTCGAACAGGATCTTCTGCGCACCAGTGTCCACCAGTGTCGGAGTGAAGTAGAACTGCGCCTTGTCGGCAGGAATGAAGTTTTCTTCGGAAACCCGGGCGAATTCTTCGTCGCTCACATTGCCGCCGAAGATGCCCTTGGCTTCGTCGCGGGGAAAGCTCGCGTCCAGCAGCGTGGTCAGGTTGAACGCGCCCAGCCGAAACTTGCGCGTCACCGGGACGGCTGACATGTCGTCATGGCATTCTGCGCGGGCCGCAGTCGCAGTCACGGCAACCGGCAAGGTCGCGGCGCCGGCCAGAAGGGTCCGTCGGGACACACCGGTGGGTTTGCAGTACATGACACCAAGCTCCTTTTTCCTCGATTTCGTTCAGGAGAGTACGGCTTCACGACAGGCCCTGCCGCCGGGGATCACGTTTCCGTGAGAGGGCCATGCCCATCTGCTTCTTTCTGGTCGCAAATACCCGCGCCGCAGGCACGCGCCGCAAGGCGCGTTCCCGTGCGCGCGCTGGACAAAGACGCGCCCGTGTGACAAAGCGCGCGCGAACAGGAGAAACCCGATGACCGTTACCCGTTTCGCCCCTTCGCCCACCGGCTACATCCATGTCGGCAATCTGCGCACCGCGCTGATGAACTGGCTGATCGCGCGCAAGGCCGGCGGCACTTTCATCCTGCGAATCGACGACACCGACCCCGAGCGGTCGAAGGAAGAATACGTCGACGCGATCAAGGAAGACCTGGAATGGCTGGGCCTGACCTGGGACCGCATCGAGCGGCAGTCGCAGCGGCTGGACCGCTATGCCGAGGCAGCGGACCGGCTGCGCGAGATGGGACGGTTCTACGAGGCCTTCGAGACGCCCACCGAGCTGGACCTGAAGCGCAAGAAGCAGCTCAACATGGGCCGCCCCCCGGTCTATGACCGAGCGGCGCTGAACCTGACCGACGAGGAAAGGGAAAAGCTCCGGGCCGAGCGGGGCAACGGGGTCTGGCGGTTCAAGCTGAACCATGAAAGGATCGAGTGGGAAGACGGGATCCTGGGCCATGTGTCCATCGACGCGGCCAGCGTGTCCGACCCGGTCCTGATCCGGGCGGACGGGCAAGTGCTCTATACGCTGGCTTCGGTCGTGGACGACGCCGAGATGGGCGTGACCGACATCGTGCGCGGCGCCGACCATGTGACCAACACCGCGACCCAGATCCAGATCTTCGAGGCGCTGGGCCACAGACCGCCGCGTTTCGCGCATCATTCGCTGCTGACCGGCCCGCAGGGCGAGGCCCTGTCGAAACGGTTGGGGACGCTGGCCTTGCGCGACCTGCGCGAACAGGGCGTGCAGCCAATGGCGCTGCTGAGCCTGATGGCGCGGTTGGGGTCGGCCGATCCGGTGGAGCTGCGGACGGACATGGCCGAGCTGATCGAGGGCTTCGACATTTCGCGCTTTGGCGCGGCGCCGACCAAGTTCGACGTGAACGATCTCTTTCCGCTGACGGCGCATTACCTGCAGGGGCTGCCCTTCGAGGCGGTCAGGGACGAGATCGCGGAACTGGCGGTTCCCGAGGAGCTGGCCGAACGGTTCTGGCTGGTCGCGCGGGACAACATCACCACGCTGAAGGATCTGGAAAAGTGGTGGGCGCTGTGCCGGGACGGCGCGGATCCGGTAATCGACGAGGAAGACCGCGCCTTTGTCGCAGAAGCGATGAAGTTGTTGCCCGAGGGACCCTTTGACGAGAACACCTGGCGGGAGTGGACCGCGGCGGTGAAGGCAGCCACCGGGCGCAAGGGCAAAGCGCTGTTCATGCCGTTGCGCAAGGCATTGACGGGCTTGGATCAAGGCCCGGACATGGGGCAGCTGATGCCGCTGCTGCAGAAGGTCCGTGCTCGGGGCTAGCCGGATTGGGGCGGAGACCCGCGCCGCTGGCGCGGGTCGCGTTTTCCGAGCCCGTCCCGCCCCTTGGCGGGACGGGCGGTGCCTCCGGCGGGGGTATTTGCGACCAGAAAGAAGCCCGAGTGGTCAGTCCGGCTGCAGGATCCTGACGCCGAGTTCGTGGAGGTGGGTATCCACGAAGGCGATGTCGGTCGGGGACAGGGTCTGGTGTCGGGGGTAACGGGGGCGGGCGCGGTCGTTCAGCACGGGGCTGTCCCAGCCGTCGGTGGTGGCAAAGAATCGCTCGGCGCCGTCCGGGCCGTATTCCCGCAGGAACCCCTGCACAACCACGTCGATATAGCTGAGCAGGATGGGGTGGCGGTCCTGCGGGGCGTGGTGGCGCTCTTCCGGCACGGCATAGACGGCGATTTCGACGTCGGTTCGCAGGGGATGCGTGACGGCATCGGTGACAATGATGCGGTCATAGGCCCATTCCCGTTGATCCAGCGCCGCCCAGTCATCACCGGGCACATGGGCGATCATGCCCTCGATTTCCGCGTCCGGGTCCGGGATTGCCGTGAGGAAGGCGACCGGGCGCAGGTCGGTGTGGCGCCAAGCCCGGCGCCAGCCCTTCAACCGCGCGGGTCTGAGTGCCGGGAAGTCGTGCGTCGCACGGTTCACCAGGCTGCCGTATCCGAAGAAACAAGGCTCGGGCATGGTCGGACTCGCTGCAGAGGGTGCGATATTGATGTATGTCAAACCGTTTTTTTAGGTGTCGTGCAATAACCGGCGCACATTCGCAAAGCGGGAGGGAGCCTTGCGTATCACGAAACGAACCAATATCGCGATTCGGCTGCTGATGTATTGCGCCGCGAACAGCGACCGTCTGGTGACCAAATCCGAAATTGCCGAGTGCTGCAACGTTTCGGAAAACCATCTGGCGCAGGTGATCAACCAGCTGGGGCAACTGGGATTTCTTCACACGCAGCGGGGCCGGAACGGGGGCATGACGCTGGGGCGGCCGGCAACGGAGATCCGGATCGGCGAGGTGTTCCGTCACATCGAGGGTGGACTGCCGCTGGCCGAGTGCTTTGCGGATTCGGACAATACCTGCCCGTTGAAGGAGGCCTGCCGGCTGCGGGTCGCGCTGACCGATGCGGCACAGGCGTTCTTTGCCTCTCTGGACGACATCACGCTGGATTCGCTGGTCTGCGAGAACTGGGATCTGATGCGGATCCTTTCACCCGTG
The DNA here is from genome assembly GCF_900108275.1 of Jhaorihella thermophila. GTDB lineage: Bacteria > Pseudomonadota > Alphaproteobacteria > Rhodobacterales > Rhodobacteraceae > Jhaorihella > Jhaorihella thermophila. Next base: position 189,905 of record NZ_FNVD01000001.1, read on the forward strand.
GAATGCGTCCGCTGACGATCATTCGCGCGATTTGAGGATCCCGGCGGGACGGGACGCGAGGGGGCGCCAGGCAAAGGCGAGCCCGGCCAGAAGCGTGGCCAGCGCGCCGCCTGCGACGATGGCCAGCGCCGAAGGCCATATCACCGTGAAACCGGTTTCCAGAACGCGGGTCGAAACTGCCCAGGCGGCGGCGAGTCCGGCGGCAAGCGCCACCAGCCCCGCGGCGGTTCCCAGCAGCGCGGATCTGAGCGCAAAGCTGGTCAGGATGCTGCGCCGGCTGGCACCCAGCGTTTTCAGGATCGCGGCTTCGTAGGTGCGGGCCGAGACACCGGCCGCCGCCGCGCCGATCAGCACCAGAAAGCCCGTCAGAAGCGAGACCGCCGCCCCCCAGGAGGTCGCCGCCGCGATGCCGTCGAGGATGTCCGACACGCGCGCGATCGCGTCCCGGACGCGAATCGCGGTGATGTTGGGGAACCGGTTGGCCAGGTCGCGCAGGATTGCGGCTTCGGCCTGTTCGTCGGCATAGACGGTGGCGATGAAACTGTGCGGCGCTCCGGCGACGGCCGCGGGGTTCAGGGTCAGGACGAAACCCATGCCAGCGGTCGAGAAATCGACCTCGCGAAAGCTGGTGATGGTGGCGGTGATATCGCGGCCCAGGATGTTGATCGTGATCGTGTCGCCAAGGTTCAGGCCCATTTCCTCGGCCTCTTCGCGGGCAAAGCTGACCTGGGGCGGGCCGGTGTAGCCCTGGGGCCACCAGTGGCCGGCGGTCAGGCGCGTGTTGCCGGGCAGGGTTTCGGCATAGGTGATGCCGCGATCACCGCGCACGACCCAGTGATCGCCGGCGACCTCGCGCGCGGAGCGGCCGTTGATTTCGGTGATGACGCCGCGCAGCATGGGTGCGGTATCCACACGGTGAACCGCCGGGTCGTTGTCGAGCCGCGCGAGGAAGCCGGTCATCTGGTTCTTCTGGATATCGACGAAGAAATAGGAGGGCGCGACCTCGGGCAGGTTGCCGGAGATCGCCTGCCGCAGGTTGCCGTCGATCTGGCCCACCGCCGAGAGAACCGACAGGCCGAGCCCCAGGGACAGCACGACGGAGGTGGCGCCTTCGCGTGGCCCTGCGATTGCCGCAAGCGCCCAGCGCAGGGCGGGCCGGCCGCGGGCGGCGGTTGCGCCCCGGCGCGCTAGGGTTCTGACCAGCGCGGCCGCCATCCACAGCATCAGCAGCGCGCCCGTGATGCCGGCGGCGGTCCAGAGCGTGAGCCGGGTCGAGCCGCTGAACCACGCGGCCAGCGCGATCAGAACGGCCAGGCCGGCGCCCGTGGCAATCAGGTAACGCGGCGCGGGCAGGCGTCTGGCGGTGTCCAGCGCGTCGCGGAACAGAGTGGCGGCGCGGACCTCGTCGGTGCGCGCCAGCGGCCAGAGGGTAAAGACAAAGGCCGTGAGCAGCCCGTAGAGCGCGGCTTCGGTCAATGGCCGGGGATAGAAGGCAAATACGGCCGGAACCGGAAGGCGGGCTTCGATCACGGGGCCGAGAAGCACCGGAATTGCGCCGCCAAGCACAAGGCCGATGACGATGCCCAGCGCCGACAGCGCGCCGATCTGCAGAAAATAGGTCTGGAACACGGTCGCCCGGTCGGCGCCAAGCGTGCGCAGGGTGGCGATGACGCCGGTCTTGTCCGCCAGATAGGCGCGCACGGCAGACGACACGCCGACACCGCCCACCGCCAGCCCCGACAGGCCGACAAGGATCAAAAACGCGCCGAGCCGTTCGACGAATTGCGCCACGCCGGGCGCGCCGTTGCGGGCGTCGGTCCAGCGCATGCCGGTCGAGGTGAAGGCCGCCTTGGCCTCGGCCGCCGTGCCGGCCAGATCCACCCCGGCGGGCAGATCCAGCCGATACTTGGTGGAAAACAGGGTGCCCGGCGCCAGCAGCCCCGAGCCGCGCAGGGCGTCGGTGGCCACGATGGTGCGCGGCCCGAGGCCGAAGCCGCCGGCGGCCGCGTCGGGCTCATGGGTCAGGGCCGCCATCAGGACGAAGTCCTGCGTGCCCAAGCGGAACCGGTCGCCGGGGGTCAGGCCCAGCCGGTCCATCAGAACGCGCTCCATCACGCCGCCGGGCAGACCGTCGCGCCCCTTAAGCGCCTCGGCCAAGGGCATGTCGGGCTCCAGCACGATCCTTCCGGTCAGGGGATAGGCGCCGTCAACGGACTTGACCTGGGTCAGGGCGCGTTCGGTTTCGCCGCCCCGGTCCGCGACAGCCATCGACCGGAAATCGACCACTTCGGAAACGCGCTCGGCGTGCCGGTCCATCCATTCCCGCTCTGCGTCGTCGGCAAAACGATAGGTGAATCGCATTTCGGCATCGCCGCCCAGCAGCGCCGCGCCTTCGCGGGACAACCCGGCTTCGATTGCCGAGCGCACCGACCCGACCGCCGCGATCGCCGCCACGCCGAGCGCCAGACAGGCCAGAAAGATGCGGAACCCCCTGAGCCCGCCGCGCAGTTCGCGCCGGGCCAACCGGGCGGCCGTGCGCAGGCTCATTCGGCGGCCTCGCGCGTGTCGGACAGGGCGACGCGACCGTCGCGCAGCCGCACCACGCGGTCGCAGCGGGCGGCCAGATCGTCGGAATGGGTAACCAGCACCAGCGTCGCGCCGTGGCGGTCACGCAGACCCAGCAGCAGGTCGATGATGGCCGCGCCGTTGGCCGTATCGAGATTGCCGGTGGGCTCGTCCGCGAGCAGGATTTCGGGGCGCATGACCGAGGCACGCGCCAGCGCGACCCGTTGCTGTTCGCCGCCCGAAAGCTGGGCGGGGTAATGGTTTGCCCTGTGCGAGAGGCCGACGGTTTCAAGCTCGGCCCCGGCGCGGGCAAAGGCGTCGCGCGCCCCCGCCAGTTCCAGCGGCGTGGCCACGTTTTCCAGCGCCGTCATGGTGGGGATCAGGTGAAAGGACTGGAACACGACGCCCATGTGATCGCGCCGGAACCGGGCCAGCGCGTCTTCGTCCATTGCGGTCAGGTCGCGGCCCAGAACCGTGACCGACCCGCCGGTGGCCTGTTCCAGCCCGCCCATCAGCATCAACAGCGAGGACTTGCCCGACCCCGACGGGCCGACGAGGCCCAGCGTTTCCCCGCGGTTCACGGTCAGCGTGATGGAATGCAGGATTTCCACGCGCCCGGCATTGCCTTCCAGCGACAAGCACGCATCTTTGAGTGAGATCACGGGGTCGGTCATGGGCCCTCGGTCCGAAACTGGCATTATTGGGGATATGGAGTGGTGAACGGATTGCGCAAGGTGCTGGCGGCGCTGGCATTCTGTCTGATCGGCGTTGACGTTGCGGCAGGGCCCGTGACGATCGCCGCGTTGGGCGACAGTCTGACGCAGGGTTATGGGTTGCCGCAGGGCGAAGGCTTCGTGCCGCGGTTGCAAGCCTGGTTGCGGGCGCATGGGGCCGAGGTCGAGGTGACCAATGCTGGCGTGTCCGGCGACACGACTGCGGGCGGGGCCGCGCGGATCGGCTGGACGCTTACGCCCGAGGTGGACGGGCTGATCGTGGCCCTGGGCGGCAACGACCTGTTGCGCGGGATCGATCCCGCAGCCACGCGAGCAAATCTCGAGGCGATACTGGCGGCGGCCGAGGCGGCGGGCGTGCCGGTGCTGCTGGTCGGCATGAAGGCCCCTGGCAATTATGGCGAGGATTACAAGCGCGCCTTTGATGCGATCTATCCCGAACTGGCCGAGGCGCATGGCACGCTGTTCTTTCCGAACTTTCTGGCCGGTATCGCGCCTCAGGGCAGCGATCCCGCCGCCGTGCTGGCCTATTTGCAGCCCGATGCGATCCATCCCAATGCCGAAGGCGTGGCGCGGATCGTCGGGGCAATGGGGCCGAAGGTTCTGGAACTGGTCGAACGCGCGCGTTCGCGCTGACCGCTCGGGCAGGGGCTTTGCGGTGTGAAAGTGCGACGAAACCGGAATGAATCGGGCATTGCCGAAAAAACATTGCCGAAAAAAAAGACGAGGCGCAGTGCGCCTCGTCGCAAATCATCCGACCCGTTGACAGGCCGGCGCGCCGTCAGGCCAGCGCGATATTGGTCGCGTTTTCGCGGCCGTCGCGGCCCGACTGGATGTCGAAGGTCACTTTCTGGTTGTCGGCCAGGCCGGTCAGGCCGGAGCGCTCGACTTCAGAAATGTGGACGAAAACGTCGCGGCTCCCGCCTTCGGGTGCGATGAAGCCATAACCTTTGGTGGTGTTGAACCATTTCACGGTGCCGTTGGCCATATCCGTGGTCTCCTTTAGAAATTGCTGTCCGCGGAAGTGCGACAGCCCGGCGTCGTTGGTCTGAATCGAGAGACTGAACGCCGTAAGGGAGACAGTTTGGTCGACAAGATAACGGTAGCAAGAGGACAGATGGTGTATTCGGCCGGGAAACACAAGGACCAATTTCGCTGACGCGGCGGAAATGTCCCGTTGCGGACGGGTTCTTTCGTCCTATATCGGAAATCGAATGTGTTTTTCGCAAGGAAAGCTGAAATGGCTGGGAAGAAAGTGACCTGTCTGGATTGCGGCCAGGTGAACCGGGTGCCCGAGGAAAAGCTGGACGCCAACCCCAAATGCGGCACCTGCGGCGCGCCGCTGATGCCGGGCAAGGCGGTCGAGGTGGATCTGGCGACGATGGAAAAGGCCGCGCGCACTGACGAGGTGCCGCTGGTGGTCGATTTCTGGGCGCCGTGGTGCGGGCCGTGCAGGATGATGGCGCCGGAATTTGCCAAGGCCGCGCAGACGCTCAAGGGCAAGGCGCGGCTGGTGAAACTGAATACCGAGGACTACCCGGCCTCGGGCGCGAAATACGGGATTCGCGGGATTCCCACCATGATCGAGTTCAAGGGCGGGCGCGAGGCAAAACGCCAGTCGGGCGCGATGCGCGAGCCGCAGATCGTGGGCTGGGTGCAGGCCTGAGAGCGACGGCCCGACTGACCGGGCCGTTCGTTGCAATTCGGGCTAGTTCTGGCGGCTCCAGGTTTCGCTGTCGCAGATGCCCAGAGTGCACCCTTTGATCCTGAGCCCGCGCTCGCTGAAGGTGACGGTGCCGTTGAAGCTCATCCAGCGCGGCATGTCGGGGTGTTTCATCTTCTTGCCGCGCCAGGAGCCATCGTCCGCCTTTTTCATGCCGTTGCACATCTCGTAGCCGTCCGACAGGCGGGTGCAGTAGAGCAGGCCGCCCCTTTCGGAAACCTCCACCTGCTCTTCACCGTTGCGGATGTAGATATCCGCCGTGGCGGCGGTTGCCGTCATGGCGGCGATGGCAACAAGGCCCGAAAGCGTTCTGCCGGTCATGCTTCTCCTCCCATTCCCGCGGCGGGGTGCCGCGGGGTGAAGTATGCAGGAAAGGACATATTGTGGAAATGGAATGTAACTGACGCGATGAAACCGGGCGGTTCCCTGCCTGACGGCGCGCGGCGCCGCCCGGTCGTCATCGGCCCGTTACCGCGCGAACTTCTTGTATTTCATTCGCTTGGGTTCCAGCGCATCGGGACCGAGGCGGCGTTTCTTGTCTTCCTCGTAATCGGCGAAGTTGCCTTCGAACCATTCCACATGCGCATCGCCTTCGAAGGCAAGAATATGCGTGCAGATCCGGTCGAGGAAGAACCGGTCGTGGCTGATGACCACCGCGCAGCCGGCGAAATCGACCAGCGCGTCCTCGAGCGCGCGGAGCGTCTCGACGTCCAGGTCGTTGGTCGGCTCGTCCAGCAGCAGCACGTTGCCGCCCGATTTCAGCAGCTTGGCCATGTGCACCCGGTTGCGCTCGCCGCCCGAGAGCAGGCCGACCTTCTTCTGCTGGTCGCCGCCGCGGAAGTTGAAGGACGAGCAATAGGCGCGGCTGTTCACCTGCGCGTCGCCCAAGTCAATGATCTCGGCCCCGCCCGAGATTTCTTCCCAGACCGTCTTGTCGGGGTCCAGCGCGTCGCGGGTTTGGTCCACATAGGCCAGCTGTACCGTGTCGCCGTATTCGATCGTGCCGGTATCGGGCGCCTCCTGCCCGGTCAGCATGCGAAACAGAGTGGTCTTGCCCGCGCCGTTGGGGCCGATCACGCCGACGATGCCGCCCGGCGGCAGGCTGAAGGACAGATCCTCGATCAGCTGCTTGTCGCCCACATGCTTGGACAGGCCGTTCACCTCGATCACCTTGGAGCCCAGACGCGGCCCGCGCGGGATCACAATCTGGGCGCGGGTGATCTTTTCGCGCTCGGACTGGCCGGCCAGTTCGTTGAACCGTTCGATCCGGGCCTTCTGCTTGGACTGGCGCGCCTTGGTGCCGGCGCGGATCCATTCGAGCTCGCGCGCCAATGTCTTCTGGCGGCTCTTGTCCTCGCGCGCCTCCTGTTCCAGGCGTTTGGCCTTCTGTTCCAGCCAGGCCGAATAGTTGCCTTCGTAGGGGATGCCGCGGCCACGGTCGAGTTCGAGGATCCAACCGGTGATGTCATCCAGGAAGTAACGGTCGTGGGTGACGATCAGGCAGGTGCCCTTGTAGTCGATCAGGTGCTGTTGCAGCCAGGCGATGGTTTCCGCGTCCAGGTGGTTGGTCGGCTCGTCCAGCAGCAGCATGTCGGGCTGTTCCAGCAGCAGCTTGCACAGCGCCACCCGCCGCTTCTCGCCGCCCGAAAGCTGATCCGGCATCGCATCATCCGGCGGGCAGCGCAGGGCCTCCATCGCCACGTCAATCTGCGCGTCCAGATCCCACAGCCCTTCGGCGTCGATCTCGTCCTGAAGCTGGGCCATTTCCTCGGCGGTTTCGTCCGAGTAGTTCATGGCCAGTTCGTTGAAGCGGTCGAGCTTGGCCTTCTTGGCCTTGACGCCCTCCATCACGTTGCCGCGCACGTTCAGGTCGGGGTCGAGTTCGGGCTCCTGCGGCAGATAGCCGACGCGGGCGCCTTCGGCGGCCCAGGCCTCGCCCGAGAATTCGGTGTCGATCCCGGCCATGATCCGCAAGAGAGTGGACTTGCCGGCGCCGTTGACGCCGACGACGCCGATCTTGACGCCCGGAAGAAAGCTGAGGTTGATGTTTTCAAAGCATTTCTTGCCGCCCGGATAGGTCTTGGAGACCCCGTGCATGTGATAGACGTATTGGTAAGAGGCCATTGGCTGCGGTCCTTGGGGTGATGGAATTGCGGTTTGCGCGGTAACTAGTGGCTTGTGCGCGTCGGAGCAAGTGGTGGCGCAGTCGCCCCGCAGACGCTATTCCCGCAGAAATGCCGTGGCTGCCGGAGCGTGTCCAGAGGATGAAGAATCAGTTTCCCCTTGCCTTGCCGGGACAGGTGATCGGGCTTCTCGGCGGGTCGTTCGATCCGCCGCACGAGGGCCACGCACATATCACGCGCGAGGCGCTGCGCCGGTTCGGGCTGGACCGGGTCTGGTGGCTGGTGAGCCCCGGTAACCCGTTGAAAGAGCACGGTCCGGCGCCACTGGCGCGCCGGATGGCGGCGGCGCGGGCGGTGATGCGCCATCCGCGGGTGGAGATCACGGATGTCGAGGCACGGCTGGGCACGCGCGCCACGGCGGACACGCTGCGCGCGCTCAGGGCGCGGTATCCGGGGGTGCGGTTCGTGTGGCTGATGGGGGCCGACAACCTGGCGCAGCTGCATCTGTGGAAGGACTGGCGCGACATCATGGACAGCGTGCCGGTTGGCGTGCTGGCGCGGCCGGGACAGCGGATCTCGGCGCGCGTGTCGATGGCCGCGAGGGTTTACCGGCGATACCGGATCGCCGCGACGGCCAGCCATCTCCTGGGCCGGGCCACGCCGCCGGCCTGGTGTTTCGTCAACGTGCCGATGGTGGCCGAAAGCTCGACCGCGATCCGTGCCGCCGGGAAATGGGATGCGGACGATGTCGGCCGGCGGCCGGGTTGCAAGATCCGGCGGGCTGGAGTTTGATGGCCGCATGAGGAAGGCGGGGTTTACGCGGCGTTTCGTTCTGGCCGCGCTGGGCGGCATTCTGACGTTGCCGTGTGCGGGCGTGGCCGGCGCGCCGGAGCTGTCGCCGAGGCCGCGGATCCGGGGTGGCCGGGATGTTCAGCAGGCGGCACGGGACAGTATCGAGGCTTTGGTCGCGCGGTCGCGGCTGACGGGCGATGTGGCCTGTGTCGTGGCAGACGCGGCCACCGGAGACGTTCTGGAAGGTCATCACGAAGACACCGCACTGCCGCCCGCCAGCGTGGGCAAGATCCTGACGACCCTCTATGCGCTGGACCGGCTGGGCCCGGAGTTCCGGTTCCGCACGCGGCTTCTGGCGGCGGGGCCGGTCAAGGGCGGCATTCTGGAGGGCGATCTGATCCTGGCCGGGGGCGGCGATCCCACGCTGGATACCGAGGCGCTGGCCGAGATGGCGGCGGGGCTCAAGGCCACGGGCCTGCGCGAGGTGCGGGGGCGGTTTCTGGTGCATGACGGCGCGCTGCCCTTCATTCGCAGCATCGACCCGTCGCAGCCGCCGCAACTGGGTTACAGCCCGGCGGTATCGGGCATCGCGCTGAACTACAACCGCGTGCATTTCGAGTGGAAGCGCGAGGGCGCGGATTACGGCGCGGATTACAATGTGACGATGGATGCGCGCACCGCGCGGTTTCGCCCCGACGTCCAGATGGCGCGCATGGCGGTCGTGGATCGCAAGGCGCCGGTCTATACCTATTCCGAAGCCGAGCGGGCCGAGAACTGGACCGTGGCCCGTGCCGCGCTGGGAAAGGGGGGCGCGCGCTGGTTGCCGGTGCGCAAGCCCGCGCTCTATGCCGGTGACGTGTTCGCCACGCTTGCGCGGTCGCAGGGGATTGTGCTGGAGCCGGCCGAGGTGATCCGTGATCTGCCGCCGGGCGTGCGGCTGCTGGTCAAGCATGACAGCGAGTCGTTGCGCGAGATTCTGCGCGGAATGCTGAAATATTCCAACAATCTGACGGCGGAAATGGTCGGCCTGACCGCGACCGCCGCGCGTGGGGCGGTGCCCGGGTCACTGCGGGATTCGGCGGACGAGATGAACCGCTGGGTCGCGACCCGTTACGGTGCCGCGACGGTGCGAATGGCGGATCATTCCGGGCTGTCGGGAGAATCGCGGGCGACGGTGCGCGATCTTCTGCGCGTGCTGCTGGCGGCGCGGCAGCGGGGCGAATTGACGCCGCTGCTGAAAGAGATCCATGTCCGCGATGACCGCGGGCGGCGGATCAAGGACAGCCCGCTCACCGTGAAGGCAAAGACCGGAACGCTGAATTTCGTCTCGGGCCTGGCCGGGTTCGTGACCACGGTGGGCGGGGCGGAACTGGCCTTTGCGATCCTGTCGGCGGATCTGGAGGCGCGCGCGCGGATCGACCCGGATGACGGCGAGGTGCCGAAAGGCGTCCGCCTCTGGCTGCGGCGGGCGCGCGGGCTGCAACAGCGGTTCATTCGTCGCTGGGGCACGGTTTTCGATGCAAGCTGAGGGACCGGGGCCTCAGGTCATGTGCCGCGCGCGCGCGCCGCGTTCGATCGCCGCCGCGTGCAGGCGGTCGATGTTCAGCTCATAGCGGATTTCTTCGAGCAGGCGCAGCTCCGTCTCGGCCAGAGTGCCATCGGCAGCGGCCACGTCGCAGGCCAGGGCATAGGCCGTTTCATAGAGCCGCTCGGGCAGGTTGGCGCGGATCAGGCCGAACAGGGCGTCCAGCCCGTCCTCCTGTTCGAACAGTTCGAAGACCAGTTCGGACATGCGCTTCATGCCGTCGATGTCATAGTCGGCAAAGATCGGCAGGTGATTGACGGCGGCCTGGATCTTCATCAGTTCGGCGGTCCGGATATTCGCGTCGGACGCCGAGACGGCGATCATCGTGGCGACAAGGCAATCCTGGGTGCTGAGCACCTTGGGGTCGGTCCGGGACAAGGGGGCCTCCTTCCTGAGAGGGCTGATGTTGCGGTGCAGAATATTGACGGGCTGGCCCCGGCACAATAGGTAGCGGCGAGGTCCGCGCGGGGTGCGCGGCCCCATGATCCGTGGAGACCGAAATGTCCGAATTGCGCGAAGCCGCTCTTGCGTCCAAAGCCTGGCCCTTTGAAGAGGCGCGCCGGGTTCTGAAACGCTATGAAAAGGCGCCGCCCGAAAAGGGCTATGTGCTGTTCGAGACGGGCTATGGCCCATCCGGCCTGCCGCATATCGGCACCTTCGGCGAGGTCGCGCGGACCACCATGATCCGCCATGCCTTCGAGCGGATCAGCGACATTCCCACCAAGCTGATCTGTTTTTCCGACGACATGGACGGGATGCGCAAGGTGCCCGGCAACGTGCCCAACCAGGAGATGCTGCGCGAGCATTTGCAAAAGCCGCTGACCAGCGTGCCCGATCCGTTCGGGACGCATGAAAGCTTTGGCCATCACAACAACGCCATGCTGCGGCGGTTCCTGGACACGTTCGGGTTCGAATATGAATTCATCAGCGCCACCGAGTTCTACAAGTCGGGCCGCTTCGACGAGATCCTGCTGCGCGCGGCCGAGCGTTACGACGACATCATGAAGATCATGCTGAAGTCGTTGCGCGAGGAGCGGCGTCAGACCTATTCGATCTTTCTGCCGATCCACCCCGAAACGGGCCGGGTGCTCTACGTTCCGATGAAGGAGGTGAACGCGCGCAAGGGCACGGTCACCTTCGACGACGAGGAAGGGCGGGAATGGACGCTGCCGGTGACGGGCGGGCATGTGAAATTGCAGTGGAAGCCCGATTTCGGCGCGCGCTGGGCGGCGCTGGGCGTCGATTTCGAGATGTATGGCAAGGACCATTCCACCAACACGCCGATCTATGACGGCATCTGCCGGGTGCTGGGGGCGCGGCCGCCCGAGCATTTCGTCTATGAACTGTTCCTGGACGAGAACGGGCAGAAGATCTCCAAGTCCTCGGGCAACGGGGTGAGCATCGACGAATGGCTGACCTATGCCAGCTCCGAGAGCCTGGCCTATTTCATGTTCCAGAAACCCAAGACCGCCAAGCGTCTGTATTTCGACGTGATCCCCAAGGCGGTGGACGAATACCACCAGCAGCTGCGCGCCTTTCCCAAGCAGGATCTGAAGGCGCAACTGGCGAATCCGGTCTGGCACATCCACAACGGGGACGTGCCGGAATCGACGCTGATCGTGCCCTTTGCAATGCTGCTGAACCTGGCCAGCGTGTCCGGCGCCGAGGACAAGGAGACGTTGTGGGGCTTTGTCCGCCGCTATGCGCCCGAGGCCAGCCCCGAAACGCATCCCGATCTCGACAAGGCCACCGAATACGCGGTGCGCTATTACAACGATTTCGTCAAGCCGCACCGGGTCTGTCGCGCGCCCACCGACAAGGAGCGCGAGGCCCTGCAGGCGCTGCGCGAGGCGCTGGCCGCCTATGACGGGCCGGTCGAGGACGAGGCGCTGCAATCGGTGGTCTATGCCGTCGGGCGCGAGCGGTTCGATCCGATGCGCGACTGGTTCAAGGCGCTTTACGAAGTGCTGCTGGGGGCGTCGCAGGGACCGCGGTTCGGCGGATTTATCGCGCTTTACGGCGTGCAGGAAACCATCGCGCTGATCGACAAGGCGCTGGCGGGGGAACTGGTCTGAACCGAGCTTTGCGCCTATCATGGCGGCGGAACCAAGGGAGGTGCCGCCATGACCGGCTATGAGCCGCTGAACTTCCTGAAACCGGTGGCGCCGGACATCTGGATCATCGACGGCCCGGCGATCCGGTTCTACGGCATGCCGTTTCCGACGCGGGCGACCGTGGTGCGGTTGCACAATGGCGACCTGTGGGTGCATTCGCCGACGCATCTGACCGAGGATCTGGTCGCCGATCTGCGCGCGCTGGGCCCGGTCAGGCACCTGATCGCGCCGAACTGGATCCACTATGCCTGGGTCGAATACTGGCAGGCCGCGTTCGAAGAGGCCGAGGCCTGGGCCGCGCCGGGCGTGTTGCAAAGGGCGCGCAGGCACGGCAAGGCGTTGCGCTTCGATCATGAACTGGGGGACGCCGCGCCGCCCGAATGGGCCGGGCAGATCGACCAGATGATGGTGAAGGGCAGCGCGGTTCACCGCGAAGTAGTGTTTTTTCATTGCGCATCGCGGACGCTGATCCTGACGGATCTGATCGAGAATTTCGAGCCGTCGAAATGCCCGTGGTGGATGCGGCCGTTGCTGCGGCTGGGCGGCATTGCCGATCCGGACGGGTCGATGCCGCGCGACATGCGTCTGACCTTTCGCAAGGGACGGGCCGAATTGCGCGCTGCGGTCGAGACGATGATCGGCTGGAGCCCCGAGCGGATAATCCTTGCCCATGGCCGCTGGTATGACCGGCGACGGCGTGGCCGAGTTGAAACGGGCCTTTCGCTTCGTTCTGTAACCCTGTTGCGCTCCCACCGTGACGGTGGGCTCAGCGGGCGTTCATCCCTGCCGCCTATTCCCTGTGCCCTGTCCGGGGCGGCCCGGAGCGAGGTCAGAACGCCCAAGGGCAGCAGGTTCGCGGGCGGTTGAGCGAAGGGGATAGGGATGAACAAGGCGATCACCGACGGTTTGCAGCTGATGCCGCCGGCTTTCGAAAACGGTCTGGATATATGGTCCAGCGGAGACGGCACGCCGGGATCGGACACCTACGCCGGGGCGACGAACGCGGTATTCGTGCCGGCGGATCAGGATTTCGGCGGCTGTCTGGAGATGCAGAAGACGCAATCGACGCAAAAGCTGCGCTATATGGGCGACACGCCGATCCTGCCGGGCTGCTATCTGCAGATCACCGCGCGGGTGAAGGCGATCAGCGGCAACCTGCCTTCGGTGCGGATCGCGGGCTGGGCCGGGGATGGAGGCGGCGCGCATGTGGCGGGCGTGGTGGAAACCGGTCCCGCGGTGCCGCTCACCGATTACGGCAAGGTGGTCGAGGTCAGCGCCATCGTCGGCACGGGCGCGCGCGGCGGGGTGGACATGGTCTGGGGTCCGCAGGCGCAGATCGGCCATTTCGGGCTGGACCTGATCGGGGCGAACGGCGGTGTCGTGCGGATCGACGACATCGAGATCCGGGACATCACAGGCGCGTTCCTGCGCAACATGCTGAACGTGGTGGACGTGCGCGACTATGGCGCGGTGGGCGACGGCACAATCGATGACAGCGCCGCGTTCCAGGCCGCCGATGCCGCAGCCGACGGGCGAAAAGTGCTGGTTCCCGAGGGCACGTATTTTCTGGGCCAAACGGTGAGCATGAGCGCCGAAACCGTGTTCGTGGGCACGGTGACCATGCCCGACGACAAGATGCTGCTGCTGACGCGGAATTTCGATCTGCCTTCGTATGTCGCGGCCTTCGGCAGCGAAGAGCTGGCCTTCAGGAAGGCGTTCCAGGCCCTGTTGAACAATGCCGATCACGAATCGCTCGACATGGGCGGACTCAAGGTCGGGGTGACGGCACCGATCGACATGGCCGCAGCCGTGCCCAACAAGTCCAGCTATGCTACGCGTCGGGTGATCCGCAACGGCCAGCTCGAGGCGATCGGATCGGCGGCCTGGGACACGCAGGTGGTGACATCGCAGGCGACCTATTCGGCGAGCGATGCAAAGAAGCTGACCGGCGTGGTCAATGTGGCCAACGTGCCGGTGGGCGCGCTGGTCGAGGGCGCGGGCGTGGGGCGCGAGGTCTATGTGCGGTCAAAAAATGTCGGCGCGCAGGAGATCACGCTGAGCGCGCCCTTGTCGGACGCCGAAGGCACCCAGATCTTTACCTTCCGCGATTTCCGCTATCTGCTGGACTTCAGCGGGTTCAGCCAGCTCAGCAAGTTCGTGCTGGACGATATCGAGTTCCAGTGCAACGGGCTGTGCAGCGGGATCCGGCTGGCCCCGTCAGGCAGCACCTTTCAGGTGCGGGACTGCTATATCAGCCGGCCAAGGGACCGCGGCATCACCTCGATCGGCTCCGGCTGTCAGGGGATGCTGATCGACCGCTGCCAGTTCCTGTCGGCGGAAGAGCCGCTGGATGTGCCGGATCGGACGTCGATCGCGCTGAACACCAATGCAAACGACGTCAAGCTACGCAATAACCGGGCCACGAAGTTCCGCCATTTCGCGGTGCTGGGCGGCGACAACAGCGTGGTGATCGGGAACCATTTCTTTCAGGGCGACACGGTGCCGGGCGGGGTGCGGTCGGCGGGGCTGATCGTGATCGGCACCTATACCAGCACCACGATCACCGGCAACTATGTCGACAACTGCTTCATCGAGTGGACCAACGAGCGCGACCCGGCGCCGGATTTCGTGTCCGGATACTCGTTCAGCGCCATGTCGATCACCGACAACATCTTTCTGTCGGGCGATGTCGCGCCGTGGTTCAGCTATATCGTGATCAAGCCCTACGGCACCGGGCATTTCCTGAACGGCATTACCGTGTCGGGCAATACGTTCCGAAGCATCAACGGCGCGATCGACCGGGTCGAGCGGGTGGACACCAGCTTTGCCGATCTCGACTTTGGCCGCAGCAAGAACGTGTTCTTCACCGGCAATACCTTTTATTCGGTCACCTATCAGGCCGCGAACCCGCTGCGGATCCGGTATGAGCAGGCGACGCCAGCTGCGACCTGGGTGATCGACCCCGCCGGCGAGCTGCCCTTTGGCGGACAGGCGCGGTTTGTGGATGGCGTGTCGCTGCTGGGCTCGATCCGGACCGCATCGAACGCGGACCTTCACGACATGCCGTTCGTCAACCTCAGGCAGGGGCCAAGGCACGACCAGATCTCGCTGGTTTGGCCCGAGCCGGTCAAGGGCGAGGTGTCGGTCGTCATGCGCATGGACACCTGATCCGGGGTGCGGTTCAGAACCGTCGCCACAAGGCCAGCCGGACGCCCAGAGCGGCGTCCGGCGATCTGCGCCGCAGCCCGATCAGCCAGGTCGTGGCCGGTCCCCGGTCCCACATTGCCGAGAGAGTGACCGTCCAAATCAGGGGCGTGTCGCGGCGTTTCCATGTCTCGATTTCCAGAAGGGGGCGGATGGTCGGGCCGTCCGACAGGCCGATGGCGGCATTCAGCTTGTAGGCCGCTCTGTCCGCGCGGATGCGTTCGTATTCGGCGCCCAGGTTGAGCCAGCCGGGCCCCGCCAAGGACGAGAAGCCGGAGCCGAGCGACGCCTTGAGCCTCAGCATCGGTCGCGATCGGTGGTTTGCGTGATATGCGCCTAGGGCGAGCTCGGCCGCGGCGCGCAGCGACCGATCCGGAGCGGACAGCGGAAGACGGGCGAACAGCAGCGCGTGAGCCGATGAGCCCGAGGCGATCGCGGCGTGGCCGTTGACGTCCAGCCCAACCGTCAGCCGGGGCAGGAGTCCGTATTCGGCATAGAGGCTGGACATCATGTCGGCTCTTCCGGGTCGGGCGTATCCCGTCGCCGAGACCGCCAGAAAGGCCCGGCCGGGCTGTTGCAGCCACGCCCCTGCCGTCGCCGTGCCGGCGACCGAAACCCACAAAAATGCGGCCAACAGAACCCGCCCCATCGCTCTCCCTTCGTCAAGAGACGTTGGGCGGCGTTTGGTTAATCATTCGTTACCGTCCGGGCGGGACTGGCTGCTCCGGCCGGCAAAAGGGTCTGATTTCAACGCGTTCACGAAAAGAAATCCCTGTTCTTGGGCGGGTTTCATCGCTTAGGCTGAAAACACCGAAGGAGGAGCAGATGCCGAAGATTGCCAAGGACAACGATTTCCAGACCGTCATCACCACGTTCGACACCACGCCGGGCACCTGCCAGGATCTTCTTGATGCGCTGGTTGACGCCTATTCGGCGTTCATTTCGAAACAGCCGGGATTCATCGGCGCGGGGCTTCATGTGAACGACGCTCAGACCCGGATTGCCAATTATTCCCAGTGGGAACGGCGCGAGGATTTCCTGGCGATGCTCCGGACGCCCGAGATGCGAGAGCGCAACCGCAAGATCAATGAGCTGTGCAAGAGCTTCGAGCCGGTCATGTATGACGTGGTGGAGGTGTTCGACTGAGATCTGCCGCTCGGCGAAAATGGTTTCGGCCCGCGCGCGCCCTCGATGGTAGAAATTGGCGCGACGTGTTGCGGTCGGAACAGCCTTGGTCCGACATGACTTGAGTCAAGGTCGGTGCCGTTGGAGCGGTTCAGAATGCAAAAGAACAGACTGGGAGAGACAGAATGTACCACAAGATCCTGATCCCGATTTCCTTTGACGCCGAACGGGACGTGTCGGGGCCGTTCAAGATCGCGGAGAAGCTGGCCACGCCCGATGCAGAGATCACCTTGCTGCATGTGGTCGAACACATTCCGGGCTATGCCATTTCCTACATGCCGGCGGACTATCTGACCGAGGCACGTGCGGCGATCCAGAAAGAGCTGGACGAAATGGCGGCGAAACTGCCCAACGCCAAGGGCTTGGTGATCGAGGGCCATTCGGGCCGGTCGATCCTGGATTGGGCCGAAACCAACAAGCCGGATCTCATCATCATCGCGTCGCACCGCCCCGGCATGCAGGATCTGCTGCTGGGCTCGACCGCGACTCAGGTGGTGCGCCACGCCAAATGCGCGGTGCATGTCGTGCGCTGAGCAAGGCGACGAGACCCCTTCCGGAAAAACGGATCGGATCAGGGGCTGCCCTGGGGCCCAGCCGTTTACTCAATCGTAGCCGAGCTATGCGGGATATTGGGTGACGCGGCGTGATCAGGCGGCGCGGTTTTTGGCGGCGCTCGCGGCGACGCCGTCGGTGAATGTGACGCCTTCGATGAGCAAAGGCAACTGGTTCGCGCCTTTCAGGCGGCGCCAGGCTTTGGCGGCGGCCTGAACGAGCTTGAAGACCATCAGCTTCGCCGCCTTCTGCGACAGCGCCCCCTTTGTTCGCACGGTTCGGTGCCGAACGGTGGCGAAGACGCTTTCAATGGGATTGCTGGTGCGCAGGTGATCCCGGTGCTCGGCGGGGAAGTCATGGAAGGCGAGCAAGGCTTCGCGGTCCTTCATCAGGCAGGCCACCGCCTTTTCATACTTGGCCCCGTATTTCTCGACGAAGGTGTCCATGGCGGTTTGGCCCGCGGCACGGGTTTCAGCCTGCCAGATTTCGCGCAGGTCGGCCTTGACCGCCGGCTGCATGGACTTCGGGAACTTGTTCAGCACGTTGGCCGTCTTGTGGACCCGGCAGCGCTGATGACGCGTCCCCGGAAAGACCTCGTCAAGCGCCTGTCCGAGCCCCATGGCCCTTTCGCCCACGGCGATCCGGGGCGGAACGGCAAGACCGCGGGCCTTGATGTCGACCAGAAATTCGCGCCAGCTTTGCGCGCTCTCGCGCATGCCGACCTGAAAGCCGACGAGTTCCTTCTTTCCCTCCGGCGTGGCCCCGAGAATGACCGGCATGCACTCGGCTTGCGGTTCCATCCGAGCCTGCAGGTAGATACCGTCGGCCCAGATGTGGACTTGGCGCCGGGCGGAGAGGTCACGGCGCTGCCGGAGGTCGCATTCCTGCGGCCATTCCCCTGTCAGCCGCGAGATCGCGCCGGGCGACAGGTTGGGTGCGTCCCTCGCGGGATTGCGGCCAGCGCCTCCTGAAAGTCCCCCGTCGAGATGCCGCGCAGATAGAGCACGGGCAGCAGGGCATCGAGGCTCTTCGAGCGCCGCGCCCATTTTCGGCAGGATGGCGGAGGTAAAGCGGATCTTCTTCCCGACCGGCACGTCCGCCGCGCGGTCGCGCACCTTCGGGCACCGCGCGGTCGCGCACCTTCGGGCGGCGAACGGCGAGCGCGCCGATCCCGGTCTGGATGCTGCGCTCCGGCCCATGGCCGTGCCGCACAACACGCTGGAGGCCGTCCGGCAGGATCTCTTCGGCATGGCTCGCAACGAAAGTGTCGGCCTCGACCCGCAGCGCAGCCGCCAGCTTCCGTCGCGCCCCGTCCCGGGCAATCTCGGTCAGCGGGTCATCCTCAAATTCCGGCTGACGCAGGGCGATGATGTCTGTATCGTTCTTTATGGCGTATCGTTCCTTCTGGAAGTTCTGGCAGGCTTCAGCACCCGCCACGATACGCCGCCTTCTCAAACCCCGTCGCCCATTTCCGGGCATAGCTCCACGCGCCCGTCGGACCACATGTGTGGATCGTCAGAATATTCCGGAACATCCCAGACACGTTCGAGGTCCAGATGGCTCGGGCCGCTCATTTTGTACCGTCCGAGTCCGGCAGTGACCCCCGCATTCGATACACCAGCCTCAAAGCGTTTCCGCCCGGCATTCGGGCCGCGAAAACCCGCGTGGACGTTCGAGGGAGCCACTCCGAAGTTGCCGCAGTCCGGATCCCCGCATGTGTTGAGATTGATAGGGACCAACGCCCTTGGATACACCTGCGCGAGCGACAGTTGAGGCAGCCTTTTAACCATGCGCCCCGCCCTTTCTTTTTGGGTCAAGTTGCACCTCGTGCCAGATCTATCTCTGCCATTTCTCGTGAGAACGAAGCTGAAAGAACCCCGCAGGCGCGCATTCTTGCGCCAGCGGAGCAGCAACTCCCCAAGACGAGACCGCTATTCACTTGAGAATTTGGTAGAAGTATGGCGTAAAATCAAAAGCCTGCCGGCATTTCAGCCGACAGGCTTTCAAGATCTATGTCCTGCAACGAAAAATGCGTTAGGTTCTGGGGCGGCCCTTTTTCTTTGCTCAGGCATCGGCACGGCCCTTGCGCGCGGCGTAGATTCGGCGACTATGCCGAGCGGTTGAACCAGGCGGAGGACGGGGCAATGGCTGAACTGCCGATCATAGGCGCGCAGCTGAGCGTGCTGGATCTCGACCGTCATCGGGATTGGCTGTTCGAGAAGGATCGCGACCTGGAACTGCCGGAATTCTGCATGGCCGACATCCTGCGCAGCCCCGAGCCGTTCATCGACATCGCCAAGCAGAAGCTGGACGGTTGGGATGGTCGGCTGGGGATCCACGGCCCCTTTGCCGGGTTCGAACTGGACGTCCGGGATCGCGAGATCCGGCCGGTCGTGCAGGCGCGGCTGGATCAGGCGCTGGGCGTGTGCGAGGCGCTGGGCGCGACGCAGATGGTGCTGCATTCGCCCTTTGACCATTGGGATCACCACAATCTGGACAATGGTCCGCGCAACAGGGAACGACGGATCGGGGCGGTTCTGGAGACGCTGGAGCCGGCGATTGCGCGGGCCGAGGATGCGGGCGTCGAGCTGGTGCTGGAAAACATTCAGGACATCGATCCGGGCCTGCGGCGGGCGGTTGTCGAGCAGGCGGACAGCCCGGCGCTGCGGCTGTCGGTCGATACGGGGCATGCGCATTGGGCGCACACCGTCTGCGGCGCGCCGCCGGCGGATCGGTTCATTTCCAGCGCGGGGACGCATTTGGCGCATGTGCACCTGCAGGATACCGATGGCTATGCCGACCGCCATTGGCCGCTGGGCTGCGGCAATATCGGCTGGCATGCTGTGTTTGCCGCGCTGAGCGGGGTGAAGGGCAATCCGCGGCTGATCGTGGAGATCAACGATTTCGACCGGGTCGAGGAAAGCGTGACGCATCTGGAGCGGCTGGGTCTGGCCTGTTGACCGGGGCGTTTCTCGGCGGAGCGCCTTCGGCGCAAGGTTTCCGGCACTTCGTGCGTATTGGGGCTCTGCCCCAAACCCCGGAGTATTTTTGGGCAAGATGAAGACCGTGCGGGGATTGTATCGGCGCGGCGGGCTCGCTATGTGGGCGATGCGCGGAGGGCCGGATGGCCGCGGACCGAACGGTTCGAGGAAAGTCCGGACTCCATGAAGCGACGGTGCCGGGTAACGCCCGGGCGGGGAAACCCGACGGAAAGCGCCACAGAGAACAGACCGCCGCGTCACGGCGCGGCAAGGGTGAAACGGTGGGGCAAGAGCCCACCGCGGGGCCGGCAACGGTTCCGGCACGGCAAGCCCCACCGGGAGCAATGCCGAATAGGACCCCCACGCGGGACCGGTCCGGGCAACCGGAGACCGCCGCGGGGCCCGCTTCAGCCTGGAGGGGTCGGGTTGGCAGCACGAGGCGCGCGGTGACGCGCGTCCCAGAGGAATGGCCATCGAAGGGGGAAACCCCGGAACAGAATCCGGCTTACAGGCCCTCCGCGCGTATCATCTGTTGCCGGTGCATCGCGATGCGCTACCCTGCGGGGCAGTGATCGGGAGGCGATATCATGAAACTGGGTCTTGTTTGCGCGCTGGCCGGCATGTTGCTGGGCGGCGCGGGCGCGGCACAGCAGGCGGCGGATGCGGTGGCGCCGGAAGCTGCGGCGGGGATCGGGGCCGTGGCGCAGTCTCCGGCTGTGGCCGGGGCGCTGGCGTCGAAGGCGGCCGGGCAGCCGGTCGAGGCCCGGCGGTGGATGGTGGCGGCGGCCAATCCGCTTGCGGTCGAGGCGGGCGCGGCGATCCTGGCGCGCGGCGGCAGTGCGGCGGATGCGATGGTGGCGGTGCAGGCCGTGCTGGGGCTGGTGGAGCCGCAGTCCTCGGGGCTGGGCGGCGGGGCGTTCCTGGTCTGGCATGACGCGGCGACGGGGCGGCTGATCACGCTGGACGGGCGGGAGACCGCGCCGCTGGCGGCGCGGCCGACGTTGTTTCAGGACGAAAACGGCGAGCCGCTGAAATTCTTCGATGCGGTGGTGGGCGGGCGGTCGGTGGGCACGCCGGGTACGCCGGCGCTGCTGGAAGAAGCGCACCGGCGCTGGGGGCGGATGCCGTGGCCCGCGCTGTTCGCCGACGCGATCCGTCTGGCCGACGAGGGGTTCGCTGTGTCGCCCCGGCTGGCCGGTCTGGTGCGGCGCGATGCCGAGAGATTGGCGCGGTTCCCGGCGACGGCGGCCTATTTCCTGCCGGGCGGCGCGCCGCTGCAAGCGGGCGACAGGTTGCGCAACCCGGCCTATGCGGCAACGCTGCGGGCGCTGGCGCGGGGCGGGGCGCGGGCGTTCTATTCGGGCGAGATCGCGGCGGATATCGTGCGGACGGTGCGCACGGCGCCGGGAAATCCCGGCGTGCTGTCGGCGCTGGATCTGGCGCTTTACGAGGTGCGCGAACGCGATCCGGTCTGCGTGGCCTATCGCGTGTTCGAGGTGTGCGGCATGGGGCCGCCCAGTTCCGGGGCGCTGACGGTGGGGCAGATCCTGGGAATGTTGAACCATTACGATCTGGCGGCGCTGGGGCCCGACAGCGCCGAGAGCTGGCGGCTGATCGGGGATGCCTCAAGGCTCGCCTTTGCCGACCGGGGGCGTTACATGGCCGACAGCGATTTTGTGCCCATGCCGGTGGCGGGGCTGGTGGATCCGGCCTATCTGGAGGCGCGGGCGGCGCTGTTGGTGGGGGACGATGCCTTGCCCGAGGTCGCGCCGGGGCGGCCCGATTGGGACCATGCCGCGATGTGGGCGGATGACGAGGCGATCGAATTCCCCTCGACGTCGCACATTTCCATCGTGGACGGGCATGGAAACGTGCTGTCCATGACCACCACCATCGAGAACGCCTTTGGTTCGCGCCTGATGGTGCGGGGGTTCCTGCTGAACAACGAGCTGACGGATTTTTCGTTCCGCACGCATCGGGACGGGGTGCCCATCGCCAACCGGCTGGAGCCGGGCAAGCGACCGCGGTCGTCGATGGCGCCGACCATCGTGCTGCGTGACGGCCGGCCGGCGCTGGCGATCGGCTCGCCCGGGGGCAGCCGGATCATCGGCTATGTGGCGCAGGCGATCATCGCCTGGGCGGATTGGGGCATGGACGTGCAGCAGGCGGTGGCGATGCCGCATCGGGTGAACCGGTTCGGACGCTACGACATCGAGGCCGGGCCGGGGGCCGAGGCGCTGAAGTCCGAACTGGAGGCGCTGGGCTATGAGGTGCTGGTGGGCGAGATGAACTCGGGCCTGCATGCGATCGAGATCGGGGATGGTCTGAAGGGCGGGGCGGATCCGCGGCGCGAGGGGATCGCCCTGGGCGAATAGGCCCGCGCTTGCCCTTCACCGGGATCGGTGCCAGACAAGGGGCGGCGAGCCGTTGGGAGGAGAGAATGGTTCAGATTACCACCCTGCCGCGCAACGAAACCGGGATCGAGACGGCGATCGGCATTCTCAGGCAGGCGTTCGGCGACCGGCTGCAGACCGGTGCGTCGATCCGCGAGCAGCACGGGCACACCACCACCTGGATCGACAACCAGCCGCCCGATGCGGTGGTGTTTCCCCATTCGACGCAGGAGGTGTCGGAGATCGTCAAGGTTTGTGCGGCGCACAAGGTGCCGGTGATCGGGTTCGGCACGGGCACTTCGCTGGAAGGCCATGTCAACGCGCCGGTGGGCGGGATCTGCGTGGATTTCAGCCGGATGGACAGGATCCTGGCGGTGCATGCCGATGATCTGGATTGCGTGGTGCAGCCCGGCGTGACGCGCGAGCAGCTGAATACCCATCTGCGCGATCAGGGGCTGTTCTTTCCGATCGACCCGGGCGCCAATGCCTCGCTGGGCGGGATGGCCTCGACCCGGGCCAGCGGCACCAACGCGGTGCGTTACGGCACGATGAAGGACAACGTGATCGCGCTGGAAGCGGTAATGCCGGATGGCGAGATCATCCGCACCGCGCAGCGGGCAAAGAAGACCTCGGCCGGGTATGATCTGACGCGGCTTTTGGTGGGGGCCGAGGGCACGCTGGGGCTCATCACCGAGATCACCCTGCGTCTGCACGGCATCCCCGAGGCGATGTCGGCGGCGCGCTGTTCCTTTTCCACGGTGGATGCGGCCTGCAGGGCGGTGATGGCGACGATCCAGTATGGCGTTCCGGTGGCGCGGATCGAGCTGCTGGACAAGGTGGCGGTGCGGGCGGTGAACGCCTATTCGAGGCTGGATCTGCCCGAGACGCCGCTTTTGTTGCTGGAGTTCCACGGATCCGAGGCGGGCGTGGCCGAACAGGCCGAAACCTTTGGCGCGATTGCCGAGGATACGGGCGGCATGGGCTTCGAGTGGACCAGTTCGGCCGAAGAGCGGAACCGGCTGTGGAAGGCGCGGCATGATTTCTACTGGGCGGCGCTGCAGATGCGGCCCGGGGCCACCGGGTTTGCGACGGATGTCTGCGTGCCGATCTCGCGGTTGGCCGAATGCGTGAACGCGGCCACCGCGCGGGCCGAGGAACTGGGGCTGCTGGCGCCGCTGGTAGGGCATGTGGGCGACGGGAATTTCCACATCTCGCCGATCGTGGACAAGTCCGACCCAGAGGAGGTGGCACGGACCGAGGACTTCGTGGCCTGGCTGGCGGAGCTGGCGATCTCGATGGACGGCACCTGCACGGGCGAACATGGGATCGGGCAGGGCAAGCGGGCCTATCTGGAGAAGGAGCTGGGGCCGGCCACGCGCTACATGCGGGCGATCAAGGCGGCGCTGGACCCGGACAACATCATGAACCCGGGCAAGATCCTGTGAGCGGGTGACGCGCCTGCGGCGCGTGCCTCCGGCGGGGGTATTTGGGACCAGAAAGAAGCAGGGGCGATCGGCCTTGGCGCGGGAGGTTTTGCGCGCGCGACGCGGGTGCGGGGTCAGCGCCAGAGACGGGCGTGGCTGGCCAGAAGGCCCTGAATCCTGGACAGGAGGCGGTTGGCGGGGCCGGGGCGGGGGATGCGGCCCGCGGCCAGGCGGTCGGCGACGACTTCGACCGGGCAGGGCTGGCCGGTGACGGGGTCGAGATAGCGCGGGTAGTCGATGAGGGCTGCATGGACCAGCCCTGCGAGATCGGGGCGGGCGCGGCGACGGTCGGGGACGGGGCCGCGGTCGGTGGTCAGACCCCAGCCGGCATAGAAGGGTGCCCCCAGCGTGGTGACGGGTAGCTGGCGCAGGAGCGCCTCGAACCCCAGTAGCGAGGTGATGGTCCAGACCTCGTCCACATGGTCGAGGAGCGTGGCGGGATCGGCTTCCCGGGCGACGATGTCGGCCAGGTCGCCGGCGTCGATGGCGCCGGGGCGCAGGCCGGCTTCGACGTCGGGGTGGGGTTTGTAGACGATCACCGCGTTGGGGCGGGCCGCGCGGACGGCGCGCAGCAGGTCGGCGTTGTTGCGGATCTGGCCGCCGCCGGTGAGGACGGAGGCGTCGTCTTCGACCTGTCCGGGCACCAGTACCTTGTGGCCGGGGAGCAGCGCGGGCAGGCCGCCGCCGATATTGTATTTGCTCAGCCCGCGCCCCGTGAGAGTGGCGATAAGGCGTTCCGCGCGGCGGCGTTGATCGGGGCGCAGATTTTCGCGCCGCGCGATCAGCCGTTCCAACCGGGACGGGCGCGCGGGGTCGTAGTAGATGCCCAGATCGTCCAGCACCAGCGACAGCGGCGGCACCAGTTCCGCCCCGAGCCCGCGCGAGCGCAGAAAGCCGTCCTCGACGCGGACGGCGCCGCCATGTGCGGAGCCGGCGCGGCTGGCCCAGACCATGTGCCGGCGGGTGGTGTCGCGCGGCGGGCTGTCGCTGAAGCGGATGCCGCCGTGCCGGCCGAACATGCGCTGCATCGGGCGGCGCTTCCACAGGCGAATGCCGCTGGCCACCCAGCCGCCGTGGTCGTCGCGCCAGGCGCGGGCCTGGGCCTCGAGATTGTCGAGCACGCGCTCCAGCTCGCACCGCTCGTCGCGGAACGGGTCGTACCAGATCGGGTAGAGCATCATCGCCGCCGCGAAGAGCTGCGCGCGGGTCAGGCGGCGGTTGCGGCGGGGCGGGGGGGCCTCGTCCTGCGTCAGGCCCCAGCCGGCGTAGAAGGGCTGGCCAAAGACGCGCGGGCGGTGGCCGGCGAGGATCGCCTCGAACCCCAACTGCGAGGACACGGTGTAGACCGCTATGGCCCCTTCCAGCAGCGCCCAGGGGCTGACGGGATCGGTCAGCAGGCTGACGCGGCCTGTGGCATCTTCGGGGCCGAAATGTCCGGGGCGAAAACCGGCGGCGGTTTCCGGATGGGTCTTGATGAACACCCGGGCGCCTGGGTTTTCCTCCTGCGCATGGACCAGCATTTCGCGGAAGCGGGCACGCCCGCCGCCGCTGGCTGTAACCGAGGCGTCGCCGCGGGTCTGGTCGATCACCAGCACATAGCCCGGCGCCGGCACGGGCGCGGCAGGGTCAAAGGCGGAATATTTGGACAGGTGGCTTTCGCGCAGGCGCAGGATCGCGTCGCGGGCGCGGTCCAGAAGCGCGGTGTCGTCCAGCGGCGCGGTGGCCAGCAGCGTTTCCAAATCGGACGGGGACGACGGGTCGAAATGCACGCCCGCGCGGTCGATCAGGAGCCCCACGGGCGGCTCGCCCGCGCGGCCGGGATGGAGCGAGCGCAGAAAGGCGTCCTCGATCCGCACGACCTGCGCGTTGCGTCGTCGCGCCACCGCCAGCCCGCGCCGGGCGGTGGGGCTTGCCCCCCAGATGCCGACCGCATCGCCGGGGCCGGGCAGGCCCAGCCGGATCTGCCAGCCGGCGAGGTCGAGGATGCGGCGGATGCGGCGCTGGGTAAGGAAGCCGCCGTTGAAAACGAACAGCCGGGGGCGCGCGCCCCCGGCCGTTGCATCGCTGCGGCTGTCACTCACCCTCCGGTCAGGGTCTGGACGCTGGCAAAGGGCGTCAGCGTGCCGGTGATGAGAGACAGGGACTTGGTCCATTGTGCGTATGGCGCCTCGGTCACATAGAGCGTGTCGCCGTCCCGGATCACGAAATCGCGGGCCAGGAACATGCCGTTGGGTTCGGTCAGGTTCAGAACATAGACCATCCGCTGCGCGCCCTGAAGGTCGGTCCGTCCCAGCACCTGGTTGGCGATCTCGGCCGGTTCGTTGCGGAACACGAAGACGCCCGTGGGGTCCGATGACAGCGACAGAAGCCCGCCGACCTGGGCCAGCGCCTCGAGCGCGGACAGATCCTGGGTCTCGAAGGGCACGCGCGACTGGGTGCCGGTCGCGCCCAGCGCGGTAAAGGCGCGGGTGTCTTCCTCGACGATGATGCGGTCGCCGGAACGCAGCGCAATGTCCAGCTGGGGGTTGTCGTAGAGATCCTGGAACCAGACGCGGCCCTGCTGATTGCCGCGGATCACCGTGATCTGCGCGATCTCGGGCCGGATCGTGACGCCGCCGGCGCGCGCCAGCATGGTGGACAGCGTGCGGGTGGAGCGTTCGATCGGATAGACCCCCTGCGCCCCGACCGTGCCGATCAGCGACACCGTGGCCCCGTCGCCGGCCAGCCGGCGCACCTCGACCTGCGGATCGGGGGTCTGGTCCTGGAGCTTTTCGGTGATCATCACCCGCAGCTGCTCGGGCGTGTTGCCCGCGGCCCGCAGACGCCCGGCATAGGGTACGAAGATGAAGCCTTCGCTGTCCACCTGGACTTCTTCCAGCGGCGTGGCGTTGGTGCCGGCCGTGGCCAGCAGACCTTCATCCACGTTTTCCCAGATGGTCAGGCCCAGCACGTCGCCGGGGCGGATCGTGTCGGGCGTGAGCTTGCCGGCATTGGTGAAGCTGCTGGAAAAGCCCAGCGCAGGCACCACCGCGGTTGCGCGGGTGACGCGGTCGTTGACGGCGACGATGAAGGCGTCGCCCTCTTTCTGCACCGAACCGGAAAAGATTTCGCTCTTGGTCGGACCAAGGCGCGGCAGCGTGCAGGCCGCCAATAGGCTGGCCGCCGCCAAGACGAATACGGGCTTGGCCCACGGGATGGACGCGAATTTCACTGCTCGGTCTCCTCGACCTGTATGGTTCTGCCTCGATTTTTTCAGGCAAGCTACAGGAATCCCGTTGTAAAATCCAGCGCCGAGTAGCCAGCGCGTCAGCTCACCGCGCGCAACTGTTGCCGAGGCGCCGCTTTGCCCGCCTTGAGCGCGTCATAGGGGTCGAGCGGCGACAGCATCATGTCCACCACATGGCGCAGCAATTGCCGCCGCCCCCGGCGCGAGTAGAACCCGCCGGGCACCTGGCTGGTTTCCAGCAGAAAGCGCCTGTAATCGCGATAGGCGCGGCTGTCGGGGCGGGTCGCGGCGGCGAAGAACTCGGGCAGCGGCTGGTCCGAGACGAATTCCGGCTTGGCATAGACCGCGCGGCCAAAGACCTTGATCGGGATGCCGCGCCACAGCACCTGCTGGCCCGCGGTGGAATTGACCGTGACCGCCGTGCGCGCCTCGTTCAGAAGCTGGGCGAGCTTGCCGCCCCGGACATAGTGCACGCGGTGCGCGATCCCGTGTTCGCGCGCCAGCCGCGCCAGATCGCGCCGGATCGGGGCGCGCCCGTCCTCCAGCGGATGGGCCTTGACGACAAGGTGATGATGGCGCGGGGCGCCGGCGGCAAAGCCCTCGATCAGCACCTGCAGGAATTCGGTCATCGAGGCAAAGGGCGAATGGGCCTGAAAGCTGCTGTCATGTTCCAGCTGCAACAGCGCCAGGTGATAGGGGAACCCGCCGTTGCGAACTCGCCAGGTGGCGATCTTGCGTTCCGCCGCATGGACCGGCAGCAGCGCCAGCCGGCGCAGGTAGAGCCGGAATTCCTGGGTCACGGTCAGCGCCCGGTGGGGGCGGAAATTGGCATACGATCCGTTCCGGAACATTACGAACCAGTGGTAGAGCGCGCCGTAGACCATGTGCTGGCGCATGTCGCCCCAATGCGCGGGCGGCAGCGGCGCCTCCATGTCCGACAGCGCCAGCGCGGCGCGCATCTCCTCCACGCTCATCTCCATCAGGCGCGAATTTCCGTTCGATCCGCCGCGTTCGTAGGTCACCCAGTAGGGGCGCATGTAGCCTTCCTCGAACACATGCACGGTGATGTCGCGCGCGCGGGCGGCCCGGATCGCCTGGGCATGGATCGGCCGGGTGTCGCCATAGAGCACCAGATCGGTCACGCCGCGGTCCTCCATCAGCGCCGCGACGGTTTCGGGCCAGGCCTCCGGGGGATCGCGAAAGGGAACATAGCTGGCGCGGTCGGGCCAGAAGGCTTCGTCGCCCGCGTTGAACCCCACGCGCAGAACCTCGGCGCCGGCGGCGCGCAGCATGCGGCCGAGCCCGTGAAAGAACGGCCCGTGCGGTCCCTGCAGGAACAGTAACAGGCGCCCGGATGCGGCGTTCTGCGTCATCGCGTCTCCTCTTCGCCACAATGGCATGTCGCGCACCCTAACCGTTCGGTTGGGCGAAACTATGGCCGATGGGGGGCGCAGCCGCAAGCGGGACGGCGAGGCGGGCCGGCGGGGGGACGCGGGGGGACGGGGGGTTGCCCCGCGACCGCGCCGGGGTTACCTGACGGGGGACCCAAGGCAGGAGGAAGACGCGCATGTTCACCGGGATCATCACCGATATCGGCACCGTCACCGAACTGGAGCGGAAAGGGGATCTGCGGGCGCGGATCGCCACAAGCTATGACATCGCGACGATCGACATCGGCGCCTCGATCGCCAGCGACGGCGTGTGCCTCACCGTGATCGCCCTGGGCGAGGGGTGGTATGACGTCCAGATCAGCGCCGAGACGCTGGACAGGACCAATCTGGGCGACTGGACCGTGGGCCGGCGAGTGAACCTGGAACGTGCCCTGCGAGTCGGGGACGAACTGGGCGGGCACATCGTGTCCGGCCATGTGGACGGCGTGGCCGAGGTGATCGGGCTGCAGGACGAAGGCGACAGCACCCGCGTCACCCTGCGCGCGCCGCACGAACTGGCCCGGTTCATCGCGCCCAAGGGGTCGGTGGCGCTGAACGGCACTTCGCTGACGGTGAACGAGGTCGAAGGCGACAGGTTCGGCGTGAACCTGATACCGCACACCAAGGAGGCGACCACCTGGGGCGAGGCGAAGGTCGGCGACCGGGTGAATCTGGAGATCGACACGCTGGCGCGCTATGTCGCGCGGCTGGCCGAGACGGGCTGAGACGGGCTGAGACGGTGACACCCGGCGTGGCGCCTGCCGGGCCGAGGGGGGCGCGCTTGCCTGAGCCGTCCCAAGGCCCCATGTTTCACCCATGATCCGCGTCGCTCCGATCCTTCTGGCCATTGCCTATGCGCTGATCGCCTACCGGTTCTCGGTCTGGCGGACAAATCGCGAGCTGGACGCGCGCTCCACCGAACTGGCCGACCCGGAGCTGCGGGCGGTGACGGACCGGCTGGCGCGGGCGCTGGGGGTGCGGCGGATCCCTGTCCATATCTACGAAATCGACCCGGTGAACGGTCTGGCCGCGCCGGATGGCCGGATCTTCATCACCCGCGGCTTCTATCGCAAGTTCCGCGCCGGCGAGGTCACGGCCGAGGAGATGGCCAGCGTGATCGCGCATGAGCTGGGGCATGTGGCGCTGGGTCATGCGCGGCGGCGAATGATCGACTTTTCCGGGCAGAACGCGGTGCGCACGGCGCTGATGATGGTGCTGGGCCGCTTCATCCCGTTCGTCGGGGCATGGATCGCATCGCTGGTCGCATCGCTTCTGGCGGCGGGGCTGTCACGGTCGGACGAATACGAGGCCGACGAATATGCCGCCGCTCTGTTGGCCAAGGCGGGGATCGGCGTCGGGCCGCAAAAGACGCTGCTGGCCAAGCTGGAGGCGCTGACCGAGTCGCGCGCCGGCGTTGCGCCGGCCTGGCTGATGAGCCACCCCAGGACCGCCGACCGGATCGCCGCGCTCGAGAAGCTCGAGGCGCGCTGGGACCGGCGCGGCTGACCGCGGGCCCCCGCGCGGCGGTCACAGATCCAGTTCGGCCCAGACCGGGACGTGATCCGAGGGCTTTTCGCCGCCGCGCACATGCGCGTCGATGCCGGAATCCTTCAGCAGGTCCGCCGCCTGCGGCGTCAGCAGGATGTGATCGATCAGGATCCCGTCGTTTCTTTGCCATGCGCCGGCCTGATAGTCCCAGAAGGAATAGTGCCCCGGCTCGGGATGGCGCGCGCGGAAGGCGTCGGTCAGCCCGAGATTGAGGATGCGCCGAAAGGCGGCGCGGCTTTGCGGCAGATATAGCGCGTCCTTTTCCCAGGCCTCGGGCCGGGCGGCGTCCTCGGGCTGGGGGATCACGTTGTAGTCGCCGGCGATCAGCGCGGCCTCTTCGGCGGCGAGCAGGGCGCGCGCGCGATCGTGGAGGCGCTCCATCCAGGCCAATTTGTAGTCGTATTTCGGCCCCGGCGCCGGGTTGCCGTTGGGCAGGTAGAGGCCGCACAGCCGAAGCGCGGTCTTGCCCACCACCGTCGCCTCGATCCAGCGGGCCTGATCGTCGCCATCGTCGCCGGGCAGCCCGCGCGAGACGTCCTCGAGCGGCAGTTTGGACAGGATCGCCACGCCGTTGAAGCTCTTCTGCCCGTGGGTTTCCACGTTGTAGCCCCGGTCCTCGAACAGCTCGCGCGGGAAATTGGCGTCAACCGACTTGATTTCCTGCAGCAGGACGACCTCGGGCTTCGCCGCGTCCAGCCAGTCGCACAGCGCCGCGGCGCGGGCCTTGATCCCGTTGATGTTGAAGGTGGCGATCTTCATTGGGCTCTCCGTGAGGTTCGGGCCGGGGTCTCGGGGCCGATCTATCGCAGGTGAACACGGCCGGGGCAAGCGCGTGGGCGCGGGAATCAGAGGCCGAATCCCGGTGGCGGGACAGGTTGCGGGCGTGAGCGATTCGCCGTCGCGCGGGGCGCGATGGAACCGATTTTCCGGTTTCGAGCGCCGCTGTGGATAATTTTTTTCGGGCTTTGCGGAGTCTCTCCTTATGGTTGTATCTCAAATTTTTGCGGCTCGTTTTTGATGTGGACAACTGCGGAAACTTCCCGTTTAAGGCGAAAAAAATCTTGAAACACCCGTAAAAAGTGCGAGCGTGAAAGGGCAATCAACTTGGGAAAAGGGAAGTCTGCCATGAACGCTCAACACAAAGTGTATGACATCGAAGCCATCGTTGCCACTACTGGTGGTGGTTCCATCCATGACGGGGACGCGACTTCGATGTTCTCTTCGGGGCTCGCCTGCGGTGGAAGCGACGCGCTGATGGGGGATGCCACGCAGATGTTCTCCTCGGGCTTGGCGCCGGTTGCGCGGGGCGATGTGACGGCGGGCGAGGGGACGCAGATGTTCTCCTCGGGCCTGGCGCCGGTTGCGCGGGGCGATGTGACGGCGGGCGAGGGGACGCAGATGTTCTCCTCGGGTCTGGCGCCGGTTGCGCGGGGCGATGTGACGGCGGGCGAGGGAACGCAGATGTTCTCCTCGGGTCTGGCTCGCACCAAGGGCTGAGGCAGCCACGGCGACGCAGAGACGGGGCGTTCCGAGAACGCCATTCGGGAAAAGGAGAAAACGGATGTCGAATGTCATTGCTCTGAACGTCCCGTCCCGGCGGCTGGGCGCGCCCGCGCGCCGCGCCGCGCTGGTCGAAAGCTTTGCCCGCCACCGCCGGTTCGGCGACGATGTCTTCTGGCTGAAGGAAAACGCCGAACTGCTGAACATTCTGGAATGCACCGGGCTGGATCTCGGCCCGGATGCCCTGGCCCCGCATGAAGGTTTCTATGCGGATATCGAGCGGCGGCTGGGGTTCTTTCCCCAGTATTACCGATTCTTTCTGTCGATCTGCCTGGATCTGGAGGATCTGGGCATGCCGGGCGACAAGGGCGAGGCGCTGTGCCGCTGGGCCGCGCGCGAGGGGCTGGCGGATGCGGAACTGTCCGATCTGCAAAGGGCCGAGGCGCGGCGGCTGATGTTGCGGCGCGGAATCGACCCGCTGCCCGAGGATGCCGGGCTGGAGGATCGGCTTCGGCTCTTCATGGATCGCAGCGAAACCTTTGCCATGCCGAACAAGAAGGCGGCCTATGAGCTGACCCATATCGTGTTCTACCTGAGCGAATACGGCCGGCGCGATCCGGGCCTGTCGGCGGCTGCGGCCAAGAGCCTGGAATTCGCCGGCATCCTTGCCTTTCTCGATCAGAACGTCGATCTGCTGGCCGAGATCTGCGTGGCCATGCGTCATGCGGGGATCGCGCCCTCGTCGATCTGGGAGGACTGGCTGGAGCAGGAAACCCGGCGCTTTGCGGTGCTGTCCGGGGCGCGGGCGGATACGGGGGACGAGTATCACGAATTCCTGGTCTGCAATTGGGCGATGGCCGTGTCCGGGCGGCCGAACTTCGTTCAGGCGATGACGCGGGACCGGATGTCCTTTCACCGCCCCGCGCCGTCGGCCGGGCCGCTGCGCGAGGTTTCGCAGTGCATGTTCCGTCTGGATGACGCGCGCAGCGACGACTGGGAGACGATGCGGCCGCTGGTGTTCGATGCTGTGACCGAAACCGGGCAGCAGGTTCTGGCGGCGGCCGAGGCCAGCAGCACCCGGTTTGCCGAATTCTTCTCCGGCTTTGCCCGGACGGGGCTGCGGGGGGGTGCGCTCTGAGCCCGCGCCGGCGCCAGTGCCGGGCGGCCGGGTGCGACCAATGCGCCGAACATTCCGAATCCTGCACATTTTCCTGGACGGCGCGGTGGCATGTGCTAACCTTTCCGCATTGGAGGAAGCCATGCCCGAGCTTGTCAAACTTTACATCAAGAATGTTCTCATCGGCTATCTGGTTGCCGCGATCTTCGTCGCGGTGCTGTTGTGGCTCAACGTGATGAACCTCTGGCACTTGGTCACCACCTCGGATGCGGGGGTGCTGGCGGTGGGCGTGCTGTGGTTTGCGCACGGCATCGTCTTTGCCGGCGTTCAGTTCGCCTGGGCGGTGATGTCCCTGGCCGAACGCGAGGATCACGGCCCGCGCGGCGGTCTGCCGGCGGTCTGGCGGCTGCGCCCGGTCCGGGCCGAGGCGGCCGCGCCGCGCGGACAGGACCGCCGCTGACCGCGTTCCGGCAACCGCAGGTCGCGCATCCGATCACGAGGTTGGGACTTGCCCGGCACGCGCGCCATGCCTAAATGGACGGCGGCGGGTTCTGCCCTTCGCGTGACAGGTTGCATTCCAGTGGCCTTAAACAATTCCGAGGGAGCTGGCTCTGTTCAGGTCTTGGCCTGATTACCCGGCGCCCACCTGTACATACAGGTCCTCGGGAATCATAACCGCACGGTTGCCTGGTGGTCCCGCCGCTTTTTCCGTCTACCGCGTCATGATTGGGGTGCCGCGCCGGCCGTGCCCGCGTGGACAGGGGTGATCGGGTTGATTTTTGTTCACCGATTGTTCACAGTTTCCGCATGACACTGGATCTGCAACCCGGCCAGAAGCTCGCCCGCGGGGTGTCCCGGCACCTGCGGGGCCTGGGGTTCGTCTCGGTCGAGGAATTCGTTCCCGCGCGGGGGCTGCGGGTGGATGTCATGGCGTTGGGTCCGAAGGGCGAGCTGTGGGTGATCGAATGCAAATCCAGCCGCGCCGATTTTCTGTCGGATGCCAAGTGGCAGGGCTATCTGGACTGGTGCGACCGCTATTTCTGGGCGGTTGACGTGGACTTTCCGACCGACCTGCTGCCGCCGGACACCGGCCTCATCATTTCGGACGCCTATGATGCCGAGATCATCCGCATGGCGCCCGAGGACAAGCTGCCGCCCGCCCGCCGCAAGGCCATGATCCAGAAATTCGCCACGCACGCCGCGCGCAGGTTGCAGGCGCTGCGCGATCCGGGCGCGGCGCTGTTCGACGACAGCGGGGACGAGGGATAGGCGCTACTTTTTCCTGGGCTGACCCACCGCGCGGGCGGCCTGCGCCGCGGCGCGGATCTCCTCGGCGATCTCGTCGGCTTCTTCGGGGTCGAAATCCATCGGGATCTCGACGCCGTCGGCCTCGATGAACAGGCGGACCATGCCGCGGTCGGTCGGGCCGATCTGGAGATTCGCCTCGATGTCGCGTTCGGTGTTGATGCCCATGCCGGCCTCCGTTCACTGCGGCGCTCGTGCTACCCGGTGAAGGCGGCGAAATCAAGCAGGCGCGGGATGATCGGGATGCGCCGCATTCCTTCGGACGGGAGCGTTTTATCCGCTTGCAATCGCCTGCGGTGTTGGCTACACGGCCCCCCAAGTGCCGCCTTAGCTCAGTTGGTTAGAGCGCTGGATTGTGGATCCAGAGGTCCCCCGTTCGAGCCGGGGAGGCGGTACCATCCCAGGCCGAGCCATCCCAAGCCGACGCGCCGCCGCGATTGCCGCCGGGCACCCGGCGCGGTAAACCCGTAGCTCGGACGCGCGGACCGATGCCGGCCATCGGGGCGCGTTGCGGCAACTGAACAAGGCGGAGCACCCGTGGCCAAGGACGCCCTGAACCGAAGCGCAAGACTGTCCGTCGCCCCGATGATGGACTGGACGGACCGCCATTGCCGGTATCTGCACCGGCTGCTCAGCCGCGAGGCGCTGCTCTATACCGAGATGGTGACCGCGCCGGCGCTGGTGCGGGGCGGTGCGCTGCATCTGCTCGATCACAGCCCCGAAGAACATCCCGTCGCCCTGCAGCTTGGCGGGTCGGATCCCGAGGAACTGGCGCAGGCCGCGCGGATCGGCGAAGAGGCAGGCTATGACGAGATCAACCTCAATTGCGGCTGCCCGTCGGACCGGGTGCAGTCGGGGGCCTTCGGCGCGGTGCTGATGAAATCGCCCGAACTGGTGGCCGATTGCGTCGCCGCCATGCGCGCGGCGGTCTCGGTCGAGGTCACGGTCAAGTGCCGGATCGGGGTGGACCAGCAGGAGCCGCGCGAGGTGCTGCCGCGATTCGTCGAGGCCATCGCGGGCGCCGGATGCGAGCGCGTCACCATCCATGCCCGCAAGGCCTGGCTGCAGGGGCTGAGCCCGAAGGAGAACCGCGATGTGCCGCCGCTGGACTACGATATCGTGCTGGACATGAAGGCGGCGTTTCCGGGGCTGCATGTTTCGGTCAATGGGGGCATCGTGTCGCTGGAGCAGGCCCGCGCGTTTCTTGATGAGGGGCTCGACGGGGTGATGATCGGGCGCGCGGCCTATCACGCGCCGGCCGACATCCTTGCCGCGGCCGATCCCGAGATCTGGGGCACGGGCGAGGCGGCCGATCCGGTGCGCGTGGCGCGTGACATGCTGCCCTATATCGAATCGCACCTGTCCGCCGGCGGCGCGCTGCATCAGGTGACGCGGCACATGCTGGGGCTGTTCGCCGGCCGCCCCGGCGCGCGGATGTGGCGGCGGGTGCTGTCCGAGGGCGCCCATCGCCCCGGCGCCGGGCCCGAGCTGGTCGAGGAGGCGCTGGCCCATGTCGCGCCTCTGGCCGAGGCCCGCCGCGCGGTGTAAGCAAGCCGCGCAGGCGATCGGGGAGATTTCACATGCCGGACATGATGCTGCTGGCGCAGATGGGGCTGATGCTGATGGTCATCGGCGCCTTTGCCGGAGTGCTGGCTGGGCTTCTGGGCGTGGGCGGCGGCATCGTGCTGGTGCCGGCCTTCTTCTATGCCTTCCAAACACTCGGCTATGGCGGGCCGCAGCTGATGCAGATGTGTCTGGCGACCTCGCTGGCGACGATCATCGTGACCTCGGTGCGGTCGGTGCTGGCGCATAACCGGCGCGGCGCGGTGGACTGGGAGATCCTGCGCGGCTGGGGGCCGGGGATTGCCGTGGGCGCAGTGATCGGCGTGATGGTGGCGGCGTCGCTGCGCTCGGTGACGCTGCAGGCGGTGTTCGGGTGCCTGGGCATCGTGATCGGGCTGTATCTGGGCTTTGGCCGGTCGGAATGGCGGCTGGGCGAGGCCATGCCGCGCGGCATCCGCCGGGTGATCCTGTCGCCGCTGGTAGGGTTCCTGTCGGTGCTGATGGGGATCGGCGGGGGCAGTTTCGGGGTGCCGCTGATGACGCTCTACAACACGCCGATCCACCGCGCCGTGGCCACCGCGGCCGGGTTCGGCGTGATCATCGCGGTGCCGTCGGTCGCGGGCTTCCTGCTCTACCAGATCGACCCGGCGCAGCGTCCGCCGCTGACCGTGGGCGCGGTGAATCTGGTGGCCTTCGGCATCGTCATCGCCATGACCATGATGACCGCGCCGCTGGGGGTGAAGCTCGCGCATGCGATGGACCCCAAGCCGCTGCGCCGGGTATTCGCGGTGTTCCTGACGCTGGTTGCGCTCAACATGCTGCGCAAGGCGCTGGGATGGTAGAGCCGCTTGCCACGCGCGGCTGGGTCCGGTTCCCGCATGACGCGGGGGTGGCGGACTGGGCCGCGCGGGCGCGGGCGCGCGCGGCGCGGGCGGCGCGCGATCCGGCCTTTGCCCGCTGGCATGTCTGCGAAGACACATGGTTCGTCGGCGTCGATGCGCTGGAGAACGACCCGCGAGGCAGGGTGGAGGGCTCGGCCCCGCTGGGCGGGCCGGCGGTGGACTTCATCCGGGCCCATCTGGGCGGGCTGCCGCCGCTGCACCGGGGGCAGGTATCGGCGGTCCATCCCGGCTATCCCCGACCGCGCGAGGGCGAAAGCGAGTCGGCCTTCCGCTATCGGCTGCGGCGGGACGCGGCGCATGTGGACGGGATCAAGGCGACCGGCCCCGACCGGCGGCGGCGAATCGAAGAGCCGCATGCCTGGATCCTGGGCCTGCCGCTGACCGAAACCGATCCGGGCGCGGCGCCGCTGGTGGTCTGGGACGGCAGCCACCGGATCATGCGGGCGCGGCTGGCCGAGGCGCTGGCCGGGCACGATCCCCGCGACTGGGGCCGGGTGGACGTGACCGAAGCCTACGCGGCCGCCCGCCGCGAGGTCTTCGAGCGCTGCACGCGCGTCGTCCTGCATGCGGGGCCGGGCGAGGCGTATCTTTTGCATCCGCTGGCGCTGCACGGGATCGCACCGTGGCAGGACGGCGCCCGCGCGCCCGCGGACGGGCGCGTGATCGCCTATTTCCGTCCGCCCTGGACGGGCCCGGTTCGCGACTGGCTGGGTCAAGTCGGCTGAGCCGCCTGTGGCCTCGGGATCACCGGTCTCGCTGACCACCATATCTTGTGTGCCGGGGGCAGGGGCGACCGAGTCGCGTCCGTGCCGTCGGGCAGGCCGATTCGCCGCGCTGTGACCGCCGCGACACGGGGAAAGACGGTAGCGCCGCCCCGGCGAACAGATGTTGCATGTGCATGTTTTCGCGCGGCTGGGCGCGCGGCAAGGGCTGCTAATAAGTTTATTATAAAAGGTAATTTTAATTTTCGCGCCGTAGCCGGGTCGTGGCCGGGCTGTGGATTGTGATGTGGATGAATCAGGGACTTTTGGGGGGAATCGCGTGCCTTCCGCGTCAACCCAAAATTCCCGCGCAAAGGTCTAAAAATTTCGTTGACCTTCTATGGTGCCATACGTCAGATTGTGGCTGTCGGCTGATCGACCACTAAATCTGGTATCAAATCCAGGGCGACAGCAGGGCGCAAGGAACGACATCGCCAGACGCGGCCATCCGGCCGGAGCGGTGGCACGAGCGGATGTGCCGCGCGGGGAGGGTTTGTCCTTTCGTCCAACGGCAGCGGGGGCGCGATCCCCCGAACTTTCGGGGGGCGAAGGCCCATAAGGAACGGCTGGGACAGAGGCAGCGGAAATGAAGATCGAAAGACGTTTTACCAAGGCAGGCCAGGACGCCTACGCGGACATCGCGTTCACCACCACCAGTTCGGAGATTCGCAACCCGGACGGGTCGATCGTGTTCAAGCTGGACGAGATCGAGGTGCCCGCGGGTTGGAGCCAGGTCGCCTGTGACGTCATCGCGCAGAAATATTTCCGCAAGGCGGGTGTGCCCGCGCGCCTGAAAAAGGTGCCCGAAACGGACGTGCCGGAATTCCTTTGGCGGTCGGTTGCCGATGGCGACGACGTGGAAACCGGGGGCGAAACCTCGGCCAAGCAGGTCTTTGACCGTCTGGCGGGCGCCTGGGCCTATTGGGGCTGGAAGGGCGGCTATTTCACCACCGAAGAGGATGCGCGGGCCTATTACGACGAAATGCGCTACATGCTGGCCGCGCAGATGGCCGCGCCGAACAGCCCGCAATGGTTCAACACCGGCCTGCACTGGGCCTATGGCATCGACGGACCCAGCCAGGGCCACCATTATGTCGATTACAAGACCGGCAAGCTGGTCAAGTCGAAATCGGCCTATGAACACCCCCAGCCGCATGCCTGCTTCATCCAGTCGGTGCAGGACGATCTGGTGAACGATGGCGGCATCATGGACCTGTGGGTGCGCGAGGCGCGGCTGTTCAAATACGGCTCGGGCACCGGCACCAACTTTTCGTCCTTGCGCGCCGAGGGAGAGAAGCTCTCGGGCGGGGGCAAGTCCTCGGGGCTGATGGGCTTTCTCAAGATCGGCGACCGGGCTGCCGGTGCGATCAAATCGGGCGGGACCACCCGTCGAGCAGCGAAGATGGTGATCGTCGATGCCGACCATCCGGACATCGAGGAGTTCATCAACTGGAAGGTGCTGGAAGAGCAGAAGGTGGCAAGCCTCGTCGCCGGCTCGAAGATGCACGAAAAGAAGCTGAACGCCATCTTCAAGGCCATCGGGCAGTGGGACGGAGCGCAAGCGGACGCCTGTGACCCGGCGAAGAACGCCGCGCTCAAGGACGCGATCCGCGACGCCAAGCGCAACATGATCCCCGAGACCTACATCAAGCGGGTTCTCGACTATGCAAGGCAGGGTCATACGGGCATCGAATTTCCCACCTACGACACGGACTGGGATTCGGAGGCCTACAACACCGTGTCGGGGCAGAACTCCAACAACTCGATCCGGGTGACCAACGCCTTTCTCGAGGCGGTGAAGAAGGATGCCGACTGGGAGCTCGTCAACCGCACCGACGGCAAGGTGGCCAAGGTAGTGCGCGCCCGCGACCTGTGGGACCAGATCGGGCACGCCGCCTGGGCCTGCGCCGATCCGGGGATCCAGTTCCACGACACGGTGAACGAATGGCATACCTGCCCCGCCGACGGGCCGATCCGCGGCTCGAACCCCTGTTCGGAATACATGTTCCTGGACGACACCGCCTGCAACCTGGCCTCGATGAACCTGCTGACCTTCCTGCGTGACGGGGCGTTCCAGGCCGAGGACTACATGCACGCCACGCGTCTGTGGACGCTGACCTTGGAAATCAGCGTGATGATGGCGCAGTTCCCCAGCAAGGAGATCGCGCGGCTGTCCTACGACTTCCGCACGCTGGGACTGGGTTACGCCAATATCGGCGGGCTGCTGATGAACCTCGGGATCGGCTATGACAGCGACGAAGGCCGCGCGCTCTGCGGCGCGCTGACTGCGATCCTGACCGGCGTGGCCTATGCCACCAGCGCCGAGATCGCCGGAGAGCTGGGCGCCTTCGCCCGGTTCGACAAGAACCGCGACCACATGCTGCGGGTGATCCGCAACCACCGCAACGCGGCCCATGGCAACAGCGAGGGCTATGAGGGCCTGTCGGTCAAGCCGGTGCCGCTGGATCACGTCAACTGCCCCGACCCGAAGCTGGTGCTGCTGGCCATTTCCGCCTGGGACGAGGCGCTGGCGCTGGGTGAGAAGCACGGCTATCGCAACGCGCAGGTCAGCGTGATCGCCCCCACCGGCACGATCGGGCTGGTGATGGACTGCGACACCACGGGGATCGAGCCGGACTTTGCGCTGGTCAAGTTCAAGAAGCTCGCCGGCGGCGGCTACTTCAAGATCATCAACCGCTCGGTCCCCGCGGCGCTTGAGAAGCTCGGCTATTCCTCTGCCGAGATCGAGGAAATCATCGCCTATGCGGTGGGTCACGGCACGATCGGAAACGCGCCGGGGATCAACCCTACCACGCTTGCGGCCAAGGGGTTCGGCCCCAACGAGATCGCCAAGGTGGACGCAGCACTGGCGCAGGCCTTCGACATCCGCTTCGTGTTCAACCAGTGGACGCTGGGCGAGGAATTCTGCCGCAACGTGCTGAAGATCCCGGCCGAGGATCTCAACGACCCGACCTTCGACCTGCTGCGGCATCTGGGTTTTTCCCGCGCCGACATCGAGGCGGCCAACGACCACGTCTGCGGAACCATGACGCTCGAGGGCGCGCCGCATCTGAAGCCCGAACACTACCCCGTGTTCGACTGCGCCAACCCCTGCGGCAAGAAGGGAAAGCGGTTCCTGTCGGTCGAAAGCCACATCCGCATGATGGCGGCGGCGCAAAGCTTCATCTCGGGGGCGATCTCCAAGACGATCAACATGCCCAATTCGGCCACCATCGAGGACTGTCAGAAGGCCTATGAACTCAGCTGGTCGCTGGGGGTGAAGGCCAATGCGCTCTACCGCGACGGCTCCAAGCTCAGCCAGCCGCTGGCCGCCGCTCTGGTCGAGGATGACGACGATGCGGCCGAGACGCTGGAAAGCGGCAGCCCCCAGGAAAAGGCGGCGACGCTCGCCGAGAAGGTCGTGGAAAAGGTGGTGGTCAAGGAAATCATCCGCGCCCACCGCGAAAAGCTGCCGCATCGTCGCAAGGGCTACACCCAGAAGGCCGTGGTCGGCGGGCACAAGGTCTATCTGCGCACCGGCGAATACGAAGACGGGCGGCTGGGCGAGATCTTCATCGACATGCACAAGGAGGGCGCGGGTTTCCGCGCGATGATGAACAACTTCGCCATCGCGGTGTCGGTGGGCCTGCAATACGGCGTCCCGCTCGAGGAATTCGTCGATGCGTTCACCTTCACCAAGTTCGAACCGGCGGGCATGGTGCAGGGCAATGACAGCATCAAGAACGCCACCTCGATCCTCGACTACGTTTTCCGGGAACTGGCGGTGAGCTATCTCGACCGTACCGATCTGGCCCATGTCAAACCGCAGGGCGCGACCTTCGACGACCTGGGGCAGGGCGAAAAGGAAGGCGTGTCGAACATCAAGGAGATGTCGGACGCCGCCGCGACCCGCTCGCTGGAGGTGCTCAAGCAGATCAGCTCCACCGGCTATCTGCGCAAGCGCCTGCCGCAGGAACTGGTCGTTCTGAACGGCGGCGGCCAGGGCGCGGGGGCCACGGCGCTTGATATCGGCGCCGACGCCTCGGCCGCGCTGCGCACGCTGGTGCCGGAAACCGGCGCGGCGACGATCGAGGCCGCCACCTCGGTCACAGCGATGGTGGCCGGAACCGCCGGTCCGGACGCCCGCACCAAGGCGCGGATGCAGGGCTACGAAGGCGACCCCTGCGGCGAATGCGGCAACTACACGCTGGTGCGCAACGGCACCTGCATGAAGTGCAACACCTGCGGCGCCACCACGGGCTGCAGCTGAGCGAACCGCGCCATCTGGCGCGCAGGGGCGCGGGGGCCTTCGGTCACTCGGCCCCGACGAACCGGGGAAAGGCGGCCCCATCCGCCTTTTCCGCACCGATGGGTGGGACGGTCATACGCTCCTCCCACTCTGACACGGGGCGGGTGCGCCCGCCCCAGCGGCATCCAGGTCGCAGGCAGAAGCATCGGGCAGTCAACGAACTGAGCCTGGATGGCGAAACTGGAAACGGGGGGCGCACCGCCCCCCATTTTTTCTCGGCCACTGCCGCGCGCCGCGCGGCTGCGGGTCGAACCGGTCCTGCTTCTTTCTGGTCTCAAATACCCCGGGGGTGCGGGGGCGGCGCCCCCGCGATCAGGGGAACGATCAGGCGGGCAGATGAATTCGGAACCGCGCCCGAATCGTCGCATCCGTGGCCGGATCGAACCGCGCGGCGGCGCGCTCGGCCAGGATTTCCTCCTTGCGCGCCACGGCCCGTTGAACCAGGTCCGGCTTGTCCTTCTCCGCCCATTCCTTGGGCGAGCTGCGGTCGCCCAGCGCGGGATAGACGTGATCGGCCTGCATGCGGCTCAGCGTCTGCGACGTGCCCAGGTAATGCCCCGCGCCGCCCAGGCAGACCTCGGCGATCTGGTCCACGGCCAGCGTTTCGTCGGTCACCTCGATCCCGCGCACGCAGCGCAGCGCCTGTCCGATCATGTCGTCGCCCAGGATCAGGCTTTCATGGCAGAACCCCAGAAGCGACGCATGCATCCCTGCCGCCTCGTAGACCATGTTCAGCCCCGCAAGCCCGGCCATCACGTTGGAACACATCTGCTCCCACCCCGCCTGCATGTCGGGCAGCTTGGAATCGGCGATCCCCGCCGCCGCGCCGCCGGGCAGGCCATAGAAATGGTGCATCTGCGCGCAGCCCGCGGTCAGCAGCGCCTGCTCGCCCGAACCCCCGGTCATCGCCCCGGTGCGCAGGTCCAGCCCGAAGGGCCAGGTGCCGAAAACCGCCGGGTGCCCGGGGCTTACGGCATTGACGTAAACCAGCCCCGCAAGACATTCGGCCACCGCCTGCACGATTGCCCCGGCAATGGTCGAAGGCGCCGTGGCCCCCGCCATGCCGGCGGACAAGAGCAGCACCGGCATGCCGCCTTCGATGCAGCGTTCCATCACCTCGCAGCTTTCGGTTGCGAATTTCATCGGCGGCACGACGAAACAGTTGGAATTGCTGACGAAGGGGCGTTCGCGCCACTTGTCCTCTCCTCCGGCGATCATGTGCAGCATCTCCAGCGCGTCGGCCACATGGTCGGGATGCGAAAACGACGTGCCCACATGCTTGGTGGTGCCCGCACAGCAGGCGTAGATGGTGTTCAGGTCCATCTCGCGGTTGTCGGCGATGTCGCGGGCAACCATCGGGCGCTGCAGGAAATGGATGTTGTCCAGCCGGTCGGTGATCCGGGCCGCGTCATGCAGATCCTGCAGGGTGCTGTCGCGATATTCGCGGCCCTCGACATCGACCATGTGCACCGCCGCGCCCGCCGTGCCGTAATGCACGCGCGTGCCCGACAGGATCAGGTCGTGCCGGGGCTCGCGCCCGTGCAGCACCACCTGCCGGTTCGCCTTGGCCAGCATGTCCTCGACCAGTGCGCGGGGAAAGCGGATGCGGCCATCCTCGCCCAGCGTGCAGCCCGCCCCGGTCAGATGCGCCACCCCGCTTTCGGGGGCGTCGGCCAAGCCGATGCGCTCCAGCGCGTCCAGCGCCGCGGCGTGGATGCGTTCCATGTCCTGCTGGCCGAGCGGCCTGTATTGTCCGCCCTCCAATCCGGGGCGTACCGGGCGCAGATGGTCGGGAAGGGCGGCGGCGCGGGCGGCGCGACGGGCCGAGCGGCCGCCGCTGCGCGAAGAAGATCGGGTTTGTGCAGTCATTGATTCCGGGTCCGTTCTGATCTTGGTGAGAGGGTCAGGAGATCAGAACGCAGACGGCCGCCCCCGCGCCGCGCGCCCGCGATCCGCACCGATGGTGCGGCTGACAAGCGAGATTTTCCACTGTTCGCCGTGCATGTCCGTCCTGCGCGTTTTCCCATTGCGTTGGCAGGAACGGAGCGACGAATCTGTCCCGTTTGCGACCTGTTTCCGAAAACCGACAACTTCGGAAAAATTCGCACAAAGCGGGATTGGCGGTTGCCAGATGGCGCGGAAAAACGGAAAATTTACAAACAAGGGCATACCGTTGCGAATGTTCGAGGAGATGTCCGCCGCCGTCTTCTGTCGGCTGAACATCCCCCCGGAAAGGGGGCGCGATGAAAAGAATCCTGATCGGCTTTGCCATTCTGGCGGCGTCTGCCGTTGCCGCATCGGCGCAGGACTGGACCGGCGCCTATGCCGGGATTGGCCTTGGACGGGATGAATTCTCC
Organism: Jhaorihella thermophila; assembly: GCF_900108275.1. Classification (GTDB taxonomy): domain Bacteria; phylum Pseudomonadota; class Alphaproteobacteria; order Rhodobacterales; family Rhodobacteraceae; genus Jhaorihella; species Jhaorihella thermophila. The sequence continues at coordinate 233,355 of NZ_FNVD01000001.1, forward strand.
GGCGGGACCATTCTGAGCGGTCGGAACACGTCCTACGGGCTGCATCTGGGCTATGGCCTGACGGTCGGCAGAGGTCTTTTCGGGGCCGAGCTTGAAACCGTGCCATCCGGCGCCACCCTTGGCGCGGGCGCGCTGAAGGTCGATCGCACCGACCGGATCAAGCTGCGCGCGGGCCGCGATTTCGGGTCGGCGCTGGGATATCTCGTGGCGGGTGGCGCGCGTCTCGACACGTCGGCGGGACACGAGACGGGAGGCGTGGTCGGCCTGGGCCTTGCGATCGATCTGGGCAATGGTTTCGTCCTGAGCGGCGAGGGCCTCCACCACGACTTTGGCCGGATCGACGGGCTAGGCCTCGATCTCGACACCAACAGCCTTTCGCTGCGCGCCTCCTTCAGGTTCTGAGCTTGGTGGGGGGTCGGGATCCCGCAAGCCCGGCCGCAAAGTCGCACAGCGTCCTCAGCGCCCGGCCAAAGGCGTCGTCGTCGATGGTCATCGCCACGCGGACATGACCGGCGGCCGCCGCCCCGAAACTCTCGCCCGGCATCACCGCGATGCGGTGCGCATCCAGCAGCGCGTTGGCAAAGCCTTCCCCGTCCAGCCCCGTTTCGCGGATGTCCAGCATCAGATACATCGCCCCCTGCGACGGCACCGGAACCACCGTGTTCTGGGCGGCAAGGATTTCCCGCGCCAGCGCCCGGCGGCGGCGGAAGGGGGCCGCGACCTCTTCCTCGAGCGGCGCGCCCTGTTCCAGCGCAAAGACGGCGGCATCCTGGATATAGCCCGGCACGCCATAGGTGGTGTGCGTGGCCAGCGTGATCAGATGGGCGATCGCCTCGTCCGGCCCGACGATCCAGCCACAGCGCGACCCGGTCATGGCATGCGACTTGGACATGGATCCCACCACCAGCGTGCGCGCCGTCATGCCGGGCAGGGCGCGGGGGGAGATATGTTCGCCTTCCCACACCTGGGTGTCATAGACCTCGTCCGAGATCAGCCACAGATCGCGATCGCGGCAGACCTGCGCGATGCCGTCGATCGTCCGGCGGGAATAGACCACGCCGGTGGGGTTGTTGGGGCTGTTGATGAGCAACGATGTCGCGCCCTCGGCGGCGGCGTCGATCTCGGCCGGGTCCGGCTGGAACGCGTTTTCGGGCCGCGCCATCACCGGGCGTGGCAGTGCGCCGACGCCGCGGATCGTGCCGGGATAGGTGGCATAATAGGGGTCGATATAGAGCGCCGTGTCCCCTTCGTCGCAGACCGCGTGATGCGCGGCAAAGAGCGCGGCCTGACCGCCGGGGGTGACCAGCACGTTGTCGCGCGTGGTCGGCACGCCGGTGCGCGCCTGCACCCGCGCGGCCACCGCGTCGCGCAAGGAGTCGCTCCCCGGCACCATGGCATAGCCGGTGTGCCCCGCCTTCGCCGCCGCGTGCATCGCATCCAGAATCGCGGGATGGGTGCGGATGTCGTGTTCGCCGATGGTCAGTTCGGTGACGCACTCGCCCGCCGCGATCATCCGTCGCGCGCGATAGAACACGTCCCACCCGTCCGAGCCGCCGCCGGTCAGATGCGTGATGCGGTGTGAAAGTTCCATGTCGGCCTCGCGCGAAGATCCGTTTCGCGCGACAGGGGCAGAGCGGATCCGATTCGTCAATCTCGACGCCGCGCTGTCCGGCTTTGCTCTTGGCGCGGGGGCGGCCGCGTGCTAAGGCAGCGCCCATGAACCGGATCCGCATCATTATCGGCTGCATTCCCTGCTGAAACGCTCGGCGGGCCGGTTTCCTTCGTTTTCTTCCCTGAACGGAATTGCTAAGCCCGCGGCCAGCGCCGGAATGGCGGTCGAAAGGACCTTGGGGACGAATTTGCGATGACGACGATCAGGCTGACCAACACGCGCACCCGCCGGAAGGAAGAGTTCCGCCCGCTCGACCCGAACAACGTGCGGATGTATGTCTGCGGCCCCACGGTCTATGACCGGGCGCATCTGGGCAATGCGCGCCCCGTGGTGGTGTTCGACGTGCTCTACCGTCTGCTGCGGCATGTCTATGGGCCCGATCACGTGACTTACGTGCGCAATTTCACCGACGTGGACGACAAGATCATCGCGCGGTCCGAGCAAACCGGCCGTCCGATCGACCGGATCACCTCCGAGACGACCCAGTGGTTTCTTGACGACATGGGGGCGCTCGGGGCGCTGGAGCCCGACGCCATGCCGCGCGCCACGCAATACATCCCCCAGATGATCGACATGATCGAGACGCTGATTGCCCGCGGCCACGCCTATGCGGCCGAAGGGCATGTGCTGTTCGCGGTGGAGAGCTACAGCGAATACGGCCAACTTTCGGGCCGGTCGGTGGAGGACATGATCGCCGGTGCCCGTGTCGAGGTCGCGCCCTACAAGCGCAACCCGATGGATTTCGTGCTGTGGAAGCCGTCTGCGCCGGACCAGCCGGGCTGGGACAGCCCCTGGGGTCGCGGGCGGCCGGGTTGGCATATCGAATGTTCGGCGATGAGCCATGAGCTGCTGGGTGATCGGTTCGACATCCACGGCGGCGGCAACGACCTGATGTTTCCCCATCACGAAAACGAGATCGCGCAAAGCTGCTGCGCCCATCCTGCGCCCCAGGGCCAGCAGTGCTTTGCGCAGGTATGGCTGCACAACGAGATGCTGCAGGTCGAGGGGCGAAAGATGTCCAAATCCCTGGGCAACTTCTTCACCGTGCATGACCTGCTGGAGCGGGGCGTGCCGGGCGAGGTGATCCGGTTCGTGTTCCTCTCCACCCATTACCGCAAACCGATGGACTGGACCGAGAAGAAGGCGCGCGAGGCCGAGGCGGTGCTGCGCCGCTGGCGCGCGATGGCCGAGGGGGTAACGCCGGCGGAGGCGCCGGACCCGGCGGTGGTGGCGGCGCTGGCCGACGATCTGAACACTCCCGGCGCGATCTCCGAACTGCACCGGCTGGCGAATGCGGGCGATGCGGCGGGGCTGAAGGCATCTGCCGCGCTGCTTGGGCTGCTGGGCGAAGAGACGGGGGCGTGGGCAACGGCGAACGTGGACCTGTCCGCTCATGCCGCGCGGCTTTCCGAGTTGCGCGCCTCGGCGATGGAAACGAAGGACTTTTCCGAAGTGGACCGGATGAAGGCGGCGCTGATCGCCGCGGGCGTCGAGGTGCGGATGAGCAAGGATGGCGTCGAACTGGTGCCTGGCGCGGGGTTCGATCCGTCGAAGCTGGAGGCGGTGGAATGATCAGCGGTTCAGCCTCAGGTTGCGCCCGGCCTGCGCGGGGTGGGCGGGAAGCGCCCGCCCCGTGGGGGGGCGGGACGGGTGCTGGTCGTGATGCCTGCATCACGCCCATCGGGTCGAATGACGGAGCGAGCGCATGACCAGGGAACGCCTCTATATCTACGACACCACCCTGCGCGACGGTCAGCAGACGCAGGGGGTGCAGTTTTCGACGCATGAAAAGGTGCAGATCGCGCAGGCGCTGGACGCGCTGGGCGTGGACTACATCGAAGGCGGCTGGCCCGGCGCCAACCCCACCGACAGCGCCTTTTTCGAGGCCGCGCCAAGGATGCGGGCAAAATTGACCGCCTTTGGCATGACCAAGCGGGCGGGGCGGTCGGCGGCCAATGACGAGGTGCTGGCGGCGGTGCTGAACGCGGGCACCGGCACGGTTTGTCTGGTCGGCAAGGCGCATGACTTTCACGTCACCGACGCGCTGGGGATCACGCTGGAGGAGAATGTCGAGAATATCCGCGCCTCGATCGCCCATGTGGTGGCGCAGGGGCGCGAGGCGCTCTTTGATGCCGAGCATTTCTTTGACGGCTACCGCGACAACCCCGACTATGCGCTGGCAACCTGCCGGGCCGCGATCGAGGCCGGCGCGCGCTGGGTGGTGCTGTGCGACACCAATGGCGGGGCGCTGCCGGCGGATGTGGGCCGGATCGTGGCCGAGGTGATCGCGGCGGGCATTCCCGGCGACCGGCTGGGGATCCACTGCCACAACGACACCGAAAACGCCGTGGCCTGTTCGCTGGCGGCGATCGACGCGGGCGTGCGGCAGGTGCAGGGCACGCTGAACGGGCTGGGCGAACGCTGCGGCAACGCCAACCTAACCAGCCTGATCCCGACGCTGCTGCTCAAGGAGCCCTACGCCAGCCGGCTCGAGACGGGCGTGACGCTGGACGCGCTGGCCGGCATCACCCGGATCAGCCGGATGCTGGACGACATCCTCAACCGCGTGCCGATGAAACAGGCCGCTTACGTCGGTGCCAGCGCCTTTGCCCACAAGGCGGGGCTGCATGCCAGCGCGATTCTCAAGAACCCCTCGACCTATGAGCATGTGCCCCCGGAACGGGTCGGCAACGAACGCATCATCCCGATGTCGAACCAGGCCGGGCAATCGAACCTGCGCCGGCGGCTGGCCGACGCGGGGCTGGAGGTGGAGCGCGGCGATCCGGCGCTGGGACGCATCCTGGAGCGGGTGAAGGCGCGCGAGGATGCCGGCTATGCCTATGATTCGGCGCAGGCCAGTTTCGAGCTGCTGGCGCGCGAGGAGCTGGGGCTGATGCCCGACTTCTTCGACGTGGAACGCTATCGCGTGATCTCCGAACGTCGCCGCAACGCGCGCGGCAACGTGGTGGTGGAATCCGAGGCCGTGGTTACGGTCCAGCTGCGCGACGGGACCAAGCGGACCGGCTATTTCAAGAACGACCACCCGCAGGAGGCGCAGGATGACGGGCCGGTGAACGCGCTGTGGCAGGCGCTCAAGACCGATCTGGGGCCCTATCAAGCGGCGATCGACGACATCCGCCTGACCGATTACAAGGTACGCATCACCAATGGCGGGACCGAGGCTGTGACCCGCGTCATTATCGACTTCGAGGACGGGCAGGGGCGCGCATGGTCCACCGTCGGCGTGAGCCCGAACATCGTGGATGCGTCCTTTGAGGCGCTGAACGACGCGATCCGATGGAAGCTGGTGCGGGACGCCGCCCAGGCGGTGGCGGGGACGGCCCTTGGTCTTTGACGGCGACCTCGCGGCCTGCGCGGACCTGGTGCGGCGGGGCGATCCCGACCGCTTTCTCGCGGCGATGGCCGCGCCCGTTGCCGCGCGGGCGGTGCTGTTTCCGCTTTATGCCTTCAATGTCGAGATTTCCCGCGCCCCCTGGGCCAGCGCCGAGCCGATGATCGCCGAGATGCGGCTGCAATGGTGGCGCGACATGCTCGAGGCCGTCGCGGCGGGTCGCCCGGCCGAGCGGCACGAGGTCGTGGCACCCCTGGCGCGGGTTCTGGACCCAGGCCTGGCCGGGGCGCTGGACGATGCGGTGGTGGCGCGGCGCTGGGACATCTACGGCGACCGTTTCGCGGAGGCGGAGGAACTGGAACGGCATATCGACCGCACGGCCGGCACGCTGATGTGGGTGGCGGCGCGCGCGCTGGGGCCGGCCGAGGAATCGGTGGTGCGGGATTTCGCCATCGCCTCGGGGCTGGCGAACTGGCTGCGGGCGGTGCCGGCCTATCGGGCGCGGGGGCGCGATCCCTTGCCGCCGGGCGCGGATGCGGCGGGCGATCTGGCGCGGCGCGGGCTGGAGCGTCTGGCCCGGGCGCGGCGGGCGCGGGGGGCGGTGTCGCGCGCGGCCCGCCCGGCGCTGCTGGCCGGCTGGCAGGCGGGACCGGTGCTGGCCCAGGCCGCCCGCGATCCGGACCGGGCCGAGGCCGGAACCCTGGGGCAGAGCGAGGCCGGGCGGCGGCTGTCGCTGATGCTGCGGGCGGCGACGGGCCGCTGGTAGCGGCTCAGGCCGAACAGCTCGCCCCGCCCAGCACGCAGAACCGCGCGCAATGGGGATGGTTCAGATGGACCGGGGCCTCTGCCTCGGCCAAGGTTTGCCCCATCTCGAACTGCGCATCATAGGGCAGCAGCGTGCAGGCCAGCACCACCGGCCGCGCCGCGCCCTTGCGTTTCACCACCATCCGGGACGAGGAGCACATCACCTCGTCGGGGGACTTGCCCAGAATGCTCCAGCATTCGGTCGTGATCTCGGGCACCTCGGCGGTTGCGTCCATCTCGGGGAAGAGGACGGTTTGCGCGGGGTCGTCTGCGTCGATCGCAAAGCGTTCGGCCCGGTAGAGCGTGGCATATCCCGCCCGCGCCTGCGCCTCGTCTTCGTCCCACAGCGTACGGCCCGCGACGGTCATGCGAATCCCCGCGTCCCGCAGCCAGCGCATGCCGGCGAGCGTCCTGGCGAAACTGCCCGCACCCCGTTCCTCGTCATGGCGCGCGGCGGAGTAATGGTCCAGTGACACCCGCAGCGTGAGCCGATCGCCAAAGGCGCGGTGCAGCTCTTCCAGACCCGCCCGGACACGGGGGCGCATCATCGGGCGCATGGCATTGGTCAGGATCAGCACTTCGTGCCCGCGCTCCAGCGCGGCGCGGGCCATGCCGATGATTTCGGGATTCATGAAGGGTTCGCCCCCGGTAAAGCCGATCTCGCGCACCGGCCAGCCCCGCTCGGCGATCTGGTCGAGATAGGACACCACCTCGGCCCGTGACAGATAGACCAGCGCGTCATTTGTGGGACTGCTGTCGATGTAGCAATGCGCGCAGGTGATGTTGCACAGCGTCCCGGTATTGAACCACAGCGTTTCGGGATGGGTCAGGGCCACGGAGGCGCGGACCTTGCCATCCGCCGTCACATGCCGGTCGCAAAACTTGCCCATATTGGCGTCCGAATTGACGAGATCCCTCATGCGCTGCTCCCTTCACTGACCTGTCGGGGTGATCTAGCCCGCTGAGCGGACAAAGGAAAAGACGTTACGCGCCGCCTGACAGCTTCGTGATGCGGTGTTATCACTGGGCTGGTGGGCCGTCTGCCGCGACCCATGCGTGCCCGAACCGGAAGGACAGGACATGTTTGCAAAGACCACGGCGGTGGATCCGTTCGATCTGGTGATCTTCGGCGGCACCGGAGATCTGGCGCGGCGCAAGATCCTGCCGGCGCTGTATCGGCGTTTCTGCGCGGGGCAGTTCCGCGAGGGCGCGCGAATCATCGGCGCCGCGCGCGCCGATCTGGGAACCCGCGGCTATCGCGCCTTCGTCGCCGAGGCGCTGCGCGAAGCCGCCGCAGAGGAGGCGGGCGACGCCGCGGCGCTGGACGCCTTTCTTGCCACGCTGGATTATGTGTCGCTGGACGCGCGCGGCGACAGGGGGTGGCCGGAACTGGCGGCGAAGCTGACCGAGGACCGGGTGCGCGCCTGCTTCTTTTCGGTGGGGCCGAGCCTCTTTGCGCCGCTGGCCGAACGGTTGCGCAGGCACGGGATCGTCACTGACCGCACCCGCATCGTGGTGGAAAAGCCCTTCGGCCACGATCTGGACAGCGCGCGCGCGCTGAACGCCACGCTGGCCGCGCATTTCCATGAACGCCAGATCTTTCGCATCGACCATTATCTGGGCAAGGAGACGGTGCAGAACCTGATGGCGGTGCGCTTTGGCAACATGCTGTTCGAGCCGCTGTGGAACAGTCTCTTCGTCGATCACGTCCAGATCACCGTGGCCGAAGCGGTCGGCGTGCGCGGGCGCGGCGAATATTACGACCGGGCCGGTGCGATGCGCGACATGGTGCAGAACCACCTGATGCAGCTGTTGTGCCTGATCGCGATGGAGCCGCCGTCGAAATTCGATCCCGACGCGGTGCGCGATGAAAAGCTGAAGGTCATCCGCGCGCTTGACCCGGTTCAGCCACACCACATCGTGCGCGGGCAATATGTCGCGGCCCCCGGTCGGGACGAACCGGGCTATCGCGAAGAGGTGGGCAATCCGCGCTCGACCACCGAAACCTATGTCGCGCTGAAGGTCGGGATCTCGAACTGGCGCTGGGCCGGCACGCCGATCTACCTGCGCACGGGCAAGCGGCTGGTGGCGCGCTCCTCGGTCATCAACGTGGTGTTCAAGCACGCGCCGCATTCCATATTCGGCGAGGACGCCGGCCAGCACGCCAACATCCTGTCGATCCGCCTGCAACCCAACGAAGGGATCACCCTGCAGGTGACGATCAAGGAGCCGGGGCCGGGCGGCATCCGGCTGATCGACGTGCCGCTGGACATGACCTTTGCGGAGGCGCTGGGCCCCGAGGGCGCGCATCACCCGGACGCCTATGAGCGGCTGGTGGTGGACGTGCTGCGCGGCAACCAGACGCTGTTCATGCGCGGCGACGAGGTCGAAGCCGCCTGGGCCTGGACCGATCCGATCATCGAAGGCTGGGAATCCCGCGGCGATGTGCCTAAACCTTATGAAGTCGGCAGCACCGGCCCCACCGATGCCGAGCTGCTGATGCGACGCGACAACCGCAGATGGCTGGGGATACGTCCATGAACCTTGTCGAATACGCCGACCGCGATCTGTTGGCGATGGATGTCGCCAACCTGTTGGCGGGAGAGTTGAAATCCGCCCTTCTGGCCCGGGACACCGTGTCCTTTGCCGTGCCGGGGGGCACCACGCCGGGGCCGATCTTCGATGCGCTTTGCGCGGCCAACCTTGATTGGGACCGCGTCTATGTTCTGCCCACCGACGAACGCTGGGTTCCGCAGGACAGCGAACGGTCGAACGGTCGGCTGATAACCTCGCGCCTGCTGGTCAACCGCGCCGCTGCGGCGCAGTTTCTGCCGCTTCATGCCGATACGGAAAATCCCGAAGACGTGCTGCCCGAGCTCGAGGCGCAGATCGCGCCGCATCTGCCGCTTTCGGTGCTGCTGCTGGGGATGGGGGCGGACATGCATGTGGCCTCGCTCTTTCCCGGTGCGCCGGGTCTGGCCGAGGCGCTGGCCCCCGATGCGCCGATCCTGGCCGTGACCCGGCCGGCCAGCCAGCCGGAACCGCGTGTCACCCTGACCGCACCGGTGCTGAACGGGGCACTGTCCAAGCACATCGTGATCCTTGGCAAGGACAAGCGCGAGGCGCTGGAAAAGGCGCGGTTCCTCGAGCCTGACGAGGCCCCGGTGACGGCGGTTCTGTCGGGTGCGACCGTCCATTGGGCCGAATAGGCGGGGCGCGCGGCGCGCGGCGAAAATTTTGTGCGGCGAACCCGCTGGACCCTCTTGCAGAGGGGGGCGACTCTGGGTATTAGCCTGCCTCGCGGGTGATTAGCTCAGTGGTAGAGCGCTTCGTTCACATCGAAGATGTCGGGAGTTCGAATCTCTCATCACCCACCATTCCCCTTCACCGCGTGTTCGTCCTTGGTGATGCTCGGCGACGATGATGCTGACGCGCCCGGAGGGTTGAAGCGGGTTCTTTTCTGGCGAGGGGCTTGATGGACGAGGCGGCACTGTCAATCCGTGAAACGAATTGGCGGCGAATGGGGCTGGCGTGGGCGCGGGGTCGGGGCTATGTGGATGCTATGCTGAACCGGATCTTTCATGGGGCGCCGACCGACCGGCCGCCGCTGGTGATCGCGCACGGGCTTTATGGCTCGGGGCGGAACTGGGGCGTGATCGCGCGGCGTCTGTCGGATGAGCGCCAGGTGATCGCCGTGGACATGCGCAACCACGGGGCCAGCCCCTGGAGCGACCGTCACGGCTATGAGGAGATGGCGGCGGACTTGGCCGAAGTGATCGAGGCCGCCGGCGGGCAGGCGGACGTGGTGGGCCATTCCATGGGTGGCAAGGCGGCGATGGCGCTGGCGCTGCTCTATCCCGATCTGGTGCGTCGGCTGGTGGTGGCCGACATCGCGCCGGTGACCTACACGCACACGCAACTACCCTATATTCAGGCGATGCGCGCGGTGGATCTGGACCGGGTGGAGCGGCGGTCGGATGCCGAGGCGATGCTGGCCGAACAGGGGGTCGAGCGCGCGTTGCAGAGCTTTTTTACGCAATCGCTGGACGTGGCGAACCGGCGCTGGCGGCTGAATCTGGATACGCTCGAGACCGAGATGGCCAGGATCATGTCCTTTCCCGAACTGGGCCGGCGTTGGGACGGCCCGGCGCTGTTTCTGGCCGGGGCGGAATCGGGCTATGTCCGGCCCGAACATCGCGACGCAATCCGGGCGCTGTTCCCCAAGGCGCGATTCGCGCGGATTCCCGGTGCCGGGCACTGGCTCCATGCAGAAAGGCCGCGGGAATTCGAGGCGGCGGTGCGGGCGTTTCTGAACGCGGATCCGGCCGAGGAGAACGGGCCGGCGGGCGGGCAGGCGCGGGGCGCGTGACCGGCGTCGGGACCGGGGCGCTGCCCCGGACCCCGGGGTATTTCCAACCAGAAAGAAGCTGAAGGGCGGCGCCTTGCCTGGCCGGGCGGGCTACATGCCGGGATCCATGCCTTCGAGCTTGTCTCCGGTCCAGTCGTTCAGGCCGCCGAGGTTGTAGACCTCGCGATAGCCCATATCCATGAGGATTTTGCCGGCCAGTGCGGCGCGGCCGCCGCTGGCGCAGTGGAGAACCACAGGGCGGTCGGGGTCCATCACCGGGTCGTGGAAGGGCGAGTCGGGGTCGGCGCGGAATTCGAGCATCCCGCGGGGGATGTGGTGGGCGCCCACGGCGCGGCCATTGCGTTCCAGTTCGGGCGCGTCGCGGACGTCCAGCAGCAGCGCGCCGCCGGCGACCAGTTCTTCGGCCCGTTTGCCGTCGATGCGCTGGACCATGGCATTGGCCTCGGCCAGCAGGTCCTTGAGTTTGAGGGGCATGGGATTCTCCGTGTTGTGCGTTGCGGAACAGGTAACATTCAATTCGCGGAAGGTGTAGCCCCGTCGCGGCATTTCCCGCCCAGTTGTCTGGACAGGGCAGGGGAGACGGGGCAAAAGCGGTCGCGATGAGGGGAACGGTCTTGGACGAAGCGGAAAGGACCGCGGCGGATATCGCGCGGGTTGCCGCGTTGATGCGGGAACGATTGGGGGTGTCGGGCGGGACGCTGGCCGCCTGTCTGGCGCGGGCGGGCCGGCAGCTGCCTTGGCGTATTCGTCGGCAGGCGTGGCGGCTGGCCGAGGCGGAGCCGAGCCTTGAGCATCCCAGGATCGGCCTGGTGGTGGATCATCGACGCCTGCGCGGGGCGGCGCGCGAGGTGCGGGCGCATCTGGAGCGGATCGACCTGGCCGACCGGCGCAAGGGCTGGTGGCTGGGGGTGCTGGCCGGGGCGGCCTTCAACATTCTTCTGTTCGGCGTGTTGCTGGTTCTGGTCCTGCGCTGGAAGGGCCTGATCTGAGGTCAGCCTCGCGGGGCGCGGGTGGGTTTGCCGTCGATCGTGGTGGCATTGCGTTCGTCCCAATAGGCGCGGATGTCATCGTCTGACTTGGCGTCCACCCATTTCTGCATGGTGTCACGTTCGCCCAGAAATTCCATGCGCGGCACCGCGTAGCCGCAGGAGGTCTGCACGAGGTTCACATCCAGATCGAAAATCTGGCGGGCGCTGCGATGGGCCGGGAAATGAACGGCGCGATCAGCCCAACCGTCGTCATTCACATGAAAGGCTCGCGCCGTGCCGTAGCAGCGCAGGATCAGCGGTCGCGTGGCGAAGGAACACCACATCAGCGTCATTCGCGGGCTTTCCAGCAGGTGCCCGGCCGTTTCGTTGCCGCTGCCGGTGAGGTTCATCCACAGGATCCGGTTCGGCCCCATCACGCGCAGACTGTCCATGCCCTTGGGCGAGACGTTCACCCGCCCCTCGGGCGCCGCCGTGCCCACGAAGAAGACGTGCTGGTCTTCGATGAAGGCACGGTGCGCGGGTTCGATGCGGGTGAACTGCCTGGCCATGCGCTATTCCACGGTCACGGATTTCGCCAGGTTGCGCGGCTGGTCCACATCCGTGCCCTTGGCCACCGCCGTGTGATAGGCCAGAAGCTGCGCCGGGACCGCATAGACGATCGGGGCGAGGCTTTCGTGGACATGCGGCATGTGGATGCCGGCCCAAAGGCCTTCGGCTGCCTCGGCAATGCCGTCGGCGTCGGACACGAGGATCACCTTGCCCTTGCGCGCCATCACCTCCTGCATGTTCGACACGGTCTTGTCGAACAGCCGATCGCGGGGTGCGAAGACGACCACCGGCATCTGGTCGTCGATCAGCGCGATGGGGCCGTGCTTCAGCTCGCCCGATGCATAAGCTTCGGCGTGGATATAGCTGATTTCCTTGAGCTTCAGCGCCCCTTCGAGGGCAAGCGGATACATCAGGCCGCGCCCCAGGAACAGCATGTCGCGCGACTGCGCCAGGCGCCCGGCGGCGCTGCGGATCGCGTCGTTCTGATCCAGCGCGGCGTTCAGAACCGAGGGCAGCCCGCGCAGGGCGGCGGCGTGATCGGCCAGTTGATCCGCGCTCAGCGTGCCCCGGTCGGCGGCGGCCTTGAGCGCCAGCATCAGCAGCACCGCAAGCTGGCAGGTGAAGGCCTTGGTCGAGGCCACGCCGATCTCGGGGCCGGCGTGGATCTGCAGCGCCAGATCGCTTTCCCGCGCGATCGAGCTTTCGGGGACGTTCACCACCGACAGGATCCGGTCGGCCTTGCCCGCGCAATAGCGCAGCGCGGCCAGCGTGTCGGCGGTCTCGCCGGACTGGGACACGAACAGGGCCAGGCTGCGGGCCGGGATCGGCGGTTCGCGATAGCGGAACTCCGAGGCGATATCGACCTCGACCGGCAGGCGGGCCAGCTGTTCGAACCAGTATTTCGCGGTGAGGCAGGCATAGAAGGCCGTGCCGCAGGCCACCATGGTCAGCCGGTCCACCGCCGCGAAATCCAGATCCGTGTCGGGCAGGATCACGCTGTCGCCACCCGCAGGCAGATAGTGGCGAATCGATTCGGCGATCACCGTGGGCTGTTCGGCGATCTCCTTGGCCATGAAGTGCCTGTGCCCGCCCTTGTCCACGCGGGCGCTGTCGATTTCGACCCTGCGGATCTCGCGGTTTGCCGGTCGGCCGGCGGCATCGAAAATCTCCGCCCCCGAGCGGCGGATCACGGCGCGGTCGCCCTCTTCCAGATAGGTGATCCGGTCGGTCAGCGGGGCCAGCGCGATCGCGTCGGAACCGATGAACATCTCGCCATCGCCATGCCCGATCGCCAGCGGCGAGCCCTTGCGGGCCGCAACGATCAGGTCGTCCTCGCCTTCGAACAGGAAGGCGAGCGCAAAGGCGCCCTCGAGCCGGTCCAGCGCCCGGAACGCGGCCTCGACCGGCCCGGCGCCTTCGGCCATGTAGTGCTGGGTCAGCAGGGCGACGGTTTCGGTGTCGGTTTCCGTGCAGGGCTCGATCCCGGCCTCGGCGAGCTCGGCGCGCAATTCGCGGTAGTTTTCGATGATGCCGTTATGGACCACGGCGACCCGTCCGGCCTGGTGGGGGTGGGCGTTGTCCACGGTGGGCGCGCCGTGCGTGGCCCAGCGAGTGTGTCCGATGCCGGCCTTTCCGGCCAGCGGGTCGTGCACCAGAATGTCGCTGAGATTGACCAGCTTGCCCACCGCCCGGCGGCGGTCCAGCCGACCGCCATTCACCGTGGCGATGCCGGCGCTGTCATAGCCGCGATATTCCAGCCGCTTGAGCGCCTCGATCAGGATAGGGGCGGCTTCGTGTTTGCCCAGAACGCCGATGATGCCGCACATCAGTTCTGCCCCTTCTGTTTGTTTGCCTTCCTGGCGCGCAGCATTTCCATGAGCCGCCGCGCGTAGCCGGGCCGGTTTTCCTGTGGCACCCGGGCGATGGCCAGCGCGCCGGGCTCGACATCCCGCGTGACCACGGTTCCGGTGGCCGTCATCGCCGCGTCGCCCACCTTCACGGGCGCCACCAGCATCGTGTCCGAGCCGATGAACACGTCGCGCCCGATTTCGGTGCGGTGCTTCATCACGCCGTCATAATTGCAGGTGATGGTGCCTGCGCCGACATTCGTGCGCGCCCCGATCGTGGCGTCGCCGACATAGGACAGGTGGTTGATCTTGGCGCCTTCATCCACCTGGGCGTTCTTGATCTCGACGAAGTTGCCCACATGCACGTCCTCGGCCAGTTCCGCGCCGGGACGCAGCCGGGCAAAGGGGCCGATGATCGCGCCGCGGCTGACATGGCAGCCCTCGAGATGGGAAAAGGCGCGGATCCGGGCGCCCGATTCCACCGTCACGCCGGGGCCGAAGACCACGTTGGGTTCGACCACCGCATCGCGGCCGATCACCGTGTCGAGCGAGAGAAACACCGTCTCGGGCGCCATCAGCGTTACGCCGTTCTCCATCAGCGCGGCGCGGGCGCGGGCCTGAAAGGCAGCCTCGGCCGCAGCCAGTTCGGTGCGCGAGTTCACGCCCAGGGTTTCGGCTTCGTCGCAGGCGATGGCGGTGACCGACAGCCCCCGCGCGCGGGCCAGTTCCACCACGTCGGTCAGATAGTATTCGCCCGCGGCATTGTCGTTGCCGACCTGTGAAATCAGGTCGAACAGGGTGGCCGCGTCGGCCGCCATGAGACCGGAATTGCAAAAGCTTATGCGGCGTTCCTCATCCGAGGCGTCCTTGAATTCGACGATTCGCTCCAGCGTGTCGCCATTCATCACCAGCCGGCCGTAGCGGCCGGGGTCGGCGGCGTCGAAGCCCAGCACGATCACGTCGTGATGTGCCCGCGCGGCCGCCATCCGCTCCAGCGTTTCGGGCCGCAGAAAGGGCGTGTCGCCGTAAAGGACCACCACATCGCCGTCGAAGCCGTCGAGCGCGGGCCGCGCCTGCGCCACCGCATGGGCGGTGCCGAGCTGTTCTTCTTGCAGCACGACATCCACGCGGTCGTCGATGTCGCGCGCGGCCTTTGTGACCGCGTCGGCGCCATGACCGGCCACCACGACGATCCGTTCGGGGTCAAGCGCGGCGCCGGCCCGCATGGCGTGCGCCAGCATCGGTGCCTGTCCGATCGGGTGCAGAACCTTGGGCAGATCGGAATTCATCCGGGTGCCCTTGCCCGCGGCGAGGATAATCAGGGAAATGCTCATAAACCGATTTCTCTTTGTCATTTTGTGGCGCCCGTTTTATCCGCTGGCGTCAGGGGTGCAAGCGATCTGCCGTTCAAACTAGGTTGCGGCTTGCAACAAGTCTGGGCAGGAACCTGCCAAGGGGGTGCGATGCGCACGGTGATCTTCGATCTGGACGGCACGCTGGCCGATACCTCGGGCGATCTGATCGCGGCGGCGAACCATTGTTTCCGGGCGATGGGGCTGGGCGACGTGCTGGACCCGGCCAAGGACCAGGCCATCGCGCTGCGCGGCGGCAAGATGATGCTGACCCGGGGGCTGGAGCGGATCGGGCGCTTTGATCCGGCCGTGGTCGAAAACTATTATCCGGTTCTTCTGGAAGCGTATGCCGAGGCGATCGACGTCTATACCTTTCTTTATCCCGGCGCCATGGAGGCGGTGGAAAGTTTGAAAATTCAGGGCTTTGGGGTCGGGATCTGCACCAACAAGCCCGAGCGTCTGGCTGATCTGCTGTTGCGGCGGCTGGGGGTGCGCGAGGCGTTCGGCGCGCTGGTGGGGGCGGACACGTTGCCGGTGCGCAAGCCCGACCCCGAACCCCTGCGCGAGGCGGCGCGGCGCGCGGGTGGCGATCCGGCGCGCTGCGTGCTGATCGGTGATTCGGATACCGACCGCAAGACCGCGCGCGCGGCGGGCGTGCCTTGCGTTCTGGTGACCTTCGGCCCCGCGGGCGAGGACATGGCCGCGCTGGAGCCGGAGGCGCTGTTGCACCGGTTCGAGGATCTGCCGGATCTGGTCGCCGCGATCGGGGCTTGAGCGCGCCCGGGACTGCCGCGGCCGGGGGCTCTTTCCGCGGGCGGTGAAAGGGGTATTTGTGACCAGAAAGAAGCAGGACCGGGGGCACCTCAGGCGCCGCCGAGCGTAGTGAGGGCGCCGTCGCGGGCGATGAGCGTGGCGTGGGGGCGGCCTGGCAGGCGGCGCAGCGCGGTCCGGATCTGCCGGCGCGGCATCAGGCAGAACGCGGTCGAGGCGGCATCGGCGATGGTGGCGCTGTCGGCGGTGACGCTGACGGTGGACCAGCGCGGCGGGGTCGTCCCCCGCGGGTTCAGGATGTGGGATGTGCGCCGCAGCATCATTGCGGCGGGGCCGGAGGTGGCGATGCAGCGGTCGGTGAACGTGCGGGTGGCGACGAGGCCGCGCGCGGGATCGGCCAGCCCCAGCCGGAACGGGCCGCCGAGGGCCGCGAATTCGCCGATATTGACCAGGGCGCGGGTGAAGCCGCGGGCGTGCAGCGCGGCACGGGCCAGGTCGGTGGCGAACCCCTGGGCGATGCCGTTGAAGGTCAACGCCTGGCCGGGCGCCAGTGCGATGCGGTCGGGGCGGATGACAACCCGGTCGAACCCTACCGCGCGGCGGGCGTCGGCGGGATCCTCGCCGCGCGCCAGCGCCGCCCAAAGCGGCTGGATCGTGGGGTCGAACAGCCCGTCCGTTGCGACATGAACCACCGCGGCGGCCTCCATGAGGTCGATGAATTTGCGATCCGGGTCAACGAGTTGCCCCTCTCTGTTGAGGTGCGAAAGGGCTGAGCGAGGGTCGTAGATGCTGAAGAGCTGTTCGACCTCGACCAGCAGCGCGCGGATTTCGGCGATCGCGGCGCGCGCCTGTGGTTCGGGGGCGTGGAAGGGTCAGGCTCACCTCGGCGCCGAGCGCGCGGCCCTGCCAGCGGATCGGCGGCGCGGGCGCGGCGGTCGGGCCGATGGCGGCGGTTGCGGCGGCCAGCGCGATGAAGCGGCGGCGGTTGAGCCGGGTCATTCGGCGGCCTCCATGGGTCTGCCGTTGCGCCGACGCCGGTCGAGGATCAGCGGCACGCAGCGGCTGGAGCTGTTGTGGATCGTTACGCAGTCGAGGCAGGCGAAACATTCCGAATAGGTGATGGCCCCGTCGGGGCGGATCGCGCGATACCTGCACTGCACGCGACAGAGCTGGCAGGGGCTGCCGCATTCGGCGCGCCGGGCGATCCATTTGCGGCCGCGCAGCAGGCCTCCGATCGCCATGAAGGCCCCCAAGGGGCACAGATAGCGGCAGAAGCCCTTGAACAGAAACAGCCCCGAGACCAGCCAGAACCCGGCATAGAGCACATAATACCAGTCGCGCACGAAGAAGGTGGTGATCGCGGTCTTGAAGGGTTCGATCTCGGCCGCCTTGTCCACGTTGTCGGGGGTGATGAACACCGTCGCCACCAGCCCGGCGAGGGCGATGTATTTCAGCCCCTTCAGCCGGGCGTCCCATTTTGCCGGCAGGTCGAACTGCGGTAGGCGCAGCAGGCGGCCCAGATGGTGGGCGAATTCCTGCAAGGCTCCGAACGGGCAGAGCCAGCCGCAGAAATAGCCGCGCCCCAACAGCACGAAACCGAGGATCGCAAAGCCCCAGATCAGCAGCGAGAACGGATCATAGAGCAGGAAGGCGTAGCTGCCGCCCTCCCGCGCGGCGCGGATCGCGCCCAGAACCGTGACGATGGAGAGCTGCCCTTGGCCCCACCAGCCGATGAAACCGGTGACGACCGCCAGAATTGCTAGGCGCGCGGGGGTAAAACCCTTGTGATCGGCCAGCGGGTTCATGCGAGGGGCCAGAACGGCGGTGAGGCCGACCAGAAAGAGGCTCAGCACGATCAGGTCGCCCCGGCGGTTGCGCAGCGCGTCGAGCCAGGGCGGGGCGGCTTCGACCTTGCCGGAGCGAACAAAGAACCGTTCCGGCGTGGCATGCGGCACCTCGATCGTGACGGATCCGGTTTCGGGCTGGAACATGCCGTGTTCGCGCACCGCCAGCACCCTGAGCGTCCAGGGGCTGGCCGGGTCGAAGCCCAGCCGCCGGTCGGTGCGCAGGATCATGGCGACCCCGTCGTGCATCTCGGGCGGCAGGTCGTCGGACAGCTCCACCAGCAGGTCACTGTCGCGCAGCGCCACCGGAAGCCCGCCCTGTTCGGCGGTCAGCCAGTCGGGCGCGGTGTTGCGCACGAATTCGGGGCTGACCAGCCCGTGCCGGCCGGTTTCGATCAAGAGAATCGGCTCTTCGTCCGGCGAGAGTTCAAGAAATCCCTGCAACTCCTTGAATCCGCTGTCGGACAGAACTGCGCGGGCAATGGATTTCGGGCCGACATCCACCACCCACAGGTCCAGATAGGGGGCGTCTGGGTTCTCTCTGGCCTCGGGGTCGTCGTCCTCCCAGAGCGTGCCGTCGAACATCGCGTCGATATCTGCATTGGTGACCACCTTGTGCGTGACGATACCGTGGTCCAGCAGATCGGCCCAGGTCAGCGGCTCGTCGTGTTCGGGGTCGGGGTGGGCGGGCGGTGTGGTGTTGATGCCCTTCATCTTTTCCCGCGCCACGGCCAGCGCGGCGGCCATGATCGATTCATGGGCGATGCGCACCGACGCGGTCGCCTTGGTCACGCCGTCCAGATAGACCAGCGACCCGCCGCCGCCCGCGCCGTAGGGGGTGCCCACGACGATCGAGTCGGAAATCGACAGCCCGCCATATTGCTGAAGGAACTGGCGAAAGGGGGCCTCGCCCAGTCCCGACACGAAGATCGGTTCGTTCTGCTCGATCAGGCGGACGTCGATGAAGCGGCCTTCGAGATCAAGCACCACCAGCATGTTGATCGGCGCGCCGGAAAAGCCAGGCAGCGGGGCCAGCGGTTCGGTTTCGAACACATAGCCGGCCAGCGCGCCGCCGGAGTTCAGCAGCTCGTGCACGCCGCGATCGTTCAGCGGCTTGCCGACCGAATAGGGCGGCATCACGTATTCGGCGATCTGTTCGGCCGTCATCGGTTCGGCCCGCGCAGGGGCGGGCGGAAGCACCGACCAGATCATGACGAGAAGAGCCAGCGCGCCGGCTGCTACCCTGGAGCCGGAGGAAACCCAGCCAGTGGAGGATGAAGGATGGCCTGGAGCGCACCGAAACTGAAGGAAGTCAACTGCGGCATGGAGATCAACATGTATTCTCCGTCCGAGGACGAGGGCCGAGACTACGAGCGCGACCTGTTCTGAGTCGCCCCGACACGGCAGGCCCGAGATGAAATTCCTGGTTCTGGGCGCTGCGGCGGGGGGCGGATTGCCGCAATGGAACTGCGGCTGCCGCAACTGCGTCGATGCCCGGGCCGGACGGATCCCGTCTTCGGGCCAGTCGTCGCTGGCCGTGTCCGCCGATGGCGGGCGTTGGTCGGTCCTGAATGCCTCGCCCGATATCCGGGCGCAGATGCAGGCCAACCCCGCGCTGCATCCGCGGGGTCTGCGCGACACGCCGCTGCATTCGGTTCTTCTGACCAACGGCGATATCGACCATGTCGCGGGGCTGCTGAGCTTGCGCGAACAGACCCCGTTCACCGTGTTCGCCACAGCCGAGGTACTGGAGGTTCTGGCGGGCAACCGCATCTTCGACGCCCTTGCCGCGGACAAGGTCGCGCGGCGGCCGATCCGGCTGAACACGCCGTTCGACCTGCAACCGGGCCTGACGGCGGAACTTTTTCCGGTGCCCGGAAAGGTGCCGCTCTACATGGAGGGCGAGGAGGTGGAGACAGACCTCGTGGGGGAACAGACCGTGGGCGTGCGGCTGAGCGACGGCGCCAGGGTCGCCTGCTACATCCCCGGCTGCGCCGAGGTGACGCCGGATCTTCTGGCGCGGATTTCGGATGCGGATCAGCTGTTCTTCGACGGCACGCTGTGGACGGGTGACGAGATGATCCGCGAAGGCACGGGAACCAAGTCCGGTCGGCGGATGGGCCATATCTCGATCAGCGGACCCGAAGGGTCGATGGCGAAACTGGCCGGGTTGGGCGCGGCGCGGACCTACATCCACATCAATAACACCAACCCGGTCTGGCAGCCGGACGGGCCCGAACGCGCGGCGGTTCAGGCGGCGGGCTGGACCATTGCCGCCGATGGCATGGAGATCACGCTATGAACGCCCATGATCCGAAACCCGCGCAATCGCTCGAAGACCGCCTGCGCGGGATCGGCGCCGAGCGGTATCACGACAAGCACCCGTTCCACCAGCGGCTGCACAGCGGGCAATGCACGCCCGATCAGGTGCGGGCCTGGGTGATCAACCGCTGGGCCTGTCAGGCGGCGATCCCGATGAAGGACGCGGCCTTCATGTCGCGCTGCGCCGATCCCGACATGCGCCGCGCCTGGCGGTCGCGGATCGAGGATCACGACGGCGGCGTGGACGAGGGGGGGCGGTATCCGGCGCTGGCTGAAACTGGCCGAGGCGGTGGGGCTGGACCCCGATTACGTGGCCAGCGGGCGCGGCGTGCTGCCGGCCACGCAATTCGCGGTGGACGCCTATGTGCGCTATGTGCGCGACATGCCGCTGATCCAGGCGGTGGCGTCCTCGCTGACGGAACTCTTCGCGCCGAAGATCCACGAGCAGCGGATCGAGGGGCTGCTGCGACATTACGATTTCGCCAATGACGACAGCCTGTCCTATTTCCGCAAGCGGCTCTCGGAGGCGCCGCGCGACGTGCAATTCGGGCTGGCCTGGGTGCTGGAGCACGCCGACACGCCCGAGAAAGAGGACATGGCCTGCGAGGCGCTGATCTTCAAGACCAACGTGCTGTGGGCGCAGCTCGATTCGCTGTGGCACGCCTATGTCGAACCCGGCCACATCCCGCCCGGCGCCTGGCGGCCCGGCGAAGGCATGGCATGAGCGCGCCCATGCGGCTGGAGCTGGCCCCGGCCGAGCGCCCCTTTCTGCCGCGCGGCGTGCGCATGGCGCGGGACCGGGTGCGGGGCGGCGCGGTTCTGCTGGCTCTGGAAAAGGCGATCGCGCTGGACGCGATCGGCGAGGCGATCCTGTCCCGCGTCACCGGCGAAGCGACCTTCGCCGAGATCGTCGCCGACCTTGCCGCGACCTATGACGCCCCGGAGGGGCGGATCGCGGAGGACGTGCAACGCTTCTTCGTCGGACTGCGCGCGCGGCGCTATCTGGAGGTGCGGTCATGACAGTGCAGCCGCCGCTTGCCATGCTGGCCGAGCTGACCCATCGCTGCCCGCTGGCCTGTCCCTATTGTTCGAACCCCGTGAACCTGCAGGGCAGGGATACCGAGCTGGACACTGCAATCTGGGCCGACGTGTTCGCCCAGGCGGCCGAACTGGGCGTGTTGCAGCTGCACCTGTCGGGGGGCGAGCCGGCCTCGCGCCCCGATCTGGTGGAACTGACCGCGGCGGCGGCCGAGGCGGGGCTTTATACCAACCTCATCACGTCCGGCACCGGTCTGACGCCGAAACGGCTGGACGCGCTCGAGGCCGCGGGGCTCGACCACATCCAGTTGTCGCTTCAGGGCACCAGCGCCGCGCTGGCCGACCGGATCGGCGGCTACAAGGGCGGGTTCGACCGCAAGATGGCCGTGGCAGAAGAGATCAAGCGGCGGGGAATCCCGCTGACGCTGAACGCGGTGATGCACCGTCTGAACATGGACGATCTGGAGCGCGCCATCGAAATGGCGGTGGAACCGGGCGCGCGCCGGCTCGAGGTCGCCTGCGTCCAGTTCCACGGCTGGGCGGCCGAGAGCCGCGACGCGCTGATGCCAACCCGAGAACAGACCGAGGCGGCCAAGCGCATCGTGGCGCGCGAACAGGCGCGGCTGCGCGGGGTTCTGGCCTTCGACTTCGTGCCGCCGGACCATTACGCCGACTACCCCAAGGCCTGCATGGGGGGCTGGGGCTCGACGGGGCTGAATGTCAGCCCCGACGGCACCGTGCTGCCCTGTCATGCGGCCGAGAGCATCCCGCATCTGCGTTTCGACAATGTGCGCGACAAGAGCCTGCGCGAGATCTGGTATGACGGCGCGGCCTTCAACGCCTATCGCGGCACCGACTGGATGCCCGAACCCTGCGCGGGCTGCGAGCGCAAGGAGATCGACTTTGGCGAATGCCGCTGTCAGGCCATGGCGCTGGCCGGCGATCCCGCGCAGGCCGATCCGGTCTGTCGCAAGTCGCCGGCGCATGGCAGGGTGACAAGGATACTGGACCGGCTGGCCGAAAACGACTCAGTCGATACGCTGCGATACAGGCGATATCCGGCCAGGGCCGATATGCGGCAGGAGTGATTCTGGAAACAATCATTCAAATTTTTCGGCGTTGTCGTCAGAGCGAGTTCAAAACTCCCCAGATTTGGGGAGGCTGTGCATGAAGGTTTTTGATTCGGGCCCCATTTGCGCCACAATCTTGCCAAAGTGTAAATTGGATGGCGTGATATGAAAAAAATGGTTTTCCTTCTGTCGGCTCCTTTGGTGCTGGCCGCGTGCGGCGACAGGACCGAGCGTTACCCTGCCGCCTGGCATCAGCTCAAGGCGGCCTGCGTCGGGGGCGATTATGCGGCTTGCGCGGATATCGGGCATCAGGCCCGTGCCGCGGCGACACCGCAGCCCGAAAAGATCGTCATTTCCGAACCGATCGTAGATTGACGACCGAATTCAGCCGGGGGGCGATCCCGCCCACGGAGGCCGGGCATCCGAAATGCCCAGCCTGGGGAAGCCGCCAAAGGTGGCTTCCCCACCGTCTTTTTTTGGGGGGGGCGGGGTCTAAAGGAGCGGCTGGCCGCGCGTTAGTCCCGCTGTCCGGAAAACCGGCTCTGCCATTCCTCGCGCTGTTCATCGGTGATCTTGGCAAACAGTACATCGGGCACGGTAAACGCATGCCCCGGCGCCAGCGCCTGCAATGCCTGTTCCACGTCATCGGGCCAGCTGTCATCCTGCGTGCCCATCGCCTGCAGCATCCGTTCGGCGGTGAAGGGGATGAAGGGGGCCGACAGCACCGCGTAGAGCCGGATCAGGTTCAGCGCCAGCCGCACCTGTGCCGCCGCCGTCTCGGGATCCTCCTTGAAGGTCGCCCAGGGCGCGGCTGACTGCAGGTATTCGTTCCCCGCCACCCAGATCGCCCGCAGCTCTTGCGCGGACTTGCGCACCTCCATCGCCTGCATCAGATCCTCATAGGCGCGTATGCGCGCGGTCAGATCGTCGATCAGGGCGCGCTCGCGCTCGCCCCACGCGCCACCCTCGGGCACCGCTTCGCCGAATTTGGAGCGGCAGAACTTGGTCACGCGGCTGACGAAATTGCCCAGCACGTCGGCCAGATCCTTGTTGACAGATTGCTGGAAGTTTTCCCAAGTGAATTCGCTGTCGCTGCTTTCGGGGGCGTGGCTCAGCAGCCACCAGCGCCAGTAATCCGCCGGCAGGATCGCCAGCGCCTGGTCCATGAACACGCCGCGCCCCTGGCTGGTCGAGAACTGGCCGCCGTCGTAGTTGAGGTAGTTGAACGACTTCAGGTGATCCACCAGCTTCCACGGCTCGCGTGACCCGATCAGCGTGGCCGGAAAGCTGAGCGTGTGAAAGGGCACGTTGTCCTTGCCCATGAACTGGACATAGGTCACGTCCTCGGCGCCCTTGTCGGTGCGCCACCAGCGTTCCCATTCCGCATCCGCCGCGCCGCGCGCCTGTGCCCATTCGCCCGCGCAGGAGATGTATTCGATCGGGGCGTCGAACCAGACGTAGAAGACCTTGCCCTCCATGCCCTGCCATGGCGCGCCCGGAAACTGCGCCGGGATGCCCCAGCTGAGATCGCGGGTGATGCCCCGGTCCTGCAGCCCGTCGCCGTCATGCAGCCATTTCTTGGCGATCGAGGTGGTCAGCACCGGCCAGTCGGTCTTGGAATCGATCCATTTGTCCAGCTCGTCGCGCAGCAGCGACTGGCGCAGATACAGGTGTTTCGTCTCGCGCACCTCAAGATCGGTCGAGCCGGAAATGGCGCTGCGCGGCTCGATCAGGTCGGTCGGATCGAGCTGCTTTGTGCAGTTTTCGCACTGGTCGCCCCGGGCCTTGTCATAGCCGCAATTGGGACAGGTGCCTTCGATATAGCGGTCGGGCAGGAACCGACCGTCGGCCTTGGAATAGACCTGTTTTTCGGTCACCACCTCGATCAGCCCGTTTTCGCCCAGAACCTTGGCGAAATGCTGGGTCATGCGGTGGTTTTGGGGGCTGGAGGAGCGCCCGAAATGGTCAAAGCTCAGCCCGAAGCGGCGGGCGATGTCGGCCTGCACCTGATGCATTTCGGCGCAGTATTCGGCGACCGGCTTGCCGGCCTTGGCGGCGGCGAGTTCCGCCGGGGTGCCGTGTTCGTCGGTGGCGCAGAGAAACAGAACCTCGCGCCCGCGCCCGCGCTGGTAGCGGGCGAACAGGTCGGCCGGCAGCTGGCTGCCTACCAGATTGCCCAGGTGCTTGATTCCATTGATGTAGGGAAGTGCCGAAGTGATGAGATAGCGTTTCATGTCTGGCAGGCCCGCGATTTTCCGGTTCGCGCGTCCCTTAGCAGGCGCGCCGCCAAAGCGCCAGATGGCGCGTGCCCGCCCGAATGCGCCATGCGGCATGGCGGCTCTGGACCTTGGCCGCGCTTTGGTCCATATCTGCCCCGACCAATGGCCGGAGGCACCTCATGGGAATCCTGAACACTCTTTTGCGCGCAGTGACCTGGTGGAACGGTTCGACCCTGAACACCCAGCTCTACACCTGGCGCAAGGGCATCAAGGTGGGCGAGGACGAACAGGGCAACGTGTATTACCGCAATGCCGATGACACGCGGCGCTGGGTGATCTTCAACGGCGAGGCCGAGGCCAGCCGGATCAGCCCCGACTGGCACGGCTGGCTGCACCATACCTTTGACGCGCCGCCCACGCAGAAGCCGCTGGAGCACAAGCCGTGGGAAAAGCCGCATCAGGAAAACCTGACCGGCACGCCGCTGGCCTATATGCCCAAGGGCTCGATCCGCGACGGCCACCGCCCGGTCGAGCGGCGCGACTACGAGGCCTGGCAGCCGGAATAAGCGGGGTCCGAACCGATGGCGCACAATCTGACCGAGGTGACCGTCGGTGGCGCGGTGCTGGCGGCGGCGATCGCCTTTGCCGTCTATACCGGCCAGGCAACCGGCCTGTCGCGCGACGTGGGCGGGTATGAACTGCACGCCTCGTTCCGGTCGCTCGAAGGCGTCACGGTGGGCACCGATGTCCGTCTGGCCGGGGTCAAGATCGGCACGGTCACGGATGTCGAGTTGAACCCCGAAACCTATCGCGCCGACACGACCTTTTCGGTGGCCGAAGGGATCAAGATCCCCGATGACAGCGCGGCGGTGGTGTCCTCCGAGGGGCTGTTGGGCGGGAATTTCCTCGAGATCATGCCGGGCGGGTCACCGTTCTACCTGGAGCCCGGCGAGGAAGTGCTGGACACCCAGGGCGCGGTCAGCCTGATTTCGCTGTTGCTCAAGTTCGTGGGCGGCAGTGGCGGCGCCGACAGCGGCGGTGGCGACCAGTGATCCGCAGGGGTCTGACGGCCATCGCGCTGGCAGTCGTGGCCGGCGGCGCCGCGGCGCAGGACAGCATCGAGATCACGCCTCTGGAGCCCGCCGATGACGGGATCAGCATCCAGCCGCTGAACCCGCAGGGCGGGGTGATCCAGGTGATCCCGCAGGAAGAGCCGCGCCAGGTTGGCGCCTCGGGCACGGGCGCTGTGCTGCGCGGGCTGGACAAGGTGAGCGGCCACGTTCAGGATTTCGAAGTTGCCGTCGGCGAAACCGCCCGGATCTTCGGGCTCGATGTGGCGCTGGGCGACTGCCGCTATCCGGCCGAAAACCCCACGGGCGATGCCTTTGCCTTTCTCACCATCTGGGAAACCGGCAGGAACGATCAGCTGTTCGACGGCTGGATGGTGGCCTCGTCGCCCGCTCTGAACGCGCTGGATCACCGCCGTTACGATGTCTGGGTGTTGCGCTGTATCACCTCTTCGGCCGAAGGCACCGGCGGCGAGGCAAAATCCGCCGACTGAGCGATCGCGCGCTCCAGCTGCCGCCGATAAACCGCGCGCGGGATTTCGACCGCGCCCAGCGAGGCCAGATGCGGCGTCAGGAACTGGGTGTCGAACAGGGTGAATCCGCCCTGCCGCAGCCGGTCCACCAGAAAGGCCAGCGCGATCTTGGAGGCGTCGGTGCGGCGCGAGAACATGCTTTCGCCGAAGAACGCCGCGCCCAGAGTGACGCCATAGACGCCCCCGGCCAGTTCCCCGTCCATCCAGACCTCCAGCGAATGGGCATGCCCCATCTCGTGCAACTGGATGTAAAGTGTGCGGATCACGTCGTTGATCCAGGTTTCGGCGCGGTCCGCGCATCCGTCCAGCACGCCGACAAAGTCGCGGTCGATGGTGATCTCGTAACCGCCGCGCCGCATCCGTCGTGCCAGTGACCGCGAGATGTGAAACCCGTTCAGCGGGATCACGCCGCGCAGTTTGGGATCCACCCAGAACACCTCGGGGTTGTCGCGGCTTTCCGCCATCGGGAAGACCCCGATGGCGTAGCCGTGCAACAACACTTGCGGCGTCAGCTCCATTCCGGCGGTCAGCCGTCCATGTGCTCGGCCAGCCAGCGTTCCAGCCAGTGGATGTTGTAGTCGCCCGACTGGATGTCGGGTTCCTGCAGCAGCGCGTGGAACAGCGGAATCGTGGTGTCCACGCCATCCACGATCAATTCCCCCAGCGCGCGATGCAGCCGCGCCAGCGCCTCTTGCCGGTCGCGGCCATGCACGATCAGCTTGCCGATCAGGCTGTCGTAAAAGGGCGGGATCGTGTAGCCGTCATAAAGCGCCGAATCCATCCGCACGCCAAGTCCCCCGGGCACGTGGTAATGGGTGATCTTGCCGGGGCAGGGGGTGAAGTCGGGCAGCTTCTCGGCGTTGATGCGCACTTCGATCGCGTGGCCGTCGATCTTCAGATCCTCCTGGGTGAAGGACATCGGCAGCCCTTCGGCCACCCGGATCTGTTCGCGCACCAGATCGACGCCGAAGATGGCTTCGGTCACCGGATGCTCCACCTGCAGGCGAGTGTTCATTTCGATGAAGTAGAATTCGCCGTCCTCGTAGAGGAATTCGATCGTGCCCGCGCCGCGATAGCCCATCTTGGCGACCGCATCGGCGCAGATCCGGCCGATCCGGTCGCGCTCTTCGGCCGAAATCGCCGGGCCCGGGGCCTCTTCGAACACCTTCTGGTGACGACGCTGCAGCGAACAATCCCGTTCGCCCAGATGCACGCCGTTGCCCTTGCCGTCGCCGAACACCTGGATCTCGATATGGCGGGGCTTCTGCAGGTATTTCTCGATATAGACCTCGTCATTGCCAAAGGCGGCCTGCGCCTCGGCGCGCGCGGTGCGAAACGCGGTTTCGATCTGGTCCTCGCTGGCCGCGACCTTCATGCCGCGCCCGCCGCCGCCGGCAGTAGCCTTGATGATCACCGGATAGCCGAATTCGCGCCCGATCCGCTTGGCCTCTTCGACGGTGGCCACCCCGCCGTCAGAGCCGGGCACCACCGGGATGCCCAGTTCCCGCGCGGTTTCCTTGGCGGTGATCTTGTCGCCCATGATGCGGATATGTTCCGCCGAGGGGCCGATGAAAGTTAGACCGTGATCCTCGACGATCTGCACGAAGCGGGCGTTTTCCGACAGAAAGCCATAGCCGGGATGGATCGCCTGCGCGCCGGTCACCTCGCAGGCGGCGATGATCGAGGGAATGGACAGATAGCTCTGCGGGCTGGGCGGGGGGCCGATGCAGACGGATTCGTCGGCCATGCGCACATGCATCGCGTCGGCATCGGCGGTGGAATGGACCGCCACCGACCGGATGCCCATTTCCCGCGCGGCGCGGATCACGCGAAGCGCGATCTCGCCGCGGTTGGCCACAAGGATCTTGTCGAACATGGGGGCCGCCTTACTCGATGATGACCAGGGGCGTGCCGAACTCGACCGCCGCGCCGTCCTCGACCAGGATGCGCTTGACCGTGCCGGCGCGCGGGGCCGGGATCTGGTTCATGGTCTTCATCGCCTCGACGATCAGCAGCGTGTCGCCTTCGTTGACATGCTGGCCCACGGTGATGAAGGGATCGGCGCCCGGTTCGGGCTGCATGTAGACCGTGCCCACCATCGGCGAGGTTACCGCGCCGGGATGGTTGGCAGGATCGTCCGAAGCGGCGGGGGCCGGGGCTTCGGCGGCGGGCGCCGGGGCCGCTGCGGCCGGGGCGGGCGCGGGGGCGGCGGCGGGCACGGCCACTTGAACCGGGGCCGCGGCGGTGGACGCCACGCGGCTCACGCGGACGTCCAGGCTGTCGTCCTCGCCGTAGTCCCGCTTGACCCGCAGTTCGGCCAGGTCGTTTTCCCGCAGCAGTTCGGCCAGCGCCTTGATGAAGGCCACGTCCGCTTCGTGTCTGTTCTCTGTCATGGGATCCCCTCAGGCGGTTCCTTGAGCGCCGCGCCGGGCGCGGGCCTCGATTTTCTTCCTGCGCGCTTATAGGCCAGGACCGCGCGGGTGAAAAGCGCCTGAATGCCGTTGCGGCACGGGACGCGCGGGTGCGGTCGGGGACGGTCAGCCGGCGGCCATCACAGCGGCATCCCCGACAGTTTCGCCACCAGTTCGGGCAGCTTGCGCGCGCCGAATTTCTGCAACAGCCGCGCGCGGTGCGCCTCGACCGTGCGATAGCTCAGCCCCAGCTCGGCGCCGATCTCCTTGGCCGAAAGCCCGTGGCAGGTGCGGATCGCCACTTCGCGTTCGCGCGGGGTCAGTTCGATCACGGGCCGGTCCTCGGAGATGTCGGCAAAGGACCAGATGCCGTGCCGGAACGGATCGTCCGGGGTGAGCGACTTGCCCCGCACCCGGCACCAGAAAAGCTCGCCATTGCGCCGCCGCATGACCCGTTCGTCGTGATATTCGCCGGTTTCGCGCATCGCCTGCAGCCCGCGTTGTCCGATCCGTTCGAAATCGGCCAGCGAAGGGTAGAGGTTCAACAGCGGCAGGTTCTGGTAGTCCTCGGGCGCGCCGCCGAACATCGTGGCGAATTCCACGTTGCAGCGCCGGATCACCCGGTTTTCCAACTCGGCCAGCCCGATCGGGGCGTGATGGAACGCAACGTCATTCATGGCCCGCACTGTGGCGCGTATTTCTACGGAATTGAAGGGCCAACCGGCCCCGCGCTACAGTCCCGCGCGAGACGGCGCGGGGCGCGCGCCGGGACATTCCGCCCCTTTGGGCGCATTCGGAGGAGTTTCACATGGTCTATATCGCAGGCTGGGGCCACACCAAGTTCGGCAAGCTCACGGACATGGATCTGCAGGATCTGATCGTCGCCGCGGGGCAGGAGGCGCTGATGGATGCCGGCATCCCGGCGGCGGATGTGGACGGGATCTGGGTCGGCCACTTCAATGCGGGCATGGTGCCCGACGGGTTCCCGTCCTCGCTGTCGCTGGCGATCCATGACGGTCTGCGCTACAAGCCCGCGACGCGGCTGGAAAATGCCTGCGCGTCGGGGTCGGCCGCCGTGTTCGCCGCGCGCCAGGCGATTCTGGCGGGCGAGGTTAAGGTCGCGCTGGTGATCGGGGTCGAGAAGATGACGCATCTTTCCACCCCGGACGTGACCGCCGCGCTGGGCCACGCCGCCTATCAGCGCGAAGAGGCGGGGATGAGCTTTCCGGGCGTATTCGCCCAGTTCGCGCAGGCCTATTTCGAGAAATATGGCGACCACACCCGCACGCTGGCGAAAATCGCCGCCAAGAACCACGCCAACGCGATGAAGAACCCGCTGGCCCAGTTGCACAAGGAGCTGGACGAGGAATTCTGCGCCACCGTGTCGGACCGCAACCCGGTGGTGGCCGCGCCGCTGAAGGTGACCGACTGTTCGCTGATCTCCGACGGGGCGGCGGCGCTGGTGATGGTGGCCGAGGATCTCCTGCCGGCCGTGTCCAAGGCCGCGAAGTTCCGCTCCGTGGCGCAGATCAACGACGTGCTGCCGATGTCGCAACGCGATCTGCTGAAATTCGAAGGCCCGCGCCGGGCGATTCACACCGCTTATGAACGCGCCGGGATCACCGTCGATGACGTGGACGTGGCCGAGGTGCATGACTGTTTCACCATCGCCGAACTCCTGATCTACGAATCGATGGGGCTGGCCGCGCACGGGCATGGCGCGGATGTGCTTGAGGCGGGAACCGTCTATCCCGGCGGCAAGCTGCCGGTGAACCTCTCGGGCGGGCTCAAGGCCAAGGGGCACCCGGTCGGCGCCACGGGCGTGTCCATGCACACGCTGGTCGCGCGCCAGGTGCTGGGGCAGGCCGACGAGATGCAGCGCCCCGGCGCCGAGCTGGGGCTTGTGTTCAACATGGGCGGCTCGGGCGTGGCCAACTATGCCTCGATCCTCGAGGGCGTGAAGGGATGAACCTCGCGGTCTGGCTGCACCGTCAGGCCCAGGCCAGGCCCGACCGGCCGGCGCTCTATGCGGGGCGCGATCTGGTGGCCGATTACGCCGCCTTCGCCGCCCGAGCGGCGGCGGTGGGGGCGTGGCTGCGGGGGCAGGGGGTGCGCCCCGGCGACCGGGTGGCGATCTTCATGAAGAACGCCCCGGACTACCTGATCGCGCAATACGGGATCTGGTATGCGGGCGCGGCCGCCGTGCCGATCAATGCCAAGCTGCACGGGCGCGAGGCGGCCTTCATCCTGGAAAACTCCGGCACGCGGCTGGCCTTCACCTCGCCCGGCCTGACCGAGGCGCTGCAGGCGGCGGGCGTGTCGTGCCCGCTGGTGGACATCTCGGACGACGACTGGGCGCGGGTGCAGCAGGCCGAACCGCTGCCCGAACCCGTCCCCCGCGCGCCGGACGATCTGGCCTGGCTCTTCTACACCTCGGGCACCACCGGCCGGCCCAAGGGGGTGGTGATCACCCACCGGATGCTGATCGCCGTGTCGCTGGCCTATTTCACCGACGTTGACGCGGCCAGCGGCGCGGACGCGATCCTCTACGCCGCGCCGATGAGCCACGGCGCGGGGCTTTACAACATGCTGCACGTTCTGGTGGGCGCGCGCCATGTCTGCCCGCCCTCGGGCGGCTTCGACCCCGCCGAGATCTTCGACCTGGCCCGCCACCACGGCCGCGTCCACATGTTCGCCGCCCCCACCATGGTAAAGCGGATGACCGAGGCCGGCAGGGCGGCGGGCGAAACCGGCGAGGGCCTGCGCACCATCGTTTATGGCGGCGGCCCGATGTATGTGGCCGACATCCTGCAGGCGGTGGACCATTTCGGCCCCGTCTTCGTGCAGATCTACGGCCAGGGCGAATGCCCGATGGGGATTACCGCCCTGTCGCGGGACGAGGTGGCCGACCGCACCCATCCGCGCTGGCGCGACCGGCTGATGAGCGTCGGCCGCGCCCAAGCCCCGGTCGAGCTGCGCATCGGCGCGGTGGACGGCACCCCGCTGCCGCCGGGGGAAGTGGGCGAGATCATGGTGCGCGGCGACGTGGTGATGCCGGGCTACTGGCAGAACCCCGAGGCGACGGCAAAGACCCTGCGCGACGGCTGGCTGATGACCGGCGACATGGGGTTCATGGACGAACACGGCTATGTCACGCTTCAGGACCGGTCCAAGGACGTAATCATCACCGGCGGCTCGAACGTCTACCCGCGCGAAGTGGAGGAGGTGCTGCTGACCCATCCGGCCGTGCGCGAGGTCTCGGTGGTCGGCCGCAGGCACCTCGACTGGGGCGAGGAAGTCGTGGCCTTCGTCGTGGGTGACGCCGATCCGGCGGAACTGGACCGGCTGTGCATCGACCGCATCGCTCGGTTCAAGCGCCCCAAGGACTACCTGTTCTTGCCCGAATTGCCGAAGAACAACTACGGTAAGGTGCTCAAGACCGAGCTGCGCAAGCTTCTGGAGGACGGACAATGACGGATCTGAGCGGCAAGACCGCGCTGGTGACCGGTTCGGTGCAGGGGATCGGGCTGGCCATCGCCGAGGAACTGGCCAAGGCCGGCGCGCGGATTGCGGTGCATGGGATTGCGGGGGATGCGCAGATCGAGGAAGTTTGCGACCGCCTGCACAAGGCGGGCGCGCCCCAGGCCGAGTATTTCCCCGGCGATCTGCGCCATCCCGACCGCATCGCCGAGCTGATGGAGGCCGTGGCCGCCTGGGGCGGTACGGACATTCTGGTGAACAATGCCGGCATCCAGCGCACCGCGCCCTTGGTCGAAATGCCGCGCGACACCTGGGACGAGATCCTGTCGGTGAATCTCTCGGCCGCCTTCCAGACCATGCAGGCCGCGCTGCCGCGCATGGCCGAACGCGGCTATGGCCGGGTCATCAACATCGCCAGCGTGCACGGCCTCGTCGCGTCAAAGGAAAAGGCGCCCTATGTGGCCTCCAAATTCGGCCTCGTCGGCCTCAGCCGGGTCGCCGCGCTGGAATATGCCGCCACCGGCAGCCGCGAGGCGGGCGGCGTGACGGTGAACTGCATCTGCCCCGGCTGGACCGAAACCGCGATCATCGAACCCCAGGTGGAGGCCCGCGCCGCACTTTTCGGCGGCGACCGGAACGCGGGCATCGCCGATCTTCTGAAGGAAAAACAGCCCAGCCTGCGAATCTCCGACCCGTCGGAGATCGGCGCGCTGGCGGTCTGGCTCTGCAACCCCATTGCGCACAACGTGACCGGCACCGCGATTCCCGTGGACGGCGGCTGGACCGCGCAATAACGCCCAGGCGGTCGCATCGGTCCGCGACCGCACGGACGGGTGCCGGTGTCGATCCCCCCTGTCTCTTCATCTTGCCGAAAATACTCCGGGGGAGCGCGAGGGGGCAGCGCCCCCTCGCCTCGCCTGACTGTGCGCCTGTGGCGCAACGGGGCAGCGCCCCCTCGCCTCGCCTGACTGTGCGCCTGTGGCGCAACGGGGCAGCGCCCCCTCGCCTCGGTCGGATTGGCCTTGCCAATCCGAAACAGCCTCCACGCAACCCGGATCAGCGCCCCTCGCTAACCCGCGCTTTGCAGCAGAAATTCACGCAGGACGCCGGGATCGAACGGCTTGTGCACCAGCCGTGCCCCGATCCGCTCGCACAGATCGGCCAGATCGCTGGAGCGGTTGGCCGAGATCACGCAGGCCGGCAGGGGGCCGTAGCGCGCCCGCAGGCGGATGATGGCATCGGTGCCCAGCCGCCCGTCATCCAGCTGATAATCCACCACGATGACGTCCGGCGCGATATCCACCTCTTCCAGCAGCGCCATGGCCTCGGCCTCGTTCGCGCAGGGAAAGACGTCCACGCCCCAGTTCTCCAGCGTGACCGCCACCGCGTTGCGCAATTCGTCATCGTTCTCGATCAGCAGAACGATGCGCTGTCCCAGATTCGAACCGGCCGGCATCCCGTCCTCGGGGCGTATCTCATCCGCGCCGGGTCGCGAGGCCAGCGGCAGGCTGACCGCAAAGCGCGTGCCATGCCCCTCTTGCGAGACAAGCTCCAGCGGGTGGTTCAGCAGGCGGCAGGCCCGGTCCACGATGGCCAGCCCCAGCCCCATCCCGTCGGCCGCGCTTGCCGCCGCGTTCAGGCGGTGGAACTCGGCGAATATCTCCTCCTGCTGGCTTTCGGGAATGCCGGGGCCGGTGTCCCAGACCTCCAGCCGCACCCCCGGGCGCGCCCGCCGGACGCCGACCAACACGCGCCCGGTTTCGGTATAGCGCACCGCGTTCGACACCAGGTTCTGCAGGATCCGCCGCAGATAGGCCGCGTCGCTGCGCACCACCGCGCGGCTGAGCACGATGCGGAAATCCAACCCCTTGCGCGCCGCCACCGGTCCCAGTTCATCGGCCATCTGCCGCAACAGCAGATCCAGCCGCACGTCGGACAGGTGCACCTCCGCCTTGCCCGAATCGAGCTTGGAGATGTCCAGCAGCGCCCCCAGGATTCCCTCGACGCTGCGGAGCGCATTCTCCGCCTTGTCCAGCCGCTGTTTCAATTCCGCTTCGTCCGTGGCGCTGCCGATGGAGGCAATGTAGAGCTTGGCCGCCGAAAGCGGCTGCAGCAGGTCATGGCTGGCCGCGGCCACGAAACGCGACTTGGAGGCGTTGGCCCGTTCCGCTTCGGCCAGCGCGTCCTCAAGCTCCAGCGTCCGCTCCATCACGCGCCGTTCGAGCGTCTCGTTGACGTCCGATATCGCCCGCATCGCGGCCCGTTCCGCCGAAACGTCGGTAAAGCTGATGACAAAACCGCCATCGGGCATCCGCTGCGCGAACACCGTCAGCACCCGCTGCGCGCCGATCTCGATCTCCATCGACAGCGGGGCGTGGCGCTCGTCGCTGGCCACCCAGTCCAGCAGGATCTGCGCGTCAAAGGCATGGGCAAAGCGCACCTCGCGCTTGAGCTGGTCATAGACCGTCCGAAACGAGGTGCCGACGTGAAACCGGCCCATCGGCAGCGACAGGAACTCGCCCACCCGCCGGTTCCAGCCGATCAGCCGGTCCTTGCCGTCGAAGATGCAGACACCCTGGTTGAGATGTTCCAGCGTGGCGCGGATCAGCCGGGCCTGGTCGTCGCGCAGCTTTTCGCGTTCGCGCCGTTCCAGCCGCACCATGTCGGTCACGTCCGTCTGCACCACCACCGTGCCGCCGTCGGGGGTGCGCTGTTCGCTGACCTGCAGCCAGCGGGCGCCGGCGAGGCGGGCGTTGAACGCGACATGATCGTCCCTGTGCCGTTCCATCCGGCGGGCGGCCCAGATCTCGGGTGTCTCGCCGCGCGGCAGGATCAGGAAGGGGCTCTGCGACACCAGCCGGACATAGTCGGCATAGGCAAGGCCGGGACGGAACAGGTGGTGGATGTCGCGGGTGTGTTCGCCAAAGCGGCTGTTGCAAGTGACCAGCTCGTCCTGCGGGTTGAACAGGGCGAACCCTTCCTGGATGGTTTCGATCGCGTTCCACAAGTCGGCGCGGGCGGCCTCGGTTTCGGCATTGGCGCGGGCCAGCCGGGCGTTCGATTCGTTCAGCAGGTCGATCGCGCGTTCCAGCGCCTCGGTGCGGGCGCGGACCTCTTCCTCGAGCATGGCGGCGCGTTCGAACTGGGCATAGGCCACGCCGGTTGCGTCCGCGCTCTGCTCGACCCGGCGCATCAGCGTGGTGGCGATCTTCAGCAGCTTCTCGTTCTGCCGCTCAAGGCTGTCGGCGGGGTTGACCAGCGTGTGCGCCATCGCGTCAGCCCTCGGCCGGGGGGTAGATCGCCACGCCGGTCAGCGTCTGGTTGACATGCATGGAATTGACCTGCTCGCCATAGGTGCAGAACCCCACCACCCGGTGCCGCGACAGGATCCGCGACAGCGCGCCGGCCATCTGTTTCTGCTCGGCCTCGACCCGCCGCAGCAGGCAGTCGCAGCCCAAGATCGTGTCGGGCGCGCCCGGCTCGCTCAGACGCCCCAGTTCGCGTTCCAGGTGCGAAGCCATGTCCTCGGGTTCCGACAGGGTCAGCACCACGCCTTCGTCTATGGCGGAAAAGAACACCAGGTCGCCATTGTCCGCCACGCGCTGGATCGAGCGCACATGGTGCTGGTCGCCGATGCGCACCACCACCGGGTGCGAGGCAAAGGTGAAGGTGGTCAGCTGCTCGGGATCCTTGCCCAGGATCCGGGCATATTCCCGCGCCGCCGGTTCGGCGTTGATCTCGTGCACCACGCGGCGGGCGGGGTCGGCGCCGGTCACGACCATGCGGGTTTCGGTGGGGATCAGGTGATCGGTCTTGAACACCCGGATCGGGCATCGGGTGCGCACCTGCACCAGCACGGCGGCGTTTTCCAGCGCCTGCCCGTCATGCAGCACGAAGGTGCGTTCGAACCGGGTGCCGTCGCCCGCCGAGCCGCCAAAGAGCGGCACCGGCCCCAGCCCCAGCGCGATGTCCGACACCAGCGCGTCCTCGCGCGTGCTCAGCCCGTCGATCATCAGAAAGATGAACTCCGACCCCCAGCCGGGTTCCTCGGCCGCCAGCGCCCGGCGCGACCGGATCATGCGGTGGATGATGTCGGTGCCGTCGAAGCGGTCCAGGTCCGGAACCAGGATCGTGCGCGCGATGAAATGCGACCGGGGCAATCCCAGCGCGACGATTTCGCCCTCGGCATAGCCGTGCTGCGAGATTTCCCCGGCCGTGGTGCAGCCGACCACCCGCGCGGGGGCCAAGCGGTCGCGGGCGGCGGCGATCAGCGCGGCCACATCGGTGCGCGGGCAGGCGAAGAGGATCACGATCTCGAACGGGGTGTCGCCCAGGCCCCGCGCCAGGGTCTCGACCGCATCCGCCGCCCGGCAATCGGCGACCGCCGTGCGCACGATGCGTCCGGTCCCGGCCTCGCCCAAAGGCGCGTCCGTCAGGCCATTGATCTG
Organism: Jhaorihella thermophila; assembly: GCF_900108275.1. Classification (GTDB taxonomy): domain Bacteria; phylum Pseudomonadota; class Alphaproteobacteria; order Rhodobacterales; family Rhodobacteraceae; genus Jhaorihella; species Jhaorihella thermophila. Next base: position 269,492 of record NZ_FNVD01000001.1, read on the forward strand.
GTTCACCGCGTCTCCTCCCCGTGGTCGCGGCAAGTCTAGGTTGCCGGGGGGCCCTCCTGCAAGGCGTTCGGAAAGCTCGATTCCTTGGCGATCAGCACCGCCTGCGTGCGGCTTTGCACGCCCAGTTTGCGCATGATCGCAGTGACATGCGCCTTGACCGTGGTTTCGGCGATCGACAGGTCATAGGCGATCTGCTTGTTCAGCTTGCCTTCGCAGATCAGTTGCAGGATCCGCGCCTGTTGCGCGGTCAGCGAGGCCAGCCGCGCCGCCGCGTCGGTCTGTTCGGCGGTCGCCGTGTCGTCCAGCAGCACATGGCCGGCGGGAATGAACTGTTCGCCCCGTGCAAGCGCCCCGATCGCCTGCTGAAACACGTCGCGCTGGCTGTGCTTGGGTACGAACCCGTTGGCGCCGGCATGGATGGCCGAGCTGATGATCCGGTTGTCGGCCATGGACGACACGACCACGATCGGCGCCCCGGTGGCGCGGCGCAGTCGGATCAGCCCGTCCAGCCCGTTCACGTCGGGCAGGTTCAGGTCGAGCACGATCAGATCCGGCCCGGATCCGCCGGCCATCCGGTCCAGGGCGTCGGCCAGACAGGCCGCGGTTTCGATCCGGCGGATGCCGGTTATCGCCTGCAGCGTCATCGACAGCGCATCGCAAAACAGCGGATGGTCGTCCACGATCAGCGCCGATTGAAAGCCGTTTGCATCTGAGCCGCTTTGGGTCATGCCTTTGCCGGTTTGTCTGCTTTGCCCCAGCCTATCAAAGGGGGAGGCCGGGGAAAAATAGGCATTAGGTCGTAGGAGGAAGAAAAGGCGCGCGCCCAAGGAGGACGCGCGCCTTGATCCGACAACGGGCGAGATATCAGTTGGCGGCCATCTGCTTGGGCAGCTTGAAGGTCCAGAGCATGCCGCCCTGGTTGAGATAGTTGACCTTCTTGGCCACTTCGCCGCCCCACAGCGGCACCGCGCCGCCCCAGCCGGAGATGACCGAGACATACTGTTCGCCGTCCATTTCCCATGTGATCGGCTGGCCGACGATGCCCGATCCGGTCTGGAAGCTTTACAGCACCTCGCCGGTTTCGTCGTCGAAGGCCATGAACTTGCCCTCCGGCGTGCCGGTAAAGACAAGCCCGCCGGCGGTGGCCATCACGCCGCCCCACAGCGGGGCCTCGTTCTTGTATTCCCACACGATCTTGCCGGTATCGGGGTCGATCGCCTTGAGGCTGCCGATGTGGTCCTCGTAATTGGGCTTGATGGTGAAGCCCGCGCCCAGATAGGCCGCGCCCTTCTTGTAGGTGATCGGCTCGTTCCAGATGTCCATGCCCCATTCGTTGCTGGGCACGTAGAAATTGCCGGTGCGCTGGCTGAAGGCCATAGGCATCCAGTTCTTGCCGCCCAGGAAGCTGGGCGAGGCAAAGATCACTTCGCCCTTCTTGCCGTCGGCCGCGTCGCGGGGATCGCCGGGGCGGTTGTCCTCGTTGAAGATCGGGCGGCCGTTTTCGTCGATGCCACTGGCCCAGGTGATGTCCTTGACAAAGGGATAGGCGGCGACGAACTTGCCGTCCTCGCGGTTCAGGACATAGAAGAACCCGTTGCGGTCGGCGGTGGCGAAACGCTTGTTGCCCTGCCGGTCGGTATAGGCGATCACCTCGTTCACGCCGTCATGGTCCCAGCCTTCGCGCGGGGTGGTCTGGAAATGCCACTTGATCTCGCCGTTATGCGGGTTCAGGCCCAGCCGCGAGGCGGCATAGAGGTTGTCGCCCGAGCCGTCGTTCTTCTGCCCCGCATCGCGCAGCCAGCTGTTCCAGGGCGCGGGGTTGCCGGTGCCAAAGACCAGAGTGTCGGTGTCGATGTCGTAGGACCCGCCCAGCCAGGTGGCGCCGCCGTCGGTCTTCCACATGTCGCCCGGCCAGCTGGCGTTCAGCGTGCCGGTCATGGTGCTTTCCTTGCCCTTGTAGGTGCCCATGTGGCTTTCGATCACGGGCCGGGTCCAGACCAGTTCGCCGGTTTCGGCGTCACGCGCCTGCACTTCGCCGACGATGCCGAATTCACCGCCCGAATTGCCGGTGATCACCAGCCCGTCCACGATGATCGGCGCGGCGGTGTAGGAATAGCCCGCCTTGTAATCGGCGATCTTCTTGCGCCACTTGACCTTTCCGGTCTTGCGGTCCAGCGCCACGATGCGCGCGTCCAGCGTGCCGAAATAGATGTTGTCGCCATAGATGGCCGCACCGCGGTTGATCACGTCACAGCAGGGCAGGATGCCTTCGGGCAGGCGGGCGTCATATTGCCAGATCTCCTCGCCGGTCCTGACGTCGATGGCATAGACGCGGCTGTAGGATCCGGTGATGTACATCACCCCGTCATAGACCAGAGGCTGGGTCTCCTGTCCGCGCTGCTTTTCGCCGCCAAGGCTGAAGGCCCAGGCGGGGGCGAGGTTCTTGACCGTGTCCTTGTTGATCTTGTCCGGCGGGCTGTAGCGCTGAAGATGGCGCCCCATGCCGTTGGTGACCACCTGCGAGGTATTGGCCTGGTCGTTCTTCAGATCGTCCTCGGTGACGCCGGCATGGGCCATGCCCGCTGCCATGACACCCGCGACGACCAAGGTGATAAACCGGTTCATTGGGTTCCTCCCGTCGCAGTCCATGGCCGCTCCCGTCTGTCGCGAACAGGAAAAGAGGAAGGCCGCGTGTATTATTGAAGGCCGGGCCGCGCGGCGAAATTGCACAATGGTCGTAGGGGAAGTCGCAGGCCCGCACGGCCGCGCCGCAGGGGGGAGGCTGCCGGCGGGCGAGGCGTCCCCTCATGTGCCCGACCGGATTTTGGTCTCTTCATGTCAGGGCCGTAGCCCGCATTCCTGAAGCAGTCGTATTTCTTGGCGGGGGAGGGGCCGGTGCGTCGGCCGGCACCGTCGGGAAACCGATCCGCGCCCGGCCGGGCGATTCGCGTCCGGCGGGATTGAGCGGCTCCGGGGGCGAACGCGGCCGCGTACACGGGGGGGCGGCTGCGGGACCGGATGGCCGTCGCAAGGGAAACGCGGGCAGGAAGAAAGGGGCGCCAACCCTTCCGGGCGGCGCCCCCGAATGCGTTCGGATCGGGTCGGGATCAGCCTTCGGCCTTGGCCGCGGTCGCGGCGGCCGGCGCGGGCTTGGTCACCGGGCGGCCGGGGTTCAGCGGGTCGTCCTGGCGCTGCACCGAGCCTTCGAAATGCGCACCACTTTCGATGGCGATGGTCTTATGCACGATGTCGCCCTCGACCCGCGCGGTCGAAGTCAGGCGCACCTTGAGCCCGCGCACGCGGCCCACCACGCGACCGTTGATCACCACGTCATCGGCCACGACCTCGCCCTTGATGGTGGCGCTTTCGCCGACGGTCAGCAGGTGGGCGCGGATGTCGCCTTCGACCTTGCCCTCGACCTGGATGTCGCCGCTGGTCTTGATGTTGCCGGTGATGTGCAGGTCCGACGACAGGATCGACGCCGGCGGCTTGGGCTTGGGCGCTGCGGCCTTCATGTCGCTGGTCGGAGCCGTCGGCGCGGCGGGCGCTGCTGGCCGGGCGGTGTCCTGCGTTTTGTTGCCGGATTCGTGGATCTTGCTCTTAGAAAACATTTCTCGCAGCCTTGAGATAGGTCATGGGATTCACAGGTTTGCCGTTCACGCGGATCTCGTAGTGCAGATGAGGCCCGGTGGAGCGTCCGGTGCTACCCATATCACTGATGTGGTCGCCGCGCGATACCCTTTGGCCCTTTTTCACGCGGATCCGCGAATTGTGCGCATAGTAGGTCTGGATGCCGAAGTCGTGCTGGAGGATCACCAGCTTGCCGTAGCCTGACTGCCAGCCGGCGAACTTCACCACGCCGTCGGCGGTGGCGTAGATCGGGGTGCCGACCGGGCCGGCAAAATCGCCGCCCTTGTGAAATCGCCGCCCGCCGGTCATGGGGTCGCGGCGATAGCCGAAGGGACTGGTATACCGCACCGGCGCCCGGACCGGCATCGCAAAGGGCGCCTTTTCGGCGGCGATCCGGTAGAGGTTCAGCTGGTCCAGCCGGTTCAGGATCCGGTTGGCGCGCAGCTCGTCGGCGGTGGGCTCCTCGCCGCGGGTCGAGAACGTGATCGGCGTCAGCGGTCCGCCCATGCCGCTATAGCCGCGCCGGACCTGTTCGAGGATCTGTTCGGGTGGCATGCCGGCGGCGCGGAACATCTTTTCCAGCGGCTTGACCGAAATCATCATCGCCTCTTCGATCTGGCGGAAGATCTGGTCGTTCTGTTCCTGCATCAGGCGCAGGGCGCGCTTCAGCTCGTCGCGCTGGCGCAGGGCGTCGCGGGCATCGCGGGCGATGCGGTCGCGTTCGGCCGCGGTTTCGGCCAGCGCCTGCGCGGCAAAGTCGATTTCGGCCGGTGTGGTCTGCGCGGCGGCCAGTTGCGCGCCCTCCGCGTCCTGCCTGTCCTCGAGCGCCGCCAGCTGCGCGCGGGTCGCGTCGCGCTCCTTCAGCGCGCGGCGCAGCTTGGCCTGGACGACCTCGAGCCCGGTTTCCAGCTCTTTCGCGCGGGTTTCCGAGGCCAGCAGTTCCGATTGCATCACCGATATCTGCGCCAGCGCCGCGTTGAACCGCTCCTGCGCGGCAATCGCCTCTTTCGCGCGGGTGTCGCGTTCGGCCGCCAGTTCGTTCAGCCGCTGCTGATAGGCGATCTGGTCGCGCCGGGCCTGTTCGCGGAAATTGTCCGCCCCGATGCCGTCCATCAGCAGGATGGCGGTGGCGATGATGGTCCAGCCCACCAGCAGCGAAAGCCCCGCATAGGCGATCAGCTGGGTCGCGGGCCGCAGGCGGATGTATCGCGTGTCGGTGTCCGACTTCAGAAACACGCGGCGTTCGGGAAAGTGCCTCTCCAGAAGCGCGTGAACCCTGATGGCCAGGCGTGAGCGCATGTGTGTCGTCCCCATTCCATCCCCGAAATGTCGGCGCCGGATCCGTGCCTGGCGCCCTTGGCCCGCTTGTCTAGCGGCCGATCGAATTTTCGGCAAGTTTCAACGCAGTCTCAGGCGGTTGTGCCCGGAAACCGGCAGAAATCCGCCGCTTCCCGCGGGGCGGCACGGGACAATTCGCGTGCGGGTGAGGGCCGGGGATCACGGGCGCGGGCGGTGGGCTCTTGTGTTCGGGCCGGGGCGCTTTCATTCTGCGCTCCGACGAATTGGGGGGCAGACAGGGGCGTGGTGCCGTCCCATAGTGTCGGCGAGCGAGCAGGAGGAGCGAGATGGAGCGGTTCGACAACAGTCCCGAAACGGCGCTGGCCTGGCACCGCGAGGGGATCGGAGCGGCGCTGGCCACCGTGGTGCAGACCTGGGGCAGTGCGCCGCGCCGGGTGGGATCGCAGCTGGCGATCGGCGGTGACGGGCGGATCGAGGGGTCGGTTTCCGGCGGCTGCGTCGAGGGCGCGGTGATCGTCGAGGCGCAGGAGGCGATCGAGGACGGCCGCCACCGGCTGCTGGAATTCGGGGTGAGCGACGAGGACGCCTTTGCGGTGGGGCTGGCCTGTGGCGGGACGATCATGGTTCTGGTCGAGCCGGTCGGCAGCGCCTTGCCCGTGGGCCTGCTGGAGGAGCTGGTGGCGGCGCGGGCGGCCCGGCAGGCTGTGGCCTACGAGGTGAACCTGAAGACCGGGGCGCGGCGGCTGGTGCGGGACGGATATCCCGAGCGGATGCGGATGGACCGGTCGGGGATGGAGGAGGATGGCGAAACCTTCGTCGCCGTGCACAACCCGCCGCTGCGGCTGATCGTGGTGGGGGCGGTGCATATCGCGCAGGCGCTGGTGCCGATGGCGCGGATCGCGGGCTATGATCCGGTGATCGTCGATCCGCGCGAGACCTTCGCCAGCGCGGCGCGGTTTCCGGGCGAGACGATCCTGCATGACTGGCCGGACGAGGCAGTTGCCCGGCTGGGGTTGGATTCGCGCACGGCGCTGGTGCTGCTGACCCATGATCCCAAGATCGACGACCCGGCGCTGGAGGCGGCGCTGGGGGCGGACGTGTTCTATATCGGCGCGCTGGGGTCAACCCGGACCCATGCGAAACGGGTGGAGCGGATGAAGGCGGCCGGGTTCACGGAGGCGCAGATCGCGCGGATCCACGGGCCCGTGGGGCTGGATATCGGCGCGGCGGGGCCGGCGGAGATCGCGGTGGCAATCCTGGCCGAGATGACGGCGGTGCTGCGCGGGGTTCGGCCGTGACTGCGGGCGGAGGGCGCGGAGCGGGGGCTCTGCCCCCGTCGCGGCAGGCCGCGCCTCCCCCGGAGTATTTTTCGCAAGATGAAGGGTTTGGGGGGCGAAGGTGAAGTTCGGTCCGGTGCCATTGGCCGAGGCCGCCGGGGCGGTGCTGGCGCATTCCGTGACGGTCGAGGGGCGCAAGTTGAAAAAGGGCAGCGTTCTGGGGGCGGGCGAGCTGGATGCGATGACGCGCGCAGGCATGGCGGAGGTGATCGTCGCGCGGCTCGAGCCCGGTGACGTGGCCGAGGACGAGGCGGCGGCGCGGTTGGCGCGGGCGCTCGTGCCCGATCCCGCAGAGGCGGGGCTGGTGCTGGCCGAACCGTTCACGGGGCGCGTCAATATCCTGGCCGCGGGGCCGGGGGTTGCGGTGCTGGATGCGGCCGCGTTGGAGGCGTTCAACCGGGTGCATCCGATGATTACGATCGCCACGGTTCCGCCTTTCCGGCAGATGGCGGCGCGTGGGATGGTGGCCACGGTCAAGGTGATTTCTTACGCGGTGCCGGGCGAGGCGGTGGCGCGGGCCTGTGCCGCGGCGCCGGCGGCGATTCGTCTGGCGCGGCCGGTGCTGCGCGCGGCATCGCTGGTGGTGACGCGGATCCCGGGCGGGCCGGGCGACGAGAAGGGGATCGCCGCGATCGAGGCGCGGCTGGAGGCGCTGGAGATGCGGCTGGCGGCGGTGGAGACGGTGCCGCATCGCGCCGGACCGCTGGCCGAGGCGCTGGCGCGGGCGGCGGGGGATCTGGTGCTGATCCTGACCGGCTCGGCCACGTCGGATATCGACGACGTAGCGCCCTCGGCGGTGCGGGCGGCCGGCGGGCGGATCGAGCGGTTCGGGATGCCTGTCGATCCGGGCAATCTGCTGTTCCTGGGCGAGCTGGCGGGCCGGCCGGCGATCGGGCTGCCGGGCTGTGCGCGCTCGCCCGCGCTGAACGGCGCCGACTGGGTGCTGAGCCGGGTGGCCTGCGGGATCCCGGTCACCTCGGAGGACATCGCCGGGATGGGGGTCGGGGGGCTGCTGAAGGAGATCCCGACTCGGCCCCAGCCCAGGCGCGGCCGGGAGGCGGGATAGGGCGGGATTCGCGCCCCGTTCGCTGCGCCTTGCCGAAAAATTCAACGAAAATGGCACATTAGTCGTGGGCCGACGGGCGGTCGCGCCGTCCTACTTTAGTCTAGACGCGGTTCGGGAAAGGCCAAACATTACAAGGGCTTTTCGGCTGCCCGCGTCGGTCCGGCCGGGTTCGGGCGGAAGTTTCCTGTTCTCAACCGCAGGGCGGCGTGCTTAAACTTGCCGCCAAGGACAGAACCTTAAGGGAGGATCTCATGACACAGGTCACCATGACCGTGAACGGCAAGGCTGTGAGCGGCGAGGTGGAAGGGCGGACGTTGCTCTCCACCTTTCTGCGCGAGCATCTGGGTCTGACCGGCACCCATGTCGGCTGTGACACGGCGCAGTGCGGCGCCTGCACCGTGCATGTGGACGGCAAGGCGGTGAAGTCGTGCAACATGCTGGCGCTGGAGGCCGACGGGGCCAGCGTGGACACGATCGAGGGGCAGGCCAACCCCGACGGGTCGTTGAATGCGATCCAGGCGGCGTTCCAGGAACATCACGGGCTGCAATGCGGGTTCTGCACGCCCGGCATGGTGATGGCGGCGGCGGCGCTGTTGAAGGAGAACCCCAAGCCGACCGAGGCGGAAATCCGTCATCACCTGAGCGGCAACCTGTGCCGCTGCACCGGTTATCACAACATCGTCAAGGCGATCATGGCGGCGTCCGGGCAGGACGTGGCGGCGGTCGCGGCCGAGTGAGCGCACGCTGACGGCCGGAAGGCCGGCGGCTGACACGGTTTCAATTCGGATGCGCGGCCGGCGTGCCGGCAGCGGCGCATCATCAAGGGAGGTTATACAGACATGCCAAAGGATCACGGTATCGGCGCCAGCCCGAAGCGGCGCGAGGATCTGCGGTTCCTGACCGGGGCCGGGAATTACACCGACGACATCAACCTGAACGGTCAGGCCTATGTGCATTTCCTGCGCTCGGACGTGGCGCATGGGAAGATCAACAAGGTGGATACCAGCGACGCCGAGAAGATGCCCGGCGTGCTGCGCATCTTTACCGGCGCGGATTTCGAGGGCGTGGGCGGGCTGCCCTGCGGCTGGCAGGTGACTGACCGCTTCGGTCAGCCGATGCAGGAGCCCGCGCACCCGGTTCTGGCGCAGGGCAAGGTGCGCCATGTGGGCGACCCGATCGCCGCGGTGGTGGCCGAGACGCCGGAACAGGCGCGCGACGCGGCCGAGGCGATCGTGCTGGATATCGAGGAGTTGCCGGCAGTCGTGGACATGAAGGCGGCGCTGGAGGACGGCGCGCCCAAGGTGCATGACGATCTGACCAGCAACCTGTGCTATGACTGGGGCTTTGTCGAGGAGAACCGCGAGGCGGTGGACGAGGCGATCAAGAATGCCGCGCATGTGACCACGCTGGAGCTGGTCAACAACCGGCTGGTCGCCAACCCGATGGAGCCGCGCGTGGCGATCGGCGACTACAACCCGGCCACCGACGAGAGCACCCTTTACACCACCAGCCAGAACCCGCATGTGATCCGGCTGCTGATGGGGGCCTTCGTGCTGGGCATCCCCGAGCACAAGCTGCGGGTGGTCGCGCCCGACGTGGGCGGCGGGTTCGGCTCGAAGATCTTCCACTATGCCGAAGAGGCGTTCTGCACCTTCGCCGCCAAGCAGCTCAAGCGGCCGGTGAAATGGACCGCGACCCGGTCCGAGGCCTTCATGACCGACGCCCACGGCCGCGATCACGTCACCAAGATCGAACTGGCGCTGGACGCGGATCACAACTTTACCGCGATCCGCACCGAGACCCATGCCAACATGGGCGCCTATCTGTCCACCTTCGCGCCGAGCGTGCCGACCTGGCTGCATGGCACGCTGATGGCGGGGAACTACCGCACGCCGCTGATCTATGTGAACGTCAAGGCGGTGTTTACCAACACCGTGCCGGTGGACGCCTATCGCGGTGCGGGGCGGCCCGAGGCGACGTTCCAGCTGGAGCGCGTGATCGACAAGGCCGCGCGCGAACTGGGCGTGGATCCGATCGAGCTGCGGCGCAAGAACTTCATCACCGAATTCCCCTATGCGACCCCGGTCGCGGTGGAATACGACACCGGCAACTATCACGCCACGATGGACAAGCTGATCGAGATCGCCGACATCGCCGGCTTCCCGGCGCGGCGGGCCGAGAGCGAAAAGCGCGGCAAGCTGCGGGGCCTGGGCATCAACTGCTATATCGAGGCCTGCGGCATCGCGCCGTCGAACCTGGTCGGTCAGCTGGGCGCGCGCGCGGGGCTGTATGAAAGCGCCACGGTGCGGGTGAACGCCACTGGCGGCATTGTGGTGATGACCGGCAGCCACAGCCACGGGCAGGGGCACGAAACCTCTTTCCCCCAGGTGATCGCCGAGATGATAGGTATCGACGAGAGCATGGTCGAGATCGTGCACGGCGACACCGCCAACACGCCGATGGGCATGGGCACCTACGGGTCGCGCTCGATCGCGGTGGGCGGTTCCGCCATGGTGCGGGCGACCGAGAAGATTATCAACAAGGCCAAGAAGATCGCCGCGCATCTGCTGGAAGCGTCCGAGGCCGACATCGAACTGAAGGATGGTCAGTTCAGCGTGGCCGGCACCGACAAGTCGGTGGCCTGGGGCGATGTGTGCCTGGCGGCCTACGTGCCGCACAACTATCCCTTGGAGGATATCGAGCCGGGACTTGAGGAGACGGCCTTCTACGATCCGGCGAACTTTACCTATCCTTCGGGCGCCTATGCCTGCGAGGTCGAGGTGGATCCGGACACCGGCAAGGTGACGATCGAGAGTTTCGCCGCGGCGGACGATTTCGGCAACATCATCAACCCGATGATCGTGGACGGCCAGGTGCATGGCGGGATCGGCCAAGGGATCGGACAGGCGTTGCTGGAAAACTGCGTCTATGACGAGAACGGCCAGTTGCTGAGCGCGTCCTATATGGACTATGCGATGCCGCGAGCCGACGACGTGCCGTTCTACAAGGTCGATCATTCCTGCCAGACGCCCTGCACCCACAACCCGCTGGGCGTGAAGGGCTGCGGCGAGGCTGGCGCGATCGGGTCGCCGCCGGCGGTGGTGAACGCGGTGATCGATGCGTTGCAGTCGGGTGGCTACAAGGTGGACCACATCGACATGCCCGTGTCGCCGGCGCGCGTCTGGGCGGCGATGCACGGCTGAGGCAAGGTGCGGGACCGGGGGCCAGCCCCCGGACCCCCGGGATATTTCAAGCAAGAGGAAGGGGCCCAGGGGTTCCGGATTCTTGGAGGAGAGACGAGATGTACAATTTCGAATTCGTGAAGCCAAAGACTCTGGAGGAGGCTGTGGCGGCGCTTTCGGCGGAAGAAGCGCAGGTTCTGGGTGGGGGGCAGACGCTGATTCCCACGTTGAAGCAGCGGCTGGCCGCGCCTGCGAAACTGGTGAGCCTGAGCGGCATCGAGGCGTTGCAGGGCGTGCGCGCCGACGGCGGTGTGCTGACCGTGGGCGCTGGCACCACCCACGCGACGGTCGCGGCCGAGGCAGGTGCCTATCCGGCCCTGGCGGCGCTGGCGGGCAATATCGCCGATCCGGCGGTGCGCAACCGGGGCACGCTGGGCGGGTCGATCGCCAACAACGATCCGGCCGCAGATTATCCGGCGGCGGTGCTGGCCAGCGGCGCGACCGTGGTGACGATTGCGCGCGAGATCGCGGCGGATGATTTCTTTCAGGGGATGTTCACCACGGCGCTGAACGATGGCGAGATCATCACGGCGGTGAAATTCCCGATCCCCGAGGCGGCGAGTTATCAGAAGTTCGAACAACCCGCCTCGCGGTTCGCCCTGGTGGGCGTGTTCGTGGCGAAATACGCCGATGGCGTTCGCGTTGCCGTGACCGGGGCGTCCGAGGACGGCGTTTTCCGCTGGTCCGAGGCCGAGGCGGCGCTGGCGGCGAATTTCGCGCCCGAGGCGCTGGAGGGTCTGGCCGTGCCGGCCGAGGGCATGATCGCCGATCTGCATGGCAGCAAGGCGTATCGCGCGCATCTGGTGGGCGTGATGACGAAACGGGCCGTGGCCGCTGCCGGCTGAGGCGAGGCACCGAGACTGGGGCGGGCCGCGCGACAATGCGCGGCCCGTTTTCGTGTTCGGTGATAGGGCAGAATCCATTCTGCGGCGATAATGTCGCGCCTGGCCTCAAATTTGTTGCGAGAGGCGAAACTGTTTCGCATACTTGTCTCGATTGTTCGGTTGTCGTGGCCTGGGAGGGTAGAATGTCCAGAAAGCGCAAGACAGACGCATCCGACGAACGCCTCGGCGGCGCGGTCCCATCGTTCTATCACAGCATCATGCAGACGCAGATGGCGGCGATTTCGTCGCTGTCATGGCTGGGGGCCGAGTGGGCCGGGGCCGCCGGTCGGATGAGCGGCGAGTTCCTGCAATTCATGGCCGATCGCGTCAAGGAAGACGTCCGGTTTCAGCACAGCTGCCTGCAGTGCAAGTCGCCGCAGGAATTACAGAAACTTCAGGCCGAATTCATCCAGAAGGCGATCGATCAATATGTGGCCGAAACTGGAAAAATGGTTGAAATCGGGTCTGCGGCGCTGAAACCATTTCGGGACGCTTGACGCCGCGACCATGCGGCGGATCGGAGTGGCAGGTCGGGACTGGCCAAGCAGCGGCGCGATCGAACGCAGCGGCCGGAAAACGAACCCCCTGAGTCGGACGACTCAGGGGCGCATGGGCTATCGCCGGGCAAGAGCCGGTCGGTGTCAGATCACTTTTGCGGCAGGGGGCCGATCATCATGATCATCTGCCGGCCTTCCATCTTGGGCATGTTCTCGACCCGGCCGATTTCCTTGACGTCTTCGGCAACGCGTTCCAGCAGTTCGCGGCCCAGGTTCTGGTGCGCCATTTCCCGACCGCGAAAACGCAGGGTGACCTTTACCTTGTCGCCGTTTTCCAGAAACTTGAAGACGTTGCGCATCTTGACCTGATAGTCGTGCGTGTCGGTGTTGGGGCGGAATTTCACCTCCTTCACCTCGATCGTCTTCTGTTTCTTGCGCGCCTCGGCTTCGCGTTTCTGCTGTTCATACTTGAACTTGCCGAAATCCATGATCTTGCAGACCGGCGGATTGGCGTTGGGCGAGATCTCGACGAGATCGAGACCGGCCTCGTCGGCAAGCTCGAGCGCCTGCGAAGGCGGCATCACGCCCAGGTTTTCGCCATCGGCGCCGATCAGGCGGATTTCGGGGGCGCGGATCTTTTCGTTGACGCGCGGGCCGGTGTCTCTTTGCGGCGGCGCGTTATGAGGTCTGCGGGCTATGGTTTCGTTCCTTTTTCCGTTGCAGCAAGTTCGCGTTTTGAGGCCGAAATCTATCTTGGCCGCGATGCCGGTTCAAGCCGGATAAGTGCAGCGCCGCGCTAAAAAACGAACGGTGTGGACCGGGCACCTCGCCGCAGGCGTCACAAAGGCCGGCGCCTTGCGGGCCGGCCCTTGTGGCGCCGTTCGATGCGCCGACCGTCAGCCGACGAAAGCCTTTTCCACCACATACTCGCCGGGCTCGGAATTCGCGCCTTCGCGCAGGCCATAGCCTTCGAGGATCTCCTTGAGTTCCATGTTGAAGGCGAGGCTGCCGCAGACCATGGCACGGTCGGTTTCGGGGTGGATGCCGTCGATCCCGAGATCGCGGAACACGGTGCCGTCGCGCAGAAGATCGGTGATCCGGCCCATCTTGGGGCTCTCTTCGCGGGTGGTGGTGGGGTAGTATTTCACCTTGTCGTCCACCATCTCGCCGATCAGCGGATCGTCCTTCAGGCTCTCCACGATCGACTTGCCGTAGGCGAGGTCGGCCACTTCACGGCAGGTGTGGGTGATGATCACCTCGTCGTATTTCTCGTAGGTTTCCGGTTCGCGCAGCAGCGAAGCGAAGGGGGCGAAGCCGGTGCCGGTGGCAAAGAACCAGATCCGCTTGCCCGGCAGCAGCGCGTCATGGACCAGCGTGCCGGTGGGCTTGGGGCGCAGAATCACCTGGTCGCCCGGCTTGATGTGCTGCAGCCGCGAGGTCAGCGGCCCGCCCGGCACCTTGATCGAGTAGAATTCCAGCTCGTCGTCCCAGGCGGGCGAGGCGATGGAATAGGCGCGCAGGATCGGCTTGCCGTTGTCACCCAGCAGCCCGATCATGACGAATTCCCCGGACCGAAAGCGCAGACTGCGCGGGCGGGTCACGCGGAACGAGAACAGGCGGTCCGTCCAGTGCTTGACGTAGGTGACGGTCTGGGCGTCGGGCAGAGTCTGGGCCTTTACGGCTTTGGCTTCGGTCACGGCGGTCATCTCGGTCATTGTTCACGTCTGCCGGCCTGATAAACCGACACCTCTGATTAAACTTTGATTTATGTCAGGTGAAGGGGTCTCAGCCGCGCAGGCGGGCCTGATAGTCGCCCGCGCGCCAGTCGGCCCGGGCGATCCACTGCTCCTGTGGCTGGCGGGCAGCAAGGGCGTCGTCGATCTCCACCTCGTCAAAGCCGGACCGGCGCGCCATCGCGTATTGGTCGGCCAGAACGTGGCCCTTGGCCCGCAAACGCCCGCGATAGCCCATCAGGCGCAGCTGGCGCGCGATGGAAAAGCCGCGCCCGTCAGCAAAGCCGGGGAAGTCCACGCGGATCATGGTCACGCCCTCCAGCCGGCCGGCCAGGGTCAGCGGATCGGTGTCGGCGGGCAGGTCCAGTGACGTTGCGTCGCGGCCCGCATCAGCCAGCGGGACAAAGCCGCCGGTCCAGTCATCGGCGGCGAATCCGCCGTCATTCACGAGAATGGTCATCTGTCAGCTCCGATTCGCACGAATTTTCCGTTCACAAGGTGGATGCCGCATTCGGTCTTGTCGTGCCCGCGCCAGCGGCCCGAGCGGGGATCTTCGCCCGGCGCCACCGGCGAGGTGCAGGGCGCGCAGCCGATGGAGGGATAGCCGCGCGCCACCAGCGGGTGCCGGGGCAGGCGGTTTTCGTCCATATAGGTGGCGACGTCCTCGGGTGCCCAGTGGGCCAGCGGATTGATCTTGATCCGGCCGGTGCCTTCTTCGACCTCGAAGAAATCGAGCGCGGCGCGGGTGCCGGACTGGAACCGCTTGCGGCCGGTGATCCAGCCGTCGAACCCCGCGAGCGCCCGGTTGAGCGGCACGGTCTTGCGCAGCGCGCAGCAGGCGTCGGTGTTGTGCCGGTGCAGGGTGCCGTCGGGGTCGGCGGCGGCGATCTCCGCCTCGGCGGCGCGGATGATGCGCACATTCTTCAGCCCCAGCCGTTCGCTGAGCTCGACCTGGTAGACCAGGGTTTCGGTAAACAGCATCTCGGTGTCGATGAAGAGCACCGGGACGGTGTTGTCGATCACCGCCGCCATGTGCAGCAGCACCACCGATTCCGCGCCGAAGCTGGAGACCAGCGCGATGCGGCCGGCCTCTTGCAGGGCGGCGCGCATCACCTCGGTCGCGCCATGGTGACGGTAGCGCGCGTTGAGCGCGGCAACCTTGTCCTCCAACGCCGCCTGCGCGGCGTCGGAGGCGCCTCCGGCGGGAGTATTTGAGGCAAGATGAAGGGGCCGGTCTTTCATGTCGTCAAGCGGCATTGGCGCGGGTTTCCGGGTAGAGCGCGGCCTTGAAGGGCGCCGCCCCGAGCCTGCGCCAGGTTTCCAGGAAGGTTTCGGCGGGGCTTTCGCGCAGGTCGAGATAGGTTTCCACGATGCGTTCGATGGCCGGCACGATCTCGTCGTAGGAAAAGCCGGGGCCGGTGCGTTCGCCCAGAGTGGCCTCTTCGGTCCCGTCGCCGCCCAGCGTGATCTGGTAGGTTTCCACGCCGGCGCGGTCCAGCCCGAGGATGCCGATATGGCCCACATGGTGGTGGCCGCAGGCGTTGATGCAGCCCGAGATCTTGATCTTGAGCGGGCCGATGTCGTGTTCCAGCTTCAATTCGTCGAAGCGGGTGGCGATCTTCTGGGCAACGGGGATCGAGCGCGCCGTGGCCAGCGCGCAATAGTCCATGCCCGGGCAGGCGATGATGTCCGAGATCAGGCCGATATTCGCGGTCGCAAGCCCGTTTTCGCGCAGCGTGGCATGGATCGCGGGCAGGTCGGATTTGTGCACATGCGGCAGGATCGCGTTCTGTTCGTGGCTGATGCGCAGTTCGCCGTAGGAATAGCGCTCGGCCAGATCCGCCATCACTCGCATCTGGTCCGAGCTGGCATCCCCCGGCGTGGCGCCGTGAGATTTCAGGCTGATGGTGACGATCGCGTGTTCGGGGTGGCGATGCGCGGTCAGGTTGGTGTCGGCCCAGCTGCGGAACACCGGGTCGGCGTCACGGGCCGCGTCGAACGCCGCGGTTGACCGCGTGCGGAAGGCGGGCGGGGCGAAGTCGGCCTTGATGCGGGCCAGCGTGTCGCGGTCCGCGCCCGACCAGGTGGGGCGGATCAGCGCGAAATGGCGTTCCACCCGGTCGCGGATGGCGTCGATGCCGTGTTCATGCACGGCGATCTTGATCCGCGCCTTGTATTTGTTGTCGCGGCGGCCGATCAGGTTGAAGGTGGTCAGCACCGCCTCGAGATAGGGCAGCAGATCGGCTTCGGGCAGGAAGTCCCGCAGCACCTTGCCGATCATCGGCGTGCGGCCCAGCCCGCCGCCCACGATCACCTCGAAACCCAGTTGCCCGTCGCGTTCCACCAGCCGCAGCCCGACATCGTTCACGCGGGTGACGGCGCGGTCTTGGGCGCTGCCGGTCACGGCGATCTTGAACTTGCGCCCCAGGAACTGGAATTCGGGATGGTCGGTGGACCATTGCCGGATCAGCTCGGCATAGGGGCGGGGGTCGGCGATCTCGTCCGCGCTGGCGCCGGCGAAATGGTCCGAGGTCACGTTGCGGATCGTGTTGCCGCTGGTCTGGATCGCGTGCAGGCCGACCTCGGCCAGCGCGTCCAGCATGTCCGGCACTTCACGCAGGCGCGGCCAGTTGTATTGCAGGTTCTGGCGCGTGGTGAAATGGCCATAGCCCCGGTCCCAGCGGTCGGCGACCTCGGCCAGTTTGCGCATCTGCGCCGGGTTCAGGGTGCCATAGGGGATCGCCACGCGCAGCATGTAGGCGTGCAGCTGCAGGTAGAGCCCGTTCATCAGCCGCAGCGGCTTAAATTCCTCTTCGGTCAGCGAGCCGTCGATGCGGCGTTCCACCTGGGCGCGGAACTGGGCGTTGCGGCGGGCCAGGAAGTCGCGGTCGAACTCGGTATAGCTGTACATGGGCGGTATCCTTGCGTCGGGTCAGCCCCGGGCCGGCGGCTCGGGCAGCCGGGCCGGGGGAGAGGCGGGTTCGGCCTGGGGTCAGGCCCGGGGCTGTTGGCTGGACTGTTGGCGGGCTTGCTGTTTTCCGTGGAAATAGTTGGACGGGCCGGAGCGGCGGAATTCCTCACGGAAATGGGTGGGCTCGGGGCCGTTCGGGCCGATCGCCACCTCGGCGAGATAGGCGCCGACCACGCGATTCTGCTGGGCTTCGGCAAAAAGCAGGCGCAGCTGGGCGTGGGCTTCGTCGGTGATGACCTCGGCCTCTTCCAGCTGCCGCGACCAGCGGTCGTCGGCGGTCAGGTAGATCACGTCGCCCTCGAACAGGTCCGAGGCGGTCACCACCTTGGGGGTAAAGGCGCGTTTCATGGGGCTGGCTCCGAAATCGGTTCATCTCTTGGGTGGAATATAGGAAATTGTTCTGGTACCAGGCCATATATCCGCAGAAATAAGGACGTTCGTTTTGTTTAGGTGGCGGGCCGGGGCGAATGATCCAGCGAAAGGGGAAAATCGGGAATGACGGTGCGCATTGACGCGATGGATCGGAAAATCCTCACCGAGCTGCAGCGGGACGCCAGCCAGTCGCTGGACGAGATCGCCCGCCGCGTGGGCAGTTCAAAGACGCCGGTATGGAACCGGATTCGCAAGTTGCGCGGGGCCGGGGTGATCGGCCGGCAGACGGTGATTCTGGACCCCGAGGCGCTGGGATTCGAGGCCTGTTTCTTCGTGCTGATCCGCACGTCCGAACATGACGCGGGCTGGCAGGCGGCGTTTCTCAAGGCACTGCGCGACCGGCCCGAGGTGCAGGAGGCGCACCGGCTGGCGGGGGACATCGATTATATCCTCAAGGTGCGCGTGCCCAACGCGCGGGCCTATGATGCCTTCTACCAGGCGCTGATTTCCGAGGTGAAGGTGCACAACGTCACCGCCCTGCTGTCGATGGAGGAAATCAAGTCCACCACCGAATTGCCGCTGATGGACGGGCAGGGCCGGCGCTGACGTAAAGGAAGTGACGGGGGAAGGGGCGCGCGTCCCGAAAACGGCGCGGGCAGGTCGCAAACGAAGGCGACGGCGCGGACCGCGGGTGGCGAGGCTGGCGCAAAGCCACATGCGGGAGAGAGCGGATGCGCGTCGGATTCGTCGGTCTGGGAAATGTCGGGGGCAAGCTGTCGGGCAGCCTGCTGCGCAACGGGGTGGATTTGGTCGTCCATGACCTGAACCCCGATCTGGTCGCGGCGTTCGTCGAGCGCGGCGCGGCGGCGGGCGAAGGCCCGTCGGCGATGATGCGCGACTGTGACGCGGTGATCACCTGCCTGCCCAGCCCCGCGGCGTCGGACGCGGTGATGCGCGAGATGCTGCCCGAGGTCGGCCCCGGCAAGATCTGGATGGAGATGTCCACCACCGACGAGGCCGAGGTGAAACGTCTGGGCGCGCAGGTGATCGACCGCGGCGGCGCGGCGGTGGACTGCCCGGTGTCGGGCGGCTGCCATCGCGCGGCGACGGGCAATATCAGCATCTTTGCCGGCTGCGACCGGGAAACCTTCGAACGAATCCTGCCGCTCCTGACCAAGATGGGCCGGCGGATCCTGCACACCGGGCCGCTGGGCAGTGCGAGCATCCTAAAGGTGGTGACCAATTACCTTGCGACGGCGAACCTGGTTTCGCTGGCCGAGGCGCTGACCGTGTCCAGGGCGGCGGGGATGGACCTGAACGTGGCCTACGAGGCGATCCGCATTTCCTCGGGCAATTCCTTCGTGCATGAAACCGAAAGTCAGGTGATCCTGAACGGCAGCCGCGACATTTCCTTCACCATGGACCTGGTGGCCAAGGATATCGGGCTGTTTCAGCAGGTCGCCGACCGGGTCGGCGTGCCGCTCGAGCTGAACCCGCTGATGATAGAGATCTTCCGCGACGGAATAGACCGGTTCGGCCCGCGCGAGTTGTCGCCCAACATCATCAAGCGGCTGGAAGAGGCCACGGGGCTGGACATTCGCGCACCGGGATTTCCGGCCAAAATGGTCGATGACGAAGCCGAAGCGCCGGGCGCCGAGGTAATCGTCCGGCGTCCGGCGGCGGAATAGACGGCTGGCGCCGGCTCAGACGTTGCTCCAAGCCACTTGCGGAGCAAAACGGGGGCGCGTGAAGACGAAGTTGTCCAAGTCCAAGTTGCCGAAACCGACATTGAAGATCGGCTCGTAGGTATTGCTGCTCTCGACCAGGATCACGCGCTCGCCGTCCGGCATCTGCGGCAGGCGGGCCTTGATGTCCTGGAGATTGTTGTCGTTGCGTGGATAGGTATAGATCCCCCGGACCCGCGACCAGTCCACATAGTATCGGTCCTTCGCGGCATCATAGCGCACGACGCTGATGCGCAGCCCGACCGGCGCCTGGTCGCGCACCATCGTCTGGAACAGGGCATACATGCTGTCGATATAGGTGTCGTTGATCGCCTCGGTCTCGCGCGAGATCAGGTCGCCGACAGTGTAGGCGGCCTTCACGTTCAGCGCGCTTTGGCGGTAGCCGTCAAAAAAGACGTAGCTTGCCATGAACGCCCAGAACAGAAGCGGGACGATGAGGACGAATTCGACGGTGATACTGCCACGTTCGTCGCGGGCATATCCCGAAAGGATGCGGCGCAGAGCGTAGGGCATGGTTTACCTCGGTTCCTGAACAAAGACACTCACCGCAACCAGCGCGTAGCCTCCGTCGGCGGTATCGGACAGTTGCTTGCCCAGTCCGCTGCTTGGAAAGATCGGGTCGAACTTGGCGCAGGCGCGCAGCAGCATCAGTTCGTTTTCCTGGCCGTTGACAAAGTTGCGCACGGGCGAGAGTTCTTCGGCGCGGTTGATGCAATCGGGGGCGGCCAGAGCGCCGTTCCAGTTGCGCGGGTCCAGCCGGATCATTTCGAGCCGCAGTGAATTCTGGCAGTCGGTGATCACGGCCGACCGGGCGCACAACTGATCGCGGATGTCGTCATGGGTCATCACCTGCCCGGTCCCCAGCCGGATGTCGCGCACGGTCAGGTCCATGGCGCGCTCCAGCATGGCCTGTTTGAAGGTTACCATCCCCAGTTCGATCCCCGAGAACATGATGGTCATGACCGCCGGAAAGACGAGAACGAATTCGACCGTTCCCGCGCCGGTCTGGGATCGCCGGAATCGGCGCAGCAGGTGTCCAAGCCGTTTCATTGGGTCAGCCTCAGTTTGCGGATGGAAGACGCGATCGCGGCAAAGGCGTCGCGGATTTCCAGCCCCTTCACGTCGAAATAGTGACTGTCCGAGCTGGCGCAGTCCATCAGAACCGCCTTGCCGTTCGACGGAGCCTCGAAGCTGATCGTGTAGACCACGATCCCGGCGTCCTTGGCGGCGTCGCAGATGGCATGGGAGCGCCAGTTCTTGGAATTGGGCCGGATGTCGTCATAGACGTCGATCCAGTCGTAATAGTCGCTGGCCTTGTAGTGCATCTGATAGCGCATGTAGGCATGGCCGGATACCGAGGCCAGGTTCCACAGTTGCGGGTAGCTCAGCCGATAGGCGCGCGAGCCGCCCGCGGGGGCGTCGCGCCACTTGCGATTGTGCGGGTAGAAATAGCCCCAGTCCACGCAGGGATCCACGCCGCCGGCGTTTTCGGCGTTGTTGTGGTCGCTGGAATTGCCCGGCGCGCACTGGTCGCCATTGCCCCAGCCATTGTTGCCCTTGGACTTTTTCTTGCCCCAGATCGAGAACCGCTTGCGCTTGGGGTCGTACCAGACGTCCGTCGGCCCGTCGCGGTATTCGTCCTTCATTACGTATTCGGTGGTGTTCTCGCCGTCGCTCATCAGCACGATGACCTTGAGCGTGCCGCCGTCGGAAAAGTCGTTCGGGCGCCCGTCAAAGCCGACATCCACGATGCCATCGTCCACCAGGTCGCCGATGGCGGGGCGGGCGGCGGGATCCAGCAGGGCGCTGCCCCACTTCATGCCGATCTCGATCGAGGTGTTGCCGCTGGCGGAAAGCTGGTTGATCTTGTTCTGAAGGGCGCTGATGTTGTTCGACACCGGAAAAATCTCTGACCCGGAATCGGTGCGGCAGACCCGGTAATTGGCCTTCGTGCCATAGCGATAGCTCGACCACGGGTCGAAATGGCCCGACCGTTGCAGCCGCTGGGTGACCGTGATCGCCGTCGTCCGATAGTCCGCATCGTCGAAATCGACGCAGTTGTTGTAACTGTGCTCGTTCGTGACGTTGAACTTGGACAGCAGCGCGCCGCCGACATTCACCTGGCTGGAGAACGGGACGATCGAAATGCTGGCGCCACCCGGCGCGCTGGTCGAGATCACCGTGTCCACGAATTCCTTGGCTGCGATCTTGAGGTTCTTCAGCCTGTTGCGGGACCCCATCGAGCCCGACACGTCCAGGACCATCGACACTTCCAGCTTGTCCAGACGTTCTTCCGCCGTGGTCGAGGCCGGGACGGTCAGGGAATCCACGCCCGACATGTGCATGAACTGGGTGGGAAAGCTGAATTCCGCCGAGGCCGAGACGCTGCGATAGCCAAAGCCCTGATCCACCGTGACGTTGCTGAGATAATCCAGCATGCCGGCCTTGGCGAGATAGTCGTGCACGACCTCCTCGGGATCCTTGACCTGGTCGAGGTCTGCCGCCGCCAGCGCCGCCCGGTCCAGCGTGTTCTGCAGTGCAGCGCGATCACGCTCGAACCGCATCAGGTCCACGCCGATGCCGGCGGTTATCAGGATGATCAGGAACACGAAGATGCCCATGATCAGCAGGGCGCCGTCCTCGTCCCTTGCAAAACGGCGGGCCATGACAGCGAGGTGCTGGCGAATGGACCGTGCGGTGGCATGGCGGCTGATCCCGGTCCTGCTCAAGGGGCGATGATTGAAACCGTTCATGGTAAACCTCGCTTGCCGGGTGGCCCGACAGGTCGTGAAACGTGCTTGTCCGAAAACGCTTATGCGCGCTGAACGTGACCGGATTGAGGCAAGAATCAAGCTGGAACGGGACATTGTTCCGCCTTCCGGAAACAGTCTCCCGCCACAGTGCCACTGTTCGTCATCCGGAAAACGGCAAGCCGGGAAATGCAAAAATTCTTGCAAACGGAAAAGTTTTCGAAGTGACCAAAAATTAGGCATTTCCCGGTTGAAGACTGGGTTACGGTGGGTCACAAGACCCCTGCGGCGACTCGCCGCAGACTCGGTTTTTCCAAGGAGGGCCCCAATGGCGCCGAGACAGGAACCCAGCTTTCGCGAAAGTGTTGACCTGATGTTCAACAGGGCCGCGGCCCTGATGGACCTGCCGCCGGGGCTGGAGGAAAAGATACGGGTCTGCAACGCCACCTATACGGTGCGCTTCGGCGTGCGTCTGCGCGGCCAGATCCAGACCTTCACCGGCTATCGGTCGGTCCATTCGGAACATATGGAGCCGGTCAAGGGCGGGATCCGCTATGCGCTTTCGGTGAACCAGGACGAGGTCGAGGCGCTGGCGGCGCTGATGACCTACAAATGCGCCCTGGTCGAGGCGCCGTTCGGCGGCTCCAAGGGGGGCTTGTGCATCGACCCGCGCCAGTATGACGAATACGAACTGGAAATGATCACCCGGCGCTTTGCCTATGAGCTGGCCAAGCGCGACCTGATCAACCCCGCCCAGAACGTGCCCGCCCCCGACATGGGCACGGGCGAGCGCGAGATGGCCTGGATCGCGGATCAGTATGCGCGGATGAACACCACCGACATCAATGCCCGCGCCTGCGTCACCGGCAAGCCGCTGAACGCGGGCGGCATCGCCGGGCGGGTCGAGGCAACGGGCCGCGGCGTGCAATACGCGCTGCAGGAGTTTTTCCGCCATCCCCATGACGTGAAGAAGGCCGGCTTGTCCGGCACGCTGGATGGCAAGCGGATCATCGTGCAGGGGCTGGGCAACGTGGGCTATCACGCGGCCAAGTTCCTGTCGGAAGAAGACGGCGCGCGCATCACCGGAATCATCGAACGCGACGGCGCCCTGTTCGACGAGGACGGGCTGGATGTCGAGGCGGTGCGCAACTGGATCGTCCACCACGGCGGGGTCACCGGCTATCCGGATGCGCTGCACCACGCCGAAGGGGCCGCCGTTCTCGAAGAAGAGTGCGACATCCTGATTCCGGCGGCGATGGAGGGGGTGATCAACCTCTCCAACGCCGAGCGGATCAAGGCCAAACTGATCCTCGAGGCCGCAAACGGGCCGGTCACCGCCGGCGCCGACGAGATCCTGCGCGACAGGGGCGTGGTCATCATCCCCGACATGTATGCCAATGCCGGCGGCGTGACCGTGTCCTATTTCGAATGGGTCAAAAACCTCAGCCACATCCGGTTCGGCCGGATGCAGCGCCGGCAGGAAGAGGCGCGCCACCAGCTGGTGGTGGCGGAACTCGAAAGGCTCGACCGCTATCTGGGCGACGCTTGGTCGATGACCCCGGATTTCAAGAGCAAATATCTGCGCGGCGCGGACGAGCTGGAACTGGTCCGGTCGGGGCTGGATGACACGATGCGGATTGCCTACCAGTCGATGAGCGAGGTCTGGAACGACCGCGCCGATGTCGAGGATCTGCGCACGGCGGCCTATCTCGTCGCCATCGACCGCGTGGCCAAGAGCTATCGCGCCAAGGGGTTGTGATCCGGCGGGGTGCCGACTGATCCGGGCTGGAGGGCGGCATGACCGCCGTCCTGCCGGTTTCACGGCACCGACCGCAGCGCGCTTCGGACTCCGCCGGTCGTTTGCGGGACCACGGGCGGGGACACAAAGCGGGTGACGGCTCGGGCGTTTCGTGTCAGTATGCGGGTTGAATGTTGCAGCCAGCGGAACGCTCGATGTCGCCTGATCCCGATCCGGCCCTGCGCACCGGCAACCATTGGGGGCTTGGCCGTCCCGTCCTGCGTGATGGGCGCCTGGTCGAGGTCAGGCCACATCCGGCGGACCCCTGGCCCTCGGCCCTGAACGGCAACATAGCCGGCAGCTTGGGCGGGCGCGCGCGGATCCTGCGGCCGGCCATCCGCGTCGGCTGGCTCGAAAACGGGCCCGGCCCGGCCGATGGCGCGCGGGGGCGCGAGCCGTTTGTCGAGGTCGACTGGGACACCGCGCTCGACCGGCTGGCCGAGGAACTTGGCCGGGTGCGCGCCGCCCACGGCAATGGCGCGATTTATGCCGGCTCCTATGGCTGGGGCAGCGCGGGGCGGTTCCACCACCCCCAGACCCAGCTCAAGCGGTTCCTGAACGCGGTGGGCGGCTTTGTCCGGTCCGAAGGCAATTACAGCTACAACGCCGCGCTGGTCCTGCTGCCGCATGTCGTGGGCAACTACCGCGATCATGTGAAACAGGCGACGCGGTTGTCCAATATCGCCCGGCACGGGGAACTGGTGGTGATGTTCGGCGGCTTTCCGCTGCGCAACACGCAAGTGTCCGATGGCGGTCTGGGCCGACACCGTATCCAGGGGGCGCTGCGGGACTGCGCGGCCAACGGCGTGCGCTTCGTCAATGTCAGCCCGCTGAAGGGCGATGCCGACCCGGTGCTGAACGCCGAATGGATCGCGCCGCGGCCGGGAACGGATGTTGCGCTGATGATGGGACTGGCGCAGACCCTGATCGCCGAAGGGCTGCACGACCGTGCCTTTCTGGATCGCTATACGGTCGGCTTCGACCGGGTGGCCGCCTATCTGGCCGGGCAGGTGGACGGCGTCGCCAAGACGGCCGACTGGGCCGAGTCGCAATGCGGCGTGCCGGCGGACCGCATCCGTGACCTTGCGCGGGAAATGGCGGGTAAACGCACGATGATTTCGTGCGCAGCGGCGCTGCAACGGGCCGACTGGGGTGAACAGCCGCTGTGGATGACGGTCGCTCTGGCCGCGCTGCTGGGCCAGATCGGGCTGCCCGGCGGCGGCTATACGATCGGCTATGGCGTGAATGCTTCGGTGGGGGTGATGGACCGCATCCTGCGACCCGGCGCGCTGCCGCAGGGGGAAAACCCGATCGCGGATTACATCCCGGTGGCGATGGTCAGCGACATGCTACTGACCCCCGGCGGGGCCTATGACTACAACGGCGAACGCCGCCGGTTGCCCGATATCCGCATGGTCTGGTGGGCCGGCGGCAACCCGTTTCACCACCACCAGAACCTGAACCGGCTGCGCGCGGCCTTTCAGCGGCCCGAAACGGTGGTCGTGAACGATTTCAATTGGACCGCCACAGCACGGCATGCCGACATCGTCCTGCCGGTGGCCGCGCCCGAGGAGCGGCGCGATTTCGTCTGCGGCAAGCAGGACAACGCGCTGATCCCGTCGCCGGCGCTGGTGGCCCCGCCGGGGCAGGCGCGTACCGAATACGAGATCTTTTCGGATCTCGCCGACCGGCTGGGCGCGCGCGACGCCTTTACCGAGGGGCGCGGCGAAGAGGACTGGCTGCGCGACATGTGGGCGCGCACGGTGCAGACGGCGGCCGGCCACGGCATCGCCCTGCCGGACTGGGGCCGTTTCATGGCGAGCGGCCCGATCGAACTGCCCGATCCCGCGCCCGACCGGGTGTTCCTGTCGGAGTTCCGCGCCGACCCCGACGCCAACCCGCTGCCCACGCCCAGCGGCAAAATTGAGCTTTATTCCGAGGTGATCGCGGGGTTCGGCTATGACGACTGCCCCGGCCACCCGGTCTGGATGCCGCCGCGCGGGGTGGCGGACGGGACCGCGCGGCGCTTTCCGCTGGCGCTGCTGTCGGGGCAACCCGAGGCGCGGCTGCATTCGCAGATGGACAATGGCGGCTACAGCCTGTCGCAAAAGATCGCCGGGCGCGAACCCGTTCTCATCCACCCCGCGGACGCCGCCGCGCACGGCATCGCGGATGGCGATGTGGTCGAACTGTTCAACGACCGGGGCCGGTGCCTCGCTGGCGCGCGGGTGACCGACGCCATCGCGCCGGGCGTGGTGTTCCTGCGCACCGGCGCCTGGTATGACCCGGACCCCGACGATCCGCAGGCCCGCGACCGCCACGGCAACCCCAACGTCCTGACCCACGACCTACGCACGTCGCGGCTGAGCCAGGGCCCGGCGGCGCAGTCGGCCTTTGTCGAGATCCGCCGCCACGACGGCCCCGCGCCCGCCGTCATGGCGCATGAACCGCCCGCGTTTGCATGAACCGGGATCGGGCGAACCGGGGGGCGAAGCCGCCCCAGAAGCCGCCCCAGCGGCTGGACAGCACGCTGTCCAAGGGGCTGCTGATCCTCGAGACGCTCGCAACGGCGCCGGGGCCCAGGGGGGTGTCGGAACTGGCGCGCGAACTGGGGCTGACCAAGTCCAACGTGTTCCGCCTGCTGCAGACCCTGGTCGCGCTGGGCTATGTGCAGGCGACCGAAGACAAGCTCTACCGCGCGACGCTGAAGACTTGGCGCGTGGGCCGGGCGGTGGTCGAGAATGTCAACCTGCGGGATCTGGCCGCCCCGGCCATGGAAGTGCTGGCCCGCGAAACCGGCGAGACCATCTATCTGGCGGTGCAGGAGGGGCTGAGCGTGGTCTATATCGACAAGGTCGAAAGCACCCGGCCGATCCGGTCCTGGAACCCGATCGGGGGCACCGCGCCGCTGCACTGCGTGGGCACGGGCAAGGCGATCCTGGCCGCGCGCTATGACCGGATGCGCGCCCGGATGATCGGCCATCTCACCCGTCACACCGATCGCACCATCACTTCGATCAAGGCGTTGGACGACGAAATGGCGCTGACGCGGGACCGCGGCTTTGCCATCGACACCGGCGAGTTCCGCGAAGGCGTGCGCAGCTATGGCGCCGCGATCCGACTGCCGGGCGGCGAGCCGATCGGCGCTCTGGGAGTCTCGGTGCCCGAGGTCAATCTGAAGGACGGGGACGAGCCGCGCATCTGCGCGCTGGTCAAACGCGCCGCGGACGAGGTTTCCCAGGCGCTGGGCCAGGCCTGACGCGCGATCCGGCGGCGCCCGGACCCGCGCCCGGTTGCGCCCCCGGCGGGTCGTGCCTATTCAGGCCGGGGAGCACGGCGAAAGGATGCAGCGTGGCGAAAAGAAGGTTTCCGAAACTGAACGGCTTGCTGGAAGAGCTGGACGTCAAGCTGGCCGATCTCGCCCCCGACCGCGAGGAACGCGCGCGCCTGCACGCCTTCGAGGCTGCCGGGGGACTCGACCGTCCGGCCTATGCCCTGTCGCCGGGGATGGAGGGGTTCGACATCGCCCCGCTGGTGCAGGAACATGCCCGCCATGCCGGGGCGCTGGCGCGGCTGAAGGATCCCGCGCGCAACGACACCGGCTATGCCCCCGGCAACGGCTATTACGACAGCCCCGACGCGGACGCGCTCTATCTCATGGTGCGGCGGTTTGCGCCCGAACGAGTGATCGAGGTGGGTTGCGGGAACTCGACCCGCGTGACGCGGCAGGCGGTGATCGACGGGGGGGTGGCGACGCGCATCACCGCGATCGACCCATGGCCGCGCGCCGACATTGCCGATGTGGTGGACCGGTTCGAACAGGCGCGATTGGAACAGGTCGATCCCGCGCTGTTCGAGGCGCTTGGACCCGGTGACATCCTGTTCATCGACTCCAGCCACCAGGTTCGGGTTTCCAACGACGTGGCGCATCTGTTCTGCCGGATCATCCCCGCGCTCGCGCCGGGCGTGGTGATCCATGTCCACGACGTGTTCCTGCCCTACGAATACCCCAAGCGGTTCTTTTACGACTGCCCCGGCTGGGGCGAACAATACCTGCTGCACGCGCTGCTGCAGGGCGGCGGCTTTGAGATGCTCTGGCCCGGCTACTATCTTCAGCGCGAACGGCCCGACGCGGTGGCGGCCTTGCCCTTTCTGGCCGAGGGGCGGGCGCAGAGCATCTGGGTGCGCAAGCTTTGAAACGAAAAAGCCGCCCCGGGGGGCGGCTTTCGTACCTCTCGCAGGTGTCAGGCCGTGGCCTTGGCCAGCGCCTGGTCGAGGTCGCGGATCAGGTCGTCGGCATCCTCGATCCCGATCGACACGCGCACCACGTTCGGCGCGGCGCCGGCGGCGATCTGCTGTTCTTCGGTCAGCTGCCGGTGCGTGGTCGAGGCCGAATGGATGATGAGCGACCGGGTGTCGCCGAGGTTCGCCACATGGCTGAAGAGTTCGAGGCTGTCCACCAGCTTGACGCAGGCTTCGTATCCGCCCTTGACAGCAAAGGTGAACAGCGCCCCGGCGCCCTTGGGATAGAGCCGCTGCGCCCGATCATACCAGGGCGAGGAGGGCAGGCCGGCATAGGTCACGTAGTCCACGCGCGGGTCTTTCTCCAGCCACTCGGCCACCTTGCGCGCGTTCTCCACGTGGCGCTGCATCCGCAGGCTGAGAGTTTCAATCCCCATCAGCGTGTAATGCGCGGCCTGCGGGTTCATGGTCATGCCCAGATCCCGCAGCCCGATGGCGATGCCGTAGAAGGTATAGCTGAGCGGGCCGAAGGTTTCGTGGAACTTCAGCCCGTGATAGGCGGGCTCGGGTTCGCTGAGCGAGGGGAACTTTCCGCTGGCCGACCAGTCGAAATTGCCCGAATCCACCACCGCGCCGCCGGTCACGGTGCCGTTGCCGGTGAGGTATTTCGTGGTCGAATGAACCACCAGCGTCGCGCCCTGTTCGATCGGGCGGCACAGGTAGGGGGTTGCCGAAGTGTTGTCGATGATGAGCGGCAGACCGGCCGCGTTCCCAACCTCGGCGATCGCGGGAATGTCGGTGACATAGCCGCCGGGGTTGGCGATGGATTCGCCAAAGATCGCGCGGGTGTCGTCGTCGATGGCGTCGCGCACCGCGTCGAGGTCGTCGAAATCGACGAACTTGGCCGACCAGCCGAACTTGCGGATCGTGTTGGAAAACTGCTGCACCGTGCCGCCGTAGAGCCGGGTCGAGGCGACCACGTTCGTGCCCGGCTGCATCAGCGGGAACAGCGCCATGATCTGCGCCGCATGGCCCGAGGAACAGCAGACCGCGCCGACGCCGCCCTCGAGCGTGGCGATGCGTTCCTGCAGCACCGCGACGGTGGGGTTGGTCAGGCGGGAATAGATGTAGCCCACCTCCTGCAGGTTGAACAGCGCCGCCGCGTGGTCGGCATCGCGGAACACATAGGCCGTGGTCTGGTAGATCGGGGTCTGCCTCGCGCCGGTGGCCGGATCGGGCCTGCTGCCGGCGTGAATCTGCAGCGTGTCGAAACCATAGGCGGGTGCGTCGGACATCAATTTCACTCCCTCATGCGCAATGTCGTTGGCAACGGTTTAGAACACCGATCCCGCCCGCACAACGAGCGCGCCGAAAATCGGGAAATTGGGCCGCAAACCGGCCGTGCCCCGGAACATTGTTCCCCCGCGCGGCGCTAGCGCATCCAGAATCCCGCCGCGCGGATGCGATTGCGGATCGCCTGTTCCTTGCGGGGCAGGTTTTCGCGGTCGAACATGGCCCGCACCTTGGCCCCGCGCCCCTGATAGACGATACGCTTGATCGGCTCGTATCCCTTCAGCACCTTCTTGATCCGGTTCGGCGCGGCGACCTGTTCCAGCACCTCGACCACCCGGTCGCTTTCGCGCGCATAGAGCAGGGGGAGATGGCGGTAATGGCAGCTGACCGAGCCGTCCAGAAGCCCCTGGGGCAGCGTATCCCTCCCGCCGCCGAAGGAGTGGATCACCAATGGCAGCGCCACCTGGTCGAGCCACGGGTCGAGGCTTTGGCCGACCAGTTCGGGCGGCGGGTCGTTGCGGATCGAGGTGGCATAGTCGAGGAACCGCCGGCCGAAGGCGACCGGGTCGGCATGGAAGAACCAGCCGGCGTTGAAATAGAGATAGCGCTTCCAGTATTCGTCGGGCTGGGCGAGGTCCAGGCTGCTTTCGAAATCCAGCCCGAACCGGTCGTAGAGCGATTTCCAGATGCTCGTATAGCCAGGCCCGTAGAGGGTGGGCTGCGGCCACGTCCCTTCGCGCCGCAGCGAGGCGGTCGGACGGTCGAAGTCGAACGGCACCCGGGTCAGATCGCCGGTGATCAGCGTGTCGGTGTCGAAGAACAGGAAGGGCTCGCCCTCGGGCAGGGCCAGAAGCGCCTCGATCTTGTTGCCGTGCGGATAGCTTTCGCCGAAGGCGGTGTTCTGGAAGGGCAGGATCTCGGCGCCGAGCCAATGCAGCAGCGCCAGCACCTCGCGGTTGCGGATGGCGGGGTCGAAGCTCCAGCGCGGGCCGGGCTGGGGCACGGCCACGAACAGGCGGCCCCGCCAGTCCGGGCTGCAATGGCGCAGCGAGGCGGCGAACAGGATCGCCTCGTATTGCAGCCGGCCGGCCTGGCCGACGATCATGATGTTGAAATCCCGGTTGCTTGCCTGGTCGCGTGTCATGGTGGTTCCTGCCGCGGGTCGGTGATTGGCGGCGACTGCCCTTTTGCGGGACTATAGGCGCGCAGAGACGCGGCCGGAAGCCCGCAATCGCCGTCCCGCGGGATATCGCAGGGCGTTCCGGCGCGGGGATCCCGGTCGGCCACATGCCGGCGTTGGCGCGGGCCGTGGGGGCGGAATTGGGTATTTTTGACCAGAAAGAAGCTCAGGCTGCTTCCAGAGCGCTGACGATGGGCGAGAAATCGCAGGCGTGGAGGCTCGCGCCGCCGACGAGCGCGCCATCGACATCGGGCACGGCAAAGATTTCGGCGGCGTTGGACGGCTTGACCGAGCCGCCGTAGAGGATGCGCACCGATCGGCCGACGCCCGCGCCGAAGCGGCGTTCGAGCCGGGCGCGGATGAAGGCGTGAACCTCGCCGATCTGGTCGGCGGTGGGGGTCAGGCCGGTGCCGATGGCCCAGATCGGTTCATAGGCGATCACGAGGGTTTCCCCGGTGACCAGATCGGGGACCGAGCCCGCCAGTTGTCCGCCGATGATGTCGAGCGTATTGGCGGCCTCGCGTTCGGCGAGGCTTTCGCCGACGCAGATGATCGCGGTGAGGCCCGAGTCGATGGCATGGCGGGCCTTGGCGCGCACGTCCTCGTCGGTTTCGCCGTGGTCGGCGCGGCGCTCGGAATGGCCGAGAATCACATGGGTCGCGCCGGCATCCGACAGCATTTCGGCGCTGATGTCGCCGGTATGGGCGCCGCTGGCCGCGGCGTGGCAGTCCTGGCCGCCGATGGCGATGGCCGTGCCCCGGGTCGCGGTCGATGCGCGGTGGATCAGCGTCGCGGGCGGGCAGATCACGATGTCGCAGCCGGGGTCGGGATGCGCGGCGGCCAGCGCTTCGAGCTCTGCCAGCGCCGCGCCGGTGCCGTTCATCTTCCAGTTGCCTGCCGCCAGTTTCCGCCGCATCCGCCTCTCTCCGTTTCCGAATGATCAGGCGTGAGGTAGCATCGGGCGCGGGGCCGCGCAATTGCAGCGGATCGTCGCGCGGGGACCGGTCAGGCGCTACCGTCGCCCTGCGCCTCTTGCGACAATTCGTCTATGTCCTTGAACTTGATCGATTCGCCGCAGCCGCAGGCCTCGGCCACGTTGGGGTTGTTGAACCGGAACCCCGATTCCAGCAGCGAAACCTCGTAGTCGATCTCGGTCCCGAACAGGAACATCTGCGCCATGGGCGCGATCATCACCCGCGCGCCGTCCTGTTCGACGACCTCGTCGTGCGGGTCGGGCGCGTCCACATATTCCATCGTGTATTCCATGCCCGCGCAGCCGCCCTTCTTGACCCCGATGCGCAGGCCGGCGTGACCGCCCTGTTCCATCAGTTTCCTGATCTGCGCCGCGGCGCGCGGCGTCATGGTGACGGCCTGTTTTCCCGGAATTCCGAACATCGCCGTCCCCTTACATGAAACCCAGTTCGAGCCGCGCGGCATCGGACATCATGTCCATGCCCCAGGGCGGCTCCCATGTCAGTTCGACCTCGACCGAGCGCACGCCGGGCACCGCGCCGACCGCGTCCTGCACCCAGCCGGGCATGTCGCCGGCCACCGGGCAGCCCGGCGCCGTCAGCGTCATGATGATGCGCACGTCGTTGTCGTCGCTGATCTCGATCGTGTAGATCAGGCCGAGCTCGAAGATGTTGACCGGGATCTCCGGGTCATAGACCGTGCGACAGGCATCCGCCACGGCCTCGTAAAGCGGATGGTTGGTGGTCGAGGGCGCGATCAGCGGGGCGCCTTCAAGCGGTTCCTGGGGCTTGGTCATCTCGGGCCTCGGTCCTTTTTCCTGACCGATTATATAGGGAATGTCGAATGCGGCGTCCAGCCCGGTCTTTGCCGCTGGGCGATCGCCGGTCAGTCCTCAAGTTCGCTTTCCCAGTAGAGAAAGTCCATCCAGGTCTGGTGCAGCTGGCCGCGCACGAAGGGCAGGCGGCGTGCGGCGGCATCGAGCTGGTGGGCCGAAGGTTTGAAGGGGGGGCGGCGCAGTTTCATGCCGGCCTGTTTCAGCGTCTTGTTGCCCTTGCGGGCGTTGTCCTTGCGGCAACAGGCAACGATATTGGTCCAGACCGACTTGCCGCCCTTGCTGCGCGGCAGAACGTGGTCAAAGGTCAGATCCTTGGCGGGAAAGCGGTTGCCGCAATACTGACAGGTGAATTCGTCCCGCAGGAACAGGTTGTAGCGGGTAAACCCGACCCGTTTGCGCTGATGATACTGTTTCAGCGCGACGACTGCCGGCACGTCGTATTCCCGCGTGGCCGAGCGGATCACGATGTCGTCATAGGTCTTGATCTGGATCACCCGTCGCTGGTGCACGGCGACAAAGGCGTCCTGCCAGCTCCAGACAGAGAGCGGCGCCCAACTGAGCGGTTGCATGTCCGCGTTCAGCACGAGCGTGCGCAGGTGGTCGAGAGACTGGGTCATGGGGCGGTCTCCATCGGCGGTAAAGACGGCGCGGGGCGCGCGGGAGGCAAAAAAGAAGGCGCGTGGGACTCACGCGCCTGTCGGGATCGGATATGGCTCCGGCAACTGATCGGGGTGACTATTCGGCCATGATCGTCGGGGCGGTCATGGCCGGCCGGGCAGGGCGGCCTGACGGACCCCATGCCGCGCGCGGATCGTTCCGCGTCGGACGCGGTGGCAAGAGGATATGCGGCGAGCAACCCCATATGCGGTTCCGGTCTCCCTGTGCCGCCGCCGAAATTGCCTGTCCGGCGGGGCCTTGATCTGTCCACAACTATATATCGTGGTTGACGTCTGGCAAGCGTTCAGTTTCCACAATATGTCGCAGATACTCTTGCTCGGAAACGTAACAGGCGCGTGACGGGGGCACTTGTCTGTCTCGGCGGCGGTGGCTAAGGCGGGGCCATGGCGCGCCTGATCCGCTTCAACAAACCCTATGACGTGCTGCCCCAGTTCACCGACCGGGCCGGCGGGGACAGCCCGCGGCGGACGCTGTCGGACCATATCGACGTGCCGGGCGTCTATCCGGCGGGGCGGCTGGACCGGGACAGCGAGGGGTTGATGCTGCTGACCGATGACGGGCGGCTTCAGGCACGGATCGCGGACCCGCGCCACAAGCTGGAAAAGAGCTACTGGGTGCAGGTCGAGGGCACCCCTGACCACGCGGCGCTGCAACGGCTGGAGCGGGGCGTGATGTTGAAGGACGGGCTGACAAGGCCCGCCAAAGCGCGGTTGATCGACGAACCCGCCGGACTCTGGCCGCGCGATCCGCCGATCCGTGTGCGCAAGACCGTGCCTGATTGCTGGATCGCGCTGACCATACGCGAAGGCCGCAACCGTCAGGTGCGCCGCATGACCGCGGCGGTGGGGCATCCGACCCTGCGCCTGATCCGCTGGCGCATCGGCGACTGGACGCTGGACGGGCTGGCCTGCGGCGAATGGGAGGATCTGCCAGTGCCGTCGCGGCCGAGTCGGACACGGGTCCGCCCCAAGGCAGGGCGGCCGGGGCGGCGAAAGCCTACTGGATCCTGAATTCCCCCACCATGTTCTGCCACTCTCCGGGCGAGATCATCTTGCGGTGGGTGAAGCGGACCGAATGCAGCGGTCCGTCGATCTCGCGCTGCCAGAACTCGATGAACTGGAACAGGCGCGGGTGGTCGGGGGCCAGATCGTATTCCTGCCAGATGAAGGTGTTCAGGACATGGACGTGATCGGGCATGTGGTAAAAGAGCTCGGCCGTGGTCAGGCCATAGCCCCTGAGCATCAGCTCGGTTTCGGTCATGTCACTCGGGCGCGTCTCCATGAATTGCCTCATGTCATGTTTCGGTGAAACAATGATGCGCCCAATTTCCTAATTTTCAAGAAAAACAGTGTGTTAGCAATCTTCTGGCGGTGCTGACAAATCGGTCGGAGAACTGCCATTGCACCTGATATGCGCTGTCTGGTAAGGTGCATCCACAATATCTAGTCCCCTCAAAAGATCGGGAAGAAAACGTGAGCGACACGCCGGAAACCCCTGAAAACATGGATGAAAACGGGCCGACAGACGGTTTCGGCGGCGGATCGTCGGAGCATGTCCACACGATCTCCATCGAATCCGAGATGCGCTCGTCCTATCTGGACTATGCCATGTCGGTCATCGTCAGCCGCGCGATTCCCGACCTGCGCGACGGTCTGAAGCCGGTGCACCGGCGCATCCTGTATGCGATGTATGAAACCGGCAACACCCACGACAAGCCCTATCGCAAGTCGGCCCGTCCGGTCGGCGACGTGATGGGTAAGTATCACCCGCATGGCGACAGCGCGATCTACGACGCGCTGGTGCGGATGGCGCAGCCGTTTTCCATGTCGCTGCCGCTGCTGGACGGGCAGGGGAACTTCGGGTCCATGGACGGGGACAACCCGGCCGCCATGCGCTATACCGAGGTGCGCATGGCCAAGGCTGCGGCCTATCTGCTGGCCGACATCGACAAGGACACGGTCGATTTCCAGGACAATTACGACGGCAAGGACAAGGAGCCGACCGTTCTGCCGGCGCGGTTCCCCAACATGCTGGTCAACGGCGCGGGCGGCATCGCGGTCGGCATGGCCACCAACATCCCGCCGCACAATCTGGGCGAGGTGGTGGATGCGACGCTCGCGCTGATCGAGAACCCGGATCTGTCGAGCGAGGATCTGATCCGCTACATCCTCGGCCCCGATTTCCCCACCGGCGGGGTGATGCTGGGCCGGTCCGGCGCGCGCAAGGCGTATCTGGAGGGGCGCGGCAGCGTCATCATCCGTGCGAAAACGCATGTGGAGGAGCTGCGCAAGGACCGTTTCGCCATCGTGGTGGACGAGATCCCCTATCAGGTGAACAAGGCCGCGATGATCGAGAAGATCGCCGAGGCCGTGCGCGAAAAGCGGATCGAGGGGATCGCCCATGTCCAGGACGAATCCGACCGCCACGGCGTGCGCGTGGTGATCGAGCTGAAGCGCGACGCCACGCCCGAGGTGGTGCTGAACCAGCTGTGGCGGTTCACGCCGATGCAGACGACATTCGGCTGCAACATGCTGGCGCTGAACGGCGGCCGGCCCGAGCAGCTGACCCTGCGCGGGTTCCTCGCCGCCTTCGTCGACTTCCGCGAAGAGGTAGTCGCGCGGCGCACCGCCTATCTGCTGCGCCGCGCGCGCGAACGCAGCCATGTGCTGTGCGGTCTGGCGGTGGCGGTCAGCAATGTGGACGAGGTGGTGGCGACGATCCGCTCTTCGGCGGATGCGGCCGAGGCGCGGCAGCGTCTGATGGAGCGGCGCTGGCCGGCGGCCGAGATCGCCGACTATATCCGGCTGATCGACGATCCGACCCACAAGATGAACGAGGACGGCACCTACAACCTGTCGGAAACTCAGGCCCGGGCCATCCTTGACCTGCGACTGCAGCGCCTGACCCAGATCGGGGTCAAGGAAGTCACCGACGAACTTGAAGAGCTGGCGGCCAAGATACGGGAATATCTGGAAATTCTCGGCTCGCGCGAGCGGATTTTGGGGATCATCTCGGATGAGCTGCGCGAGGTGAAGGAGCTGTTCGCGGTGCCGCGCCGGACCGAGATCGTCGAATGGTCCGGCGACATGGAGGACGAAGACCTCATCGAGCGCGAGGACATGGTGGTGACCGTCACCGCCGCCGGCTGGATCAAGCGCACCCCGCTGGCCGAGTTTCGCGCCCAGCGCCGCGGCGGCAAGGGGCTGAGCGGCATGGCCACCAAGGAAGAAGACGTGGTGACCGCGTTGTTCGTGGCCAACACGCACACGCCGCTGCTGTTCTTTACGACCGACGGCATGGTCTACAAGCTGAAATGCTGGCGCCTGCCGCAGGGCGGGCGGACGTCGAAGGGCAAGGCGATCGTAAACATCCTGCCGATCCCGACCGGCGTCAGCGTGGCGGCGGTCATGCCTGTCGATGTGGACGAGGATCACTGGGATGACCTGCAGATCGTCTTTGCCACCAGCGCCGGCGACGTCCGCCGCAACCGGCTGGGCGATTTCACCAATGTCCGCTCGAACGGCAAAATCGCGATGAAACTGCCCGAGGGGGTAGAACTGGTGAATGCCTGCATCGCCTCGGAGGAGGACGACGTGATGCTGGTGACGCAGGCGGGGCGGGCGATCCGGTTCCCCACGACGGATGTGCGCATCTTCAAGGGGCGCGATTCCACCGGCGTGCGCGGCATCCGGCTGGCGCCGGGCGACCGTGTGGTGTCGATGTCGGTGATCCGGCATTTCGAGGCGACGCCGGACGAACGGTCCGCCTATCTGAAGATGCGCCGCGCCGTCGCGGGCGATACCGAGCCGGCCGGCGAAGAGGAAGAAGGCAACGTCTTTGCCACGATCAGCCAGGAACGCTACGCCGAAATGTCGGCCGCGGAGAACCTGATCCTGACGGTAACGGCCAAGGGGCTGGGCAAGCTGACCTCGAGCCACGACTACCCGGTGCGCGGGCGTGGCGGCCAGGGGGTGACCGCGTGGGAGAAATCCATGCGCGGCGGGCCGCTGGTGGCGTCCTTCCCGGTGGAGATGGACGATCAGATCATGCTGGCGACCTCCACGGGGCAGTCGATCCGGGTGCCGGTCGAGGGGATCTCGTTCCGGTCCCGCAGCGCCGGCGGGGTCAAGGTATTCGATACCCGATCCGGCGAAGAGGTGGTCAGCGTGGCGCGCGTCGCCGAGCAGGGCGAAGACGCGGGCGAAGACACGGGCGAAGACGGGGCGGGCGAGGCGGAATAGGTCCGTCCTGTCGCGACAGACGGCGGTTTCGGATTGGCCGGGCCAATCCGACCGAGGCGGGGGGCATCGCCCCCCGCACCCCCCAATCCAAACGGGGGGCTCTGCCCCCCGAACCCCCCGGAGTATTTGCAGGCAAGATGAAGGCATGGGGCGCGGCGGGTTCGTAATTTGCGCCAACCGTTGGAAAGGGCGAGGGGGTCGTTGGTGGGTGATGAGAGACTCGAACTCCCGACATCTTCGGTGTAAACGAAGCGCTCTACCAACTGAGCTAATCACCCGCGGGGCTGCTATTACCCGCCTCGCGCGCCGGTCGCAAGACCCGGATTGCCGGCAGACCCGCGGTGGGGGGCCTCACCGCGGTATCGGGGTCGCGGTGAGGCGGATTGCGCCGATGATTTAGCTGATGATGCCGTAGGCGCGTTCACCGTGAACGCTGAGATCCAGCCCGTTGGTTTCGGTTTCGGCGTCCACGCGCAGCGGGGTCACGAGCGCAACCAGCTTGACCAGAATGACGGTCGCGACCAGCGTGAACACGCCAATGATCGCCAGGCTGCCCAGCTGCGCGGCCCAGCTGCCCACGCCGAACAGGGCGATCATTGTGGTGCCGAAGATGCCGCCCACGCCATGCACGGCAAACACGTCCAGCGTGCCGTCGATCTTCAGGACGTTGCGGACCACGTTCACCGCCTCCTGGCACAGCACGCCGGCGACGCCGCCGATGATCAGCGCCTCGACCGGTCCCACGAAGCCGCTGGCCGGGGTGATCGAGGCCAGCCCCGCGATGGTGCCGGTGACGAGGCCCACCATCGACGCCTTGCCGTATTTCACGCGCTCCCACAGCGCCCAGGTGAGCGATGCGGCGGCGGCCGAGACATGCGTGACGGTCAGCGCCACCGCCGCGCCTCCGTCGGCGGCCAGTTGCGACCCGCCGTTGAAGCCGAACCAGCCGACCCACACCATGCCCGCGCCGATCGCGACAAAGGCGGGTGCGTGCGGCGGCGTGGTGCGGTTGCGGCGGGGGCCGAGAAAGACTGCGATCACCAGCGCGGCGATGCCGGCGGTTTCATGCACGACGATGCCCCCGGCAAAATCCTTGACGCCGGTATCGCCGAAGATGCCGCCGTCGGACAACAGCCCGCCGCCCCAGATCCAGTGGGTCACGGGCGCATAGACCAGCAGCATCCACAGCGCCGAGAACAGCAGCACGAAGCCGAAGCCGACCCGTTCCACATAGGCGCCGACGATCAGCGCCGGCGTGATGATGGCGAAGGTCATCTGGAAGGAGAAGAACAGGATTTCCGGGATCGTGCCCGACAGGTCGTCCGGCCCCACACCGGCCAAGAAGGCCCGGCCCAGACCGCCCCACCAGGCCGAATCGGCCGGGCCGAAGGCGATGGAATATCCGACCGCGAGCCACAGAACGCTCATCAGCGCGGCGATGGAGAAACAGTGCATGAAGACGCTGAGCACGTTGCGCGCGCACCAGCCCCCCATGGAACAGGGCAAGCCCCGGCAAGGTCATGAAAAGGACCAGCGCCGTGGCGACGATGATCCAGGCTGTGTCGGCTCCGTTCATTCGGCCGCTCCCTTGTTGCATGAGTGTCGATTGGGAGCGGCTCAAGCGGATGCGGCCTGCGGAAAAAAGAGGCGGCCGGGGCGAGGGCCGCCCATTTTCGGGGCTTTTTTCAATCTGGTCAAAATTCGGGCGCCATCCCGCGCGATTGCCCAGGACTTAGGCAGTATGCGAAAGCGCGTCTTTCAGCAGTCGCAGCGCGTGGTCGCGGGCCGCGGCGCGGACATTGGGGCGGCCCAGGGCGCCGAACTCGACCGTTTCGGTGACGGTGGCGCGGCCCGTCTGCGCCAGACTGAAGCAGACACGGCCCTCGGGCTTGTGTTCGGACCCGCCGGGGCCAGCGATGCCGGTAATCGCCACGGCCAGTTGCACCGGGGCGCGGGCCAGCGCGCCGTCGGCCATCTCGCGGGCGACCTGTTCGGACACGGCGCCATGCGCGGTGAGCGTTTCGGGGCGCACGCCCAGCAGTTCGGTCTTGGCCCGGTTCGTGTAGGTGACGAAGCCGCGTTCGAACACGTCAGACGAACCGGCGATGTCGGTGAGCGCGGCGGCGACCATGCCCCCGGTGCAGCTTTCGGCGGTGGCGATCATGATCCCGCGTTCGCGGGCGAGGTCGAGGATGTCCGCGGCGATCATGCGCCCAGCACCCCGTGCGCGATCCATGCCAGCAGCAGAACGCCCCCCGCCGCCAGTGCCCCGGCGATCACGTCGTCCAGCATCACGCCCACCGGATCGTTGTGCCGCTCGGCCCAGCCTACCGGGCCGGGTTTCCAGATATCGAACAGCCGGAACAGGACGAAGGCCGCGATCCAGCCGGGCCAGAGCGCGGTGATGTCGATGCCCAGCCGGTCGGCTGCGGCAGAGAGCGGCATCAGCGCCATGAACTGTCCGGCGACCTCGTCGATGACGATTTCGGACGGGTCGTGATCGTCTGCGCCGCGCGTGGCCACCGCGATCGACCAGAGGCCGGCCAGGAACACGGCGATCGTGCCCGCGACCAGAAGCGGAAAGCCCCCCGCGACATGCAGCCCCCAGCCCATCGGCAAGGCGGCGAGCGAGCCCCATGTGCCCGGCGCCGGGCGCAGATAGCCCACGCCGAACACCGTCGAGATGATCCGCGCCAGCTCCGTCATGCCCGCACCAGAGTCGCCGTGGCCAGCGCGGCGATCCCCTCTTCGCGGCCGGTGAAGCCCAGCCTTTCGGACGTGGTTGCCTTGACCGACACCGCGTCCCTGTCCAGCCCCATGATCCGCGCCATGACGTCCCTCATCCTGTCGGCATGCGGCCCCACCTTGGGGCGTTCGCAGATCAGGGTGCAATCCACATTCGCCACGCGCCAGCCCATCTGTCCGGCCAGTTCCACCGCATGACGCAGAAAAATGTCGCTGGCCGCGCCTTTCCATTGTGGATCGCTGGGGGGGAAGTGCTGGCCGATGTCGCCGCGCGCCAGCGCGCCATAGATCGCGTCCGTCACCGCGTGCATGCCCACATCGGCGTCCGAATGGCCCTGAAGGCCGCGGTCATGGGGCACCTTCACGCCGCACAGCGTCACATGATCGCCGGGGCCGAAACGGTGCACGTCAAAGCCATTGCCCAGTCGAACCGTCATGTCACCTCTCAATATGCGCTCGGCCCGGGCGAAGTCCTCGGCCTGCGTGATCTTCAGATTGTCGGGGTCGCCCGGCACGATGGCAACCCGCAGCCCGGCGGCGCGTGCGACCTCCACATCGTCGGCGGTCCCGCCCGGATGCGCCGCATGGGCCGCGACGATCGCGTCATACCGAAACCCCTGCGGCGTCTGGGCCGCGAAAAGGCCGCTGCGGTCCTGCGTGCCGGTGACTTCGCCATCGGCCCCGGTCCACAGCGCATCCGTCACCGCCAGCCCCGGCGCGGCCCCGTCATGGGTATCAAGCGCGGCCAGCACATCGGCGATCACCCGCCCGCTCACGCAGGGCCGGGCCACGTCATGGATCAGCACCCGTGTCACGCCGCGGCCATCCAGCGCGGTCAGCCCGGCGCGCACCGATGCCGCCCGGTCCGCGCCCCCGCGCGCCAGAATCAGGCCGGGGGTATCCGCGAACGCCTCCCACGCGGCGCGGTCGTCGGGTGACAGCACCAGCGCGATCAGGTCGATCTCGGGCGCAGCGCGGAACCGCTCCAGCGTCCAGTCGGCCACCCGCCGCCCGGCCAGCGGCCGCCACTGCTTGGGCACGCCGCCGCCTGCGCGTGTTCCGCGTCCGGCGGCGACGATCACGGCGGCTGTGGTCATTGCGGGCTCCTGCGGCGAATGCGTCGGACCCGTCTTTATGCGGTGGCTGATCGCTAGGCAATGACCCGGGGGTATGTGCTGAAAAAACAGGCAAATGCCCGTGCGATGCCTTCGGATTTCGCATTGATCGTTGTGTCCGGGCCGGTTTCCCCATAGCTATGGGGCGAATGCACAAGGATTGAGCAGTTGCCGCTGAACATTGCCGACAAATCCGTGACCCCGCCCGTGATTCTGGCGCCCATGGCTGGAATCACCGACCGGCCGTTCCGCGACCTCGTTATGTCCTTTGGCGCGGGGCTGGTGGTGAGCGAGATGATCGCCAGCCAGGAGATGATCCAGGCCAAGCCCGGCGTGCGGGAAAAGGCGGAGCTGGGCGCGGATGTGGAAAACACCGCCGTGCAGATCGCCGGCAAGGATGCACGCTGGATGGCCGAGGCCGCGCGGTTTCTCGAGGGTCGCGGCGCGGCGATCATCGACATCAACATGGGCTGCCCGGCCAAGAAGGTGACGAACGGCTATTCCGGCTCGGCGCTGATGAAGACGCCGGACCACGCGCTGCGGCTGATCGAGGCGGTGGTGGGGGCGGTCAGCGTGCCGGTCACGCTCAAGACCCGGCTGGGCTGGGATGATGCGATGCGCAACGCCCCCCAGATCGCCCGGCGCGCCGAAGAAGCGGGCGTGCGCATGGTGACGATCCACGGCCGCACGCGCTGCCAGTTCTACAAAGGGCGCGCCGACTGGGGCGCCGTGCGTGCGGTGAAAGAGTCCGTGTCGGTGCCGGTGGTGGTGAATGGCGACATCGTGGATGCGGGTTCCGCGCGGCAGGCGCTGGCGCAGTCGGGCGCCGACGGGGTGATGATCGGGCGCGGGGCGCAGGGCCGGCCCTGGCTCTTGGCGCAGGTGGCGCATGAGTTATACGGCGCGCCGGCGATCGAGGTGCCCGAAGGCGACGACCTTATCGACATGGTTTCAGGTCATTACGAGGCGATGCTGAGGTTCTATGGCGCCGATCTGGGGCTGCGCGTCGCGCGCAAGCATCTGGGCTGGTACATGGATCGTGCCGGCACCGGCGCGGGGCTGCGCCGGGCGGTGCTGACGGCGCGCGACCCGGCCGAGGTTCTGCGGCTCTTGCGCGACGCGCTTGTGCCGCAAAGGGAGCGGGCGGCGTGACCGGCAGCGACACGATCTGGGCCTCGCTGCCGGTACCGGCCTTCATCATCGACGCCGAGGACCGGGTGACGGAGGTCAACTCGGCCGCCGAGGGGTTCCTGAACGCCTCGCTGAAATCGGTGGCGGGCACGCCGATCTGGGATCTGCTGGCGATCGCGGTGCCGATCGAAGAGGCATTCGCCCGCGCCCGAGCCAACGGAACACCGCTTTTCGTCAATGACATCGACGTGGGGTCGGGCAATCGTGCGCCGCTGCAATGCGCGTTGCAGATCGCGCCCCTGGCGGGTCATCCGGGGGCGATGATCATGATCGTCAGCCCGCGCGAGCTGGCCGGCCGCATGACCCAGAGCCAATCGGTCAAGTCCGCCGCGCAGTCGGCGATCGGCATGGCCCAGATGCTGGCGCACGAGATCAAGAACCCGCTGGCGGGGATCACCGGGGCGGCGCAGCTGCTGAGCATGAACCTTGCTCCGGAAGATCTTGAACTCACGGATCTTATCGTCGCCGAAAGCCGCCGTATCGTGAAGCTGCTGGAACAGGTGGAACAGTTCGGCAATCTCAGTGCGCCGGATTTCCGGCCCGTGAACATCCACGACGTTCTGGACCGCGCGCGGCGGTCAGCGCAGCTGGGCTTCGGCGCCCACATGGCCTTTGTCGAGGATTACGACCCCTCGCTGCCGCTCGCGTGGGGCGATCCCGACCAGCTGTTGCAGGTCGTGATGAACTTATTGAAGAACGCCTCGGAAGCTGCTGACAAGAAAGGCGGAACCATTCGCCTGCACACCTATTTCGAACATTCCTTCCGGCTTCGGCGCAGCGACGGGTCCGGTCATTCCCTGCCGTTGCAGATCGAGATCATCGACGACGGCCCCGGCCTGCCCGAGCACATCCGCGACGACGTGTTCGACCCCTTCGTGTCGGGGCGCGAGAACGGCACCGGGCTGGGGCTGGCGCTGGTGAGCAAGATCGTGTCGGACCATGACGGCTGGATCTCGGTGACCTCGGTGCCCGGTCACACCGTGTTCCGCCTGTCGCTGCCGCGCGTGCCGCGCGACCACAAGGACAAGGAGACCACCTGATGGACGGAACGGTTCTGGTTGCCGACGACGACCGCACGATCCGCACGGTGCTGACCCAGGCGCTGACCCGGGCGGGCTGCAAGGTGCATGCGACCTCTTCGCTGACCACGCTGATGCGCTGGATCGGCGAGGGGCGGGGCGATGTGGTGATCTCGGACGTGGTGATGCCGGACGGGAACGGGCTGGAGATGCTGCCGAAGATCGCGCAGGACCGGCCCGGTCTGCCGGTGATCGTGATCTCGGCGCAGAACACGATCATGACGGCGATCAAGGCGGCCGAGGCCGAGGCCTACGACTATCTGCCGAAACCGTTTGATCTGCCGGAGCTGATGAAACGCACCGCGCGTGCCTTGGAACAGCGGGGCCGGCGGGGGCGGGCGGCGCCGCGGGATGAAGCCGACGGTCCCGATGATCTGCCGCTGGTTGGGCGTACGCCGGTGATGCAGGGGCTCTATCGCGTGGTGGCGAGGCTGATGAACGCGGATCTTCCGGTGACGATCACCGGCGAAAGCGGTTCCGGCAAGTCGTTGATCGCGCGGGCCATCCATGACTTTTCCGATCGCCGCACCCTGCCTTTCG
The DNA here is from genome assembly GCF_900108275.1 of Jhaorihella thermophila. Lineage (GTDB taxonomy): Bacteria > Pseudomonadota > Alphaproteobacteria > Rhodobacterales > Rhodobacteraceae > Jhaorihella > Jhaorihella thermophila. The sequence goes on from NZ_FNVD01000001.1 coordinate 312,927, forward strand.
TGACGGCGACCGAGGCGGACCTGAGCGATCTCGAGGGCCCGGCGCGCCTGCTGGCGCGGGTCAAGGGCGGGACGCTTCTGATCGACGAGGTCACCGATTTCGACGACGAGTCGCAGGCGCGGATCGTGCGGATGATGGAGGCGCCCGGCGACCACGTTCCGCGCTTCATGGCCACCAGCCAGACCGACCCGGCCACGGCGATGGAGCAGGGGCGGCTGCGCAGGGATCTCTATTACCGGCTGGGCGGGGCCACGCTGCAGGTGCCGTCGCTGCGCGAACGGGTGGACGACATTCCGCTGCTGACGGAACATTTCCTGGCCCGCGCCGAACGCGAAGGCGCGCCAAGGCGCCGGCTGGGCAGGGAGGCGGCAGAGCTCTTTCGCACCTACAGCTGGCCCGGCAATGTCCGCCAGCTGGAAAACGCCGTGCGGCGGCTGAGCCTGACCAGCCGCGCCGAAGAGATTTCCCGCGCCGAGGTCGAGGCGATGCTGGGCAGCCAGCCCGAGGCCGCGCCGGTGCTGGGCGGCGGGTCCGAAACCCTCTCGGCCTCGGTCGCCCGCCATCTGCGGCGCTATTTCGACCTGCATGGCAATGTTCTGCCACCTCCCGGCCTTTACCAGAGGATTTTGCGCGAAGTCGAAGCGCCGCTTATAGAAATCGCTCTTGAGGCTACCGGCGGCAATCAGGCGAAATGCGCCGATCTTCTGGGAATCAACCGCAATACCCTGCGCAAAAAGATCACCGATCTCGAAATTCAGGTGACACGCCGCCGAAAATTGATGTAAAACTGCCACACAAAGCGTGGCGAGCCGGCGTCAGTCGGCGCAAAGACCACGAAATATGGCGGTTGGCCGTTTCGGCGGCACATCAGGATGAGGGACGCAGGTGGCAACCCGGTCACAGCAAGGGCTATTCCCGGCTCTGAGCCAATGGCGCAGAACCCGGCGGATGCGAAACATCGGCACGCTGGGTCTGGTGATCCTGGGGCCGCTTCTGGCGCTTGCCACCTTCCTTGCCCTTGGCCCCTTCGACCTGCATGCCTCGGCTCCGGCGCTGCGGATCATTCTTCTGGCGGACCTGGTCTATGTTCTGGTGCTGGCGGCGCTGGTACTGGTGCAGGTGATGCGGCTGGTCGCGGCCCGCCGGGCGCGGTCGGCCGGATCTCGGCTGCATCTGCGGCTGATGGGCGTGTTCACGCTGCTGGCGCTGGCGCCCACGGTGATCGTCGCGGTCTTTGCGGGGTTGACCCTGAACATCGGGCTCGAGGGCTGGTTTTCGGAGCGCGTGCGCGATGCGCTGGGGGCTTCGGTGGCCGCCGCCGAGGCCTACGAGAAGGAGAAATACGACGGTCTGGTCGAGGACGCGACCGCGCTGGCACGGTTTCTCGACAGCGGGCGGCGGGCCGAATTCTTCATTTCGGATGCGGAACTGCGCGTGGTGCTAGCGCAGGGGCAGAGCCAGATCCAGCGCGGCCTGCGCGAGGCCTATATCATTGACGGCACCGGCGAGATCCGGGCCCGCGGCGAACGATCCTATCTTTTCGACTACGAGCGCCCGCCCCCCGATCAGTTGCAACAGGCCCGGGACGAAGGGCTGGTCGTCATCAAGGATTGGGACAACAACGAATTCCGCGCGCTGGTGCGGCTGGATGCCTTTCTTGACCGTTATCTCTATGTCAGCCGCGAAGTGGACGGCAGCATTTTGAGCCTGCTGGATGACACCAAGCAGACCGTGCAGCTCTATCACCAGCTCGAGAGGGAGCGCGGCCGGGTGCTGTTCGAGTTCGGGCTGCTCTATCTGGGCTTTGCGCTGATACTGGTGCTGGCGGCGCTGTGGCTGGCGATGTGGTTCGCCGAGCGGCTGTCGCGGCCGGTGGGGCAGCTGACCATGGCCGCGCAAAAGGTCGGCGGCGGCGATCTGGACGTGCAGATCCGCGAAGAGGACGGCGACGACGAGATCGCGATGCTGGGGCGCTATTTCAACCGGATGACGCGGCAGCTCAAGGCGCAGCGGCAGTCGCTGCTGGACACCACCCGGCAGATCGAACAGCGGCGGCGGCTGTTCGATTCGGTGCTGTCCTCGGTGACGTCGGGCGTGGTGGGGCTGGATGCCGAGGGGCGGGTGACCTTCGTCAACCGCTCGGCCGAGCGGTTGCTGGGCTGGTCCGGCGAGGAACAGTCGCTGGCGCTGGGGGTGGCGGTGCCCGAGTTCGGGCCGCTGTTCGAGGCCCTGCGCGAAGGTCCGGGCGAAACCGTGCAGGGCGAGGTGCGCGTGTCGCGTCAGGGGCGGATGGAGATCCTTCTGGTGCGGATGAGCACCCGGCGCGAGGTGGACGGGCAGCTCGAAGGTTATGTGGTGGCCTTTGACGACGTGACCGATCTGGTCAGCGCCCAGCGGATGGCGGCTTGGGGGGATGTGGCCCGCCGCATCGCGCACGAGATCAAGAACCCGCTCACCCCCATTCAGCTCAGCGCCGAGCGGATCCGGCGCAAGTTCGGCCCGCGCCTGGGCGACGATGCCGAAAAGCTGGAATCGATGACCGATGTCATCGTGCGGCAGACCAACGATTTGCGGCGGATCGTGGACGAGTTTTCCAAATTCGCCCGGATGCCCGAGCCGGACCGCCATGTCGAGGATCTGACCCGGCTGGTGCGCGACGCGGTGACATTGCAGCAAAGCGGCCAGCCCGAGGTCCGGATCGCCCCGGATCTGCCGGATCATCCGGTCATCGCCGAGGTGGACGCCACCATGGTCTCGCAGGCGCTGACCAATCTCATCAAGAACGCGGGCGAAGCGATCGAGAGCCTGCGGCAGAAGGGAGCGCCCGAGGGCTATTGCCCCGAGATACGGGTGGAGATGCGCGACGAGGGCGGTCAGTGCGAGATCCGGATCGCCGACAACGGGATCGGCCTGCCCGAAGACCGGGCGCGCCTGTTCGAACCCTATGTGACCACCCGTGACGAGGGCACCGGCCTGGGCCTGCCGATCGTCAAGAAGATCATCGAGGAACATGGCGGCAGCCTCTCGCTCGAGGATGCCCCGATATTCGACGGATGCACCCATGCAGGCGCGATGGCGGTGATCCGTCTGCCGGTATCGTCGCGGCAGGAGACCGCCGAGCCCGGCGCCCCGACCGAGCAGCAGAAAGAACGATTGGTGAAAGCAGGTACGAGATGAGTGACATTCTGATTGTTGACGACGAACGCGACATCCGGGAACTGGTGTCGGACATCCTCGAGGACGAGGGCTATACGACCCGCCTGGCCGGCAATTCCGACGAATGCATGGCCCAGATCAATGCCGAACCGCCGGCGCTGCTGATCCTCGACATCTGGCTGAAGGACAGCAACATGGACGGGATCGACATCCTCAAGAAGGTGCGGCGCGACAATCCCGACATCCCCGTGGTGATCATCTCGGGCCACGGCAATATCGAGATCGCCGTGGCTGCGATCAAGCAGGGCGCCTATGACTTTATCGAGAAGCCGTTCAACATCGACCAGCTGTTGGTAGTGATCCGCCGCGCGATGGAAACCTCGCGCCTGCGGCGCGAGAACAGCGCGCTCAAACGGCGCGAGGTGACGACCTCCGAAATGATCGGGGAATCCGCGGCGTTCCGCGCGCTCGTGTCTCAGCTCGACAAGGTAACGAAATCCAACGGCCGGGTAATGCTGACCGGGCCGGCCGGGTCGGGCAAGGAAATCGCCGCGCGCTATATCCACGCCAATTCCAATCGAGCCAATGCGCCCTTTGTCACCGTCAATTGCGCCACGATCGAACCCGAGCGCATGGAAGAGGTGCTGTTCGGCCGCGAAACCGCCGACCGCGGCATCGAGTCGGGCCTGCTGGAAGAGGCGCATGGCGGCGTCATATTCTTTGACGAGGTCGCCGACATGCCGCTGGGCACCCAGTCCAAGATCCTGCGGGTTCTGGTCGAGCAGCAGTTCCAGCGCGTCGGCGGCACGGACAAGGTGCGGGTGGATCTGCGGGTGATCTCGGCCACCAACCGCGATCTTGAGGAAGAGATCAAGGCGGGGCGGTTCCGGCAGGAACTGTATCACCGGCTGAACGTGGTGCCGATCCGGGTGCCGTCGCTGGAGGAGCGGCGGGAGGACATTCCGGTTCTGGCGCGCCACTTCATCCGGCAGTTCCACGCCGATCAGGGCCTGCCGTTGCGCGAGCTGAGCGAAGAGGCAATGGCCCTTATGCAGACCATGCGCTGGCCGGGCAACGTGCGCCAGTTGCGCAACCTGATCGAGCGGGTCCTGATCCTGGGCGAGCCGGGCGGGCCGATCCAGGCGTCCGAACTGCCCAGCGACGAGGGGGCGGAGACGGATGGGGAACGTGTGGTTCTTTCGGGCAAGCTGGCCGCCCTGCCGCTGCGCGAGGCGCGCGAAGCGTTCGAGCGCGAGTATCTTCTGACGCAGATCAACCGGTTCGGCGGTAATATCAGCCGCACCGCGGCCTTTGTCGGCATGGAGCGCAGCGCCTTGCACCGCAAGCTGAAGTCGCTGGGCGTCGTCACCACCAACAAGGCCGGTGCGCGCGTGGCGCGGGTGAGCGAAGCGGTCGAGGCGGCCGAGTAGGGTCCGGCGCAGGTTTTCGGGGCGATGTTCCGGATCGGCGGGGCCGATCCGGCCGGGGCGAGGGGGCGCTGCCCCCTCGCGCTCCCCCGGAGTATTTCAGGCAAGATGAAGAAACGGGAGGGGGCCGACGGGGCGGATTGGCGCGATGCGGGCTGTCAGCCCTGGCTTGAGGCGGTCACGGGCGATACGATCTGCCAGCTGCCGTCGTCGTGACGGATCACGCAGCTTTGCGGGGTCAGTTGCGGCAGCGTCGTGGTCGGCCGTTTGGGCACCGATGCCGCCACATTTGGCGAACAGCGCGGCAAGGTGACGGGCGCATAGCCCTTGCCGGCCATGCACATGTCCATCACGCGTGCGCGCAGTTCGCGGTTCACGTCCACCGTGTAGATGCCGCCCTCGACCCAGTATCCGGGCGTGGTCCAGCAGTTGCCGGACGGGTCGCAAACCGTCCGACCGGGATAGTAGATCGGCGGTTCCTGCCGGATCTGGTTGGCGACCGGCGCCTTCTGGAGGGCCTCGACTTCGCAATCGGTGGTGTCGGTTTGTGCGCGGCCGACCGCGACGCCGGGTTTGTGATAGAAGGTGACGTCCGTGCAGCCGGCAAGTGCGAGCAGGGCAACGGCGGGGATTGCTGTCGTTTTCATGGCCTCATGTTGCCTCGGCTTGCGGTGCAAGACAACGGAATTGACCCGGCTCGGCCCTTCTGTCATTCCAGTTCGGGCACAAGGGAACCGAGAGCCATGAAGGTCATCATTTGCGGCGCCGGCCAGGTCGGCGGCCAGATCGCCCGGCAGCTGTCCAGAGAGGACAATGACGTGACCATCGTCGACAAGGACGAGGACCTGATCCGCAGCGTGACCGACACGCTCGACGTGCAGGGGGTGGCGGGGTTCGCCAGCTATCCCGACGTGCTGCGGCGCGCGGGGGCCGAGGACGCGGACATGATCATCGCCGCCACCCATTCGGACGAGGTCAACATGGTCACCTGTCAGGTGGCCCATTCCATGTTCCGGATCCGGCGTAAAGTCGCCCGGCTGCGTGCGCAGGCCTATCTGAAGGCGATGCAGTCGGACCTCTACAAGGAGGAGCACCTGCCCATCGACGTGGTGATCAGCCCCGAGCGCGAGGTGGCGGCCGCCGCGATGCGCCGGCTGTCGGCGCCATCAGCCTTTGACACCGAATCCTTCATGGGCGGGCGCGCCCAGCTGCTGGGGATCACCGTCGACGAGGATTGTCCGATTACGAACACGCCGCTGCGGCAGCTGACCGATCTGTTTTCGACGCTGCGCGCGATCGTGGTCGGTATCCGGCGCGAGGGTACGCTGTTTGCCCCCGAACCGGGCGACCAGCTGTTTGCGGGCGATGACTGTTATGTGTTCTGTCATGCGGACGACGTGAGGAGAACGCTGGAGATCTTCGGAAAAAAGGAAAAGAACCGGGATCGCGTGCTGATCGTCGGAGCCGGGAACGTCGGGCTTGACGTGGCGCGGCGGCTCGAGCAGTCCCCGGACCGGACGCGTGTCAAGGTGATCGAGGCCAAGCGTGCGCGGGCCGAACGGGCGGCCGAGCAGCTGGAACGAACGGTGGTGCTGCATGGCGACGGGCTGAGCAGCGAGTTGCTGACCGAGGCGGGCGTGGACCGGGTCGATGCGCTGCTGGCCGTGACCGACGACGACAAGACCAACATGCTGGTGGCCGTGCGCGCCAAGGCCGAGGGCTGCGCGCTTGCGATCGCGCTCATCAACGAACCTTCGCTGGTGCCGCTGGCGGGGCCCTTGGGGATCGACGCCTATATCAACCCGCGTGCAACCACGGTCAGTTCGATCCTGCGGCACGTCCGGCACGGCAAGGTGCGGCAGGTCTATGCGATCGGCGACAACGAGGCCGAGGTGATCGAGGCCGAGGTGATGGACACCTCGCCCATGGCCGGGCAGAGGCTGCGCGACATCGACTTTCCCGAAGGCGTTCTGGTCGGCGCGGTGCGCAAGGGGGAGGAGGTGTTGCGTCCGGTGGGCGAGTTGCGGATCGAGAAGGGCGACGTTCTGGCGATCTTTTCGCTGGCCGGCGACGTGCGCGAGGTCGAACGCCTGCTGCAAGTCTCGATCGACTATTTCTGACCATGTCGCGGATCGGGAAATACGACGATGCGGCCTGGATGCCGCTGGCCCTGCAGGTGTGGGGCGTCTTTTCGCTGGCCATGTGGCTGCCGGCGGCCCATGCCCTGATTCGCAACAATCACGCGGTATCCCGGTCGTTTTTCTATTCGGGATTGCTGGGGGTGATCTGCGTGGCGATGATCGCGCTGGCGCTGCGGGGGCGCCGGTCAAGGCGGGGGGCGCTGGGGCAGCTTCTGGTGCTGTTCGCCGTATTCGCGGCGCTTCCGGCCTTTCTTGCGATTCCGCTGCATGACGCGATGCGAACGACGAGCTTCGTGAACGCCTATTTCGACATGGTCAGCGCGATCACAACCACGGGAGCGAACCTGTTCGACGACCCCGCGCGGCTGGATGCGTCGATCCACCTGTGGCGGGCCGAGGTCGGCTGGCTGGGCGGGCTGGTGATGTGGATCGCGGCGGGGGCCATTCTGGCGCCGCTGTCGTTGGGCGGGTTCGAGATCACCGCGCGGGGCCAGCCGGGGCGCAGCTCGGACAACGCCGCAGCGATCGCGCGGGCGGACCCGATGCGCCGGGTGGTGCGGACCACGGTGGTTCTGACCCCTGTCTATGCGGGGCTGACGGTCGTGGTCTGGGTGCTGCTGATGGTCGCCGGGGAAAGCGCCCTGACCGGGCTGTCCCACGCCATGTCCGTGATGGCGACGTCGGGCATTTCGCCGGTGGGCGGCCTGTCCGGCAGCGCCTCGGGCGTGACGGGCGAGGCGATCCTGTTTTTGTTCATGTTCTTTGCGCTGTCGCGTCTGACCTTTTCCAGCGACACCGCGAATCGCGGCTATGCCCGGCTGGACAAGGATCCCGAATTCCGCATTGGCCTGATGATCGTGGTGGGGGTGCCTGCGCTGCTGTTTCTGCGCCATTGGCTGGCGACCCTGAACATCGCGACCGCGAGTCAGGGCGGGGCAGAGCCGCTTCAGGCGCTTTGGGGCGCGGTGTTCACTGTTCTGTCCTTTCTGACCACGACCGGTTTCGTCAGTGCCGACTGGGGCGCGGCGCAAAGCTGGTCGGGCATGGGAACGCCGGGGCTGATCTTGATGGGGCTGGCGCTGGTCGGAGGCGGCGTGGCGACCACGGCGGGCGGCGTAAAGCTGCTGCGCGTCTATGTCCTCTATCTCAGTTCCGCGCGCGAGCTCGAGCGGCTTGTCCATCCCCATTCGGTGGGCGGAGGGGATCCCTCGCACCGGCGGTTCCGGCGCGACGGGGCGTTCATCGCCTGGGTATTCTTCATGCTGTTCGCGCTGTCTCTGTCGCTGGTGACGACCGTTCTGGCCGCCCTTGGCGTGGGCTTCGAACAGTCGGTGGTCATGGCGGTCGCCACGCTGTCCACCACCGGGCCGCTGATCGAGGTGGCGATGGATACGCCGGTTCGGCTGATTGAACTGGGCGCGGGAGCCAAGGCGGTATTGTGCGCGGCGATGGTGCTGGGGCGGCTTGAGACGCTGGCGATCGTCGCGCTTTTGACGCCCGATCTGTGGCGGAATTGACCCATGACGTGAAAATGCCCCCGCGTCTCTTGCTTTTTTCTGGTGGAATATCCGTGCACTCCGCGACATACTCCGCCTGAAGGGGCGCGCCGCGGGGCGGTGCGATACGGACAAGAAACGAGAAGAACCAGACCAGAAAAAGGCGAGATTTTCAGCAAATGGCTTCGGACAGACAGAATCTTCAGGACGCTTTCCTGAACCACGTGCGCAAGACCAAGGTTCCGGTCACGATTTTCCTCATCAACGGCGTCAAGCTTCAGGGCGTGATCACATGGTTCGACAATTTCTGCGTTCTGCTGCGCCGGGATGGTCAGTCGCAACTGGTCTACAAGCATGCGATCTCGACCGTGATGCCGTCTCAGCCGATCAGCCTGTATGAAGGTGACGACGGCGCCTGATGGAGCATGAGGCGCAGCGCACCCGGGCCTGGGTGCTGCATCCTGACATCGGAACCCAAAAGCATCGCCGCGATCCTGAACGCGCGCTGGAAGAGGCCGTCGCTCTGGCGGCGGCGCTGCCCGGTCTCGACGTGATCGGAGCCGAGGTCGTCCGGCTGCCGAAACCCCATGCGGGATATCTGTTCGGGGCGGGCAAGATCGAGGAACTCGGCGACCGGTTTGCCGAACATCGGATCGAACTGGTGCTGATCGACGGGCCGGTGACGCCGGTGCAGCAGCGCAACCTGGAAAAGCGCTGGAAGGTGAAGATCCTGGATCGAACCGGGTTGATTCTGGAAATCTTCTCGGACCGGGCGCGGACCCGCGAAGGCGTGTTGCAGGTGGAAATGGCGGCGCTGAGCTATCAGCGCACGCGGCTAGTGCGGGCATGGACGCACCTTGAACGTCAGCGTGGGGGCCTGGGTTTCGTGGGCGGCCCAGGCGAGACGCAGATTGAGGCCGACCGGCGGGCGATCGACGAACAGCTTGTGCGGCTGCGGCGGCAACTGGACAAGGTGGTCAGGACGCGCGAGCTGCACCGCAAGGCCCGCGCCAAGGTGCCCTATCCGATCGTGGCACTGGTGGGTTATACCAACGCGGGAAAATCCACCCTGTTCAATCGGCTGACCGGGGCGGAGGTGATGGCCCGCGACATGCTGTTTGCGACGCTGGATCCCACCATGCGGCGGGTGCAACTGCCCGACGGACCGGAGGTGATCCTGTCCGACACGGTGGGGTTCATCAGCGACCTGCCGACCGAACTGGTCGCGGCCTTTCGCGCCACGCTGGAGGAGGTTCTGTCGGCGGATGTGATCGTGCATGTGCGCGACATCCAGCATCCCGAGACCGAGGAACAGGCGCGGGACGTTGAAACCATCCTGGCCTCTCTGGGAGTCGAGGAGGACCGGCCGCGGATCGAGGTCTGGAACAAGGTTGACCTGCTGGAGCCGGAGGCGCGCGCGGCGGTGATGGCACGGGCGGCGCGGGATCCATCCGTTTTTGCCATTTCGGCGCGGACCGGAGAAGGGGTGGATGCGCTGTTGCAAGCCATCGGCGAGCTGGTGCAGGGCGCAAGACACGAGACGCGGCTTCATCTCGGCTTTGACGAGGGAAAACGCAGGGCGTGGCTATATGAACAGGACGTGGTTCAGGACGAAACCCAGGTCGAGGACGGGTTCGATCTGACGGTCCTGTGGACGCCAAGGCAGGAGGCCCGGTTCCGGCAGCTTTAGGCCGGGTTCGGGCAGGGCGAGCTGTCGGCCTCGGCGACGCTTGTGGATGACCGGGCAGGGGGCGCTGCCCCCTCGGCCCTTGCGGGCCTCACCCCCGGAGTATTTCAGGCAAGATGAAGAGTTTTAGAATTCGGCGGATGACCGCTTGACCGGGCAGGGGCGGGCGCCCACAACGGCTGTCATGACGGAACGGTTCACAGGCAGTTTCACCCAGCAGGAGCCGATCCCCGAGGAGGGGATCGAGGCCGCTCTGGCGGTTCTTCGCAGCGGACGGTTGCACCGCTACAACGTAGCCCCCGGCGAGGTTGGCGAGGTCGCGCTGCTGGAACGGGAATTCGCCGTGCAGATGGACGCAAAATATTGCCTTGCGGTGGCCTCGGGCGGCTATGCGCTGGCCACGGCGCTGCGGGCGGTGGGGGTTGCGCCGGGCGAACCGGTGCTGACCAATGCCTTCACGCTGGCGCCAGTGCCCGGCGCGATCGCCAGCGTCGGCGCAGTGCCGGTATTCGTCGGCGTGAGCGAGGCGCTGACCATCGATCTGGAGGATCTGGCGGCCAAGGCGGGGCGAGCGAAGGTTCTGATGCTCAGCCACATGCGTGGGCATATTTGCGACATGGACGCGCTGATGCAGATTGCCCGGACCCATGGGCTGACGGTGATCGAGGATTGCGCCCATACGATGGGGGCTTCCTGGAACGGGGTGAAGAGCGGCCGGCACGGGGCGGTGGGCTGCTATTCCACCCAGACCTACAAGCACGTCAATTCCGGCGAGGGCGGGCTGCTGGTGACGGATGACGAAGAGATCGCGGCCCGGGCGGTCATCTTGTCGGGATCCTACATGCTGTATGACCGCCACCTTGCCGCGCCGGACAGGGAGGTGTTCGAGCGGGTGAAATACGACACGCCCAACATTTCGGGCCGGATGGATCATCTGCGCGCGGCGATCCTGCGGCCGCAGCTGCGCGATCTGGACGCGCAGGTGCGGCGCTGGAACGACCGCTATCGCGTGATCGAGGAGGGCCTGCGCGGCACGCCCGGCCTGACCGTTATCGAGCGGCCCGTGGCGGAGCATTTCGTCGGCTCGTCCTTCCAGTTCCTGCTGCTCGACTGGCCGGCGGAGAAGGTGCAGGCGGTCGTCGCGCGCTGTGCCGACCGGGGGGTGGAGCTCAAGTGGTTCGGCGCGCCCGAGCCGCACGGGTTCACCTCGCGCTATGACAGCTGGCGCTATGCGCCCAGCGCGCCGATGCCTGCGACCGACCGGGTGCTGGCGGGGATCCTCGACATGCGGGTGCCGCTGACCTTCAGCCTGAACGATTGCGCGCTGATCGCCCGGATCATCCGCGCCGAAGTTTCGGCGGTGCATCAGGTCGCCTGAGCCGCCCCGAAAGGTGGGCATAGACGGCCGCCATGACCGTCAGCACGGCATAGATGGTGAGTACGAAGGCGAGTTGCTCGGGGCTGTGTTGCGCCTCGTAGATCAGGATCAGGACGGTCGCCGCGCCGAGGCCGGTCATGGACAGGACCGTCGCCCAGGGGTGCGCGCCGGTTTCGCCACGTTTGGCGTGGTTGGTCAGCGCCATCAGGAAACAGACCAGCAGGAAGGTGATCGAGCCGAATTCGAGGATCAGCCGCAGGCTGCCGATCACGATCAGACCCATGGCGCAGATGGCCATGGCCGCGACCGCGAGGCGCGGGATGCCGCCCGACCGTTCGGCCAGCCGCGGCGGCAGGTAGCCGTCGCGCGCGATCGCGGCCATCTGCCGTGAAGCGCCGTAGAGGGTGCCGGAAATCGCGCTCATCGTTGCCAGCAGGGCGCCGGCGATCACCAAGTATTCGCCCACGGGTCCCAGCACGTCGCTGGCGCCGGCAGCGAGTGCGTATTCCTGTTTGGCGATGAGGTCGTCGAAGGGAATCGCGGCAATCGCGCCGATGGCCAGCACCACATAGATCGTCGTGGCCGCCGCCACCGCCCAGTAGATCGCGCGGGGGATGTTGCGGTCGGGCCGGTCCATGTCATTGGTGGCGTTGATCACCAGCTGGAAGCCTTCGTAGGCGACGAAGGTGACCGAAGCGATGGTGAGGATGCCCAGCAGCGGGAAGCCGTCCCGCGCAATCGCGGCTTCGGCCAGTCCGACATCGGCGTTGCCCCACAGCACGCCGGCCACCACCAGCAGGATTGCGATCTTTGTATAGACCATCAGATCCTCGAGCCGTCCCATGCCATGCACCGACCACAGGTTGACGGCGAGAAATCCCCCGATCACCGAGAGCGCCACGACTTTGCGCACAAGGTCGTTGTCGGCAAAGGCAAAACCGCTGATCGCGTAAGACGCGAAGGTGTAGGCATAAAGCGCGATGGTCGAGATGTAGCCGAACACCACCCACCAGCCGATCAGCGCCGCCAAGAAGTCGTGGCCGGGAAAGCTGCGCTTCACGAAGGCATAGGTCGCGCCTTCGTCGCGGTAATATACCCCCAGCTTCACATAGGAATAGGCCGCCAGCGCCGCCACCGCCCCGCCCAGCGCGATTGCGACCGGGGTCCAGACGCCGACCGTGGCGACCGAAATGCCAAGGATGGTGAATATCCCGCCGCCCACCATGCCGCCCAGCGCGATGGCGACCAGTTCGGGCAACCTCAGCGGCGCGGAGTCCTTTGAAGGGGAATGATGCATGCGGGTCACTGGATTCGAATTCTCTTGATCGGATGCATGACATGCCGTAGTTATCTGAACAACTGTTCAATAACCGGAGAGTCGATCCCATGTTCATGCATTCGATGAGGTTCGATCTGGGCGAGGACATCAACGCCCTGCGCGAGATGGTCCACCGCTGGGCGCAGGAGCGCCTCAAGCCGATGGCGGCCGAGATTGACCGCTCGAACAGCTTTCCCAACGAGCTGTGGAAGGAAATGGGCGAACTCGGCCTTCTGGGCATCACCGTGCCCGAGGAATATGGCGGGGCGGGCATGGGCTATCTGGCCCATGTGGTCGCGGTCGAGGAGATCGCCCGCGCCAGCGCCAGCGTGTCGCTCAGCTATGGCGCGCATTCCAATCTGTGCGTCAACCAGATCAAGCTGAACGGCACCGAGGAGCAGAAGCGGAAATACCTGCCCCGGCTGATCTCGGGCGAACATGTGGGCGCGCTGGCGATGTCCGAACCCTCGGCCGGGTCGGACGTGGTGTCGATGAAGCTGCGCGCGGAGAAGCGCAACGACCACTACCGGCTGAACGGCAACAAGTACTGGATCACCAACGGGCCCGATGCCGATACGCTGGTGGTCTATGCCAAGACCGACCCCGAGGCCGGCGCCAAGGGAATCACAGCCTTCATCATCGAAAAAGAGATGAAGGGCTTTTCCACCAGCCCACATTTCGACAAGCTGGGGATGCGCGGATCGAACACGGCCGAGCTGATCTTTGAAGACGTCGAAGTGCCGTTCGAAAACGTTCTGGGCGAGGAAAACAAGGGCGTTGCGGTTCTGATGTCGGGGCTGGACTATGAACGGGTGGTCCTGTCGGGGATCGGCACCGGAATCATGGCCGCCTGCATGGACGAAGTGATGCCCTACATGGCCGAGCGCCGCCAGTTCGGCCAGCCGATCGGGAATTTCCAGCTGATGCAGGGCAAGATCGCCGACATGTACACGGCGATGAATTCCGCCCGCGCCTATGTCTACGAGGTCGCGCGCGCCTGCGACCGGGGCGAGGTGACGCGCCAGGACGCGGCGGCCTGTGTGCTCTATGCGTCCGAAGAGGCGATGAAGGTGGCGCATCAGGCGGTGCAGGCCTTTGGCGGGGCCGGCTATCTGAACGACAACCCGGTGGGCCGGATCTTCCGCGATGCCAAGCTGATGGAAATTGGCGCCGGCACCAGCGAAATCCGGCGGATGCTGATCGGGCGCGAACTGGTGGGCAAGATGCTGTAGACAAGGAAAAGGCCCGCGCGACCGAGGGAGACACGCGGGCCGAACCGTTCGGCGGGCCGGCATGGCCCGCCAAGGCAAAAGGGATCAGAAGCGGTGGATGTAGGAAAAGCCCACGACGACCGGGTCGATCTTGGCGGTGCCGATCTTGGCGCCGTTCAGGCTCACGTCGCTATCGATATCCATCCAACGCAGGTCAAAGCGCAGCGCGCCGTTGTCGCTGATCTGGTAATCCACGCCGGCATGGGCGGCGATGCCCCAAGAATCGTCCAGCCGAACCTTACCCAGCGGCGACTTTTCGTCAAAGAAGGTGGTGTAGTTGATGCCCGCGCCGATGAAGGGCTTGAATGCCGACTGCGTGGGGAAGTGATAGTTCAACGACAGCGTCGGCGGCAGGTGCTTGACCGTCGCCGCGTAGGCGCCGCCCAGCTTGACGTCATGCTTGAACGGCGTCGCGGCCAGCAGCTCGACGCCCAGATTGTCGCGGATGAAGTATTCCACCGTGAACGTCGGGCGCGTGTCCGAATCCACCGTCGCCCTTGCGCCGGCCAGCGTGCCGTTGTTGGATTTGGGATTCACGTGGCCGACACCGATGCCGACGGTCCAGTCGCCTTGGGACTGGGCAAGGGCAGGGGCCGCCAGGGCGGCCATCGCGGTGGAAAGAACCAGAGCCTTGGTCATGCGTTTCATGGGTGTTGCGTCCTTGTTGATGTTTGCATGCGGAGATTCGCATGTTTTCGCGGTCGCAGCACTGATCTGGATCAAGTTTGCCCAATGTTACCAAGCGGCAACATGTTGAAATGTCGGCATAAAAATATGGTCATCGCTGGATTCTCCCGCAGAAAGGATCGTTACGTGTTGCATCGCGGCGTCAACCGGAGGGCCGCATGACCGGTTTCTCCGCCTCTCTCCCCGGTCTGCGGGCGGACGGGACATGGGACATCCCCGACCGCCTGAACATGGCGCGGCAGTGCCTGTCGCAGCCGCCGGATCGGCTGGCCATCATCGACCTGACCGGGGCGGCGCGGCGCGACGTGACCTTTGGCGATCTCGCCGCCATGACCGACGCGCTGGCCCGCCGGCTGCTGCGCGCGGTGGCGCCGGGCGACAGGGTGGGGGTTCTGCTGTCTCAATCGCCCTGGACGGCGGCGGCGCACTTGGCAATCTGGAAGATCGGCGCGATCTCGGTGCCGCTGTTCAAGCTGTTCCAGCGCGACGCCCTGCGCACGCGGATCACGGATGCGGACCTTTCGCTTGTCCTGACCGACGCGGCAGGCGCCGCGCAGCTGGGCGACCTGGCCACGCCGCTGATCGTGGACCGGGCGGGCGAAGACGGCGCGCCGGTGCCCTTTGCCGATACCGGCCCCGACGATCCCGCCGTGCTGATCTACACCTCGGGCACCACCGGCAAGCCGAAAGGCGCGCTGCACGGCCACCGGGTGTTGACCGGCCACCTGCCGGGCGTGTCGATCAGCCACGACCACCTGCGCGCGGGCGACTGCCTGTGGACCCCGGCCGACTGGGCCTGGATCGGCGGCCTCTTCGACGTGTTGATGCCGGGGCTGGCGCTGGGCATCCCCGTGGCCGCCGCGCGGATGGAGAAATTTACCCCCGAAGGCTGCGCCGACATCGTCCGCCGGGGCGGTGTGCGCAACGTGTTCTTCCCGCCCACCGCGCTGCGGATGCTCAAGGCGGCGGACATGGTCCTGCCGGGGCTGCGTTCGGTCGCCTCGGGGGGCGAGCCGCTGGGGGCGGAAATGCTGGACTGGGGCCGCCGCGCCTTTGGTCTGACCATCAACGAATTCTACGGCCAGACCGAATGCAACATGGTGGTCAGCTCCTGCGCCGCCGATTTCCCGCCGCGCCCGGGCTGCATCGGCAAGCCGGTGCCGGGCCACGAGGTTGCGGTGATCGACGACACCGGCCGGCCCGCGTCCGGCGAAGGCGACATCGCGATCCGGCGCGGCTCTGCCTCGATGATGCTGGAATACTGGCGCAACCCGCAGGCCACCGCCGAAAAGTTCTGCGACGACTGGCTGGTGACCGGCGACCGGGGCATCTGGGGCGGCGACTATCTGCGCTTTGTCGGGCGCGAGGATGACGTGATCACCTCGGCCGGCTACCGCATCGGCCCCGCCGAGATCGAGGACTGCCTGCTGACCCATCCGGCGGTCGCCACCGCGGGCGTGGTGGGCAAGCCCGATCCGCTGCGCACCGAGATCGTCAAGGCCTATGTCGTGCTGAAACCGGGGGCGCACGCGACCGAGGCGGATTTGCAGGCATATGTCAAAGAACGGCTTGCAAGCCATTCATACCCAAGGGAAATCACATTTCTCGATAGCCTGCCGATGACGGTGACGGGCAAGGTGATCCGCAAGGAGCTTAAACGCCGCGCGGCGGCGGAAACGGAGGCACAGCGATGAAACTGAAATCCGGGGCGCTGCCCTCGTCCGAGGACTTCCAGAAAAACCGCGCCGCGCATCTCGAGGCGCTCGAGCTGGTGCGCGTGGCCGCCGATGCCGCGCGTGCGGGTGGGGGGGAGAAGGCGCGCGACCGGCATGTGGCGCGCGGCAAACTGCTGCCCCGGCGGCGGGTGGCGAACCTGCTGGATCCCGGCTCGCCGTTTCTGGAAATCGGCGCGACGGCGGCGCATGACATGTATGGCGGCGCCGCGCCCTGCGCCGGGCTGATCGCCGGGATCGGCCGGGTGCACGGACAAGAGGTCATGGTCGTCTGCAACGACGCGACCGTGAAGGGCGGCACCTACTACCCGATGACGGTCAAGAAACACCTGCGCGCCCAGGAAATCGCCGAACAGAACCATCTGCCCTGCATCTATCTGGTGGATTCGGGCGGCGCCAACCTGCCCAACCAGGACGAGGTCTTCCCCGACCGCGACCATTTCGGCCGCATCTTCTACAACCAGGCCAACATGTCGGCCAAGGGCATCCCGCAGATCGCGGTGGTGATGGGGTCCTGCACGGCGGGCGGCGCCTATGTTCCGGCCATGTCGGACGTCACCATCATAGTGCGCGAACAGGGCACCATCTTCCTCGCCGGTCCGCCGCTGGTGCGCGCCGCCACCGGCGAAGTGGTCAGCGCCGAAGACCTGGGCGGCGGCGACGTGCACACGCGCCTGTCGGGGGTGGCCGACTACCTCGCCGAAGACGACGCCCACGCGCTGGCGCTGGCCCGCCGCGCCGTGGCCTCGCTGAACCGCGCGAAACCGCGGACCGTGCAGTTCCAGTCGCCCGAAGACCCCGCCTACGACCCCGAAGAGATCCTCGGCGTGGTCCCCGCCGACCTGCGCACCCCCTACGACATTCGCGAGGTGATCGCCCGCGTCGTGGACGGCTCGCGTTTCGATGAGTTCAAGCCGCGCTTCGGCGAAACGCTTGTGACCGGCTTCGCCCATCTCAACGGCTGCCCCGTCGGCATCGTCGCCAACAACGGTGTCCTCTTCTCGGAAAGCGCGATCAAGGGCGCGCATTTCATCGAACTGTGCTCGCAGCGCAGGATCCCGCTGGTGTTCCTGCAGAACATCACCGGCTTCATGGTTGGGCGCAAATACGAAAACGAAGGCATCGCCCGCCACGGCGCCAAGATGGTCACCGCCGTGGCCACCACCGCCGTGCCCAAGATCACCATGCTAGTGGGCGGCTCCTTCGGCGCGGGGAATTACGGCATGGCGGGGCGCGCCTATTCCCCGCGCTTCCTCTGGACCTGGCCCAATTCGCGCATCTCGGTGATGGGCGGCGAACAGGCCGCGGGCGTGCTGGCTACGGTCAAGCGCGATGCGATCGAACGGCAGGGCGGCACCTGGTCGGCCGAGGAAGAGGCCGAGTTCAAGCGCCCGACGATCGAACAGTTCGAGCACCAGTCGCACCCGCTCTACGCCTCGGCGCGGCTGTGGGACGACGGAATCATCGACCCGCGCAAGACGCGCGAGGTGCTATGGCTCAGCCTTTCGGCCAGCCTCAACGCTCCGATCCCGGAAACCCGTTTCGGCGTCTTCCGCATGTAATCTTCATCTTGCTTCAAATACTCCGGGGGTCCGGGGGCTGGCCCCCGGTTCCACCGCCCGACAAGGGACCAGCGCCATGTTCGACACGATCCTCATAGCCAATCGCGGCGAAATCGCCTGCCGCGTCATGCAGACGGCCCAGCGGCTGGGCATCCGCTGCGTCGCGGTCTTTTCCGACGCGGATGCCGGCGCGAAACATGTCCAGATGGCCGATGCCGCCGTGCATATCGGCGGCCCGGCCCCCGCCGACAGCTATCTGCGCGCCGACTCCATCATCCGGGCGGCAAGGGATACCGGCGCCCAGGCGATCCATCCCGGCTACGGGTTTCTCTCGGAAAACCCGGAGTTCGTCGAGGCGGTCGAGGCCGCCGGGCTCACCTTCATCGGCCCTTCTGCCGAGGCGATCCGCGCCATGGGGCTCAAGGACGCGGCCAAGCACCTGATGGAACGGGCTGGCGTGCCGGTGGTGCCGGGCTATCACGGCGACAACCAGGATCCCGAGCATCTCTCGGGCGCGGCGGACGCGATCGGCTATCCGGTGCTCATCAAGGCGGTCGCCGGCGGCGGCGGCAAGGGCATGCGGCTGGTCCAGCGACCCGAGGATTTCGCCGCCGCGCTGGAAAGCGCCCGCGGCGAGGCCCGCACCGCCTTTGGCAACGACACGGTTCTGATCGAGAAATTCGTCTCCAAGCCGCGCCATATCGAGGTGCAGGTCTTTGGCGACGGCGCCCGCGCGGTGCATCTGTTCGAACGCGACTGCTCGCTCCAGCGCCGCCACCAGAAGGTGATCGAGGAAGCCCCCGCGCCGGGCATGACCGGGGAGATGCGCGCCGCCATGGGCCAGGCGGCGGTGCGCGCCGCCGAGGCGATCGGCTATCGCGGCGCGGGCACGGTGGAGTTCATCGTCGATGCCTCCGAAGGGCTGCGCCCCGACCGGTTCTGGTTCATGGAGATGAACACACGGTTGCAGGTGGAACACCCCGTGACCGAGGCGATCACCGGCGTCGATCTGGTCGAGTGGCAGCTGCGCGTGGCGGCGGGCGAGTCCTTGCCCGCGCGGCAGGAGGATCTGTCGATCACCGGCCATGCCTTCGAGGCGCGGATCTATGCCGAGGACGCGGCCAAGGGGTTCCTGCCGGCGACGGGCACCCTGACCCATCTCGCCTTTCCCGAAGGCGCGCGGATCGACAGCGGCGTGCGGGCCGGCGACAGGATCAGTCCGTGGTATGATCCGATGATCGCCAAGCTGACAGTGCACGGCCCCACCCGTGATACCGCTCTGCGCCAGCTCGAACGCGCCCTGCGCTGGACCGATATCGGCGGGACGGTGACCAACGTGTCCTTCCTCGCCCGGCTGGCGGCGCAGCCCGATTTCGTTCGTGGCGACGTGGATACCGGGCTGATCGACCGGGAACTGGAGGATCTCACACCGGTGCCGGTGGCCTGCTCGCGGGCGCGCACCGTGGCCGCGTTGGCGGCGCTGGGCCTGCACGGCGGCGCGGGGCACGAGGGCGGGTTCTCGCTCTGGGGCGCGCTGGGCTGGGACGTGACGCTGGAGCATGAGGACGAGCGGATCGAGGCCCGCGTGGTGGCGCTGGGTCCGGACTGTTTCGAGGTCGATCTGGGCCGGATCGTGCACCGGATCGAGCGGCGCGACGGGATCTGGTGGGTGGACGGCACCAAGGTTCAGGCCCGCGTGGCCCGGCACGGGAACGAGGTGACCGTGTTCTGGGGCAACGGCTATCGGTTCGCGGTTGTCGATCCGCTGGAGCGCGACGTGGGCGGGGCGGCGGGCGGCAACGTGGTCGTGGCGCCGATGCCGGGGCTGGTGAAGGCGATCCTTGTCGCGCCGGGGCAGGCGGTGCACGAAGGCGACCGGCTGGCGGTGCTGGAGGCGATGAAGATGGAACATTCACTTCTGGCGGCGCGTGACGGGGTGGTGGCCGAGGTGCTGGTGCCCGAGGGCGCGCAGGTCGAGGCCGGCGCTGCGTTGGTGCGGCTGGAAGATGACGGCTGAGGTTTGTGACCGCGGTGGTGTCGGGAATTGGGTATTTGTGACCAGAAAGAAGCAGGGGGTCGGGAGAGATGCGTGAACGGGTCGAGATTTTCGAGGTGGGCCCCCGCGACGGGTTGCAGAACGAAAAGCGCGAGATCCCCGTGGCGGAGAAGATCGCGCTGGTGGACTGTCTGAGCCGCGCGGGGTTTTCCCGGATCGAATGCGCCAGTTTCGTGAGCCCGAAATGGGTGCCGCAGATGGCCGGATCGGCCGAGGTGCTCAAGGGAATCCGCCGCGCGCCGGGGGTGCGCTATGCGGCGCTGGTGCCGAACATGCGCGGGTATGAAGACGCGCTTGCCGCGGGCGCGGACGAGATCGCGGTCTTCGCCTCGGCCAGCGAGGGGTTTTCCAAGGCCAACATCAACGCCACGATCGAGGAGAGCGTCGAGCGGTTCAAGCCGATCATTGCCGCGGCCCGGCATATCGACCTGCCGGTGCGCGGTTATATCTCGTGCGTGACCGACTGCCCCTATGACGGGCCGACGCCGCCGGGAAAGGTGGCCGAACTGGCCGACATCCTGTTCGGTCTGGGATGCTATGAGATTTCCCTGGGCGACACGATCGGGCAGGGCACGCCCGAGACGATCTCGCGCATGTTGCTGGCGGTGCGCGACGTGGTGCCGGTGACGCGGCTTGCGGGGCATTACCACGACACGGCGGGCCGGGCGCTGGCGAATATCGACGCTTCGCTGAGCCTCGGTGTGCGGGTGTTCGATGCCGCCGTGGGGGGCTTGGGCGGTTGTCCCTACGCGCCCGGCGCGGCGGGCAATGTCGCGACCGAGGCGGTGGCGGCGCATCTGGAGCGGCTGGGCTATGAGACCGGGCTCGACATGGCCGTGCTGCAGGAAGCGGCGGCCATGGCACGGGCGATGCGTGGACTTTGAGACCGAAAGGGGGCAGGCGATGTTCGAGACGATTTCGATTTCCACCGATGCGCGCGGGGTGGCGACGCTGATGCTGAACCGGCCCGACAAGCACAACGCGATGTCGGGGCGGATGATCGAGGAACTCATGGCGGCGGCGGCGCGGCTGGCGGCGGATGACGCGGTGCGGGTCGTGGTGCTGACCGGGGCGGGACAGACGTTTTGCGCGGGCGGCGATCTGGCCTGGATGCAGGCGCAGATGGCGGCCGATGCCGACACCCGGTTTCGCGAGGCGCGCAAGCTGGCCGAGGCGTTGCAGGCGCTCAACACGTTGCCCAAGCCTCTGATCGGGGCGATGCAGGGGAATGCCTTTGGCGGCGGGGTGGGCATGGCCTGCGTCTGCGACGTGACCGTCGGGGTGGACACGCTGAAGATGGGCCTGACGGAAACGCGGCTGGGTCTGATCCCGGCAACGATCGGGCCCTATGTCGTGGCGCGCATGGGCGAGGCGCGGGCGCGGCGGGTGTTCATGTCGGCGCGGATCTTCGATGCCGCCGAGGCAGTGGAGCTGGGTCTGTTGGCCCGCGCCGTGCCGGCCGACAGGCTGATGGACGCGGTCGAGGCCGAGGTGGTGCCGTATCTTGCCTGCGCGCCCGGCGCGGTGGCGGCGGCCAAGAAGCTGACGCGGGATCTGGGGCCGCGCATCGACGACTCGGTCATCGACATGACGATCGGCGCGCTGGTGGAGCGCTGGGAAGGCGACGAGGCGAAAGAAGGGATTGCCGCCTTTTTCGACAAGCGCGCGCCGGCCTGGGCGGCAAAGGGCTGATCGCCGACGGCGGGTCGGATCATATTGGAAAACATGAATGTTTTTGCGGCGCTACACTTCGGCGATTTACCTTGGCTGAATCGGCCCGCGCTTGGTTGACGGCATGGGGGGCGTGGGAGTAGAGAGGCGCAGGTCAACACGCCATGTCTCGGCATGTCACGGCGCGCGTGCGCACGCGCCAGAAAGGAGCCACTCGTGGAAGAGCTGTTGCGGGAATATCTCCCCATCCTCGTGTTTCTCGTCATCGCCACCGCGCTGGGCGCGGTCCTGATTCTGGCGGCCGTGATCCTTGCGGTCCGCAACCCGGATCCGGAAAAGCTAAGCGCCTATGAATGCGGCTTCAACGCCTTCGATGACGCGCGGATGAAATTCGACGTCCGGTTCTATCTGGTGTCGATCCTGTTCATCATTTTCGACCTCGAAATCGCGATGCTGTTTCCCTGGGCGACCGGCTTTGCGGTGCTCAGCGATGTCGCGTTCTGGTCGATGATGGTGTTCCTGGCGGTGCTGACCATCGGCTTTGCCTACGAATGGAAGAAGGGGGCGCTGGAATGGGAGTGACCACCACAGCCAACGCGGCCGGCGCCGACAAGGAAGCGGCGACGCAGGCGCTGAACGCCGAGCTGCAGGACAAGGGGTTCCTGCTGACCACGACCGAGGACATCATCAACTGGGCCCGCACCGGGTCGCTGCACTGGATGACCTTCGGCCTGGCCTGCTGCGCGGTCGAGATGATGCACACCTCGATGCCGCGCTACGACGCCGAACGCTTTGGCATCGCCCCGCGCGCCAGCCCGCGCCAGTCCGACCTGATGATCGTCGCGGGCACGCTGACCAACAAGATGGCGCCGGCGCTGCGCAAGGTCTATGACCAGATGCCCGAGCCGCGCTATGTGCTGTCGATGGGCTCCTGCGCCAATGGCGGCGGGTATTACCACTACAGCTATTCCGTGGTGCGCGGCGTGGACCGGATCGTGCCGGTCGATGTCTATGTGCCGGGCTGCCCGCCGACCGCCGAGGCGCTGCTGTACGGGCTCTTGCAACTGCAACGGAAAATCCGCCGCACGGGGACGATCGTACGATGAGTGAAGCTCTGAAGGAACTGGGGGCGCACATCGCCGAGAAACGCCCCGACTGCGTGCTGGGCTGGGATGTCGCGCTCGGCGAGCTGAACGTGGAGGTGGCCCCGTCGAGCATCGTCGGATTCGTCGAGTTCCTGCGCGACGACCGCACCTGCCGGTTCACCTCGCTGATGGACGTGACGGCGGTGGACTATCCCGACCGGCCCAAGCGGTTCGACGTGGTCTATCATCTGTTGTCGATGTACCAGAACCACCGGATCCGCCTGCGCGCCGCGATCCGCGAAGACGAGGCGATCCCGTCGATCACCGGTGTCCACCCCGGCGCCAACTGGTTCGAACGCGAGGTGTTCGACATGTTCGGCATCCTGTTTACCGGCCACCCGGATCTGCGGCGGATCCTGACCGACTATGGGTTCCGCGGCCACCCGCTGCGCAAGGACTTCCCGACCACGGGCTATACCGAGGTGCGCTATGACGAGGTCGAAAAGCGCGTGGTCTATGAGCCGGTCAAGCTGGTCCAGGAATACCGTCAGTTCGACTTCATGAGCCCCTGGGAAGGCGCGAAATACATCCTGCCGGGTGACGAGAAAGCGGAGGCCAAGTGATGGACGGTTCCAATTTCGGCGACGCCCGCACGGGCGAACAGAAGATCCGCAACTTCAATATCAACTTCGGTCCCCAGCACCCGGCCGCGCACGGCGTGCTGCGGATGGTGCTGGAGCTGGACGGCGAGGTCGTGGAGCGCGCCGACCCGCATATCGGCCTGCTGCATCGCGGCACCGAGAAGCTGATGGAAAGCCGCACCTACCTGCAGTGCCTGCCCTATTTCGACCGGCTCGACTATGTGGGCACGATGAACCAGGAACATGCCTGGGTGCTCGCGATCGAAAAGGCGACCGGGGTTGAAGTGCCGCGCCGGGCCCAGCTGATCCGGGTTCTCTACTGCGAGATGGGCCGGATCCTGAACCACCTGCTGAACGTGACCACGCAGGCCATGGACGTGGGCGCGCTGACGCCGCCGGTCTGGGGCTTCGAGGAACGCGAAAAGCTGATGGTGTTCTATGAACGCGCCTGCGGGGCGCGGCTGCACGCGGCCTATTTCCGCCCCGGCGGCGTTCACCAGGACCTGCCGCCCGAGCTGCTGGACGACATCGACGAATGGTGCAAGGCCTTTCCGGCCTTCCTCGACGATCTCGACGCGTTGCTGACGGAAAACCGGATCTTCAAACAGCGCAACGTCGACATCGGCGTGGTCGATGTCGATACGGTGATGAAATACGGCTTTTCCGGCGTGATGGCGCGCTCGGCCGGTCTGGCATGGGATCTGCGGCGGTCGCAGCCCTATGAATGCTATGACGAGTTCGAGTTCGAGGTGCCGATCGGCAAGAACGGCGACTGTTACGACCGCTATCTGATGCGGATGGAAGAGATGCGCCAGTCCACCTCGATCATGCGGCAGGCGATCGCCAAGCTGAAGATGCCGGAAAACCGGGGCGACGTGCTGGCCCGCGGCAAGCTGACCCCGCCGCGCCGGGCCGAGATGAAAAGTTCGATGGAGGCGCTGATCCATCACTTCAAGCTCTATACCGAGGGCTTCCACGTCCCCGCCGGCGAAGTCTATGCCGCAGTCGAGGCGCCCAAGGGCGAACTGGGCGTCTACCTCGTCTCTGATGGCACGAACCGACCCTATCGCGCCAAGATCCGCGCGCCGGGCTATGCGCATCTGCAGGCCATCGACCACATCACGCGGGGGCACATGCTGGCCGACGTGGCCGCAATCATCGGCTCGCTCGACGTGGTGTTCGGAGAGATCGACCGCTGAGCGATGCTGGACACGGCCATCGATATCACGCTTGTGGTGACGCTTTGCATCACCGGCTTTTACGCGGTCATCTTCGTCCGCGATCCGCAGGCCGCGATGGAAACCGCCACCCATCGGCTTGACCTGCTGCCGCGGGTCATGGCCGGGCGCTATGTGGTGGTATTCCTGTTCACGCTCGGCGTGTCCATCCATTTCCTCGTCTACCGCGATGCCGCGGTGGCGGCCTGGTTCTACGCCGTCTGCGCCTTTCTGGGGCTGCATGACGGCTGGGTCTATCGCCGCCACGGGCTGCCGCATTTCAAACACACGATCACCGGCCTTCTGGCGCTGGGTGCCTTGTGCATCACGGTGCTGGCGCTGGCCACTTCAGGAGACGCAGTCTGATGCTCCGCCGTCTGTATCACGAACAACCCGACAGCTTTGCCTTTACGCCCGCCAACCTGGAATGGGCCAAGGCGCAGATCACCAAATATCCCGAAGGCCGCCAGGCCAGCGCGATCATCCCGCTTTTGTGGCGCGCGCAGGAGCAGGAGGGCTGGCTCACCCGGCCCGCCATCGAATATGTCGCGGATTTCCTGGGCATGCCCTATATCCGGGCGCTCGAAGTGGCCACGTTCTACTTCATGTTTCAGCTGCAACCCGTTGGCAGCGTTGCGCATATCCAGATCTGCGGCACCACGACCTGCATGATCTGCGGCTCGGGCGCGCTGATCGAGGTCTGCAAGCGAAGGATTGCCGAGAAACCCCATACGCTGAGCGCCGACGGCAAGTTCAGCTGGGAAGAGGTCGAATGTCTCGGGGCGTGTTCGAACGCGCCGATGGCGCAGATCGGCAAGGATTATTACGAGGATCTCACGCCGGAACGGTTCGAGGAGATTTTGGACGATCTCGCCGCCGGGAAGGTGCCGGTGCCGGGTCCGCAGAACGGCCGTTATGCCGCCGAACCGCTGGGCGGGCTGACGGCGCTGAAGGAATTCGAAAGCGGGCGCACGCAGCATAACGCCACCGTGGAACTGGCTGTGAAGCTGGGCGATACGGTGAAGCGCATCGACGGGACCGAGGTGCCGATCCTGACCCCGTGGCTCAAGGATCGCCCCGCCGCCGAACCCGCCGAGGCGCCCGCCGCCGAAGCCGAGGCCAAGCCCGCCGCGCCGAAGCCCGCCGAAGCCAAGGCCGAGGAGCCGCTGGTCAAGCCCTCCAAGCCGTTGCCGGGCCAGCAGGAACTGGCCGCGCGCAAGGGCGAGTGGAAATACGAGGTCGAGCCGGAGACGCTGAGCGCGCCGCGCGACGGCAAGCCGGACGATCTGAAGCTGCTCAAGGGCGTTGGGCCCAAGCTGGAAAAGCTGCTGAACGAGCTGGGTTTCTATCATTTCGACCAGATCGCGGCCTGGACGCCGGAACAGGTGGCCTGGGTGGATGAACGCCTGTCCTTCAAGGGCCGGATCGAACGCGAAGGCTGGATCGAACAGGCGCGGGAACTGGCTGCGAAGAAGAAATAGGCAGTGCCCGCCGTGATCGTGGCGGGTGCGTTTGAACACGACGGGCAAGGCTGAAATCGAGGGACGGAAGAGACCGATAAGAGAAGACCATCGACCAACAGGGAAAGGACCGGATCCATGACGAACGACTCCAAAGACGGAAAATCCAACGCACGGCACTGGCAGAAGGCCGCCGCCGGGGGCGTCGTGGTGGCGGTTCTGCTGATGGTGTTCAACGGGACCGGGCTGGTGACGGCGCTGATCTCGGGCGGGGTGGTCGCGGCGGTGGCGGGTTACATCCTGACGCGCATGGTTGGCGACCGTGATGTGGCCGAAATGGCGCGCGCGGCGCAGGACGCGGCAGAGCAGATGCGCGATAGCGCGACGACGACCGCACGGGCGACGGAAACCGAGCCGTCGGCGCCGGCCGAGCCGCAGGCGGCAACCGCTGCGCGCGAAGCAACGCAAGCGCCCCAGGCGCCGGCACGGATTTCGGCCAGCCCGCTGGTCAAACCGTCCAAGCCGCTGCCCGGCCAGCAGGAACTGGCGGCGCGCAAGGGAACCTGGCGCTATCAGGGCGCCGCGACATGAAAAAACGGCGGGCCGGAGAACGGCCCGCGATGACACGACGAACGAATGGCTGGGGAACGGGACAGTGCCATTGCCCGCAAGGGGCGCCAGATCGCGGTGGTGATCGCCGCGACCATGGTGCTGTGGCTGGCCGCCAACGCGCTGGGGCCGATGCTGGGGCTGCCGGGGCGTTATGCGCTGCTGTTCGATCTGGCGGCGATCGCGGGCTTCATCTATGCGCTCGTCAACATCTTGCAACTCTGGCGGATGCGCCAGGATCAGAACCGAGGGTAGCCGAGACATGCTCAAGGACCAGGACCGGATCTTTACCAACCTCTACGGGATGCATGACCGCTCCCTTAAGGGCGCGATGGCGCGGGGCCACTGGGATGGCACCAGGGAGATCCTCGAGAAGGGGCGCGACTGGATCGTGCAGCAGGTCAAGGATTCGGGCCTGCGCGGCCGGGGCGGGGCGGGCTTTCCGACCGGCTTGAAATGGTCCTTCATGCCCAAGGAGAGCGACGGACGCCCGGCCTATCTGGTGATCAACGCCGACGAATCCGAACCGGCCACCTGCAAGGACCGCGAGATCATGCGCCACGATCCGCACACGCTGATCGAGGGCGCGCTGATCGCCGGCTTCGCGATGGGGGCGCATACCGCCTATATCTACATCCGGGGCGAGTTCATCCGCGAACGCGAGGTTCTGCAGAACGCGATCAACGAGGCCTACGAGGCGGGGCTTATCGGCAAGAACGCCTGCAAGTCCGGCTGGGATTTCGACCTGTTCCTGCACCACGGCGCCGGGGCCTATATCTGCGGCGAGGAAACCGCCCTGCTGGAAAGCCTCGAGGGCAAGAAGGGCATGCCGCGCATGAAGCCGCCGTTCCCGGCGGCGGCGGGGCTTTACGGCTGCCCGACCACGGTCAACAACGTGGAATCGATCGCCGTCGTGCCGACCATCCTGCGGCGCGGGGCGGACTGGTTCGCCTCGTTCGGCCGGCCCAACAACTCGGGCACCAAGCTGATGGCGCTGACCGGGCACGTCAACAACCCCTGCGTGTTCGAGGAATCCATGTCCATGTCGGTGCGCGAGATCATCGAAACCCACGGCGGCGGCGTGCGCGGCGGCTGGGACAATCTCAAGGCGATCATCCCCGGCGGTGCCTCCTGTCCGATCCTGCGCAAGGACCAGCTGGACGACGCGACCATGGACTTCGACGGGATGCGGGAAAAGCAGTCGTCCTTCGGCACCGGCTGCATGATCGTGATGGACCAGTCCACCGACGTGATCGCGGCGGTGTGGCGGCTGTCGAAATTCTTCAAGCATGAAAGCTGCGGCCAGTGCACCCCCTGCCGCGAAGGCACCGGCTGGATGATGCGGGTGATGGAGCGGCTCGTGACCGGGGATGCCGAGATCGAAGAGATCGACATGCTTTACGACGTGTCCAAACAGGTCGAGGGTCACACCATCTGCGCGCTTGGCGACGCGGCGGCCTGGCCGATCCAGGGTCTGATCCGCAACTTCCGCGACGAGATCGAGGACCGGATCAAGGCCCGCAAGACCGGCCGCGTCACGGCGGTGGCAGCCGAGTGATGACCGGGCGCGGGCTCATATCCCTGGCCGTGGCGGCGGTCGTGCTGTTGGCCGCATGCACCAGGAAAGAGGACCGCGTCCTCTTTGGCGGGCATTTCTACAACGCCAAGGCTGAGGCCGTGGACCGCAAGGGCGACCGCACGCTGTTCCGCGTGACGGTGCCGGATGTGGCCGTGTCGCTGGAAAACGCGGTGCAGGCCGGCGCCTACGAGGCCACGCGCTATTGTATCGAGAATTACGGCAGCTCGCGCATCCTCTGGGAGATCGGGCCAGAAACCGAACCGCAGAATCTGCCGATCGAAAAGGGCAAGCTGATGCTTCGGGGGAGGTGCATCCGGCCATGACTTGGCTGGCGGCATATCCGCGCGCTTTCGCCGGGCTGTTATTGCATAACGGCCGGGGCTCGGCGCGTGCTTGGCTCTCCAGACAGGAGAGCAAACCCATGAAACATGCGGTCATCGTTCTTGTCACCGCCGCCATTCTGGCCGTGAGCCCCGCCACCGCGACGACCGCGCGGCCGTCCCTGCGCGACGTGCCCGAGATCGAGAACCCGCTGTTCGCGATCGTGGTTGCATATGTGATCGGCGAGCAATGCCCGACCATCACCGCGCGTCGCTTCAAGGGGCTGCTGCAGCTTGAAAAACTCTACTGGCGCGCCCGCGATCTGGGCTACGGCCATGACGAGATCCGGGCCTATGTGAAGTCCCCGGCTGAAAAGGAGCGCATGCGCAAGAAGGGCATGGAGCTGCTGAAGAAATACGGGCCCGAGGACGACCCGCAGAGCTATTGCGCGTTCGGACGCGCGGAAATCCAGAAGAAAAGCGCAATCGGCGCGCTATTGAGGGCGAAATAAGCCATGACTGACCTCCGCAAGATCGTCATCGACGGAAAAGAGATCGAAGTGGACGGGGCCATGACCCTGATCCAGGCCTGCGAAGAGGCCGGGATCGAGGTGCCGCGCTTCTGCTACCACGAGCGGCTGTCGATCGCCGGCAACTGCCGCATGTGCCTGGTCGAGGTCGTGGGCGGCCCGCCCAAGCCTGCGGCCAGCTGCGCGATGCAGGTGCGCGATCTGCGGCCCGGCCCGGAAGGCCAGCCGCCCGAGGTCAGGACCAACTCGCCCATGGTCAAGAAGGCGCGCGAGGGGGTGATGGAATTCATCCTGATCAACCACCCGCTGGATTGCCCGATCTGCGACCAGGGCGGCGAATGCGACCTTCAGGACCAGGCGATGGCCTATGGCCATTCCTTCAGCCGCTATCGCGAACCCAAGCGCGCGGTCGATGACCTGAACCTGGGCCCGCTGGTGTCCACGCAGATGACGCGCTGCATCTCCTGCACCCGCTGCGTGCGCTTCACCACCGAGGTGGCGGGCGTCTATGACATGGGCCAGACCGGCCGCGGCGAGGATGCCGAGATCACGACCTATCTGGGCAAGACGATCGATTCCAACCTGCAAGGCAACATCATCGACCTGTGCCCGGTCGGCGCGCTGACCAGCAAGCCTTATGCGTTCACCGCCCGGCCTTGGGAGCTGACCAAGACCGAAACCATCGACGTGATGGATGCGCAGGGCGCCAACATCCGGGTCGATACCAAGGGGCGCGAGGTCAAGCGGATCCTGCCGCGCAACCATGACGACGTGAACGAGGAATGGCTGTCGGACAAGTCGCGCTTTGTCTGGGACGGGTTGCGCCGACAGCGGCTGGACACGCCCTATGTCCGCGAGGACGGAAAGCTGCGCCCGGCGTCGTGGCCCGAGGCGCTGGCCCGCGCGGCCGAGGCGATGAAGGGCGCGTCCAAGGTGGCCGGCCTGATCGGCGATCTGGTGCCCGTGGAGGCGGCGTTCTCGCTCAAGCAGCTGGTCGAGGGGCTGGGCGGGGCCGTGGAATGCCGCGTCGATGGCGCGGTGCTGCCGGCCGGCAACCGCAGCGCCTATGTGGGCAATGCGGCGATCGCGGATATCGACGCTGCGCGCGCGATCTATCTGATCGGCACCGATCCGCGCGACGAGATGCCGGTTCTGAATGCCCGCATCCGCAAGGCGTGGCTTAAGGGCGCGCAGGTGGTTCTGGTCGGCCCCGAGGGGCTGGACCTGACCTATGACTATGCCCGCGCGGGGTCCGGGCGCGAGGCGCTGAACGCCCTGGTGGCCGATGCCAAGCCGACCGAGGGCGCGCTGGTGCTGGTCGGTCAGGGCGCGATCAGCGAGGGCGACGGCATCGCGGTTCTGGGCCAGGCGATGGCGTTGACCGAAAAGCTGGGCGGCAAGATGCTGGTGCTGCACACCGCCGCAGCGCGGGTGGGCGCGATGGATGTGGGCGCGGTTACCGAGGGCGGGCTTGAGAAAGCCACCGAGGGCGCGGACGTGATCTACAACCTCGGCGCGGACGAGATCGAAATCGCGCCGGGCGCCTTCGTGATCTATCAGGGCAGCCATGGCGACCGGGGCGCACACCGCGCCGACGTGATCCTGCCGGGTGCGGCCTACACTGAAGAAAACGGCCTGTTCGTCAACACCGAAGGCCGGCCGCAGCTGGCGATGCGCGCCAACTTCCCGCCGGGCGAGGCCAAGGAGAACTGGGCGATCCTGCGCGCGCTCAGCGCCGAGCTGGACGCGACGCTGCCCTGGGATTCGCTGGCGCAGCTGCGGCAGGCGCTGGTAGAGGCGGTGCCGCATCTCGCGGCGATCGACACGGTGCCCGACAACGGCTGGGAGCCGCTGGAGACCAAGCCGCTCAAGTCCGGCGATTTCCGTCTGGCCGTCAGCGATTTCTACCTGACCAACCCGATTGCGCGGGCCAGCGTGCTGATGGCGGAACTGTCGGCGCTGGCGCGCGACCGCAAGGCGCAGAAGATCGCCGCCGAATGATTCGCGCCGCGCTCATACCGTCGCTGCTGCTTGCGGCCTGCGACACGCAGGTCTCGTCGGACGATCCGGCGGTTTTCGCGCCCGAATATCTGGGCGTGGAAACCCGTCTGCTCGACAGCGATCTGGTGCAGTTCCAAGTGTCGATGAAGGGCGCCCGTGACGGTCAGGACGCGGTTGACTATGCCGAATGCGCCGCGGCGCAGTATGCGCTGATCCGGGGCTACGGTTTTGCGCGCCATTTGCGCACGAAAGTACACGAAAAGGGTGGCGTGTGGACGGCAGATGCTGTTTACACCATCTCGCCATCCCTGCCGCGTGGACTCAGGACCATCGACGCCGAGGTGACGGTGGCCAACTGCGCGGAAAACGGAATACCCACGGTGTGAGGACACATGGCTGATTTCTTTTCAACTCCGGTCGGTATCGGCATCATCATCGTGGCGCAGGTGCTGGCGATCATCGCCTTCGTCATGGTTTCGCTGCTGTTCCTGGTCTATGGCGACCGCAAGATCTGGGCGGCGGTCCAGATCCGGCGCGGCCCCAACGTGGTGGGCGTGTTCGGGCTGCTGCAATCGGTGGCGGATGCGCTGAAATACGTCGTGAAAGAGGTGGTGATCCCCGCCGGCGCCGACAAGCCGGTGTTCATTCTGGCGCCGATGCTGTCCTTCATCCTGGCGCTGATCGCCTGGGCGGTGATCCCGTTCAATGACGGCTGGGTTCTCAGCGACATCAACGTGGCCATCCTCTATGTCTTCGCCGTCTCCTCGCTCGAAGTCTACGGCGTGATCATGGGCGGTTGGGCGTCGAACTCGAAATACCCCTTCCTGGGCAGCCTGCGTTCGGCCGCGCAGATGATTTCCTACGAGGTGTCGATCGGCCTCATCATCATCGGCGTGATCCTCTCCACAGGGTCCATGAATTTTGGCGATATCGTGCGCGCGCAGGACACAGGCTGGGGCTTCTTCGGCTGGTACTGGCTGCCGCATTTCCCGATGGTGTTCCTGTTCTTCATCTCGGCCCTGGCAGAAACCAACCGCCCGCCCTTCGACCTGCCGGAAGCGGAATCGGAACTCGTGGCCGGCTATCAGGTGGAATATTCCTCGACCACGTTCCTGCTTTTCATGGCGGGTGAATACATCGCGATCTTCCTGATGTGCGCGCTGACGTCGCTGCTGTTCTTCGGCGGCTGGCTGTCGCCGATCCCGGGGCTGCCCGACGGCGTGCTGTGGATGGTCGGCAAGATGGCGTTCTTCTTCTTCATCTTCGCGATGGTCAAGGCGATCACTCCCCGCTACCGCTATGACCAGCTGATGCGGATCGGCTGGAAGGTGTTCCTGCCGTTCAGCCTGGTGTGGGTGGTCTTCGTGGCCTTCGCGGCGAAATTCGACTGGTTCTGGGGCACCTTCGCCCGCTGGACCGTGGGAGGCTGATCCATGACTCAGATCGATTTCGGACGCGCGGCGAAATATTTCCTGCTGTGGGATTTCATCGTCGGGTTCAAGCTGGGGATGAAGTATTTCTTCAAGCCCAAGGTGACGGTGAACTATCCGCATGAAAAGGGGCCGCTTTCCCCCCGGTTCCGGGGCGAGCACGCGCTGCGCCGCTATCCCAACGGCGAAGAACGCTGCATCGCCTGCAAGCTGTGCGAGGCGATCTGCCCCGCGCAGGCGATCACCATCGATGCCGAACCGCGCGACGACGGCAGCCGCCGCACCACGCGCTATGACATCGACATGACCAAATGCATCTACTGCGGTTTCTGCCAGGAGGCATGCCCGGTCGATGCCATCGTGGAAGGCCCGAATTTCGAATTCGCCACAGAGACCCGCGAAGAGCTGTTCTATGACAAGCAGAAACTGCTTGAGAACGGTGAGCGCTGGGAAGCCGAAATCGCCCGCAATCTGGAGCTGGATGCGCCCTACCGATGAACGACTCGCCGGCAAATCCCTTCGAACTGATGCTGCGGCAGGCGCAGGAGATGGCCCGGGCCTTCAACCCGGGGCTCGAGAGCTTTTCGCCAAAGGAGTTCGAGAAGCTCTGGCCGACCATGCCGAAAGAGCTGATGGAAGTCTGGTTCGGCAATGCGGTCAACAAGGAGGGGCTTGATGCCAGGACGCGGCTTCTGCTGACGCTGGCGGGGCTGACCATGCTGGGCGCGCAGTCGGAAACGGCGGTGCGCCAGACCGTGCGCCACGCGCTGGCGGCGGGGGCGAGAAAACAGGAGATCGTGGAAACGATCGGTCTGATGTCGGCCTTTGCCGGCATCCCGGCCATGACCCGGGCGCTGGAGCTGGCGCAGCAGGTCATGGACGAAAACGAGGAAAACGAGACATGAGCGTGTTTGCCTTCTACCTCTTTGCGATCAGCGCCATCGTCGGCGGGCTGTTCACCGTGATCAGCCGTCAGCCGGTGCATTCGGTGCTATGGCTGATCCTGGCCTTCATCTCTTCGGCGGGGCTGTTCATCCTGTTGGGCGCGGAATTCGTGGCCATGCTTCTGGTCATTGTCTACGTGGGCGCGGTGATGGTGCTGTTCCTGTTCGTGGTGATGATGCTGGACGTGGACTTTGCCGAGCTGAAGGCGGGCATGGCGAAATACATGCCGCTGGCGCTGTTGATCGGGCTGGTGATCCTGATGCAGTTCGTGATGGCCTTTGGCGCCTGGGACGCCAGCACCGTGGCCGAAAGCTTGCGCGCCAATCCGGTGCCGAGCGACGTGCAGAACACGGTGGCGCTGTCCGAGATCCTCTATGACAAGTATTTCCTGATCTTCCAGCTGGCCGGGCTGATCCTGCTGGTGGCGATGATCGGGGCGATCATGCTGACGCTGCGCCACCGCAAGGACGTCAAGCGCCAGGACGTGCTGGAGCAGATGTATCGCGATCCGGCCAAAGCGATGGAGCTGGTGGACATCAAACCGGGGCAGGGGATCGGCAACTGATCCGCGCCCGCCCGGCATCCGGCCGGGGCAACCTGAACTGATCGGGGGCAGTCACCCCCGCCGGGACCAAGAACCGAGGGACGACATGATAGGCTTGGAACATTACCTGACGGTGGCGGCGACGCTGTTCGTCATTGGCATCTTCGGGCTCTTCCTGAACCGCAAGAACGTCATCATCCTGCTGATGTCGATCGAGCTGATGCTGCTGGCGGTGAACATCAACTTCGTCGCCTTTTCCAGCCATCTGGGCGACCTGACGGGGCAGGTGTTCACCCTGTTCATCCTGACCGTGGCGGCAGCCGAGGCGGCGATCGGGCTTGCGATCCTGGTCTGCTTCTTCCGCAACCGCGGCACCATCGATGTCGAAGACATCAACATGATGAAGGGCTGAGACGATGGAAACGACAATTCTCTTTGCCCCGTTGATCGGCGCGCTGATCTGCGGCTTTGGCTACAAGCTGATCGGCGAAAAAGCGGGGATGTGGATCGCTACGGGCCTTCTGTTCCTGTCCTGTCTGCTCAGCTGGATCGTGTTCTTCGGCTTTGACGGCGAAACCCGGCAGATCCCGGTGCTGCGCTTCATCGAAAGCGGCAGCCTCGCCACCGAATGGGCGATCCGTCTGGACCGGCTGACCGCGATCATGCTGATCGTGGTGACCACGGTGTCGGCGCTCGTCCACCTCTACAGCTTCGGCTACATGAAGGACGACCCTCAGTGGAAAGAGGGCGAAAGCTATCTGCCGCGGTTCTTTGCCTACCTGTCCTTCTTCACCTTCGCGATGCTGACGCTGGTGACCTCGGACAACCTGGTGCAGATGTTCTTTGGCTGGGAAGGCGTGGGGCTGGCGTCCTACCTGCTGATCGGCTTCTACTATCGCAAGCCTTCGGCCAATGCCGCGGCGATCAAGGCCTTCGTTGTCAACCGGGTGGGCGACTTCGGCTTTGCGCTTGGCGTCTTCGCGCTGTTCTTCCTGGTGGACAGCATCAACTTTTCGGACGTCTTCGCCGCGGCCCCGACCATCGCCGAGACGCAGATGACCTTCCTCTGGGGCGAATGGAACGCGGCCAATGTGGTGGGCGTGCTGCTGTTCATCGGCGCGATGGGCAAGTCCGCGCAGCTGATCCTGCACACCTGGTTGCCCGACGCGATGGAAGGCCCGACCCCGGTTTCGGCGCTGATCCACGCCGCGACCATGGTGACCGCGGGCGTGTTCCTGGTCTGCCGGATGTCGCCGCTTTATGAATTCGCGCCGGGCGCGACCGCCTTCATCACGGTGCTGGGCGCCTCGACCGCGTTCTTTGCCGCGACCGTGGGCCTGGTGCAGACCGACATCAAGCGCGTGATCGCCTACTCGACCTGTTCGCAGCTGGGTTACATGTTCGTCGCAGCCGGCGTCGGCATGTATTCGGCGGCGATGTTCCACCTGTTCACGCACGCCTTCTTCAAGGCGCTCCTGTTCCTTGGCGCGGGCTCGGTCATCACCGCGATGCACCATGAACAGGACATGATGAACTATGGCGGCCTGCGCAAGAAGATCCCGCTGACCTTCTGGGCGATGATGCTGGGCACGCTGGCCATCACCGGCGTCGGCATCCCGCTGACCCATATCGGCTTTGCCGGGTTCCTGTCCAAGGACGCCATCATCGAGAGCGCCTGGGCCGGCGGATCGGGCTACGGCTTCTGGCTTCTGGTGATCGCGGCCTGCTTCACCTCGTTCTACAGCTGGCGGCTGATGTTCCTGACCTTCTGGGGCGAGCCGCGCGGCGACCGCCATGCCCATGACCACGCCCATGAAAGCCCGATGGTGATGCTGATCCCGCTGGGCGTGCTGAGCCTGGGCGCGGTGTTTGCCGGCATGATCTGGTACAACAGCTTCTTCGGCCATGCCGAGGACGTGGCCGAGTTCTACGGCATCCCCGTCGCCGAGGCGCAGGCCGAGGGCGGCCACGGCGAAGCCGCGGCGCATGGGCAGGGCGATGCGGCCGGTCACGGCAAAGAGGCCGGCAACGATGCCGCGCATGTGACATTTGCCGGCAAGCCGGGCGAGGGCGCGCTCTACATCGCGCCGGACAACCATGTGCTCGAGGACGCGCATGCCGCGCCGAAATGGGTCAAGGTTTCGCCCTTCATCGCGATGCTGCTGGGCCTTGCCATTGCCTACTGGTTCTACATCGTGAACCCCGAGGCGCCGAAGCGGCTGGCCGAGAACCAGCGCCCGCTGTATCTGTTCCTCAAGAACAAGTGGTATTTCGACGAGATCTATGACGCGATCTTCGTGAAGCCGACGCTCGCGCTGGGTCGGGTGCTGTGGAAGCGCGGCGACGGCAGCATCGTCGACGGGTTCCTCAATGGCGTGGCCATGGGTGTGGTGCCGTTCTTCACCCGCCTCGCGGGCCGGGCGCAGTCCGGTTACATCTTTACCTATGCCTTCTGGATGGTGATGGGCGTCGCCGCCCTGATCACCTGGATGTCGATCTCGGCAGGAGCGCACTGATATGGACAACCTTCTTTCCATTGTCACCTTCGTCCCGACGCTGGCGGCGCTGATCCTTGCCGTTTTCCTGCGCGGCGATGACGAGGCCGCGCAGCGCAACGCGAAATGGGTGGCGCTGGTGGCGACCACGGTCACCTTTCTGGTGAGCCTGGGCATCTACACCCAGTTCGACCCCTCCGATACGGGCTTTCAGTTCGTGGAAGAGGGCGAATGGCTGATGGGCCTGAAATACAAGATGGGCGTGGACGGAATCAGCGTCTTCCTGGTTCTGCTGACCACCTTCATCATGCCGCTGGCGATCCTGGCCAGCTGGGAGGTCACCCACCGCGTCAAGGAATACATGATCGCGTTCCTGCTGCTCGAGACGCTGATGCTGGGCGTGTTCATGGCGCTGGACCTGGTGCTGTTCTACCTCTTCTTCGAAGGCTCGCTGATCCCGATGTTCCTGATCATCGGCATCTGGGGCGGCAAGGACCGGATCTATGCCAGCTTCAAGTTCTTCCTCTATACCTTCTTCGGCTCGGTGCTGACGCTGGTGGCGATGATCGCGATGTTCGTGCAGTCGGGCACCACCGACATTCCGACGCTGATGACGCACGAATTCCCCGCCGACAGCCTGTCGGTGCTGGGGCTGCACATCGTGGGCGGGATGCAGACGCTGCTGTTCCTGGCCTTCTTTGCCTCGCTGGCGGTGAAGCTGCCGATGTGGCCGTTCCACACCTGGCTGCCGGACGCGCACGTGCAGGCGCCCACTGCCGGTTCGGTCATTCTGG
Source organism: Jhaorihella thermophila (assembly GCF_900108275.1). Classification (GTDB taxonomy): domain Bacteria; phylum Pseudomonadota; class Alphaproteobacteria; order Rhodobacterales; family Rhodobacteraceae; genus Jhaorihella; species Jhaorihella thermophila. The sequence goes on from NZ_FNVD01000001.1 coordinate 350,160, forward strand.
CCGCGATCCTGCTGAAGATGGGCGGCTACGGTTTCCTGCGGTTCAGCCTGCCGATGTTCCCGGTGGGGACCGAGGTGATGACGCCCTTCATCCTGTGGATCAGCGTGATCGCCATCGTCTATACCTCGCTGGTCGCGCTGGTGCAGGAGGACATGAAAAAGCTGATCGCCTATTCGTCCGTGGCCCACATGGGGTTCGTCACCATGGGCATCTTCGTGGTGAACCAGCAGGGGCTGGACGGCGCGATGTTCCAGATGATCAGCCACGGCTTCATCTCGGCGGCGCTGTTTCTTTGCGTCGGCGTGGTGTATGACCGGATGCATACGCGCGAGATCGACGCCTATGGCGGGCTGGTGAACCGGATGCCGGCCTATGCGCTGATCTTCATGCTGTTCACCATGGCCAATGTCGGCCTGCCGGGCACCAGCGGGTTCATCGGCGAATTCCTGACCATGATGGGTGCCTTCCAGCACGACACCTGGATCGCCGCTGTGGCCGCGACCGGCGTGATCTTCTCGGCGGCGTATGCGCTGTGGCTCTATCGCCGGGTGGTGTTCGGCGACCTCATCAAGGAAAGCCTGAAGGCCATCACCGACCTGACGCCGCGCGAAAAGCTGGTCTTTGCCCCGCTGGTGGCGATGACCCTGCTGCTGGGTGTCTATCCGTCGCTGGTGACCGACATCATCTCGCCTTCGACCGAGGCGCTGATCCAACACTATGACAAGGCGCTGGCCGCGGCCGAGGCCGCCAGCCAGTATGCTTCGAACTGAGGAGCCTGGAACGATGATCCAAGGTGATCTGTCCATCATCCTGCCCGAGGTCGTGCTGTCGGTCTATGCGATGGCGGCCCTGATCGGGGCGGTCTACACGTCCAAGGACAAGCTGGCGCCGACCCTGACCTGGGCCACCGCCGCGCTGATGGCGGCGATGGCGGTCTGGACCGCGACCGGTGACGCCTCCGCGCGCACCGCCTTTGGAGGGATGTTCATTGACGACGGCTTTGCCCGCTTCGCCAAGGTGGCGATCCTGCTTGGCGGCGCCTCGGTGCTGGTGATGAGCCAGGATTATCTGTCCCGCCGCGACGCGCTGCCGTTCGAATTTCCGCTTCTGGTGGCGCTGTCCACCGTGGGCATGATGGTGATGGTCAGCGCGGGCGACCTGATCGCGCTCTACATGGGGCTCGAGCTTCAGTCGCTGTCGCTTTACGTGATCGCGTCGATGCGGCGCGACAGCGTGCGCTCGACCGAGGCCGGCCTGAAATACTTCGTGCTCGGCGCGCTGAGTTCCGGTCTACTGCTCTTTGGCTCGTCACTGATCTACGGCTATGCGGGCACCACGTCCTTTGCCGGGATCGTCGAGGCCGCGCAGCACGGCCATGTGTCGCTGGGTCTGCTGTTCGGGCTGGTGCTGCTGATCTCGGGCATGACCTTCAAGATCAGCGCGGTGCCGTTCCACATGTGGACCCCGGACGTCTATGAAGGCGCGCCGACGCCGGTCACCGCCTTCTTTGCCACCGCGCCCAAGGTGGCGGCGATGGGCATGATCGCGCGCGCGCTGTTCGAGGCCTTCGGCGGCATGTCCTCGGACTGGGGGCAGGTGCTGGCGCTGCTGGCGTTTCTCAGCATGGTGCTGGGCGCAGTGGCCGGGATCGGCCAGCGCGACATCAAGCGGCTGATGGCCTATTCATCGATCACCCACATGGGCTTTGCGCTGATGGGGCTGGCGGCGGGCACGCAGTTCGGCGTGCAGGCGATGCTGATCTACATGGCGATTTACGTGACCATGAACGTGGGCACCTTCGCCTTTATCCTGTCGATGGAAAAGGACGGCGAGCCGGTGACCGAGATCGACTCGCTGAATCTTTATGCCCAGCGCGAGCCGGGCCGGGCGCTGGCGATGCTGCTGCTGCTGTTCAGCCTCGCCGGGGTGCCGCCGCTTCTGGGCTTCTTCGGCAAGTTCTATGTGCTGCGCGCGGCCCTTGACGCGGGGCTGGTGTGGCTGGCGGTTGCGGGCGCGCTGGCTTCGGTGGTGGCGGCGTTCTACTACCTGCGGATCGTGTTCTACATGTATTTCGGCAAGGAAACCGATGGTGCGGTTGCCGGCGGTTCGCCCGTGCTGTGGGTGTTCCTGGCCGTTGCGGCGGCGATCAACGTGCTGGGCGTCATCAACCTCTTTGGCGTAGAGGGCGCGGCGGCCTTCGCCGCGGGGGCACTTGTTCAGTAATCGCCGCATCACGCTGGCAAGGAGGGCCCGGTTCGCCGACCGGGCCTTTCGCGCATGATCAGCTGGCCCGCCGGATATGGCTGCCGGGTGCTGGACGAGGTGGACAGCACCCTGGACGAGGCGCGCCGCATCGCCGATACCCTTTCCGGCCCGGAATGGATCATGGCGCACCGCCAGACCAGGGCGCGCGGCAGGCGCGGCCGGGCATGGATCGCGCCCGAGGGCAACCTGTCCGCGACCCTGATCCTGCGCCCCGGCGGCGGGCCGGAGAAGGCCGCGCAGCGCAGTTTCGTTGGCGCGCTGGCCGTCCACGATGCGGTGGTCGCGGTGACCGGCCGCGCCGAAGGGCTGGCCTGCAAGTGGCCCAATGACGTGCTGCTGAACGGGGGCAAGCTGGCCGGCATCCTGCTGGAAAGCTTTGGCGCGGGCGCGGATGTGTCCTATCTGGCGATCGGGATCGGCGTGAACCTGCGCGAGGCGCCGCCGGCCGACGCGGTAGAGGAGGGGGCGCTGCGCCCCGTGTCGCTCTTGTCCGAAACCGGGGCCGACGTGGACCCGGAAACCTTTCTGACCGCGCTGGCCGCGGCCTATGACCATTACGAGACGCATTTCGTCACATACGGTTTCGACCCGATCCGCGCCGCCTGGCTGCAACGGGCCGCGAAGCTGGGCCAGCCGATCACCGCCCGCACCGGCACGTCCGAGTTCACCGGCACGTTCCAGTCGATCGACGAGGCGGGAAATCTGGTGCTGATGACGCCAAGGGGACAGGTGATCCTGCCTGCGGCCGACATCTATTTCTGACCATATGGGGGGGGTGCGATGCTGCTGTGCATCGATTGCGGCAATACCAATACCGTGTTCTCGATCTGGGACGGGGAAAGGTTTCTGTGCACCCTGCGCACTTCGACCCACCATGCGCGCACGGCGGATGCCTATTTCACCTGGTATTCGACGCTGGTCAAACATTACGGGATCGAGGCCGACATCACCGACGTGATCATCTCCTCCACCGTGCCGCGCGTGGTGTTCAACCTTCGGGTCTTTTCCGAACGTTTCTTCGGCTGCCGCCCGCTGGTCGTGGGCAAGCCCGACTGCGTGCTGCCGCATCCGCCGCGGGTGGACCAGGGCACGCAGGTGGGCCCCGACCGGCTGGTCAATGCCGAGGGCGCGTTCGACCGCCACGGCGGCGACCTGATCGTGGTGGATTTCGGCACCGCCACCACCTTTGACGTGGTGGATACGGATGGCGCCTATATCGGCGGGGTGATCGCGCCGGGGGTGAATCTCAGCCTCGAGGCGCTGCACATGGCCGCAGCCGCGCTGCCGCATGTGGACATCACCACGCCGGAAAAGGTCATCGGCACCAACACGGTCGCCTGCATCCAGTCCGGCATCTTCTGGGGCTATGTGGGGCTGGTGCGCGAGATCTGCGCGCGCATCCGTGCCGAACACGCCCGTCCGATGAAGACGATCGCCACCGGCGGGCTCGCGCCGCTGTTTCAGCAGAACGTGGACCTGTTCGACTATCTCGAGGAAGACCTGACCATGCACGGCCTGACCGTGATCCACGCCTACAACAAGGAAAACGGGGCCAGATGAGCGGTGAAAGACTGATTTACCTGCCACTGGGCGGGGCCGGCGAAATCGGCATGAACGCCTATGTCTACGGCTATGGCAGGCCGGGCAGGGAACGGCTGATCCTGGTGGATCTGGGCGTCACCTTTCCCGACATGGACGGCACGCCGGGCGTCGATCTCATCATGCCCGACATCACCTGGCTGCGCGAAAGCGCCGACCGGCTCGAGGCGATCTTTGTCACTCATGCGCACGAGGACCATGTGGGCGGCGTGGCCCATTTGTGGGACGATCTGGGCGTGCCCGTTTACGCCCGTGCGTTCACCGCCAATATCGCGCGCGGCAAGATGGCCGATCTGGGCAAGCCAGAGGACGCGGTGCGGACCGTCTCGGCCTTCCCCGAGATCACCGAGGCCGGCCCGTTCAGGGTGAGCTTCCTGCCGGTGTCGCATTCCATCCCCGAAAGCGCGGCACTGGTGATCGACACGCCGGTCGGCAGGGTCATCCATTCCGGCGACTTCAAGCTGGACCCCGACCCGGTGGTGGGCGAGCCCTTCGATCCCGATCTCTGGGCAGAGGCCGCAAAGCCCGGGGTCAAGGCGCTGATCTGCGACTCGACCAACGTGTTCTCGCCCGATCCCGGCCGCTCCGAGAGCGATATCGGCGCGGCGATTACCGAACTGATCGCCGGGGCAGGGGGCATGGTCGCGGCCACCACCTTTGCCTCGAACGTGGCGCGGCTCAAGACCCTGGCCGAGGCGGCCCAACGCGCCGGACGTTCGGTGGTGCTCTTGGGGCGCGCCATGCAGCGGATGATCGAAGCGGCGGTCGAAACCGGCGTTCTGGCCGATTTCCCCCGCGTCGTCAGCCCCGAGGACGCGCTGGAGATTCCGCGCGAGAACCTGATGCTGCTGGTCACGGGCAGCCAGGGCGAGCGCCGCGCCGCCACGGCCCAGCTCGCACGCGGCCGGTTTCGCGGACTGGAGCTGAAAGAGGGCGACCTGTTCCTGTTTTCGTCAAAGACGATCCCCGGCAACGAACGGGGCGTGATCCGCATCATGAACCAGCTGAGCGAAAAGGGCGTGGACGTGGTGGACGACAGTTCCGGCCGCTATCACGTTTCGGGTCACGCCAACCGGCCGGACCTGCTGCGCATCCACGATCTCGTCGCGCCGCAGATGGTCATTCCGATGCACGGCGAACACCGGCACCTGCGCGAACACGCCCGCCTCGCCGAAGCCGCGGGGCGTCAGAGCGCGATCGTCGTGAACGGCATGATGATGGATCTTTCCGGCAACGCGCCCCAGGTGGTGGACTATGTGGAAACCGGGCGGACCTATCTCGACGGCTCGGTCAGGATCGGTGCTCTGGACGGCATCGTCCGCGACCGCATCCGCATGGCGCTCAACGGGCATGTGATCGTCACCGCAATCCTCGACGAAGAGAACGAACCGCTCGGCGACGCCTGGTGCGAACTGATGGGCCTGCCCGAGATTGGCAAGTCACGGGTCGCGCTGGACGAACTGCTGGAACACGACCTGACCCGGTTCCTTATGCGCGCCGACCCCCGCACCCTGGGGGACGACAGCAAGCTGGAAGAGGCCCTGCGCCGCATCGTGCGCCAGACCGCCCAATCCGAGATCGGCAAGCGCCCCGAGGTCACCGTGGTCATCAGCCGCATGGCCTGAAGGCGGCCATGGGGATCGGGGCAGCGGGTTTGCCCCCGGCAAGGGCGTCCAGCTTCTTTCTGGTCGGAAATACCCCGGGGGAGCGCGAGGGGGCAGCGCCCCCTCGCCTCGGTCGGATTGGCGTAGCCAATCCGAAACCCGATTGGACGACAGCGAAAGCCCGCGCCGGCTTCAGCCCGCGCGGCGTTCGTCAAAGCTCAGGGCGATAAAGCGGGGCAGGTGGTCGCCCATGCCGACCACCTTGTTCCCGGATCGGCCCGAATCCTGATCCTTGCGCCCGCGCGCAGAGCTCTTGACCTTGTCGCCCGAAGTTGCCTTTTCCGATGCCCTAGCCTTCGTGCTGGACCTGGACGCGCTCTTGCGGCCCTTGTCCGAGGTCGCGGCCTCGTCGGCTTCGCGCGGCGCCGCAACCGTGTCGTCCGCGGCGTCGGCGATCGGCTTTTCGGCAGCCTCGTCGCGGCGCTCGGCGCTCTTTTTCCTCTTCGCGGGCGCGGGTTTGACCGGATTTTCCAGGCGCGGGATTTCCTTCTGGACCAGTCGTTCGATCGCTTCGAGATATTTCTCGTCCTGCGGCGCGCAGATGGTCAGCGCCTTGCCCTCTCGCCCGGCCCGACCGGTGCGGCCGATCCGGTGCACATAGTCCTCTGGGTGGGTGGGCACGTCGAAATTGAACACGTGGCTCACGCTGGGCACGTCCAGCCCCCGCGCCGCCACGTCCGAAGCGACGAGGAACCGCAACTTGCCCTCGCGGAAATCCTCCAGCGTTCGCATGCGATGGGACTGGTCCAGATCGCCGTGGATCGCGGCCGCGTCATAGCCGTATTTACTGAGCGACTTTGCAACGATGTCCACGTCCACCTTGCGATTGCAAAAGATGATCGCATTGGTGCATTTTTCGCCCTCGGCGTCGATCAACGCCCGCAGCAGGCGGCGCTTTTCGCTGGCCGCGCGGTCCCGCCGCGACGGCTTGAACATCACCACGCCCTGTTCGATCGTCTCGCTGGTGGTGGCTTGGCGGGCGACCTCGATGCGAACGGGGTTCGACAGGAACATGTTGGTGATCCGTTCGATCTCGGGCGCCATCGTGGCTGAAAAGAACAGCGTCTGCCGTGTGAGCGGGTTGGTCAGACCGAAGATCCGCTCGATATCGGGGATGAAGCCCATGTCCAGCATCCGGTCGGCTTCGTCCACCACCATGATCCGCACGTCGTTCAGGATCAGCTTGCCGCGCTCGAAATGATCGAGCAGCCGCCCCGGAGTGGCGATCAGCACGTCCACGCCGCGGTCGATCAGCATCTCCTGTTCCTTGAAACTGACGCCGCCGATCAGCAGCGCCTTGGTCAGTTTCACGTATTTGGCATAGGCGTCGAAGTTCTCGGCCACCTGCGCGGCGAGTTCCCGCGTCGGGCACAGCACCAGGCTGCGCGGCATCCGCGCCCGCGCCCGGCCGCGCGCCAGAAGCGTGATCATCGGCAGAACGAAGCTTGCCGTCTTGCCGGTGCCGGTCTGGGCGATGCCCAGCACGTCGCGCCCCTCCAGCGCAGGCGGGATCGCGCCGGCCTGAATCGGCGTGGGGGTTTCGTATCCGGCCTCTTCGATGGCCTTCAGAACTTTGGGGTTCAGGTTCAGATCAGAGAATTTTGTCATGTATATCCGCGATTTGCGGACACATCCCGGCCCGCACGTCCATCTGAGCCGCTAGATTCGCATGTGGGCGCCAAGGCGCGCATGGCGGCTGCTGCGGGGCATAGCAAAATAGCAGGTCAGGGTCAAACAATCGTGGAAATCGGCCCGCCCAGCGGTTTTCTGTTGCTGAACTGGCGACAATTCAGGCAAAGTCAGGAAATTGTCTCCTGATTTTTCGATCCAGATCCAGCTCGCAACGGCGCAGCATCCCGGCGCGGTGGAGCCGGGCGCGGGCCTCCGGCGTGGCGGCGCAGATCTCGTCGTAAAAGGCGCGCAGGCCGGCCTCGCCGCTGTCGGCTTCGACAAAGCGCAGCGCCTCGTGCAGCGTCATGCCGCCCTGGTCGCGCGGGCGGGCCGGGGCCAGCTCGGCGCGATAGGATCCCTTCTCCAGCCGGTAGCGATAGGCGGCGATCCAGTCCTCCCAGCTTTTCGCGTGGGCATGGGCCAGCGCGATGTCGCGCAGTTCCACCTGCCCCGGATTGGTTTCGTCGCCGCGAAACACGTTGTGGATCTTCACCGTCAACCGGCCCAGCCCGGTTCGCACGAAAACCTTGCCCTGAACGTGGCTCATGAACCCGCCCTTCACGAAATCGCCGAAGGTCGGGTAAAGTCGGCGCACCGTCTCGGCCCGGCCCGGACCGGGGGGGATGAACGCCTTGAAATCGTTGCCGTCTCCGGCGATCTGCTCCATCGGCCGCACACGGGCGCACAGCACATCCTCGTCCAGGGCGGCCAACCTGTCGGCAACCGATGTCTCGGGCCACAGGAATTCGTCCACGTCGATATGGATGATCCAGTCCAGCTGCACCTTGCGCCCGTAGGCGAAGGTGGCGTTCGCGGTCTGGCGGGCCTGGTGCTTGGCCGGGCGCTTCACCCCCAGCCGCCGCCAATGCGCGTCGTCGCAGGCAAAGACCCGGATGCGCGGATGCGCCTTCAGTGCGGCAACGGTTGCGGGCGCCGGGTCGTCCAGAAAGATCAGCAGCCGGTGCGCGCCGAGTTCCAGGTGATGCGCGGCAAAGCCCAGAATGTCGCGCAGCGGCGCCTTGATGGTGGAGACCACGCCCCAGCGGGGCAGATCGGCGGAGAGGTCACGGGGCGCGGTCATCGCCCCGCTCTCATACCATCATTTCCTTGGTCGCCGACAGGGTGAGATCGGGAAAGTCGCGCTCGATCCGGTCGATGTCCCATTGCAGGCGCGTGAGATAAACCACGTCGCCGTCATGGTCATGGGCGATGTGCTGGCGGTTGGCGTTGATGAACCGGTCCATCGCCGTCTTGTCGCCGCCGACCCAGCGGGCCGAGGTGAATTGCGACGGCTCGAACCGCACCGGCAGGCCGTATTCCAGCTCGATCCGGCTGGCCAGAACCTCGAACTGCAAGGCGCCCACCACGCCCACGACGTAACCGGCGCCGATCATCGGCTTGAACACCTTGGCCGCGCCTTCCTCGGCGAACTGCATCAGCGCCTTGTCCAGATGCTTGGCCTTCATCGGGTCGGCCGCGCGGATGCCCTTGAGCAGTTCCGGCGCAAAGGAGGGGATGCCGGTCACGCGGATCGGCTCGCCTTCGGTCAGGGTGTCGCCGATGCGCAGCTGGCCGTGGTTGGGAATGCCGATGATGTCACCGGCCCAAGCCTCTTCGGCCAGTTCCCGGTCCGAGGCGAGAAACAGCACCGGGTTGCTGACCGCCATCGGTTTCTTCGTGCGCACATGGGTCAGCTTCATCCCGCGCGTGAAATGCCCCGAGGCCAGCCGGACAAAGGCCACCCGGTCGCGGTGCTTGGGGTCCATGTTGGCCTGAACCTTGAAGACGAAACCGGAAACTTTTGTTTCCTCGGGGGAAATCTGGCGCGGCTCGGCGCGCTGGGGCTGCGGTTCGGGGCCGTAGGCGCCAATCCCTTCCATCAGTTCCTTCACCCCGAAGGAATTGATCGCCGAGCCGAACCAGATCGGGGTCATGTGGCCTTCGAGCACCGATTGCGGGTCGAGCGCGGGCAGCAGTTCGCGCGCCATCTCGATCTCTTCCAGAAACGGCTCCAGCAGATGCGCGGGCACGTGCTCGGCCAGTTTCGGGTCGTCCAGACCGTTGATTTGGATCGATTCGGCCACGCGGTTGCGGTCGGCGCGGTCCATCAGCTCCAGCCGGTCGCGCAGGATGTCATAGCAGCCGATGAAATCGCGCCCCTGTCCGATCGGCCAGGAAGCCGGGGTCACGTCGATGGCCAGCATCTCCTGGATCTCGTCGATGATCTCGAACGTGTCGCGGCTTTCGCGGTCCATCTTATTGCAGAAGGTCAGGATCGGCAGGTCGCGCAGGCGGCAGACCTCAAAGAGTTTCTGCGTCTGGCTTTCCACCCCCTTGGCGCCGTCGATCACCATGATCGCCGCGTCCACCGCCGTCAGCGTGCGATAGGTGTCTTCGGAGAAATCCGAATGGCCCGGCGTGTCCACCAGGTTGAACCGCCAGCCGTTGTAGTCGAAGGACATGGCCGAGGCCGACACGGAAATGCCCCGATCCTTTTCCATCTGCATGAAGTCCGACCGGGTGCGGCGCGCCTCGCCCTTGGCGCGGACCTGTCCGGCCATCTGGATCGCGCCGCCATAGAGCAGGAATTTCTCGGTCAGCGTGGTCTTGCCCGCATCGGGGTGGGAAATGATCGCAAAGGTGCGCCGCCGGGCGATTTCGGCGGGCAGGTCGGGGCGGTTGGGGGCGGTGTCCAGCATGGCCGCGCATATAGTCAGCCGCCGGGCCAAGGGCAAGCGGGCAGGCGAAGGCCCCATCTCAGCCGGCCGAGGCGCGGCGCAACAGGTCGATGGCGTCGGGCCGGTTCAACAGCGCCTCCTGCACTTCGACGCCGTGGGCGCCGCCCTTGTCCGACAGGAGCGTGCCGACCCTGGTCAGAAGCTCTTCGGGCAGGACCGGCCGCGTGCGCGGGTCCACCAGCATCGATTCGGCGGCGATGCCTTCGGCGTAGATGATGTGATGATGGTCGAACAGGATCTGATAGTAATCGACAAATCCGCCTTCGCGGACATATACGGAACTGCCGTTCACCAGATGCCGGGCCTTGATCAGGATTTCCGGGCTGCCCGCCCCCAGCGCATCGCGGCGCTGATAGACGAACAGGCGGTGTTCGGGGCTCACGACCAGGTCGCGGTTGTTGTTCAGCACGCCTTTTTCGATCACCACCGGCGCAAAATCTCCGACCGCGCGGACGGTAGAGTGACCGATCCAGCGCACCTCTTGCGGGCCGGCATCGCGGGTCAGAACGCGGTCGCCCGCGCGGATGTCTTCGATCGGCACCTGCTTGCCGGTGGCCATGGTGATATGCGTGCCGGCGGTGAACGAGACGCAGGCGACCTGCGCGAACCTGCGCCGCGCGGCCGCCTTGTCGCAGCCCACCAGAGCGTAATCCGTCTTGGGTTCGATGCGGGCCAGCGGCAGGACATGGACGCTCTCGATCAGCCAGTCGTCGTCCACTTCGATCAGGATCAGCGCCTCGACGCTCTGACCATCGGGCGACATGAGCGTGATTGCGCAGTCAAGATGTACAAGGTCGCCCGGCTTTCCGGTTTCGCTGCCCCGGGCCACGCGGAAGGTGGTGTCGCCCAGCGGTTCCAGCGCCAGCCGCCGCCTGTGCGCATCGTCACGCAGCCGGTAGAGATCGTCGAGCACGAGATCCTCGGCCCCCGACAGACCGTCCCCGAGATTCGCGCCGGCCACAACGCAAAAGGCGTCAGCGGGATAGACGGAAATGTTCTGTTCGGGATAGGCGGGCATTGTCCTGGTCCTGTGTTCCGATCTGCTCCGAAACCTTGTGAGGCGATCTCGCATCAAGTATGTGCATTTTCTCTATGACGAAAGGATTAACCGGGTATTGTGGCCGATTTTGGAAAAATGCCCAGCAAAACGGGGGCGATCGTTCTCGAGCCTTTTACAATAAGGGCGTGTGCTTGCGCGACGACAGGGGGGAGCCATGGATTTCGGGATTTCGGGGAAAAAAGCGCTGGTCTGCGCATCGAGCCGCGGGTTGGGGTTGGGCTGCGCCCGGGCGCTGGCCGGCGAGGGCGTCAATCTGGTGATGAATGCGCGCGGTGCCGAAGCGCTGGAGAAGGCCGCGCAGGCGGTCCGCGACGATTTCGGGGTCGAGGTCGTGACGGTGGCGGCCGATGTCTCGACGCCCGAAGGACAGGCGGAGGTGATCGCGGCGGCCGAGGGCGCCGAAATCCTGGTGACCAATGCCGGGGGGCCGCCGCCGGGGATGTGGACGGATTGGGAGCGCGAGGATTTCATCAAGGCGCTGGATGCCAACATGCTTGCGCCGATTGCGTTCATCAAGGCGCTGGTGCCGGGCATGATGGAACGCGGCTGGGGGCGGGTCGTGAACATCACCAGTCAGGCGGTGCGTGCCCCGATCCCGGTGCTGGGCCTGTCCAATTCTGCGCGCACTGGGCTCACCGGCTATGTGGCCGGGACGTCGCGGCAGGTGGCGCGGGAAGGGGTCACGATCAACAACCTGCTGCCGGGCATTCATGCCACTGACCGGGCGGATGCGCTGGACCGCGGCGTGGCCGAGGCTGAGGGGATCACGCTGGAAGAGGCACGAGCACGGCGCGCCGCCACCCTGCCGGTAGGCCGCTATGGCACGCCAGAAGAATTCGGCGCGATGTGTGCGTTTCTGTGTTCGCAACATGCGGGTTTCATCGTGGGGCAGAACATTCTGCTGGACGGCGGCGGGGTGAATCTGACCATGTAGGGGGGAGGGGGCGCTGCCCCCTCTGGGCCTGCGGCCCATTCACCCCCGGAGTATTTCGGGCAAGATGAAGGGCACGGGTTGCGTGAAGGAGGCGCCGTTGCTATCTGCGCCGGAACCGCAATGGCCGAGGCGAGGGTCCGAATGAACATGACGCCTGAGCTGGACGTTCCGAGGCTGGAGGTCCGCAACCTCGTTCGGACCTACGAGGGGCGGCGGGTCGTTGACGACGTGTCACTGACCATCAAGGCCGGGCAGGTGATGTGCCTGCTGGGGCCGTCGGGTTGCGGAAAGTCCACCACCTTGCGCATGATCGCCGGCATCGAGATGCAGGATTCTGGCGAAATCTGGGTGGACGGCAAGCTGGTCTGCGACACCCGGTATCGCGTTCCGCCCGAACGGCGCGAAATCGGGCTGATGTTCCAGGATTTCGCCCTGTTTCCACATCTGAGCGTTGCCGACAACGTCGCCTTCGGGCTTCGGCACGGCAGCAAGGCCGAAAGGCGCGCCCGTGTGGAGCAACTCCTGGAGCGCGTTCACCTCACCCGGCATATCGACGATTATCCGCATCAACTGTCCGGGGGAGAGCAGCAGAGGGTCGCGCTGGCGCGTGCCCTGGCCCCCAGACCCAAGATCATGCTTATGGACGAGCCTTTCTCGGGGCTGGACAACAGGCTGCGGGATGGAATCCGCGATGACACGCTAAGCCTTCTGAAAGAGGAAAACGCCGCCGTTCTTCTGGTCACACACGAGCCCGAAGAGGCAATGCGCATGGCCGACGAGATCGCGCTGATGCGTGCCGGACGGATCGTTCAGCGTGGCGCGCCCTACAATGTCTACACCCGGCCGGTGGACAAGGCGGCCGTCGCTTTCTTCAGTGATATCAATGTCCTTCAGGCCACAGTGAACGGAGCCTTGGCGGACACGCCCTTTGGTCATTTTCTGGCCCCGGGCTATCCGGACGGAACCGATGTGGATATCGTTTTCCGACCTCAGCACGTCCGACTCGACTTCGATCGCAATGGCAAGGGGCCGCTTCCGACCGCATCGGACGGCGTTCCCGCGCGGGGCGTTGTCCAAAGGGCGAGGTTTCTTGGACACGAAAGTCTGGTCGAATTCCGCATGGATTACGATGGCTCGATCCTCAAGGCCACCGTTCCGAACGTCTTTCTCCCCGAACCGGGCCGCCCGATGTGGCTGACGATCCGCCGCGATCGTTGTTTCGTCTTCCCCGCGCAGACTTCCTGACGTTCCTGCTTCTTTCTGGTCGCAAATACCCCCGCCGGAGGCGCCGCGCGGCACGCGCGGTTCATCCCTCCTCGAAATCGCAAAGCCGCCGGCCGGGCTCGTCCACGAACAGCTCCGGCAGCGCGGCGGCACGTTCGATCTGGTCCAGGCGGAACTCCTCGAACCGATCATGACTTTCGCACCAGGCAGTCAGGATCCAGGCACGGCCGAAGGAGTCCAGACGCAGCGGGCGAATTCTGTGATCCGCGACGGCGCCGCCCTGCGCCCTTCCGGCAAGCCGCAGTTTCTGCCGGCCGCGGATGGCGCTGCGCAGCAAGCCCAGTTGGGAAAAACCCCGTGCTGCATCCGCCAGCGGATCCGGTTCCGCCTTCCAGGCTTCGGCTTCGGCAATGGTTTCGGCGGGCAGCGCGGCATCCAGCTTGTCCACGAGGGACAGTGCCGCCGCCCGGAGATCGGGATCGGGGGCCTCGGCCACGATCGCCAGGCCGAGATTCAGCGCGTCAACCTCCTGCCCGGTCAGCGTCAGCGGCGGAAGCACCACGCGCCGGGCCAATCGATACCCTACGCCTCGCGCGCCTTCGACCGGCACGCCGGCGCGGGCCAGCCGCTCCATGTCGCGATAGATCGTGCGCACCGATACGCCGAGCCTTCGCGCGAACCCATCGGCCCGATGGACCTGCCCGTCGCGCAGCAGACGGATGATTTCGTGAAGCCGGTCGGCGCGGCGCATGCGATCTCCTGACATTCAATACATTCAATGGCCATATACTGCCAAAAAACTGTCAGTTGCAACTCGGGCAGCACACCGGCCTGAAGATTCGGATCGAAATCCGCCCCGTTTCCGCGCCCGACGGCTTTTCCGCCCCACCCGCGCGCCCTAGAAGTCGGGACAAAGAGGCGCGGCCCGGAACGCGCGCAATACGCAAGGAGAAAGACATGCTCAACAATATCGGACTTCCCGGCCTTCTTCTGATCGCTGTCGTGGTTCTGGTCCTGTTCGGTCGCGGCAAGATCAGCTCGCTCATGGGCGAGGTCGGCAAGGGCATCACCGCCTTCAAGAAGGGCGTGAGCGAAGGAACCAGGGAACTCGAGGCCGACGCCGGCGACACCGTCAAGGACGTGACGCCCGAAACCGACAAGGACAAGGCGTAACCGCAGATGTTCGATCTGGGCTGGAGCGAACTTCTGCTCATCGCCATCGTGGCGCTGATCGTGGTGGGGCCCAAAGACCTGCCCGTTCTGTTCCGCAACATCGGCCGTTGGGTGGGCAAGGCCCGTGGCATGGCCCGAGAATTCAGCCGGGCGATGAACGAGGCCGCCGACCAGGCCGGCGTGAACGAGGTGCAGAAGACGCTTAAGGCGGCGACCAACCCCGTGGGCAGCGCGCTGGACGGGGTCAAGGACGCCGCCCGCGACCTGACCAAGGGGATCGATCCGACGAAATACGACCCCGAGAGCGAGACCGGCAAGCTGGCCGCCGAACGGGCAGAAGCCGCCAAGAAGATACAGGCCTCGACCGCGCGCGCCGCGGCCGAGCGGATGAAACGCGAGGCCGACGCCGCGCTGGCCAAGGCCGAAGAGGTCGAGGCCGCGTTGAACGCCCCGAACGGCGCGAATGAGGACAACGGAACCAAGGCATGAGCCAGACCGACGAGATCGACGACACGACGGCGCCGCTGATCGAGCATTTGGCCGAGCTGCGCCTGCGGCTCATCCATTCGGTGGTGGCCTTCATCATCGCCATGGTGATCTGCTTTGGCGTGGCCACGCCGATCTTCAACTTTCTGACGCAGCCGCTGTGCGACGTGTTGGCCGCGCGCGGGCAGAACTGCGACCTGATCTTCATCAGCCCGCAAGAGGGCTTCTTCGTGGCAATCAAGGTGTCGCTGCTGGGCGGGTTCATCCTGTCCTTTCCCTATATCGCCCTTCAGATGTGGCGTTTCGTGGCGCCGGGGCTCTACAAGTCGGAAAAGAACGCCTTTCTGCCCTTCCTGATCGCGTCGCCCTTCATGTTCCTGCTGGGCGCGGCCTTTGCCTTCTATGTGGTCACGCCGCTGGCCTACGACTTCTTTCTGGGCTTCCAGCAGTTTGGGGCCGAGGGCGAGGCCGTGGTCGGCCAGGACGCCGCCCCGCTGTCGGTGGTGTTCCAGGGCTCGGCGCAGGAATATCTGAACCTGACGATCAAGTTCATCGTCGCCTTCGGGCTGTGCTTTCAGCTGCCGGTGCTGCTGACGCTCATGGGCAAGGCGGGGCTGGTCAGCGCCGAAGGTCTGGGCAGTGTGCGCAAATACGCGGTGGTGGGAATCCTCGTGCTCGCCGCGATCGTCACCCCGCCGGACGTGATCACCCAGATCATCCTGTTCACGGTGGTCTACGGGCTCTACGAGATCTCGATCTTCCTCGTCCGCAGTGTCGAGGCCAAACGCGAAAAGCAGTTGCGCGCCGAAGGCTACTATGACGACGAGGAAGCCTTCGACGACCCGCTGCTGGACGAGTTCGACGAAGCGAAGGACAAGTAACCGCGGCCCGCAACAGTGACGGGGAAGGGCGTCCGTGGACGGGCGCCCTTTTCCGTTGGTCTTGCCGTGCCGGTTCGAAAGTGGTTTGAAACCGCGACGGATTTCAGGAGCAGTCCCATGGATCACGACCCTTTGACCCGCATTGCCGCCGCGCTGGAACGGATTGCCCCGGCACCGATGCCGGCGCCAGATTTCGACAGCGCCCCGGCCTTTGTCTGGCATGTCGAACCGGACCGGCTGGAGCCCGTCCGCCGGGTCAACCGGGTTGATCTGAAGCTGCTCGTCGGAATCGACCGGGCCCGCGACACGCTGCTGGAGAACACGCGGCGGTTCGCTGAAGGGTTCCTGGCCAACAACGCTCTTTTGTGGGGCGCGCGCGGCATGGGAAAATCCAGCCTTGTCAAGGCTGTGCACGCCGAGGTAGCGGCGGTCCACCCGTCCCTGAAACTGGTCGAGTTACAGCGCGAGGATCTGCCCAGCGTCGGGCGGCTTCTGAACCATCTGCGCGATGCATCGCAGCGTTTCGTTCTGTTTTGCGATGACCTGTCGTTCAGTCACGACGATCAGCACTACAAGTCGCTCAAGGCGGTGCTGGACGGCGGGATCGAGGGGCGGCCCGAAAACGTTGTGTTCTATGCGACCTCCAACCGCCGCCACCTGATGCCGCGCGACATGATCGAAAACGAACGCTCAAGCGCCATCAACCCCTCCGAGGCGGTCGAGGAAAAGGTGTCGCTTTCGGACCGGTTCGGTCTGTGGCTTGGCTTTCATCCCTGTTCGCAGGATGAATTTCTGTCGATGATCTCGGGCTATTGCCGGGCCTATGGCGTGCGGGTCGATGCCGAGACGCTGCGGGCCGAGGCGATCGAATGGCAGGCCACGCGCGGCGGGCGATCGGGCCGGGTGGCCTGGCAGTTTTTTGTCGATCTCGCCGGACGACACGGAGTCGCCATCGCCTGATCGCCGTCAGGCTGCCGGCTGAAAGAGGGACACGGTGTTCCGCCCCGCCTCCTTGGCGCGGTAGAGCGCGGCGTCGGCCCTGGCGATCAGCGCCTCCGGCTCGGGCGGGGCCGCCCGGTCCGGGGACACCACCGCGACGCCGATGCTGGTGGTGATCCGGATCATCTGGTTGGGCCGGTCGGTGGGAAACGGCGCGGCCTCGATGGCGTGGCGCATCCGGCCGGCGATGGCTTCGGTCCGGTCCGGGTCGGAATCGGTCAGTACGATCAGGAACTCCTCGCCCCCGAAGCGTGCCACCAGATCCCGCGGCCCCACGGTCGCGCTCAACCGTTTGGCGGCCTCGGCCAGAACCGCGTCACCGGCCAGGTGGCCATAACGGTCGTTCACCTGTTTGAACAGGTCGAGATCGGCCAGCATCACCGCAAATCCGCTCCCCCGCGCCACCGAAGCGCGGATGGTCCGGGCCAGAAAGGGGATCGCGTGGCGCCGGTTGAAAAGCCCGGTGAGCGGATCACGATGCGCGGCTCGCAGCCCTTCGCGTAGCGTGTCCCTGGCCCGGTCGGCGCGCGCCTTGTTGCGCAACTGGTTGGTCAGGCGCAGGGCAAGCTCATCCCCATGATACCCGTGGGGCATCACGTCGTCGGCGCCCCGGTCCAGAGCCTCGGCGGCGAGTTTCGGCGAGTTTGCCACGGCAATCACCGCCGCGTGCCGCGTCACGGCCGAGGCCCGCAGGTTCGACAGAAGGTCCAGCGCCATGTCCCGCGT
The DNA here is from genome assembly GCF_900108275.1 of Jhaorihella thermophila. GTDB lineage: Bacteria > Pseudomonadota > Alphaproteobacteria > Rhodobacterales > Rhodobacteraceae > Jhaorihella > Jhaorihella thermophila. The sequence goes on from NZ_FNVD01000001.1 coordinate 367,580, forward strand.
GTCCGCCGTCATCTCGAGGATCAGTGCATCCGGCGGCGTCGCGGCCGCGCATCCATGCGCGCCGGCCAGGGCACAGGGCACCAGGCGATGGCGTTCCAGCCGCGCAGACAGTTTCGATTTCCACAGCGTGGCAGTTGCCGTGACCTCGGTGGCCAGCACGACCCGCGCCGGGGGCAGGAGCGCGGCGGCGGGTGCCTCTGCCAGGCCGAAGCCGTCGGGGGCGGCGCCCGAGGCGCGCAGTTCCTGATCGGCGGTGCGCGCGCGGATCAGGCTGCGGATGCGGGCCTGCAGCAGGGTGTCGTCCAGCGGGTGGCACAGCACGTCGTCGATCCCGGCCGCCAAGGCGGCCATGCGCGCGCCGTGGTCGTTCTGCGCCGTGATCGCGATGATCGGCACATCGGCAAGGCGCGGGTCGGACCGCAGCATCTGCGCGCGCCCGTCAGGCAAATTGACTGCGGTCACGATCAGATCGGGTTTGACCCGGCGCAGAATCGCGGAAAGCCCCGCCAGCGCGTCGGCCTGAACCACATGATACCATGCCGAAGAAAGCAGAACCTTCAGCATGATCCTGTTGGTGGCGACCCCGTCTATGATCAAAATGGTGCCTCGCACGGCAACCCCCGGCCTGCTGTCTCCGTCGCCCGCCGATCATCGGCAATGAGGGTTAACAGGCCGTAAACCCTGTCAGGGCGCCTTGCTGGTGGCCTCGTCGCCGGCGCCGGAGTCGGGGGTGGGCGCGGCCGGCGCGTCCGGTTCGACCGGGGGCGGCGTCGCGGGGGCCGTGGCTTCCTCTGCCTCGGCCGGTCGATCGGCGGTCCGGCCGGGGACCGGGCGGCGGAACACCAGCACGTTGCGCCACTTGATCGCTGTTCCTGTCAGGCCGCTGCGCTCTTCACTGGGCAGAAGGTCGGCGCGCTGGTATTCCCAGCCGTCCCGCGCCAGCTCGTTCAGCACGGTTTCAACCCCGAGCGCAAAGCGGCCCTCGGCCGTCTTGACGCCCTTTGCCTTGCGGCCGCGCGTGGGGGCGGGGATGACCTTGTATTCGTAATGCGTCATGCAAACTGCCTCGGAAAGCCGCCGGACCCGTCTATCAGCCCCGAAACGCCGCGCCAAGGAGGGGCAGGGGCGCCGCGTTGGGGTTGGCGCCCACCGGACGGGATGCCGGGCCGGCGCAGAACCCGCGGATCAAAGGCCCAGTTTGGCCTTGACGATGTCGTTCACCGCCTTGGGGTTGGCCTTGCCGCCTGTGGCCTTCATCACCTGGCCCACGAACCAGCCGGCCAGCTTGGGGTTGCTCTGCGCTTTTTCCACCTGGGCGGGGTTGGCGGCGATGATCTCGTCCACCGCGGCCTCGATCGCGCCGGTGTCGGTGACCTGCTTCATGCCGCGCTGCTCGACTATCTCGACCGGGTCGCCGCCCTCTTTGTAAACGATTTCAAAGAGTTCCTTGGCAATCTTGCCGCTGATGTCGCCCTTCTTGATGAGGTCGATGATCGCGCCCAGCTGCTGCGGCGAAACCGGCGATTCGGTGATGTCGTGGTCTTCCTTCTTGAGCCGGCCGAAGAGTTCGTTGATGACCCAGTTGGCCGCCATCTTGCCGTCGCGGCCCTTTGCCACCTCTTCGAAATAGGCCGCCGCCTCGACCTCGGCGGTCAGCACCGAGGCGTCATAGTCGGTCAGGCCGTATTCGGCGATAAAGCGCGCCTTCTTCTCATCGGGCAGTTCCGGAAGGCTGGCCGCGATGTCATCCACCCAGCTCTGCTCCAGCTCCAGCGGGAGCAGGTCGGGATCGGGGAAATAGCGGTAGTCATGCGCCTCTTCCTTGGAGCGCATCGACCGGGTTTCGCCCTTGTCGGGGTCATAAAGCCGGGTTTCCTGATCCACGGTGCCCCCCGATTCCAGAATCTGGATCTGGCGGCGTGCCTCGTATTCGATCGCCTGCTGGATGAAGCGCAGCGAGTTCATGTTCTTGATCTCGCAGCGGGTGCCCAGATGCGAGAAATCCTGCGTTTCCATGTAGCGTTCATAGTCGCCCGGACGGCAGACCGACACGTTCACGTCCGCCCGCAGGTTGCCGTTCTGCATGTTGCCGTCGCAGGTGCCGAGATAGAGCATGATCTGGCGCAGCTTGGACACATAGGCTGCGGCTTCCTCGGGGCTGCGGATGTCGGGGCGCGAGACGATCTCCATCAGCGCGACGCCGGTGCGGTTGAGGTCCACGAAGGACATGGTCGGGTCCATGTCGTGGATCGACTTGCCGGCGTCCTGTTCGACGTGGATGCGTTCGATCCGCACCCGGCGCGCGATGCCTGGCCCCATCTCGACCAGAACTTCGCCTTCGCCGACAAGTGGCTGATAAAGTTGGGAAATCTGATAGCCCTGCGGCAGGTCGGGGTAGAAGTAGTTCTTGCGGTCAAAGGCGCTGACCAGATTGATCCTGGCCTTCAGCCCCAGCCCGGTGCGCACCGCCTGTTCGATGCAGAATTCGTTCAGCACCGGCAGCATCCCCGGCATCGCCGCGTCCACGAAGGACACGTTCGAATTCGGCTCGGCCCCGAACTGTGTGGATGCCCCGGAAAACAGCTTGGCCTTGGAACTGACCTGGGCATGGACTTCCATGCCGATCACCATTTCCCAGTCGTGCTTCGCACCGGCGATGGTCTTGGCCTTGGGGGCCTCGTAGCTCAGGTCCAGCATGGATATGCGCCTCTTTGTCCGCAAACGTGTCCGGCCCGCGTTCTATGGCACGCGGGTCTGCGGGACAAGAGGGGGCGAGACGCTCAGGCGCGGCGGATCTCGACGCCGTCGTCGGTGAACACGACCTGGCGGCCCCGGCGCAGCTCGTCCCGGAACTGCTCGGCGATGATGCGCAGCGCGTCGTCGCGGCCGCGCGCGGCGAACCGGCCGGGCGAGGTGACGCGCGTGTTGTTGTCGAACCCGCAGGCCGCATGGGCCCAGATCATCGGGTGCAGCTCGGTCATATGGTCGCGGATCAGCCAGGATGCGGCGGCGGAAATCCGGTTGATCACGGCATCGGCCCGGTCGCTGCGCCCGGCGCGGCGCGGCAGGGCCAGCGCGCAATAGGCGGCGAGAAGGTTGATCATTCCCTGATCCGGCCGGGCGGCGACGATATCGCGCAGTCCGTCGAGAAAGAATTCCACGTCCAGCTCGGCGCAGGCGCCTTCGTCCAGAGCGATCGCGTCGAAGCAGACCCATGTATAGCCGCCATCGCCCCAGATGTCCTGGGTGCGCGCGGCGATGCGGCGGGCCTGAAGGTCCAGTTCCGCATATGAGCCGAACCAGCGCGGCAGAAGATGCGTGCCCAGCGCGCGCATGGGGCGGAAATTCGCGCGGTCGAGGTCGATCAGGCGCTCATAGTCGCGCAGGATGCCACCTTCTGGATTGCGCTGCCCCGCCAGCAGGGCGCAATGGGCGGCGGCCAGGGCGGGGCTGGTTACGTCGTCGCCGCACCAAGGGTGCAGAATGGCGGCGGCGCGTTCGAAATGCGCCGCGCAGCGGTCGCGGTTGAGGGACGGGATCGTGTCGCCGTCAAGCGCGCGCGGATCGCCCGGTCCGCGCCAGGCCCAGCCGATGTCGATATGGGCCAGGGCCACGATCAGGGCGATGGCCGGGTCGTCCGGCCGTTCCGCGCGCACGGCCTCGAGCCCCCGGATGCCGTTGAGCAGCGCGTCCTCGGTGGGCTCTCCGCTGTCGCCCAGCGCGTGTTCGACCGCCCGGATCACGTCCGCCCGCCCCCCCCAGGCCAGAAGATCGGCGACGGGCGTTCCGGCGGGGGAGGTCATCCTGCCCCGATCCGCGGTCAGGATTTCCTCGGACAACTCCTCCCAGCGATCCTGTCGGGCGAGGAACTGCCCCTTGAGCTGCATCTGCCGACAGAAGGAATCGTCGGGGCTTTCTTCGCAGATCGGGATGAACAGCTGGTCCTCGGGCGCCTGCGCCGCGCCATGCCCCGCGCGATCCAGAACCGCGCCCGCCAGCCCGCCGCGCGAAAACGACAGCCGTGCGGCAATGTCGCGAAGCTGGGAAAAGGGGCGCATCGAACGTCGGGCGTATCTGAGCATGGGAACCGGCAGCATTGATGTTTGACCTGCCGTGACTCTGGCCGCGATTTGGGGCGCAATCGTGGCGGCGATGCGAAGTTTCGCGGCTGCGCTTCGGGCTTTTGCGTGGCCTTGCCGGCGATGCGGCCCGGCTCGGCGATTCGCTGCCTAGAAAGGGGCAAAGTGGTGGCGCTCGGTGTCGATTCCGTGTTCGGAAAAGGCGCGCTCCAGCACCTGCCAGCGGGGCAGGGATTCGGGCGGAAGTTGCACCGGCGGGCCGGATTTCGGCACCACCCGGACCCGCATCGACATGTCCCAGCGGCGTTCGAACCGAACCCGGTCGATTTCCGCCAGCGGGATGGACCCGCGGCGCCGGCCGCTGTGCCAGTCAAGCCGGTCGTCGGTGAGGGTCAGGCCGGCCGAGGGATTGGCGATCAGATCCCACAGCGCGGGCAGGGTCGGCAGGGCCAGCAGCGCGACGATCCACGGCGCGGCCTGAAGGTGCACCAGCGCGAAGGCCAGCGCCGCATAGATCGCCACCAGCAGCACCGCCGCCTTCACCGACCGGCCGGCGCGGGCAAAGGTGAAGGGGGCGGGCATTGCGTCAGGCGGTGCGGATGCGCGAGATCATCTCGGTCACGTCGCGCGACAGGTCGGGTTGCGCCGCGATCCGGTCGAGCTGGGCTGCGATCAGCGCCTGACGGTTCGCGTCATAGCGCCGCCAGGTCTGGAAGGCGCTGCACATCCGCGCGGCGGTCTGCGGGTTCACCGGGTCCAGCCGGATCAGCCAGTCGGCCAGCAACGCATAGCCCGCCCCGTCGGCCCGGTGGAACCCGGCATGGTTCATCGCCAGCGCGCCAAAGAGCGCACGGAACCGGTTGGGGTTCTTCCAGTTGAAATCGGGGTGTTCGGTCAGCCGCCGGGCGATCTCGACCGCGCGATCCGGCGAGGCATGGGCCACCTGCAGCATGAACCATTTGTCGATCACCAGCCGGTCGTGCCGCCACTGGTCGTAGAAGGCGGCCAGTTCCGCCTCTCCCTTGCCGGCGGTCAGCAGGCAGGACAGCGCCGCGAGCTGCAGCGTCATGTTGTCGGCGCGCGCATATTGTTCGGCCGCCATCGCGCCGCCATCCACCCGCGAGGTCAGCCCGAGCGCCGCCGCGCCCAGCGCGCGCTTGCCCGCCTGTTCGGCATCGGGGGAATAGGGGGCGTCCACCTGCGCCTCGGCGTGCAGGCGCGGCAGAAGATCCTGAAGGTGCTGCGCCAGCGCCAGTTTCAGTGTCTCATGCGCGCGCCAGATCGCGTCGGGGTCCGGGGTGATGCCACGGTCATGCAGGGTGCCGGTCAGTTCCGACTGGGTCGGCAGGGCCAGCATCAGCGCGCGATAGGCCGGATCCAGACCATCGTCGCGGACCACCGCGCGGATGCCGTCCAGATAATCGGCACCCGGTGCGGCGTCCCTTGTGATCATGTCGATCAGGGTTTCGCGCGCCAGCATCCGCCCCGCTTCCCAGCGGTTGAACGGATCGGTGTCATGGGCCAGAAGAAAGGCGCGTTCGGCATTGGTCGTGTCGCGGTCGAGCACCACGGGTGCCGAGAAGTCGCGCAGGATCGACGGCACCGGCCGCGCGGCAAGCCCCGCGAAGGCAAAGCTCTGCCGAGCCTCGGTCATCTCGAGGATCTCGGTGGGCCGGATTTCATCTCCGTTGGGGCCGAGCAGGCCCACGGCAATCGGGATCACCTGCGGTTGCGGGTCGGGGGTGGCGGCAGAGGGTTTGATGGACTGCGTGAAGGTCAGCGTATAGGTGCCGTCCTGCCAGTTCTCCTCGACCTTCAGGCGCGGTGTGCCGGCCTGCGTGTACCAGCGTTTGAACTGCGTCAGGTCTCGGCCGGTGACGTCCTCAAACACCTTCAGCCAGTCCTCGATGGTGCAGGCCTGCCCGTCATGGCGGGCAAAGTAGAGATCGAGCGCCTCGTAATATTTGCGGTCCCCCACCAGCCGCTTGAGCATGCCGATTACCTCGGCGCCTTTCTCATAGACGGTCGCGGTGTAGAAGTTGTTGATCTCCTGATAGCTTTCGGGGCGCACCGGGTGGGCCAGCGGGCCGTCGTCCTCGGGGAACTGGCGGGCGCGCAGGTCGATCACGTCGCTGATGCGCTTGACCGCCGCGCCGCGCTGATCGGCGGTGAACTGGGCGTCGCGAAAGACGGTCAGCCCTTCCTTGAGGCATAGCTGGAACCAGTCGCGGCAGGTGATGCGGTTGCCCGTCCAGTTGTGGAAATATTCATGCGCGATGATCGCCTCGATCCGTTCGAAATTGGCATCCGTCGCGGTGTCGGGGCTGGCCAGGACGGCCGAGGAATTGAAGATGTTGAGCCCCTTGTTCTCCATCGCGCCCATGTTGAAGTCATCCACGGCGACGATGTTGAACACGTCCAGGTCGTATTCGCGGCCATAGACCTCTTCGTCCCATTTCATCGCCTTCTTGAGCGAATCCATGGCAAAGGCGCATTTGTGTTCGTCGCCGGGTCGGACCCAGACGGCCAGATCGACTTCGCGTCCCGACAAGGTGGTGAAGCGGTCGCGATGCGCGACCAGATCGCCGGCGACGAGGGCGAAGAGATAGGACGGTTTAGGCCAGGGATCATGCCATTCGGCAAAGCCCGGACCGGACTGGACGGGATTGCCGTTGGACAACAGCACCGGCAGGTCGGAATTGATCCGCACGGTAAAGGTGGCCATCACGTCCGGGCGGTCAGGATAAAAGGTGATCTTGCGAAAGCCTTCGGCCTCGCACTGGGTGCAGAACATGCCGTTCGACAGGTAAAGCCCCTCGAGCGCGGTATTGGCGGCGGGATCGATTTCCACCTCGGCTTCCCAAGTGAAGGGGGCGTCGGGGACGGCGCAGGTGAGGCCTTCGTCGGTGATCTCGGGGTCGATCTCGGTCCCGTCGATGGCGGCGCGGATCAGCCGCAGCTGTTCGCCATGCAGGAAGAACCGGCGGTCGGTCGCCGCCGGGTCGGGGCGAAAGCGGACGCGCGAGCGGACGCGGGTCGTCGATGGGTCGAGGTCGAAGGTCAGGTGCACCTCGTCCACGAGATAGCCGAAGGGGGTGTAATCCGTCAGATGGATGGTCTTTGGGGCCGCGTCGCGCATGGGATACCTCACGTCCGGGTTGCGGCGGGACGTTAGGGAGTCGGGGCGCGGGCTGCAAGAGGGGGGCAGGGCGGCGGCGTGGCGTGCGCGGCTGCTGTCGGACTTGGGTATTTGGGACCAGAAAGAAGCAGGATGGCCATGCGCGCGGTTTTCAAACGGGGATTGAAGAAGCATCGCGTCGATTTTGGTAAGAATTTTTGACCGCACTGTTGCCTATAGGAAACTTCCGTTCTAATCATGCGCGGAATGCGGCGGGATACCGCCTAGAGGAGGCGAAGGGAATGACCGAGAGAGTAGATCGGCACGGGTTGCAGGTGGCCCGCGTTCTGGCTGACTTCATCGAAGGCCGCGCGTTGCCGGGAACGGGGGTGGCGTCGGATGATTTCTGGGCCGGGATGGCGCGGATGGTGCGCGAGCTGGGGCCGAAGAACAAGGCGCTGTTGGCGCGGCGCGAGGAGTTGCAGAGCCGGATCGATGCCTGGCATGTCGAGCGGCGCGGCCAGCCGCATGATGCCGACGCCTACGAGACGTTCCTGCGCGAGATCGGGTATCTGTTGCCCGAGGGGCCGGATTTCCGGATCGAAACGGAAAACGTGGACCCCGAGATCGCGCGGGTGCCGGGGCCGCAGTTGGTCGTTCCGATCACCAATGCGCGGTTTGCGCTGAACGCGGCGAATGCGCGCTGGGGGTCGCTGTATGATGCGCTGTATGGCACGGATGCGCTGGGGGATCTGCCATCGGGCGGCGGCTATGATCCCGCGCGCGGGGCGCGGGTGGTCGCCTGGGCCAAGGCGCATCTGGACGAGGCGGTGCCGCTCGGCGATGGGTCCTGGGCCGATGTGACCGGTTTCGATCGCGATGCGGGCGGGCTGGTGCTGGCCACGGCGCAAGGGCCGGTGCGGCTGGCCGATCCCGCGCAGTTCGTGGGACTGAAGCCGGATCTGTCGGAGATCCTGCTGCGGCGCAACGGGTTGCATATCCGAGTTGTGGTGAACCGAGACCATCCGATCGGCAAGAACGACCCGGCCGGGATTGCCGATGTCGTTCTGGAGGCGGCCATGTCCACCATCATGGACTGCGAGGATTCGGTGGCCTGCGTGGATGCCGACGACAAGGTGCTGGCCTATGGCAACTGGCTGGGGCTGATGCAGGGCGACTTGGTGGAGCGTGTTACCAAGGATGGCCGCACCTTCGACCGGGTGCTGGCGGAGGATCCGGAGTTCCAGACGCCCGACGGGCAGCCGTTGCGGCTGAAGGGGCGGTCGCTGATGCTGGTGCGCAACGTCGGACATCTGATGACCAATCCGGCGATCCTCGATGCCGACGGCAACGAGGTGTTCGAGGGATTGATGGATGCGCTGTGCACCACGGCGATCGCGATGCACGATTTGAAGAAGGAGGGCGGCAATTCGGTCTGCGGTTCGGTTTACGTGGTCAAGCCGAAGATGCATGGGCCCGACGAGGTGGCCTTTGCCGTCGAGACATTCGACATGGTCGAGGAGATCCTGGGGCTGCCGCGCAACACGGTGAAGCTGGGGATCATGGACGAGGAGCGGCGCACCAGCGTCAACCTCAAGGAATGCATCCGGGCGGCGAAGGCGCGGGTGTGTTTCATCAATACCGGGTTCCTCGACCGGACCGGGGACGAGATCCACACCAGCATGGAAGCCGGTCCCATGGTGCCCAAGGGCGAGATGAAGACGCAGCCCTGGATTCTGGCCTATGAGGACCGCAACGTGGATATCGGGCTGGCCTGCGGGCTGCAGGGGCGCGCGCAGATCGGCAAGGGCATGTGGGCGATGCCGGACATGATGGCGGCGATGCTGGAGCAGAAGATCGCGCATCCGCAGGCCGGGGCGAACTGCGCCTGGGTGCCGTCGCCCACGGCGGCGACGTTGCACGCCACCCATTATCACAAGGTGGACGTGCTGGCCCGGCAGGAGGAGATTCGCGCCGGCGGGCCGCGCGGGACGCTGCGGGATCTGCTGACCATTCCGGTAATGGAGGGGCGCAACCCGAGCGAGGAAGAGATCGCGCGCGAGGTCGAGAACAATGCGCAGGGAATTCTGGGCTATGTGGTGCGCTGGATCGACCAGGGGATCGGGTGCTCCAAGGTGCCCGACATCAACGATGTGGGCCTGATGGAGGATCGCGCCACATGCCGGATTTCCAGCCAGGCGCTGGCCAACTGGCTGCATCATGGGGTCGTTTCTCATGATCTGGTCATGGAGGCCATGCGCAAGATGGCCCAGGTGGTGGATCGGCAGAACGCTGGCGATCCGAACTATCGGCCAATGGCGCCGAGCTTCGACGGGATCGCCTTTCAGGCGGCATGTGACCTGGTGTTTAAGGGGCGGGAGCAGCCGTCGGGCTACACCGAGCCGGTCCTGCACGCCCGGCGCCTGGAACTGAAGCGGCAAGTGTGAGGACAGGGAGGGAAGCGAGGGGGTTTTCCACCCCCTCGCGCTCCCCCGGAGGGTATTGGGGACCAGAAAGAAGCAAGGAACTTCGGGTCTCCGACGGCCAGGGGAGCACATTGGCACGCGGCTGGTACCGGTCCGAGGTGCGGGGCTTGGGCGCCCGACCGTCGAAGTCCTGACTTTGTGCGCCGCTGCACGAATCTGTGCGCAAGGCGGACTGTTGCGGGGGCGTGGTGACGCCGGTATCGTGCGCGGGAAGCAACCCAGGCAGATCGTTCCACCATGACTCGTCCCGTCGTCGGTATCATTGGCAATTCCTATCTGCTCAACGACCAGTATCCGACACACGCCGGCGGAACGATGAACTCGGACGCCGTCGCGAACGTGGCTGGGTGTCTGCCGCTGCTGATCCCGTCAGATCCGCGCTTTGTTACCGTCGCCGAACTGATGGATGTCTGTGACGGGTTCCTGCTGACGGGGGGGCGGCCGAACGTGCATCCCTCGCATTACGGTGAAGAGCCGACGCCCGCGCACGGCGAGTTCGACCAATGCCGGGATGCGGTCACGCTGCCTTTGGTAAGGGCCTGCGTCGAAAGGGGGCAGCCCTTTCTTGGGATCTGCCGCGGTTTTCAAGAGGTCAATGTGGCAATGGGCGGCTCGCTTTACCCCGAGATCCGCGACCTTCCGGGGCGCATGAACCACAGGATGCCGCCCGACGGGACGCTGGAGGAGAAGTTCGCGCTGCGACATCGCGTGACCTTCACCGAAGGCGGCGTGTTTCACCGTGTCATTGGGGCGCGCGAGGTGATGACGAATTCGCTGCACGGCCAGGGAATAAAACGCGCAGGCGCGCGGATCGTGATCGACGGAGTTGCGCCCGACGGCACGCCCGAGGCAATTTACGTCAAGGATGCGCCAGGCTTCACGCTCGCAGTGCAGTGGCACCCGGAGTGGGAGGCAGGTAACGATCCCGTCTCACGGCCCTTGTTCGAAGCCTTTGGCACGGCAGTCCGTGCCTGGGCTGCCGGGGGGCGCGGCGTTTCCATGCAAAAGACCGCGTAGCGGTGGAACATTCGAGCTGAGCGCTTTCGCCAGAGCCTTCAGATACTGGCTGCATCGGTCTGAGCACGCTCGCGGACAACTCGCCTCCTCATCTTGCTGAAAATACTCCGGGGAGCGCGAGGGGCAGAGCCCCTCGCTTCGGTCGGATTGGCGCAGCCAATCCGAAACCCTATCGCCCGCGAATCCGCGGGTCCAGCGCGTCACGCAGTCCGTCGCCCAGGTAATTGACACTCAGCACCGTCAGAGAGATTGCCATGCCCGGCCAGAAAACGCGCTCGGGATATTGCTGCAGATAGTCGGTTGCGTCGAACAGCAGCCGTCCCCAGGTGGGGAAGTCCGGCGGGAAGCCGAGCCCGAGAAAGCTGAGCGCGCTTTCCGTGATGATCGCCGTGGCGATGCCGAGCGTGGCCGACACCATGATCGGAGACAGCACGTTGGGCAGGATGTGGCGCAGGATCATCTTGGTGTTGGTGGTGCCCATGGATCGCGCGGCCAGCACGAATTCACGCTCCTTCAGCGCTAGGACGTCGCCACGAACGATCCGCGCGGTGGGCATCCAGCTGGTGATGCCGATGGCGCAGACGATCAGAATGAAGATCCCCTGTTCCGGCCCGAAAGTGGCATTCAACGGCTCGCGGAACAGCATCATCATCACCAGCAGGAGCGGCAGAAGCGGCAGCGCGAGGAACAGGTCGGTCAGACGCATCAGCGGACCGTCCAGCCGCTTGAAGAATCCGGCCATGACGCCGATCAACGACCCCAGCCCCAGCGCCAGCAGCATCGCCGCGATGCCCACGGACACGCTGGTCCGCCCGCCGGCCATCATCCGTGCCAGCATGTCGCGGCCCAGCTGATCGGTGCCGAAGGGATGGGCTAGGCTGGGCCCCTGGTTGCGGGCACGGATGTCGATATGGGTGGGGTCGATGGTCCAGACATAGGGTCCGAGAAACACCGTGACCACGATCAGCAGGAACAGGATGCCGCCCCACAGCGCGCCCTTGTGCGTCTTGAACTGGTCCCAGACATTGGCCCACTGGCTGCGCGGCGGCTTGGTGAATTCGTCCAGCTCTCCGGCCGCCGGAAGCACGGTGGAAGCCGGAGCAAGGCCCTCGTCGGGGACAAAGCGTTCCTTGTCAGTCATAGCGGATCCTCGGATCGAGAAGGCCGTAGAGGACATCGGCAATCAGGTTGAACAGCACGATCAGCACCGCAAAAATGAAGGTCAGCGTCTGCACCATCGGCAGGTCGTTGGCCTGGATCGCACCGATCAGCAACTGGCCGATCCCGTTCACCTTGAACACCTGTTCGGTGATGATGGCCCCGCCAAAGATCGACGGCACCCCCAGCGCGATCACCGTCACGACCGGGATCATCGAGTTGCGCAGGACATGCACCATCACCACGGTGTATTCGCCCAGCCCCTTGGCGCGGGCGGTGCGCACGTAATCCTGGTTGAGGTTGTCCAGCATCGAGGCGCGCATGAACCGGCTGATCTGGGCCGTGATCTGCAGCGCCAGCACCATGACCGGCATGATCATCTGCCGCAGCTGATAGACGAAGCTGTCCCAGTCATCGACCACATGGGTGGTGTCATAGATCGACGGGAACCAGCCAAGGTGGACCGAAAAGATCACGATCACCAGCACCCCGGAAAAGAACGGCGGCACCGAAAACCCGACCATCGAAACGAAGGTGCCGGCCTGGTCGAACCAGGAATATTGCCGATAGGCCGAATAGATCCCGATCGGCAGCGCGATCAGGATGCCGACCACATAGGCGGTGCCAACCACCCACAGCGTCTGGGGGATGCGTTGGATCACGATGTCCATGACCGGGCTGCGGGTCTGCCAGGAGATCACGCGCAGATCGCCCTGCGAAAAGCTCGTGCCGAGGTAGTGATCGATCAGCACCTGCGGTTCGATCCAGAAAAACTGGACCAGCCATTTCCAGTACTGGATGTGCAGCGGCTGGCCCAGCCCCAGGGCTTCGCGCATCTTCTCCTTAACCTCGGGCGGTACGGTCAGCGGCACCTGCGCCATCGGGTCACCGGGGGCGAGCTGCAGCAGCAGGAAGATCACCAGCGAAATGAAGATCAGCGTCGGAACCGCAAGCACCAGCCGGCGGATGGTGAAGGTCAGCATTCAGCGCGCCCCGTGAGACTCGGTGTCGGATCGGTCATGGACGAAAAACGTGGAAAACGGGCAAGAGCGGCCCCCGCCGGAAAGCAGGGACCGCCGGTCGTCTAGCAGCTTACTTGATGCGATACCAGTCCGCGACGTTCCACAACTCGCTGTCCCAGACGTTCAGCACCACGCCGCCCAGCGTGTTGGAGTGGGCCGACACTCGGCCGCGGTGCACCAGCGGCACGATGGTATAGCTGTCCTTGGTCAGCATGTTGTTCATCTTGATCGCGATCTCGGCGCGCTTGTTGATGTCGCCGGTCCGGGCCAGCTCGTCGATCAGCTTGTCGTATTCCGGGTCGCAGTAGCGGTTGATGTTCTCGCCCTGCCACTGGCTTTCCGGCTTCGGCTCGTTGCCGCAGCGATAGGCGGCCAGATACTGCTGCGGGTCGGTGCCGTTGAAGGTGTTGGCATACATCTGCACGTCGGCATAGAACTTCTGGAACGTGTCCGGGCTGCCCGGGTCGCCGCCGAAGAATACGCTGGCGTTGATGTTGCGCAGTTCGGTGTCCACCCCGATCTGGCGCCACCATTCCTTGATCAGCGCCTGGAAGTCCTGACGCACCGCGTTGGTGGAGGTCTGATAGAGGATCTTCAGCGGCTTGCCGTCCGGGGTTTCGCGGATGCCGTCGCCGTTGGTGTCCTTGTAGCCGGCCTCGTCCAGCAGCTTGTTCGCGCCGTCGATGTCCTGCTTGAGGCAGTAGTCGTTCTTGGCGGCATAGATTTCGGGCGCCGGCACCAGATCACAGGTCACCTTGCCCGCCTTTCCATAGCCGATCTCGACCAGCAGTTCGCGGTCGATCGCCATGCTCAGCGCCTGCCGCACGCGCTTGTCCGACAGGAACGGATGCGGATGCTTGCGCGTCGAACGCTCGCCCTCGGGCAGCGACGGCGAGGGATCGGTCAGGTTCATCTCGAGCCGCTCGACTAGCGGGCCGAAGCCGGCGATCGCCTTGCCCTTGCCGCCCTTTTCCATGTTGGCGATCACGTCGGGCGCAAGCTGCAGGTTCCAGGCATAGTCGAACTCGCCCGTTTCCAGCACCGCGCGGCCCGCCGCCGTGGCGTCACCGCCGCCCTTGAAGGTGACCTTGGCAAAGGCCGGCTTGTCCGGGTCGCGATAGTTGGGGTTGGCCTCCATGGTGATCACGTCGTTGGGCTTGAACTCGACCACCTTGAACGGCCCGGTGCCGATCGGGTTGAAGTTGGCTTCGGTGCATTCGGGGGCCTTGGCGCCCATGCAGTTTTCGAACTGCTTCTTCTGGATGATCGGCGACTGGCCGCCGACGAAGGGGCCATAGGGGTTGGGCTTGGGCTGGTCGAAGGTGACCTTGACGGTCAGCTCGTCCAGGGTCTCCACCTTTTCCACCCCGTCAAAGAACGACAGCTGCGCGCAGCCGCCTTCGGGGTGCATGCAGTAGTCCGCGGTGAACTTCACGTCCTCGGAGGTGACCGGCGTGCCGTCGGACCATTTCAGGCCGGGCTTCAGCTTCCAGGTGATGGTGGTCAGATCCTCGGAGACGCCGCCGTTTTCCAGCGTCGGAATTTCCTGGGCGAGGAAGGGCACCATGTTGCCTTTTTCGTCATAGCGCGCCAGCGGCTCGATGATCATCGAGGCCGATTCCACGTCCTTGGTGCCGCCCGACAGATAGGGGTTCAGGATCGACGGAGCCTGCCAGTAGAGGATCTTCACCTCGCCATCTGTTCCGCGACCGGCAAATGCCGCGGGGGCCAGAGCCAACGAGGCCGCAGCCCCGAGCAAAAGCGCCTTCATCTTCATCATGTTCTCCCGTTTTGGACACTCTCGTGTTCGTTGCGGCCCACGGGCCTTGTGCCGGTGGGTCCGGTGCCGCGAAGTCCGGGAACGCTTTTGCAACAACTTGTTAACGATGGTTTCAACAATGCGGCGCAGCGCCCCCCGGTCCGCGGATACGCAGCTATCGAAACAGAAGTTTTCAAAATTGCAAGCCCGTGTAATGGGAATTTCAGTCTGGGGTTTGACTTCGGGGTGCGGCTGGTCTTAGCGTCCGGGGCGCGACAACAGGGGGGGCTGACGTGCTCGATCAACCGCTGGATCAACCGCTTGCCAAGGTCGAAAGGCTCAGGGTCGAATTCGAAACCCGCGACGGCACCGTCGTTGGGGTGGAGGACGTGTCCTTCGACATCAAGCCCGGCGAAACCGTCTGCATCGTGGGCGAATCGGGATCCGGCAAATCGGTGTCGTCGCTGTCGCTGATGCGGCTGGTGGAATTCGGCGGCGGCCATATCGCGGGCGGGCGTCTGCTGTTCGACCGGCGCGAGGGCGGCGTGGTTGATCTGGCGCAGGCCGACACCAACCTGATGCGCCACATCCGCGGCAACGAAATCGGCATGATCTTTCAGGAGCCGATGACCGCTCTGAACCCGGTTTTCACCGTGGGCCGGCAGCTCACCGAAGGGTTGCGCCTGCATATGGGGATGACCCGCGCCGAGGCCGAGGCGCGCGCGGTGGAGCTGCTGCGGCAGGTGCGAATCCCCGAACCCGAGCGGCGGCTGAAACAGTATCCGCACGAACTGTCGGGGGGCATGCGCCAGCGGGTGGTGATCGCCATGGCCATGGCCTGCGAACCGCGCCTGCTGATCGCGGACGAACCGACCACGGCGCTGGACGTGACGATCCAGGCCGAGATCCTGGCGCTGATGAACCGGCTCAAGCGGGAAACCGGCACGGCGGTGATGTTCATCACCCACGACATGGCCGTGGTTGCGCAGATGGCCGACCGGGTGGTGGTCATGTATCGCGGCCGCAAGGTCGAGGAAGGGCCGGTTGAGGAAATCTTTGCAAACCCCCGGCATGACTACACAAAGGCGCTTTTGGCGGCGGTGCCGAAACTGGGCGAGATGCGCGGCAGGCCGGACCCGGAACCGATGCGGCTTCTGGGGGTCGAGGATCAGGATCTGCGCCCCATCCGGGGCACGGACGAGCCGCTCTTGCAGGTGCGCGGGCTGGTCACGCGGTTCCCGGTCAAGGGGGGCTTTTTCCGCCGCACCATCGCCAATGTCCACGCGGTAGAGGACGTGTCATTCACGCTCAACAAGGGCCAGACGCTCAGCCTGGTGGGCGAATCGGGCTGCGGCAAGTCCTCGGCGGGGCGCTCCATCCTGCGGCTGGTGGAGCCGCTGGCCGGCGAGATCGACCTGGACGGCCTGGACATCATGAAGCTCGACGCCGACGGCCTGCGCGAGGCGCGGCGCAACATGCAGATGATCTTTCAGGATCCCTTCGCCTCGCTCAATCCGCAGATGCAGCTGGTCGATCAGGTGGCCGAACCGCTGCGCAACTACGGCATCGCCTCGGGCAGCGAGATCACCGACCGCGTGGCGCATCTGTTCGACCGGGTGGAACTGCCGCGCAGTTTCCTGCGCCGCTATCCGCACGAGCTGTCCGGCGGACAGCGCCAACGGGTGGCGATCGCGCGGGCGCTTGCGCTGAATCCCAAGCTGATCGTTGCCGACGAATCGGTGTCGGCGCTGGACGTGAGCGTGCAGGCGCAGGTTCTGAACCTGATGATGGAGCTGCAGGCGGAACTGGGGCTGTCCTTCCTGTTCATCAGCCACGACATGGCGGTGGTGGAGCGGGTCAGCCATCATGTGGGGGTCATGTATCTGGGCCGGATCGTCGAGATGGGGCCGCGGCAGGCGGTGTTCGAAAACCCCCGTCACCCCTATACCCAGGCGCTGATGAAGGCGGTGCCGATCGCCGATCCGCATAGGCGCAAGTCGGAAAAGGATTTGAACTTCAAACCGATACCGTCGCCCATTCATCCTTTGGATTACGAACCCGCGCCGTCGGAATACGAAGAGGTCGAGCCCGGCCATTTCGTGCTGACGACCGACAGCGGGTATTGAGGTGGGCATGGCCGCAAAGCTGTCGCCGCTGGAGATTCTCGAACGCCTGATTTCGTTCCCGACGGTCAGCCGCGAGTCGAACCTGCCGCTGGTGGACTGGGTCGAGGAGTATCTGAAGGGCCACGGCATCACCGCCCACCGGCACTACAGCGAAGACAACGAAAAGGCGGCGCTTTTCGCCCATGTCGGCCCGTGGCAGGAGGGCGCCGTGGTTCTGTCGGGCCATACCGACGTGGTGCCCGTGGACGGCCAGCCCTGGGCAAGCGATCCGTTCCGGCTGGTGGAACGCGACGGGCGGCTCTACGGGCGCGGCACCTGCGACATGAAGGGGTTTGACGCACTGGCGATCTGGGCGCTGGTCGAGGCGCATGCGCGCGGCGTGGCCCGGCCGCTGCAACTGGCGCTGAGCTATGACGAAGAGGTCGGCTGCACCGGCGCGCCGGGCATGATCGAGGCGATGCAGACGGTTCTGCCCAAGGGCAGCGCGGTGATCGTGGGCGAGCCGTCGATGATGCAGGCCGTCACCGGCCACAAGGGCAGCATCGGCATCGCCACCCGTGTCACGGGGGTCGAGGTGCATTCGTCGTTGCTGCATCAGGGCGTCAGCGCCGTGATGGAGGCGGCGCGGCTGATCGACTGGGCCAATGCGGTGAATGCCGAAAACGCCGCCCGGCCGCCCTCGGACCTTGCCGCGCTGTTCGACCCGCCCTGGACCACGGCGCATGTGGGCACCGTCCACGGCGGCACGGCGGAAAACATCACCGCCCGCGACTGTCGCTTTGTCATGACCTTCCGCGTGGTGCCCGGCGAGGACCCCGAGGACTGGTCGCTGCGCTATCTGCAAAAGGTGCGCGCGGTCGAGGAGGGCATGAAGGCGGTGCGCCCCGAGGC
Organism: Jhaorihella thermophila; assembly: GCF_900108275.1. Taxonomy (GTDB): domain Bacteria; phylum Pseudomonadota; class Alphaproteobacteria; order Rhodobacterales; family Rhodobacteraceae; genus Jhaorihella; species Jhaorihella thermophila. The sequence goes on from NZ_FNVD01000001.1 coordinate 385,236, forward strand.
GGGAATCGCGCTGGAACAGATCTTTGACGTGCCGCCGTTGGTGCCCGAGGGGCAGGGCGGTCGTGGCGGCGAGGCCGAGGCGCTGGCGCGCGCCATCACCGGCGACAACGGCGTGCATGTGGTCAGCTACGGCACTGAGGCCGGCCAGTTCCAGCACGCCGGCTATTCCGCCGTGATCTGCGGCCCCGGCGACATCGCGCAGGCGCACCAGCCCGACGAATACCTGACCGTGGCGCAGTTCCGGGCCGGTCAGGCCTTCATGGAACGGCTGCTGGAGCGGCTGCGGGCCGGCTGAGCGCCGCCCGAGAGAATTGTGAAAAGGAGTGTGAGAGCCGATGCCAGTCAAGAACCGCTTTGCAGAACTGCATGACGAGATCACCGCTTGGCGGCGGGACATCCACGAACATCCCGAGATCCTGTTCGAAACCCATCGCACCAGTGCGCTGGTGGCCGAAAAGCTGCGAGAATTCGGCTGCGACGAGGTGGTGACCGGCATCGGCCGCACCGGAGTCGTTGGCGTGATCAAGGGCAAGTCCACCGATTCGGGGCGGGTGATCGGGCTGCGCGCCGATATGGACGCGCTGCCGATCCATGAACAGACCGGAGTCGGTTATGCCTCCAAAACACCCGGCGCGATGCATGCCTGCGGCCATGACGGGCACACGGCGATGCTGCTGGGGGCGGCGAAATACCTGGCCGAGACGCGCAATTTCAACGGCACGGCGGTCGTCATCTTCCAGCCCGCTGAGGAAGGCGGGGGCGGCGGCAAGGAGATGTGCGACGACGGCCTGATGGAGCGCTGGGGCATCCAGGAGGTCTATGGCATGCACAACTGGCCGGGCAAGCCGGTGGGCAGTTTCGCAATCCGCCCCGGCGCCTTCTTCGCCGCCACCGACCAGTTCGACATCGAGTTCGAGGGCAAGGGCGGTCACGCGGCCAAGCCGCAGGAGACGGTGGATACCACGGTGATGGCCGCGCAGGCGGTGCTGGCGCTGCAGACCATCGCCAGCCGCAATGCCGACCCGGTGGACCAGGTGGTGGTGTCGGTGACGTCCTTTGAAACCTCCTCGACCGCCTTCAACGTGATTCCGCAAAAGGTGCACCTGCGCGGCACGGTGCGCACCATGAGTCATGCAATGCGGGATCTGGCCGAGAACCGGCTCAAGGAGATCTGCAACGGCGTCGCGGCGACCTTCGGGGGTTCGGTGAGCATCGACTATCACCGCGGCTATCCGGTGATGGTAAACAGCCCCGAACAGACCGAATTCGCGGCGCATGTCGCGCGCAAGGTATCCGGTCAGTGCGACGAGGCCCCGCTGGTCATGGGGGGCGAGGACTTTGCCTTCATGCTCGAGGAACGGCCCGGCGCCTATATCCTGGTCGGCAATGGCGACACCGCGATGGTCCACCACCCCGAATACAACTTCAACGACGAGGCGATTCCCGCCGGATGTTCCTGGTGGGCGGAGATCGTCGAATCGCGGATGCCGGCGGACTGACCGACAGCCCGTTTCCCATCGAATGGCGGCCCGGTAGATCGGGCCGCCATTTGTCGTGCCTCGGTCGGAGAAGGCCGCCAACATCTCGGGCACGGGCCGGGCTCATCCACAACTTATTGGCGTTATCCCCAAAATAATGCTTGCCAGATCGCCTTGGGCGCAGCACCATATCTGGTAGGAACACTGCGAAACACGCAGGTTTCTTGAGCAGGCAACCAGTTCTTGGGGCGTGATCCGGGCGAACGCCAAGATCCCGCTCAGGCTGGCAGAGAACCGAGAGGTGACGTCATGGCCCTTTCCGAGCAGATCTTCGAAGAGGAAATCCATCCCATCGACATTGTCGAGCATCTGGCCGAGCATCACGAATGGGACTTCGACCGGATCGGGGACGACCAGATCGCGATGGCGGTCGAGGGCCAGTGGCGGACCTATTCGATCACGCTGGCCTGGTCGGGCTACGACGAAACGCTGCGGCTGATCTGCAGTTTCGAGATGCAGCCGCCCGAAGAACGGCTGCCCGAACTGTATCACCTGCTGAACGAGATCAATGACAAGTGCTGGGCCGGCTCTTTCACCTACTGGGCCGAACAGCAGATGATGATCTATCGTTATGGTCTGGTGCTGGCGGGCGGGCAGGTGGCTTCGCCCGAACAGATCGACACGATGATCAGCGCCGCGGTGCTGAGCGCCGAACGCTACTATCCGGCGGTGCAGGTGCTGCTGTGGGGCGACAAGAGCCCGGCACAGGCGCTGGACGTCGCCATTGCAGAGGCCTACGGCCGAGCGTAAGTCTGGGCCCCGAACCGAACGATCAGGGGAGGGGCATTTCATGAGCATGTCGCGCGTCGCCGACCAGGGGCTGGTGCTTCTGGGCTGTGGCAAGATGGGGTCGGCCCTGCTGGCCGGCTGGCTCGAGGGCGGGCTGTCGCCGGCCTCGGTCTGGGTGATCGATCCCAACCCGTCCGATTGGCTGAAGCGTCAGGGGGTGCATCTGAACGCGCCGCTGCCGGAACGACCGGCAATCGCGCTGGTCGCGGTCAAGCCGCAGATGATGGGCGAGGCGCTGCCGGCGCTCAAGGCACTGGGCGGCGGCGGGACGGTGTTCCTGTCGATCGCCGCCGGCACGCCGATTGCGGCGTTCGAACAGGCAATGGGCGCGGGCACCCCCGTCATTCGCGCCATGCCGAACACCCCGGCGGCCATCCGGCGGGGCATCACCGCGCTGATCGGCAACGCCCATGCGACCGAATCCGACATGGAAATGGCCGAATCGCTGCTGGCCGCCGTGGGGCGGACGGTGCGGCTGGAGAGCGAATCGCAGATGGACGCGGTGACCGGGGTCAGCGGCTCGGGCCCGGCCTATGTATTCCACCTGATCGAAACGCTGGCTGCGGCGGGCGAAGCGCAGGGCCTGCCGGCGGATCTGGCGATGACTCTGGCCAAGGCGACCGTGGCCGGGGCAGGGGCGCTGGCCGAGGCGTCCGACGAATCGCCCGCGCAGCTGCGGGTGAATGTCACCAGCCCCGGCGGCACCACGCAGGCCGCGCTGGAGGTTCTGATGGATCCCGAAACCGGCTTTCCGGCCCTGATGCGGCGCGCGGTGGCGGCGGCCACCGAACGGTCGAAGGAGCTGTCCCGTGGATGAGATATCCTTTGACGATTTCCTCAAGGTGGATATCCGCGTGGGCCGCGTGACCCGCGCGGAACCCTATCCCGAGGCGCGCAAGCCCGCGATCAAGCTGTGGGTCGATTTCGGCCCCGAAATCGGAGAGAAAAAGTCCTCGGCCCAGCTGACCGCGCATTATGCGCCCGAGGATCTGGTCGGGCGTCAGGTGATGGCGGTGGTCAATTTCCCGCCGCGCCAGATCGGCAAGTTCATGTCCGAAGTGCTGGTTCTGGGCGTGCCGGATGCGGCGGGCGAGGTCGTTCTGATTGCGCCGGACAAGGACGTGCCCAGCGGTGGGCGGCTGTTCTAGCGCCTCAGCGATCGCCCACTGCCTCGCGCCAGTGGCGGCGGCAAAGGCTGACATAGGTTTCGTTGCCGCCGATCTGCACCTGATCTCCATCGGTCAGGACGCGCCCGGTTTCGTCCTTGCGCACCACCATCGTCGCCTTGCGCCCGCAATGGCAGATGGTGCGCACCTCGCGCATCTCGTCGGCCAGCGCCAGAAGCGTGGCCGAACCGGGGAAAAGCTGGCCCCGGAAATCCACCCGCAGACCATAGCACAGCACCGGCACGCCCAGATCATCGACCGCGCGCGCCAGTTGCCAGACCTGTTCGGGGGTCAGAAACTGCGCCTCGTCCACAAAGACGCAGGCGACCGGACCCCGTTCCAGCCGCGCCCGGATTCGCGCGAACAGATCGTCGCCGGCCTGGAAGGTGTCGGCCTGCGCGCCGATGCCGATGCGCGACGCGATCCGTCCCGGCCCCGCGCGGTCGTCGATCCGCGCGGTCAGCAGATAGGTTTCCATCCCGTTTTCGCGGTAGTTGTGCGCCGCCTGCAAGAGCACCGTGGACTTGCCGGCATTCATGGTCGAGTAGTTGAAGTAGAGCTTGGCCATGACGGCCGTTTACGCGCTGTCCGGCGCAGCGGCAAGCGCCCGCAGGCGCGGGAAATCCGGTCTGCTCGAGCGGGTCCATGACATGGGGACACTTGTCCCTGGGGATGGACATGCAGCCGACCCGCTCGGCAGTCCGAGCCGCGGGAAAACACTTGGTGACAACACCCCCGCGGCCCACTCTTTAACTGACGGAAATTGCCGCCCACCACTCACGGTCCCCCCGTTTCACCGAGGGGATGACAAGAGCATCGCAGTTCGCTTACAAGTCGTTAATGGGAAAAGTCGGCGCATCTTCCCCCGGCTGGCGGGAAGGCGGCCGGAGCGCGACCGGGGGGACACGCATGGCCGATATCGGCGCCTATCTGAAGAAACATACCGAGGCCCTGGTCAAGGATGTCGGGATCGAGGCGGCCTGCCGGATCACGGGCAAGTCCAAGGCTACGTTGGGGCGGTATTATTCCGAGCATGAGGAACACGCCGACCGGTTCATGCCGGTGGACGCGGTGGCGCAGCTCGAGGCGGCGGCGTCCTATCCGCATGTGACCGGGGCGCTGGCCGAACTGCAGGGTATCTCGATTTCCTTCGATGATAACCATCGCCGCCCGAACGCGGCGCGCGACGGCGGGGTGAATGCGGATGTGGTCGCGCTGAGCCAGCGGTTCGCAATGCTGATGGCGGAATACCAGCAGGCGATCGAGGACGGGGTCATCACCGCCGCCGAGGCCAAGCGGCTGCTGCAGGAAACCCAGGCGCTGCAGCAGGTCCTGGTCGAGATGAAGCTGCATCTCGAGGAGCAGAAGGTTTCGGTGGTGAAATGACGCCCCGGATCAGGTGCCCGGATCAGGCGGCGCTGCGGCGCTCGACGATCACGGATCCGACCGAATAGCCCGCGCCGAACGAACAGATCACGCCGATGTCGCCATCGCTCAGGTCGTCGGAATTCTGCGAGAACGCGATGATCGACCCCGCGGACGAGGTGTTGGCGTATTCCTGCAGAATGTTGGGCTGTTCCTCGGGGGTGGGCGTGCGGCCCAGCACCTTCTTGCCGATGAAGTCGTTCATCGACTTGTTGGCCTGATGCAGCCACATCCGTTTCAGGTCCGATGGCGCGATCCCTTCGGCGGCCATGTGCTCGGCGATGTGCTGGCTGACCATCGGCACGACTTCCTTGAACACCTTGCGGCCGTTTTGCATGAACTGCATGTCGCGCCGGTCCTTCATCCCGTCGGGCCGGCAGCGGCGAAGAAAGCCGTTGTTGTTTCGGATGTTGTTGGAAAACTGCGTGGCGCAGCGGGTGGACCGGATCACGAAATGCGGGCCCCTTGCGTCTTCGACCCGTTCGATCAGCGTGGCGGTCGCCACATCGCCAAAGATGAAGTGGCAATCGCGGTCGCGCCACTCCAGGTGGCCCGAGCAGATCTCGGGGTTGACCACCAGCGCCGAGCGGACCGTGCCGGCCCGGATCATGTCGGCGGCGGCCTGAATGCCGAAGGTGGCCGACGAACAGGCCACGTTCATGTCGAAGGCAAAGCCCTTGATCCCCAACAGATTCTGGATTTCCACGGCCATGGCCGGATAGGCCCGTTCCATGTTCGACGCGGCGCAGATCACGGCATCCACGTCCGCAGGCGTCTTGCCGGACTGCGAGAAGGCCTTGTGCGCGGCGTCCAGCGCCATTTCCGCCATCAGCGAGGGTTCATCGTCGCTGCGCTGGCGCAGCAGCGGGTGCATCACCTGCGGATCCAGGATGCCCGTCTTGTCGATCACATGCCGCCGCTCGATGCCCGAGGCTTTGACGATGAACTCCTCGGACGAGTGTTCCTTGGCCTCGACCGTTCCGGCGGCGATCTCTTCGGCATGTTCGGCGTTGAAACGGTCGGCATAGGCGTTGTAGGCCGCGACCAGTTCGGCGTTGGTGATGACCTGTTCGGGCGTGAAGACACCGGTTCCGGTGATGGCTGGCGTATGCATGTCGGACTCCGTCGGAAGGTTCCGCGATGTGGCCGCAAAGGCGGGGCAAGGTCAAGGGGGGCAGACGGATGATGGGGGCGAATTGTCGGCGCTGACGGATATTTGACGTGGCAACCTGCCGGAGTTGGGATAGCATGTCGCCGCTGGCTTGAGGGGATTGTTCCGATGCGTTTTTTCCATGTCTTTGCCGCGGTGTTGACCTTTGCCGTGGCCGCGCAGCCAGCCTATGCCTTTACCAGCCGCAACGGGGCGCGCGTGAATCAGGTCGACGCCGCCGTTTTCGAGGTGGTTCCGCGCGGCGCGTCGAACGGCCCCGACATCTGGTGCGCTGCCTCGGAATATGCGCGGATGCAGTTGGGGGCGTCCTGGAGTGCCGAGATTTTCGTAGTGCGCGGTCGAGGGCCCAGCGTCACCACGAACCGCCGAACGGCGGTCCAGTTCACGCTGGATCCCGCCGCGGCCGGGGTGACGCCTTCCGGCGGGTCGATCAGTCTCAATTCCCTGAAGGCAGGAGAGCACATGTCCGTCCAGTTGGCCAATACCCAGTGCAATGTCCCTTTCGGGCGATTCTAGGCGTGAAGGTTCGGGAATGAACAGGATGCGGACATCATTGGCGTTCCGGGCCATCGTGGCGGCCGGACTGATCGCGTTGCCGGGGATGGCGTCCGCCCAATGGCGTGCTGTCAATCGCAGCGAGGTGTTCCCGATTTCGAAGGGCGTGTTCGAGGTGGTGAACCGCAGCAGTTCCCGGACCCAGGACTACTGGTGCGCTGCGGGCGACTACGCGATCACCCAGCTGCGAACGGCCGCGACCCAGCGGATTTATGTGTCGGTTCCGATCGGCGCCAGCCAGTTCCGGTCCGGCAAGCGGGGCGTGCGGTTCTCGCTGACGCCGCCGCCGGAGGGACCGGCGCCGGACAGTTATTCGCTGTCGGTGAAGAAGGTGGGAGAGAACCTGACCGCCGCCTCGGCACGGAACTACTGCTACGACGATCTTTTCCTGGATTTCTGACGGGATTCGGCGCTTAGCCGGGGTTTGCGGTCGTGACTGACCGGACCGTCTTGGCCAGCAGCAGCGCCCAGGGGGCCGCGTGCAGGATGAGGTCGAAGATGTCGATCGGGCGCGTCAGCGTGCCCGCCGCCAGCATCTTCAGCTTTTCCCAGATATGCGGCTCGGGCAGGAACGGCGCCAAGCCCAGCGTCAGCGCGGCAATGATCGCCAGCGGCCATGAAACCTGATCCAGCAGCGCGCCCATATGCAAACCCTCTGCGAAAGAAGAAGTGGCGCGGTTGACGGGGCTCGAACCCGCGACCCCCGGCGTGACAGGCCGGTACTCTAACCAACTGAGCTACAACCGCGCATTTTCGGTGCCCTTCCCGGGCCGGGGTTCTGGCAGCGGTGGCGCGGTTGACGGGGCTCGAACCCGCGACCCCCGGCGTGACAGGCCGGTACTCTAACCAACTGAGCTACAACCGCTCGCTGCCGATCCGGGTCATCCCGGATGCCCGGGTGTATTATGGTGCCGGCCATTTCCCGTCAAGCGGGGTTTGGCGAAAAAAATGCCTTGTGCAAAAAAATCACGCCTCGCATCCGTCCGGCTTCAGCCCCCCCTGCGAGCGGAACAGCCGGGTGGAGGAAAACATCGCCTCCAGCTCCTCGATCCGCTCGCGGGCCTCTTCCCAGCGCATGTTCTGCACCTCGGCGATCAGAGCTTCGGCGATCAGCATCAGCGCTATGGTCGAATCCCAGCTCGACGGCGCCTCGACCAGCCCGTGAAAGGTGAAATCGGCAACCCGTCCGATCGGCGAGCCCCATTGATCGGTGAACAGCACCACCGTGGCACCGCGTTCGCTGGCCAGTTTGGCCAGCCGCTCCAGATCGGCCTCGTAGCGGCGGATGTCGAAGATCACCAGAACGGTGCGGTCATCCATGTCCAGCAGATATTGCGGCCAGACATTGGTGGAGTTGCCCAGCTGCGTGACATGGGGGCGGATGATCTGGAGATGGTTGAACAGGTAGTCCGCGTTCGACCGGGTGATCCGGCCGCCCACGACGTAAACCGTCCGGCGCGTGTCGGCCAGCACCCGTGCCACCGTGTCGAAAAGGGCGGGATCGATCCGGTCCAGCGTGTGGCGCATGTTTTCGCTGACGGCTTCGGCAAAGCGGGACAGAAGGTGGCGCGCGCCGTCATCGGAGCCCCAGTCGTCGCGCTTGGAAATCGGCTTCTTGATCTGTGCGGCGAGTTCGGCGCGCAGCGCGTCCTGAAGCGCCGGGAAGCCCTCGAATCCCAGCTTGCGGGCCATGCGGATGACGGTCGGGGTGGATACGCCCGCCGCCGTGGCCAGCCTGGTGATCGATTGCAGTCCCGCCATCGGGTAATCCTGCAGCAGAACCGAGGCCAGCTGGCGTTCCGACCGGGTCAGGTCGTCCATGCTGTCCTGAATCATCTGCTTGACCAGTCGCGTCGTGGGGGCCACGGGTGCCTCGTATTTTAGCGTTTGTTACAGGTTATTGGTCTGTGAAAATATGTCTACAGAAAAATTCTTGACAGGTGAATGAATGCTGTAGCCAATGTTTCACATGGCTGCCGACACCGATTCACTTTTGCTGACCGAAGACGAACGCCCCGCGGCGCGCGTCTTCAATCCCGGCGGGCGGGCCGGGGTCGTTCTGGTCTGCGAACATGCCAGCCGGTTCATCCCGGCCGCCCTGGGCGGGCTGGGGTTGAACGAGGCCGGCCGGCGGTCTCACGCGGCCTGGGACATCGGTGCGCTGGACACGGCCCGGGCCATGGCCGAGGCGATGGACGCGCCGCTGGTCCATTCCTGCGTCAGCCGCCTGGTCTATGACTGTAACCGCCCGCCCGAGGCGCCGGACGCGATGCCCGCGCGCAGCGAACGAATCGTGGTGCCGGGCAACGAGGGGCTGACCGAGGCGCAGCGGGCGCAGCGGGTGCGCGAGGTGTTCGTGCCCTTCTCGGCGCTGGTGGAACAAACGCTGGATGCGCGCGCGGACCCGCCGGTTCTGGTGACGGTGCACAGTTTCACGCCGGTCTACATGGGCCGGCCGCGCGCGGCGCAGATCGGCATCCTGCACGACACGGATTCGCGGCTGGCCGATGCCATGCTGGAGAGCGCCGGCCGGCACACGGAGCTGCGGGTCGCCCGCAATGACCCCTACGGCCCCGAGGACGGCGTGACCTACACGCTGCGCCGCCACGGGCTGCCGCGCGGGCTGCTGAACGTGATGATCGAGGTGCGGAACGATCTTCTTCGCACCCCCGACGACTGCGCCGGGATGGCGCGGTTGCTGGCGGGATGGTTGGAGGAAGCCATTGCCGCCGCGAAAGAGGGAGGAGAACGGAAAGGATGAAACCGGAGTTCCCATGCCCCGCGTGATCGTCGGATATGTGCGCACGGTGGATGCGATCAACTACCGGCTGGGCCGGATCATCATGTATGGCCTGTTCGTGATGGTCGCGGTGCTGCTGTGGTCGTCGATCAGCAAGACTCTGTTCGTGCCGTCGCGCTGGACGCTGGAGGTCGCGCAGTTCGCGCTGGTGGCCTATTACCTGCTGGGCGGGCCCTATTCGATCCAGCTGGGGGCGAATGTGCGGATGGACCTGTTCTATGGCAGCTGGACCCCGCGGCAGAAGGCGTGGATGGACGTCTTCACCATCTGGTTCCTGATCTTCTACCTGGCGGTGATGATCCACGGGGCGATCGAATCCACCGCCTATTCGCTGGGCTATTTCGGGGATCAGCCCTATCACTTCTTCCGCGACTTCTTTGCCGCGCTGCTGACCGGCGGGCCGGACGCGGCGGCCGAAAAGCTGGGCTATATCGAACGGTCCCCCACCGCGTGGCGGCCCTATCTCTGGCCGGTCAAGGTCATTGCCACGATCGGCATCTTCCTGATGCTGCTGCAGGCGGTTTCCGAGTTCTTCAAGGATCTGGCCCTGATCCGGGGGGTCGATCTCTACAAGGACTCCCCCGCCCACAAGCACCACGAAGAAGACATCTGTGACGACCTCCGTGAAGAGGAGGGCGCCTGATGTCCCATGAGATGATCGCCCTCTTCATGTTCTCGGTCATGATGGTGATGCTGTTGACCGGGCAGCGCGTGTTCGGCGCGATCGGCTTTGTGGCGGCCATTTCGGCGCTGTGGCTGTGGGGGACGGGCGGGTCGGACATTCCCTTTGCGGCGGTGATGAAGCTGATGAAGTGGTATCCGCTTCTGACCCTGCCGATGTTCATCTTCATGGGCTACGTGCTGTCGGAATCGAAGATCGCCGACGACCTTTACAGAATGTTTCACGTCTGGATGGGGCCCGTGCCCGGCGGGCTGGCGATCGGCACGATCGGGCTGATGGTGCTGATCTCGGCCATGAACGGGCTTTCGGTCGCGGGCATGGCGATCGGGGCGACGATCGCGCTGCCCGAACTGCTGAAGCGCGACTACGACAAGAAGATGATCACCGGGGTGATCCAGGCGGGATCCAGCCTTGGCATCCTCGTGCCGCCTTCGGTGGTGTTGGTACTCTATGCGATGATTGCCCGCCAGCCGGTGGGGCAGCTGTGGCTGGCCGGCGTCATTCCGGGGCTGATGATGGCGGCGCTGTTCATCATCTACATCTATATCCGTTGCCGGATCACGCCGTCGCTGGGACCGACGCTGAGCGCTGAGGAACGGGCCGAGATCACCATGACCGAAAAGCTGCGTCTGCTGCGGGCGGGGCTTCTGCCGCTGGCGATCTTTTTTGCCATGATGTTCCCCTTCGTGAAGGGCTGGACGTCGCTCACCGAAAGCTCGGCCATCGGTGCCATGACCGCCTTTGTCGCCGCCGTCATCAAGCGGCGCATGACCTGGAAGGTGTTCGAGAAATCGGTGCGCTCGACGCTGGCGGTCAGCTGCATGTTCATGTTCATCATCGTCGCCGCGATGGGGTTCGGCGCGGTGTTTGACGGGCTGGGCGCGGTGCAGGCGATCGACAGGCTGTTCACCGAACGGCTGGGGCTTTCCCCCTGGATGATCCTGGTGCTGATGCAGCTGAGCTTTCTGGTGATGGGCACCTTTCTGGACGACACGGCGATGCTGGTGATCGTGGCGCCGCTCTATATTCCGCTGGTGCGCGAACTGGGCTTCGACCTGGTGTGGTATGGCGTGCTCTATACGATCACCACGCAGATCGCCTACATGACGCCGCCCTTCGGCTACAACCTGTTCCTCATGCGCGCCATGGCCCCGCCCGAGATCACCATGCGCGACATCTACGGATCCATCATCCCCTTTGTCGGCGTGATGATCTTTGCCTTGGCCATCAACATGATCTTCCCCGAGATCGCGCTGTGGCTGCCGGAACTGGTCTACGAGGGGCGATGACGATGAGACGGGATCACGATGACAACAAGAACTCCGCCAAAGGAGCCGGGCACAACACTGAAAGCAAAGTTCAGCAAGGAGACTTCGATATGACGACAAGACGCAAGTTTTTGAAAACCGCCGGCGTCGGCGCTGCGGCGAGCCTCGCCGCCCCGGCCGTTCACGCCCAAGGCGCCAAGATCAAGTGGCGGCTTCAGACCTATGCCGGCCCGGCTTTGGCCGAGCAGGTGGTCAAGCCGATGGTGGACAAGTTCAACGCCATTGCCGGCGACGAGATGCAGATCGAGCTCTATACCGCCGACCAGCTGGTGCCCACGGGCGAGCTGTTCCGGGCGATGCAGAAGGGCACGATCGACGCGGTGCAGTCGGATGACGATTCCATGGCCTCGCCCACCGAAGTGACCGTGTTCGGCGGCTATTTCCCCTTTGCCCTGCGCTACAGCCTGGATGTGCCGGTGCTGTTCAATCAGTATGGCCTGGACGAGATCTGGAAGGCCGAATACGCCAAGGTGGGCGTCCAGCACATCTCGGCCGGGGCCTGGGATCCGTGCCATTTCGCTACCAAGAAGCCGGTGACTTCGCTGAAGGATCTGGACGGACTGCGAGTCTTCACTTTTCCCACCGCGGGGCGGTTCATGTCGCGTTTCGGCATCGTGCCGGTGACGCTGCCCTGGGAAGACGTCGAGGTCGCCCTGCAGACCGGCGAGATCGACGCCATCGCCTGGTCGGGCATCACCGAGGACTACACCGTCGGTTGGGCGGACGTGACCGACTATTTCCTGACCAACAACATCTCGGGCGCGTGGATCGGGCATTTCTTCGTCAACATGCAACGGTGGGCGGATCTGCCCGATCACCTCAAGACGCTGTTCCAGGTGTGCTGCGATTCCAGCCATTACCGCCGGCAGTGGTGGTATTGGGGCGGCGAGGCCGCGCTGCGGGTCAACGGCACCAAGCTGAAGCTGACCGCGATCCCGGACGAGGAATGGGCCCAGGTCGAGGCCGAGGCGCAGAAGTTCTGGGACGAGATCGCCAGCGAGTCCGAGGTCAAGGCGCAGGTGGTCGCCAAGATCAAGGAATACAACGCCGTGATGGCCAAGGCCGGCCGGCCCTATCGCTATACCTGACATGGACGCGGCCCGGCCGGGCCGCGCCCCTGGCAACCGAGAGGCCCCGGTTCGCGCCGGGGCCGATCCGCGACTGACAAACGGGATGAACGCCAATGCCTGCCCCCTGGAGCTTTGACTATCTGAAATCGCGCGTCGAGGACGGAAGCATCGACACAGTGCTTGTCTGTCTCGTGGACATGCAGGGCCGCCTGATGGGCAAGCGGTTCCACGCGGCGAACTTCATCGATCACGCCTGGGAAGAGACCCATTGCTGCAACTACCTGCTGGCGACCGATCTGGAGATGGCGACGCCCGACGGCTACAAGGCCACGAGCTGGGCGGCGGGCTATGGCGATTATGTGATGAAGCCCGATCTGACGACGATCCGGCCGCTGCCCTGGCTGGAGGGCACGGCAATGGTGCTGTGCGACATCCTGGACCACCACACGCACGAACCCGTCCCCCACAGCCCGCGCCAGGTGCTCAAGCGTCAGATCGCGCGCCTGGCCGAAAGGGGGCTGACGGCGATGGCCGCGACAGAGCTGGAATTCTTCCTGTTTGAAAAGAGTTACGAGGAGATCCGCAAGTCGGATTATCGCGATCTGGAGCCGATTTCCGGCTACAACGAGGATTACCACATCCTGCAGACCAGCAAGGAAGAGGCGGTGATGCGCCCGCTGCGCAACCATCTGGTCGCCGCCGGCGTGCCTGTGGAAAACACCAAGGGCGAGGCGGAAACCGGGCAGGAAGAGCTGAATATCCGCTATGCCGAGGCGCTGCTCTGTGCCGATCACCACACGCTGGCCAAGCACGCGACCAAGGAAATTGCGTGGAGCCAAGGCCATGCCGCGAGTTTCCTGCCGAAATGGAGCCACGCCAAGGTGGGCAGCGCGAGCCATGTGCATCTGTCGCTGTGGCGCGGGGAGGAGCCGGCCTTTTACGACCCGGAGGCCGCGCATGGCATGTCCGAAACCATGCGGCAGTTCTGCGCCGGCATGATCGCCCATGCGCCGGATTACACGTTCTTTCTTGCGCCCTATGTGAACAGCTACAAGCGGTTCATGAAGGGCACCTTTGCGCCGACCCGGACGGTCTGGTCGGTGGACAACCGCACCGCCGGGTTCCGCCTGTGCGGCGAGGGGACCAAGGCGGTGCGGATGGAGTGCCGGATCGGCGGGTCGGACATCAATCCCTATCTGGCGCTTGCGGCGATGATTGCCGCCGGAATCAAGGGGTTGGAGGACGGAATGGAACTGGCGCCGCCGGCCAGCGGCGACGTTTACGAGGATGTCGAGGGCGGCGAGATCCCCCGCACTCTGCGCGCGGCGACCGAGACGTTGCGCAACTCGGCCATGCTGCGCGAGGCGATGGGGGATGCGGTGGTGGATCACTACACCCGTTGTGCCGAATGGGAGCAGGAGGAATTCGACCGGGTGGTCACCGACTGGGAGATCGCGCGCGGGTTCGAACGGGCCTGACGGAAATCCGGGCGCCTGGCGGCGCCCGGATGCCTCCGGCGGGAGTATTTGGAGCAAGATGAAGGGGCGGGGCGCGGACCCGGTCCCGAGGTGGTGACATGACACGAACTGTCAAGTTGATTTCGCCGATCGACGGGTCGGTTTACCTGGAGCGGCGGGTTCTGGAGCGGGAGGAGGCCGAGGCGGCGGCGGACCGGGCTCGGGGGGCGCAGGCGGCCTGGGCCGCGCGGCCTTTGGACGAGCGGATCGCGCTGGTGCGGGCGGCGGTGGCGGAGGTGGGCAGGACCACCGACCGGATGGCCGAGGAACTGGCCTGGCAGATGGGCCGGCCGGTGCGCTATGGCGGCGAGTTTCGGGGGTTCGAGGAGCGCGCGCTCTACATGGCGGATATCGCGCATGAGGCGCTGGCACCGATCATGGTGGAGGATTCGCCCGCTTTCCTGCGCAAGATCGAACGCGAACCGCACGGAGTGGTGCTGGTGATCGCGCCGTGGAACTACCCCTACATGACGGCGATCAACACCGTGGCGCCGGCGCTGATCGCCGGCAACACGGTGTTGCTGAAACATGCCGCGCAGACGCTGCTGGTGGGGGAACGGCTGGTCGAGGCGTTTCATGCGGCGGGCGTTCCCGAAGATGTGTTCCAGAACCTGGTGCTGGATCACGACGCCACCGAGGCGTTGATCGCGAACCGGCATGTGGATTTCGTGAACTTCACCGGGTCGGTGGCCGGCGGGCAGGCGATGGAGCGCGCCGCTGCCGGCACCTTCATCCCCGTTTCGACGGAACTGGGCGGCAAGGATCCGGGCTATGTGCGTGCCGATGCGGATCTGGATGCGGCGGTCGAGACGCTGATGGACGGGGCCATGTTCAACTCGGGCCAGTGCTGTTGCGGGATCGAGCGGATCTATGTCCATGACAGCCTGTTCGACGCCTTTGTCGAAAAGTCGGTTGCCTTGGTGAAAGGGATGAAGCTGGGCAATCCGCTGGACCCCGAGACGACGATCGGGCCGATGGCGAATATCCGCTTTGCCGAACTGGCGCGGCGGCAGATCGCGGATGCCGTGGCGCAGGGGGCCGTGGCGCATATCGAGCCCTTCCCGCAGGATGATGGCGGGGTCTATCTGACGCCGCAGATCCTGACCAGTGTCACCCATGACATGGAGATCATGCGCGAGGAAACCTTTGGTCCCGTGGTCGGCATCATGGCCGTGCGCGACGACGAAGAGGCGATCGGGCTGATGAATGACAGCCGGTTCGGGCTGACCTGTTCCATCTGGACGCGGGACGCGGACAAGGCCGAGGAGATCGGGCGGCGGTTGCAAACGGGAACCGTGTTCATGAACCGCTGCGACTACCTGGATCCGGGCTTGTGCTGGACTGGATGCAAGGATACCGGGCGCGGCGCGGGGTTGAGCGTCCTTGGCTTTCACGCGCTGACGCGGCCGAAATCCTATCACTTGAAAAAGACGGTGTAAGAATATGCAACTGTTTGGAAACTGGTCCTATCCGACCTCGATCCGGTTTGGCGCGGGGCGAATTGTCGAGATTGCCGAGGCCTGTTCGGTCGCGGGCATCACCCGGCCGCTTCTGGTCACCGACAGGGGGCTGGCCGACATGGAGATCACCGCCCGCACACTGGGTCTGCTGAAGGCGGCGGGGCTGGAGGCGGAAATCTTTGCCGATGTCGATCCGAACCCGAACGAGAAGAACCTCGAGGCCGGGCTGAAGGTCTGGCGCGCGGGCGGGTTCGACGGAGTCATCGCCTTTGGCGGCGGGTCGGGGCTGGATCTGGGCAAGGTGCTGGCCTTCATGTCCGGTCAGACCCGGCCGGTCTGGGATTTTGAGGATGTGGATGACTGGTGGACTCGCGCCGACCCCGACGGAATCGCGCCGATCGTGGCGGTGCCGACGACGGCCGGGACCGGGTCCGAGGTGGGGCGCGCGGGCGTGCTGACCAACTCCGAGACGCAGGAAAAGAAGATCATCTTTCACCCGAAGATGCTGCCGACCGTGGTGATCTGCGACCCGGAACTGACCGTGGGCCTGCCGAAACATATCACTGCGGGCACAGGGCTCGATGCCTTTGCTCATTGCGTCGAGGCGTTCTGTTCCCCGCATTACCACCCGATGAGCCAGGGGATCGCGCTGGAGGGCATGCGGCTGGTCAAGGAGTATCTGCCGCGCGCCTATGCCGACGGGACCGACATCGAGGCGCGCGCCCACATGATGAGCGCGGCGGCGATGGGGGCAGTCGCGTTCCAGAAGGGGCTGGGCGCGATCCATGCGCTGAGCCACCCGGTGGGGGCGATGTATCATACCCATCACGGCACAACGAATGCGATGTTCATGCCCGCCGTGCTGCAATTCAACCGCCCCGCGATCGAAGGCGTGATCGGGCAGGCGGCGGCCTATCTGGGGATCGACGGCGGGTTCGACGGGTTCTGCGCCTTTGTGGGCGAGCTGAACGCCAGCTTGGGGATTCCGAAGACCCTGCGCGCGCTTGGCGTGACCGACCCGGATCTGGAGGAACTGACGCGCAAGGCGCTTGCCGATCCCAGCGTGGGCGGCAATCCGGTCGAGATGACGCCCGAGAACACCCGCGCCTTGTTCGAGGCCTGCCTCTAGCTCAGGGGCGTGGCGCGGCGGCCCGGCGCAGCCGGTCGTTGATGGCGTGCCCCAGCCCGTGATCGGGGATTGGGGCGACGGCGATCGGCTTGCCCGTGGCGTCCAGCCGATGCAGGTGGCCAAAGAGGTTGGCGGCGGCCTCTTCCAGATCGGCGGAAGGCGACAGGTTCAGGTCGCACGCCATCGGGCCAAAGCCCAGCAGCACCTCGCCCGGTTCGGCCGAGGTTGCGTTCAGGCGCACGCGGGCGCGCGGCGCATAGTGCGAGTTCAGCTGTCCCGGCGCGGTGACGGTGTCCGACGTTTCGGGGCGGCGAAGCGGGGTGGCCAGCACTTTCTCGATCGCCTCCGCCGCCAGCCCGCCGGGGCGCAGCAGTTCCGGCGCCTCGCCCGCCAGTCCGACGATGGTGGATTCCACGCCCACCGGGCAGGGGCCATCGTCGATCACCGCCGCGATCCGGCCCGCCAGTCCGGCCAGCACATGCTGCGCCGTAGTCGGGCTGATCCGGCCCGAAGGGTTGGCCGACGGTGCCGCCAGCGGGCCGCCAAAGGCATGCAGCAGCGCCCGCGCCGCGGGGTGGGCGGGCACGCGCACCGCCAGCGTATCCAGCCCCGCCGTTACCAGTTCGGAAATGCCGTGGCCGGGCCGCAGCGGCAGCACCAGCGTCAGCGGCCCCGGCCAGAAGGCCCGCGCAAGCCGGTCGGCGGCATCGGTCCACTGCACATGGCGGCGCGCGTCGTCCGGGGCCGCCACATGCACGATCAGCGGGTTGAAGCTGGGCCGGCCCTTGGCCTCGTAGATTCTGGCCACGGCGCGGCCGTTGCGGGCATCCGCGCCCAGCCCGTAGACCGTTTCGGTCGGAAAGGCGACCAGTTCCCCCGCCCGCAGCAGCGCCGCCGCGCGGTCAAGATCCGCGCTGGCCGTGGTCAGGACAAGGGTTTCGGGCGGCGCGGGGCGATCCATGGGCATGACGCGGCGTTTCGATTTGCATGACAGGGCGCTTCCGATAGGTATTCGCCCGAATGCAAGTGAATAGCCGCGCCCTGCGCGGTTGCCAACCCCGCAGCTTTGGCCCCGGCAGATCCGGTCGCCAGCGCGCCGCGGATGCACGAGAGGTTACGAATGTCCTACTGCGCCCCCGTCTCTGAATACGAATTCCTTCTCAGGAACGTTCTGAAGTTCAACCGCGTGACCGAGACGGAGCGGTTTTCCGAGGCGACCGACGATCTGGTCCACGCGATCCTGACCGAAGCGGCCAAGATGTGCGACGAGGTGATGGCGCCGCTGAACCGCGCGGGCGACCTGCACCCGGCGCGGCTGGAAAACGGGGTGGTGCGCACCTCTCCGGGCTTTGCCGAGGGCTGGAAGGCGATCGCCGAGGGGGGCTGGATCAGCATGAGCGCGAGCCCCGAATATGGCGGAATGGGGCTGCCGCACACCCTGACCACCGCGGTCAACGAGATGATGAGCGGCGCCTGCCTGTCGCTGCAGATGGCGCCGCTGATGAGTCAGGGCCAGATCGAGGCGCTGGAACATCACGCCAGCGACGAGATCAAGGCGCTCTATCTGCCGAAACTGATGAGCGGCGAATGGTCCGGCACCATGAACCTGACCGAACCGCAGGCGGGGTCGGACGTAGGCGCGCTGACGTCCAAGGCCGTGCCCAACGGCGATGGCACCTATGCGATTTCGGGGCAGAAAATCTTCATCAGCTGGGGCGACAACGACTTTACCGAAAACGTCTGCCACCTGGTTCTGGCCCGGCTGCCCGACGGGGCGCCCGGCACCCGCGGCATCAGCCTGTTCCTGGTGCCCAAGCTCATCCCCGACGAGAACGGCAACCCCGGCCGCGCCAACAGCCTGCGCGTGGTCAGCCTCGAACACAAGATGGGGCTGCACGGCTCGCCCACCTGCGTGATGGAATATGACGGCGCCACCGGCTGGCTGATCGGCGAGCCGCACAAGGGGCTCGCCTGCATGTTCACCATGATGAACAACGCCCGCCTCGGCGTGGGCGGGCAGGGGGTCGGCGTGGCCGAGGCCGCCTTGCAGAAGGCGCTGGCCTATGCGCTGGAACGCAAGCAGGGCAAGACGCCGTCGGGCACGATCATCGACCATGCCGACGTGCGGCGGATGCTGCTGGAGATGAAGGCGGACATCTTCGCGTCGCGCGCGATCCTGCTGGCTTGCGCCATCGCCATCGACGTGGCCAACGCCACCGGGGATGAGGCCTACAAGGCGCGCGCCGCGTTGCTCACGCCGATTGCCAAGACCTTTGGTACCGAAACCGGCATCCGCGTGGCCGAGCTGGGCCAGCAGGTGCACGGCGGCATGGGCTTCATCGAGGAAACCGGCGCGGCCCAGTATTACCGCGACGTGCGCGTGACCTCGATCTACGAGGGCACCAACGGCATCCAGGCGATGGATCTGGTGGGCCGCAAGATGATGGATGGCGGCGAGGCGGCGATCCGAATGCTGGAAGAGATCGAGGCCCGGACCGAGGCCGCGCGCTCCTCGATCCCCGATCTGGGCACACCGGTCTGGGAGTCGGCCGAAAACCTGCGCGAAGTGACCGAGTGGCTGGTCGAACAGACCGACATGAACGAACGCTTTGCCGGGGCGCTGCCCTACTTGCGCGCCTTTGCCCGGGTGCTGGGCGGCTTTGCTCATCTGGGCGCGGCGCTGGCCGATCCCGGCGGGCCGCGCGAAAAGTTGGCGCGGTTCTACATCCACCGGATGCTGCCGGAACATGCCTCGCTGCTGGAGCAGGCGCGGGCCGGGGCGGGGGATCTCTACGCGCTCACCAACGACGAACTGGCGGCCTGAGCCGTGGACGGGGCGTCGGCCGGCACGCTGCGTTACCCGTGGGACACGCCGCCCGCGCCGGGGGAGGCGATCGAGGTGGCCGAGGGCGTGCTGTGGATGCGCCTGCCGCTGCCGATGAAGCTGGATCACGTCAACGTCTATGCGCTGGATGACGGCGACGGCTGGACGGTGATCGACACCGGTTTCGGCTCGAAAAAGACCCGCGCGATCTGGTCCGA
Organism: Jhaorihella thermophila; assembly: GCF_900108275.1. Lineage (GTDB taxonomy): Bacteria > Pseudomonadota > Alphaproteobacteria > Rhodobacterales > Rhodobacteraceae > Jhaorihella > Jhaorihella thermophila. The sequence continues at coordinate 404,908 of NZ_FNVD01000001.1, forward strand.
TCTGATGGCCGGCCCGCTGGGCGGCAGGCCGGTGCGGCGGGTGGTGGCGACGCATCACCACCCCGACCATATCGGGCTGGCCGGGTGGTTCCAGTCCGAACACGGGGCCGAGCTGGTCACCACCCGCACCGCCTGGCTGTTCGCGCGGATGCTGACGCTGGACGTGCAGGAGGAATGGCCGCGCGAGACGCTCGACTACTACCGCAGCGCGGGCATGGCACCGGACATCCTGCAAAAGCGGATGCAGGAGCGTCCCTTCAACTTTGCGGACATGGTCTATCCCATGCCGCTGGGATTCACCCGGATCAAGCAGGGCGACATCTTCCGCATGGGCGGGCGCGACTGGGAGGTGCATGTCGGCAACGGCCACGCGCCCGAACACGCGACCTTCTGGAGCCGCGACGACAACCTGGTGTTCACCGGCGACCAGATCCTTTCGTCGATCAGCCCCAATATCGGGGTCTATGCGACCGAACCGCTGGCCGACCCGCTGGCCGAATGGCTGGAAGCCTGCGAGCGGCTGGCGCTGCTGGCGCGGCATGACCACTTGACCTTGGGCGGGCACAAGCTGCCGTTCACGGGCCTGGCGTTCCGGATGCGGCAGCTGATCGACAACCACCACGGCGCCCTGCGGCGGCTGCTGGAGCATCTGGATACGCCCAAGCCCGCGAGCGAATGTTTCACGCCGCTGTTCAAGCGCAATATCGGCGACGGCGAATACGGGCTGGCGCTGGTCGAGGCGGTGGCGCATGTGAATCATCTGTTCCATACTGGCGAAGTGACGCGCACGCGCTGCGCGGACGGGGCGTGGCTTTACCAGCGGAAGGACTGACGAGATGGTGGAAAGGGTGGAAAACACGGCCGAGGCGATGGAGGCCGCGGCCCTGCCGCGCATGCACGAGGTTCACGCGGACCCCGACCGACCCGCCGGCCCTGGTCGCGTGCCTGAAAAGCTGCTGACCGCGATCGGCGAGAAGAGCCCGGCCCGCTGGGCCTATGAACGGCTGATCCTCTACATTCGCAACTTCGAGGAGCAGCTCGATGCCGAACACGAAGTGGCGATGGGCTTTGCCGGGGGTGATGCGGGCGTGCTGCGGATCGAGGGGCTGGGCTATTTCGATCCCGATATCCTGACCTTCTACGGGTCCGACATGTCGGGCGCGCGCACCCAGCTGATCCAGCATGTCAGCCAGCTGAGCGTGATGCTGCGCGCAGTACCCAAACCGCGCGAGGACAGCCCGCCGCAGCGGATCGGGTTCCGTCTGGCGGCCGAGATCGAGGATGACGCGCCGGACGAACGGGGCTGACTTCTCGCCGCGCCACCTGTGCCGGAATGACTTGATGACAGACGCCCCCGAATCCGCTATCCACCGGAAAAACACGCGAACGTAAGGGACTGACATGGCAGAGCACAAGCACGGCGACATGGACATTCGCGAACACGAGGAGATGTTCCACGCCTTCGTGAAATTCATGACGTGGTCGGTGATCGTCATCTTGGCGATTCTCGTTTTCCTGGCGATCTTCGCGTCCTGAACATGCCTACCCTGCGGACGGCCATGGCGTCATGCCTGGTCGCCCTGACCGTGGCCGGTTGCACCAACCGGCCGGCCGGCAACGCCACCGACGCGCAGATCGCGGCGGTGTCCTATCGGGACGACGGGCCGAAATCGATCACCCTGTTCACGATGGTGAACAACCGCACCGGCAAGGGGGCGCACAGTTCGCTGCTGATCAACGCCTCCGAGCGGATCATTTTCGACCCCGCCGGGTCGTTCAAGGCCGACATCGTGCCCGAGCGCGGAGACGTGCTCTATGGCATCACCCCGGCGGTCGAAAAGGCCTATATCGGTTCGCACGCGCGCAGCACGTTCCACGTCGATATCCAGACGGTCGAAGTGACGCCCGCTCAGGCCGAGATCGCCTATCGGCTGGCCACGCAGAACGGCCGGGTGATGGGCGGGCTGTGTTCGAACGCCGCGGCGAATCTGCTGCGGCAGGTGCCGGGGTTCGAGAGCATCCATGCCTCGATGTTTCCCAGCAAGCTGCAGGAAGAGTTCTCCAGGCTGCCGGGCGTGACGCACGACAAGTATTACGAGTACGACAGCGAGGATCTTCAGGAAGGACTGAAGGTCAACAATGCCAAGCTGAACGCGGCCGCCCACAGCGGATAGCGAATCATCCGGTCAGGTAAAGCAGCGCCCAGAGCGTGCCCGCGCCGGCGAACATGGCGGCCAGCACGTTGCGGGTGGCATAGCCGGTCGCGGCCGTCACGAGCGCCGCCGCCAGCCGGGCCGTGTCGGGTGCGCCGCCGGTCGCCGGCGGCCATACCACCAGCGGCGCCACCAGCGCGGGTATGATCGCCACGGCGGTATAGCGCAGATGCCGCAAGATCCATGCCGGCAGCGGTCGGTCGCCCACCAGGCCGATGAAGACGAAGCGCAGCGCGAAGCTGCCCACGGCCATGCCGATGATCACGGTCCAGAGCGTCACGGGGTCGAATTGCGCGTTCATTCCGCGGCTCTCCCTTCGATCACCGTCTCGGCGCAGGCCCCGGCGATCATTCCCGCCAGCCCGGCCAGGATCAGGCCCAGATTGTGCGGAATCCCCGCGCCCAGAAGAACGACGACCACGGAAACCGCCGCGGCGATCAGATGCGCGCGTGTGCGCAACATGGGCGCGACCATGGCGATGAAGGCGATCGGAAGGACGAAATCGAGCGCCCAGCTTTCCGGGATCGTCTTGCCCAGCGCCGCCCCGGCAAAGGTCGCCGCATACCAGGTGGGCGCCAGCGGCGCCACCACGCCAAAGAAATAGGCCATCCGTTGGTGAACGGTCATGCGCGGTTCGGTTTCGAACTGGACGACCGAGCAGGCATAGGACTGGTCCACCGTGAAATAGGCCGCCAGCGCCCGCTGCCACAGCGGCGCCGCGCCCAGATACGGCGTGAGCGAGGCCGAATACATCGCGACCCGCAAGTTCACCGCCAGTGCCGAAACCAGCACGATCAGCGTGGGCGTGTCCTGCTGCATCAGCTGCAGCGCGGTAAACTGCGCGGCGCCGGCGAACACGGTGAAGGTGAACACCATCGTTTCGAACAGGGTCAGCCCGGCCTCGGTCGCGAGCACGCCGAACAGGGTGCCGAAGGGCGCGGCCACCAGGATGAAGGGAAGTCCATCCCTGAAGCCCTTGGCAAAAAAGGAATTGACGGTGGTGCTGGTCACGGCAAGGTCCTAAACTGTGCCGGCCCGGACTACCGGCGATCGGGGAGGGATGCAATTGGCCACGCGTGACGACCTGTCGGATTACATCATCGCACCGGACCCGGATGCGCGGCGCCTGACCCGCGCGGTGGCGGGCGTGGACCACACCGGCGCGCCCGTCGATATCCGGGTGATCGAGGAACGACCCCTGACGATCTATCTCAACAGGCAGGAGATCGTCACCGCGATGACCATCGGCGACTACCCGGAATATCTGGCACTGGGATTCCTGCGCAATCAGGGGATGCTGAAGGACGGCGAAGAGATCATCGGCGTCGATTACGACGAAGAGGTCGAAACCGTCGTCGTGCGCACGGTCGGAGAAACCACCTACGAAGACAAGCTGAAGAAAAAGACCCGCACCAGCGGCTGTGCCGTGGGGACCGTGTTCGGCGACATGATGGAGGGGCTCGAGGGCGTCACCCTGCCGCGGACGCCGGTGCGGACCTCCTGGCTCTATGCGCTGGCGCAGAAGATCAACCGCACCCCGTCTCTCTATCTGACGGCAGGGGCGATTCATGGAACGGTGCTGTGCCGGCAGGACCGGCCGCTTGTTTACATGGAGGACGTGGGACGCCACAACGCGGTGGACAAGATCGCCGGCTGGATGCTGTCGGAACGGGTGCCGGCGGCCGACAAGATCCTGTATACCACCGGGCGGCTGACTTCGGAGATGGTGATCAAGACGGCGATGATGGGGATCCCGGTGCTGGCCTCGCGGTCGGGTTTCACCGCCTGGGGGGTCGAGATCGCGCGGCAGGTTGGGCTTACGGTGATCGGGCGGATGCGCGGGCGGCGCTTTGTCTGCCTGTCGGGCGCCGAGCGTCTGGTCCGGGATGCCGATCCGGCATCGGTGCCCGAGGAAGACCGCAAGCATCGGCGCAAGGGAGCGGCGTCGTGATCGGGGGCGACGTGGTGCGGGAGGGGGGCCAGCCCCCCTCGGCCTGCGGCCTCACCCCCCGGGATATTTCGGGCAAGAGGAAGGACCGGGCGGGGGCGCGTCATGGGAGCTGAGACGCTGGGGGTCATCCTTGCGGGCGGGCGCGCGACCCGCATGGGCGGTGGCGACAAGGGGTTGCTGCCGCTGGGCGGGCGGACGTTGCTGACCCATGTCATCGACCGGATCCGGCCGCAGGTGGCCGGGCTTGCGCTCAATGCCAATGGCGAGCCGGCCCGGTTCGCCAGCTTTGGCCTGCCGGTGATCCCGGACACGATCGAAGGTCACCCCGGCCCGTTGGCGGGGGTGCTGGCGGGGCTCGACTGGGCCGCCGGGCAAGGGGCGAGTTGCCTCGTCACCGTGGCCGCCGATACGCCGTTCTTTCCCCGCGACCTGGTGGCGCGTCTGCAGGAGGCCGCGCAGGGCATGGCGCATCCGCTGGTGCTGGCCACCACGCCACGCGAAGGCGGCGAGGCGCTGAAATCGGGAGGGCGGCGGGGGGTGAACCGGCACCCGACCTTCGGTCTCTGGCCGGTGGCGTTGCGCGACGATCTGCGTGCGGCCCTGAAGGCCGGGCTGCGCAAAGTGGTTCTGTGGACCGACGCGCATGACGGGCGCGAGGCGCTGTTTCCGGTCGGCCGGATCGATCCCTTTTTCAATGTCAATACGCCCGGCGATCTGGAGCGTGCCGCGGCGATGCTGGAGGAACAGTTGTGAGAGTTTACGGCGTCGTCGGCTGGAAGAATGCCGGCAAGACCGGGCTGATAGAGCGGCTGGTGCGCGAGATCACCGGCCGGGGGATCACGGTTTCTACGGTGAAGCATGCCCATCACACGTTCGACGTGGATCACGAGGGCAAGGACAGCTGGCGCCACCGCGTGGCCGGGGCGACCGAGGTGCTATTGGCCTCGCGCAACCGTTTTGCGCTGATGCACGAGCTACGGAACGAGGATGAGCCGCGTCTTGAGGATTTGCTGGCCCGGCTGGCCCCGGTCGATCTGGTGCTGATCGAGGGCTACAAGCGCGACAGCCATCCCAAGGTCGAGGCCCACCGCAAGGCGACTGGCAATCCGCTGATCGCGCCGGGCGATCCCACTATCCGCGCCGTGGCCAGCGACGAGCCGATGGATCTGGATCGACCAGTTTTCGACCTCGACGACACGGTGCGGATTGCCGATTTCATCCTGTCCGAAGTGGGGCTGTGAGGGGCCATGATCGAGCCGCCGCCGCTGAAGAACGACTGTTTCGCACTGCCGCCGGGGGTGAACTGGACGCCGGTAGACGAGGCGCTCGCGCTGCTGCGCGACAGGTTGCACCCGGTGACGGGGGAGGAATGCGTGCCGTTGCAGGCCGCGCTCGGCCGGGTTCTGGCGCGTGACGTGGTGGCGCGGCGGTCGAACCCGCCCCGGACCAACTCGGCCGTCGATGGCTATGCGCTGGCCGGACCGGTGGCCGAGGGCAGCCACGTCCTGCCGCTGGTCGAGGGCCGCGCTGCCGCCGGGGTTCCGTATGAGGGCGTCGTGCCCGCAGGCCAGGCCATCCGCATCCTGACCGGTGCGATCCTGCCCGAGGGCGTGGATAGCGTCATCATGGAAGAGGACGTCACCGCCGAAGGGGGCGAGATCGCCTTTCGCGGCCCGCTGAAGAGGGGCGCGAATGCCCGTGCCGCCGGCGAGGACGTGGCCGAGGGGGCCGTGGCCCTGCCCGCCGGGCGGCAGGTGGCGCCGCAGGATCTGGCGCTTCTGTCGGCGGTGGGCGTCGCCGAGATCCCGGTGCGGACGCGGTTGCGGGTGGCGGTGCTTTCCACCGGCGACGAACTGGTCGAACCCGGCGCGCCCGCAGGGCCGGGCAAGATCTACGACGCCAACCGCCCGATGCTGCTGGGCCTGGCCGAACGGATGGGGTTCACACCCATCGACATCGGCCGGGTACCGGACGATCGCGATTCCCTGCGCGCGCGGCTGGACGAGGCCGCGTCGCGGGCGGACCTGATCCTGACCTCGGGCGGCGCCTCGGCGGGGGACGAAGATCACGTTTCGGCGCTCTTGCGGGAAAGCGGCGCGTTGCAGGAATGGCGCATGGCGATCAAGCCGGGCCGTCCGCTGGCGCTGGCGATGTGGGATGGCACGCCGGTCTTCGGCCTGCCCGGCAACCCGGTCGCGGCGCTGGTCTGTGCGCTGATCTTTGCCCGTCCCGCGATGGCCGCGCTGGCGGGCATGGGGTGGCCTGAACCGCAGGGCTTCGACCTGCCGGCGGCTTTCGAGAAGCGCAAGAAACCGGGCCGCCGCGAATACCTGCGCGGCCGGGTGAAAGACGGCCGGGTGGAGGTGTTCCGCTCTGAAGGCTCCGGCCTCATCAGCGGACTTTCCTGGGCCGGCGGGCTGGTCGAGATCGGGGACGAAGAACGCCACATCCGCCCAGGCGACCCGGTGCGGTTCCTGCCCTGGGGGGCGTTCGGCCTTTGACATCGGTGGCCGTCGGTGGCCGGGGGCGGACATGTCCTCTCCTGCGGGAGGTGGGCGCGTCGCGGCCCACCATCGCGCGTTCCTTGATCTTTCCGGCAAAAGCTCCAGTCGGTTCGAGATGTGGCGTGGTGTTGGCGGGCGGGAGTTGGGAAATACCCGGAGGCGCTGTTGCGGGCAGAGCGTTCGAGGCCTTTGCGGCGCATAGCCGGGGGCGCAAGTCGGCGCGCGATGCGCTCTGCATGTCGGCGCTTTCGGCTACCCGGCATGACCCCGAGCCGCGGGCCTTCGCCGAAAGGCTCGGGACCGAGGGCAGGCGCTCGAGCAGGCCATCATTGCCGTCGCGCGAAAACTGTTGGCCGTTCTGAATGCAATGATCCGGGAAAACGGACCATAGCGCCCCAGTTGAAGCCAGACTGAAGAACACATGTGTCGGGGCGCGCATTGGGCAGCGCCGATTTCCCTGACGGGCGGCAAACGCACGGTATGGGCAAGGCAGGGGAACCCCTGTAGGGTCGCGCCATGAGCAGCACGACTCTGACCTTTTCCGACGACCAGGCCACCGCCTTCGATATGATCGCCGAGCTTCTGCGCGGCGTCGGGGTGGACATCGAAGACACCCTGCTGACCCCGGCGCGCGACGACGGTGCCGGCGTCATGGCCGTGATCGGCAAGGCCGGCTCGGGCAAGACCCTGCTTCTGGCCGAGCTTTACCGCGCGCTCGAAGCGGCCGGGGTCGAAGTGGTGTCCGGCGACTACGAAGGCCGTCGCCGCCGCGACCGGCGCACGCTCGCGATCCTCGCCCCGACCAACAAGGCCGCCAGCGTGCTGCGGATGCGGGGCGTGCCGGCGACGACGATCCATCGCATCCTCTACACCCCCGTCTACGACCCCGAATACGAACGCATCGCCGAATGGCTGGCCGGCACCGGCGACCGGCCCGAGATCGAGGGTCTGACCGACGAGGCCTTGGACCGCGCCGCCGCCTTCTATGAACGCAACAAGTCGATCCCCGGCGCGCTGGCCGCGGCGGGCCTGCGGGGCTCGGACTTCATCACCGGCTGGAAGCGGCGCGAACAGCCGCTGGATATCGGCTTCATCGACGAGGCCTCGATGCTGGACGACCGCCAGTTCGAGGATCTCAAGGACATCTTCCCCACGCTGATCCTGTTCGGGGATCCCGCGCAGCTGGCCCCGGTCAACCAGTCCGGCGCGATGGTATTCGACGCGCTGCCCAGTCCCCGCAAGCTGGAACTGCACCGCATACACCGGCAGGAGGCCGACAACCCGATCCTCGATCTCGCGCATGCGCTGGCCGACCCGGATCTGGGGTTCGAGGATTTCGAACGGCTGATCGAGGACACCGCCCGCCGGGACGACCGCGTGGTCTGGGGGCAGAGGGTCGAGGTGGACCTGATGGCCCGCAGCCCGGTTCTGGTCTGGCGCAACGCGACGCGGGTGCGGCTCATCAACGCCTTCCGAACGGTGCACGCGGCGCCCGAAGATGCGCTTCTGCCCGGTGAGCCGCTGATCTGCGACGGGATCGAACTGCCGCTGAAGCACCGCAAGAAGCGGCTCGATCTCGAGGCGCGCGGCCTCATCAAGGGGGCGCAGGTGGTCTATCTCGGCCCCGGTTCGCGCGCGGGCTTTGCCCGGCTGCATGTGATCGGCGCCGAGGATCCCCAGGTCAGCGCCGCCTCGATCATCAAGATCGAGAAACCGGACGAGGAAGAACCCTTCATCCCCCAGGCCGCCCGCATGGGCGCCACCTTTCTGCACGGCGCGGCGGTGACGATCCACAAGGCGCAGGGGTCGCAATGGGATACGGTGCAGGTCTTTGCCCCCGACATCTGGGCGGCGGCGCGGATGGGCCGGGTCGAGGCCGGCCAGCCGCTGTGGAAACGCCTGGCCTATGTCGCGATCACCCGCGCGCAGGATCGGCTGATCTGGGTCGTGCGCAATCGGCTGTCGAAGCCCTCGCATCCGCTGCGGGTGGACGACCTGCGCGCGCGGCCCGCCGCGGCCCTGACGCTGGAGATGCAGGAAGAGGGGTGATCAGCTGTTCTTGAGCAGCCGGAACGCGGTGGAGGCACCCCAGCCGGCGGCGATGGCGATGGCCAGCGCCATGATGCCATAGACCATCGGCCGTTCCCGCGACAGGGTGAACAGGACCCGTTCCAGCCCGACCTTGCGCACGTCGATCACGGTTTCATCGCTGGACACGACCCGCCCCCCCCGGGTCAGGAAGATCCGAATGTGGTAGTCGCCTTCGGTCAGGTTGGCCGGCATGTCGATCGCGGTGCGAAACAGGGTCTGTTCGTCAAAGGCCACCTTGCCCTCGAGCGTCTGATACAGCCCTTGCGCCGTGCGAATGCGGATGACGGCCTCGGTGAAGCTCTCGCTGTCTTCGATCGCCATCGGGGCCCCGACCGAGCGGATGGCGTGGTCTACCGTGACCTTGTGGCGCAGGTTCTCCGTTTCGCTGATCGCTTCGTGCATGGGGGCCGAGGTCGCCACCGCATAAAAGACGGGGGCGGCGTCCACCTCCACCGTGTCGGTATTGACCCAAATGATCCCGTTCCACTTGGACTTGCGCCGCACCACGACAGGGTGCGACGGACCGGCCACGGTAATCACCACCTGAAGCGGGTTTTCGGTGTCGATCGGCTCTTCCCGCTTGACCGCGCCGAAGATCAGGATGTTGGAACCGTCAAAACGGGTGGTGATCGACACCTTATCCTTCGACAGGCCCAGAACGACTTCTTCCTTCGCCAGGGTCAGCGACGGAACGAGAAGCAGAAGAATCAGGAGCAGGAGGCGCATGGCTCAGTGACCTCCCGGCGCGCCGAGCGTGTAAAGCTCGGACGGTTGCAGCAGAAGGTCCAGCGCCAGCTTCAGGCAGACGGCAATGACTATCAGAGCCAACAGGATGCGCAGCTGTTCGGCCTTCATCCTGACCCCGATCCGCGTGCCGATCTGGGCTCCCACCACGCCGCCGATCAACAGCAGCAGCGCCAGCATGATGTCCACGGTAAAGTTCGTGGTGGCGTGCAGCATGGTGGTAAATGCGGTCACCAGGATGATCTGAAACAGCGAGGTGCCCACGACCACCTTGGTCGGCATGCCGAGGATGTAGATCATCGCCGGCACCATGATGAAGCCGCCCCCCACGCCCATGATCGCGGCCAGGATGCCCACCGCCATGCCCACGAGAATCGGCGGAATGACCGAGATATAGAGCCCGGAGGCGCGAAACCGCATCTTCAAGGGCAGGGCATGCACCCAAGTCCGTTGCCGCCGACGAGGGGCGGGGGCGCCGCCGGCCTTGCGCGCCTTGCGAATGGCATTGAGGCTTTCGACGAACATCAACGCGCCGACCACGCCCAGGAACACGACGTAGCAGAGCTTGACCAGCAGGTCGACCTGGCCGAGGCTCTTGAGATAGTTGAAGATCACAAGGCCAAGAGCAGCCCCCATCAGACCGCCGGCCTGCAGCACCAGCCCCATCTTGATATCGACCGTCTTGCGTCGGAAATGGGCAAGAACGCCGGAAAAGGACGAGGCCACGATCTGCGCCGCTTCGGTCGCGACGGCGACCGCCGGCGGGATGCCGATGAAGAAAAGAAGCGGCGTCATGAGGAATCCGCCACCGACGCCGAACATGCCCGAAAGGATGCCCACGATTCCGCCCAGACCAAGCAGAAGGTAGGCGTTCACGGAGACTTCGGCGATAGGTAGATAAATTTGCATATGTTTATCTAACCTAGGGTCAGGCACCGATCAACGGCTAATCTGTTGCGGAAGGTTGCGACACCGACCGTCTCGATTTCAGTGCCGACCGGGTGCAGACAGAACATAGATATTCCCCGGCTCCATCATCAGGTCCAACGCCAGTTTTCCGCAGACTAGCATAACAAGGGCGGCCAGCAAGACGCGCAGTTGCTCCGCCTTGAGTTTGAGTCCGATCCGGGTTCCGAACTGTGCGCCGATCACGCCGCCGATGATGAGATAGAGCGCCAGCATCACGTCCACGGTCTGGTTCGCCGTGGCGTGCAGCATGGTGGTGAAGGCGGTGACAAAGATGATCTGGAACAACGACGTTCCGACGACGACCTTGGTCGGCATGCTCAGCAGGTAGATCATCGCCGGCACCATGATGAAACCGCCGCCCACGCCCATGATCGCCGCCAGAACGCCGACCGACAGGCCAACCAAAAGCACCGGAATGACCGAGATATAGAGCCCCGAGGCGCGGAACCGCATCTTCAGGGGCAGGGCATGGACTCAGTTGTGGCGCCGCCGTTTGGCCGGCGGTCCGCCGGCTTTTCGGGCCGTGCGCAGCGCGTTTGCGCTTTCGACGAACATCAGTCCGCCGATAATGCCCAGGAATACGACATAGCACAGCTTGACCAGCAGATCGACCTGCCCGAGGCTCTTCAACCAGTTGAACACGAAGACCCCGAGCCCCGATCCGGCTAGCCCCCCGATCAACAGCACCGTGCCCATGGTCAGGTCTACGGTCTTGCGCTTGAAATGGGCAAGCAGCCCGGAAAACGAGGACGCCACGATCTGGTTGGCGCCGGTGGCGACGGCAACAGCTGGCGGCACGCCCACCATGAAAAGAAGCGGCGTGATGAGAAACCCGCCGCCAACACCGAACATTCCCGACAGAACGCCCACGATCCCGCCGATGCCCGGCAGGACGTAGGTGTTCACCGAGACTTCCGCGATAGGAAGATAGGTCTGCATGGCGCTTCCGATATTTCACATTCGCGGAAAGCAATATGAATTTCCGGCCTCCGCCTTGCCATCAGACGGCCTTTTGCCGGATGGGCAATGGCGGTCCTCGGTCACCGGGGATCGAAAACCGCGTCTGCCTGCGGCGGCCGGTGTCCTACAGGTAGTCCACGCACTCGATGAGTTTCTGCATCGTTGCGCGTGATCCCGCCAGCGACCACTGCCCCATGCGCTGGCCGGACCGATGGTTCAGGCGGATCACGTTGCCGCGGGCGATCTCGAGCAGGAACCTGGTCGAGGGATCGCCGCCGGGCAGGGTAAAGATCACGCTGTTTTTGTAGAGGTTGGCGCTGTTCAGGTTCCAGCCCGCACGCCGGTCGATGCGCGCCACGACATCGCCCGTGGTATTGCCGAACGCCCACATGTCGGAAAAGAACTGCAGCTTGACCGTCTGGCCATCGGCCCAGATCGCAAAGGTGGTTCCGTTGGACGGCCGCACCTGGGCGATGCAGGACAGCGTGCCGTCGTCAAAGGCGGCCACCCTCAGCTCCCACGCCTTGTGGCGAAAGACGACCCTAGAATCGCTGGCCTGTGCCGGAACAGAGGTCAGCGCGATGAAGACAACAAGAAACGCGCTCAGAACGAACCGCATATTCCACATCCCCTTTCTGAAAGAATTCAACTAGCCAAGTCGGGCCAGCGTGAACCGGGGGGGCGAGGCTGTCAATGACGCGGTGCCGGCCGGATCGGATTCGTGAACAATCCGTGTCCGGCCGGCGGGTTTTCTCAACGCTCCTTCACATAGGGCTCGCCACCCGCGCGCGGCGGGATCGCCTTGCCGACGAAGCCGGCCAGGATCACCACCGTCAGGATGTAGGGCAGGGCGTCCATCGCCTGCACCGGGATCGAGATCCCGCCCAGGTCGATGTTCTGATAGCGCAGCGCGATCGCCTGCAGCAGCCCGAACAGCAGGCAGGCCCACATCGCCTGCCAGGGTCGCCACTTGGCAAAGATCAGCGCCGCCAGCGCGATGAAGCCACGGCCCGCCGTCATGTCCTTGACGAACCCCGCCTGCAACGCGGTAGCCAGATAGGCCCCGGCAATGCCGCAGAGCACGCCGCAGATCATCACCGCCGCATAGCGCAGGCCGATCACCGACACCCCCGCCGTGTCCACCGCCGCGGGGTTCTCGCCAACCGCGCGCAGGCGCAGGCCAAAGCGGGTGCGGAACAGCAGCCACCATGTGGCCGGCACTGCGAGGAAGGCGACATAGACGAGGATGGAATGGCCCGAGATCAGTTCGGCATAGACCGGCCCCAGCACGGGCACGCCGCTCAGCGTCTGCGCCAGCGGCAGCTCGACCGGGGTGAAGCGGCCGGCGCCGATCAGCGCCGGCGTCCGCCCGCCCTGCTGGAACCAGTCCTGCGCGATCAGCACCGTCATGCCGGCGGCGAGGAAGTTGATCGCCACGCCGGAAATCAGCTGGTTGCCGCGGAAGGTGATCGAGGCCAGCCCGTGCAGCAGGCTCAGCGTCAGCGACGCGGCGATGCCTGCCAGCAGGCCCAGCCAGACGCTGCCGGTGATCGCCGCAAGGGCGGCGGAAAAGAAGGCTGCCGCCAGCATCTTGCCCTCGAGCCCGATGTCGAAGATGCCCGAACGTTCCGAATAGAGCCCCGCCAGACAGGCCAGCAGCAGCGGCGTGGCCAGACGCACGGTCGAATCGAGGACCTGGATGATGGTGTCGAAATCCATGATCTACTCCGTCGGCTGGGTGGGCTTGCGTTCGGGCAGGGGCGCGCCTTCGCCCATGTCGCGGCGGCGGTTGCCCAAGGCGAGAAACAGCCGTTCCAGCGGCATCCGCACCATGTTGTCCAGCGCCCCGGTGAACAGGATCACCAGCGCCTGGATCACCACGATCAGCTCGCGCGGGATGTTGCTCCACAGCGCCAGTTCCGCGCCGCCCTGAAACAGGAACCCGAACAGCAGCGCGGCCAGGAACACCCCGAACGGGTGGCTGCGCCCCATCAGCGCCACCGCGATGCCGATGAAGCCCGCGCCCTCGGTCGAGTTCAGCACCAGCCGTTCGGCCTCGCCCATCACGTTGTTGATCGCCATGAGCCCGGCCAGAGCGCCGGATATCAGCATGGCGATCATGGTGATGCGAAACGGCGAGATGCCGGCATAGCGCGCGCCGGTTTCCGAATGGCCATAGGCGCGAATCTCGTATCCCAGCCGGGTGCGCCAGATCAGCGCCCAGACCAGCACGCAGGCGGCGATGGCGACCAGAAGGCTGACATTGGCCGGGGCCGACTTGGAAAAGCCGATGCCCAGCGGGGCCAGCAACTCATGCAGGGTCGGCAGGTGGACAGCAGCGGGGAACCGTTCGGTGGCGGGGTCCATCGACCCTTCGGGCCGCATCACGTTGACCAGCATGTAGTTCAGCAGCGCGGCCGCGATGAAGTTGAACATGATCGTGGTGATCACGATATGGCTGCCGCGCCGCGCCTGCAGATAGGCCGGGATCGCCGCCCAGGCCGCGCCGAACAGCATCGCGGCCACACCGGCCGCCAGCAGAGCGATGCTCCAGTGCGGCCAGGGCACGTAGAGGCAGGCCATCGCCACGCCGAGCCCGCCCAGCATCGCCTGACCTTCGCCGCCGATGTTGAACAGGCGCGCATGAAAGGCCACCGCCACCGCCAGCCCGGTGAACATGAAGTTGGTGGCATAGTAGAGCGTGTAGCCCCAGCCATAGGTGGACCCCAGCGCACCGTCGAACATGATCTTGACGGCGGCGATCGGGTCTTCGCCGATGCCGAGGATCACCAGCGCCGACAGGATCGTCGCCAGCAGCAGGGAAATCAGGGGGATCAGGACCACATCGGCCCATTTGGGCATCTTGTCCATCTCAGGCGGCCTCTCCGCTCATGCCGGCCATCAGCAGGCCCAGTTCCTTTTCATCCGTCTCCTGCGGCAGCCGTTCGCCCATGATGCGGCCGTCGAACATGACCGCGATGCGGTCGGCCAGCGACAGGATTTCCTCCAGTTCGACCGACACCAGCAGCACCGCGCGTCCGGCATCGCGCAGGGCGACGATCTGCTTGTGAATGAACTCGATCGCGCCGATATCCACGCCACGCGTGGGCTGACCCACCAACAGCAGGTCGGGGTTGCGCTCGATCTCGCGTGCAACGACGATCTTCTGCTGGTTTCCGCCGCTGAAATTCCGGGCGCTCAGCCACGGATCGGCGGGGCGGATGTCGAATTTCTCGATCTTCCGTTCGGTGTCGGCCCGGATCGCGGCATTGTCCATCAGCAGCGCGTTGCGCTGATAGGCCGGGTCGTGGTGATAGCCGAAGGCGACGTTCTCCCACGCGTGGAACTCCATGATGAGCCCTTCGCGCTGGCGGTCCTCGGGCACATGGGCGATGCCGGCAGCGCGCCGCGCCTGACCGTCCGCGCCGCGCCCGTGCAGCGGCAATGCCGCGCCGTTCAGCCGGATCGTGCCCGCGCCGGGACGCATGCCGCCCAGCACCTCGAGCAGTTCGGACTGGCCGTTCCCGGCCACGCCCGCGATGCCGAGGATTTCGCCCGCACGCACGGTCAGGTCGATGCCCTTGACGCGCTCGACCCCCTTGTCGTCCCTGACCCGCAGGCCCTCGATTTCCAGCACCGGCCTGCCCGGCCGGGCCGGGGCCTTGTCCACCCGCAGCAGAACCTTGCGGCCCACCATCAGCTCGGCCAGCTGTTCGGGGTTCGTCTCGGCGGTGCGCACCGTGGCGGTCATCTGCCCGCGCCGCATCACGCTGACGGTGTCGGTCACATCCATGATCTCGCGCAGCTTGTGCGTGATCAGGATGATGGTCTTGCCCTCTTCCCGCAGACGCCGAAGGATTCGGAACAGCTGGTCGGCTTCTGCGGGCGTCAGCACGCCGGTCGGCTCGTCCAGGATCAGGATGTCGGCATGGCGATAGAGCGACTTGAGGATCTCGACCCTCTGCTGCATGCCCACGCCGATCTCCTCGATCAGCGCGTCCGGGTCCACGTCCAGCCCGTATTCGCGTGACAGCTCTTCCAGCGTCCTGCGCGCGCGCGCCAGCGATGGCCGCAAAAGCCCGCCGCCTTCGGCGCCCAGGATGATGTTTTCCAGCACGGTGAAGTTTTCCACCAGCTTGAAATGCTGGAACACCATGCCGATACCGGCGGCGATCGCGTCCTGACTGTCGTGGATCTCGGTGCGTTGCCCGTTGATCCATATCTCGCCCGCATCCGCCCGGTAGAAGCCGTAGAGGATGCTCATCAGCGTGGATTTGCCCGCGCCGTTTTCACCGATGATTCCGTGAATCGTGCCCGGCGCCACCGACAACGAGATGTCGCGGTTCGCCTGCACCGGCCCGAAGGCCTTGGATATGCCCTTGAGTTCGATGGCGGGGGGCGTGGTGGCCGAGGCGTTCATGCCTGTTCCCTCCGGCAAATGGGGATGCACGCCCGACGGCATCGGGCGTGCACATGATTTTCAGATCGCTACGCTCAGAATTGCAGAACCGGGCAGGTATCGTCGGTCATGTAGTCATGGACCTTGATTTCGCCCGCGGCGATCTTCGCCTTGGCCTCGTCCACCTTCGCCTTCATCTCGTCGGTGATGAGCGGCGCGTTGTATTCGTCCAGCGCATAGTCCACGCCGCCATTGGCCAGACCCATCACATGGAGTCCGGTTTCCATGTTCTCGCCCTGCTTGAGCACGTCATAGACCGCGTTGTCCACGCGCTTCATCATCGAGGTGAGAACCTTGCCGGGATGCATGTAGTTCTGGTTGCTGTCCACGCCGATCGACAGGATGCCTTCGTCGGCGGCGGTCTGCAGCACGCCCACGCCGGTGCCGCCGGCGGCGGCATAGACCACGTCGGCCCCCTGCGCGATCTGCGCCTTGGTCAGTTCCGACCCCTTCACCGGGTCGTTCCAGGCCGCCGGGGTGGTGCCGGTCATGTTGACGATGATCCTGGCGTCGGGGTTCACCGCCTTGACGCCTTCGGCATAGCCGCAGGCGAACTTGCGGATCAGCGGGATGTCCATGCCGCCGATGAAGCCCACGGTGCCGGTCTTGGAGGCCATCGCCGCCAGCATGCCCACGAGATAGGAGCCTTCATGTTCGTTGAACACGACCGAACGCACGTTGGGCTTGTCCACCACCATGTCGATGATCGCGAACTTGGTGTCGGGATAGTCGTCGGCCACCTGGCTCAGCGCGTCGGCAAAGGCAAAGCCGACCATGATCACCGGGTTCGCGCCGCTTTCGGCGAACCGGCGCAGGGCCTGTTCCCGCTGGGCTTCGGACTGCAGTTCGATGTCGCGGAACTTGCCGCCGGTTTCTTCGGCCCAGCGCTTGGCGCCGTTGAAGGCGGCTTCGTTGAACGACTTGTCGAACTTGCCGCCCAGATCGAAGATGAGCGCCGGTTCGGCCAGCGCCGCGACGGCGGTCAGGGCGACAGTGGCAGCCGCGCCCGCCAGAGATTTCATGAAGGTCATGTGCAAACTCCCGTTTGTTGTTGTGCGGGGCCGCGTGTTCGCGCGGTCCCGTCGGGCGGGTCGAGCCGCCCGGACTGACCAATTTAGGCCGCAGGGCAGGGGGCTGGTCAACCGGTTTTTGCCGCCCTTTGGGCGGAATCGGTCGGGTGACCACGGGGCAGGTCGCAGGTCATGATCAGCGCATTGGCGGGATCGCCCCCCGCGCGCCGGTAGTAGGCCCGGCGCATCCCCGCAGGGGCAAAGCCCTCTGATTCGTAGAGCGCGACGGCCGGCAGGTTGTCCGACGCGACCTCGAGGAAGGCCCGGCGGGCGCCCATTTCGGCCGCGCGGGTCATCCAGTCCCGCATCGCCGCACGGGCGAGCCCCCGCCGGCGATGATCGGGATGGGTGGCGATGGTCAGCAGTTCGGCTTCGTCCACGATCACCCGCACGAGCGCAAAGCTCCGGGCGTTGCCCACGGCAAAGCAGCCTGAATTCTGCAAGAGATCGGCAAATTCATCCGCGCTCCACGGTCGTTCCTGCCGAAAGGCGGCGGCGTGGGTTGCGGCCATCTGCACGGGCGTGAGCGACATCAGTCCAGCAGGATGGGCGGCGCGTCGCGCGGCGGGGCGGCATCGGCGGGCCGGACATAGAACGGCGCGGGCGGGGTCGTGATGTCCTGCCGGTTTTCGGCGGCGATCCGGGCGATCGCCTCGGCCAGCCGCGCCGGATCGGCCTGGGTGTGCAGGATGCGGCCTTCGGCCTGCGCGGCGGCTTCGGCCTGCGCGCACGGCAGCAGTTCGACCTCGCGCGCGGCACGGCACAAATAGACCTGATCGCGCGGGGCGGGGATGGCGGGCAGCGCATCCGGCGCCGCCAGCCGCAGCCGGGCGGCGCAGCCGGTCACACCCACCGCCGGCACGCCCAGTCCCAGCGCCAGACCCCGCGCGGCGGAAACGGCGATGCGTATGCCGGTGAAATTGCCGGGGCCGACGCCAACCCCGATCGCGGCGAGATCGCGCCAGTCGTGGCCGGCGCGTGCCAGCATCTCCTGCAGCATCGGCATCAGCCGTTCTGCCTGTCCCCGGCCCATCTCTTCGGCGCGCGCCTCCAGCAGATGGTCGCCCGACAGCAAAGCGGCCGCGCAATGCGCGGCCGACGTGTCGAAAGCCAGAATCAGAGGATCAGACGCCAACGGGGCGCACCTCGGTCACTTCGGGGATGTAGTGGCGCAGCAGGTTCTCGATCCCCATCTTCAGCGTGAGCGTGGAAGAGGGGCACCCCGCGCAGGCGCCCTGCATGTGCAGATAGACAACGCCGCGTTCGAACCCGTGAAAGGTGATGTCGCCGCCGTCCTGTGCCACCGCCGGGCGCACGCGGGTGTCCAGAAGCTCCTTGATCTGGTTGACGATCTCGGCGTCGTCGCCGCTGAATTCGGCATGGTCGGAGCCGTCTCCCTCCATCACCGGGGCGCCGGACTGGAAATGCTCCATCACCGCGCCCAGGATCGCCGGCTTGATGTGGTCCCATTCGATATCGTCATCCTTGGTCACGGTAACGAAATCGTTGCCCAGAAACACCGCCTTGACCCCGTTGACCGCGAAGATCCGCTTGGCCAGGGGCGACTTGGTCGCGGCTTCCGCAGTGGGAAAATCGGCGGTTCCGACCTCCAGCACGGTCTGGCCAGGCAGGAATTTCAGCGTTGCCGGGTTCGGCGTGGATTCGGTCTGGATGAACATGGAAGATAACTCCGTTGGCTTGGCTTGGATATGCGGGCGGACCGCCGCCAAGTCAAGGTTGCGCGGGCGGGCTCAGGTGATCGCCTCGAGCCGCTCCTTGCTCAGGTGCCCGGGCACCAGCGTGATCGGGATCGGCAAGGTGCCGGAAGCCTTGCTGAGTTGCGTCACCAGTGGGCCGGGGCCGCTCTTGTCGGTGCCCGCGCCCAGAACCAACACGCCGATTTCCGGGTCTTCCTTGATCTGTGCGAGGATTTCGGTCACCGCCTCGCCCTCGCGGATCACCAGTTCGGGGTCCACGCCCTGCCTGTCCCGCATCCACTTGGCGAAAACCTCGAAATGGGCGTGGATTCGTTCGCGCGCCTCTTCTCGCATGACTTCGCCCACGCCCAGCCAGTGGTTGAACTCCTCGGGCGGGATGACCGCGAGTATGGTCACGCCGCCGCCGGTATGCGCCGCCCGCATCGCGGCAAAGCGCATGGCGTTGAGGCACTCGCTGCTGTTGTCTAGAACGACGAGGAACTTGCGCATGGATCGTCTCCCTTTCGCGGGGATCATGCCCGAGGGGGGGCAATCTGGCAACTGCGGCGATTTGCTGTCAGCGGGTCGATTTCGCCCAGTCCCAGTAGAGCTCGCGCACGCGGCGGGTGACCGGTCCGATCTGGTACTGGCGCTCCTCGAAGGCCGAGACCGGCGTGACCTTGTTCATGTTGCCCGACATGAACACCTCGTCGGCCTTTTCGAAATCCTCGAAGGTCAGCACGGTTTCATGCACCTCGATCCCGTCGGCGCGCATGTTGGTGATGTGGCGCGCGCGGGTGATTCCGGCCAGGAAGGTGCCGTTGGGGATCGGCGTGAACACCACCCCGTCGCGCACCATGAAGATGTTGGCGGTGGCGGTTTCGGCCACGTTGCCCATCGCATCGGCCACCAGCGCGTTGGAAAAGCCCTTGGCGCGGGCCTCGGCCAGCATCCGGGCGTTGTTGGGGTAGAGGCAGCCGGCCTTGGCATTGACCACCGCGTTTTCCAGGGTCGGACGGCGGAACCGCGTGCGGGTCAGGGTCGCCGCGGCGGTGGGCGGCGCCATCGGGATCTCCTCCAGACAGATGGCAAAGCCGGTTTCATCGCGCTGTGGCACGATCGCCGTCGCGTCGCCGTTGATGCCCCAATACATCGGCCGGATGTAGACCGCCGCATCCGGGGCATAGGCCTTGAGCCCCTCCCACACGATATCGACCATCTCGTCGGTGCCGACCGTGGGCTCCAGCATCAGCGCCTCGGCCGAACGATTCACCCGGTCGCAATGCGCCCGCAGATCCGGCGCCATGCCGTCGAAAAACCGAGCCCCGTCGAACACGCCCGAACCCAGCCATGCGCCATGATCCGCCGCACGCATGATCGGCACGTCGCCGTCGTGCCAAGCGCCGTTGAAATATGTGCGGATGTTGGTGCCCGTCGCCATGTGATCCTCTCCGTCGCTTCGGGCGCAGACTAGGCGCGGGCGGGTCACAGGTCCAGACAGTTTCGGGCGCGCGCTCTCCGCCGGCATGCGGCACGGGCGAAACAGGCCACCGGGCATGTCGCCGCGCCGGCACGCCTGGCGGTTTTCTTTGCCGGCGGAGCCAATATAGTGCCCGCGACCGACCAGAGGAGATCCCCCGTGGCGCCGATCGAAGACCACCCGCTGCGATACGTTCTGACCAACGAACTGCATGCCCGCCCGTTCCCGGCGCTGGGGGCCAACAGCACCGTCGTGTTCCTCGCGATCAAGAAGGTGCAGGGCGCAGCCGGGCGCGACCGGAACGCCGACCTGACCCATCTCAAGGCGCTGCTCGACCGCCACGGCGCGCCCTATCCGCAGCCGGGGACCAACCACCACAGCTGCCGGATCGGCCGGCACACGCTGAAATGGGAAAGCCATACCGAGTTCGTCACCTACACCGCCTTTTCCGAGGGCCTCAGCGGCCGCGCCTTCGACCCGGTGGATTTCGGCGTCTTCCCCGCCGACTGGCTGGCGGACGCACCGGGCGCGCGGGTGACCTCGCTGGCGATTCGCATCAGCCCGCGGCCCGATGACGCCACAGTTGCGAAATTGCTCGAGGACTGGTTCGTGCCCGAAAGCCTCGCCGCCTCGCGGGTTCTCGACGACAACGCCATTGCCGCCAGCGATTTCCGCATCGACCCCGCGGGGCATGTCCGTTTCGGGATCTTCGTCAATCCCGAAACCGGCCCGCGCCGGATCGGCCGCATCGTCCAGCGCCTGTGCGATATCGAAACCTACAAGTCCATGTCAATGCTGGGCTTTTCCCGGGCTCGCGGGCTCTGGGACCGTTTGGGCGAACTTGACCGCGACCTCACCGGTCTGGTCACCGAGATGTCCGAATCCCGCGCTCCGGCCGAAGAAACCCTGAACCGCCTGCTCGAAGTCTCCACCGAGCTCGAAGCGATGGCCGCGCGCTCCGCCTTCCGCTTCTCGGCGACGGCGGCCTACGAAGCGATCGTGCACGAACGGATCGAGCTTCTGCG
The DNA here is from genome assembly GCF_900108275.1 of Jhaorihella thermophila. Taxonomy (GTDB): domain Bacteria; phylum Pseudomonadota; class Alphaproteobacteria; order Rhodobacterales; family Rhodobacteraceae; genus Jhaorihella; species Jhaorihella thermophila. Next base: position 426,071 of record NZ_FNVD01000001.1, read on the forward strand.
CGAAGAACGGCTCGAAGGGCGCCAGACCTTCCGCGAATTCATGACCCGCCGCTACGTTCCGGCGATGCGCACGGTCAAGGCGACCGAATCGCGGCTGCAGGCGCTGGCGGATCGGGCCATGCGGGCGGGCGATCTGCTGCGCACCCGTGTGGACGTGGAACGCAGCGCGCAGAATCAGGCGCTTCTGGCCAGCATGGACCGCCGCGCCGCGCTGCAACTGCGCCTGCAGCACACGGTCGAAGGTTTCTCTGTCGCAGCGATCAGCTACTACGCCGTGTCGCTGCTGAGCTATTTGCTCTACCCGTTGGCCAAGGCGACCGGCCTTTCCAAAGGGATGCTGACGGCCGCTCTCGTGCTCCCCGTGGTGCTGACGGTGTGGGCCACGATCCGCAATATCCGCAAAAGGCTCGAATGAGCTCCCTTCATCTTGCCCGAAAATACTCCGGGGGGAGGCCGCAGGCCGGGGGGCAGCGCCCCCCTTGGCCACGGCGGCCGCACGCCGGACCGGCTTGATGCTTGCCTCCTCCGCGCAATCCGCTAAACCTCGGCGCGCTTGCAAGAGGATCCCCCATGGACGCGCCGGAAAAACCCCAGATCTACCTCATCACCCCGCCGATCTTCGACGCGCCCGCCTTTGCCGACGATCTGGCGCGCGTCCTCGACGGGGCCGAAATCGCCTGCGTCCGGCTCGACATGGCGGCGACCGACGAAGGCGAACTGTCTCGCGCCGCCGACACCCTGCGCGAGGTCACCCATGCCCGCGACATCGCGATCGTGATCACCGATCACCTGCTTCTGGCCGAACGGCTGGGCCTCGACGGCGTGCACCTGTCCGACGCCTCGCGCTCGGTGCGCGCCGCGCGCAAGGCTTTGGGGCCTGATGCCATCGTCGGCTGCTTCTGCGGGGCGTCGCGGCACGACGGCATGACCGCGGGAGAGGCGGGCGCCGACTATGTCAGTTTCGGACCCGTGGGCGCGTCGCAGCTGGGCGACGGCACCACTGCCCCGCTCGAGCTGTTCCAGTGGTGGTCCGAAATGATCGAACTCCCGGTGGTCGCCGAAGGCGGCCTGACCCCGGAGCTGGTCGCGCAACTGGCGCCGCACACGGATTTCTTCGGTATCGGCCGCGAAATCTGGCGTTCCGGCGATCCGCTGGCGGCGTTGAAGACGCTAACTGCCGCGATCGATTGACCGGCGACCGACCGGCGCGCGAAGGGCACCTCCGCCATTGCCACCCCCCCTTTCCCCCGCCGGTGATCCGTGCGATAGGGTTGCCGCCAAACGGGCTCTTGCATGGGGAAACGACAATGCAGATTCGCGAGGCGCTCACCTTTGATGACGTTCTGCTGGTACCGGCCAAGTCGTCGGTGCTGCCATCCACGGCGGATACGCGCACGCGGGTGACGCGCGAGATCGCGCTGAACATCCCGCTCTTGTCCAGCGCGATGGACACGGTGACCGAGGCGCGCATGGCCATCGCCATGGCCCAGGCCGGGGGTATGGGCGTGATCCACCGCAACCTTTCGATCGAGGAACAGGCCGAAGAGGTGCGGCGGGTCAAGCGGTTCGAAAGCGGCATCGTCTACAACCCCATCACGTTGCGCCCCGATCAGACGCTTGCCGATGCCCGGGAACTGCGCGAACGCTACAACGTCACCGGATTCCCCGTGGTGGACGACGAAGGCCGCGTGGTCGGGATCGTCACCAACCGCGACATGCGCTTTGCCAGCGACGACAGGACGCCGGTCAGCGTGATGATGACCTCGGACAATCTGGCGATCCTGCGCGAACCCGCTGACCGGGACGAGGCGATCAGCCTGATGAAGGCGCGCCGCATCGAGAAACTTCTGGTGACCGACGCCACGGGCAAGCTGACCGGCCTGCTGACGTTGAAGGATACCGAACAGACGGTGCTGAACCCGACCGCCTGCAAGGATGAACTGGGTCGGTTGCGCGTCGCGGCGGCTTCGACCGTGGGCGATGCCGGATTCGAGCGCGCCCAGGCGCTGATCGAGGCGGGCTGCGACATGATCGTGATCGACACCGCGCATGGCCATTCCGAAGGGGTGGCCAAGGCGGTCGAACGGGTCAAGGCGCTGTCGAACGCGGTGCAGGTGGTTGCCGGTAACGTCGCCACGGCCGAGGCGACGCGCGCGCTGATCGACGCAGGTGCCGACGCGGTCAAGGTCGGCATCGGCCCGGGCAGTATCTGCACCACGCGGATGGTGGCGGGGGTCGGCGTGCCGCAGCTGACCGCGATCATGGATTGCGCGGCCGCCGCCGGCGACGTGCCGGTGATCGCCGATGGCGGGATCAAGTTTTCCGGCGACTTCGCCAAGGCGATCGCCGCCGGCGCCTCCTGCGCGATGGTGGGTTCGATGATCGCCGGCACCGACGAAAGCCCCGGCGAGGTGATTCTCTATCAGGGCCGCAGCTTCAAGAGCTATCGAGGCATGGGCAGCCTTGGCGCGATGGCGCGCGGCTCGGCCGACCGCTATTTCCAGAAGGATGCCGCCAGCGACAAGCTGGTGCCCGAGGGGATCGAGGGTCAGGTGCCCTACAAGGGGTCGGCCGCGACGGTGATCCACCAGCTGGTCGGGGGCCTGCGCGCGGCGATGGGTTATACCGGCTGCGCCACGATCGAGGAGATGCGCAAGAACTGCACATTCGTGCGGATCACCGGCGCCGGGCTCAGGGAAAGCCATGTCCACGACGTCCAGATCACCCGGGAAAGCCCCAATTATCGGGTCATGTGATCGGTCGGTGGCCCACGGGGACGGGTTGAGATGACGCCGGCGGCGCGGGTCCAGGCCGCGATCGAGATCCTTGACGAGATCCTCGCCGGTGCCCCGGCTGAGCGAACCCTGACCCGCTGGGCGCGGCGCAGCCGCTATGCCGGGTCGAAGGACCGCGCCGCTCTGCGGGATCTGGTGTTCGACGCCCTGCGTTGCCGGCGCTCGCTGGCCGCGCTTGGCGGGGCCGAAACGGGGCGCGGCCTGATGCTGGGTGCCTGCCGGCGCGACGGGGTCGATCCCGACACGATCTTTCAGAATGCCCGCTATGCGCCCGCGCCACTGACCTCAGCCGAGCGCGCCGCCGGGCGGCAGCCCGAAACCGCGGCCGAGCGTCTGGACATCCCCGACTGGCTCTGGCCGCGTCTTGTTGCGAGCCTGCACGATCGCGCGGCGCCGGTAGCGCAGGCGCTGCGTTCGCGCGCTCCGGTTCATCTCCGGGTGAACGTGGCACGCTGCGGCCGGGACGCGGCGATGGCGGTGCTGGCCGAAGACGGCGTGCACTGCATCCCGCATCCCGCCTCCTCCGCCGCGCTCGAGGTGGTCCGGGGCAGCCGTCGCGTTTCGTCCTCGCGGGCCTATCGGGACGGTCTGGTTGAACTGCAGGACGCAGGGAGCCAGGCCATCGCCGAGGCCTTGCCCCTGCGGGACGGGATGCGCGTGCTGGATTACTGCGCGGGTGGTGGCGGCAAGACGCTGGCCATGGCGGCGCGGGCGAGGCTTGATCTCTTTGCCCACGACGCCGCGCCAAGCAGGATGAAGAACCTTCCGCAACGCGCTGAAAGAGCGGGAGTTTCCGTCAAGATCGTGGATGCGGCAGAGGCGCGCCGCCATCGATACGATCTTGTCCTTTGCGATGTCCCGTGTACGGGAAGCGGCGCTTGGCGGCGCGCGCCCGAAGGGAAGTGGCGGCTTGGTCCGGACAGGTTGCAGACCCTGTTGCGCACCCAGGCGGGGATTCTCGACGAAACGGCCGTGCTGGTCGCGCCGGACGGCACCTTGGCCTATGCGACCTGCTCGGTTCTGCAGGAGGAAAACCACGCGCAGATCGCTGCCTTTCGGCAGCGCGAACCGGGCTGGACGCTGCGGGGCGAGTATCATTGGCTGCCCGACGCCGGGACGGACGGGTTCTATCTGGCGCTCTTGACGCGGCAGCCGGACGGCCCTTAAATCAACCCAAAGTAGAAATGTTCTGCCTTAATCGGGCTTTAACCCGAACCGGGCGACATGGACGATGACAAAGAAAAAGGCTTTGGCGCGTGTCGGAGAGACAGGTCATCATGGTGCCGAATCGAGCGGGCATGGCCCCCGCGCCTGCTCGCGTGGCGGTCATTTTTGCCGTTGTGGTGGCGGCGCTCGCGATTGTCGCGGCCACCGGGGTTGACGGGGCGGGCGCGCGGATTCCTGCCGCCGCCGCGATCACTGCGGGGCTGGCATCGCTGTTCGTCATCCTCCGCGCGCACCTGAGAAAACGGGCGGTTCTCAAGGCCTTGCAGTCTCACGCCCGGTTCATCGCGCATGACGCGGTGCCCGGTTTCGTCACTGATGGCGACGGTTTCATCTGCGTTCGCAACCCTGCCGCCATCGCCCGATATGGCGATGGCGAAGGCGACACGCTCGGGGCTGCCTTGCGAGGCATGCTCGCCGATCCCGCACCGGTCATCTTGCGGCTGGTGGCGACCGCGCGCGCCCAAGGCGCCGCCGGGGAGGAGATCGTGACCCGGATAGGTGCGATTCGTCTCGTCGTGCACAGGATCGATACCGATGTGTTCGGCTGGCGGATCGAGGATCTGCGTCCGCGTCAGGGGCAGGGTGTGAAAGCCATGGGCGTTCCGGTCATCTCCATTGGCCGGTCAGGCGCGGTCTTGTCCATGAATGATGCGGCGCGGGCTTTGATCGGCGACAAGGTCAGGCGGCTCGATCGGTTGTTCGGCGACACGTCCATTGGCGACGGGCAAATTCGAGAAATGCAGACCGCCGAGGGTCCGGTTCCGGTGGTTGCGCACCGTCACCCTGTCCCCGGTGGCCGCACGGACATCGTCTTGATCCCCTTGAGCGCCGAGGACATGCCGGCGCGCGGGGACAAGACATTCATGGGCGCGATTCCGCTCCCGATGCTCAAGCTGGACCGGAAGGGCATCATTCGCGAGATCAATTCTCATGCGGCGAAACTTCTTGGCAGCGACGTGAAACCGGGCGATTTCCTGGCCAATGCCCTGCATGGGCTGGGACGACCGATCAACGACTGGCTGAGAGAGACGGCGGAAGGCCGCGCCAACCACAAGTCGGAGTTTCTGCGTCTGGCGCGTGACGGGCAGGACGTTTTCGTTCAAGTCACCCTGACCCCGGTCGACGAGGGTGGAGAAACTGTCTTTCTCGCGCTGCTGAACGATGCGACCGAACTCAAGACCTTGGAGGCGCAGTTTGTTCAGGGGCAGAAAATGCAGGCGATCGGTCAGTTGGCCGGCGGGATCGCACATGATTTCAACAACCTGCTCACTGCGATTTCGGGTCATTGCGATCTGCTTCTGCTGCGGCATGACCAGGGTGACCCCGACTATGGCGATCTCGTGCAGATTCATGAAAACGCGAACCGGGCGGCCGCTCTGGTCAGCCAGTTGCTCGCCTTCTCGCGAAAGCAGACGCTGCGGCCGCAAGAGCTGGATTTGCGCGAAACGCTTTCGGATCTGACACATCTTCTCAACCGGCTGGTGGGCGAAAAGGTCACCCTGACCCTCAGCCACGATCCGGTTCTGCGCCCCATCCGCGCGGACAAGCGGCAACTGGAGCAAGTGCTGATGAACCTGGTCGTCAACGCGCGTGATTCGATGCCTGATGGCGGCGAAATCCGGATCGAGACCGAGGTGATTTCGCTGGACGCCCCGATGGAACGGGATCGCGTCACGGTGCCCGTCGGCGACTATGTTCTGGTCCGCGTGTCCGACCAGGGGGTCGGAATTCCCCCCGAGGTCCGCAACAAGATCTTCGAGCCGTTCTATACCACGAAAAGAACGGGCGAGGGCACGGGGCTGGGGCTCTCCACCGTATATGGAATCGTCAAGCAGACCGGCGGGTTCATCTTCGTCGACAGCGTGCCGGGGCAGGGCAGCGAGTTCACCCTGTATTTCCCGGCAAGCGAGCTTTGCGGCGAACCAGCGCCTGAGGTGCCGCCCGAGCAGCCGCAGGCGGAAATCCGCGCGCCGGCCGAGGGGGTCATTCTGCTGGTCGAGGACGAGGCGCCGGTACGCGCCTTTGCCGCCCGTGCGCTCAGGCTGCGCGGCTTCACCGTCATCGAAGCGCAATCCGCCGAGGAAGCGTTGCGCGTGCTGGAGGACGTCGATTTGCAGGTGGACGTGTTCGTCACGGATGTCGTCATGCCGGGCATGGACGGGCCGAGTTGGGTGCGCGAGGCGTTGAAGTCACGCCCCCGGGCGCGCGTGGTTTTCATGTCCGGCTACTCCGAGGGCGCATTTGGCGAAAGCGAGGAGGACATCCCCAACTCCGTCTTCCTTCCCAAACCGTTTTCGCTCAATCAGTTGACCGAAACGGTGCGCCGCCAGTTGGCGTGAGAGTCCATTCGTGCACCGGGACGCGCGGTTGTGACCGAATTGCTACCGGATGCTGTCGTAGAGTTGGAATTCGGCCGCGCACCTGCGCCTCAGACGGCGCTCGGTGCGGCCCGACAGGTTCAGCTCCATGCTGGGTGAGACGTTTTCGCGGGCGGGGCGCACTTCGGTCTGCAGACGGTTTTCGAGGAAATCGAGGAACCGGTCGAAGGCCTCGTAGCGGAACAGGTGCTTCACCGCGGTCCCATTTGGCCGGGGTTCCAGAAATTTCGCCTGGCTGCCGACGCGGGCGAATCCGGGCGGCTGCTTTTCCATGTAGGCGGCAACAAAGTCGTCAAAGGACACGTCGCGCGTGGAATTCGGGTGACCGTCCATGAGGGGACGGCGCCGATACCGATACCAGCTGCCCAGCCATGAAATCGGTTCGCGCATCACGGCGACCGTCTCCATCCGCGCGTCGCAGACTTTCTCGAACATGGGCCGAAAGAAGCGATTGTAGCGGTAGAGCGGGGCGTGCTTCAGCTCGGGCGGGTTGGAAATCACCATGTCGGCCCGATCGCGCAAGGCGGATTCGATCGCGGTCGTGCCCGTCTTGGGAACCGACAAAAGAACCAGACGTTCCTTGAAGAAAACAAGCATCTGAGCAGAAATCCCCCGTCTCGCCGGACCTGAAACTGCCGTAAACCTTGCGTTAACTCAATCCGCAATAGGCTGGGATCCGAAAAATTCGATTGAAATGTTCTCTTTTTGGTCCCATAAGGAACATGAGGTGAACAAAGCAGTCGTTGCCGGCCTTGCGCGGGTGTGACAAAAGACGGGATGACAGGACAATGGCGGATCTTCTGACGATGACCAGCAAGAACAATCCAGACAAGCAAAAGGCGCTGGACAGCGCGCTGGCCCAGATCGAACGGCAGTTCGGCAAAGGCTCGATCATGAAGCTGGGCGGCGACAACGCCATTCAGGAGATCGAGGCCAGTTCCACCGGCTCGCTGGGGCTGGACATCGCTCTGGGGATCGGCGGCCTGCCGATGGGCCGGATCATCGAGATCTACGGGCCGGAAAGCTCGGGCAAGACGACGCTCACGCTGCACTGCATCGCCGAGCAGCAGAAAAAGGGCGGGGTCTGCGCCTTTGTCGATGCCGAACATGCGCTGGATCCGCAATATGCCCGCAAGCTGGGCGTGGACCTTGACGAGTTGCTGATCTCGCAGCCCGACACGGGCGAACAGGCGCTGGAAATCACGGATACGCTGGTCCGGTCCGGCGCGGTGAACATGGTGGTCGTGGATTCGGTTGCCGCTCTGACCCCGAAATCCGAACTCGAAGGCGACATGGGCGATTCCAGCGTCGGCGTGCAGGCCCGGTTGATGAGCCAGGCCATGCGCAAGCTGACCGGCTCGATCGCGCGTTCGAACTGCATGGTGATCTTCATCAACCAGATCCGGATGAAGATCGGCGTCATGTTCGGCAGCCCCGAGACCACCACCGGCGGCAATGCGCTGAAATTCTATTCCTCGGTGCGGCTCGACATTCGCCGGATCGGCGCGATCAAGGACCGCGACGAGGTCGTCGGCAACCATACCCGCGTGAAGGTGGTCAAGAACAAGGTGGCTCCGCCCTTCAAGGAGGCCGAATTCGACATCATGTATGGCGAAGGCATTTCGAAGATGGGCGAGCTTCTGGATCTGGGCGTGAAGGCGGGCGTGGTGAACAAGTCCGGCGCGTGGTTCTCCTACGGTGACGAACGCATCGGACAGGGCCGCGAGAACGCCAAGCAGTTCCTGCGCGAACATGCCCGCATCGCCTACGAGATCGAGGACAAGATCCGCGCCGCGCACGGACTGGAATTCGACATGCCCCCGCCGGGCGAGGCAGACGACGTGCTCGAGGCCTGACCGGCCGGAGCCGGGAACCGGGGCGGGGCTTTCCCGCCCCGTTTTGTATCCCGCGCCCGCGTTGGGCTGTGGACACCGCGCGGGCAGGCGGATAAACCGGCGCAGATGCAAGACACTGCCGGGGCAGGACGCTGACATGCGCTCGTTGAACGAAATCCGATCGACCTTTCTGAATTACTTCGAACGTCAGGGGCACGAGGTGGTGCCATCGAGCCCGCTGGTGCCGCGCAACGACCCGACGCTGATGTTCACCAATTCGGGCATGGTCCAGTTCAAGAACCTCTTCACCGGGGTCGAACACCGCGACTATACCCGCGCGACCACCGCGCAGAAATGCGTGCGCGCCGGTGGCAAGCACAACGACCTGGACAATGTCGGCTATACCGCGCGCCACCATACCTTCTTTGAAATGCTCGGCAATTTCAGCTTTGGCGACTATTTCAAGGAAGAGGCGATCCCGTTCGCATGGGAGCTGATCACCAAGGAATTCGACATCCCCAAGGACCGGCTGCTGGTCACGGTCTATCACACCGACGACGAGGCCGCCGAGATCTGGAAGAAGACCGCCGGGTTCAGCGATGACCGCATCATCCGTATTCCTACGGCCGACAACTTCTGGATGATGGGACCGACCGGCCCCTGCGGCCCCTGCACCGAGATCTTTTTCGATCACGGCGAGAAATACTGGGGAGGCCCGCCGGGCACGCCCGAGGAGGACGGCGACCGCTTCGTCGAGATCTGGAACCTCGTGTTCATGCAGTATGAACAGTTCGAGGACGGCTCGCGGCGCGAGCTGGAAAAGCAGTCGATCGACACCGGCATGGGGATCGAACGGGTCGCGGCGCTATTGCAGGGCACCAACGACAACTATGCCACCGACCTGATGCGCGCGCTGATCGAGGCCAGCGCCCACGCCACCAGCACCGATCCCGACGGGCCGGGCAAGGTGCATCACCGAGTGATCGCGGACCATCTGCGCTCGACCTCGTTCCTGATTGCCGACGGGGTGATGCCTTCGAACGACGGGCGCGGCTATGTGCTGCGGCGGATCATGCGCCGGGCGATGCGACATGCGCATCTGCTGGGCGCAAAGGATCCGCTGATGCACCGGCTGGTGCCGGAACTGGTGCGCCAGATGGGCGGGGCCTATCCGGAACTCGGCCAGGCGCAGGCGCTGATCGAAGAGACGCTGAAGCTGGAAGAGACGCGCTTCAAGCAGACACTGGACCGCGGGCTGAAGCTGTTGGACGAGGAACTGGCGCATCTGCCCGAGGACGCGCCGCTGCCGGGCCAGACCGCGTTCAAGCTCTATGACACCTACGGCTTTCCGCTGGATCTCACGCAGGACGCGCTGCGCGAAAAGGGTCGGGTGGTGGATACCGGAGGCTTTGACGAAGCGATGGAGCGGCAGAAGGCCAAGGCCCGCGCCGCCTGGGCCGGGTCGGGCGAGTCGGCGGATGCGAAGATCTGGTTCGACATCGCCGACCGTGACGGCGTGACTGATTTCCTGGGCTATGACACCGAAACCGCCGAGGGCCAGATCGTGGCGCTGGTGCAGGACGGGGCCGAAGTGGTCGAGGTCGGCCAGGGCGGCAAGGTGCAGATCGCGCTGAACCAGACCCCGTTCTATGCCGAGGCTGGCGGTCAGGTGGGCGACACCGGCACGATCCGCACCGAAACGGGCGTGGCGCGCGTGACCGACACGAAGAATTCGGCCGGCGTGCATGTGCATTTCGCCGAAGTCACCGAAGGCACGATCCGCAAGGGCGAGGCGGCGGCGCTCGAGGTCGACCACGACCGGCGCTCTGCGATCCGCGCCAACCACTCGGCGACGCATCTGCTGAACGAAGCCCTGCGCGAAACCTTGGGCGACCATGTGGCCCAGCGCGGGTCGCTGAACGATGCCGACCGGCTGCGTTTCGATTTCAGCCATTCCAAGGCGCTGACGCCGGAGGAGATGGAGAAGATCGAGGCCGAGGTGAACGCGATGATCCGCCAGAACGCGCTGGTGGAAACCCGCGTGATGGCGCTGGACGAGGCGCGCGCGATCGGCGCGCAGGCGCTCTTTGGCGAGAAATACGGCGAAGAGGTTCGCGTGGTGTCGATGGGCGTGCAGCCGGGGTCGGGCCGAGGGCTCGACGGCAACACCTATTCGGTCGAACTGTGCGGCGGCACCCATGTCCGGCGCACCGGCGACATCGGCGAGTTCGTGCTGTTGAGCGACAGCGCCTCCAGCGCCGGCGTGCGCCGGGTCGAGGCGCTGACCGGCATTGCCGCGCAGAATTACGTCGCGCAGATGCGGGAGGTTCTGGGCGAATTGCAGGCCGAGCTGAAGGTCACGCCGGACAAGCTGCTGGAGCGGATCCGCGCCGATCAGGCCAAGCTGCGGGAGCTGTCAAACGAGGTGGCGCAGCTGCGCCGCGAACTGGCGATGGCCGGCGGGGGGGCGTCCGCGCCCGAGACCCGCGAAGTGGGCGGCGTGCCCTTCGTCGCGCAGGTTCTGACCGGCGTGACGGGCAAGGATCTGCCGCCGCTGATTGACGAACACAAGGCGCGGCTGGGCAGCGGGGCGATCCTGCTGATCGCCGACACCGGCGGCAAGGTGGCGGTCGCCGCCGGCGTCACGCCGGATCTGACCGACCGGGTGTCCGCGGTGGATCTGGTGCGCGCGGCGGTGGCGGAACTGGGCGGCAAGGGCGGCGGCGGCCGACCCGACCTCGCGCAGGGTGGCGCCCGGGATGCGGCCAATGCGGAGGCGGCGATCAAGGCCGCGGAAAAGGTGCTGGAGGGCTGAAATGGGGGCTTTGTGGATCGCGCATGTGACGGTCACCGACGAGGAAGAGTACGCCAAATATGCCGCGATCGCCACGCAGGCGATCGCCGAGCATGGCGGCGTGTTCATCGCCCGCGGCGGGCGGTACATCCAGCTGGAGGGGCAGGAACGGCCGCGCAACGTGGTGGCGCGGTTCCCATCGGTCGAGGCGGCCGAGGCCTGCTACAACTCGCCCACCTATCAGCGGGCGCTGCAGCACGCGCACAATGCCTCGGAGCGCGAACTGCTGGTCGTGGAAACCGACGAGTGAGGCACCGGCGGGGCGTGGTCGCGTCTTGATCGGTCGGTTGCGCGCTGCGATGCGGGGTACTGTTTCCGAGGGTATTTGATGCGGGGGGCTCTGCCCCCCGCACCCCCCGGAGTATTTCCGGCAAGATGAAGGAAAGAAGGGCCGCGCCGCTCCAAACCGCGCCACGCGCGGCCGTCCTGCGAGGCGCGCGAGTTCGGGCAAGTGGCGCGGTGGCCTAGCCAGCTGCGCGTGCGGCGCGTTTGCGTTCATGCGGGTCGAGGAACCGTTTGCGCAGGCGGATCGCGTTGGGCGTGACCTCGACCAGCTCGTCGTCGTCGATATAGGCGATCGCCTCTTCCAGCGACATCTGCACCGGCGGGGTCAGTCGCACCGCGTCGTCACTGCCCGAGGCGCGGATATTGGTCAGCTTCTTGCCCTTGAGCGGGTTCACCTCCAGATCGTTGTCGCGGGAATGTTCCCCGATGATCATGCCCTGGTAGACATCCGTCTGCGGGCCGATGAACAGCCGGCCGCGTTCTTCGAGGTTCCACAGCGCGTAGGCGACCGACTGTCCGGCCTCCATCGAGATCAGAACGCCCGCGCGGCGGCCCGGAATCGGCCCCTTCCAAGGCGCCCAGCCGTGGAACACGCGGTTCAAAACCCCGGTGCCGCGCGTGTCGGTCAGGAATTCGCCGTGATAGCCGATCAGCCCGCGCGACGGCACCAGCGCGATGATCCGTGTCTTGCCGTGGCCCGAAGGCTTCATCTCGATCAGCTCGCCCTTGCGCGTGCCGGTGATCTTTTCGATCACCGCGCCGGCATAATCGTCGTCCACGTCGATGGTGACTTCCTCGATGGGCTCCAGCTTTTGCCCGTTCTCCTCGCGGAACAGCACCTGCGGGCGCGAGATCGACAGCTCGAACCCTTCGCGGCGCATGTTCTCGATCAGAACGCCCATCTGCAGCTCGCCCCGTCCGGCGACCTCAAAGGCCTCGCCGCCCGGCGTGTCGGTGACGCGGATCGCCACGTTCTGTTCGGCCTCGCGCAGGAGCCGTTCGCGGATCACCCGGCTTTGCACCTTTTTTCCATCGCGGCCTGCGAGCGGGCTGTCGTTGATGCCGAAGGTCACGGTGATGGTCGGCGGGTCGATCGGCTGGGCGGGCAGGGCCTCAGTCACCTGCGGGTCCACCAGACTGTCGGCCACGGTGGCGCGGCTCATGCCGGCAATGGTGACGATGTCGCCGGCCTCGGCCTGCTCGATCGGCTGTTGCGCAAGCCCGCGAAAGGCGAGGATGCGGGTCACCCGGAAGGTTTCGATCTGCTCGCCCTCGCGGCTGAGCGCCTTGAGCGTCTGCCCGGTCTTCAACGTGCCCGATTCCACCCGGCCCGTCAGGATCCGGCCGATAAAGGGATCGGCGCCCAGCGTGGTGGCCAGCATGCGGAACGGTTCGTCCTTGCGCGCGATCTGGGCCGGCGGCGGCACATGGCGCAGGATCAGGTCGAAAAGCGCGGTCAGATCCTTGCGCGGCCCGTCCAGTTCCGCGTCGGCCCAGCCCGACCGGCCCGAGGCGTAGAGATGGGGAAAGTCCAGCTGTTCGTCATCGGCGCCGAGGTTCGCGAACAGGTCGAACACCTCGTCCAGGGCGCGGTCGGGTTCGGCATCGGGCTTGTCCACCTTGTTCAGCACCACGATCGGACGCAGCCCCAGCGCCAGCGCCTTGGAGGTGACGAACTTGGTCTGCGGCATCGGGCCTTCGGCGGCATCGACCAGCAGCACGACGCCATCGACCATGCTCAGGATCCGTTCGACCTCGCCGCCGAAATCCGCGTGGCCGGGGGTGTCCACGATGTTGATGCGGGTGCCGTTCCATTCCACGCTGGTCGCCTTGGCCAGGATGGTGATTCCGCGTTCGCGTTCCAGGTCGTTGCTGTCGAGCGCGCGCTCGGCCACGGCCTGGTTTTCGCGGAAGGCGCCGGATTGCTTGAGCAGCTCGTCCACCAGCGTCGTCTTGCCGTGGTCCACGTGAGCGATGATTGCGATGTTTCGCAGGTCCATGTTCATGCCTCGAAGGGGAAGGTTGACCCGGCGCATACCGCCTTGGGCGCGCAAAGGCCAGAGGGAAAGCGCGCCGGATCAGTGACCGGAGGTGGCCGAGAACAGGTGGATCACCAGGATCCCCGCGATGATGAGGCCCATCCCCAGCACCGCCGGCAGGTCGAGCCGCTGGCCGAAGATCACGAAGCCCAGCGCGGCGATGAACACGATGCCCAGCCCCGACCAGATCGCATAGACGATCCCCACGGGCATCGCCTTGAGCGCGAAGGACATGAAGTAGAAGGACAGCGCATAGGCGGCCACGACCAGCACAGAGGGGCCGGCCCGGGTGAACTGCTGGCTGGCCTGGAGCGCGGTCGTGCCGACGGTTTCGGCGGCGATGGCGAGGAAAAGGTAAAGATAATGGACGGGCATCTGGGTTCTCTCGGATGACTTTTTAGCCGGATGGCCGACCCGGCGCCGCGAGTCCAGCATGAACTTTTCCTTCGTGACAGGCGCGCGGCAATTGGTGCGTCCACCCGGTCGCGCAGCGGCAGGTCTTGCCGATCGCGCCGGGCTCGATCAGGGTCGGGCGGGAATGCCGCCAGCTGAAGGAGGAGAAGACATGCAACCGATGCGGTTCATCGTGGGCAGCCGCGATTGCGACGAACTGGGGCATCTGAACGTGTCCGGCTACATCTATTACTGCAACCGGGCCGGCAGTGCCTTCATGCGCGACATCGGCTGGCCGCCGGGGCAGGGCAATGGCGGGCGGCGCTATTCCTTTGCGGCGGTTCACGTGGTCAGCGACTATCTGGCGGAGGTGCGCGAAGGTCAGGCGATCCTCGTGCGGGCCGGGGTGGCGAAGATCGGGGGAAAGTCGGTGACATTCGACAACCGGATCACGCTGGAGGACGGCACGCCAGTTTTCCGCAGCCTTTGGAAATCGGCGCTGATGGACCTGGACACGCGCCGCGCGGTCGAAGTGCCCGACGATCTGCGGTCGGCGTTGGAGGTCGGGCTCGTGGCCCGCTATTGGGGGAAATGACGCCGGAACAGGCCGAATGGCCGGACGGCGTGCGGATTCCGGGTGGATTGTTTCCGGGGCGGATCCAATTAACTGGTTGAGTTTGACGCTGCGGCCACTTGGTGTGGCATGCTCCACGTCTCTGTCATTTCCGAAAGGTGCGATGATGCCCAAGGTGCTGCAACATTCCGGACATGTCTTGTCGCAGTTGGGACAAGAGGTGGCCCAGGCATGGTCGCTTTTGATTGAACAGTATCGCAACGACAGACGCCTGCGGATTTTTGCGCGCGAGCTCGTTTCGGCGAATCTTCTGTTGATTTTCCTGCCGGCGGCAGTGATCTGGGCCGGAGGGGCGGGGCTGATCGCCGTGCCCGATACGGATTTTCTGCATCCCGGCCGTGACGGATCCCTGCCGGAGATGTTCAACTATGCCCAGACTGGTCTGACGGCCGCTTTCCTGTTCCTGGCGTGGCGGAGCGGGGAGTCTCTTGCCTGTCTGGCCTGGGCCGCGCTGTTCGTCTTTGTCTTGCTGGACGATTCCCTGCAATACCACGAACATATGGGCGAATGGCTGGCCCGCGTGCTGGCGCTGACCGACCGGGACGGGCTGCGCGCGGTGGATTTCGGGGAGCTGCTGGCCTGGGTGCTGGCCGCCGCCGTGCTGTTGCCCCTTGTGGCGGTTTCGGCGCTGCGCACTGCGGGCCGGGAGCGCGGCTTTGCCATCCTGATCGGGGCGGTTTTTTCGGCGCTGGTCTTTTTCGGGCTCGCCGTGGACATGCTGCACCAGTTCACGGGGCTTCGGGCGCTGACGCTGCTGGAGGACGGTGGCGAGATGCTGTCGATCGCCGCCGCCTGTATCCTGTCCTTCGGCTGGTATCGTCTGGGTCGCGCCAACCCCGGGCGATGACGTCACCCGCCTTTGCGTTCGTCTGCCCCCTCGGCGGTGTCGGAAGGCCGGGCCTTTCCCGCCTTCAGCTCCCGGGCGCGGCGCACCAGAAACCGGCGGCCGGTGCGTTCGGCCAGCCGCACGCGGATCTCGGTCAGAAAGGCCTCTTCCAGCGTCTGCGACGAGGCGCCGAGCACATTGGCCACCTCGACATAGAGGCGGTCCTCGCCCGTGGCGTCCATGACCGCCAGCGTGTCCTCGGCCAGTTTCGCCGCCAGGGTTTCGATCGTGCCCATCAGCGCGTGGTTTCGGTCAGCCTGCGTTTGACATAGTCGGTCACGTTGTCGATCAGAGTATCCATGTGCGCGCCCTGAAAGAAGTGGTCCGCGCCCTCGATTTCGTGATGCGTGATCGTGATGCCCTTCTGTTCCTGCAGCTTGCCGACCAGGGAGCGCGTGTCCTGCGGCGGGGCGACCCGGTCGGCCAGCCCGTTGATGATGAGCCCCGAGGCCGGGCAGGGCGCCAGGAACGAGAAGTCATACATGTTGGCCGGCGGCGCGACGCTGACAAAGCCGGTAATCTCCGGCCGGCGCATCAGAAGCTGCATGCCGATCCAGGCGCCGAAGCTGAAGCCGGCGACCCAGCAGTGTTTCGAGTTCTGGTTCATCGACTGGAGATAGTCGAGCGCAGAGGCGGCATCGCTGAGTTCGCCCACCCCCTGATCGTATTCGCCCTGGCTGCGGCCCACGCCGCGGAAATTGAAGCGCAGGACCGTGAATCCCATGTTGTAGAAGGCGTAATGCAGGTTGTAGACGACCTTGTTGTTCATCGTGCCGCCGAATTGCGGATGCGGGTGCAGCACGATGGCGATGGGAGCATCCTTTTCCTTTTGCGGGTGATAGCGGCCTTCCAGGCGGCCTTCGGGTCCGGGAAAGATGACCTCGGGCATGGGCAGTCGTTGTCCTGTTTCTTGCTCTGGTCGGGTGTCCCATCGAATTCTTGACGAAATCTCTAGGAAACCTTAGAACAGTTCTAACCATTGGCGCTCGGTGGTCGAGCGCGCCGTCTTTGCGCACATACGCATTGGCGGGTGAAACGTCAACGTTCCGGCCTCTCTCCCAGAGAGAATCCTGCGCGGAAGCAAAGGGCTTGAGATGAAGCTTTCGACCAAGGGGCGGTATGCGATGGTGGCCTTGGTTGACATCGCATTGCAGCCGGAGGGGCAATTGGTGAGCTTGGCCGAGATTTCCGAGCGCCAGGCGATTTCGCTGCCGTATCTGGAGCAGCTTTTCGTCAAGCTGCGCCGCGCGGGATTGGTGGAGTCGGTGCGGGGGCCGGGCGGTGGTTACCGTCTGGCGCGACCGGCGTCCGAAATCCGGGTGGTGGATGTTCTGACCGCGGTCGATGAAACGGTGGACGCGATGCACAAGGGGGCCGGGGCCTCCGGTGCGTCGTCGGGCAGCAAGGCGCAGTCCCTGGCCAACAGGTTGTGGGAATCGCTGAGTGCGCATGTCTATGTGTTTCTGCATCAGACCCGGTTGTCGGACGTGATCGAGAATGAACTGGCGCCCTGCCCGGCGGTGCCGACGCTGTTTTCCGTGGTGGATTCGGAATGAGATTTTTCGACGAAAAATCTCGGGGGGCGCTGCCCCCGTCGCGCGCGGCGCGACTCCCCCGGGATATTTGGAGCAAGAGGAAGTGACCGGGCGGGTCTATCTGGACTGGAATGCGACGGCGCCCTTGCGGGCCGAGGCGCGGGCGGCGATGGTGGCGGCGATGGATGTGGTGGGCAACCCGTCATCGGTTCACGCCGAGGGGCGCGCGTCCAGGGCGCTGGTCGAACGGGCGCGCGCGCAGGTGGCTGCGGCATTCGGTGCGGAGGGTGCGGATATCGTGTTCACCTCGGGCGCGACCGAGGCGGCGGCACTGGCCTGCGCGGGGCGCGGGCTGCATGGCGCGGCGATCGAGCATGATGCGGTCAGGGCTTGGATCGAAGAGGATTTGCCGGTGTCCGAATCCGGCCGGGTGGTGGTTGAACGGCCTTGGCAGTCGGTGTTGCAGATGGCCAATTCCGAAACCGGGGTGGTGCAGGAGTTGCCCGAAGGTCTGGCGGTGACCGACGCCACGCAGGCGTTCGGCAAGCTGCCGATTGCCTTCAACTGGTGTGGGGCCGAGATGGCGCTGATTTCCGCGCACAAGCTGGGCGGGCCGAAGGGGGTCGGCGCGCTGGTTTTGCGGCGGGGGCTGGATGTCGAGGCGCGCATGCGCGGCGGTGGACAGGAAATGGGCCGCCGCGCCGGGACCGAGAACGTGATCGGCATTGCCGGCTTCGGAGCCGCTGCCGAGGCGGCGGCCCGCGATCTTGCCGACGGCGTGTGGGAGCGTGTCGCCGAGATTAGAAGTATTCTAGAATCAGCTATTGAGAGCTCGGCAAAAAAGAGTATTTTTGTCGGGAAAGACTCGCCGCGCCTGCCCAATACGCTTTGCCTTGCCACGCCGGGCTGGAAGGGTGAAACGCAGGTGATGCAAATGGATCTGGCCGGTTTCGCGATCAGCGCGGGGTCGGCCTGTTCCAGCGGCAAGGTTCGCGCCAGCCGGGTGTTGACGGCGATGGGATATGACGAGTCGGTGGCCGCCGGCGCGATCCGCGTTTCCCTTGGGCCGGAGACGACCGCGGAAGACGTGCTGCGCTTCGCCGAAGCGTGGCTGAAGATGGAAAAGAAGCATCGCGCCCGGGCGGCGTGAGGTCAGGAGAGAAGACGATGGCCGCATTGGACAACAGCGAAGTCAAGGAAGGCGTCGATCGGGAAACCGTCGAAGCCGTGCGCGAGGTGGGCGGCGCCTACAAGTATGGCTGGGAGACCGATATCGAGATGGAATACGCCCCCAAGGGGGTGAATGCCGATATCGTGCGTCTGATCTCGGAGAAGAACGACGAGCCGGCGTGGATGACCGAGTGGCGCCTGGCGGCGCTGGCGCGCTGGGAGAAGATGGAAGAACCCAAATGGGCCATGGTCCATTATCCCGAGATCGATTTTCAGGACCAGTATTACTATGCCCGCCCCAAGAGCATGGAGAAGAAGCCCAAGTCGCTGGACGAGGTCGATCCCAAGCTGCTGGCCACCTATGAAAAGCTGGGCATCCCGCTGAAGGAGCAGATGATCCTGGCCGGGGTCGAGGGCGCCGAAGCGGCGCCGCAGGAGGGCCGCAAGGTGGCCGTGGATGCGGTGTTCGATTCGGTGTCGGTGGGCACCACCTTCCAGGAGGAACTGAAGAAGGCGGGCGTGATCTTCTGTTCCATTTCCGAGGCGATCCGCGAGCACCCCGAACTGGTGAAGAAATATCTGGGCAGCGTGGTGCCGCCCACGGACAATTTCTATGCCACGCTGAACTCGGCCGTGTTCTCGGACGGATCGTTCGTCTATGTGCCGCCCGGCGTGCGCTGCCCGATGGAGCTGAGCACCTATTTCCGCATCAATGCCGAAAATACCGGCCAGTTCGAGCGCACGCTGATCATCGCCGACAAGGGGTCCTATGTGTCCTATCTGGAAGGCTGCACCGCGCCGCAGAGGGATACGGCACAGCTGCACGCGGCGGTGGTGGAGATCATCGTCGAGGAAGACGCCGAGGTGAAATATTCCACCGTCCAGAACTGGTATCCGGGTGACGAAAACGGCAAGGGCGGCATCTACAACTTTGTCACCAAGCGCGCCGATTGCCGGGGCGACCGGTCCAAGGTGATGTGGACGCAGGTGGAAACCGGCAGTGCCGTGACCTGGAAATACCCGTCCTGCATCCTGCGCGGCGACGACAGCCAGGGCGAGTTCTACTCGATCGCCATCACCAACAACTGGCAGCAGGCCGACACGGGAACCAAGATGATCCATCTGGGTCGCAATACCCGGTCGCGCATCGTGTCCAAGGGGATCAGCGCGGGCCACGCCCAGAACACCTATCGCGGGCTGGTGTCGATGCACCCGAAGGCGAAGAATGCCCGCAACTATACCCAGTGCGACAGCCTGCTGATCGGGGACAAGTGCGGCGCGCACACCGTGCCCTATATCGAGGTGCGCAACAACTCGGCCCAGGTCGAACACGAGGCGACCACCTCCAAGGTGGACGAGGATCAGCTGTTCTACTGCCGCCAGCGGGGCATGGACGAGGAAGAGGCCGTGGCGTTGGTGGTCAACGGGTTCTGCAAGGACGTCTTGCAGGCCCTGCCGATGGAATTCGCCATGGAGGCGCAGCAGCTGGTGGCGATCTCGCTCGAGGGTTCGGTGGGCTGATGGCGGACGGCGGCGGCCAAAAGGACTCGCGCGCGCGGCGTATGCTCGAGCAACGGATCGGGTTTCTTCAGGACGCGCTGAAGCCCGAGCGTCCGCTGCGCATCGTCGATGTCGGCGCCAATCCGATCAACCGTCCCGATTACCAGGATCTTCTTGAGATCGGCGGCTGCGAGGTCTGGGGCTTCGAGCCGGAGGAAAGCGCCTTTGCAGCCCTGCAAGAGACGGCGGGGCCCGGCCGCCATTATGTCCAGCGCGCCGTCGGGCGCCCGGGCAAGGGGGTCTTTCATCATCACCCGATGACCGGGCTGGGCTCGCTGTTTCCGGTGCGCGAAAAGTCGGTGAAATTCCTCGGCCATCCGCGCTGGTTCAAGCCCGAGGCGCAGAAATCCGAAATCGACCTGGTCTCGCTGGACGAACTGGACGAACTGCCGCGGCCCGACCTACTGAAGATCGACATTCAGGGCGGCGAGCTGGACGTGATCCGGACCGGGCGCGACAAGCTGTCCCACGCGGTCTGCATCATTCCCGAAGTGCGGTTCTATCGCATCTACGACGACGAACCTCTCTGGGCGCCGCTGGATCAGGAACTGCACGATCAGGGCTTCGTGCTGCACAAGCTTCTGTTCGCCAAATCCACCGTGATCGGCAATTCTCAGCGGGTCCGGATGAAGAACCCGGTGTTCCGAAACCAGCTGATCGACGGGGACGCGGTCTATATCCGCAACCCCGAGTTCACCGAGGAATGGGAGGACGAGCAGCTCAAGCAACTGGCCATCGCGTCGGCGGGGGTGTTCCGCAGTTTCGACCTGACCGTGTTCTGCCTCGATCGGCTGGTCGAGCGCGGCGCCGTCGCCGGTGACGTGCCGGCGCGGTTCATGGACAGTCTGCCCCGCTGGGTTCATTCGGAGGGATGAGACGTGCCGGATGGATCCATGACCCCGCTTGTGAGGGACGATGACATGGCGGATCGCTTGCGGGAACAGGCAGCGCGGCCCGTTCTGACCATGCCCGAGGCCGAGGCCGGGGCGGTGCGGTCGGCCTATCGGGCGGCCCGCGTGATTCTCGAATACGGCTCGGGCGGGTCCACCGTTCTGGCGGCCGAGATGCCGGGCAAGCATGTGACCAGCGTCGAAAGCGACCGCCGCTGGGCGCGGATGATGAAGCAGTGGTTCCGGCAGAACCCGCCGGCCAAGGATACGACGGTCGAGGTGATCTGGTCCAATATCGGGCCGACCCGGGACTGGGGCCAGCCCAAGGACCAGGGCGCATGGCACCGCTTTGCCCGTTATCCGCTGGGCGTGTGGCGGCGCGAGGATCTGCCGCATCCGGACGTGGTTCTGGTGGACGGCCGATTCCGGATCGGCTGCGCGCTGGCCACCGCCTTCAACATCCGCCGGCCGGTGACGCTGCTTTTTGACGACTATGCCGGCCGCAAGTGGTTCCACCAGGTCGAGGACTTTCTGGGCGCGCCCTTGATGGTGGGACGCATGGGCGTGTTCGAGGTCGAGCCGCAGCCCGTGCCGCCCCACCGGCTGCTGGACGTGATCCGCTTCATGCAGCGGCCCTGAGACAGGATTTGAAACATCCGCCGGACAGCCGGCGACGAGACAGGAAAGACGAGGAAAAAATGCTGGAAATCAAGAATCTGCACGTCAAACTTGAGGAAGAGGACAAGCAGATCCTCAAGGGCGTGAACCTGACGGTCGAGCCGGGCCGCGTGCATGCAATCATGGGGCCGAACGGATCGGGCAAATCCACGCTCAGCTATGTTCTGGCGGGGCGGGACGGGTATGAGGTCACCGAGGGCAGCGCCACGCTGGACGGCAAGGATCTGCTGGAGATGGAACCCGAAGAGCGCGCCGCGGCGGGCATCTTCCTGGCCTTCCAGTATCCGGTGGAAATCCCCGGCGTGGGCAACATGACCTTTCTGCGCACCGCGGTGAACGCCCAGCGCAAGGCGCGCGGACAGAAGGAACTGAGCGCGGCCGATTTCCTGAAACTGGTGCGGGAAAAGGCCAAGACGCTGAAGATCGACGCGGACATGCTCAAGCGTCCGGTCAACGTGGGATTTTCGGGCGGTGAGAAGAAGCGCAACGAGATCCTGCAGATGGCGATGCTCGAGCCGCGCATGTGCATTCTCGACGAAACCGATTCCGGCCTTGACGTGGACGCGATGAAGCTGGTGGCCGAGGGCGTGAACGCGCTGCGCAGCCCCGATCGCGGGTTCCTGGTCATCACCCACTATCAGAGGCTGCTGGACCACATCCAGCCGGACGTGGTGCACATCATGGCCGATGGCCGCATCGTCAAGACCGGCGGGCCCGAGCTTGCGCTCGAGGTGGAACACAACGGCTATGCCGACATTCTGGCCGAGGTGCAGTGATGGCGCTGGACGAACGCAAGATGACCGCCACCGAGGCGCGCCTGGCGGCAATGCAAGTGCCCGAGGTCGGCTGCACCAAGGAGGCCCGTGAGGCGGCGCTGGAGCGGGTGCGGCGCATGGGGCTGCCGGGCCGGCGCGACGAATACTGGAAATACACCCGCCCCGATTCCCTGGTGCAGGTGGCGGCCCCCCGCGCCGCCGTGTTCGATGCGGGCGAAGAGCCGATGTTTTCCGCCTTCGACCGGCTGCGCGTGGTGTTCGTGGACGGGGTGTTTTCGCCCGAATTGTCTGATGATCTGAGCCTTGAAGGGGTGCAGATCGACCGGCTGGAGGACATCTGCTGCACCAACGACCACTGGGCCGAAGACCTTTATGGCGTGCTCGAAGCGCGCGGGCAGAGCCCGGTGGAACGCCCGTTGGCCGCGTTGAATACCGCTTATGCGGGCGACGGGGTGGCAATCCGTGTAACGGGGCGGGTGTCGAAGCCGATCAACCTGACCTATGTCCACAAGTCCGAACAGTCGGACGTGCTCCTGCACCATGTGATCCGGGTGGAGCCGGGCGCCGAGGCGACGATCCTCGAAAACGGCCCCGCCGCGGCGCGGTTCAACAAGTGCATGGAGATCGACATCGCCGATGGCGGGCGGCTGCATCTGGTGCGCGCGCAGGGGCGCGACCACGAACGCCGCGCCTATACCAGCCTGTTCGCCCGTCTGGGCGCGAAGGCGACCTTCAAGAGCTTTACCCTGACCGTGAACGGGGTTCTGACCCGCAACGAGGCGGTGGTCGAGTTCACCGGCGGCGACGCGGTGGCGCATGTGGCCGGCGCCTGCGCGGGCGACGGCAACTTTCACCACGACGACACGGTGTTCATCACCCATGACGCGGTGGGCTGCGAAAGCCGGCAGGTGTTCAAGAAGGTGCTGCGCAACGGCGCGACCGGCGTGTTTCAGGGCAAGATCCTGGTCAAGGAGGGCGCGCAGAAAACCGACGGCTACCAGATCAGCCAGTCGCTTCTGCTGGACGAGGACAGCCAGTTCTTTGCCAAGCCCGAGCTGGAAATCTACGCCGACGACGTGGCCTGTTCGCATGGCAGCACCTCGGGCGCGATCGACGAAGAGGCGCTGTTCTACCTGCGCTCGCGCGGGGTGCCCGCGGCCGAGGCGCAGGATCTGCTGACGCTCGCCTTCATCGCCGAGGCCGTGGACGAGATCGAGGACAAGGCCATCGCCGAGGATATCCTGGGCCGCGTCCAGGGCTGGCTGGCGCGCCGACGCTGATGGCGGTCACGACGGACATCATCGCCACCTGGCGCGGGCCGCGACAAGTGATGCGCCGGCTGCTGGCGATGGGCCAGCGCGAGGACCGCGCTCTGGCCTTCGCGATGGCGTTCTGCGTGATCTCGTTCATCGCTCAGATGCCGTCGCTGGCGCGCAAGGCACATCTGGAGGGGGTGGAGCTGAATCCGCTCCTGGGTGGCGCTCTGCTGGGTGCCGTGATCATCCTGCCCCTGATGCTTTACGTCGTGGCGGCCATCTCGCGACTGGTGGCGCGCGTGTTCGGCGGGCAGGGGACGTGGTATGGGGCGCGGCTGGCGCTGTTCTGGTCGCTGCTGGCAACAACGCCTCTGGTGCTGCTGCGCGGGCTGGTGGCGGGCTTCATCGGTCCCGGCCCGGTGCAGTTCGGGGTGGACGCGCTCTGGCTGGTGGTGTTCCTGTGGTTCTGGGTGTTCACCCTGCATGAATCGGAGGCCCCCCGCCCGTGACCCTTGCCGAATTGCGATCCCTGACCGTCCTTTCGGTGACGGTACCGGCCGAGGCCGCGCGCCGGATCCTGGCGCTGCGGCTGCCGCGCGGGGTGCTGTGGTCGGCGCTGCTGCTGGCCGCGGCGCTGAACGCGATCCTGTTCGCGCTGTCCAACATCCTGCTGCCCACGCCGCACATGATGCCGTGGATATTTCAGTCGCCGCTGGTCTATTTCGGGCTGGTGGTGCTGGCGCTGGTCGCCTTCATTCAGGCGCTGGTCTGGGTCGGGCAGGGCCTGGGCGGGCAGGGCGGCACCGACGAGATCATGGCCGTGATCGTCTGGATGCAGTATCTGCGGGTGCTGGTTCAGGCGGCCTCGCTGGTGCTGATGCTCGTCTTTCCGATCCTATCGCTGGTGCTGGTGATGGCGGCAACGGTGATCGGGGTGTGGATCCTGCTGCATTTCATCGCCCAGGCGCACCGGCTGGACGGGCTGGGCCGCGCGGCCTTCGTCGTGATCCTGTCGGGGTTGGCGGTCATCATCGCCGCATCGCTGTTCATGGCCCTGGTGCTGGGGCCGTTCACGGGGGACATGAGCCATGTATGACGTGGAAAGGATCCGCGCCGATTTTCCGATTCTCTCGCGGCAGGTAAACGGCAAGCCGCTGGTCTATCTCGACAACGGCGCCTCGGCGCAGAAGCCGCGCGCGGTGATCGACGCGGTCACGCGCGGCTACGCCGAGGAATACGCCAACGTCCATCGCGGCCTGCACTACCTGTCCAACCTCGCCACCGAGAAATACGAATCCGTGCGCGGCACCGTGGCGCGGTTTCTGGGCGCGGCGGACGAGGACGAGATCGTGCTCAACACCGGCTCGACCATCGGCATAAACATGGTGGCCTACAGCTGGGCCATGCCGCGGATGCAGGCGGGCGACGAAATCGTGCTCAGCGTGATGGAGCATCACGCCAATATCGTGCCCTGGCATTTTCTGCGCGAACGGCAGGGGGTGGTGCTGAAATGGGTGGACATCGCCGACGACGGGTCGCTGGATCCGCAGGCGGTGATCGACGCGATCGGGCCGCGCACGAAACTGGTGGCGATCACCCATTGTTCGAACGTTCTGGGCACTGTGGTGGACGTCAAGGCGATCACGCGGGCCGCCCATGACCGGGGCGTGCCGGTGCTGGTGGACGGCAGCCAGGGCGCGGTGCACATGCCGGTCAACGTGGCCGATATCGGCTGCGATTTCTACGCCATCACCGGGCACAAGCTCTACGGCCCCTCGGCCTCGGGCGCGATCTACATCCGGCGCGAGCGGATGGCGGAGATGCGTCCTTTCCTCGGCGGCGGCGACATGATCAAGGAGGTCACCCGCGACCGGGTGATCTACAACGACCCGCCGATGAAGTTCGAGGCCGGCACGCCGGGCATCGTGCAGACCATCGGGCTGGGCGTGGCGCTGGACTATCTCATGGCGCTGGGGATGGAGAACGTCGCCGCGCACGAGGCCGCGCTGCGCGACTATGCGATGGAGCGGCTCAAGGGGCTGAACTGGCTGACGCTGCAGGGCACCGCGCCGGGCAAGGCGGCGATCTTCAGCTTTACCCTTCAGGGCGCGGCCCATGCCCATGACATCTCGACCATCCTCGACAAGAAGGGCGTGGCGGTGCGCGCGGGCCATCACTGCGCCGGCCCGCTGATGGAGCGGCTGGGGGTCACGGCGACCTGCCGCGCCTCGTTCGGACTCTACAACACGCGCGAAGAGGTGGACGCGCTGGTCGAGGCGCTGGAGTTGGCGCACGAACTTTTTGGCTGAAACCCGCTCTCGTCACGCGTCCGTTACACGCGCGTCAAGCGGTTGTGACATTGCGCGCCTAAAGGCAGGCTGTTCCCGGAACTGTTCCGGGTCATTCCGAGGGAGACTGCCGTGATGAAGGATATCAACCGCCGCGATCTGTCCGCCGACGACTGGGACGAACTCAACTTTCCCCGCCCGGACGAACAGGAATTCGACCGCGTCGTGGAACGCGCCCTGTCCCGCCGGGGC
The DNA here is from genome assembly GCF_900108275.1 of Jhaorihella thermophila. Taxonomy (GTDB): domain Bacteria; phylum Pseudomonadota; class Alphaproteobacteria; order Rhodobacterales; family Rhodobacteraceae; genus Jhaorihella; species Jhaorihella thermophila. The sequence goes on from NZ_FNVD01000001.1 coordinate 451,802, forward strand.
TTTCTGGGCGGGATCATCGCCTTTGGCTCGGGCGCGGCGGCGCTTGGTGCGGGCATGCTCAAGGGCTCGACTGCGCTGGCGGGGACGGCCCGTTTCGCCTTTGACGGCATTCCGGCCGCAACCGACCACACCGTGCATGTGCCGGAGGGCTACGACTGGAAGGTGCTGGTGCGCTGGGGCGACCCGCTCTTTTCCGACGCCGCGGGCGATTTCGACCACGAAACCGGGGGCAGCGCCGCCAAGGCCGACCGCGTGTTCGGCGAGAACACCGACGGCATGGCGCTGTTCGTGATCGACGGCCGCCAGGTGATCGCGGTCAATCACGAATACACCAATCGCAAGGTGAACCTGCCACGGGCCGAGGGCGGAACGCCGCGGAACGCCGAGGATGTCGAAAAGCTGCAAAAGTTGCAGGGCGTTTCGGTGTTCGAACTGGCCGAAGGACCGCAGGGCTGGCAGGTCGTGGTGGACAGCCCCCTCAACCGCCGCATCACGCATCGCACGCCGATGCGGATTGCCGGTCCCGCCGCGGGTCACGAATGGATGCGGACCGCCGCCGATCCGGCCGGCACCGAAAGCCTGGGCACCTTCAACAATTGCGGTTCGGGCAGGACGCCGTGGGGCACCTATCTGACCTGCGAAGAAAACTTCAACGGCTATTTCGGCGCCTCGGGCGGTTTTGCGGTCGAGGGACTCGCCGCCGAGGGCTATCGCCGCTACGGCATTTCCGCCAAGGGCTGGGGCTATGACTACCACCTGTGGGACGCCCGTTTCGACGTGACGCAGAATCCCAACGAGCCGCACCGCGCCGGCTGGGTGGTCGAGATCGACCCGGCCGATCCGGGTTCGACCCCGGTCAAGCGCACCGCGCTGGGGCGGTTCAAGCACGAGAACGCCGAATGCGTCCTCGCCCCCGATGGGCGTGTGGTGGTCTATATGGGCGACGACGAACGGGGCGAGTTTCTCTACAAGTTCGTCTCGCGCGATGTCTATGTGCCCGGCGGCGACACCTCGACCTTGCTGGACGAGGGCCAGCTCTACGCCGCCCGATTCGAGGATGACGGGACCGGCCGCTGGCTCGCGCTGACGCCCCGGGCCACGGGAATGACCGAGGCCGAGATCGCCATCTTCACCCGTATCGCCGCCTCGCGCGTGGGGGCAACCACGATGGACCGGCCCGAATGGGTGGCGGTGAACCCCGTCGCGGCCGAGGCCTATTGCGCGCTGACCAACAACAAGAATCGCGGCCTCAAGACCAATGCCGGCGGCGACTGGCAGCGCGTGGGCGGTCCCAACCCGCGCGAGGCGAACAGGTATGGGCAGATCCTGCGGTGGCGCCCGGCCGCGGATGACCACGCAGCCGAGCGCTTTGCCTGGGATCTTTACGTGATGTGCGGCAATCCCGAAGTCGCCGAGGGGGCGAATCGGGGATCCGATAACATCACGGCGGGCAACATGTTCAACGCGCCCGACTGCCTGGTCTTCGACAGCGCGGGCATGTTGTGGATCCAGACCGACGGCAAAGATTCCAACGAAGGCCCCTTTGCGGGGCAGGGCAACAACCAGATGCTGGCCGGCGATCCCGTGACCGGCGAGATCCGGCGGTTCCTGACCGGCCCGAAGGGCTCCGAGGTGACCGGGCTGGTCTGGTCGGCGGACCGGCGCACCATGTTCGTGGGCATCCAGCACCCCGGGGCGCCCTTTCCGGATGGCGAGGGCAAGCTGCCCCGGTCTTCGATCATCGCCATATGGCGCAGGGACGGCCGCCCGGTGGGCTGATCCGGCCGTTGGGGCGATTTCGGAACAGGCCGTTTTCGCTATTGTCACCGCGCGGGCGATGGGCTATCCCTCGCCCGCGATTGCGCACCCGTAGCTCAGCTGGATAGAGCGCTGCCCTCCGAAGGCAGAGGCCAGAGGTTCGAATCCTCTCGGGTGCGCCATTCCCCCTTCATGTAGCGTCCCGGTTCCAAGGCATCTGCGCGTATGGGCGGCATGTCCCGCGCCGAAGTGATCGGCATGGTCCGGTGATCGCTCATCCCGACCGATCCGTTGCGCGCGAGGCGGGCGCGCCGGGTAGTCGCGGCCCGCAAGCAGCCCCGCGATTGGGGCAGAGATGTGGCGGAGATGTGCCTATGAATTGGCGGAATTGATTCGAATCCCTTGTATTTGACACGAATCCCGGTTGTTGCGGAAACAATGGCGGCGGTTTTTCCCGTCTTGTTCCGCTGGGGAAACGGCCAAAGGTTGAAATACGGTTAAATTGTGCAGGGCGCATTGCCTGCCTGGAAATTCTTAGATTGTTGGGCAAACCGAGACAATCATCCACGTATGCGCGGACACGAGTGGTATTGTTTTAGAAACGTAACCAAATAAGGGCATTTGTGTCGCGGATTCGCGCTGTGCGGGGTCGATATGGAACGACCGGAGCGGTCGCCCGTGGCGAATCCGGCACTTCATATCGGTTCACACCAAATCCGGGGGTGGTAGATTGATCTCAGCCTAACTGGGGGGCTGATGTTTGCTGGTCACGGGGGCGACCGCACGGAACCGCATCGGGGCGATGCGGAAGGATGTGCGATCGCGTGAAGTCGCGTTCGCCGGGCGAGGGTTTGCGCCGTGGCACTTGGTGCCGCGTGGCCGTGGCCCGAACACGCATCCTTTCGAGCATCGCGAGATCTGGCAAACCGTCGCGGTCGCTGCGCGAAACGGCTTCATCGGTCGGTGAGTGGTCCGCATCTCGCGGGTCGAAGGGAAATGCAAGTGCCGCCTGTGCGGAGATGGAGTTTTACGATGCGCGAACATGACGAACACAAGTCGAAGGACGGAATTGTCACCGGCACCTCCGACAATGACCGTATCGACATGTCCTATACCGGCGATCCGCAGGGCGACAGGATCGATCATGGCGACGCGGTTCTGCCCGGCGCGGGGCCGGACGACGATGTCGTGGATGCCCAAGGCGGCGACGACACGATCGAGGCCGGCGTAGGCGACGATCTGGTTCATGCCGGCGCGGGCGACGATTCGGTTTCGGGCGGCACCGGAAACGATACGCTGATCGGGGACGGGAACGCGCCCGGCGGCACCCATGGCCGCGAGGTGTTCCAGTGGGACGAATTGCCGGACCCCGACAATGGCGGCGAGATCGACGACGGCGACATGCTGAACGATCCGGTGCAGCTGAATACCGGCAGCGTCACGGTCTCCTACCGGGTTCTGCACGGCATGGCCCAGGCCAAGACCGAGTTCAGCGAGGATCACCAGTATGTAAAAGGCATCGACAGCGATGGCGAGCCGGTTGACGACGAGAGCAGCCTGGGCTCAACGCTTTATGCCGAAGGGGCGTCGGCCGGCTACGAGCTTTCCTTCTCGGACGAGGTGGCGAATGTCTCGTTCCGGATCAACGACATCGACGGCGACGGGATCGTTCGGATCAAGGCGTTCGATTCCGAAGGCAATCCGGTCGAGGTGGACCTGACCGGGGGCAAGCGTCTGACGCTGAAGGACACCGACGGCGTTCCGGGCGCGGACACCGCCGACAGCCGGGGCGGCTACGCGCCCGATGACAGCCGGTGCTATTCGCTGCTGGTCGAGATTCCGGGGCCGGTGTCGCGTCTGGTCATCGAGCATGAGCAGGACGGCGACAACAACACGGGCATCAACGTCACCGACATCTATTACGATGTGCCGCCGTTCGGCACCGAAGAGGATGGCGACGATACGCTGAATGGCGGCGATGGCGACGACGTGATCATCGGCAGCGGCGGAAACGATTCGGTCACCGGGGGCGACGGAAACGACGTGATCGACACCAGCGGCGGGAAACCGCTGCCGGATCGCGGGTTCCCCAGCTATGACGGTCTGCCGCCGGTTCCTGCCGATCCTATGCCCGACAACGATCACGACAGCGTGGATGGCGGCGCCGGCGACGATCTGATCATGACCGGCGATGATGCCGACGTGATCGCGGGCGGCGCGGGCAGCGATACGATCCTTGCCGGTCTTGACGACGATACCGTGGGTGGCGGCAGCGGCGCCGACCGGATCGTTGGCGGCGAAGGGGCCGACTCGATCCAGGGCGGGGCGGGCGACGACACGATCTATGGCGGTCTCGATCCCGTCTTCCCCGATGCCCTGAACATCCCCGATGACGGCTCGGTCGGGGCGCCGGACCCGGACCCGACCAACGGCACCGACAGCATCGACGGCGGCGTCGGCAATGACGTGATCTTTGGCCAGGATGACGATGACACGATCACCGGCGGCGAGGGCGACGATTCGCTCGACGGCGGCATCGACGACGACGACGTGCGGGGCGACGCCGGCAATGACACCGTGCTGGGCGGTCAGGGCGACGATACCGTCTTCGGTGGCACTGGGACGGACAACGTGTCGGGCGGCGCCGGTGACGACATCGTCTTTGGCGGGCTTGATTCGGATGCCGATCTGGTCGATGGCGGCGACGGCGCGGACATTCTGGGCGCGCTGGAAAACGACACCGTGGCCGGCGGCGAGGGTGGCCCTGTGGATTTCGACCGGCTGCTGGTGCGCGGCCCGGCGACGGTGCGGTGGGACAATGACGATCCCAGCACCGAGGCGGGCTATGTCACCTATTATGACGAGAACCTCAATGTCATCGGCACGGCGCGGTTCACCGAGATCGAGCAGGTCCATGCCATCGACACGCAGGAGGTCGCCCCGACATCGGCCGATGCGCCGGATCAGAATGCGGTGCACGGGGTCGTCGAGGGAACCAGCGAGGCCGATCTGATCGACGTGAATTACACGGGCGATCCGGAAGGCGACATGATCGACCACAGCGATGCCGTCCGTCCCCTGACTGGCAATCAGGACGTGGTTCTGGCCGGTAACGGGGATGACACGGTCATGTCGGGACTCGACAGCGACCTGGTCTTTGGCGGTCAGGGCGATGACGAACTGCATGGCGAGGAAGGCTCGGACGCGCTTGCCGGCGAAGAAGGCGACGATGTCCTCGATGGCGGGCAAGGGGCGGACCTCATGGTCGGCGGGTCGGGGGACGACACCCTGTCCGGCAGCAACGCCACCGCCGGCGATGAAGGCGACGCCATGTTCGGCGGCACGGGTGATGATCGTTTCGTCGAGATCAGTCAGGGCGACACCGTTGTCGGCGGCGAGGATCTCGATGGGGGCGACAACGACGTGCTCGACCTGACCGGCGCGGCCGAGGCGGCCAGTCCGGGCGGGCGGCTCTATGTCGAATACGATCCGGGCAATCCCGAATCCGGCGTGGTGCATTTCCTCGATGCCGACGGCAACGAAACCGGCACGGCGGAATTCTCCCAGATCGAGACGGTCATTCCCTGCTTTACCCCGGGCACGCTGATCGCGACCCCGCAGGGCGAGCGCCGGGTGGAGGATCTGCAGGTCGGTGACCGGGTCATCACCCGCGACAATGGCATCCAGGCGATCCGCTGGATCGGGCAGCGGACGCTGAGCGGGGCCGAACTGGCCCGTTCTCCCAAGTTCCAGCCGATCCTGATCCGTGCAGGCGCGCTGGGTCAGGGCCTGCCCGAGCGTGACATGCTGGTCAGCCCCAACCACCGGGTGCTGATCTGCAACGAACGCGCCTCGCTCTATTTCGACGACACCGAGGTTCTGGTCGCGGCCAAGCACCTGACCGGCATGAAAGGGATCGACCAGATCGAGGTGGACGAGGTGACCTATGTCCACTTCATGTTCGAGCGCCACGAGGTGGTGCTGTCGGACGGCGCGTGGACCGAGAGCTTCCAGCCCGGCGAATGGACGCTGGACGGCATGGAGCAGGAGCAGCGCCAGGAACTGTTCGAGCTGTTCCCCGAACTGCAGGAGCGTGAAGGGGTCGAAGCCTTCCCCGCCGCGCGGCGCACCTTGAAGAAACACGAGGCCCGGCTGCTGATCCACTGACAGCTGGGGCAATATCCCGGATATGCAGCTACATTTGCGCGCGCCGGGACGCGCGACCAAAGGCGGGGCTCGCGAGCGCCCTGCCTTTCACGATTCGGGGCTGTTCCCTGCGCGCCAGGCCGCCCAGTCTTCGGGCGTGTCGAGATCGCGCAGGGCGTGGAGGCCGGGCAGGGGGATCAGGGCGACGCGGTCCTTGTGCGCGCTCACGACCGATTGGGCGCCGCTGTCGCCGGTGAGGCGTGCGATGTCTCCGAACAGGCTGCGCGAAAACAGGACCGGATGACCCGGTTTGCCGTTGTCGGTCGCGCCGCGCCAGATCAGGGTGTCGCTGTCGGGCCGAAAGGCATCGGCCACCTTGCGCAGATCCGCTGTCGTGATCTCGGGCAGGTCGGCCAGCAGGATCATCACCGCCTCGGCATCCTCGGGAAGCCGCGCCAGCCCGGCCCGCAGCGAGGCGTTCATGCCTTCGGCCGCGTTCGGAACGTCGATGCGCCGAATGTCGAGGTCGGCGATCGCCTCGTGGCGCGGGTGAGGGGCTGGCGGCAGGGCGACGAGGACCGGCTGTCCGGTGTCCCGCGCGATCCGGGCGGTGCGGTGGATCAGTGCTTCGCCGTCGATGGTCTGCATCAGTTTGTCCGCCCCGCGCATGCGCGACGAGGCGCCTGCGGCGAGGATCAGGATCGGGATCTTGGACATGTGGTGCGCTGCCTCGTCTGTTGGCGCCGGTGGCGGGTGCGGGAGCCTCCGGCGGGAGTATTTGAGGCAAGATGAAGGGGCGGGGCAAGCGCCCGGTGGGACGGGCGCCCGTTCCCGTGTCAGCCGCGCATCCGTGCGCCGTCGGCGTCAAAGAGCGGTTCGGTAATGATGCGGGCAGGACGCATCCGGCCGAGGATCTCGATCTCTACGGCAAGCCCGTCGCGGATGCGGTCCGCTGGCAGGAAGCCCAGCGCGATGGATTTGCGCGCGTGGTGGGAATAGCCGCCGGAGGTGCAGAAGCCCTGGACCCGACCGTCGAGCCAGATCGGCTCGTAGGCGTTCACGTCGGCGTCTTCGGCGTCCACCTCGAAGGCGCAGAGGCGGCGGGCGGGGCCGGAGGCGCGTTCGGCCTCTGCCGCCGCGCGGCCGATGAAGTCGGCGTCCTTGCCGAAGGCGATGAAGCGGTCGAGCCCGGTTTCGGCCGGGGTATAGTCGGGGGAGTATTCGCGCATCCAAGAACCGAAGAACTTGTCGAGCCTGAGCGACATCATGGCGCGCATGCCGAAGGGGGTGATGCCATGCGGCTGGCCGGCCTCCCACAGGGTCCACCAGAGCTGGCGCTGTGCCATCGGATCGCAGTAGATCTCGAACCCCAGATCGCCGGTATAGCTGACGCGCTGCACGATGCAGCCGGTCATGCCGACGGTCATCTGCCGGACGTCCATGAAGCACATGTCGCTGACATCGGCGCGTGTGCAGGCGGTCAGAACCTCGCGGGCACGCGGGCCGGCGATCTGAAAGCCGGTGCGTTTGTCGCTGATGTTTTCAATGGTTACGCCGTCTTCCTCATGTTGCATGAACCAGCGCATGTGGAAGGCCTGCGCGCCGTAGGACGCGGTGAGCTGGAAACGGTCGTCGTCGATGCAGGAGACGGTGAAATCGCCGATAAGCCGGCCGGCGGGCGACAGCATCGGGGTCAGAGACAAGCGGCCCGGGGGCGGTATCCGGCCGGCCATGATCCGGTTCAGCCAGTCGCGGGCGCGGGGACCGGTGACCAGGTATTTCCCGAAATTGTGGACTTCGTTAATACCCACGCTTTCGCGCACGGCGCGGACCTCGCGGCCGATCGCCGAGAACGCGTCGGAGCGGCGGAAGGACGGGGTTTCGTATGTCGGTTCGTCGCCCCGGGCGAAATAGTTGGGCACCTCGAGCCCGTATTGCTGCCCCCAGACCGCCCCCATGTCCGAAAAGATGTCATACATCGGCGTGGTGCGGTTGGGGCGCGCGGCGGGGAGTTCCTCATTCGGGTAGGAGACCGAGAAGCGTTTCTGGTAGTTCTCGATCACCTTGGGGCGGGTGTAGCCCGGCGTGATCCAGTCGCCGAACCGGGCCACGTCCATGGCGAAGACATCGCGTTCGGGTTCGCCTTCGACCATCCACTGCGCCAGCGTCAGACCGACGCCGCCACCCTGGCTGAACCCTGCCATGACGGCGCAGGCGGACCAGTAGTTGCGCATCCCCGGCACCGGGCCGACCAGCGGGTTGCCGTCGGGGGCAAAGGTGAAGGGGCCGTGGATCACCGATTTGACGCCGGCGCGTTCCAGCACCGGGAACCGCCGGTAGGCGAATTCGATCGATTCGGTGATCTTGTCGAAATCGTCGGGCAGCAGTTCGTGACCGAACTCCCACGGCGTGCCGTCCACGGCCCAGGGGCGGCAGCGCTGTTCATAGAAGCCGATGCAGAGCCCGCGCCCCTCTTGCCGGAGGTAGGATTCGCCCGATGGATCCATGACATGGGGGTGTTCGGTGTCGCGTTCGTAGATCTCGGGGATGTCGTCGGTGACGAGATATTGGTGCTCCATCGGATGCAGAGGGAAATAGACCCCGGCCATGGCGCCAACCTCGCGCGCCCAGAGACCGGCGGCGTTGACCACATGTTCGGCGTGGATCGTGCCCTTGTCCGTCACCACGTCCCAGCTGCCGTCGGGGCGCTGGTTGGTTTCGCACACCAAGCAGTGGGTTTCGATCGTGGCGCCCGCCATGCGGGCGGCTCTGGCATAGGCGTGGGTGGTGCCGGAGGGGTCGAGATGGCCGTCCAGCGGGTCGTAAAGCGCGCCGATGATGCCATCGGTATTGGTGATCGGAGCGATGCGCCTGATTTCCTCGGGTCCGATGACTTCGGTTTCCAGTCCCATGTAGCGGTGCTTGGCCCGTTCGGCCAGGAGCATGTCGAACCGGTCGCGGTTGTCGGCCAGGGTGATGCCGCCCACATGGTGCAGGCCGCAGGACATGCCGGTGATCTCTTCCAGTTCCTTGTAGAGTCGGATCGTGTAGCCCTGGAGCGCGGCCATGTTGGTGTCGCCGTTCAGCGTATGGAACCCGCCGGCGGCGTGCCAGGTGGAGCCGGAGGTGAGATCGGAGCGTTCCAGCAGCATCACGTCGGACCAGCCGAGTTTCGTCAGGTGGTAGAGGACGGAGCAGCCGACGACGCCGCCGCCGATCACCGCGACCTGAGTGGTGGTTTTCATGGGAGTCCTCCGGTGGTTTTGATCCCGAGATTGCGGATGCTGTGTGGGTGCGGCTTGTCGGAATGCGACCGGAGATGTCGTTTCCAAAATGCCGCGCCTGGCGGCGCGACGCGGTTTGCTGCGCGCCCTGCGGGCGCGATGCCTCCGGCGGGAGTATTTGGCGCAAGATGAAGGGGCCGGGCGGGGTCCGGTTGCGACCGGACATGTCGGGAAACGGCAATTCAGCGCGCCGTCGAGGCGTCAGAGCGGCAGGCAGGCGCACGGGAAGAGGAGCGGAACATGCGCACGCGTGCCCGGACGGTGGTGATCGGTGGCAGCGTCAACGGGTGTTCGATCCTGTGTCGTCTGACCCGGTTGGCATGGCGGGACGTCGTGTTGCTTGAGCGGGACGAGCTGACGAGCGGGTCTACCTGGCATGCGGCGTCCAACATTCACCGGTTGCATGACAGCACCGATGTCAGCCGGATCCAGCACTACGCGATGCGGCTTTACAAGGCGCTGGAGCAAGAGACCGGGCAGAGCTGCGGGGTGTTCCAGCTCGGGGCGCTGTATATCGCGGAGACGAAACACGCGCATCAGTTGCGGCTGCATGTGGCCAAGGCGAAGCTTCAAGGGGTGAGTTTTACGAGATTTCGCGGGACCAGGCCGAGCGGCTGCGCCCGGCCCTTGACATGCAAAAGGAGATGGGCGCGGCGTTCGGGCTGAATCATGGCTGGGAGCATCCGCTCTACTTCGACGCGGAAACCCCCGACAGTGCCGGCTTCACCCGCCTGCCGCGGTGGGAAAGCGTCGGCCGCGAAGTGCGGATGTTGCGCGATCGGTCCGGCATCATCGACATTTCCAACTTCGCCAGGTACCGCGTGGTCGGGGCTGAGGTCGAGGACTGGCGAAACGCGGTCTTTGCCAACCGAATGCCCGTGACGGCGGGGCGGTCCTGCCTGGCGCTGCTAATCGGCTGGCGCGGCGGGATCGCGGGGGATTTTACCGTGACCCGGCTGGGCGAGCAGGAATTCTGAGTGATCGGCTCGGGGGATGGCCGGGCACTGTCACCAGCGATTGTTCGGTGCCGTGCCGCTGCCCGAAGGGACGACATTCGAGAGCCTGACCGAAGCGGTCTGCGGTTTCAACGTGGACGGGCCCAAGTCGCGCGCGATGCTGCAGCGGTCCACCAATGCCTCGCTGGAGACGGCGGATTTCCCCTTCATGGCCAGCCGACGGATCGATCTGGCCGGGGTCGAGGCGATGGCGCTGCGGGTGTCGTTCGCCGGAATCTGGGGAGGGAACTGCGTTGCGCCAAGGCCGATCGGGCGCGGTTTTACGCGGCGCTGCTCGCCAAGGGCGTCAACCACGTCTCCGGCCCGGTCGGGTCCGGGTCGCGCGCGCCGATGAGCCTGCGGTTGGAAAAGGGTTACGGCGCATGGGGCCGGGAATACAGCCCCGAAAACGGCCGCACGAGGTCGGGCTGGAGCGGCTGGTCAAGCTCGACAAGGCGTTCCTGAACCGGGACACCACCGCGCGGGTGATGCGGAACGCGCCGCGTAAACGGCTGTCATGCTGGCGCTGAACGACGAGGACGTGACCGCCTCCAACGCCTATGCCAGCGGCGGCGAGCCGTTCTTTCGGGCCGGGCGCGGCATCGGCCGGGTGACGTCGGGGGCCTATGGCCATTCCGTGGATCCGTCGCTGGCGCCGGGATATGTCAGCGGCGCAGAGCCGAGGGACGAGGTCGAGGTGATGGTGCTGGGCCGGCCGCACCGGGCGCGGATCCTGCACCGGCCGTCCTTTGACCCGCAAGGGGCGCGGCTCAGGGGTAGGTGCGGCTTGGCGACGTGGTCAAAGCCTGCCTATATGGGGGCGACCTATCGGGAAACGTTCATGCCGCCACGCGAGACTGCCAGACGATCTGTTCTTATCCTCCACGGGATCGGTGCGCCGGAACGGGCGCTTGAACCCGGAGAGGCGCGGTTCTGGCTCTCGCGCGAGGAATTCTGCCACCTTCTGGACCGGGTGGCCGCGATGGGCGATCGGCGGCCTGTCCTGACCTTTGACGACGGGAATGCGTCGGATGCGAAAATCGCCTTGCCCGAACTGGAGCGGCGCGGTCTGCGGGCGATGTTCTTCATCCTGACGGACCGCATCGACCGGCCCGGATCGGTGTCGGCCGGAGACGTGCGGGCCTTGGCGCGGGCGGGAATGACCGTGGGGTTGCACGGCGCGGCGCATCGGGACTGGCGCAGGCTGGACGCGGCGGGGCGCGAGGCGGAGTTCCGGCAGGCCCGCGCGCGGCTGGAGGATCTGACCGGACAGCCGGTCACGCTGGCGGCGGCGCCCTTCGGGCTCTATGATCGGCGCGTTGCAAGCTGGCTGAAGAGGGAGGGATTTGAGGCCCTGTACACCAGCGATCGGGGGCTGGCGTCGGATGCGGACTTCCTGCGCTGTCGCAACTGCGTGGAGCGCGACATGACGGCGACCGACGTCGAGCGTTGTCTGAGGGGTAGCCCGTCGCCGCTGCGCCGGCTGCGTGGCTGGGCGGGGCGCGCACGCAGGCGATTGTTTCCGCTGCGGGTAGCATAATGATTTCGGTGATCATTCCGGCCCATCAGGAAGAAGGCTATATCGGCGACTGCCTGCGGCATGTCCTCGCCTCCGATCCGCCGCGGGCGCGGGACGGGACGGCGCAGCCGGTGCAGGTGATCGTTGTCGCCAATGGCTGCGCGGATGCCACCGCGCAGGAGGCCCGGTCGCTGGCGGGCCGGTTTGCGCAAAGAGGCTGGCCGATGGAGATCGTCGAGCTTGCGGAAGGGAGCAAGCCGCGGGCGCTCAATGCCGGGGATCGCCGGGCGATCTACGATATCCGCGTCTACATGGACGCGGACATATGGGTGTCGCCGGGACTGATCGCGGGTTTGGCCGGTGTATTGGACCGGCCCGAGCCGGCTTATGCCGGGGGGCGCTCCAGGATACGGGATGCCCGTGGCTGGTTCTTGAAGCGCTATGCGCGATTCTGGTTGAGGCTGCCCTTCATGGCTTCGGGCGTGCCGGGCTGTGGGGTCTATGCGGTGAACGCAGCGGGCCGGGCACGGTGGGGGGACTTTCCCGAGGTGACCGCCGACGACATGTTCGTGCGTTATCATTTCGCGCCGGAGGAAAGCCATCCGGTGCCGGAAGACTATGTCTGGCCCATTGCTGGCAACTTTGCCCAGCTCGTGCGATCCCGCAGGCGTCAGGATGAAGGGCTGGCCGAGATCCGCCGGCTTCTGCCGGAAGGAGCGGCGCGCTCGGGCCCGACGGCGCCGAGCGGCGGGGAACTGCTGCGCCTGTTTCTGAGCGATCCGGTTGGCTTTGCGGTCTATGCGTCGGTGGCGTTGGCGGTGCGCACGCCCCTGTTTTCCAGGCAGGGCCGCTGGGACCGTGGCCGGTAGGCGGGGGGCGGGCTGGCGCCCGCTGGGGGCTCTGCCCCCGCCCGCCTGACGGCGGACTCCCCCGGAGTATTTCGAGCAAGATGAAGAAACCGAACTGGCGTTTGGCGGTGACAGGACCGCCGACCGGTGAGCGCAAGTGTTTCGGGGGTCCGTTCAATCGGTGCTGGGGAACCGGGACTTCTGGATCACGACAATCGTGAGCAGGGGCGCGCCGACGGTTATGACGGCGACCGTCACCAGCAGCATCCCGAGCTGCGTATAGTCCGCAGGCGTCGTCACCTGGCCCGTGGCGGGGTCCACAACCTCGCGCGTGATCACGAAGATCCGGTTGAGATATTTGGTGCCGAGACTGGAGGCCGAAAGCGCCAGATTGGTGAAGGAGGCCATCACGGCAAAGAAGGTGGCCTTGAGATTTTCCGGCGCGTTGCGCGCGATCCAGGCAAGCATCGGGATCATGGCGACCTGGCCCAGGGGCGATTCCACCGCCGTGTCGATCACCGCGATGAAGCGTGCATCCACCACCCCGCCCGTCATCGCCGCGGTCCAGTGATGGATGCCGTAATAGAGCCCGATATTGGGCAGCGACAGAAGCCCCGACGCGATGCTGAGGATGATCACGATGTCGACGATGGTCTTTCGCGCCATCATCGGGCGCAGCACCACCATGCCCACCAGAGTCAGCACCGAGGTCAGAAGCTGGAGCACCGAAAGGAACTGCTGGTCGAAGCCCAGCACGTCGATTTCGAACCAGGTGGCGCCTGCGCCGGGCAGGGGAACGGCGCGGAACACGAAGATGATGATCGCCGTGCCCACCAGCGTGCGGGCCTTTTCCGGCGGCAGGGCGCGGATCAGTTGCCGCATAAGGAACAGCACGACCCCCATCGAGCCGGCAAAGACGATTTCCTGCGATCCCGGCACGTCGCCCAGCCCCACCAGCAACGACAGGCCCAGAAAGGCCGCGCCGCCGATGAAATACCACCAGTTCGGCCGCACCTTTTCGTCGTCGCGGTTGAAACGGGCCAGCGCCGCCGCGCGGTCGAGCCCCGCGGCGATCAGCCGGCGGATGGTCAGGCGCTTCTGGATGGCGGCGACGATCGTGCCGGACACCGAAATCGCGGGAATGACCAGCGCCAGCAGGTATATGCCGGCATAGACTTGGCCTTTGGCCTCTTGCGGCAGGTCCTCGATGCCCGAGAACAGGTAGATGTTGGCCGCCGCGACCGTGCTGGATCCCGCGATGAGGGCGAACCGGCCCAGCGTCTGCATGGTGGTGTGCATCGCGCGCAATTCGGCCTCGGGCAGGGGGGTGCCGGTGTCGTCCACGCGCGGCACGGCCTCGACCGACATCGCGTCCGCCACCGCGTCCTGCACCACGTAACCGAAGGGCGCGATCAGCACCGACAGCACGTACCACCATGTCACCGGCATGATCCGCGTCATCCACTCCAGACGCAGCGCCAGCCCGTGCATGATGAGAAACGACCCCGCGATCAGCGCCACGCCGAACCAGATCAGCCCCGCCTTCCAGCGCCAGATCAGGTCAACTAGGTGCCCCACGGGCATCTTCAGCGCCCAGGGCAGCCCCGCCCAGAAGGCCAGCCCCGCCAGGAAGGCGGGCGATACGTCCAGATATTCCTTGACGAAGAACGTGCCCACGATCGCGGTCAGCCCCGACGCCCCGGCCGCGAAATAGACCATCAGCGGCGGCAGGAAGGACCAGCGGAACTGCCGCCCCAGATCCAGGACGACATCGCTCCAGACCTTGCGGATGCGGGCGGCGGTCGTCACAGGGGCTTGATCTTCAACTCGGTCACGCGATTGCCTTCGCGGGCGGTCACCTCGAAGCGAAAGCCGTGGAAGGAAAACACCTGCCCCACGGTGGGGATCATCTGCGCCTCGTGGATCACCAGGCCTGCGACGGTGTTGGCCTCGTCATCGGGCAGGTTCCAGTCGGTCGCGCGGTTGAGGTCGCGGATCGTCATCTGGCCGGGGACGAGGAACTGGCCGTCCTCGGTGCGGCGGATGGCGGGTTCGGATTCGGTGTCGAATTCGTCGGTGATCTCGCCCACGATTTCCTCGAGGATGTCCTCCAGCGTAATCAGCCCCTGCAGTTGCCCGTACTCATCCACCACCAGCGCGAAATGGGTCCGCATCCGCAGGAACTGGCGCATCTGGTCGTCCAGTGTGGTGGTTTCGGGCACGAAATAGGGCGGCTTGGCCACGTCGGAAATGCGGAAATCCCGCAGCGCCTCGGCCCCGCCGCCTTCGGCCACGACCTTGCGATACATCGCGCGCAGCAGATCCTTGGCGTGCACCACGCCGATGATGTTTTCCGGCTCGTCGCGGTAGACGGGCAGGCGCGTGTAAGGGCTGTTCAGGCACTGCTCGAGGATCGCGCCCGGGTCGTCGTCGGCATTGATCATCTCGATCTTGGAGCGGTGCAGCATGATCTCTTCTACCGTGCGCTCACCCAGATCCAGCGCGCCGAGAATGCGGTCGCGGTCCTCCTTTTCGACGATGCCCTCGGAATGGCCCAGCTGGATGGCGCCGGCGATTTCCTCGCGGACGGCAAGGATGTGACTGTCGGGATCGACCGTTACGCCAAAGAGCCGCAGCACACCGCGCACCAGCAGCCGCACCGCGCCGACCACCGGCGCGAACACCTTGACCACCACCGCGATCGCCGGAGCGACGAAGGCGGCCGCGCGTTCGGCGTTGATGATCGCGTAGGTTTTCGGCAGCACCTCGGCGAAGATCAGCACCAGAAGCGTCATCACCAGCGTCGCGAGCGCCACGCCGCTGTCACCGAACGCCTTGGTGAATACGGCGGTCGCCAGGGACGCGGCCAGGATGTTGACCAGGTTGTTGCCCAAGAGAACCGACCCGATCAGGCGTTCGTTGTCCTCAGTGATCTTCAGCGCCGTCTCGGCACCGTGCGATCCCTTGTCGGCCTGCGCCCTGAGCTTGCCGCGCGAGGCCGCGGTCAGCGCGGTTTCCGAGCCCGAGAAAAAGGCCGACAGCACCAGCATCAGAAGGATCAGTCCGGCGCTGATCCAGAAGGCGCCGTCCAAGGTGACGGATGAGGCTTCCATGTCGAGTTGTCCCGTTGTTTCAATCGGGTTATGGGGCGCGCGGGCGTCCCGATCAAGGGCGGGCCGGAGGGAATGCCGATGCGTGTTGCGGATCTGGGAGAAATGGATGGCCCGATGTTGCTGTTCGGCGGGCCCTATTCCAACTTGGCCGCGCTGGAGGCGCTGATCGCACAGGCGCGGGTGCGCGGCCTGCCCCCGGAGCGGACGATCTGCACCGGCGACGTGGTGGCCTATTGCGCCGAACCCGCCGAATGCGTCGCACGGATCCGGGCGCTGGGGTGTCACGTCATCGCCGGCAACTGCGAACGGCAACTGGCGGCGGGCGAGTCCGATTGCGGCTGCGGCTTCGACGAAGGCAGCGCCTGCGATCTGCTCTCCGCCGGCTGGTACGGCTTCGCCGACGCGCGGATCGGCTCGGCGGATCGGGACTGGATGCGCGGGCTGCCGGATCTGGCGGTGTTCCGCCACGCGGGGCGGCGCCATGGGGTGGTGCATGGGGGCGTGACCGATATCGCGCGGTTTCTCTGGCCGGTGAGTCCCGACGACGCCTTTGCGCAGGAATTCGCGGCTTTTGCGGAAATTGCCGGGCCGGTGGATGCGATCATTGCCGGGCATTGCGGCATTCCCTTCGTGCGGGAGACGCCGTGGGGCAGATGGATCAACGCAGGCGTGATCGGGATGCCCCCGAATGACGGCCGGCCCGCCACGCGGTTTGCCCTTCTGGATTCGGGACGGGCCGAGATCGAGGAACTCGACCATGATCACCGCGCCGCGCGGGCCGCGATGGAACGGGCCGGGTTGACCCAGGGCTACCATGCCGCGCTTTGCAGCGGTTACTGGCCGTCCGAGGATGTCCTGCCAGCCGTTTTGCGCGCAAGCGGGTGATGTTCCAGCACCAGTTCGGCCAGGCGTTCGTCCAGCACATGGGTATAGATTTCGGTGGTGGACACGTCCGCATGGCCCAGAAGTGTCTGGATCACGCGCAGGTCGGCGCCGTTGGCCAGCAGATGCGTGGCAAAGGCGTGACGCAGCGTGTGGGGCGTCACCTTGTCCGGGCTGACCCCTGCGGCCACGGCAATCTCCTTGATGAGCAGGTAGAACCGGTGCCGGGTCAGGTGGCCGTCGCGGCCGCGCGACGGAAACAGGAATCGCGAGGGCGCCGCCCCCTTGTCGGTCCGGGCGGCCTCTGCCGCGTCCCGCGCCGTCAGCCAGTCCCCAAGCGCTTCCCGCGCCGGCGGCGACAGCGGCACCATCCGCTCCTTGTCGCCCTTGCCCCGGATCAGCAGCATGCGCGGGTCGCCCCGCGCGGCCGCTACCGGCAGCGACACCAGCTCGCTGACCCGCATTCCCGTCGCATAGAGCAGCTCCATCAGGCAGGTGTTGCGCAGACGGTCGGCCTCTGTTCGTCCGGTGCGGCGGGCGGCATCCAGCATGGCCGTGACCTCTTCCACCTCGAGGGTTTTGGGCAGCCGCCGGTCGCGGCCGGGGCCGCGGATCTGGATCGCCGGATTGTCGCCCCGCCAGCCTTCGTCAAAGGCAAAGCGAAAGAGCTGCCGAATCGCCGAAAGCCGCCGGGCGCGGGTGGCGCGGGACAGCCCTTGGGCCTCGCATGCGATCAGGTAGGCTTCGATCCCGTCGCGGTCGATTCCGGCGAAATCCGTGCCGCGCCGGGCAAGCCAGCCGGCGAAGTCCTTGAGATCCCGGCCATAGGCCAGGAGCGTGTTGGTCGCCGCGCCGGCCTCGGCGGCCTCGGCGTCCAAAAAGGTGGAAATCCATTGCAGCGGGTCGCGGGGGGCGGTCACGGGGTCTGCTCCGGTCCCAGCAGCATAAGTTGCAGGGCCGCGCGCCGGGCGGTGTCCTGCAACCCCACCGCGTTGAACGTGCCAAGCGCTGCGGTCAGATCGCTGGTGTTGCCCTGTCGGCCGCTGTCGAACAGGGCCATCGCGCGCAGGATCGCCTCGCCCAGACGGCCGGAATCCAGAAGCATCCGCAATTCGGGCGGGATCTCCACGTCCGGTGCAAACGCGGTGGAAATCGCCCGGGCGCGGGCATCGGGCGGCTCGGCGGCCGAGGGATTGCCCTGCGCCAGCGCGGCAAGGAACGGGGCCCGGGGCGTCGCCGGGTGCGGCGCGCGCGCGGCCTGTTCGTAATCCGGCGACAGCAGCCTCACCCGCCAGGCCAGCGCCGCCGTCCTGCCGGAAAGATCCACAGCGGCCAGACGTCTAGCGAACATCTCGGCAAAGGCGACCTCGATCCCCGCCTCGCGCGCGGCGCCCCAAGCCTTGGGCAGGGTCTTGGCGACGGCCTTGGCGCTGCCGGTGTTCAGGGCGGTGTCGAACCGCTGCATCGCGGCCACCCGGTCCCAGACCCCGCCCGAGGCTGACGGGCTGCGTTCGGTATATAGACCCAACAGAAGGTTCGGCGTGAGCGCGCCGGTCCGGGTCAGCCGCTCGGCCGCCTCGATCCGGGCCTTCCACCCGGCCACGTCACGCAGATCGGCGATGGCAAAGGCGCGCGGCAATGCGGTGGTGGGCAGCCGCTCCCCGATCGCCTCGAACAGGCGAAAGGTCAGCGGATCGGGGTTGTCCGGCGCGGGCAGGGGCGGGGCTCCGTCATAGATGTCGGGGCTGATGAACCGATCCAGCAGATCGAGCTGCGGCCCGGGCAGTGCGTCGAGCGCATGCGCGGTCTCCAGCAGAAGGGCCGCGGTGTTCCAGTCCCCGCGCCGGGCGGTGCAAAAGATCGTGGCCGCAAGCCCCGGAGACAGCCAGGGTTCGACGGTCAGGGCGGCGCAGCTGCGGTCTTCGTCGCCGGTCAGCAGAGTGGCGTCGAACCAGCGCCGGAACCGTTCGCGCGTCTCGGTCGGGCCGGCCATCTGGATCAGCGCCTGCGCCGGATCGACGGCGCCCAGGTCCATCAGCCGGTCGATTCGCGCCAGCAGCAGAAGGTCGGCACTGTCCCCACCTGCCGGCGCGCGCGTCTCGGACAGAAGCAGCGTATAGAGCAGCATCTGCATGGCCGGGCTGCGTTCGACCGGAACGGTTTCGATCAGCGCGGCGAGCTCGGCCGGGTCGCTGCCCCGCCACAGGTCGATCGGCAGCCCCGTCACGCGCGCGGACACCAGCCCAACGGGCAAGGCCAGCCGTTCGAGCGGGGCGACCTCGACCGGGGGACGCAGCGCGTCGCTGGCAACGGGGGGTTCCATCAGAACCGTTCCCGGAAGCCCGCGGGGCGGCGGTTGGTTCAGCCAGTCTATCGCCGAAAGCGGTGTCTGGGCGGCTGCGACCGCCGGGAGGATGGTAGCGATGAGGGCCGCCCTAATCCGCATCCAGCACCACCGGTTGACGTATCTCGCTGCGCGGTGGCGAAAAGTCGGCGCCGAACCACGGGCCGAGATAGGCAAAGGCCACCAGCGCGACCCCGCCCAGAACGGCCAGATACACGATGAATTTGAGCAACCGCCCTGCCATGTCACTTTTGCCTTTCTTCCTGCCGTTTTCCGAAAGTTATATATGGCGTTTTGCCCAAGATCACGTCATTCACGAGGCAATGAGCGGAAAAGAGCAAAAATCTGACGCGCGCGGGACCGCCTGCGGGTTTCGGCTGAAGAAAACCGTGGTGATGGTCGGCATGATGGGGGCGGGCAAGACCGCCGTGGGCCGGGCGCTCGCGGCGCGGCTGGGGGTGCCGTTTCTGGACAGCGATCACGAGATCGAGCGGGCGGCGAACATGACCATCCCGGAGATCTTCGAACGCGACGGAGAGCCGTTCTTTCGCGAGAAGGAAACGCAGGTCATTGCCCGCCTGCTGGCCGAGGCCCCGGGCGTGCTGTCTACCGGCGGCGGGGCGTTTCTGCGTGCCGAGAACCGGCAGCTGATTTCGGAGCATGGCGTATCTGTGTGGCTGAACGCCCCGCTGGAGGTGCTGTGGAACCGGGTCAGGCACAAGGACACGCGGCCGCTGCTGCGCACGCCCGACCCCCATGCGACGTTGAAGGCGCTTTATGAGGCGCGCGTGCCGTTTTATTCCAGAGCCGATCTGGAGGTGCTCTCGGACGGGGTGTCCTCGATCGATGAAATGGTGGACCGGGTTCTGGCCGCGCTGGCCACGCGCCCGGACGTTCTGGAGCGGACATGATGCAGCAGACGGTGCGCGTGGACCTGGGCGAACGGTCTTATGACGTGGTGGTGGGGCCGGGGCTTCTGGCCGAGGCGGGGGCGCGGATCGCGCCGCTGTTGTCGCGGCCGCGGGTCGCGGTGCTGACTGACGAAAACGTGGCCGGCCTGCACCTGGAGGCCTTGCGCAAGGGGTTGTCCGAGGGCGGCGTCGAGATGGCTTCGCTGGCGCTGCCGGCGGGTGAGGCGACCAAGAGCTGGCCGCATTTCGAACGCGCGGTGGAGTGGTTGCTGGAGCAGAAGGTGGAGCGGCGCGACATCGTGGTGGCGTTGGGGGGCGGGGTGATCGGCGATCTGGCCGGGTTCGCGGCGGCGGTGCTGCGGCGCGGGGTGCGGTTCGTGCAGATCCCGACCTCGCTTCTGGCACAGGTGGACAGTTCCGTGGGCGGCAAGACCGGCATCAATTCGGTGCATGGCAAGAACCTGATCGGCGCCTTTCATCAGCCGTCGCTGGTGCTGGCCGACACCGAGGTTCTGGGCACGCTGACGGCGCGGGACTTTCTGGCCGGTTACGGCGAGGTGGTGAAATACGGGTTGCTGGGCGATGCGGGCTTTTTCGAATGGCTCGAGGCGCAGGGGCCGGCGCTGGCGGCCGGCGACATGGCGGCGCGGGTCCGGGCGGTGACGCGATCGGTGCAGATGAAGGCCGAGATCGTGGCCCGCGACGAGACCGAACAGGGGGACCGGGCGCTGCTGAATCTCGGCCACACGTTCTGCCATGCGCTGGAGGCGGCGACGGGCTATTCCGACCGGCTGCTGCATGGCGAAGGCGTGGCGATCGGCTGCGCGCTGGCCTTTGAGCTGTCGGCGCGGCTGGGGCTGTGTTCGCAGGAGGATCCCAGCCGGGTTCGAGCGCATCTGCGGGCGATGGGGATGAAGACCGACCTTGCGGACATCCCGGGCGATCTGCCCGACGCCGAAGGGCTGCTGGACCTGATGGCGCAGGACAAGAAGGTGGTGGACGGCCGGTTGCGGTTCATTCTGGCCCGCGGAATCGGGCAGGCTTTCACCACCTCGGACGTGCCGCAAGAGGCCGTGCTGGGCGTGTTGCGCGACGCGCTGGCGGCGCGATAGCCGGTGCCGTGGCGGGTTGACGGCCGGTTTCGGATCGGCGCGGCCGATCCGACCGGGGTGAGGGGTTCTGCCCGTTGTGTCGGAGAAGCACCCGAAGAGGTTGCGAGGGGCTCTGCCCCTCGCGCTCCCCGGAGTATTTGCAGCAATATGAAGATATCGGGTGGGTCCGGCCGTCATCGCGGCGGTGCGATCTTGCGAGCCGAGCCGGTCGTCAGCGGCCCCGCACCACCATCAGCTCGCCGACATTTTCGCGGGTGATGTAGCCTGCCATCCGGCCGAAGCGGTCCACGACCGCGACGGCGGGGGCGCCGTTGTGCATCAGCTCCAGAACCTCTTCCAGCCCCGTGCCCAGGCTGACCTGCGGAATGGCGGCATCCATGATCTCGTAGGCCGGGCGGCTGCGGGGTTCGTCGCTGGCAAGCGCGGCAAAGAGCGCAGAGCGGGTGACGAAACCGGCGAGCGATCCATCTTCGTTCAGCACGGGAAATTCGTGCTGGGTGGTGCGGACCAGTTCCATCGCCGCGGTCGCGATCGTGTCGGTGGGCGCAAGCGATTCGAAATGGGTGATCATCGCGTCCCGCGCCACCAGCCGTCGCGCCACCGACCGCATGGCGACGTCCTGGGCCTCGGCATTGGCGGCGACGAACACGAACAGCGCAATCAGAACGAGGATCGGGTTGCCGGAGCTGAGCCCCCAGAAGCCGAGGCCGAAGGCGACGATCTGGCCGGCGACCGCGGCCATGCGGGTGGCGGTAACCCGGTCCGTCCAGAGGCTGAGCAGTGCGCGCAGCACCCGCCCCCCGTCCATCGGGAAGGCTGGGATCAGATTGAACACGGCCAGGAACAGGTTCACCATCGCCACCTGCGCGAGAAACCCGCCGCCGGTCAGATCGATGCTTTCAAGCCCCTGTTCGGGCAGGCGCGCGCCGAAGACGATGGTCAGAACCGCCCAGATCACCACGTTCACGGCGGGGCCGGCCAGCGCCACCATGATCTCTTGCCGTGGGTTTTCGGGCATCCGTTCGAGCCGCGCCAGCCCGCCGATGGGCAGCAGAGTGATGTCGGGCGTGCGGATGCCGTAGCGCCGCGCGGTCAGGGCATGGCCGAATTCATGCGCCACCACGCAGGCGAACAGCACCACCACGAAAAGCACGTTGGCCAGCGCTGCCTCGGGGCCTTCGGCAGTGTAGGTGGCAAAGCCGATCCACGCCAAAAGCAGGAAAAAGGTCACATGGATCCGCAGTTCCGACCCGAAGAGCCGTCCAATGGGAAAGGACCAGGCCATCGGCTTGCCTCCTTCAAGTCACCTCAGAACGGGATCTCGTCGTCCTCGATCCCTTGCGAGGGCGCCGCCGGGGCAGGGGCGGGGCCGCCGTAGGGATCCCCCTGCGGGCCGCTGTCATAGCCGCCATAGCCGCCGCCCGCGCCGCCATAGCCGCCACCTGATCCGCCGCCTTCGCCGCGGCTGTCGAGCATCACGAGATTGCCGTTGAAGCCCTGCAGGACAACTTCGGTCGTATACCGGTCCTGGCCCGACTGGTCCTGCCATTTCCGGGTTTGCAGCTGGCCCTCGACATAGATCTTGGACCCCTTGCGCAGGTATTGTTCGCACACCCGCACAAGGCCCTCGTTGAAGATCGCGACGCTGTGCCATTCGGTACGTTCGCGCCGTTCGCCGGTATTCTTGTCCCGCCAGGTTTCCGAGGTCGCGATGCGCAGGTTGCACACCTTGCCGCCGTTCTGGAAGGTGCGGACCTCGGGGTCGCGGCCGAGGTTGCCGATGAGGATGACTTTGTTGACTGATCCGGCCATGTCTTTCCCTGTAGTTGTCTTGCCGATATCCGCGGTGGCGGCGAATCCGCGCCACCCGTTCGATGCGACCCTATACCCACCGGGCGAAGGTTGAAACATGGTTGCTGAGATGCGGCGGAGTTTGTCCCGCGTGTTTTGCAATTGCCGTTCCGGTTTGATAGGCAGGGCGGCGTGCGAGTTGGCGAAGGGCCGGGCGGATGTGCAGGCTTTTTTCATTTGTGGTCGTTTGTGTTGCCGTGGCGCTGGCGGTACCGGCCTCGGCGGACATGCTGGCCACCAAGAACCGCAAGAAGCTGTTCAAGAGCCAGCTCAAGGTGCTGGATACGCGCGCGGCCAGCCAATATTCCTTTTCCGAACGGCTCAGGCCAAGCGTGACGAACATCATGCCGTTGCCCTATCGCGGCCAGTATCGTGGCCTTTACCTCGACATGGCAAGGGAAGCGGCGCGGCGGCATGGCGTGCCGGTGGATCTGTTCTTGCGTCTGGTTCAGCGGGAATCGGGATGGAATCCGAACGCGGTGTCGCCGAAAGGGGCGATCGGGCTGGCGCAGCTGATGCCGGAAACGGCCCGTGCACTGGGCGTCGATCCCAGGGATCCCCGGCAGAATCTCGACGGCGGCGCACGGTATCTTGCCCGGCAATTCCGCAAGTTCAAATCCTGGCGGCTGGCGCTGGCGGCCTACAATGCCGGCCCCGAGGCCGTCGAGACGCATGGCGGCGTGCCGCCCTATGACGAGACGCGCGCCTATGTCCGCGCGATCTGGGGAAGCTGAAGACCGCAGCCGCTTGGCCACGGCGACGTCCGATCGCCCCCAAGGGGTGGCCAAGCGGTGAACGCGCAAGCCCGATGCGTATCGTCCGGCCGCTTCGTCCGCGACCGCGATCCGTGCGCCCCGGCTATGGACCGGGCGACGCCGAACCGTCTGATCGGTCCCAGGCTACTCCGCCGCGATGCGGATTACCGGCTCCATCTCGGCAAAGTCGGCCTCGGACAGGTGGCATTTGATGCTGTGACCATCCGCCATCTGCCTCAGCGGCGGCACCTCGCGGTCGCATAAGCCCCCGGAAACGCGCGACTTCCAGCGACAGCGGGTCTGGAACGGACAGCCGGGCGGCGGACTCACGGCGGAAGGAATCTCACCCTCCAGCACGACATGGGTCTTTTCCACATGCGTGTCGGCAATCGGCACGGCGGACAGCAGCGCCTCGGTATAGGGGTGATAGGGCGGGCTGAAGACCTGATCGGTCGTTCCCAGTTCCACCACATGGCCCAGATACATCACCATTACCCGGTCGCTGAGATAGCGCACGATGGACAGGTCGTGGCTGATGAACAACAGCGTCGTCTTGTTTTCGCGCTGGATGTCCATCAGCAGGTCGGTCACCGCGGCCTGCACGCTGACGTCCAGTGCCGAGACCGGCTCGTCCGCGACGACAATGCGGGCACCGCCGGCAAAGGCGCGGGCGATGCCGACGCGCTGTTTCTGCCCACCCGAGAGCTGGCGCGGCATTCGTTCGGCAAAGGCGCGCGGCAGCTTCACCAGATCCAGCAGTTCCAGCATCCGCCGGCGGCGTTCCCGGTCGTTGGCGCCGACGCCGAACACCTCCAGCGCGCGCATGATCTGGCGGCCCACCGTCATCGACGGGTTCAGCGTGTCGAAAGGGTTCTGGAACACCATCTGGATGTCGGCGATGGTCTGGGTGTCGCGTTCCTGGATCGGGATATGCTCGATCTCGCGGTTGTCAAAGATGATCTTGCCGTCGGTTGCAGTTTCCAACCCCATCAGCACCTTGGCAAAGGTGGATTTGCCGCAGCCGGATTCGCCGACGATGGCAAGCGTCTCGGATTCGCGCGCGTCAAAGCTCAGCTCTTCGTTGGCCTTCACCACCCGTTTCTCACCCCTGCCGAACAGCGCGTTGGCGGCCACCTCGTAGTATTTCTTCAGCCGGTCCATGCGCAGGACGACGTCTCCGATCTGCGCCTTCTCCTGCTTGGGCTCGACCGGCGGCGGCGCGTTCCAGTCGATTTCCTGGAACCTGACGCAGCGCGTGGCATGGCGCTCGTTGCCGGGCACGTCGAACATCGGGATGTCCTGCGCGTCGCAACGGCCCGCTTCGAAATAGTCGCAACGGGGGCCGAAATTGCAGCCCGGCGGCCGTTCGTGGGGCAGGGGAAAGTTGCCGGGGATCGCCCGCAGGGGGCGGGCGTTCTTGTCCGCGCCGGGCAACGGGATCGACCGAAACAGCGCCTGCGTATAGGGGTGGCGCATCTGGTCGAACACGTCCGCGATCGATCCCCGCTCCACCGCCTCGCCGGAATACATGACGCAGATCCGGTCGCAGGTTTCCAGCACCAGCCCGAGGTTGTGGCTGATGAACAGCATCGAGGTGCCGTATTTGCGTCCCAGATCCTTCACCAGTTCGACCACGGCGGCCTCCACCGTCACGTCCAGCGCGGTGGTCGGCTCGTCCAGGATCAGCAGCGCCGGCTTGGACATCAGCGCCATCGCGATCACGATCCGCTGCTGCTGCCCGCCCGAAAGCTGATGCGGGTAAGAGTTCAGGATCCGCTCCGGATCGGGCAGGCGCACGTCGCCCACCACTTCCAATGCGCGCTTGTAGGCCTCTTCCTTGCTGACCCCTTCATGGATCATCGGCACTTCCATCAGTTGCTTGCCGATCTTCATCGCCGGGTTCAGGCTGGCCATCGGTTCCTGATAGATCATCGCGATCTCGTTGCCGCGAATGTCGCGCAGCTCGGCCTCGGTCATCTCGCCCATGTCGCGGCCCTTGAACCGGATCGAGCCGCCGACGATCCGGCCGTTCTTGCCCAGATCCCGCATCACGCCCAGCGCCACGGTGGACTTGCCGCAACCGGATTCCCCCACCAGCCCGACGGCCTCGCCGGGCATCACCGAAACCGAAAAATCCATCACCGCCGGAATTTCCCGCAGCCGGGTGAAGAACGAGATCGACAGCCTGTCGATCTCCAGGATCGGTCCATCATGTCCGGCCAGCTTGCTCATCTCTCATCTCCCTGTCAGAGCCCGAGGCCTCTTCCTCTTGCTCCAAATATCCCGGGGGGGTCCGGGGGGCAGCGCCCCCCGGACTCCCGATCCGTATCAATCCTTCAGCGATTCCTCGCGCAGCCCGTCCGCCAGCAGATTAAGCCCCAGCACCAGACTGAGCAGCGCCAGCGCGGGCGGCAGCGCGGGATGCAGATAGATCGACAACAGCTTGCGCCCTTCGTTGATCGTCGATCCCCAGTCCGGGCTTTCCGGCGGCAGGCCGAGACCGAAGAAGCCCAATGTTCCCAGAAGGATCGTCGTATAGCCGATCCGCAGGCAGAAATCGACGATCAACGGCCCGCGCGCATTGGGCAGGATTTCCCACAGCATGATGTACCACGGCCCCTCGCCGCGGGTCTGGGCGGCGGCCACATAGTCGCGCGTCTTGATGTCCATGGTCAGACCGCGGACGATGCGGAACACCGTCGGCGAATTGACGAAGACCACCGATACGAACACCACCAGGATGCCGCCCGGCACGTCGAAGAGGTCCACGATTTCGGGCAGCGCGGGTATCGAATAGAGCGGCGTGTTGACCAGGTATCCGCCGGTGGAAATCAGCGACAGGTAAAACCAGATCAGAACTCCCAGCACCCCGACCAGAAGCGGCGTTCGGATCCTGGGTTGGGTATGATAGCGCGAATTCAGCAGAACGCCGGCGAATATGATCGGGAAAACGAACAGCACCGCCGCCATGTAGCTCGGCACCCCGCTGTCCACGATCTCGGGCGTGACCAGAAGATAGAACAACAGGATCACCGGGAAGGCCAGGATCAGGTTGGCAAGGAACGACAGCACCGTGTCCAGTCTCCCGCCGTAATAGCCCGCGGGCAGACCCAGCGTAATCCCCACCATGAAGGCGAACAGCGTGGCCAGCGGCGCGATCTGCACCACGACCCAGGCGCCCTTGACCATGCGCGAAAACACGTCCCGCGCCAGGTTGTCGCCGCCCAGCAGATACCACGGGTAGACGCCGTCGCCGGGGTCGGGCAGGGGTGTGCCGGGAGCCTTGTTCTTCATCCCCGACACCTGCTCCAGCGCGTCATGGGTGACGATCAGGTCCATCGCGCCGAAGATGCCGGTGAAAACCCAGAACATCACGATCGCAAAGCCGATCATGCCGATCGGGCTGTCGAAAAGCTTGCCATACAATCCCAGCCGCCGCTTGAAGGCGGCTGACAGCGCGAACAGGATGATCAGCGCGATCCAGACCGGCGTGAACTGCCAGAGAATGCGGGTGATGATGTCGAACGTGCCGAGAGGTTCCATGTCTGCCTGTTCCTCTCTCACGAAATCCGGATGCGTGGGTTCAGATAGACATAGCCGATATCCGATATCAGCTGCGTCAGCAGAACGACCAGGACGGACACCACCGAAACGCCCAGCAACAGCTCGATGTCATTGTTGCCGGCCGCCTCGACC
Source organism: Jhaorihella thermophila (assembly GCF_900108275.1). GTDB lineage: Bacteria > Pseudomonadota > Alphaproteobacteria > Rhodobacterales > Rhodobacteraceae > Jhaorihella > Jhaorihella thermophila. Next base: position 479,016 of record NZ_FNVD01000001.1, read on the forward strand.
AGGGTCCAGCCGAAGCCCTTGTAGTTGAACAGAACCTCGACGATCACCACGCCGTTCAACAGCCACGGAAACTGCAGCATGATCACCGTGAAGGGCGCGATCAGCGCATTGCGCAGCGCGTGTTTCAGCACGATGTCGCGGAACGCAACCCCCTTGAGCCGCGCGGTGCGGATGTATTGCGCAGTCATCACCTCGGTCATGCTGGCACGCGTCATGCGCGCGATATAGCCCATGCCGTAGAGCGCGATGGTCAGCACCGGCAGGAAGAAGTTGTTGAAATTGGCCTCTTCCATCGCACTGGTCGCGGTGCCCTTGAACCATTTCAGCCCCACCGCCGAGGACGCAAAGACCGCGATGAAGATCACGCCCGAAACATATTCGGGCGTGGCCGTGGTCAGGATCGAGACTGTGGACAGCGTGCGGTCGGTCTTGGACCCCTCTTTCATCCCGGCCAGCACGCCGATCAGCAGCGCCGTGGGCACCATCAGCACAAGCACCCAGAACATCAGCTTGCCGGTCAGCGCGAGCCGGACCGAGATCACCTCGGACACCTCGGCCTTGAACCGGGTCGAAACGCCCCAGTCCCCCTGCAGGATGCCGCAGAACCGCGGCGCGGCGGCGGCCTCTTCGGCGCTGACCGTGCCGGTGATGCAGCGCCCTGTCACGCCATCCTCGGTCTGCCGGGTCCAGCCGGGCAGAACGCCCAGCCACTGGCCGTATTTCGCCGGCAGCGGGTCGAGATAGCCGCGCGCGTCCAGCCAGCTGGCCACGGCCTCGTCCGACATGCGGAAATTGCCCTGGGTCTTGGCCAGTTTTTCGAGGTTGGGATAGAGATTGGTCAGAAAGAACACGATGAAGGTCAGGCACAAGGCCGTCAGGATCATCACGCCCGTTCTGCGCAGGATAAAAAGTCCCATTTGCCCCCCTGTAGGTCAGGCTGTGCATCGCCCCGTTCGCCGGGATCGTTGATCCGCCCCCCGAAGGGGCGTGGGAAAGGCGGCCGCCCCGGTCGGGCGGCCGCGCCGGACGGGATCAGGCCGCCCAGCCCCACTTGTAGTGATGATGCTCAAAGGCGATGTGCATGTCCGTGCCCACCAGGCCATCGCGGAAGTGACGATAAAGCGACCGCCAGTAGGGCTGGATCGTCACGCCCTCTTCCTGGATCAGCATCTCGCCCTTCTTGACCACTTCGCGGCGCTTGTCGGCATCGGCGATGGCCAGCGCCTCTTCGAGGATCGCGTCGAATTCGGGGTTGGCCCAGCCGAATTCGTTCCATGCCTCGCCCGAACGATAGGCCAGCGCCCAGATCTGCACGCCCAGCGGGCGGTGGTTCCAGTTGGTCGAGCTGAAGGGATACTTCACCCAGTCGTTCCAGAAGGTCGAACCGGGCAGCACCTTGCGCTTGACCTTGAAGCCCGCATCGCGCAGCTGCGCGGCCACCGCGTCGGTTGTGTTCTTGCGCCAGTCGTCGTCGATCGACACAATTTCATGCTCGAAATCGGCCATGCCGGCCTCTTTCATCAGCGCCATCGCGCCCGCCGGATCGACCTTTTGCGGCGGCAGTTCGGCATATTCGGGATGCTTGGGCCCCACATGGTGGTTTTCGGCCGTCGTGCCGCGCCCGCCATAGCCCAGCTCCAGCAGCACGCTGTTGTCCACGGCCATCTGGATCGCCCGGCGCACGCGCTTGTCGGCATAGGGCTTGATCCCGTTTACCTCGGCCAACTGGTTGGGACGGACGACGATGGTGCTCATGGTCACCACCTCGGATTTCACCAGCCCCAGCCCGTCGAACACGTCGATGAACTCGCCCACGGATTCGTGGACCATGTCCACCTCTTCCGATTCCATCGCCGCCAGCCAGGACGAGGGGTCGGTGCCGTAGTCGGTATATTCGATCCGGTCCAGATAGGGGCCGCCATAAACCGCGGTGCCCCACCAGGTGTGGTTCTTGTTCAGCTCAAGCGTCGCCTTCACGCCGACCTCGAGCTCGGTCAGCAGATAAGGGCCGGTGCCCACGTTCTTGGTGAAATCCTCGGTCTGGAACGACTTGTGCACGATGGCGGAGGGATAATCCGACATGCCCGCGATCAGCGAGATGTCGGGCTTGGGCAGCATCAGCTTGACCGTGTGGCTGTCCACCACCTGAATCGCGCCGTCGATCGCCTTGCCGGTGTTCGGGTCCACCAGCGTCGCCATGCGGCCGGCCATCGAGTTGCCCTCGACCGACTTGTCGCACCAGCCCTCGATGTTGCGGGCCACGTCCTCGGCGGTGAAGTCGTCGCCGTTGTTCCACTTCACCCCCTTGCGGACGTGCAGGGTGTATTCGGTGGCGTCGTCGTTGATCTCCCAGCCTTCCAGCAGCATGCCGCGGAACGTGCCGTCCGAGTTGTATTCGACGAGGTATTCCAGCGTTCCGCGCGTCTGGTTGCCCATCTCCGACCAGTCATAGGTGCGCGGATCCTTCAGCGGGCGCACGCTCATCTGCACGCGGATCGTGCCGCCCTTCTTGGGCGTGCTGGCGGCACGGGCGGGGGCGGCGAGCCCGATCATGCCATAGGCCGCCGTGGCGGTCACGCCCAGCATGGTGGCGCGGGTCAGGAATTCACGGCGGCTCAGCTTGCCCTGCCGGTATTCCTCGGCGTGCATTCTTGCCGCCCAGTGCACCGGCTTGCCGTTTATTGTCTGGTGGTTCATTTCCGTTCTTCTCCCTGTTGTCCGGATTTGTTTCAAAGGTGCGCTACAGCGCGCCGCGGCATCGTCTGATGCGACGCTTCGGGTCTGAAATTTCGATGGCGCAAATCCCCATGCGGGTATTCGGCACGACGAATGCGGCGGCGTCAATGTTTGGTTTCGTCGTTTTTCGGATCAATTGCGACATGGACCTTGTAAAAAAGCGACAAGCCGCCGCCGGATTTTCAGAAGGAACAGGGCTGTTTGTCCGCATTCCGGCGGATCCGGTCGCCGCGCCGGTGTTTGCCCTCGTGATCCTCGCCGCGATTCGGTGCGACCGTCATCCGGCGCTATTGGTCCGGGCGAATCCGGTGCCAGTCCTTCATCCGGGCGCGAAACCAGGTGCGCTGCCGCTTGGCGAATTGCCGGGTGGCGATGGTGGCGCGCGCGCGGGCCTCGTCCAGCGTGATTTCGCCGCGCAGATGGGCCATGAGTTCCGGCACGCCGATCGCCTTGCATGATGGCAGGGCGGGATCGTACCGGTCGCGCATCGCGGCGACCTCGTCCAGCGCGCCCTGCTCCAGCATCAGGTCGAACCGGCGGGCGATCCGGTCCAGCAGCCAGTCCTTGGGCGCGTCGAACAGGATCGGCACGGCCCGCTCCAGCGGCAAGAGCGGCGGGGGCGTGGCGTCCTGCCAGTCGGCCAGCGGACGGCCGGTCGCGGCCTGCACCTCCCAGGCCCGCTGGACCCGCGCGCGGTTGCGCCGGTCGATCCGGGCGGCCGTCCGCGCGTCGAGCTGGGCCAGCATGTCCTCGAGTGGCATCTCGTCGGCGCGGGCGCGGATCTCGGGCGGGGTGGGGGGGATGTCGGCCATGCCTTCGGTCAGCGCCATGAAGTAAAGCCCGGTGCCACCGACGATGATCGGCCTTTCGGGGCCCTCCAGCAGCGGGGTCACCTCGCGCAGCCAGTGGCCGGCGGAATAGGGCGCGTCAAAGGCGACATGCCCATAAAGCTGGTGCGGCGCCTGCGCCTCTTCCTGCGGCGAAGGGCGCGCGGTGACGACCCGCCAGCAGTCATAGACCTGGCTGGCGTCGGCATTGACGATCACGCCGCCCCGGTCGCGGGCGATCCGCAAGGCCAGCGCGGACTTGCCCGAGGCGGTCGGCCCCGCGATCAGAACCGGACGGTCCGGCCGTATCTCGGGGAGGTGGTCGAAGGCGGCCATCGGCGGGTACCCGAAACTGTGAAAATCCTGCCCGAAACCCTGCCCGATCATGCGGATGGTGCATTGAACATGGGCGCGGATTGCTCCATTTTGCGCCGAGCCTAACCCCGTCCCTTCCCGGAGTGCAATATGGACGTGTCCACAGAGACCGACAACCAACCGCCTGCAACCACTTACAAACGCGTGATGCTCAAGATCTCGGGCGAGGCCCTGATGGGCGACCAGGGATTCGGCCTGCACCCGCCCACCGTCCAGCGCATCGCGCGCGAGGTGAAATCGGTGCACGACCTTGGCGTCGAAATCTGCATGGTGATCGGCGGCGGCAACATCTTTCGCGGCCTTTCCGGTTCGGCTCAGGGGATGGAGCGCACCACGGCCGATTACATGGGGATGCTGGCGACCGTGATGAACGCGCTGGCGATGCAGTCGGCGCTCGAGGATCTGGGGGTGTTCACCCGGGTCATCAGCGCGATCCGCATGGACGAAGTGTGCGAGCCCTACATTCGCCGCCGCGCGGTGCGGCATCTGGAAAAGAAGCGGGTCTGCATCTTTGCCGCCGGCACCGGCAACCCCTATTTCACCACCGACACCGCCGCGACCCTGCGCGCCTCCGAGATGAAATGCGAGGCGATCTTCAAGGGGACCAAGGTGGACGGCGTCTATGACAAGGATCCCGCCCGGCACGCCGACGCCAAGCGCTACGACCATGTGACGTTCGACGATGTGCTGGCCAGGCGGCTGGGGGTGATGGACGCCTCTGCCATCGCTCTGGCGCGCGACAACAACCTGCCGATCATCGTCTTTTCGCTGGACGAACCCGGCGGGTTCCGCGGCATCCTTGCGGGCCGGGGCACCTATACAAAGGTGGAAGGCTGACGCTATAGGTGAACCCGGACCGCCACGGGCGGAGAAACGACAACCCCAAGCGGGAGCAGAAGAACGATGTCATCCGAAGAATTCGAGCTGGACCTTGACGACCTGAAACGCCGTATGGAGGGCGCGCTGAGCGCGCTGCGCACGGAATTTGCCTCGCTTCGGACCGGGCGGGCCAGCGCGTCGATGCTGGAGCCGGTTCAGGTCGAAGCCTATGGCCAGATGACCCCGATCAACCAGGTCGGCACGATCAACGTCCCCGAGCCGCGCATGGTGACGATCAACGTCTGGGACAAGTCGCTCGTGAACAAGGTCGAAAAGGCGATCATGGAATCGGGCCTTGGCATCAACCCCCAGACCAACGGCACGATCATCATGCTGCCGATCCCCGAACTGAACGAGGAACGCCGCCGCGAGCTCAGCAAGGTTGCCGGCCAGTATGCCGAACAGGCCCGCGTGGCGATCCGCAACGTGCGCCATCACGGCATGGACCAGATCAAGAAGCACAAGGACGGCATGAGCGAGGACGATCAGCGGTTCTGGCAGGACGCCGTGCAGGAACTGACCGACCAGATGATCAAGGCGGTGGACGAGGCGCTGGAGCACAAGCAGGCCGAGATCATGCAGGTCTGACCGGGGCATGCCGCGCGACCGAGACAACGAAGCGCTGCCGGCGGGGCCGCGCCATGTCGCCATCATCATGGACGGCAACGGCCGTTGGGCGCAGGCCCGCGGCCGGCCGCGCCTGTTCGGCCATCACGCCGGCGCTCGGCGCGTGCGCGAAGTGGTCGAGGCCTGCCCCGATCTGGGGATCAAGTATCTGACCATCTTTGCCTTTTCGACCGAGAACTGGAAGCGCACCCAGGTCGAGGTGGCCGGCCTGATGAGCCTGTTTCGCCGCTACATTACCAAGGAGATGCGCGCGCTGAAGGAACGCGGCGTGCGGGTGCGGTTCATCGGCGACCGGGTGCGGCTGGACCCCAAGCTGATCGGCCTGATGAACCAGCTTGAGCAGGAAACCGCGCAGAACGACCTGGTGCACCTGACCATCGCCATCAATTACGGCGGCCGGGACGAGGTGGCCCGCGCCACGCGGCGGCTGGCGCAGGACGTGGCCGAAGGCAAGCTGCGCCCCGAGGACGTGGACGAGGAAACCCTGCCGCGTTACCTCGACACTTGCGTGCTGCCCGACCCGGACCTGGTGATCCGCACCAGTGGCGAGGCGCGGATTTCCAATTTCCTGCTGTGGCAGTCGGCCTATGCCGAGTATGAATTCGTGGATACACTCTGGCCCGACTTCACGGCCGAAGAACTGGCCCGGCTGTGCCGGAACTACGGCGCGCGCGAGCGTCGCTTTGGAGCGGTCAAGGCATGAGCGCGCAGGGACGGTGGTCGGATCTTTCGGCGCGGCTGGTGTCATCCCTGGTCATGGTGTCTGTCGCTCTGGCCGCGCTGTGGATCGGGGGCGCGGTATGGCAGGCCTTCATCGCGCTGATCTGCGCGGCGATGGTCTATGAAATGGCCCGGATGGTCGCGCCCGATGCGACCGCGGTCGCTTGGCTCTGCGCGGCTCTCGCGATCGTGGTGATCTATCCGACGACACTGTGGCCACCGGCGATCGTGTTGCCATCGCTTCTGGTGCCGGGGCTTGCCGGCGCGGCGCTGTTGCCGGGATATCGGCGTCTCTTTCTGGCCTATGCGGCCTGGATCGCGCTCGCCGGGTTCGCGTTCATCACGATCCGGGCCGAATTGGGCATGACCGGCATGCTGTGGCTGATCTGCGTCGTGATCGCGACCGATGTCGCGGGCTATTTCGCGGGCAAGGCGATCGGCGGGCCGAAATTCTGGCCACGCGTGAGTCCCAAGAAGACCTGGTCCGGCACCGCCGCAGGGTGGATCGCCGCGGCGCTGGTCGGGGCGGGGTTCGTGGCCGTGGCGGGGTTTGACGGCTGGACGGTTCCACTGTCGGTGCTGGCCGCGTTTGCATCGCAGGCGGGCGACATCGCGGAAAGCCGGGTCAAGCGCCGGCTCGGTGTCAAGGATTCGTCCAATCTCATTCCGGGCCACGGCGGGTTCCTTGACCGGTTCGACGGAATGATCGGGGCAGGTGTCCTGATTCTGCTGGGCGGTTGGGCGACGGGGCTTTTGCCGGGGATTTTCTGATGCGCAAGGTAACCATCCTGGGCGCCACCGGCTCGATCGGGCAGAACACCATCGACCTGATCCGGCGCGACGCGGGAGCTTATGACGTGGTGGCCCTGACCGGAGGGGCGAATATCGCGAGGCTGGCGGCCGATGCCCGCGCCTTGGGGGCCGACATTGCGGTGACCGCGCATGAGGACCGGCTGGACGATCTGCGCGACGCGCTGGCTGGATCGGGGGTGGAGGCTGCGGCGGGCGCGAAGGCGATCCGCGAGGCGGCCGCGCGCCCGGCCGACTGGGTGATGTCCGCCATCGTCGGCGCGGCCGGGCTTGCGCCTGGGCTGGCGGCGCTGGAGCAGGGGGCGACGCTGGCGTTGGCCAACAAGGAGACGCTGGTCTGTGCCGGGGCGCTGGTGCTGGACACCGCCCGCCGCCATGGCGCGCGCCTGCTGCCGGTTGACAGCGAACATTCCGCCGTCTTTCAGGCGCTGGTCGGCGAGGATATGGACTCCGTGGAGCGGATCATCATCACCGCCTCGGGCGGTGCTTTCCGCGACTGGCCGCTGGAGCGTCTGCGCCATGCCACGGTGGCCGAGGCGTCGGCCCACCCCAACTGGGACATGGGGCAGAGAATCACCATAGATAGCGCATCCATGTTCAACAAGGCGCTGGAACTGATTGAAACACGGGAATATTTCGGAATCGATCCCGACCGGATCGAGGTTCTGGTCCACCCTGAATCGCTGGTTCACGCGCTGGTGGGGTTCCGCGACGGGGCGCTGATGGCGCATGTGGGCGCGCCGGACATGCGCCACGCGATCGGCTATGCGCTGCACTGGCCGGAACGGCGCGATTTGCCGGTGGCGCGGCTGGATCTGGCGCAGGTGGGGCAGCTTAATTTCCGCGCGCCGGACGATGCGCGCTATCCCGCGCTGCGGCTGGCGCGGCAGGTGTTGGCGCGCGGCGGGCTGATGGGCGCGGCCTTCAACGCGGCCAAGGAACGGGCGCTGGATCACTTCATCGCGGGTCGGATCGGATTTCTCGACATGGCCGAGGTGGTCGAGGAGGTTCTCGCCCGGATGGAGGCCCGAAGCGGTCTCATTGATGCCGCAATGACTCTTGATAACGTGTTGGAAACCGACCATCTCGCAAGGGCAGGTGCCGATGACGTGGTGGCAGAGCGGGCAGGGTAGAGCGTTTTGGACATTGTTTCACTGATACCCCAGACCGGGGGGCTGATCTGGACGATTGCCGCTTTCGTGGTGGCGCTTTCGATCATCGTGGCAGTGCATGAATACGGCCACTACATCGTGGGCCGCTGGTCCGGCATCAAGGCCGAGGTGTTCTCGATCGGTTTCGGCCCGGTGCTGTGGAGCCGGACGGACCGCCACGGCACGCGATGGCAGATCGCCGCACTGCCGTTCGGGGGGTATGTGAAGTTCCTGGGCGATGCCAACGCGGCCTCGAGCCCCGACAGCAAGGCGATTGCCGAGATCTGGAAGGAAAACCCCGACGAGCTGCGCCACACCATGCAGGGCGCGCCGCTGTGGGCACGGACGGCGACCGTGGCGGCGGGGCCGGTGTTCAACTTCATCCTGTCGATCGTGATCTTTGCCGGCGTCTTCATGGTGCGCGGGGTCGCCACCGAGCCGCTGACGGTGGGAGAGATCGTGCCGATGCCGCAGGCCGGTTACGAACTGCGGGTCGGGGATGAAATACTCGGGATCGAGGGCGTGCCCACGCCGTCCTTTTCCGATCCGAAAGCCTGGAAAGCCTTTACCGACGGCATCCCGAAGAAGCCGGTTCTCGACTACCGGGTGCGCCGGGACGGTCACGAGCTGACGGTCAAGGGGCCGTATCTGTTTCCGCCCTATGTCCAGCAGGTCGTGCCGCGCAGCGCGGCGATGGACAGCGGGCTGCGGCCCGGCGACCTGATCCTGGCGGTGGACGGCCGGCCGATCTTTGCCTTCGACCAGATCAAGGAAGTGGTCGAGACGTCCGACGGCAAGCCGATGCTGCTGGATGTGTGGCGCGACGGAAAGACGTTGCGGTTCACCCTGACCCCGCGCCGCACGGATGAACCGCTGCCCGATGGCGGGTTCCAGACGGTCTGGCGCATTGGCGTGGTCGGGGGCATGGCGATCACCCCGGCGACGGAAATGGCCGGCCCGATCGAGGCGCTGATCGCCGGCGTGGCGCAGACCTGGACCATCATCACCGGGTCGCTGTCGGGGCTGTGGCACATGATCACCGGCGCGATCAGCACCTGCAACATCTCGGGGCCCATAGGCATCGCCGAAACCTCGGGCGCGATGGCCAGCCAAGGCGCGCAGAGCTTCGTGTGGTTCATCGCCGTGCTTTCGGCGGCGGTGGGGCTGCTGAACCTGTTTCCCATCCCTGCGCTGGATGGCGGCCACCTGCTGTTCTATGCCTACGAGGCCGTCACGGGCAAACCGCCCAGCGATGCGGCGCTGCGGGTGCTTATGGCGATCGGCATCGCCCTGATCCTGTCGCTGATGGTGTTCTCGCTGGGCAACGACCTGTTCTGCTGAGTGCCCGCAAAGTTTCGTGTCTCTGCCCGGTTTCCGCCACAATTCCCGTCCAAGCTGGAGCCAAACGAGGGCAGTCGGGAAAGGACAGGGACATGCACGCGCTGGAACATTCATACCGTGGTCTCAGCCTGCTGGTGGCGATCAACTGGGATCGGATCCTGTTCGTCGGTGCCATCGCCGCCGGTCTTCTGGCCGGGGCATATTTGGGCGGCCTCTGATTCCCCGTCGCAAGGCACCGGGGCCCGCGTGGCAGGCTTTTGCCGCACGCGGGCCCCGTTCGTTTTGACAAGGCCGGACAATCCCGATACTCAACGTCAAACCTCTGCTGAAAGTCGGGTTCGGAACGATGGGATTGAACGGGACCGCAGGAACATCCTGTGTTAAGCGTGCGGGCGACGGCTATATCTTGTGCCGACTTGTGGCGTCTGTTTTTTTCGTGGCCGTATTGGCGTTTGCCGCGATGCCGCGGTCGGTCGCGGCTCAGGATTTCAGCTTCGGGTCGTTCCGGGTCGAGGGCAACCAACGCATCCAGACCTCTACGATCATCGCGCGCACGGGAATCACCCCGGGCAAGACCGTGACCGCCGGGCAGCTGAACGACGCCTATCAGAGCCTGCTTGACAGTGGTCTATTTGAGACAGTCGAGCTGGACCCGCAGGGCAGCACGCTGGTGATCCGCGTCGAGGAGCGGCCAACGATCAACGAAATCAACTTTGAGGGCAACAAGCGGATCAAGGACGAAGATCTTAGCAAGATCGTGGAGTCGCAATCGCGCCGCGTCTTCAATCCCCGTCAGGCCGAACGCGATGCCGCCAAGATTGCCGAGGCTTACAGCCAGACCGGCCGGGTCGCCGCCACCGTGACCCCGCGCATCATCCGGCGCAGCGACAACCGGGTTGATCTTGTGTTCGAGATCTCCGAGGGCGACACGATCGAGATCGAGCGCGTGAGCTTTGTCGGCAACCGGGCCTTTTCCGACCGGCGGCTGCGGCAGGTCCTGGAAACCAAGCAGGCCAATTTCCTGCGCGCCTTCCTGCGTTCGGATACGCTGATCGAGGACCGCATCGCCTTTGACAAGCAGGTTCTGCGCGACTTCTACCTGTCGCGCGGTTACGTGGACTTCCGTGTCAACAGCGCCAATGTCGAGTTCACCCGCGAACATGATGCCTTTTACCTGGTGGTGAATGTCACCGAAGGCCAGCAGTACAAGTTCGGCAAGATCACGACCGTCAGCGAAATGCCGGGGGTGGATGCGGCCGCCTATCAGAAGATCATCAAAGTCAAGTCCGGCAAGGTCTATTCGCCATCCCTCGTTGAAAATACAATCACCCGCATGGAGAACCTCGCGGTCAAGCAGGGGGTGGATTTTCTGCGGGTCGAGCCGCGGATCAAGCGCAATGACCGGGATCTGACCCTGGATGTCGAGTTCGCTCTGACCAAGGGGCCGCGGATCTTTGTCGAGCGGATCGATATCGAAGGCAACACCACCACGCTTGACCGCGTGATCCGCCATCAGTTCCGCATCGCCGAGGGCGATCCGTTCAACCCGCGCGAGATCCGTCAGGCGGCCGAGCGGATTCGCGCGTTGGGATTCTTTGAAACGGCGGATGTGGAAACGCGCGAGGGCACATCGCCCGATCAGGTGATCGTCGATGTCAACGTGGTCGAGAAACCGACCGGATCGCTCAGCCTCGGCGGGTCATACTCCATCAATGACGGGTTCGGGGTCGCGATCGGGCTGAGCGAATCCAACTTTCTGGGCCGGGGGCAGCGGCTTTCGCTTACCCTGTCCACGGCGCAGGAATCGGAATCCTACGTTCTTGGTTTTACCGAACCCTATCTGCTGGGGCGCGATCTGCGTCTCGATCTGGATCTGGGCGTCTCCAGCACCAATTCGAGTTATGCCGCCTATGATACCCGCACAGGCTTTTTCAAGCCCGCTCTGACTTTCCCGACCGGCGAACTGTCGAGCCTTCGAATCGGCTATAACTGGGATCGGTCGGAGATGAAGGACAATGGCGACAGCAGCTTTGGCGCGGTGATCGGCAACGAGATCGCGCAAGGGTCGAAAGTGGCCAGCGGTGTCGGTCTGACCTATACCTACGACAGCCGCGTAAGTGGCCTTAACCCGAACGCGGGCGTCCTGTTCCAAATCGGAACCGATTACGCCGGTCTTGGCGGCGATTCCAAGTATTTCCGCGCCACCGGCAAGGTCATCGCGCAGACCAAGGTCTATCACGAAGAGATAACCCTGCGCGCGACCCTTCAGGGCGGGGTGTTCAGCTGGCGCGGGAACGGCTACAGCCGGACGCTGGATCGCTTCCTGTTGACCAATGACATCATGCGCGGGTTCGAACCGTCGGGCATAGGGCCGCGCGATCAGTCAGGCGGGGCGGATGACGCCATCGGCGGCAACTATTTCGCGGTTGCCAGTTTCGAGGCCGAATTCCCGCTGGGCCTGCCCGAGGAACTGGGCCTGCGGGGCGGGGTATTCTATGACATTGGCAACTTGTGGAACGTCAGCAACGTGGACACGTCCGGCGCCACGATCGTCGGTGCGAACGGCGCGGCGCGGCACGTAATCGGATTTTCCTTGCTGTGGACCACGGGTCTTGGGCCTCTGCGCTTCAACTTCACCAAGGCGCTGAAAAAGGAGTCCTACGACAAGGAGCAGAGCTTCGACCTGACCTTGCAGACGAGCTTCTAGGATGCCGGCCTTGATGATGGTGCATCCCCCAGGCCGAATCGAAGAGGGTGGAGCCCTGTTCCGCGCATTGGCCCTGTTCGTCCTTGCGGCGATGGCGCTGACGGTCGACAACCGCCCGGCACCGGCCCAGCAATTGGGTCTGCCCAACAGTGCGATTCTCACCCTTTCGGCCGAAAGATTGTTCTCGGAATCCGCCTTTGGGCGGCGCGTGGCCAAGGAAATCGAGGCCGAAAGCGCGGTTCTGGCCGCCGAGAACCGACGGATCGAGGCCGAACTGAGCGCCGAGGAAAAGGAACTCACCGAACGGCGCGGCAAGATGGCCCCAGACGCGTTTCGCACCCTTGCCGATGCCTTCGACGCCAAGGTGCAGGAGATCCGCAAGACCCAGGACGCCAAGGCGCGCGATCTGGTTGCCAAACGCGATGCCGCGCGTGTTCAGTTCCTGCGCGCGGCCCGTCCGGTGCTCGAGGCGCTGATGCGCGATGCCGGGGCGACCGTGATCCTGGAACGCTCCAGCGTCTTTCTCAGCGCCAATTCGACCGATGTCACGGATGCGGCCATAGAAAGGATCGACGCAATTCTGGGCGATGGATCGACGCTCGAGTCGCCGAAGGGCCGTTAGGCGGGCGCTTGCCCAGCCATCTGCGGGTTGATAGTCACGCAGCACAGAGACAGACAGGGGATCCCACACCATGAGCTCCGAGTTGCAGAGCGCCGATATCCAGTTGATCCAGCGCATCCTTCCGCACCGCTATCCGTTTCTTCTGGTTGACAAGGTGGTAGATATCGACGGCACCCGCTCGGCGCGGGGGATCAAGAACGTCACCATGAACGAACCGCATTTCCAGGGACATTTCCCCGGCACGCCGATCATGCCCGGCGTGACCATCGTCGAGGCGATGGCGCAGACCTCGGGCGTGATGCTGGGCGTGGCGATGGACATCATCGACCGCGATCTGCTGATCTATTTCATGTCGATCGACAAGTGCAAGTTCCGGCGCAAGGTGATCCCCGGCGACGTCATGGAAATGAATGTCACCACGCTGCGCGGCAAACCCGGCGGCAAGGTCTGGAAGTTTTCAGGCCGTGCCGAGGTCGAGGGCGAACTGGCCGCAGAGGCCGAGTTCTCGGCCTATGTGGATCTGGACGTGCAGGGCTGACGCAATGAGCGACATACACCCCACCGCCATCATCGAGGACGGCGCGCGCATCGGACAGGATTGCCGGATCGGACCGTTCTGCGTGGTCGGCCCCGAGGTGGTTCTTGGCGACCGGGTGCACCTGAAGAGTCATGTCGTCGTCACCGGAAACACGCGGATTGGCGACGATACGGTGGTGTTTCCGTTTTCCACCCTGGGGGAGATCCCGCAGGACCTGAAATTCAAGGGCGAAAAGACCCGCACCGAGATCGGCAGACGCAACCGGATTCGCGAATGCGTGACCGTCAATGCCGGCACCGAAGGCGGCGGGGGCGTCACGCGGATCGGGGATGACTGCCTGCTCATGGCCTGCACGCATGTCGCCCATGACGTGCTGATCGGAAACCGGGTGATCCTGGTCAACTCTTCGGGCGTGGCCGGCCATGTGATCGTCGAGGATGACGTGATCATCGGCGGGCTGAGCGGCGTCCACCAGTTCGTCCGGATCGGGCGCGGTGCAATCATCGGTGCACTGTCCAAGGTTACCCGGGACGTGATCCCCTTTGGCCTGGTGCAGGGCGACGAGGGCCGCCTGGACGGGTTGAATCTGGTTGGGCTGAAGCGCCGCAATGTCCCGCGCGAAGAGATCGCCGCTCTGCGCGCCGCCTATCGCGCACTGGCCGAGGGCGACGGCAGCTTTCAGGAACGCGCGCGCAGGCTGGGCGAGGAGACCGACAGCGATTACGTCCGCGCCATCGTGGACTTCGTTGCCGGGGATACCGACCGGTCCTTCCTGACACCGCGGGGCTGAGGCGATGCTGGCGCTGATTGCCGGAACCGGGCGGCTTCCGCAGCAGGTCGTGGGGGCGCTTGGCGTACGCCCGCTGGTCTGCGCGCTCGAGGGTTTTCTGCCCGAGGGAGTGGAGGTGGACCGCCGTTTCCGGATCGAGCATCTGGGCAGCTTCGTGGCTGAACTGACGGCGCAAGGGGTGGACGAAATCTGTCTGGCCGGCGCGATACGCCGTGTGCCGGTGGAACCCGGCCTGATCGACGCGGCGACGATGCCGTTGGTGCCGATCCTGCAGCAGGCGCTGGCCGGCGGGGATGACGCCGCCCTGCGCGCGGTGATGGGAATATTCGAACGCGCCGGCATGACCGTGCGCGCCGCCCATGAGATTGCGCCGGAGTTGCTGCCGCCCGCCGGGGTGCCGACGCGCGCCGCCCCCGACGCGGCCGAGCGCAGCGATGCCACCCGCGCCGAGGCCGTGGTCGCCGCTATGGGTCAGGTCGATATTGGCCAGTCCTGTGCGGTCAGGGGCGGGCAGGTTCTGGCGGTCGAGGGGGTCTTTGGCACGGACTGGATGCTGGAGAGCCTGCGTCAGAGGCCGGACGGCACCGGGGGCATCTTGTTTAAGGCGCCGAAACCGGGGCAGGACCGCCGCGCCGATCTGCCGGCCATCGGCCCGGAAACGATTCGGGGCGCGGCCGTGGCGGGTCTGAACGGCGTCGTGATCGAAGCCCAGGGCGTCATGGTTCTGGATCGCGCCGAGGTCATAGCCGAATGCGACCGTTTGGACCTGTTCCTGTGGGTGCGCGGGGCCGGCGAGTGATGCGCGTTTTCCTCGTCGCCGGAGAGCCGTCGGGCGACCGGTTGGGCGGGGCGCTGATGGCCGGATTGCGCCAGTTGGTGCCGGATGTGCGCTTTTCCGGCGTCGGCGGCCCGTCGATGCAGGCACAGGGTATGAGCAGTCTCTTTCCGATGGAGGAGTTGTCGGTGATGGGGCTGGTCGAGGTGCTGCCCAGGCTGCGCCGTCTCAGGCGGCGGATTCGGGAAACCGCCGAGGCCGTTCTGACAGAGAGGCCGGATGTTCTCATTACCATCGACAGCCCGGATTTTTCCCTGCGCGTGGCGAAGCTGGTGAAGGCATCCAGCGACGTGCGAACGGTGCATTACGTCGCGCCTTCGGTCTGGGCCTGGCGGCCGGGGCGGGCGCGGAAGATGGCCAGGGTGATCGACCATGTGCTGGCGCTGTTGCCGTTCGAGCCGCCGTACATGCAGGCTGCCGGCATGGACTGCGACTTCGTGGGCCATCCGGTGGTGGCCGAGCCGCAAGCTACGGCTGAGGAAATCGGCGCGTTCCATGCGGCCTTCGCACTGGGGGACGCGCCGGTTCTGCTGGTGCTGCCGGGATCGCGCCACGGCGAGGTTGGCCGGCTTGTCGAGGTGTTCGGCGACGGGCTGAGGCGATTTCTGCGGGACCGGCCCGAAATGCGGGTCGTCGTGCCCGCTGCCGCGCCGGTGGCCGGCATGGTGGCCGAGGCCGCGGCGCGATGGCCGGGCGACCCCGTGGTGATCGATCCCGGCGCCTTTTCCACCGACGTCGCCCTGGCCCACAAGAGGGCGGCCTTTGCCACGGCCGAACTGGCGCTTGCGGCCTCGGGGACGGTGTCGCTGGAACTGGCGGCGGCGGGGACACCGATGGTGGTGGCCTACCGGTTGAACTGGCTGACTTGGCAGCTGGCCCGGCTGTTGGTTTCGGTGGACACGGTGACGTTGGTGAATCTCGTCAGCGAAAGCCGGGTGGTCCCCGAATGCCTGGGGCCGGATTGCACCGGGGAGGCGATTGCCGAGCGTCTGCGAGAGGTTGCCGCCCGCCCGCAGGCTCAGCGCGCGGCGATGGAGGAGACCATGCGAAAGCTGGGGCGGGGCGGCGAAGCCCCCGGTCTTCGGGCGGCGCGGGCGGTTCTGGACCGGTTGTGATTCAAGCGGACGCGCCTGCGGCGCGACGCCTGTCAGCCCGCTGCGCGGGCGGATTGGGGTATTTGTGACCAGAAAGAAGCTTTATCGGGGGAGGCTGTCTTCGGGCTGGGTCTGGGTGGCGAGCCAGTCGCGGAAGAGACGCAGCGCCGGGGCGCTGGATCGCGTGTGCGGCCAGACGAGGAAATAGGCGCCATCCGCTTCGATCGGGGCGGGGGCGAGCGCGACGAGGCGGCCGGTGGCAAGATCTTCTTCGACCAGGTAGTCCGGCATCAGGGCCGCGCCGAGACCCAGCAGAGCGGCTTGGGTTATGGTTGAGAATTGATCATGGATCGTGCCGGGCAGGGGGGATGGCGCCTGGACGCCGTTTCGGGCGAACCAATCCTGCCAGGCGCGCGGGCGGGTCTGGATGTGAAGGAGCGGCAGGTTCAGCAGATCCTGTGGCGAACCGGGCGAGGATCGTTCGAGGAGCGCGGGCGCGCAGACCGGAATGACCTGTTCCGCCCGCAGCAGAAGGTGCTCGGTTCCTGGCCAGTCCGGCTTTCCAAAATGTAACGCTGCATCGAATGGTTCGGTCGTGAAGTTGAAGGGGCGCAACCGGGTGGTCATGTTGATGGTGACGTCCGGGTGCAGCCGGGCAAATTCCGGCAGGCGCGGCATCAGCCACCGCATGCCGAAGGTCGGCAGAATGGCGAGGTTCACGGTGCCGGTGGCCGGGGCAACCTGAAGGTGCAATGCGGCATTGGCGATCCGGTCAAGCGCCGCGCGGATGTCGGACGCATAGGCTTTTGCCGCCGGAGTGAGCGCAAGCCGCCGCCCGCCGCGCTGGACCATCGTGATGCCCATCTGGCGTTCGAGGGCTTGCAACTGGCGGCTGATCGCGCCCTGTGTCAGGGAGAGTTCGGAGGCCGCGGCCGAAGCGCTGCCGAGGCGGTCAACGGCTTCGAGCGCTCGGAGCGAGGCGATCGACGGGAAGAAACGGCGTGGGGCTATCATGTATTCCATTTTCTCATGATTGGGTGCGGAAGTCTCGCTGTTTTTGATCAGCGTTGCCGGCTAGGGTAACGCCAGTTTTCCAAAGAACAGGAGAGAGCCATGAATGCGCCGAGCTTGCGCCCCAAGGATGCGCCGGATCTGGCTGGGTTTGATTGGGCCGATCCGTTCCGGTTGACCGACCAGTTGACCGAGGACGAACGCATGATCGCGGACAGCGCGCGGGCCTATGCTCAGGAAAAGCTGCAGCCGCGTGTGACCCGGGCCTTTGCGGACGAGCAAACCGACCCGGAAATCTTTCGCGAGATGGGCCAGATGGGCCTGCTGGGCACGACGATCCCCGAGGAATATGGCGGGCTGGGCGCGGGCTATGTGAGCTATGGCCTGGTTGCGCGGGAAATCGAGCGGGTAGATTCAGGGTATCGGTCGATGATGTCGGTGCAAAGCTCGCTGGTGATGTATCCGATCTATGCCTATGGCTCGGAGGAGCAGCGGCGGAAATACCTGCCGAAACTGGCCAGCGGCGAATGGATCGGCTGTTTCGGCCTGACCGAGCCCGACGCGGGCAGCGACCCCGCCAGCATGAAGACCCGCGCCGAGAAGACCGCGAACGGCTATCGGTTGACCGGATCCAAGATGTGGATCTCGAACGCGCCGATCGCCGATGTCTTCGTGGTCTGGGCCAAGTCCGACGCCCATGACGGCAAGATCCGCGGTTTCGTCCTGGAAAAGGGCATGAAGGGGCTGAGCGCGCCGAAGATCGAGAACAAGATGAGCCTGCGCGCCTCGATCACCGGAGAAATCGTGATGGATGGCGTCGAAGTGGGCGAAGAGGCGCTGCTGCCGAATATCCAGGGGCTGAAGGGACCGTTCGGATGTCTCAACCGCGCGCGCTATGGTATCGCCTGGGGCGCGATGGGGGCGGCCGAATTCTGCTGGCACGCGGCCCGGGCTTACGGGCTGGATCGCAAGCAGTTCAACCGTCCACTGGCGCAGACGCAGCTCTATCAGAAGAAACTGGCCGACATGCAGACGGAAATCGCTCTGGGGTTGCAATCCTGTCTGCGGGTCGGGCGGCTGATGGACGAAGCGAATGCCGCGCCCGAGATGATCTCGATCATCAAGCGGAACAATTGCGGCAAGGCGCTGGATATCGCGCGGATGGCGCGCGACATGCACGGCGGCAACGGAATAAGCCTCGAGTTCCATGTGATCCGGCACATGATCAACCTCGAGACTGTGAACACCTATGAGGGCACGCATGACGTTCATGCGCTGATCCTGGGCCGGGCGCAGACCGGGCTTCAGGCGTTCTTCTGAAATCGAGACGGGGCGTGCGGTCGCGGGATCGCGCGCCCCTGTGCCGATGTTCTTGTAATCGGTATTATGTGTTTATTTGGCATCGTGTGCCGATGGGCGAAATGACGTTCCGTCCCTTTGCTTTGACGACATTGTCCTGCGGTGCGTTGCTCTCGTATCGTTTCCTGGACGGAGGAGCACACGAGGAAACCCCATGGACATTCAGAACAGGATTGTCGTCGTCACCGGCGCGGCGAGCGGTATCGGCCGCGCGCTGGCGGTGGCCTTTGCCGATGCCGGCGCGGCCAAGGTGATCTGCGCCGACCTGAACGCCGATGGCGCGGCCGACATTGCGCGGGAAATCAACGGCGAGCCCGCGCAAGTTGACGTTTCGTCCGAGGACGAGATCAAGGCATTGATCGACCGCGTGGAATCCGGGATCGGCCCGATCGACCTGTTCTGCTCCAATGCCGGGATACTCGTGGCGGGCGGCATGGAGGTGCCAAACGAGGATTGGCAAAAGATCTGGGACATCAACGTCATGAGCCAGGTCTGGGCGGCGCGCCACCTTGTGCCGCGGATGATCGCGCGCGGTGGCGGGTATCTGCTGAACACGGCGTCGGCGGCCGGGTTGCTGAACCAGATCGGCGCGGCGCCCTATGGCGTGACCAAGCACGCCTCGATCGGGTTGGCTGAATGGTTGGCGATAACCCACGGAGATCAGGGCATAAAAGTTTCGGTACTGTGCCCGCAGGCGGTGCGGTCCGAAATGACTCGCGGCGTCGAGGATCACGTCGCCAGCATCGACGGCATGCTGGAGCCCGAGGACGTGGCGCAGGCCTGTCTGGACGCGATCGCCGAAGAGCGATTCCTGATCCTGCCGCATCCGCAGGTGGCCGATTACATCAAGTTGAAGGCGGGGGATTACGAACGCTGGATCGGGGGCATGCGCAAGCTGAACCGTCAATATGGCGGCGTTGAAGCTCTTAAGAAATAGGAAAGTCAGAGGCTTGGCGCCCTGGCCTCATTTCGGCTTGATCGGCCTTACAAGACCTTCCTGCG
Organism: Jhaorihella thermophila; assembly: GCF_900108275.1. GTDB lineage: Bacteria > Pseudomonadota > Alphaproteobacteria > Rhodobacterales > Rhodobacteraceae > Jhaorihella > Jhaorihella thermophila. The sequence goes on from NZ_FNVD01000001.1 coordinate 498,440, forward strand.
CGACGGAGGCGACAAGCTTGCCGTCGCGCGTATAGATCGCACCCCGGTTGAAGCCGCGCGCGTTCCCGGTCCAGGGGCTGTCCATCGTATAAAGGTGCCAGTTCTGGAATCTGATGGGCCCGTGAAACCACATGGCGTGGTCGAGGCTTGCGGTCATCTGGGTCTTGCGGAACCAGGTCAGCCCGTGCGGGCGCAGCGAAGAGCCCAGCAGATTCATGTCGGACGCATAGGCCAGCAGGATATGCTGCATCTGCGGGCTTTGCCCCGCAGCGGCCTCCATCCGGAACCACAGATGGTTTCGGTCGTCGGCGGGTTCGGGATCCAGCAGGTCGCGCGGGTCGATCTCGCGGATCTCGATCGGGCGCGGGCGCAGGAATTCGGCGCGGCGCTCTTCGGGTATGCGGTCGAGATAGTGCTGCCGCAGTTCTTCGCGGTTGGGCAGGTTTTCGGGCCCTTCGACATCCGGCATCGGGTGCTGGTGGTCCCAGCCCTCTTCTTGGATGTGGAAGGACGCGGCCATGTTGAGAATCTGGCGGCCATGCTGGATCGCCACCACCCGGCGCGTGGTGAAACTGCCGCCGTCGCGGGATCGGTCCACCTGATAGATCACCGGAATGCTGGGGTCGCCGGGGCGGATGAAATAGGCGTGCAGCGAATGGCAGAGACGCTCCTCGGGCACGGTGCGATAGGCTGCGGCCAGCGCCTGCGCGATCACCTGCCCGCCATAGATCCGGGTGGGCGTCTCGCCGCCCGATCCCTGCCCCCGGAACAGATCGACTTCGAGCCGTTCGATATCGAGAAGATCGAGAAGTTCCCGCGCCGAGTCGTCCATTCAGGCCCCGTCTTTCCTCTTGTTTTCCCGCGCCTTGGCGTAGGCAATGAAAATGTCGAAACTGTCGGGATTCGCCATGGAATCGCGGTTCACCACCTTGTCCGGATCGCCCCCCAGAAGCAACTTTTTCACGGGAACTTCAAGTTTCTTGCCCGATAGGGTGCGCGGGATCTCGGGCACCTGCACGATCTCGTTCGGCACGAAACGGGCCGAAACCGTTTGCCGTATGGCACCCGCGATCCTGTCGCGCAGCGCGTCGTCCAGCGCACGCCCCGGCGCGAGAACCACGAAAAGCGGCATGAAGCTTTCGCGGCCGAGGAATTCCAGATCCACCACCAGCGAATCCATCACCTCGTCCAGCGCCTCGACCGCCTTGTAGATCTCGGACGATCCCAGCCGCAGGCCCTTGCGGTTGATGGTGGCGTCCGACCGGCCATAGATGATCGCGCCGCCCTCCGGCGCGATCTCGATCCAGTCGCCATGCCGCCAGACGCCGGGATAGGTGTCGAAATAGCTGTCATGCAGACGGCGGCCGTCCGTGTCGCCCCAGAAGAACAGCGGCATGGACGGGAGCGGTTCGGTGCAGACCAGTTCGCCCACCTCGCCGATCAGGGGCTTGCCGTCCTCGTCAAAGGCGTAAACGGCATCGCCCAGGAACCGACACTGCATCTCGCCCGCCCGCACCGGCAAAAGCGGATTGCCGCCCACGAAGGCGCCGGCGAAATCGGTGCCGCCGGAAATGGGCGCCAGCCAGATGTCGGGCTTCACCGCGTCATAGACCCATTCATACCCGTCCTCGGTCAGCGGCGACCCCGTGGTGCCCAGCGACCGCAGCGCCGACAGATCCACCGCGTCGCGCGGGCGGATGCCGGCCTTGATGCACTGGGTGATGAAGGCCGCGCCCACGCCCAGATAGGTCACGCGCTCGCGCGCGGCCACGCGCCACAGTTCCAGCATGTCGGGGTGGTTGGGGGCGCCGTCGAACATCACCAGCGTCGCGCCCTGCCCCAGCGCGGTGAACTGCGCGTTCCACATGATCCAGCCCGAGGAGGTCAGCCAGCAGAACCGGTCATCCGCGCCCACGTCCAGATGCAGCGACATCTTGCAGCCCTCGATCAGGATGCCGCCATGGCCATGCACGATGGGTTTGGGGTTGCCTGTGGTGCCCGAGGAATAAACCACCCATAGCGGATGATCGAAAGCGACCTGGGCGTAGTCAGGCGCCGCGTCGTCGCCGGTCAGGTCGTCCCAGGCCACGGCATCGGAAGGAACCTCGCCCACCACCGGCACGACCACGCGATGCTCCAGCGTCGGCAGGCCCGCGGCGATGGTGGCGATCACCTCGCGCCGGTCGATGGTGCGGCCGGCATGGATATATCCGTCCTGCGCGATCAGCACCTTGGGCTCGATCTGCCGGAACCGGTCGAGGATCGCGACATGGCCCATGTCGGGGGCGCAGAGCGACCAGATCGCGCCGATGCTGGCGGTGGCGAGCATGGCGATCGCCGCGGTTTCGGTATTGGGCAGGATCGCCACCACGCGATCCCCCTGCCCCACGCCCATCGCCCGCAGCCGCGCGGCCACGCTGGCCACCTGCGCCACCAGTTCGGCCCAGGTCAGTTCGCGTCGGCCGAAGGTTTCGGACTGCACGATCAGCGCCGGCCGGTCGGGAGCGGTCTCTGCGTGCTTGAGCACGTTTTCGGCGAAGTTCAGCCGGGCGCCGGGAAACCAGATCGCGCCGGGCATCCTGCGTTCGGCCAGGACCGTCGTATAGGGCGCGCTGGCGCGGATCTGGAAATGGTCCCAGATCGCACCCCAGAAGGCGTCGAGATCGGAAATGCTCCACTTCCACAGCGAATCGTAATCAGGAAAATCCAGCCCGCGCGCATCACGCAGCCAGTCCATGAACCGCGCCATCCGACTGGCCGCAGCGCGTTCGGGCGAAGGTTGCCAGAGAATGGGACGTTCCGTGCTCATTCCACCAATGCTCCATGCACCAAAGCCTTGAGTTGCGACCGGGCGGGATAGGAACTGGACGGCGCCAGCTGGGTAAAGAACACCACCGTCATGTCCAGCGCGCGGTCCACCCAGAAGAAGGTGGAGGCCATGCCGCCCCAGCTGAAATCGCCCACGCTGCCCGGCGTGCGCATCCGCCCCGGATCCAGCAGCACCGCGCCGCCCAGGCCGAAGCCCACGCCCTCCATCGGCTGTTCGGCAAAACTCTGCGGCCCCATCGAGGCGATGTCGCCGGGCAGGTGATTGCGCATCATGAAATCCAGCGTCCGGGGGCTGAGCAGCCGTCCCCCGTCGCAATCGCCCCCGCGCCGCAGCATTTCGGCGAATTTCATGTAGTCGTCGATGGTGCCCACCAGCCCGCCGCCGCCGGAAAACATGGTGGCGGCCAGAAACGGCGACTTTTCCGGCGCATCGGTCAGCCGCAGCGTGTCGCCCCCTTCGCGGGCGGCGTTCAGAACCATCGCGTCGCCCGCAAGCGGCGTATAGAGCGCGGCAAAGCGATCCCGCGCCCCCGCCGGCACGGAAAAGGCGGTTTCGGTCATGCCCAGGGGGCCCAGGATTTCCGCGTCGAAGAAGTCGGCGAGCGACTTGCCCGAGACGATTTCGACCACGCGGCCCAGGATGTCGATGCCCACGGAATATTCCCACCGCGTGCCGGGCCCGAAGGCGAGCGGCAGCGCGGCCACCTGCTCTACCATGTCGGCCAGCACGCCCTGGTGGGGCTTGAACAGAAGATCCTGTTCATCCATCGCCGCCGGCAGGACGCCGGGGTTGAACGGATAGCTCAGCCCGCTGGTATGGGTCATCAACTGGTGCAGAGTCGGCGTCTCGCAGGGCTCGGTCTGGTCGATCCGGGTCGCGCCGGGGATCAGCGCGCGGCAGTCGGCGAAGGACGGGATGAAGTCCGATACCGGGGCGTCAAGATGGAACAGCCCCCGTTCGGCCAGCATCATCGCCGCGACCGTGGTGATCGGTTTGGTCATCGAATAGATCCGCACCACAGTGTCGCGGGCAAATGGCAGCCCGGCCTCGACATTGCGGTTGCCGCAGGCGTGGAAATGCACCTCTTGTCCGTGACGGTGGATCAGAACCGATGAGCCGGGATACTTCCGCGCATCCACATAGGCTTGCATCCAGTCGTTGATGCGATTCAGCCGTTCGGTATCGAATCCCTGGGCCATGCCCTGCTCCTCCCCTTGTCCTGCCGATATCTGAGCGCGGAACCGCCCGCCCTGTCGAGCGGACCGTCCCGTCACTTTGCCGCTCAGCCGATCATGCGGCGCATGGCATCGCGGGTTTCTTCGTTGAACCAGCCGCCTTCGGGCGCGTTGGCGCCGCCGGCCATCTGTCGCTCGATCAACGCGATCGTGTCGCCGCGGATCTGCCGTTTGACGGCGGCATAGGTGCGCGGCGGCAGCTGGGCGAGCGCCCGCGCCTCCTCCAGAGCGCGCGGCAGCGGGTCGCCCTCGACCAGTTCATCCAGAACCCCGCGCCGGTGCGCGGTGCCCGCGTCGATCGGCTGGCCGGTCAGCATCATGCGCCGCAACAGGTTCGCATCCAGCGTGGCCCGCGCGATCTCCATCGGACCCGCGGGAAAAGTCGCACCCACCCGCACCTCGGCCAGCCCCTGTTGCGCGCGGTCGTTGCCCACACGGAAATCGGCGGCCAGCACGAAAAACAGCCCGCCTGCAATGGCCGCGCCGCCCACCGCGGCCACCACCGGCTTGGGGCAGGAAAACTCGGCCAGGAAGCCGACATTCAGCCCCTCGACGATGGCGTGCTGCTGGGGGATGTCGAAAGTCCGCGCTTCCTTCAGGTCGAGTCCCGCGGAATAGACCTTCAGGGCGCTGGAAATCACGATGGCGCGCACGGCGTCATCCTGTCCCAACCGCCCGATTTCGCCCGCGAAATCCATCAGGAACGCGGCGCTCAGCGCGTTCACCGGCTCGCGGTTCAGTTGCAGCTCGATCACGCCGTCGCCGTGATCGCGACGCACCAGCCAGCCCTGATCGGTCATGGTGTGCTCTCCCCTTTGTACCGCCACGTCGCGCAGGCGCGCATTGACGGGCGTTTTCCTCGCGGCCTACTCTTTCCCTGTCCGCCCGGCTTGTCAAACGCGGCAAGCCTTGGCGCGGCAAGGATTTTCGGGGGGATTTCCGGGGAGGAGACGTGCTGAAACTCTATTACGCCCGCAATACCCGAGCCGAGCGCGTGGCGTGGCTGCTGGAAGAGCTGGGGCTGGACTACGAGATCAAGAAATTCTCGCTGGGTGATCCGGCGATGCGCGGGCCGGACTATCTGCGGATCCACCCGGCCGGCCGCGTTCCGGCGCTGGAGGAGGACGGAACGGTGATCCATGAATCCGGCGCGATCGTGCAGTATCTGCTGGCGCGTCATGGCCGGGGGCGGTTGGTGCCGCCGGTGGAGGCGCCGGAATTTCCGCAATACCTGCAATGGTTTCACTTCTGCGAAGGCATGATCATGCCGCATGTGAACATCCTCGTGGTGGAAACCGTCCTGCTGCCGCCCGAGCGGCGGACCGAGCGGAACGTCAAGCGCGCCACGAAGCTGTTGAACCAGATGCTGGACATCGTGGAACGTCACATGGAGGGGCGCGACTATCTGGCCGGCGACTTCAGCGGCGCCGACATCATGACGGGGCATTCGGTGGTGGTGTCGCGTGACTTGCTGGGGACGGATTACGCCAACCGGCCGAACCTTGCGGCCTATGCCGACCGGCTGCTGGCGCGGCCGGCGCTGCAGAAGGCGCGGTCGTTGTGACGGCGCCGGTGGTCCTGATCGTCGGCGCGGGCGATTACATCGGCGCGGCCATCGCGCGGCGCTTCGCGCGGGGCGGCTACACCGTTTGCATGGGGCGGCGTAACGGCGACAAGCTGGGGCCGCTGGTCGAAGAGATCCGCGCCGAGGGCGGCATCGCCCACGGCTTCACGCTGGACGCCCGCGACGAGGACAACGTGACCGAGGTGTTCCGGCAGGTGGAGGATGCCCACGGCCCGATCGAGGTCATGATCTTCAACGTGGGCGGCAATGTCCGCTTTCCGATCCTGGAAACCACGTCGCGGGTGTTCCGCAAGGTGTGGGAGATGGCCTGTTTCGCAGGCTTTCTGTCCGGGCGCGAGGCGGCGCGCTACATGGTGCCGCGAGGGCGGGGCTGCATCCTGTTCACAGGCGCGACCGCCTCGGTCAAGGGCAGCGCGGGCTTTGCCGCCTTTGCCGCGGGTAAGCACGGGCTGCGGGCGCTGGCCCAGAGCATGGCGCGCGAGCTGGGGCGAAAGAACATACATGTTGCGCATCTGGTGATCGACGCGGGCGTGGACACCGCATTCGTGCGCGAGCGCATCGCCCAGGCCGGCAGCGATCCGGGCTCCCTGCCCCCGGACACGTTGATGCGGCCCGAGTCGGTGGCCGAAACATACTGGATGCTGGCGCATCAGCCGCGCGACGCCTGGACCTTCGAGCTGGACCTGCGCCCATACGGAGAAACATGGTGATGCAAGAGATTGAATTTCTGTATGATTTTGGCAGTCCCAATGCCTATCTGGTGCACCGTGTCCTGCCGGGATTGGCCGAACGCCACGGCGCGAGGTTGCACTATGTGCCGATCCTTTTGGGCGGTGTGTTCAAGGCCACGAACAACCGCAGCCCGATGGAGGCCTTTGCCGGCGTGAAGGGCAAGCTGGCCTATGAGATGCGCGAGACCGAGCGGTTCGTGCGGCGGCACGGGATCCGCTATCACATGAACCCCTACTTTCCGCTCAACACGCTGGCCTTGATGCGCGGCGCGGTGTTCGCGCAAGGCAAGGACTGGGAAGGCGCCTTTGTCGATGCGGTATTCGATGCGATCTGGCTGCATGGCCAGAAGATGGACGAGCCGATGGTGATCGAGGATGCCCTGCGCGAGGCCGATCTTCCGGCGGCCAAGATCATGGACGCGATGCGGTCGCCCGAGGTGAAGCAGGGGCTGATCGCCAACACCGACGCCGCAGTGGCCCGAGGCGTATTCGGCGCGCCGACCATGTTCGTGGGCGACGAGATGTTTTTCGGCAAACACAGCCTGCCGGAACTGGAACATCTGTTGGAGACCGCCTGACAGGTGGTGAAGCGAGAGGCTTTGCCCCGTCACGCGGAACGCGCGCACGGATATAATTGGCGAGGGGCTCTGCCCGTCGCGCGGGAACGCGCGCAAGGATAATGGGCGAGGGGCTCTGCCCGTCACGCGGAACGCGCGCAAGGATATAATTGGCGAGGGGCTCTGCCCCTCGCGCTCCCAGGAGTATTTCAAGCAAGATGAAGGGTTTGCGCGCAGGTCTTGATCAGACCTCGAGCCATTCCTTGCGCACGTCAGAGCGAGCCTTGAGCTCGGCCGGCGTGCCTTCGAACACCACCTTGCCGTGGCCCATGACATAGACCCGGTCCGCGATGTCGAGCGCGATGGCCAGTTTCTGTTCCACCAGGAGCGTGGAGACGCCGCGCCGGGCAATTTCCTGAAGGAGGTCCGCCACGCGCCGGGTCATCTGCGGCGACAGGCCTTCGGTCGGTTCGTCGATCATCACGAAATCCGGATCGCCCATCAGTGTGCGGCACATGGTCAGCATTTGCTGTTCGCCGCCCGAGAGCACCGAGGCCTCGACATCGGCGCGTGCGCGCAGGTTTTCGAACATGTCGAACATGTCCTGCATGGACCACCGTCCCTGCCCGTCCTTCTGGCCGGGTTTCAGCCCGAGAATCAGGTTCTGGCGCGTGGTGAGACCGGGAAAGATATCGCGGTTTTCTGGCACGTAGCCGATGCCGAGATTGGCGATCTCGAAGGCCTTGCGGCCGGCGATCTCCTGCCCCTTGAAACTGACGGAGCCGACCGGGGCAACCTCGCCCATGATGGCCTTGCAGGTGGTGGAGCGCCCCACCCCGTTGCGGCCCAGAAGCGCGACGATCTCGCCGTCGTCGATGGTCATGTTCACGCCCTGAAGGATGTGGGATTTGCCGTAATAGGCGTGCAGGTCAGAAACTTGCAGCATGGTCAATGCTCTGCCTCCAGTGCCGCGCCCAGATAGGCCTCTTGAACCCGCGGGTCGGCGCGAACCTCTTCGGGCGTGCCGGTGGCGATGATCTCGCCATAGACCAGCACGCTGATCCGGTCGGCGAGCCCGAACACCACGCTCATGTCATGTTCGACCATGACCAGCGTCTTGCCCTCGGTCACGTCCCGGATCAGGTTGACGATGTATTCGGTTTCCGAATGGCTCATGCCGGCGGTGGGTTCGTCCAGCATGATGACATTGGCCCCGCCGGCCATGGTGATGCCGATTTCCAGCGCGCGCTGTTCGGCATAGGACAGGACGCCCGCCGGCAGGTCGCGCCGTGCCGTCAGGTTGATCTGTTCCAAGATCGCATCGGTTGCCTCGGTCAGATCGCGCGACCGCCCCACCATGTGCCAGAACGAATAGCGATAACCCTTGGACCACAGCAGCGAGCAGCGCACGTTCTCGAACACCGTCATGCGCGGGAAGATGTTGGTGATCTGGAACGACCGGCTGAGCCCCAGCCGGTTGATCTTGTAGGGCGCGAGGCCCGAGACGTCCTGTCCGTTCAGGTAAACCGAGCCGGACGTGGGCACATAGCGGCCCGTGATCAGGTTGAACAGGGTGGACTTGCCCGCGCCGTTGGGGCCGATGATCGCGTGGCGTTCGCCGCGGGCGATGGTCAGATCCACACCCCGGATGATCTCGGTCTTGCCGAAGCTCTTGCGCAGGCCGGCGAGCTCCAGTGCGGGTGCGTCGGGCGCGTTCATATCAGTCGCTCCGTATCCGGTGTGTTCGCGGCCGTCCAGGCGGCCGACAGTTCGGGGACAACCCGGCGCGCCAGCCAGAATCCCGCCAGCGCGGCGATGATCGACACGGCCAGCGGCAGAACGTCATGGCTGTCGAAGGTGATCCAGAACAGGGTCATTTCGGTATCGCCGGGTGCGGCATTGCGGATGTGAAAAACGATCTCGAACACCCCGACGAACCCCGCCACGCACAGAAGCGCCGGCCCCAGCATCTTGAGATAGGGCACGAACAGCAGGTGCAGCTTGCCCAACCGCAGGGGGATCGTGTGCATCATCAGAAGACCCGCCAGCCCGCCGGGGAAATACATCACCGTCGCCACGAACAGGATGCCGAGATAGAGCTGCCAGATCTCGGTCTGCAGGCTCAGCACCGTCTGCAGCAGGGTGAACAGGATCGCGCCGATGATCGGGCCGAAAAAGAACCCCGCCCCGCCGAGAAAGGTAACCAGAAGGATCATGCCTGACTGGGCAAGGTTGAGGTTTTCCTCGGTCACGATCTCGTAGTTGATGGCGAACAGTCCGCCCGCGATGCCGGCAAAGAACCCCGAGGCACAGAAGGAATAGAACCGGACCCAGCGCGCCGAATAGCCCAGGAATTCGGCCCGTTCGGGGTTGTCGCGCACCGCGTTCGCCATCCGGCCCAGCGGAGTGCGCGACCACAGATACATCAGCACTGCCGAGATCATCAGCCAGGCTGCGGTAAGGTAATAGACCTCGATCTGGCGGATGAACTCGATCCCGAAAAAAGGCAGGCCATAAGTGCGGTCGCCGCTGACGCCTTCTTCGCCGCCGAAGAAGGCGACGATGATGACCGAACAGGCGGCGATCAGCTCGCCGACACCAAGGCTGATCATGGCGAATACCGTGCCGGCCTTGCGGGTCGAGAAACTGCCGATGATCATCGCCAGCCCCAGCGCGAAAAGCCCGGCCAGAAGCGGCAGAACCGGCAGCGGGATCGGCAGCTCATGAAACTCGATCCAGTTCATGATGTGCATCGCCATGAACCCGCCCATGCCCATATAGACCGCGTGGCCAAAGGACAGCATGCCCCCCTGCCCCAGCAGCATGTTGTAGGCAAGCGCAAAGACGATGGTGATGGCCATCTGGTTCATGATGGTCAGCGCCGCGTTCGACGGAAAGATCAGCGGCATGACCAGCAGGAACAGCGCCGAGACCAGCCAGGGCAGAAACTGACCAAAGGTGATGCTGGCGCTGCGGGCGGTGTTATGGGTTGCGTCGGTCATGCGTCACGTTTCCCGAACAGGCCATGCGGCCGGAACACGAGGATCAGAACCATCAGGATATAGGGCAGGATGTCCGCGATCTGCGGGCTGGTGATGGTCCACAGATCCCGCCAGAGGCTTTCGTCCAGGTTTTCCGGCGTGGAAATCCCGATTGCGTTCAGCAGATCCTCGGCGCGCACATTGTAGGACTTGGCGAAGGTGGTCAGCCAGCCGATCAGCAGCGATGCCACCAGCGCGCCGGACAGCGACCCCAGCCCGCCGATCACGATGGTCACGAAGACGATCGAGCCGAGCACGAAGGCCATTCCGGGAAACGTGCTGAGAACGGGTCCCGCGATCACGCCCGCCACGCCTGCCAGCGCCGTGCCGACGCCGAAGACGCCCATGAAGACCAGCGGCACGTTGTGGCCCAGCGCCTCGACCGTGCGCGGATAGCTCAGCGCCGCCTGGATCACCAGCCCGACGCGAGTTCGGGTCAGGAACCACAGCAGCAGGATGAAGATCGCGACCGAGATGAACAGCATGAACACCTTGTAGGCCGGAATGGCAAATCCCGAGACGGTGAAGGCGGTGAACTCCAGAACCTCGGGGATCTCATAGGGCACGCGGTCGCGGCCCCAGACGAACTGCACCGCCTCTTCGATCAGAAGCGCCAGCCCGAAGGTAAAGATCAACTCGGGCACATGGCCATACTGGTGCACCCGTCGCAGTCCGTAGCGTTCCACCAGGGCCCCCAGGACGCCGACCAGAAGAGGCGCAATCAGAAGCCCCATCCAGAAGCCCAGGTAAGTGCTGATCTGGTAGGCAAAATAGGCGCCCAGCATGTAAAAGCTCGCATGGGCGAAGTTCAGCACGCCCATCATCGAGAAGATGAGCGTCAGACCGGCCGACAGCATGAACAGGAGCAATCCTGTCACCAGCCCGTCGATCAGGTTGATGAGAACGAGGTCCATCCCTCTCCTCCCGCGTCGCAGATTTCCCGCCTGGGGTGATGGCGCCCGAACGGGGGCCGGGCGCCAGAGGCCGCCTCTTACGGGCGCTTCATCTTGCAGGTGGTCGGGCTGTCCTTGCCGGCCATCTCGACGGTGGATTCGACCAGAAGGCCATAACCCGAATTGTCGAAGTCATGCTTGACGCCGTCGGTATGGGCAAAGATGTGCACGTTCTGGATCGCCTGATGGTCCTGCGGTCGCATCCACACCTTGCCGCCCCAGATCGAGTCGTGCTCCATCCCCTCCAGCGCCTTGGCGATGGCGACCATGTCGGTGTCGGTCCCGGCCTGCTCGATCGCCTTGGCGAGCATCTCGATCACGTTGGCGATCCGCGGCTGGCCCAGATCGTCATCGGGGTATTTGGCCTTGAACGCGGTGGCATAGGCATCGGCGCGGTCGTTCGGCGGCGGGTTGATCTGGCCCTCGCCCACCAGTTTCAGCGAGCCCTTGCCCGCCTCGCCAAAGGCGGCGGTGATGCCGGTCGATGCGGCGTAATAGGTGTAGAGCGGACCCTTGAAGCCGTTTTCGAGGATCGCCTTGCCCAGGCCGACCATGTCGCTGCCCCAGTTGCCGGTGATCACGGCATCCGCGCCCGACGAGATGATCTTGCGGGCATAAGGCGTAAAGTCCTTGACCTTGCCGATCGGGTGCAGCTCGTTGCCCACGATTTCGATGTCGGGGCGCTTCTGGCCCAGGAACTTGACGGCCGCCGCGGCCACCGCCTTGCCGAAACTGTAGTCCTGCCCGATGATATAGACCTTCTTGATCTCGGGCTTCTGCGCGATCACGTCGGTCAGCGCGTCCATCTTGATGTCGGCATTGGCGTCAAAGCGGAAGTGCCAGAAATTGCACTTGTCGTTGGTCAGCGCCGGATCCACCGCCGAATAGTTCAGGAACAGCACCCGTTTGTCGGGATTTCGCTTGTTGTGCTTTTTGATCGCGTCAGTGAGGGCATTGGCCACGCCAGAGCTGTTGCCCTGCGCGATGAAGCGGATGCCCTGATCGATCGCCACCTGAAGCTGGATCAGCGATTCCTTGGGGCTGATCTTGTTGTCGAAGGGCACGATCTCGAACTTCTTGCCGCCCAGAACGCCGCCCTTCTTGTTCACCAGTTCCTCGGCGGCGAATTCATACTGGTGCAGCCCGTCCGTCCCGGTGGCCGCGAACGGCCCCGACAGCGGGTCGATGAAGGCGATCTTGATGTTTTCGGCAAAGGCCGCGGATGCCCCGATGCACAGGGCGAGCGCGGCCGACAGGCCGAACCTGGTGGTTTTGCGCATATTGTCTCCTCCCAATCGCGCGCCGGGATTCTGTGTTGTTTTCTGGCCCGGACACAGCCAAAGCCTTGCACACTCTGGATTAAAGTCAAGCATCAGGTGGAGATTTCGGGCGCTTTTGCCGAATCCGGGCGACGCTGCGTCACGAAACGCGCGGCGGCGGTGGCGGGCACGGTCCCGGGCGGAGCCTCCGGATCAGACTGCCGCCGGTGAAATCGTTTTGTTTCAACTGGATGCCGCGCTTTTCGCAACCGGACTGCGGCGCCTGTCGGCGGGCCTGCCCTGCCCCCCCGGTATGCTCGCGGCTGTCCAGGCGCACGCCACGCCACGCGGCTTTGACGCAACGTCAGGAATGCGACGGCCTCAACCCGGCCGCAGGCTCAGCGCGTTCGCGGCGGCCATGAGCTTTTCGGCATATTCGCCTTCCAGCTCATCCCGGCTGACGTAAAAGGACGGCCCGCCCACATTCAGCCCATAGACCCGTGCCCGGTTCAGCGAATGCACCGGCACCGCGATCCCGTTCACATCCTCGCGCCACTCGCCATAAGAGGTGCAGAAGCCACGCGCAGCAAATTCCTCGGCCGCGCGCTCATAGCTTTCCCGCCACGCCGCGTCGCGGTCGGGGTCTTCGCGCGCGGCCATCTCGAACACGGCGTCGCGTTCGTCCTGCTCCATCGCCACCAGAATCGCCCGCCCCATCGCCGAAAAGAACAGCGGTACGCGCGAGCCCACATGCATCGACAGGCTGACATTTTCGCGCGAGCGGTTGACCGCGACATAGATCGCCTCGGTCCGGTGGCGTTCGCCAAGGGCTGCGGTGATGTAGGAATTGGGCCCCCGGCGCAGGTCGCGCAGCACCTGCCCCGCCCGGTCGCAGATATCCATCCCCGCCAGCACGCCGAACCCCAGCCGCAGCACCCCCGGCCCCAGCTGATAGGTGCCCTTGCGCGCATCCGGAATGAGATATTCCAGCCTGCACAACGTATGGGTCAGCCGCGACACCGTCGCCTTGGGCAGGCCGGTGCGTTCCGAGATGTCCGTGTTGGTCAGCTCGTATTCATTGGCGCGGAAACAGCGCAGCACGTCCAGCCCCCGCGCCAGCGCGGTGACGAAGTTGCGGTCCTTCGCCTCGTCCGGGTCCTTGTGAAACTCGCTGTCCGCCATGCGCCCGGCCTCCCTCTAGCTGTCCAGCGCCTTCAGCCCGTGTTCGGCAAAGACCGGCACATATTGGCCCAGCTTGATCGCCCGTTCCGGGTTCGAGGCATTGCCGTCCAGCGCACGTTTCAGCACGCCCTGGATGATCCCCGCCATGCGGAAGAAGCAGAAGGACAGGTAGAAGCCGAAATTGTCCACGCCCGGCAATCCCCTGCGTTCGCAATACCTTGCGATGAACTCCTCGTCCGACGGCAGCCCAAGCGCGGTGCGGTCGATACCACCCATGCCGCGCCCTTCCTCGCCCGCCGGCATCTGCCACTGCATGATGACGCTGGCCAGATCCGCATAGGGGTGGCCGATCGTGGACAGCTCCCAGTCCAGCACTGCGATGCAGTCGGTGCTGTCTTTGGCAAAGATCATGTTGTCGATGCGATAGTCGCCATGCACCAGCGTCCGCTGGCCGTCATCCTCGGGGATCTCGGCGGTCAGCCTTTCGATCAGCCGGTCCATCGCCGGCACCGGTTCGGTTTCGGAGGCGCGGTATTGCTTGGTCCAGCGCGCCACCTGCCGTTCGAAATAGTTGCCGGGGGGGCCGTAATCCGACAGGCCCATCGCGTCGATATCGACCATGTGCAGCTCGGCCAGCACGCGGTTCATCTCGTCGATCACGCCGGCGCGGGTGGCGTTGTCCTCGCCCGGCATGGTGGGTTCCTTGAAATTGCGCCCGTCGGCAAAGTCCATCACGTAGAAGGCCGAGCCGATCACCGAGTCGTCCTCGCACAGCAGGTGCACCTTCGGCACCGGCACCTTCGTGCCATACAGTGCCTTCTGCACGCGAAACTCGCGATCCACCGCATGGGCGGATTTCAGCAGCTTCCCCGGCGGCTTGCGCCGCAGCACATAGCGCCGCGCGGGCGTGACCAGCAGGAAGGTCGGGTTCGACTGGCCGGTGGCGAACTTGCGTGCCTGCACGATCGGACCCTCGTATCCGGGCAGGTTCGCGCGCAGCCAGGCGTCCACCGCCGTTGTGTCCAGCGTCTGGGTGTCGTTGCTCATGGGGTCACCTCAGCTGTAGCTCATCAGTTTCGCGCCCTCGGCGCTTGCGAAATGCGGGGCGGCGTTGAATTCGTGCAGGCTGATCCGCCCGCGCGAGAAGATGAACCGCGTCATCGACGTGTTCCGCACCTGCAGGTTCAACGTCATCATCATTTCCGGCGGCGCCTGCAAGGTCGAGGCGACAAGCTGCCCGATCGGTCCGCCGGAGCTGACCACCAGCACCCGTTTCGCGTCGGTATCCATGGCGAAATCGCGCGCGGCCGCGACGCGGGCGACGAAATCGCGCCACGTCTCTTTGGCACCTTCCACCCCGCCGCGCTGCCATTCCAGGATGGTGTCGCGCAGGGTGCGGAAATGGGTCTTGCGGTCGTGCCGCACCGGGTCGGGCATCTCGCCGCCGAACTTTACCCGCAAAAGGTCGTAGAAGTCGTATTCGTTGAAGCCGCCATGTTCCTCGGGCGGCGCATCAAAGCCCATCTCGGCCAGCGTGTCCTTCTGCCGTTGCAGGGTGCCGGTCATCAGCCGGTCGGGCTCCCAGCCCATGTCGCGCAGCACCTGCCCCACGGCGCGGGACTGGGCCCGACCGAGATCGCTCAGCCGGTCGTAGTCGTCCGCGCCAAAGGACGCCTGACCGTGGCGGATGACCAGAAGCTCGGCCATTCACGCGCCCCGGAACTCGGCCGCCAGCCGCGCGCCGGCGGCGCGGTATTCGCGGTCGATCCGGTCGATCAGCTCGGTCGCGGGCACCACATCGCGCACGTCGCCGATGCCCTGCCCCGAGCCCCAGATCTCCTTCCACGCCTTGGGCTTGGAGGAACCGGATGAGAAGTTCATCGAGGACGGGTCGGATTCGGGCAGGTTGTCGGGGTCTAGCCCCGCCCGTTCGATGCTCTTCTTGAGGTAGTTGCCGTGAACGCCGGTGAAGAGCGAGGAATAGACGATGTCCTCGGCGCCGCTTTCGACGATCATCCGCTTGTAGTCCTCCACCGCGTTGGCCTCGCGCGTGGCGATGAAGGGCGAGCCCATATAGCCGAAATCGGCCCCCACCGCGCGCGCGGCCAGCAGCGCCTCGCCGCTGGCGATCGCGCCCGAAAGCGCAAGCGGCCCGTCGAACCAGGACCGGATTTCGCGGACCAGCGCAAAGGGCGATTGCTGGCCCGCATGGCCCCCCGCGCCCGCAGCCACGGCGATCAGCCCATCCGCGCCCTTTTCGATCGCTTTCCTGGCAAAGGTGTTGTTGATGATGTCATGCAGCACCACCCCGCCCACCGAATGGGCGGCCTCGTTCACCTCGGGGCGCGCGCCCAGCGAGGTGATCCAGACCGGCACCTTCCATTTCACGCAGATGTCGATGTCGCGTTGAAGCCGCGCATTCGACCGGTGCACGATCTGGTTGACGGCAAAGGGCGCGGCGGGGCGGTCGGGGTTTTCCTGGTTGTGGCGGTCCAGCTCTTCCGTGATCCGTTTCAGCCAGGCCTCCAGCAGCGGCGGCTCGCCTTCCCCCTCGCGCGCGTTCAACGCCGGGAAAGAGCCGATGATCCCCGCCTTGCACTGGGCGATCACCAGATCGGGCACGGAAATGATGAACAGCGGCGCGCCGATCAGCGGGATCCGCAAGCCCCGCAGCGCGGGCGGCAGATGGCTTTCGTCGCGGTGCCAGGTCACGGTCATGTCGGATTCCTTCACGGGTTGGTTCATCGCCTCACTCTCCCCACGGCAGGTTCAGGCCGCGCGCGTCGGCGGCCTTCCTGGCGTACTTCCGGGTTTGCGAGAACGCATCCTGCATCGGCTTCTGGTTCTCCGGATCATTGATTTCCGCAAAACGCGCGGCCACGTTTTCCGGCGTGTTGCCGTCGCCTTCCAACAGGATGCCTTCGGTTTCATAGATGCGGGTTTGCGCGAAACAGCCCGCGCCCGCGCTCAGGATCACCCGCGTCGGCGCATCTTCGCTGACCAGATACAGCAAGCCCGGCGTGATGGTTTCCGGCGCGAGCAGCTCCAGCGCCTGCTCGGGCAGCAGGCTTTCGGTCATGCGGGTGGCGGCGGTGGGGGCCAGCGTGTTGACGCGGATATTGTCGCGCGCCCCTTCCAGCCCCAGCACGTTCATCAGCCCCACGACGCCCGCCTTGGCCGCGCCATAGTTCGACTGGCCGAAATTGCCGTAAAGACCAGACGCCGAAGAGGTCATTGCCACGCGGCCATATTTCTGTTCGCGCATGATCGGCCAGACCGCATGGGTGCACAGCGCGCTGCCGATCAGGTGGACGTCGATCACCTTGCGGAAATCGGCCATGTCCATCTTGGCAAAGGTCTTGTCGCGCAGGATGCCGGCATTGTTGACCAGAATGTCCACCCGGCCCCAGCGGTCCATGGTCTTTGCCACCATGTCGGCGACCTGTTCGTCGTTCGACACGTCGGCGCCATGGGCAATCGCCTCGCCGCCCGCAGCCTTGATCTCCTCGACCACCGCCAGCGCGGCGTCGGACGAGGCGCCCTCGCCCGCCGTCGAGACGCCGAGATCGTTGACCACCACCCTGGCGCCGCGCGCCGCCAGCCCCAGCGCATGGGACCGGCCCAGCCCCGCCCCCGCGCCGGTGACGATGGCAACCTGTCCGTCGAACCTGATGCTCATGGCCGCCTCCTTACTCCAGCGCGCCGGCAAAGAGGTTGCCGCCGGTCTGCACGTTCACGCCGCCCGACACGGGCAGCACCGCGCCGGTGATGTAGGATCCGCCCTTGCCGCACAGAAACAGCATGCAGCCGGCGATGTCCTCGTCGCGGCCCACGCGGCCCAGCGGCACGTCGCGGCCAACCTTTTCGCGCTTGTCCTCTTCGCCGATGGCGAATTTGGTCATGTTCGACACGAACGGCCCCGGCGCCAGCGCGTTGACGGTCACATGGTGCCCCGCCCGCGCCAGTTCCTTGGCCAGAATCTTGGTCATGTGCAGCACGCCCGCCTTGGACACCGCATAGGAATAGGCCCCGTCGCCCAGCGGGATTTCCCCCATGACCGAGCCCACATTGACCACCCGCGCCGGATCGTCCGCCGTGCCGCTGGCAATCAGCATCGGCAGCAGCTTTTGCGTGAGGTCAAACACGCCGGTCACGTTGACCCGCATCACCTTTTCCCAGGCGTGATAGGGAAACTGCCCCAGCGGCGCGCCCCAGGTGATTCCGGCATTGTTCATAAGGATATCAAGCCGTTCGATGCGTTTCTTCACCTCTTCGACCAGCGCGTTGATGCCCTCTTCGGAGCCCACGTCCCCGGCAAAGCCCTCGGCGCTGCCCGGCGCGTCGAGCGCGTTGAGCTCCGCCGCGACGGCCTCGCAGGCCTCGCCCTTGCGCGAGGCGATCAGCACGCGCGCACCGGCGCGCACCAGCCCCTCGGCCGCCATGCGCCCGATGCCGGTGGCGCCGCCCGTGACCAGCGCGGTCTTGCCGTTCAGGCCGAAAAGAATCTCAGGTGTCATGTGATTTATCCCTCAAATCCGCGCTTTTGCGCGACGATCTTTGCGTGATGCCCGTAGTCGCCCAGCCATTCGGCCGCGACCCGGGCGCGTTTCATGTAGAAGCCCATGTCATATTCGTCGGTCATGCCGATGCCGCCATGCATCTGCACGCCTTCCTGAACCGCCAGAATCGCCGTCGAGGTCGCCCGCGCCTTGGCCAGCGACACCGCCAGCGCGGCGTTGTCGGGGTCGTGATCCAGCATCCGACCCGCGTGCAGGATGGCCGAAGCGGTGACTTCGGTCTCGCACCACAGATGCGCCGCGCGGTGCTGCAACGCCTGGAAGGCGCCGATCGGCACGCCGAACTGCTTGCGCTCCTTGAGATAGTCCACCGTCATCCCGAAGGCGCCTGCCGCCAGCCCCGCCATTTCCGCCGCGAGAGCCGCCTGCCCGGCCCGAAGCGCCGGCCGCAGCACCGCCATCGCGTCCTCCACCGCGCCGAGGACGTCCTCGCCCGTGGCTTCGACATTCTCGAGATGCACATCCGCCGCATCGCGGCTGTCGATCATCGGGCGCGGGGCGCGGGTGATGCCGTCACGGTCAGCGGGCAGATCGAACAGCGTCAGCCCCTCGCCCGTGCGCGCCAACACCAGCAGACGGTCGGCATTGCCGCCGTCCACCACGAATTTCTTGGTGCCCGACAGGCGAAACCCGTTGCCTTCGCGCCGCGCCTCCATCCGGACGCCGTCGGGGTCAAACTTGGCGCCCTCGTCGATGGCCAGCGCATAGATCGCCTCGCCCGACGCGATCCGGGCCAGAGCGGCCTTGGCGCGGTCGTCGGCGACCCGGCGCAGCGCGGTCGCGGCGATGACGGCGGTGCCGATGAACGGGCTGGCGGTCAGCGTCTTGCCCATCTCTTCGGCGATCACGCCCGCGGCGGTATGGCCCATGTCGGACCCGCCGGCCTCTTCGGGCACCAGCACCCCGGCCCAGCCCATCTCGGCCATCTGTTTCCACAACTCGGGGTCATGGGTGCGGCCTTCGTCGCGCATCCGGCGCAGGCGGGCGACCGGGGCGGCTTCGTCCAGAAACCCGCGCGCCATGTCGGCCAGCATGATTTCTTCTTCGGTTTTCAACAGCTTTTCCATCGAACCTTACCCCGGCAGACCCAGAATGCGCTTGGAAATGATCGACAGCATCACCTCGGATGTGCCGCCCTCGATCGAGTTGGCCTTGGTGCGCAGCCATGTCGGCGCGCGCTCGTCATTCCAGTCGAGCGCCTCCGACCCCGCCGCCGCCATCACCAGCTCCAGCCGCCGCTTGTTCAACTCGGTGCCGTAATATTTCAGCATGGCCGAAGCATCCCCCACGCCCGACCCGGCTTCGGCCTGGTCCTTGTAGCGTTCGAGCGTGAGCGTAAAGGCCAGCCCGTCCACCTCGGCCCGCATGGCGTCGGCTTGCAGGATCGGGTCGGTGCGGCCGGTTTCGGCATTGGCCAGCACCTCCATCAGCGGCCGCCCGCCGCCCATCACCGCGCCGCCGGCGCTGATCATCTCGCGTTCATGGGTCAGCAGGTATTTCGCCACGTCCCAGCCGCGGTTCACCTCGCCCACGACCGAAGACACGCCGGGTGCATGCTCCTTCGGCACCTTCACGTTGTCAAAGAAGGTCTCGCAGAAGGGCGAGGCGCCCGAGATCAGCCGGATCGGCTTCGTGCTGACCCCCGGCGCGGTCATGTCGATCAGGACGAAAGAGATCCCCTTGTGCTTGGGCGCCTCGCGGTCGGTGCGCAGCAGGGCAAAGATCCAGTCCGCCTTGTCTGCGTAGGAGGTCCAGATCTTCTGCCCGTTGACCAGCCAATGTTCGCCCATGTCCTCGCATCTGGTCTGCACCCCGGCGAGGTCGGACCCCGCCCCCGGTTCGGAATAGCCCTGGCACCAGCGGATTTCGCCGCGCGCGATGGGCGGCAGGAAATACTGCTTCTGCGCCTCGGTGCCGAATTTCAACAGCGCCGGTCCCAGCATCCAGATGCCGAAGCTTTGCAGCGGATAGCGCGCGCCGATCCGCGCCATTTCCTCGTGAAAGATCCTTTCTTGATCGCGGTTCATCCCCGCGCCGCCATATTCGACCGGCCAGGTCGGCACGGTGTAGCCGCGCGTGACGCAGCGTTCCAACCAGATCCGCTGGGCATCAGAGGCGAATTTCCAGTTCTTGCCGCCCCAGCAGATGCTATGTTCATCCCGCGCGCCGTCGCGCATTTCCTCGGGGCAGTTCTGCTCCAGCCAGTCCCGCAGTTCCGCGCGAAAGGCGTCCAGATCGGTATCGGGCACCCTATCCTCCCTTGCCAAGTTGCCGCATCTGTTCCGCTGTGCAGAATTGCATTTCGTTATGCGATTGACAACCGGGAGAGGCGCGGAAAGACTTAACGTCATTCGCAGGACATCGCGCCAGAAACATTGGGGAGAGTAGATGATGAAAGCCATGCTGAGCACCGCGCCGGGAGGGCCGGAGAGCCTGGAACTGACCGAGTTGCCGGATCCCGAGCCGAAGAAGGGCCAGATCCGGGTGCGGGTCCGTGCGGCGGGGGTGAATTTTCCCGACACGCTGATGATCCGGGATCTCTACCAGATGAAGCCGCCGCGCCCCTTTGCGCCGGGCGGCGAGATTGCGGGCGAGGTGGATGCCGTTGGCGAAGGGGTCGAGGGGTTCGAGCTGGGCGACCGGGTGCTGGCGCTGACCGGGCATGGCGGATTCGCCACGCAAATCTGCATTCCCGCAGCGGCGGCGGTGAAGTTTCCCGACGCGATGCCGTTCGAGGACGCGGCCTGTTTCGTGTTCACCTATGGCACCTCCTATCACGCGCTGAAGGATCGCGCCGATCTGAAGCCGGGCGAGACTCTGCTGATCCTGGGCGCCGCGGGGGGCGTCGGCACGGCGGCGATCGAACTGGGCCGCGCAATGGGCGCGCGGGTGATCGGCGCGGTGTCGTCGGAGGAAAAGGCCGCGTTCTGCCGCGAGCTGGGGGCGGACGAGACGCTGATCTATCCGCACGCGCTGGAGGGCCGTGATGCGCAGAAGGAGCTGTCGGCGCAGATCAAGAAGATCGCCGGCGGCGAGGGCGTGGACGTGGTTTATGATGCGGTTGGTGGAAACTACGCCGAGCCGGCGATTCGTGCCTTGGCGTGGAAGGGGCGTTTTCTGGTAGTCGGCTTTCCGGCGGGCATTCCGAAGATCCCGCTGAACCTGACTCTGCTCAAGGGGTCGCAGATCGTGGGCGTGTTCTGGGGCGCGCATGTGATGCGCGAGCCAGAGTTGCATGCGGCCAATGTCGCCGACCTGTTCCGGCTCTATGGAGAGGGCCGGATTCGCCCGCGTATTTCCGCAAGATTTCCCTTGAAGGAGGTGCCCGCGGCGCTGGAAATGATGCAGTACCGCAAGGTGATGGGGAAAGTCGTCATCACCATGGAGTGAGAAGGCGGCGGCATGGAATCGCGGCGGTCTTTCGCCCGCCGCGATGCCTTCGGCGAGGGTATTTTCGACCAGAAAGAAGCAGGGTTTGCGCGATCATTCGAGATGGGCGCAGTCATTGTAGCTGCGCAGACTCATGGTCGTGCCGTGGATCACGAGGCGGCTGATGGAGCCGTTGGCGGCGCCGAGAAAGGCGAAGGGGCGCGCGCCGGTGGCGAGGCTGAGCGCGGCACCGATCACGCCGCCATGCACGAAGGCGGCGACGCGCTGGTCGGCATGGCGCGCCGCCATACGGAAAAGCGCGTCTCCCACCCGGGCCTGCAGGGCCGCGGTGGTTTCGGCGCCCGGAATCTCGCCCCATTCGTGATTTTCCAGCGCGCGCAGCCAGGCCGGATCGTCGTTGGCGGCGCGAATCCGGTATTCGCCGTCGTCCCAGTCGCCCAGATGCACCTCTCGCAGGTCGGGCTCCTCGATCGGCGTGATTCCCAGCCGTTGGAGCAGCGGCGCGGCGGTCTGGTGCGTGCGGCGCAGCGGCGTGACATAGACCGCATCGAGGCGTTCGTTTTGCAGCCGTTCGGCGATGACGCGGGCCTGGGCCTCTCCGTTCGGGTGCAGGGCCGGGTCGCCATGGCCGTACTTCATGGGAAAACGTTCGCCGGGGCGTGCCGGCGCGCTTTCGCCGTGGCGGATCAGCAGAAGGTCCATCGCCCCCGTCGGGGGGCGATAGACCGGCTGGCGGTATTCCCGCGTCATCCCGCGGCGCGACGGTCGCGGTCCTCGCGCAGGCGGCTGAGTTCCTCGGCCACGAGGAAGGCCAGCTCCAGCGACTGGCTGGCATTCAGGCGCGGGTCGCAGGCGGTGTGGTAGCGGTCGGAGAGGTTTTCCTCGCTCACCGCGTGGACGCCGCCGGTGCATTCGGTCACGTCCTGGCCGGTCATCTCGAAATGCACCCCGCCGGGGATCGTGCCTTCGGCCGCGTGGACGGCGAAGAATTCGCGCACCTCGCGCAGCACCGCGTCGAAGGGGCGGGTCTTGTAGCCGGTCGAGGACTTGATCGTGTTGCCGTGCATCGGGTCGCAGACCCAGGTTACGTTGGCGCCCTCTTCCTGCACGGTTCGGATCAGCCGCGGCAGGTTGTCGGCCACCTTGCCTGCGCCGAAGCGGGTGATGAGCGTCAACCGGCCCGGTTCGTTTTCCGGGTTCAGTTTCGCCATCAGAACCTTGAGATCCTCGGTGGTCATTGTGGGGCCGCATTTCAGCCCGATCGGGTTCAGCACGCCGCGCAGGAATTCCACATGCGCCCCGTCCGGCTGGCGCGTGCGATCGCCGATCCAGAGGAAATGCCCCGAGCCCGCCAGCCATTTGCCGGAGGTCGAATCGAGCCGTGTCAGCGCCTCTTCGTATTCCAGCAACAGGCCTTCGTGGCTGGTGTAGAATTCCACGCTGCGCAGAGCGTGTTCGGTTTCTGCATTGATGCCGGCGGCCTTCATGAAGTCCAGCGTGTCGGTGATACGGCTGGCCATCTCGCGGTATTTCTCGGCCTCTTCGGATTCGGTGAAGCCCAGCGTCCAGGCATGCACCTGGTTCACGTCCGCGTAACCACCGGTCGAGAAGGCGCGCAGCAGGTTCAGCGTGGCCGCGGCCTGGGTATAGGCCTGCAGCATCTTGTTGGGATCCGGCACGCGAGCCTGAGGCGTGAAATCGAGTTCGTTGATGATGTCGCCGCGATAGCTGGGCAGTTCCACGCCGTCCCTGACCTCGGTCGGGGCGCTGCGCGGCTTGGCGAACTGGCCGGCCATGCGGCCCACCTTGATGACCGGCACCTTGGCGCCATAGGTCAGCACCATCGCCATCTGCAGCATCACCTTGAACGTGTCGCGGATGGCGTTCGCGCTGAACTGATCGAAGCTTTCGGCGCAGTCGCCGCCCTGTAGCAGGAACGCTTCGCCCCGCGAGGCGGCGCCGAGATGCTCCTTGAGCCGCCGTGCCTCTCCGGCGAAGACCAGCGGCGGATATTTTGCAAGCTGCGCCTCGACGCGGGCAAGAGCCTGCGGGTCGGTATAGTCGGGCATCTGCACCCGCGGTTTGCTGCGCCAGCTGGACTTGTTCCATTCGCTTGTCATGTCGGCCTCCGCCTTCGGTCGTTCAGGGGGCTTCTATACAAAACCCCGTGCGCGGTGGCCATATCAGTTTTGCGCCTCTTGACGTCGCAATCGGCGCGTGGGCAAGCTGTGCGTCACTCTTGCCGGGCGGGATCCCGGCGCCCTGATTCCCTGAGCCACGAGACGCGCCATGCAGGACCATCGCCATGTCGTGAACGTCGAACATGCACCCGAGCGGCCGAAACGGTTCGTTTTCGTGCTGCTGGAGAACTTTACCCTGTTGTCCTTTGCCTCGGCGCTGGAGTGCCTGCGGATCGCCAACCGGATGGCGGATCGGCCGCTGTATTCGTGGATCCTGATTGGCGAAGGCGGTGGAGAGGCGAATTGTTCGGCCGGCACCGCGTTTCGGCTGGATGACGACCTGATCGAAACCCAGCGGGACGACGTCATCCTGGTCTGCGGCGGCATCGACATCCAGAAAGCGACCACGAAGAAGCTGCTGGGCTGGCTCAGGCGCGAGGCGCGCAAGGGCGTGACGATCGGCGGGCTGTGCACGGCCGCTTGGGCGCTGGCCAGGGCCGGGCTGCTGGATGGCAGGAGGGCGACGATCCACTGGGAGAACGCCGACAGTTTCGCCGAGGAATTCGACGAGGTCGAACTGACCAAGTCGGTTTTCGTCATCGACGGCAACCGCATGACCACGGCCGGGGGCACCTCGTCGATCGATCTGATGCTGAAGATCATCGCCGACGACCACGGGGAGGAGCTGGCCAACGCGGTGGCGGATCAGCAGATCTATTCCTCGATCCGGACCGATCAGGACACGCAGCGGCTGTCGGTGCCGACGCGCATCGGCGTGCGGCATCCGAAACTGGCGCGGGTGATCCAGATGATGGAACAGAACATCGAGGAGCCGATCAGCCCCTCGATTCTGGCGCGCGACGTGGGCATGTCCACGCGCCAGCTGGAGCGGCTGTTCAGGCGGTACCTGAACCGCAGTCCGAAGCGGTATTACATGGAACTGCGGTTGCAGAAGGCGCGCAACCTGCTGATGCAGACCGACATGAGCGTGATCAATGTGGCGCTGGCCTGCGGCTTTGCCTCGCCGTCGCATTTCTCGAAATGCTACCGGGCCCATTACAACACCACGCCCTATCGCGAACGCGGCAGCCATTCGACGCGGCTGTCAGTTTGAGGGAGTCCGTTTCGGATCGCTGGCGCGATCCGACCGATGCGGGGGCGCTGCCCCCGCGCCCCCGGAGTATTTGAAGCAAGATGAAGGGACCGTGGCGGGTTCGGGCGGCGATCCGGTCGCGGTGTGGCGGCGGGATCGGCGGTGGCTAGCGGGGGCTCATGCGATAGATCGCGCCGTTGCCTTCCGACACGATCCAGATCGACCCGTCCGGCGCTTCGGCCACGTCGCGGATTCGCTGGGTCTGGGGACCGGCGATGCGTTCGATCTCGCGCAGGGGCGATTCCGCGAGGTGGCTGATCATGTCGAATTTCAGCGATCCCACAAAGAAATGTCCCCGCCATTGCGGCCAGAGGCGGCCCGAGTAGATCATCATGTCTGACGGGGCGATCGAGGGATCCCAGTAGAAGGCGGGTTGTTCCATTCCCGCCTTGTGGGTGCCCTCGCCGATCCTGGCCCCCGAATAGTGCCGGCCGTGACCGATCACCGGCCAGCCGTAATTGGCGCCCTTGCGGATCCGGTTGATCTCGTCCCCGCCCATGGGGCCGTGTTCGGCCACCCAGAGGGTGCCGGAGCGATCCAGCGCCGCGCCTTGCGGGTTGCGATGGCCCCAGGACCAGATCTCGGGACGGACCCCGGGCCGGTTCACGAACGGGTTGTCGGCGGGCACAGATCCGTCGCGGTTGATCCTGACGACGGTGCCGTTGTGGTTGGCCAGGTTCTGCGCCTGATCCATGTCGCCGCGATCCCCCAGGGTGACGAAAAGGGTCCCGTCGGAGGCCTCGACGATGCGGGAGCCGAAATGCCGGCCGCCCCGGCCGACATGGGCGGCCTCGAAGATCACGCGGGGGACGTCGAGCCGCGCCCTGTTCGCGTCCAGTCGCGCCGCCGCGACGGCGGTGCCGATGCCGCCGCCCGTCAGCCGTTTGGAAAAGGTCAGGAAGATTTCGCGGGTGGTCGCGTGATCGCGCGGCACCATAACGTCGAGCAGACCGCCCTGCCCCTGTGCCCGCACCCGCGGCACGCCGCGCACCCGCCGCGCCCGGCCGTCGCGCACAAGAAGCAGATCGCCTTCGCGTTCGGTCACCAGGAATCCGCCTCCGGGCAGGAAGGCGATCGCCCAGGGCACGTCGAGCCCGGTCAGCACGGTTTCGACCCGGACCGGGCCGGCGCTGGTCTGCAGGTCTTGCGCCTGTGCTGGTGCGGCGGCCAGAACAAGCCAGAGAACAACCGAAAATACGCGCATGAGACCTCCTGTCGGGTTGGTCCGGGCCGAGAGGGAAATCCGGCCGCCTTTCCTTTCACATAGCACTTTTCTTTTGCAATCGCCTTGCCTAGGGTCGGGCCAGAACGTTCGTTCCAACAAGGGAGATGAAGAATGAAAAAGTTCCTGATGGCTTCGGCCGCCGCGGCTCTTCTGGCCGGTGCCGCCTCTGCCGAAGAGGTGAAGATCGGCGTGATCCTGGGCTTTACCGGTCCGATCGAATCGCTGACGCCGCAGATGGCCGCCGGCGCCGAGCTGGCGATGAAGGAAGTCTCTGACAGCGGCAAGCTGCTGGGCGGGACCACGGTGACCCCGGTGCGGGCCGATTCGACCTGCATCGACGCCGGCGCGGCCACTGCGGCGGCCGAACGTCTGGTGACCTCGGACGGCGTCAAGGGGATCATGGGCGCGGACTGCTCGGGCGTGACCGGCGCGATCCTGTCCAACGTGGCGGTGCCAAACGGCGTGGTGATGATCTCGCCCTCGGCCACCTCGCCGGGGCTGTCCACGGCCGAGGACAACGGCCTGTTCTTCCGCACCGCGCCGTCGGATGCCCGCCAGGGCGAGGTGATGGCCGAGATCCTGCTCGAGCAGGGGGTCAAGTCGGTGGCGCTGACCTATACCAACAACGACTATGGCAAGGGCCTGGCCGACAGCTTCAAGTCCGCCTACGAGGCCAAGGGCGGCAAGGTCACCATCTCGGCCGCGCATGAGGACGGCAAGGCCGACTATTCGGCCGAAGTCGCGGCGCTGGCTTCGGCCGGTGGCGAACGGCTGGTGGTCGCGGGCTACGTGGACCAGGGCGGTTCGGGCATCGTCCGCGCGGCGCTGGATTCGGGCGCCTTCGACACGTTCCATTTCCCCGACGGCATGATCAGCGCCAAGCTGGAGGAAAACTTCGGTTCCGAGATCGACGGCTCCACCGGCCAGCATCCGGGCACCGACAGCCCCGGCGCGGCCAAGTTCGAGGAACTGGCGGGCGGCGCCTTCGACGCGACTTCGCCGTTCACGCCGGAATCCTATGACGCGGCGGCGCTCATCATGCTGGCGATGCAGGCGGCCGGGTCCACCGACAGCCAAGTCTACAAGAAAAAAGTCATGGAAGTCGCCAACGCGCCGGGTGAAAAGATCTATCCGGGCGAGCTGGGCAAGGCGCTGGATCTGCTCGCGGCGGGCAAGGACATCGACTATGTCGGCGCCACCGCGGTCGAGCTGATCGGACCGGGCGAATCGGCGGGCAACTACCGCGAGATCGTGATCAAGGACGGCAAGGTCACCACGGTGAAATACCGGTGATCGGCACCCGTTCGGCATGAGAACGTGGCCCGGACCTTGCGTCCGGGCCTTTTCTTTGCCAAAAGCCCGCGCCAAGCGCGACTCAACGACAAGATGCCGCACCCCGCGCCCGTGGGGACCGGCACCGGGGGAGGATGACATGACCACCGGGGATCCAATGATCGTCGTGGACGATCTTCACAAGCATTTCGGGGGCTTTCACGCCGTTGACGGGGCCAGTTTGCAGATCGCAAAGGGGTCCATCACCGGGCTGATCGGCCCCAACGGCGCCGGCAAGACCACGCTGTTCAACGTGATCGCCGGCGTCCTGCCGCCGACCAGCGGCCGGGTCTTCATGGACGGCGAGGACATTACCGGCCTGCCGCCGCACGAACTGTTCCACAAGGGGCTGTTGCGCACTTTCCAGATTGCGCATGAATTTTCCTCGATGACCTGCCGGGAAAACCTGATGATGGTGCCTGGCGGGCAGTCGGGTGAAAAGCTGTGGAACACGTGGTTCGGGCGCAAGCGCATCGCCGACGAGGAACGCGCGCTGCGCGCCAAGGCGGATGAGGTGCTGGAATTCCTGACCATCGAGCATCTGGCCGATCACAAGGCGGGCCAGGTATCGGGCGGGCAGAAGAAGCTGCTGGAACTGGGGCGCACCATGATGGTGGACGCCCGTATCGTGTTCCTGGACGAGGTGGGCGCCGGGGTGAACCGGACCCTGCTGAACACGATCGCGGATGCCATCGTGCGGCTCAATCAGGAGCGCGGCTATACCTTTGTCGTGATCGAGCATGACATGGATTTCATCGGCCGCATCTGCGACCCGGTGATCTGCATGGCCGAGGGCAAGGTTCTCGCCGAAGGCACGCTGGACGAGATCAAGGCCAACGAACATGTGATCGAGGCCTATCTGGGCACCGGGCTCAAGCACCGCGACAAGGTCGGGGCATGACGGGGCGGGCGTGGACCGGATCGGGGGGCGCTGCCCCCGTCGCCCTGCGGGCGACTCCCCCGGAGTATTTTCAGCAAGATGAAGGGACAGGGCGGCCATGAGCGACAATCCCTGGCAGGATGATCGCGGCAACAAGGACGCGACGATCACGCGGAAGGAAGGCATGGGACAGGCGACGGTTCATGCCGGGGAGGGGCAGACGCACCCGGCCCCCGGCGGGCCGTTCCTGATTGGCGAGAAGATGACCGGCGGCTATGGCAAGGGGCCGGACATCCTGCATGACTGCACCATTTCGGTGGATCGCGGCGAAATCGCGGTGATCGTGGGCCCCAACGGCGCCGGAAAGTCCACCGCTATGAAGGCGATATTCGGCATGCTGGACGTTCGGTCGGGTTCGGTCCGGCTGGATGGAGAGGACATCACCGACCTCAGCCCGCAGGCGCGGGTGGTCAAGGGGATGGGGTTCGTGCCGCAGACAAACAACATCTTCACCTCGATGACGGTGGAGGAAAATCTGGAGATGGGTGCCTTCATCCGCACCGACGACATCAGCGAGACGATGGAGCAGGTCTATGACCTGTTCCCGATCCTGCGCGAAAAGCGCCGACAGGCGGCCGGCGAGCTGTCGGGCGGCCAGCGCCAGCAGGTCGCGGTGGGCCGCGCGCTGATGACCCGGCCCAAGGTGCTGATGCTGGACGAACCCACTGCGGGCGTGAGTCCCATCGTGATGGATGAACTCTTTGACCGGATCATCGAGGTCAGCCGCACCGGCATCCCGATCCTGATGGTGGAGCAGAACGCCCGCCAGGCGCTGGAGATCGCCGACAAGGGTTATGTCCTGGTGCAGGGCCGCAACGCCTATACCGGGTCGGGCAAGGAACTGCTGTCCGACCCGGAAGTGCGCAAATCCTTCCTGGGGGGCTGAGACATGGATTTCCTCAACGCCCTGGTGGCGCTTTCCAATTTCGTTCTGATCCCGGCGATCACCTATGGAAGCCAGCTTGCGCTGGGGGCCCTGGGCGTGACGCTGATTTACGGGATCCTGCGGTTTTCCAACTTTGCCCATGGCGACACGATGGCCTTCGGCACGATGGTGACGATCCTGTTCACTTGGTGGCTCCAGTCCATGGGTTGGCATCTGGGCCCCTTGCCGACCGCGCTTCTGGCGCTGCCGCTGGGTATCCTGGGCTGCATTGCGCTGCTTCTGGTAACGGACCGGCTGGTCTATCGGTTCTACCGCGAACAGAAGGCCAAGCCGGTGATCCTGGTGATCGTGTCGATGGGCGTGATGTTCATCATGAACGGTCTGGTGCGCTTCATCATCGGCCCCGATGACCAGCGGTTCGCGGACGGCACGCGTTTTCTCGTCACGGCGCGCGAATTCAAGAAGGCGACAGGCCTGAACGAGGGACTGGCGCTCAAGGCCACGCAGGGCATCACCATCGTTACCGCGGTCGTGGTCGTGGCGCTGCTGTTCTGGTTCCTCAACCGCACCCGAACCGGCAAGTCGATGCGCGCCTATTCCGACAACGAGGATCTGGCGCTGCTGTCGGGCATCAACCCCGAACGCGTGGTGATGTATACATGGATGATCGTGGCGGCGCTGGCGACCATCGCCGGCGTGCTCTACGGCCTCGACAAGAGCTTCAAGCCCTTCGTCTATTTCCAGCTTCTGCTGCCGATCTTCGCCTCGGCCATCGTCGGGGGGCTGGGCAACCCGCTGGGCGCCATCGCGGGCGGGTTCATCATCGCCTTTTCCGAGGTGACCATCACCTATGCATGGAAGAAGGTCCTGGTCTATCTCATGCCGGAGCCTCTGGAGCCCGAGGGACTCGTGCAGCTTCTCAGCACGGACTACAAGTTCGCGGTGTCCTTCGTGATCCTTCTGATCGTCCTGCTGTTCCGTCCCACCGGCATCTTCAAGGGGAAAGCGGTATGAACGAGACGGTAAAGAATGTGGGGCTGTTCGCCCTGGTCGGCGCGCTGATCCTTCTGACCGGGGTCATGCAGAGCTGGAACACCGCGGTGCTGATCCTGAACATGGGCCTGATCTCGGCCATCATGGCGATTGGCGTGAACCTGCAATGGGGATTCGCCGGTCTGTTCAACGTCGGTGTCATGGGCTTTGTGGCGCTTGGCGGGTTGGCAGTGGTTCTGACCTCGATGCCGCCGGTCAAGGAGGCCTGGGCCGCGGGCGGTCTGCGGATCGTCGCGGGGCTGTTGCTGGGGGCGGCCACCATCGCCGCCGCGGTCGTGGTCAACAAACGCATGGCCAAGAGCGGCAAGCGCGCGATCGTCATGATCGTGATCCTCGTGGGTGGCTTCTTCCTCTACCGCGGGGTGCTCGACCCGGGCGTTGCGGCGGTCGAAGCGGTCAATCCCGCCAGCACCGGATACCTTGGCGGGCTGGGCCTTCCGGTCCTGCTGGCCTGGCCCGTGGGCGGCCTGCTGGCCGCGGGCGCGGCCTGGCTGGTCGGCAAGACCGCGCTGGGACTGCGTTCGGACTACCTGGCGATCGCAACGCTGGGCATTGCCGAGATCATCATCGCGATCATGAAGAACGAGGACTGGCTGGCCCGCGGCGTCAAGAACGTGGTCGGCCTGCCGCGCCCCCTGCCCTATGAGATCGACCTGCAACAGGATCCTGCTTTCGTCGATCGCGTGACATCGCTGGGGCTCGACCCGGTCACGGCATCGACGATGTATGTCAAGCTCGGCTACTCGATCCTGTTCCTTGTCGTGCTTCTCATCCTCTTGTGGATGGCGCAGATGGCACTGAAGAGCCCATGGGGCCGCATGATGCGCGCCATCCGCGACAACGAGGTC
The DNA here is from genome assembly GCF_900108275.1 of Jhaorihella thermophila. Classification (GTDB taxonomy): domain Bacteria; phylum Pseudomonadota; class Alphaproteobacteria; order Rhodobacterales; family Rhodobacteraceae; genus Jhaorihella; species Jhaorihella thermophila. The sequence goes on from NZ_FNVD01000001.1 coordinate 529,397, forward strand.
GCCGCCGAAGCCATGGGCAAGGACGTCACCGCCCGTCATCTGCAGGTGTTCATCATCGGCTCGGCGATCTGCGGTCTGGCCGGCGCGATGATGACCACGCTGGACGGCCAACTCACCCCCGGCACCTACCAGCCGCTGCGCTTTACCTTCCTGATCTGGGTGATGGTGATCGTGGGCGGTTCGGGCAACAATTTCGGCGCGGTGCTGGGCGCGATGCTGATCTGGTTCCTCTGGGTCCAGGTGGAACCGATCGGGCTGTGGCTTTTGCAGGTGCTTACCTCGGGCATGGCCGACACCAACCCGCTGAAGCAGCACCTGCTGGACAGCGCGGCGCATATGCGCCTGCTGACCATGGGGCTCATCCTGCTGCTGGTGCTGCGCTTCAGCCCGCGCGGCCTGATCCCGGAAAAGTAACCGGCATCAAACCCACCGACAAAGGGCGCGGGTCGAACCACCCGCGCCCTTTTCCATTTACGGGCCCCTGCTTCTTTTTCCGAGCCCCTGCTTCTTTCTGGTCCCAAATACCCCCCGCGGAGCGATCGCGGCGCAGCCGCGATACCGGCCCTACCGCCCGCGGAACAGGCCACCCAAGATGCCGCGCACGATCCGCCGCCCGGTGGTGCCCTTCAACTCCTTGATCAGCGCCTGCGTCAAGGCCGAGCCGAAACTGTCCTTCTCGCGTACCCGCCGCGCCGAGGACCGCCCCACGCGGTTGCCCGAATAGCGCCGCGCGGCATTGTATTCCCGTGCCACGGGGCCCGCTTCTTCCTCCTCGGCCGCGACCTCGGCCGCTTCGGCCTCGACCGCCCGCTTCGCGGCACGTTCGGCCAGGATCTCGTGGGCCGAGCGCCGGTCCACCGCCGCGTCATATTTGCCCGCCATGCGCGACGCCGCCAATATCTGCCGCCGTTCCTCCTCCGTGATCGGGCCCAGCTGCGACGACGGCGGCCGGATCAGGGTGCGCTCGACCATGCCCGGCACGCCCTTCTTCTCCAGAAAGGACGTCAACGCCTCGCCCACCCCGACCTCGCGGATCGCCTCTTCGGTGGAAAAGCGCGGGTTCTCCCGGTAGGTCTCGGCCGCAAGCCGCAGGTTCTTGCGGTCCCGCGCCGTATAGGCGCGCAGCGCATGCTGCACCCGGTTGCCCAACTGGCCAAGGATGTCCTCGGGGATGTCTGCCGGATGCTGGGTCACGAAATAGACCCCGACCCCCTTGGACCGGATCAGGCGGGCGACCTGTTCGACCTTGTCCACCAGCGCCTTGGGCGCGTCATCGAACAAAAGATGCGCCTCGTCGAAGAAAAAAACCAGCCTGGGCCTGTCTGGATCGCCCACCTCGGGCAGCTCTTCGAAGAGTTCCGACAGGAGCCACAACAGAAAGGTCGAATAGAGCCGGGGCGAGCCCATCAGGCGGTCGGCGGCCAGGATGTTGATGATGCCCCGGCCCCGGTCATCGGTTCGCATCAGATCGGACAGATCCAGCGCCGGTTCACCAAAGAGCTGCACCCCGCCCTGATTTTCCAGAACCATCAGCCGCCGCTGGATCGCGCCGACCGAAGCCGTCGAGATATTGCCGTAACGCAGCGACAGATCCCCACGATTTTCCCCGACCCAGACCAGCAGCGACTGCAGATCCTTCAGGTCCAGCAGCGGCAGCCCCTGTTCATCCGCCAGGCGGAAGGCGATGTTCAGGATGCCCTCCTGCGCCTCGCTCAGCTCCAACAGCCGGGCCAGCATCAGCGGCCCCATCTCGGCCACCGTGGTGCGCACCGGATGCCCCTGCTGGCCGAACAGATCCCAGAAGGTCACGGGGAATGACTCATAGCGATAATCGTCAAAGCCGATCTTCGCCGCCCGCTCCATGAAGGCGTCATGCAGCTTGAAACCGGGCGATCCGGCCTTGGCCAATCCGGACAGATCGCCCTTAACGTCCGCCAGGAACACCGGCACACCCGCCGATGAAAACCCCTCGGCCATGATCTGCAGCGTCACCGTCTTGCCCGTGCCGGTCGCGCCCGCGATCAACCCGTGGCGGTTGGCATATTTCAGTGCCAGCCCCTGTTTGACGGCGTAGCCTTCTCCGCCGCCGCCGATGAACACCTTGTCCCGCATGTCGTCCCGATCCGTCATTTTTCCGCCTCCGGCCATGCCTTGACCATACAAAGTTAACCTTTTCGCGCCATAGTCATTTCCGCCCCGCCGTGAACCCTTGGGCGGCGGGGGGACTTCCTCCCTGTCAGACTGGCCGCGCCCATACGGCGCGGTCTTTTTCCAATCGGTCAAAAGACGGAAAAACAAGGCAAAAGCCCTGATTTTCGCAGGTTTTCCGTTGACCACGGGCATCTCGTTTCGTAACGTCTTGGCACAACTAAGTCGGCCAGTCCGACGGGGAGAGACTGATTTGAAGGGGGGCTGTTCCAGTCCCCTTTCTTTATTGCTCGTTTCTTTATTGCTCGTTCGCCCGGAAGGCCCGGCTGGCGGTGCATCGGTGTCATTCCGCCGCCATTCTCCGAATGCCGCTGACAGCCCCGCAGCGGCGTGCTACAGCAGCGGCGAAGAAATCACCAAACGACACGAGGCTTGGATGTCCAGAACGAACACACTGATTGCCGCTCTGAGCGCGGCGATTCTGGCCGCGCCGGCAATGGCACAGGAACAAGGCGCAACCGCCGAGCAAGAGGAACAGCCGGCCGGGCAGATTCTCGACATGGGCCAGCCCGCCGATGACGGCCCAAAGGTCGGCGATCGCTATTCCAAGGAAAAATTCGGAGATTGGGATCTTGCCTGCATCAAGGTGAACCAAGGCGAAGATCCCTGCTCGCTGCTGCAGATCCTCAAGGACGACAAGGGCAACCCGATGGCCGAGTTCAGCCTGTTCCGGCTGAAGGAAGGCGGGCAGGCGGTGGCGGCAGCCACGGTGATCGTGCCGCTGGAAACCCTGTTGCCCGCGCAATTGACCATCTCGATCGATGGCGCGCCGGGCAAGCGGTATCAGTATTCCTTCTGCAACCCGATCGGCTGCGTCGCGCAGATCGGCCTGACCCAGGCGGATGTGGATGCCATGAAGAACGGCAAGGAGGCAATCATTTCGCTGGTGCCCGCTCCGGCGCCGACCCAGGTGATAAAGCTCAAGGTCTCGCTCAAGGGCTTCACCGCCGGATACGACAAGGTGGACGTGGTCGAGAACCGATAGACACCCCCCGTTGCCGAACAGGCCGCTCCTGCCGCGAGCGGCCTTTTCCGTTCAGACGCGGCGCAGCACCAGAACCGCGTTCAACCCGCCAAAGGCAAAGGCGTTGCTGACGACGACGTCCACCTTTGCCTCGCGCGCCGCGTTGGGCACCACGTCCAGCGCGCATTCCGGGTCCGGTTCCTCATAGCCGATGGTGGGCGCGATCACCCCGTCGCGCAGAGCCATGATGCAGGCCAGCAGCTCCACCGCGCCGGTGCCGCCGATGACATGGCCGTGCATCGACTTGGTGGACGAGATCATCAGCTCGTCCGCATGGGGGCCGAAGACGTCGGCCACGGCGGCGCATTCGGTCTTGTCATTGGCAGCGGTGCCCGTGCCGTGGGCGTTTATATAGCCCACCTCGGACGGGTTCACGCGCGCGTCCTGCAGCGCCCCCGCCATCGCCCGCGCCGCCCCCTGCTTGGACGGCATCACGATGTCGGAGGCGTCCGAGGTCATGGCAAAGCCGATCACCTCGCACAGGATCTCTGCACCGCGCGCGCGGGCGTGGTCGTAATCCTCGAACACGAAAACGCCGGCGCCTTCGCCCTGAACCATGCCGTTGCGGTTGGCGCTGAACGGGCGGCAGGCGTCCCGCGACATGACCCGCAGGCCCTCCCACGCCTTGATGCCGCCGAAACACATCATCGATTCCGACCCGCCGGTGATCATCACCGGCGCCGCCCCCGACCGCACCATCTGAAAGGCCAGCCCCATCGCGTGATTGGCCGAGGCACAGGCGGTCGAGACGGTGAAAGAGGGCCCCTTTATATTGTGCTCGATCGACACATGGCTGGCGGCGGCATTGTTCATCAGCTTGGGCACGACGAAGGGGTGCACCCGGTTCTTGCCCTCCTCATAGACCGCGCGGTAATTGTCGTCCCAAGTGGAAACCCCGCCGCCCGCGGTGCCCAGAACCACGCCCGACCGCGCCGACAGATCTCCCGAAAACTCCAGCCCCGACTGCTCGATCGCTTCCCGGGCGGCGATCAGGGTGAACTGAGTGAACCGGTCATAGAGCGCCATCTGCTGGCGGTTGAACCGGCCCTCGGCCTCGAACCCGCGCACCTGCCCGCCGATGCGGATCGACAGCCGCTCCACGTCGCGGAACTCCAGCGGGCCGATGCCGCAGCGGCCCTCGCGCATGGCCTCGAAGGTATCAGGCACCGAATGACCAAGGGCGTTGATCGTGCCGGCCCCTGTTATGACGACGCGTTTCATCGAGGTCGCTTTCGGCCCGTTGCCGTCATGCCTTTTCGGTCACGAGCTTTTCGATCCCCGCCACGATCGCCGCGACGTTGGAGATGTCGAAATCGCTCGCTTGCGGTTCGTTGGCGTTGAAGGGGATCGAGATGTCGAATTCTTCCTCGATGGCGAAAATGCTTTCGACCAGCCCGAGGCTGTCGATGCCCAGATCCTCGAGCGTGCTGTCCATGGTCACGTCAGAGGGGTCGAGCATGGCCTGCTCGGCAATGATGGCGATGACCCTGTCGCGGATGCTCATGGCGTCCCTCCGATCTGTCGCGTTGGCGGTGGTTTACTCGCTGCCGCCGGATTTGAAAACCGCCTTTTTCAGCGCGTCCAGGTCGCGCATCAGGCGCGGCAGGCGGCGCTGTGCCTTGTAGATCTCGGTGTGCTGGTCCATGCGCACGGCCGGATAGCCCATCATCACCCGCCCCGCCGGGACATTGGACAGGATCTTGGTGCCCCCCGCTGCGACCACCCCGTCGCCGATGAAGATGTTGTCGGCAACGCCGCACTGCCCGCCCAGCACCACATGGTTGCCGATGTCCACCGACCCGGAAATGCCCGTCTGCCCGGCGAACAGGCAGTCGCGCCCGATGCGGACGTTGTGGCCCACATGGACCAGGTTGTCGAACTTGCAGCCGTCGCCGATCTGAGTGGCGCGGATCGTGCCGTTGTCGATGCAGCTATTGGCGCCCACTTCCACGTCGTCGCCGATCTCCACCCCGCCCAGCGAATGGATCCGCACCCAGGCCTGCGGTCGCGCGTCGCCGGTGTCGCCCATCGTCTTGCGCGCGTTCTCCACCGCCGAAACCTCGGGCGTGACAAAGGAAAACCCGTCCGATCCGATGCGCGCGCCTGGCTGGGCGATGAAACGGTCGCCGATGCGGACGCGGGCGCCGATGCTGACCATTTCGCGCAGAAAGCCATCGCGGCCCAGCACCGCGTTCACGCCGACAAAGCAATGCGGGCCGATCACCGACCCCGCGCCGATGCGGGCGCCCGCAGAAACAACCGCAAGCGGCCCGACCGAGACGCCTTCGCCCAGTTCCGCCGTCGGGTCGATCACGGCCGACGGATGGATGCCCGGCGCAAACCCCTGCCCGGGGTCCATCATCGCGGTGAGTCCGGCCATGGCCCGTCGCGGACGCGGCGCAAAGATCGCCGCCCGCAGCCCCATCGCCTGCCAGTCGGCGCCGTCCCAAAGCATCGCGGCGCGAGCCTGGCCCAGATCCTCGGCATATTTCGGCGACATCGCCAGCGCCAGATCATCCGGCCCGGCCATCGCAGGCTCGGCCGCGCGCAGGATGGTCAGCGACGTGTCTCCGGCCGCCTCGGCCCCGAGCGCATCGGCAATCTGCTGGACGGTATAAGACATGGCGGGTGCCCCTGAATCCTCGATCCGAACGGATCCTTCGGGGGCAGTGATTACCCCTGAACCCCCGGCAGGGCCACCCCCTGTTGCTGCAACGCTTTCCAGATCTTTGCGTCACGGCCATAGACGTCGCGGCGGAACTCCAACCCTCCCTTGGGCTTGGTAAAGGCCGTGCGATAGATGATGTGCACCGGCAGGTGCCGGTCCAGATCCACCTGGGTTTCCCGGCCGGTCTTCAGGGTTGACTGGAAAAAGCCCACCGGATCGTCGACGCGTCCGACCTCTTCCGCCAGCAACGCATAGGCAAAGTCGAACGGATCCGCCAGCCGGATGCAGCCATGGCTGTAGGCGCGCACCTCGCGCTTGAACAGGTGCTTTTCGGGGGTATCGTGCATATAGACATTGTGCTTGTTGGGAAACATGAACTTGACCCGCCCCAATGCATTGCGCGCCCCCGGTGGCTGGCGCATGTCGAAGGGGAAGTTGCGGGCCGTGAACTGTGTAAAATCCATGCTGCCCCGGTCAACCTGCTGCCCGCGCACGTCCGTGATGATGAGATGCCCCGCCGCATTGGGGTTCTGCTGCAGTTTCGGCAGGTATTCCTTGACCATGATCGACCGCGGCACATACCAGCTGGGGTTGATGATCATGTGCTCCATTTCGTCCGAGAACTCGGGGCTGCGCCGGTCGTGCACGTTCTTGCCGATCACGGTGCGGGTGCGGAACGTCTCGCGCCCGTCATCGATGATCCGGGCGGTGAAATCGGGCTGGTTCACCAGAACGTATTTCCGCCCCCGATCCCCCAGCCAGCGTTCCCGTTCCAGCGCGACCAAAACCGATTTCATGCGTTCGGTGGCGGACACGTTGATTTCGGCGATGGTGCCCTTGCCGGCCACGCCGTCGGGTTTCAGTCCGTGATCGTGTTGAAACGCCCGCACCGCGCGTTCCAGTGCCTTGTCGTAGCGCGCCGAAAGGCCCCTGCGCAGGTATCCCATCCGCACCAGCCGATCGCGCAGGGCGATCACCGCCGGCCCGGTGTCGCCGGGTTCCATCTTGCGCATGGGCACCGTCGCGCCCCAGCCGCCCGCCTGGATGATCCGCAAAAGGTTCAGCCGTTCCTTCAGCAGCCGCCGATATTCCAGCGATTGCGGCGCAAGGCCGGCCAGCACGTCCTTAGGATCCCCGGTCGAGATGTCCCTGAGCAGCGCCAGACCGTCCGGCCGCGCGGGCTGGCGGTCGATGTAATCGTCGATGCTGGAGGGGTCGAGGATGCCCGAATGGACGTCGCTGGCGTATTGCAGAAAGGCGCGGCTCATGGCGACCTCGGCCAGTCCCAGATCGCGCGTGGTGCGAACCGACGCCAGTTGCGCGCGCAGGGCCTCGGGGTCGTAGCGGCTGGCGGGCAGCCCGTGCAGTCCGGCCCCCCGCAGCGCCCGCAGAAGCGCCGCCCGCCGCCCCCGCGCGGCCGCGTCATCGCCCACCCAGATCGGCCGATAGGCCCGATCCCTGTAGAAGGCGCCGATCACTTCATCAAAGGCCGCCCCCGCGTAGGCCGCCTCGGCGATGGCCTGGTCAAAGGCCGTCACCTCTGTTCGCGGCTGATCGGCCTGCGCGATCGACCACAGCCCGGTCGCGATGGTCAGGCCCAGGGCGAGACGACGAAAACGAGCCGGAAAAGCAGACGGCATGGTCAAATCCTTGGATGGGATAGAAAAAAATACGAGGCAGCAGCATTTGTCACCCATTGTTCGGAAGCCTCGCCGGCATGTCCACTCACAATTTCCTCAACGTCGCGCCCATTTTCGGGGGCTGATGCAACGCTGCATCACCCATGACCGGCCAGAATTTCGCGCGGATTTCGGCGCATCCCCGTCAAGTTGCGCGAAAAATTGCCGAAATTGGACCAGATAGCATTCCCGAAACAATCCGGGCTTGGCCGCCGAATCGTCCTGTGCAATAGATACCTTCGACCTGGGGATGGTTGAAACAGATGCCCCGCCTCGACGGGGCAGGCAGAACGAGCGTTAAGGATACGACGCAGAGGGACATGGTGGAATCCAAACACTTCGGCATGAGTCGGCGTGCCCTGTTGGGCGCGTTCGCAGCAACCGCAATCAGTGCCGCTCCGACCTTCTCAAAGGCCGCCGGGTTCCTTCGAGGCGCTGGCGACATTCGCCGCCTGCGGATGTATTCGGGCCGCACCGGCGAACATCTCGACATGATCTACTGGATCGACGGGGAATACATCCAGGACGCGCTTGAGGAGATCAATTATTTCATGCGCGACGTGCGCGCGAACAAGGCCACGCGGATGGACACCCGCACGCTGGATATCATCGCCGCGGTCCACAACCTTCTGGACGTGAACGAACCCTATCTTCTGCTGTCCGGCTATCGCACCCCGCAGACAAACGCGATGCTGCGCCGCCGGTCGCGCCGGGTCGCCAAGAATTCCCTGCATGTGAAGGGACAGGCCAACGATGTGCGGCTCGCGACGCGGTCGGTCAACCAGATCGCCCGGGCGGCGATTTCCTGCCGCGCGGGCGGCGTGGGGCGCTATTCGCGGTCGAACTTCGTGCACATGGATTGCGGACAGGTCCGCACCTGGGGCGCCTGACGCTTCCGGATACTCTCTCTTTCTCTCTCTCGACCCTCCAGAAAAAGACCCCGGCCGTTCGGCCGGGGTCTTTTTCTTGTCGCGCTTTGTTTCCGCAGGGGATACGGCGGCGACCCTATTCGGCCGCCTTGTCGACCCCCTCGCCGCCCGTTTCCAGAACCATGAGCAGCTCCTCGCGCCGTTTCGCCGCCTTTTCGGCATTTTCCTTCTTCACCGGGCCGAAGCCGCGGATCGACAGCGGCAGTTCGGCCAGCGCAACGGCTGCATCCATGGTTTCCGGCTTGACCAGGTCCAGCATCCGGCGGACATCCCTTTCGTATTGCCGGATCAGACCGCGCTCCATCCGACGCTCCGCCGAATAGCCGAAGATGTCCAGCGGCGTGCCGCGCAGCCGCTTCATCCGCGCCAGCAGGCGGAACAGACGCAGCGACCATTCGCCGAATTCGCGTTTCTTCGGCCGGCCTTCGGGATCCTTGCCCGACAGGATCGGCGGGGCGAGGTGGAAGGTCATGCGGAAATCGCCGTCGAACTCGGCCCGTGCCTTGTCGCGGCTGTCCAGCAAAAGCCGCGCGACCTCGTATTCGTCCTTGTAGGCCAGAACCTTGTGATAGCCCTTGGCCACGGCCTCGCGCAGGCGTTCGTCCTCGATCCCATCCACCAGCTTGCGATAGCGTTTCGCCAGCCGCTTGCCCTGATAGGCGGTCAGATGCTCGGTACGGAAGGCGATCTTCTCTTCCAGGGATTTCGGCAGTTCGATCACCTTGGGCCTGAGGATCGCGGCGGCCTCCTGCGGGTGCAATACCGCCCAGCGGCCGATCTCGAAGGCGCGCTTGTTGGCTTCGACCGCCGCGCCGTTCAGCTCGATCGCCTGCATGATCGCGTCATGGCTCAGCGGCACCAGACCGCGCTGCCAGGCCGCGCCGAACACCATCATGTTGGAAAAGATCGAATCCCCCAGCGTCGCCCGGGCCAGTTCCGAGGCGTCGAACAGGTCCAGCCGGTCCTTGAGCCGCGCCTGAAGCGCCAGTTCCAGCCGGTCCACCGGCAGGTGGAATTCGGTGTCGCGGGTGAAGTCGCCGGTGATGATCTCGTGGCTGTTGACCACCGCGCCCGTCTTGCCGGTGCGCATCAGCCCGATGGTCGAGGCCCCGGCGCTGACCACCAAGTCGCCGCCGATCACCGCGTCGGCCTCGCCCGTGGCGACGCGGATCGCGTTGATGTCGGCGGGGTCGTTGGCAAGGCGGCAGTGGATGTGCACCGCCCCGCCCTTTTGCGCGAGCCCGGCCATCTCCATCATGCCCGCGCCCTTGCCGTCGATCTGAGCCGCTTGCGCCATCACCGCGCCGATGGTCACGACGCCAGTGCCGCCGACGCCGGTGATGACCACGTTCCAGGTGCCCTCGATCTGCGGCAGACGGGGCTGCGGCAGGTGCGGCAGGTCCAGATCGACCGTCACCTCCTTGCGCAGTTTCGCCCCTTCGAGCGTCACGAAGGACGGGCAGAAGCCCTTGAGGCAGGAATAGTCCTTGTTGCAGGACGACTGGTCGATCGCCCGCTTGCGGCCGAGTTCGGTTTCCACCGGCACGATCGACACGCAGTTCGACTGCACCCCGCAATCGCCGCAGCCCTCGCAGACATCCGGGTTGATGAACACACGCCTGTCCGGGTCCGGGAAGGTGCCGCGCTTGCGCCGGCGGCGTTTCTCGGCGGCGCAGGTCTGGACATAGATGATGGCCGACACGCCCTCGTATTTTTCAAAGGCGCGCTCCACGTTCAGCAGGTTGTCGCGGGTGTGAAACTCGACATCCCCTGGATAGAGCTTGGGATCCTGCGGCTCCTTTTCGTCATGGACCACCGCGACATGCCGCACGCCCATCGCCCGCAGTTCGGCGGCGATGCGCTGCGGGGTCAGCCCGCCCTCGTTCGGCTGGCCGCCGGTCATGGCCACCGCATCGTTGTAGAGGATCTTGTAGGTGATGTTGGTGCCGGCGGCCAACGCGGCCCGGATCGCCTGCACGCCGGAATGGTTGTAGGTGCCGTCGCCGAGGTTCTGGAACACATGGCGGCGTTTCGAAAACGGCGCCTCGCCGATCCAGTTCGCGCCCTCGCCGCCCATATGGGTGAAACCCAGCGTGTTGCGGTCCATCCACTGCACCATGAAGTGACAGCCGATCCCGGCATAGGCGCGCGCGCCTTCGGGCAACTTGGTGCCCGTATTGTGCGGACAGCCCGAGCAGAAATAGGGCAGCCGGGTCGCGATGTTTTCCGCATTGTCGTTGCGGCGCACCTCTTCCAGCGCGGCGAGGCCTGCGCGGATGCCGTCGGTGTCGCGACCCTCCTCGATCAGGATCTCGCCCAGCTTCTCGGCAATCATAACCGGATCCAGCGCCCAGCGGGTCGGGAACAGCTCTTCGCGGTGCATGGACCCGGCCCCGCCCTTGTACCAGCCATATACCCGCCGGCCGCGGCGGTCGTCAAAGATCGCCTCCTTGACCTGCACCTCGATCAGCTTGCGCTTTTCCTCGACGATCACGATCAGGTCGAGCCCCTCGGCCCAGTCGTGGAACCCCTTCATGTCCAAGGGCCAGGTCTGGCCCACCTTGTAGGTGGTGATCCCCAGACGTTCGGCCTCGGCCGCGTCGATATGCAGAAGCTCCAGCGCGTGTTGCAGATCCAGCCAGTTCTTGCCGGCGGCCACCAGCCCGATCTTTGCCCCCGGCTTGCCCCAGACGCGGCGGTCGATGCGGTTGGCGTGGGAAAACGCCTCGGCCGCGAACCGTTTGTAATCGATGATCCGCGCCTCTTGCGCAATGCGGTCGTCGATCAGGCGGATGTTCAGCCCGCCTTCGGGCATGTCGAATTCGGGTCGGACCAGCTGCATCCGGTCGGGCCGGCCATCGACGACCGAGGTCACCTCGATCGTGTCCTTCATGGTCTTGAGCCCGACCCAGAGCCCGGAAAACCGGCTGAGCGCGAAACCGTAGATGCCGTAGTCCAGGATCTCCTGCACGCCGGCGGGGTTCACGATCGGCACATAGGCGTCGATCAGCGCCCATTCCGACTGGTGCAGCACCGTCGAGGATTCGCCGGTATGGTCGTCGCCCATCGCGATCAGCACCCCGCCATTGGGCGAGGTGCCGGCCATGTTGGCGTGGCGGAAGGCGTCGCCGGTGCGGTCCACGCCCGGCCCCTTGCCGTACCACAGGCCAAAGACCCCGTCATAGAGCCCTTCGCCGCGCAGCTCGGCCTGCTGGCTGCCCCACAGCGCCGTGGCGGCGAGATCCTCGTTCAGCCCGTATTGAAAGGTGATGTCGCTTTCGGCCAGATACTTGGCCGCACGGGTCATCTGCATGTCCACCGCACCCAGCGGCGAGCCGCGATAGCCCGTCACCAGCCCGGCAGTGTTTAGACCGGCGGCCTTGTCGCGGGCCTTCTGCATCAGCATCAGCCGCACCAGCGCCTGCGTCCCGTTCAGCAGAACGGGGCTTTTCGACAGGTCGAACCGGTCGGTCAAGGAAATCTTCTGAGTGGTCATGTGTCGCCTCCCAACGGCACAGATGTTCGCGCTCCCTGTCTTGATATTAGGTCATAAATCCTGACCTGCATAGGGGGATTCTGGTATTTCGGGATCGCACCCGATCGTTTCGGCTTAAAAAGCACCAAACTTTCATATAGGGCGGAAAGCGGGAAACGAAAGTTGCGGACATGGACTGGGACAAGCTCAGGATTTTTCACGCGGTGGCCGATGCCGGCAGCCTGACTCACGCGGGGGACAAGCTGAACCTGTCGCAATCCGCGGTCAGCCGGCAGATTCGCGCGCTCGAGGAAAGCCTCGGGACCACGCTGTTCCACCGCCACGCGCGGGGGCTGATTCTGACCGAACAGGGCGAATTGCTATTCGATGCCACCACGGCGATGGCCAAGCGGCTCGAGGCGGCCGAGGCGCGGATCAAGGACAGCGAGGAAGAGGTGTTCGGCCACCTGCGCGTCACCACCACGCTGGCCTTTGGAACGCTGTGGCTGGCACCGCGGCTTTCGGCGCTTTACGATAAATATCCCGACCTCAAGATCGACTTGAAGCTGGAAGAGCGCGTGCTCGACCTGCCCATGCGCGAGGCCGACGTGGCCATCCGCATGAAGGAACCCAGCCAGGCAGACCTGATCCGCAAGCGGCTGATGACCGTGCGGCTGCGTGCCTATGCCTCGCGCGACTATCTGGAGCGAGCAGGAACGCCCGAGGCGCTGTCGGATCTGTCGCATCACCGCCTGATCAGCCAGAGCCCGGATTCGTCGCAAGTGTCGGCCGGGGCGCGCATGATCCAGCAGCTTCTTCAGCACGAGCCGCAATCGACGCTGACGGTCAACAACTATTTCGGCGTGCTTCAGGGGGTTCTCAACGATCTCGGTATCGGCGTCCTGCCCGACTATCTGACCGAGGAATTCCCCGATCTGGTGCGGGTGCTGCCCGAGTTCGAGTCCGCCGAAGTGCCGGTTTTCCTCGCCTACCCCGAGGAACTGCGCCATTCGCGTCGCATCGCGGCATTTCGCGATTTCGTGCAGGACGAGGTCATCGCCCACCGCAAGCATCTGAAACAGCTTGGAAAACTCTGAGCCATGCAAGAGACGCATGGCGGCTTTGCCGCACCTGCGACATAAAAGACCTTGCGCGGTCGGCATGTGCCACCTAAATGAGCACTCGAAGGCGATGGCGCCTGATTGCGCATCATCTTCATACCTCCCTGTTGGACTTTGGCCGGGCTTGGTTCCCGGCCTTTTTTTTGCCCGCGGACGTGATCTCGGCTCTGTTTGCGGCTCTGGAGCACCCGGCAATCGCCTGCGGGCCGCTCACGCAGCGTCTGCGATCAAGCAAGTTTATTTTGTTTTGGCTCCGTAAACTGGCTTAACTGCCGTGGACCGTTTGAGTTCAATTCCGCGAAGGCCCGACCAACCAAATGATTTTTCGTCTGCTCGTCGTTTGTGTCCTTTCCATCGCCGCGCTGCTGCCAGCCTCCTCCGACGCTCAGGAGAGTTCGGGGGCGGCAGAGATGTCTTTGCTAGAACAACTGCCTGAACCTCTGACTCAGGAGGCGATCCACGAAATGGTCGCCCGCATGTCCGACGACGAGGTGCGCGCCCTTCTGCTGGCGCGGCTGGATGCGGTTGCGCAAGGAAACGCCGGCCCGGCCGCCGAGCGCAAGCCACTGCCGATCCGGATCCGGGACACGGCGCTGGCGATGGGGGCATCGTGGTGGGATGCCATTGCCAGACTTCCGAACCTCATTTCAGCGGAAAGTCGGGCAGTCGCAAACTTCGCCGAGAGATTCGGGCCTGCCGGGCTGGCGCAGCTTTTCGCCTACATCCTGGGCGCGCTGGCGGTGGCGCTGGCGGTGGAATGGCTCTCCGTGCGGCTGCTCGGGCGGTTTCGCAGGATCGAAACGGGCACCGAAACGCAGGACCTGTGGGGCGCGGTGCGCTATCTGGTTCGCCGCTTCATGCACGAACTCGTCGGGCTCATCGCCTTCTATGTGGTGTTGCGAATCTTCGGCGCGCTGCTGTTCAGCGAACAGCAGCTGGCCTTTGCCGGCCCCTTCGTGATCTATCTGATCTGGATTCCGCGCCTGGGGGCGGCGCTGTCACGGCTGGTGCTGGCACCCAATCGTTCGGATCTGCGGCTGATCAACGTCAACGACCGCTGGGCGCGCTATCTGCACCGCAACCTGATCGGGTTGTTCCTGCTGGGTGGCTTCACCATCTTCCTTCTGCATTTCAACGCCTCCAACGGCGTTCCGAACGCCGAGGTCCGGATCGGGTTCTGGCTGAATACGGCGGTGCATCTCTATATCATCCTGATTGCCTGGACCGCGCGCGAAGGGCTGACGGACATGATGCGCGGCACCGACCCGGACCGGACCGAGTTCGACGAGACGGTGGCGCGTCTCTATCCGAAATTCGCGATCGCGGTGTCGGTCGTGATGTGGCTGGTGGTCGAAGCGATCGTGGCCGCCGGATCGCCGGAAATGGTTTCGCTGGTCATGCAGGGGGCCAGCTATGTCACGATGTTCTGGCTGCTGATGGCGCCGGCGCTGAACACGCTGATCCGGGGGCTGGTGCGGCATCTGGTGCCACCGATGGCGGGCGAAGGCAAGCTGGCCGAAGAGGCCCATCGCGCCACCAAGCGCGGCTACATCCGCATCGGGCGGATGCTGGCGGCGGTGTTCGTGATCCTGATGGTGGCCAAGGAATGGGACGTTTCGCTGATCGACTTTGCCGGCACGGGTGAATCCATTGGCTCCAAGTTTGTCGTGGCGCTGTTGATCCTTGCGGCGGCCTATGTCGCCAACGAAGTCGTGTCGCTGTGGATCAACCGAAAGCTGGCCCGCGAGCAGACCGCCGCCGAGGTGCCGGATGTGGACAGCGGCGGCGAAGGCGGCGGGGCCGGCGGGTCGCGGCTGGCGACAGTCTTGCCGCTCTTGCGGGTATCCGCCTCGGTCACGATCGCGGTTCTGGCCATTCTGCTGGCATTGGGCGAGGTCGGCATCAACATCACTCCGCTTCTGGCCGGCGCCGGCGTCGTCGGTCTGGCCGTCGGCTTTGGCGCGCAGAAGCTGGTCAGCGACATCGTCGGCGGCATCTTCTTCCTGATCGACGACGCCTTCCGCATCGGCGAATAAGTCGATGTCGGCGGCACCACCGGCACGGTGGAGAAGATTTCGATCCGGTCGATGCAACTGCGCCACCATCGCGGGCCGGTGCACACCATCCCCTATGGCGAGATCCAGAAGCTGACCAACTACAGCCGCGACTGGGTGATCATGAAGCTCAAGTTCACCGTGCCCTTCGACACCGATCCCAACAAGGTCAAGAAGATCTTCAAGAAGATCGGCGCCGAAATGATGCAGGATCCGCTCTACAAGGACGATTTCATCGAGCCGTTCAAGAGCCAAGGCGTGTTCGACATCGACGACGTGGGCATGGTGATCCGCGGCAAGTTCATGGCCAAGCCCGGCACCCAGTTCACCATCCGCAAGGAGATCTACAACCGCGTCAAGAAGGCCTTTGCCGAAAACGGCATCGAATTCGCCCGGCGCGAGGTGCGTGTGGCGATTCCGGGCCTGGATCAGGCCGAACACCTGTCCGAGCAGGAAAAGGAGGCGATCGCCGCGGCCGCGGCCGGGACGGTCCAACAGCAGACAGAGCCGGACCAGGGCGGCGAGAAGAAATAGCCTGGAGAAATCGCATCCGCCCGCCCCCGTCCCCTGCCGGGCGCGGCCGCGGGCTTCATTCGGCGCTGGTGTCGTCCGACATGTCGATCAGCGCGCCGTTGAACTCGGCCCCCAGGATCAGGATCGCGGATATCAGATACAGAAAGATCAGCGCCGCCATCGCCCCGGCCAGCCCCGCATAGGTGGCCGAATAGCTGCCGAAGGCGGCGACATACCAGGAAAAGGCCCGGCCCGCCGCCATCCAGCCCAGAATGGTCAACGCCACCCCCGGCAGGATCTGGCGCAGCGAATGACGCCGGGCCGGCAGCCAGTAATGGGCGGCCAGAACCATGATTACCGGCATCGCGTCGATCACGATCACGCCGAACCCGCCGCGCGCCAGCCAGTCGAGCGCGCTCCAATCCAGCTGCTCGACCGCCAGCCGGGTATAGAGCGACCCCGCCACAGCCAGGGCGCCTGCGGCAAGCACGGCGACCGCCCCCAGCAGGACGAAGGCCAGGCACAGCGCGCGGGTCTTCAAATAGGGCCGCGTGTCGATGTCGTGATAGGCGCGCGTCATCGCCTCGCGCACCGCGTCCACCCCGTTTGAGGCAAAGAACAGCGTGAGCAGCCCGCCCACGGTCATCAGGCTGGTATTGTCCGCCGCCAGAACCCTGCGAAGCTCGGCCACGATCGGCGCCTGGATCGCATCGGGCCAGGCGCCAAAGATCAGCTCGGCCGTTTCATTCAGCGCCTCGCGGTCCTCGACATAGGTCACGATGTCAAAGTGGCCGGACAGGAACCCGCCGAGCGCGACCACGAACAGGATGAACGGAAACAGCGCCAGCATGATCGACATGGCGACATGGCTGCTCAGCACCCAGCCGCCCTTGGCGTTGAACCGGCGCAACGCCTCGACCGCCGCGCGCAGCGGCCGCGCGACCAGTCGCGGAAGGCGAGGATCCCGGTCGATCACTGCGGTTCTCCGGCGGACTGGATGCTTTCGGCCAGCGTAGTCCAGATCGTGACGAACAGACCGGCAAGGACCGGCCCCAGGATCATGCCGGACGCCCCGAACATCGCCAGCCCGCCCAGCGTGCTGACCAGGATGATGATGTCATGCAGCCGGGCATCCCGCCCCACCAGGACGGGACGCAGCAGGTTGTCGATGGTCGATACCACCGCCGCCGCCCAGACGGCCACGCCCACGGCCGCCGCATAGTCGCCCTTGGCGCCCAGGTAGATCGCGCCCCCGAACAGGACGAAGGGCGCCCCCAGCGCCGGCAGAACGGCAAAGACCATCATCACCACCGCCCAGAAGGCCGACCCCGGCACGCCGGCGGCCCAGAAGGCCGCCCCGCCGAGCGCCCCCTGGATGATCGCGATCAGCAGCGTACCCTTGATCGTGGCACGGCTGATCGACATGATCCGGTCGTTCAGCGTTTCCTGGGTCTCCGGTGCCAGCCCGGTAAAGCGCAACAGCTGCAGCAGGATGGGCGTGTCCATCTGCAGAAAGAAGAACAGCGAATAGAAGAATACGAAGAGCTTGAGGAAAAAGGTCGCCGCGCCCAGCGTCATCGAGGAAAGCGACGAGACAAAGAACGCGGCCATCGCCTGGATCAGATCGCCCAGCTTGTTCAGAACCCGCGGCCAGAGATCTTCGACCCTGCCCTTCCATGGCAGCCAGTCGGGCACCATCCTGTCCCAGTCGGTTTCGTTGAACCGGATCGCCAGCTGCCCCACGCCGCGCGCCATCGAATCCGCCTGTGACACGGCGACGGCAATCAGTCCGATCAGCGGCAGGATCACCAGCAGCAGCATCAGCACCAGTGAGATCCCGGACGCCACCGACCTGCGCCCGCCCAGCCGGTCGGCCAGCCTTGCGTTCATCGGATGCACCATCGCGCCGGTGATGGCCGCCAGCACCAGCGGCTCCAGCAGCCCCCGCGTCATGTTGAACACCACGACCGAAATCAGAACCGTCGCCGCAAGCAGCGCGGTCCATCGCAACGATTCGGCGCTGAAGGGCTGGGCGGGTTTCATGCTGGCTCTGACCAATCGTCACATGGCGGGACAACCACGACAAGAACGTTGCACGACAAGCGTTTACGATGCAACATCTCACATGGCGAAAGACGCGCCGCAACGGCGCCGTCATCCCTTGCAGCGAAACTGGAGCAAAAAGATGAGCGACCTCGACGACTGGCTGGAAACCCTGAAACAGATGCGGGACGAGGCACGGCTTCAACTGCACCTCGGCACAAAGGAAGCCCAGGAAGAATGGGAAGAACTGATGAAGGAGTGGGTCAAGTTCGCCCGCGAGGCGCAACTGGAGAAATCCGCCGAGGAAGTCGGCGAAGCCGCCCGCGAACTGGGGCTGCGGCTCAAGGCCGCCTTTGACCGGATGCGCAAACGCGAGGGCTGAGCTCCGCGGGTCGGCGCACCTTTTGGCGCATCTGAAAACGGAGGCACGGGTCGATGGTGACCAAGGCCGAACTCGAGGCGGAACTGGCCGAACTGAAACGCGAACTGGCCGAGCGCGAGGCCCAAGAGGCCTCTGCCCGGCAGGATGCGCCGCAAGAGCGGACAGAGCAGACCGAAACCGACGAGAAAATCGCGGCGGCCTCGGTCGATCAGATGCGCGAGTCCCTGACGGAGGCGCTGAAGTCGCATGGCGTGGACCCGGCGGATCTCGACCTTGACGGTCTGTGGAAACAGCTATCCGACGACATCGCCGACCTTGCCCGCCAGCGCCCCGCGCTGACCGCGGTCACGGCCTTCACGCTGGGCTTTATCCTGGGGCGTGTGTCGAAATGAGCGCAAGGAACAATCGCATGACGCGCATCAGCCGCAACATCCACATTCTTTTGCGCACGGAACGCATGATCGCCCGGCGCCAGACGGACATGGCCCTGCGTCAGGCCGGGCTTTACGCCTTTGCCGGTCTGGTGGCGCTGATCGGGCTGGTCATGCTGAACGTGGCGGCGTTTCATGCGCTGCAGGAGCGGACCACCCCGCAGATGGCCGCGCTGACCGTTGCGGCGGGGAATTTCGTGCTGGCTCTGATCGTGATCTATGTTGCCGGTCGGACGAAGCCGGGCAAGGAACTGGAGCCGGTGATCGAGTTGCGCGACCTGGCCATGTCCGAAATAGAAGCGGACGTGGAAAACGCGATCACCGAGGCGCGCGAGTTGTCGGAGAATGTTCGTCGAATTGCGCGCGACCCGCTGGGATCTGCGCTGCCGGCCATGCTGGCGCGACTGCTGCCGATCCTGCTCGGCAGCCGCAAGAAGTGATCTTGAATTGCCTATTTCAGCGGGAGACCATCCGATGTTTTATCGAATCTTTACAGTATATTGCGCGGCGGTTTTCATGTTTGCGACGGCAGCCTGGTCCGATCCCTTGCCGTCTTGGTCGGACGGACCGGCGAAGGAGCGGATCGTTTCGTTCATCGAAACCGTTACCGACCCGGATGCGGAGCAGTTCGTGCCCGCCGCCGAGCGTATCGCGGTCTTTGACAATGACGGCACGCTCTGGGCCGAACAGCCGATCTATTTCCAGCTGATCTTTGCCTTGGACGAGGTCGCCCGCCGCGCCAAGGACGATCCCTCGGTCCTGACCTCGGACGCACTCAGGGCCTCTGCGAAGGGCGACCTGAAGGGGGTCATGGCCGGCGGCAAGGCGGGACTGGCCGAAATTCTGAAGGTTTCCCATTCCGGAATCGACGTGGACACATTTCAGGCCCATGTGAACGACTGGCTTGCCTCGGCCCGTCACCCGTCCAAGGGCATGGCCTATGAGCGTATGACCTATCAGCCGATGGTGGAACTCTTGCGCTATCTCCGCGACGATGGCTTCAGCACCTGGATCGTCTCGGGCGGCGGGCTTCATTTCATACGCGCCTTTGCCGACCGCGCCTATGGCATCCCGCCGCAGCAGGTGATCGGCTCCTCGGTGGTGACGTCCTATCAGGTCACCGAGAATGGCCCGAAGATAATGGCCCGAAGATCATGAAAGAAGGCGAGCTGTTCTTTTACGACGACAAGGAAGGCAAGCCGCTTGCGATCGACCGCCATATCGGGATGCGCCCGATCATCGCGGTGGGCAATTCCGACGGCGACTTTCAGATGCTGGAATACACCACCGCCGGGGACGGCCCACGGCTGGGCGTCTATATCCATCACACGGACGCCGATCACGAATGGGCCTATGACCGCGAAGGCCATATCGGAGTGCTGAACCGCGGGCTGGACGAGGCCGAACAGCGCGGCTGGCTGGTCGTGGATATGGCGCGCGACTGGAAACGGGTATTCACGGGCGCGGCCGACTAGAGAGGCAAGGTGACGCAATTCTGGATCGAGGTCAGTTCGGCGGCCGTATTCGCGCTTTATGCGTTGGCCGCCGCCTGCGCGATCCGCGCCGCCAACACTGCCCGGACGCCGCAGGGGGCGGTGGGCTGGGTTGTCTTTCTGATCTCGATGCCGATCCTCGGCATTCCGCTCTACCTGATCCTCGGCCATCACCGGTTCAAGGGCTATCGCCTGTCCCGGCTGGAATCGCAGCGCGTGGTCGAGGGGATCAAGACATTTTCCGCCGACCACAGGGCCGACCCGCAAGGTTGGGACGTCGCCTTGGAGCCGTTCGAGACACTGGCCGGCATGCCCGCCGTGCGCGGCAATGCGGCCGATCTGCTGATCGACGGCCAACAGACCTTCGACGCGATTTTCCAGGCGATCGACCAGGCGCAGAACTACATCCTCGTCCAGTTCTACATCGTCCATGACGACCAGCTGGGCCGCGCCTTTCAGAACCGGCTCATCGCCGCCGCCCGGCGCGGGGTCAAGGTCTGGTTCTTCACCGACGCGATCGGCAGCTACAAGCTGCCGACCGCCTATTGCGACAAGCTGCGCGAGGCCGGCATCCGCGTCAGCGACCGCGACAGCCAGCGCGGGCCCAAGTTCCGCTTTCAGATCAACTATCGCAACCACCGCAAGACGGTGATCGTGGACGGGCGCGCGGGTTTCATCGGCGGGCACAATGTTGGCGACGAATACATGGGGCGGGATCCGGCCTTCGGGCCGTGGCGCGACACCCATATCCGGATGCGCGGCCCCGTGGTGCAGGAATTGCAGCTCATCTTTGCCGAAGACTGGCACTTTGCGACTGACGAACTGATCCTGGACGAACTGGTCTGGACGCCCGAACACGCCGCCGAAGACATGACCGCGCTGATCGTCGCCACCGGCCCCGGCGACAGGACCGAAACCGGCAGCCTTATGTTCTTTTCCGCGATCGTCGCCGCGCGGCGCCGAGTCTGGATCGCCTCGCCCTATTTCGTCCCCGACATCGACATCATGGCCGCATTGAAACATGCGGCGATGCGGGGGGTGGACGTGCGGATCCTGGTGCCGGACGCGATCGACCACCGGATCCCATGGCTGGCCGCCTTTGCCTATTTCGACGAAATCATCGAGGCCGGGGTGAAGGTGCATCGCTATGCGCAGGGCTTCATGCACCAGAAGGTGTTCGTGGTGGATGACGAACTGGCCGCGGTGGGCACCACGAACCTGGACAACCGGTCCTTCCGGCTGAATTTCGAGGCGATGGCGCTGTTCTTCGACCCCCGCGCGGCCGCGGCGGTGGATGAGATGCTGCAGGCCGATTTCGAACGCAGTTTCCTGCTGACGCGGAAGATCCACGAACAGCCCTGGCGGATCCGCTATGGCGCGCCGATCGCGCGGCTTTTTGCGCCGATCCTGTGACCGCTCAGTCCTGCCCGAACATGCCCGCCTGCAGCAGCCGCGACATGACCGCGATCAGAAAGGCCGAACTGATGCCGAAACCCAGCACCCCGGCCACCCCGGCGAACGTGCCGAACACCCGCAGTCCCGGCCCCAGTGTCAGGTCGCCATAGCCGACGGTCGTATAGGTCACCAGCGAAAAATAGATTGCTTCGTTCCAGTCCGACACGGCCCCGTAACGGGTCCAGATCGTGGACCAAATCAGGACTTGGATCGTGTGGGCAAGAACGATGAAGAACAGCGCCAGAATCATCATCCAGCCGATCTGCAGCGTCGTCGGCGGTGTACTCAGGCGCCGTCCGGCGCGGCTCAGGACCGTGCTGGCCCAGACCAGAAAGCCGGTTTCGAGCATCAGGCACAGCCCCATGAAGACACTGCCCCAGATGATCTGCTCTCCCAGTGCCATGGCGGCTCCTTCCGTGCGCCTTTCGCCTCAGTCGTCGATATGCAGATAGACGCGGCGGTTCTCGCGGCCCTTCTTCTCGATCTTGCCCAACCGGATGCGGCCGATTTCGCCGGTGCGGGCGACATGGGTGCCGCCGCAGGGTTGCAGATCCACCTGATCGTCACCCGTGCCGATGCGGATCAGGCGCACCCGCCCTGCCCCGCGCGGCGGCTGCACCGACATGGTCTTGACCAGCCCAGGATTGGCGTCCAGTTCGGCATCGGTGATCCAGTCCTCGGTCACCGGCAGATCCCGGTCGATCAGCTCCTGCAGACGGGCCTGCAACGTCTCCTTGTCCCCAGGCGCCTCGGGCATGTTGAAGTCGAGCCGCCCCTTGCCCGCGCCCACCTGCCCGCCGGTCACCTGCAGAGGGATCACCACCGACAACAGATGCAGAGCGGTGTGCATCCGCATATGCGCGTACCGGCGGTCCCAGTCGAGTTCCTGCACCACCTCGGTGCCCAGCGGCGGCAGGACGGCGCCCTCGTCCGGCACCAGAACCGGCGCGCCGTCCTCGCCCTTGACGGTGGTGGCCACCACCAATTCGCCGCCATCCCATGCCAGCCGCCCGCTGTCTCCGGGCTGGCCGCCACCGGTGGGATAGAACAGCGCGCGGTCCAGCACCACGCCGCCGCGGTCGGTCAGCGCCACGACGCGGGCCGCGGCGCTGCGGGCGCAGGGGTCTGTCCGAAAGATCGGATCAACGGTCACTGTCGGCATCCATGTCGTTCAGGTCAGGAGGTGTCGGCGCGGCACTTGCCGTCCGGGTGTCAGGGCGCGACGGCGCCGTTGGCGGGGCCGGTGCAGGATCCGGTTCGGGCGCGGTTCCATCCAGCGCACGCGCCAGCGCCTCGGGATTGCGCAACCAGATGTCGCGCTGCGAGAACGGAATCTCGATCCCTTCCTCGCGGAAGCGGCGTTCGATCTCGTAGTTCAGATCGGATTTCACCGACAGCACCCAGTTCACGTCGCGCAGGATGGCGCGGATCTCGAAGTCGAGCGAATCCGCGCCGAAGCCCTGGAACACCACCATCGGTGCGGGATTGGCCAGCACCATCGGATGCGCATTGGCGATCTCCAGAAGGATTTTCTCGACCTTGCGCGTGTCCGAGCCATAGGCCACCCCCACCGGCACGATCGCCCGCCCGACCGTGTTGCCGCGTGTGTAGTTGGTCACCGTCCCGGTGATGAAATCCGAATTCGGCACGATCACGTCGGTGCGGTCGAAGGTCTCGATCCGGGTGGAGCGCACCGATATGTCGCGCACATAGCCCATCAGCCCGTTCACCTCGATCCAGTCGCCGATGGCGAAGGGGCGTTCGATCAGCAGGATGATGCCGCTGACGAAGTTGGACACGATGGTCTGCAGGCCAAAGCCGATCCCCACCGACAGCGCCCCGGCCACCAGCGCGATGGAGGACAGGTCGATCCCGGCGGTGGAAATCGCCACCATCGCGGCGATGAAGATCCCGACATAGCCGGTGCCCGCCACCACCGCGTTCTGCCCGCCCGGGTCCAGACCGGTCTTGGGAAGAAGCGACGTGCGCAGGCCGCTCTGGACCAGGCGGGTGAGAACATAGCCGATCGCAAAGACCAGGACGTATCCCAGGAACGCGGTGGGGGAAATCCGCGTGTCGCCGATCTGGAACCCGGCCAGGAACTTTGCCCAGATCTCGGACAGATCGGCGATCCGCGCCCCCCAGATCAGCGCCAGCACCGGCACCGCCCCCAGCGCGATCAGGCCGCCCGCCAGCACCGCAAACAGCGAATCCCGCGCCTCGCACCCCTTGCCCGACAGCCAGCCATAAAGATCGGTCAGGAACCGCTGGAGGATGACGCCCACCGAAAACAGCGTGAGCGTGAGCACGGCCGGGTAGATCAGGGCCTCGGCGGCGACGGTATAGCCGATGGCTGCGAGTAACGGCGCCGTCATGCCCAGCAGCCGCACGATACGGCGTACCAAGCGGATCAGACCGGTGCGCTCGGAAGGCTCGCGCTCTTTCGGTTCCTCGCTCCGGGTCAGACGGTTGATGTGATAGAGCACCAGCGCGGTCAGCACGATGCCCGGAAAGGCAATCACCGCGCGGGTGGCCTCCGACAGCGTTTCGATCTGCGCCAGAAGCCCGACCACGCCCTGCAGCACCAGCAGCCAGGACGCTGCGGTGACGTCGCGGCGCAGCTTGTCCTGCATCTGCGGTGACAGGAAAACAATCGCATCGGCGTGGCGGGCATCGAACAGCCGTTCGTTCAGCCATGCATAGAACAACAGGATCGCGGCCCAGACCGGCACCGCATCCAGCACCAGCGATCCGCGAAAGCCCAGCGACCCGGACAGACGAACCGCGTTGACGATCGCGACGACGCCGGCGAACTGCAACGCCAGTACCGCGACGGACACGAGGAAATTCCACACCCCGGTTCCCCGGCCGCCGAACTGGCGCATGTAGTCGCCGAACTGGTGCGACCAGGCCCGCGCGCGGAACAGAAGCAGCAGACCCAGCGCGATCAGCCCGGCGATGAAGGGCGCGTTTTCCGTCCGTTGTTCCCGCGCCGACGGCGCCGAGATCTGCGCCTGGGTTTCGGCCGCAAGCCCACGGAAGACCTCGGCCGTCTCGGCCAGCGCCTCGCCCCAATGCGCGGGATTGAGCGGCGACGGCCCCCGGTGCAGCAGTTCCGATTTCTGACGATCGCGAATGATCCGGTCGATCTCGGCGATCAGCCCGTTGGCGCGGCTATAGGCCTGTTCGGCCACGATGCCCGGCACGCGCGCCTGCGTCAATTGCCGGTTCAACTCCTCGCGCAGACGGGCGATTTCTTCAGGTTCGGTCTGGCCGTCCTCGGGCGGCGGGCCCAGCGCGGCGATCTGCTCCTCAAGCGTCCTGATGCGCGCGGCGTTGGAATTGCGCAGCTTCTGAAAGGTCTCGCGATAGCGGACAAGATCCTTGCGCAACTCCTCCAGCGCCGCATTGGAGGCGCGCCGGGCCGCGATCACCTCGTCGGCGCGCGCCGCCGTAGCCTGCCATTTCTCGAAATAGGCGGATTGTTCGTCGGTGAACTGCGCCCACGCGAAAGAAACCGACAGGATCAGCGCCGCAAGCGCGACCGCGATCCAGTGCAACGCCGGATTGCGTTTCACCGTCATACGTCCTCGAACACGCCCGGAATGCTGGCCGGCGCGCGGTCCATCCAGTCGGGCACCGGCAGGTTCTTCGATTTCAGGAACACCGGGTTGAACAGCTTGGACTGATAGCGCGTGCCATAGTCGGCCAGCACCGTGACAATGGTGTGCCCCGGCCCCATCTCGCGCGCCATGCGCACAGCGCCGGCGACGTTGATCGCGGTCGAGCCGCCCATCACCAGCCCTTCCTCGTGCAGCAGGTCAAAGACATAAGGCAGCGCCTCTTCGTCCGGGATCTGATAGGCCATGTCGGGGCGGAACCCTTCGAGGTTCTTCGTGATCCGCCCCTGCCCGATGCCCTCGGTGATCGAGCTGCCCTCGGCCTTCAGCTCGCCGGTTGTGTAATAGCTGTAAAGCGCCGCGCCCATCGGGTCGGCCAGACCGATCTTGACCCCCTTGGGCTGCAACGCCATCGCCACGCCCGCAAGCGTCCCGCCCGAGCCCACGGCGCAGATGAAACCGTCCACCTTGCCGCCGGTCTGTTCCCAGATCTCGGGGCCGGTGGTTTCCACATGCGCCTGCCGGTTGGCCACGTTGTCGAACTGGTTGGCCCAGATCGCGCCGTTGGGTTCGGTTTCGTTCAGCTTCGCCGCCAGCCGTTCGGAATAGCGGACAAAGTTGTTGGGGTTGCGATAGGGCGCGGCGGGCACCTGCACCAGCTCGGCGCCCGCGAGCCGCAGCATGTCCTTCTTTTCCTCGCTCTGCGTCTCGGGGATCACGATCACCGTCTTGAACCCCATCGACGCGCCCACCAGCGCCAGCCCGATGCCGGTATTGCCCGCGGTGCCCTCGACGATGGTGCCGCCGGGGCGCAAGGTGCCACGGGCGATCGCGTCGCGGATGATATAAAGCGCCGCCCGGTCCTTGACCGACTGGCCGGGGTTCATGAACTCGGCCTTGCCGAAGATTTCGCAGCCGGTTTCCTCGCTGGCCTTGCGAAGCCGGATCAGCGGCGTGTATCCGATCGCGTCGGCCAGATCGCGTGCAATGCGCATGGGCTCACTCCCCGGTTTCGAAACTGGTGACAAACGGTGTAGCCCCGCCGCGTGCTGACCTCAAGCGCCCTTGCGCAGCCGGTCGCGGTGACGGCCCAGCCACAGCGCGGTGGCCAGAAGCGGCATGTCGCGCACCGCGCCCCGGTCCACCATTTCCATCAGCGCGTCGAAGGAAAACCGCCGCGGCAGGATGTCCTCGCCTTCCGCATCCAGCCCGCCCGTGCCCTGGCCCGCGCCGGCAAGGTCGGCAATGCCGACATAGAGATGCAGGAATTCCCCCGAAGACCCCGTGCTGGCGAAGGATTTTCCAACGCGCTCCAGCCGGTCGAGCGTGACGCCCGCCTCTTCCACCGCCTCGCGGCGGGCGGTTTCTTCGGGGGTCTCGCCCGGATCGACCAGCCCCGCGACCGGTTCCCACACCCAGGGCGCGGGGTCGCCGGCCAGAAACACCGGGGCGCGAAACTGCTGGATCAGCAGAACCCGGTCCAGCCGCGGATCATAGGGCAGCACCACCGCCGCATCCCCGACCATCTGGGCGGACCGTTCGATAGGCGCGCTCATCGTGCCGTCGAACCGGCGAAACCGCAGGCGAGCCTCCTCGATGCCGAAAAAGTTGAGATGGGCGCGCTTGTGGTCGAGGATCTCGACGTCGCGCGCCACGTCATGGGTTCCGTCTTCGGGGCGGCTCTGCGCCTGCACCCAGCACCACGCCCTGCGCCGGATCTGGGGAAAGCGGCGGGCGATCTTCTGCGGACTCAGCCGGCCGTAAAAGGCCATGACTTCCTCGGCCGCGCGGCGGCTGGTCGGTCCCCAGCGGCGCTCCCATTCCTCCAGCGACCAGTCCGGGCCCGGGCGATCCTGGCCTTCGGGCGGACAGAACATCTCGGCCTGCACCGGCCCGGCCTCGGTTTCCACGGTAACCGGCCGCAGCGCATAGCCGAACCCGCCCTCGTAAAAGACCAGCCGGTCGATATCCGCCTCCGTCAGCCCCCGCGCCAACAGCCCCTCGGCGGTCGCGCCGCTGCGACGGACGATGGTGGGATAAGACGCGCCTTCGACCCAATGCACGGCGTGATCGGCCAACCGTGCCGGACAGGTTTTCACCTGCTCGGCCTTGCGGCCTAGGATGATTTCCAGAAGCGGCAGAGAGCGCAGCGTCCCGAAAAAGAACAGGTTTCGCAATAAATTGGCCTTTTCAATATGTTACCGCCAGTTTCTGGCGGCGATCTCGGTGATGATTCCGGCCAGGACCGCCCCGACCAGCAGGGTGATTAGCACATTCGGCACCAGAATCATCAACCCGTATTCGGCGGCGATGCGGAAGATGTCGGCCAGCGCCTCGAACGGCCCGCCATAGCGGTGGCGCGTGGCGAGGCTGAACATCTGTTTGACCGAGGGAACGAAGGTGGCCCAGAATACCGCGACCAGCACACCGGTCACCCCGTTGTTGACCGCCGCCGTCATGCCGTTTCCGGCGCGCTTGCCCATCACGAACCAGCCCACGACCAGCCCGATGATCACGTTGGTCCGCGTGAAATTCCCGAAATAGGTCCCCTCGGGGAACAGCGCCTTGACCTGCGGCGTCACGATCACCGCCAGCATCGCAAGGCACAGCGCCGCCACGAGATTGGCGGCACTGGGCATCAGTTGCGACACGCGCGGCATGGGGCTCGATTTCCGAAAAATGCTTCGACCTCTGACGGCAGGCTAGGCTGGCAAACCCCACCGCGCAAGCGCGCGGCGCGGACCGACCGGCAGGAACCCGCCGGTCGTGTCCCTTGGGTACCGGGTCAGAGCACGCGGTCAAGCGCCTCGATCAGTTGCGTGACCTCTGCCTGGCTGGTGTAATGGACAAAGCTCAGCCGCAGCACGCCCTTGTCCGGATCCACCCCCATCGCCTGCAGCAGCCGCACCGCGTAGAAGTCGCCGCCCCCGGCCATGATCCCGTGTTCGGCCAGCTCGGCCGCCACCGGCTCGGCGGCGCGGCCGGCCAGTTCCAGTGCCACGGTGGGGGCGCGGTTCGCGGCCTCGGCCGTCCCGATCAGACGCACGCCGGGGCGGTCCTTCAGAAAATCGAGAAGCGGCTGCAACAGGTTGATTTCATGGGCCCGCATCAGATCGTGGACGAAGGCCGCGCAGTCTTCGCCGCCGCCCCCCGGCCCGCCGTGATGGGCGCTCAGCGCCTGCACATAATCCGCCATGCCCGCACAGGCCGCCACCTGCGCGTGATCGGGACCCGCCGGCGTGAACCGCTTGCAGAGCACGCCCCCGTTGAAGAAATGCGCCTGGTTGGGCAGCATTTCGCCCAGGGCCCGCCGGATCACCATGATCCCCTGATGCGGCCCGTAGGTCTTGTAGGACGAGAACAGGTAGACATCCGGCCCCATCTGCCCCACATCCGGAAACCCGTGCGGAGCATAGGACACGCCGTCCACGCAGACGAAGGCCCCGGCCGCGTGGGCCATCGCGGTGATTTCGACCACCGGGTTGATCTCGCCCACCACGTTTGAACAGTGCGGAAAACAGACCAGCCGCACCTTTTCGTCCAGCAGCGGCTCGAGCCGTTCGGGGTCCAGATGCCCGGTTTCGGGGTCGATCTGCCACTCCCGGATCTCGATCCCCGCCTCTGCCAGACGCCGCCACGGACCGGAATTGGCCTCGTGATCCTGGTTGGTGACGACGATCGCCTCGCCCGGGCTCATCCACTGGCGAAAAGCCTGCGCCAGAACATAGGTGTTCTGCGACGTGGACGGGCCGAAACTCAGCTCGTCGGTCGCCACTCCCAAAAGCGCGGCCATGCGGCGGCGCGCCTCGTCCATCTCCTCGCCACCCAGCCGGCTGGCCTCGAAGGGACCAAAGGGCTGCACCTTGCGCGTTCGGTAAAACCGGTCAAGCCGGTTCAGAACCTGTCGACAAGTATATGATCCCCCGGCATTTTCAAAAAAGGCCTGCCCCTGCAGAGAGGCCTCGGAAAAGGCGGGGAACTGGCTTCGAACGAAATCGATATCAAGCTGGGTCACGCGTGGCGCTCCTTGAGTCTCACCTTTGGTTTCCGTCCCGGCGCGCCCGGCAGACCGGGCCGCGCCCCAATCTGGCAGGTCTTCCAGCCGAGCCGGTGAACCGGCGCACCCGCGGCCCAGCGGCAGCCGCGGCGGGACCGGCCCGCCGCGACGCATCCGGGCTAGCGCATCGCCCGGAGCAGTTCAAGCGCCCGATCAGGCGTTGACGTCAACGACCACCCGGCCCTTGACGCGACCCTTGAGGATATCCGCCCCCAGCTGCGGCAGATCGGCCAGCGTGGCCGGCTGCACCATCGCCTCGAGCTTGTCCATCGGCAGATCGCGGGCGATCCGTTCCCAAGCGCGCAGGCGGTTTTCATAGGGCTGCATCACCGAATCGATCCCCAGCAGGTTCACCCCACGCAGGATGAAGGGCGTGATCAGCGCCCCTTCGATCGCGGCGCCGCCGGCCAGCCCGACCGCGGCGACCGAGCAGCCATATTTCATCTGCTTGAGCACCCGACCCAGCATCGCGCCCGCGACCGCATCGACGCAACCGGCCCAGGTCTCGCTCTCCAGCGGCTTGCGCGTCACCTCGCTCAACTCCTCGCGTGGCACGATCCGGCTGGCGCCCAGCCCGCGCAGATAGTCCTCGGTTTCAGGCCGCCCCGTGACGGCTGCCACCTCGTAACCGAGATTGCCCAGGATCGCGGTCGCCACCGACCCCACGCCGCCGGCAGCCCCGGTCACCAGAACCGGCCCGTGTCCCGGTTCCAGCCCGTGCTTCTCCAGCGCCATCACCGACAGCATCGAGGTGAACCCGGCGGTCCCGACCGCCATTGCCTGCCGCGTACTCAGCCCCTCGGGGAGCGGAACCAGCCAGTCGGCCTTGACACGGGCCTTCTGCGCATAGCCCCCCCAATGCGCCTCGCCCACGCGCCAGCCGGTCAGAATCACCTTGTCGCCGGGCTTGTAGCGCGGATCGGAGGATTCTTCGACCGTGCCGGCAAAGTCGATCCCCGGCACATGCGGATATTTCCGCACAAGCCCGCCGCCCGGCCCGATGCACAGCCCATCCTTGTAGTTCACCGTCGAATATTCGACCGCCACCAGAACCTCGGCCTCGGGCAGATCGTCGACGCCGATCTGCTCCACCGCCGCGCTGGTCTTGCCGCTTTCCTCGTCCTTGCGCACCACCAATGCGTTGAACATGTGATTTCTCCTTTCCGAACCGTCCCCGGTCCCTTCATCTTGCTTCAAATACTCCGGGGAGCGCGAGGGGCAGCGCCCCTCGCCCCCGCCCCAGCCATCGTCACTACCGCCAGAACCTTTCCTGCACGGTCGCTCTGCGCATCCCATGCTCGGTTTCGACTTCGATCACCGTGCCCGGATCCCAGTGCGACCGGTCCACCATGCCGATCGCCACGTTCACTCCGAACTCCGGGCTGAACACGGCCGACGCGATCTGTCCCACGCGCCGCCCGCCGGCAAGCAACGGCCAGGCCCGGGTGCAGGGTCCGATCTCGCCATCAATCACCATGGGCCGGATCTGGCGCGGCGGCCCGTTCCTCGCCTGCTCGGCCAAGGCCGTCTTGCCGATGAAATCGTCCGGCGAGTTGCAGAACCGCCCTAACCCGGCCTCGTAGGGCGTGTTCTCACGCGTCATGTCCGAGCCATAGCCCAGCAGCCCGCTTTCGATCCGTTCGATGTTGTTCGGACACCCCGCACGCACGTTCAGATCCTCTCCGGCCGCCATCAGCCTGTTCCACAGAGGCATGCCGTATTCGGCCCCCTCGACATAGATCTCGAACCCGCCCTGCTTCGACCAGCCCGACCGCGCGACGACGAACTCCCGGTCTTCAAAGCGCACCCGCTTGTAACGAAAGAACCGGATCCCCCGCACAACGTCGCCGAAGACGCGCGCCATCAACTCGTCGGCCTTGGGACCCTGAATTGCCAGCGGCGAGACGTCGGGCTCCTCGATCTCGACCTCCAGACCAAGAGCCACGGCGATCCCCAGCAGGAATTGCAGCAGGTCGCCATCGGCAAGGCTCAGCCAGTAGTGATCCTGCGCCAGCTTGATCGCCACGGGGTCGTTCAGCATGCCGCCCCTGTGGTCCGTGATCGGCACATAGTAGCACTGGTCGTCGGCCATCCGCCCCATGTCGCGGGGACTGACCATCCTCATCAACCGCAACGCGTCGGGTCCGCGAACGCTCACCTGCCGTTCGCAGGACACGTCCCAGACCTGGACGTTCTGCTTCAGATGCGCCGCATCGGCCTCGAGGCTTTCGAACATGGTGGGCAGCAGCATATGGTTGTAGACGGTATAGGCCTTGACCCCTGCGGCCTCGACCCCGTCCGAGAACGGCGTGCGCCGGACCCGGCGCGAAGGCGTGATCGTTGCCATTCTCCTCTCTCCCTGCATGGTCGCATCCTCCCGGTCGTTCATGCCCCCCGGCCGATGCGCGCGCGGAAAATGCGGGAGCCTCCGGCGGGGGTATTTCGGACCAGAAAGAAGCGGAATTCGGTCCCTGTCGTCGGCCGGCGCTTGCGTCAGGCACCGGCCGTCCCTGTGTCAGCGCGGGCCGTGCCAGTCGATCTGGCAGATCTCGGCCGAACGCCCGTCAAAATCCCAGACCCGACCGAAGGCGCGCACGCGGCCCTTGGTGGCGGTTGCGACGGTGATGTCGGGGCCCATCCAGTATTCGGTGTTGGTCACGACCACCTCCTTGCCGTCCTTGCCTTCGATCGGGACGACGGCGCCCTGGATTTTCTTGCCGACGCGCAGGCGACGCTCCTTGCCTTCGGTTTCGAACACGACCTCGGTCTTCTCGGCACCCAGGAATTCGCTGACCAGCAGGCCAAAGAGACCCGTCGTGCCGCGCGCGGCGCCGGAGAAGATGTTCACCAGCGCCTCGTAGGCGTCGTCGCTGGCGCGATCGTCGATGAAAGCCGCCGCCTTCCAGTTGCCGCGCCCCATGTTGCCGGGGATTTCCAGAAACAGCCCGACATTCAGCCCCGACAGGTCAACATCGCCGTAGGATCCTTCGTCGATGCGCACCCCGGCCCAGGCCTGGCAGTAGCCCTCGGTCGGGGGGTGCTTGCCAAGGCTGATCACGCAGGGGCAGAAAACCGTGCAGTTGCAGTTCAGGATCAGTTCACCCTTTATTGTCCAGGGAACCGTTCCCACTTCGCCGTCCAGTGCCATCTCGTTACTCCTCTCAGAATGCGGTGAACGTCATCCAGCCCGCCGCGCCCAGAAGAGCGGCACCCAGCGGACGGGTGATCCAGCGCCCGATCTCGGGCAGTTTCTCCAGAACCATCAGCATCGTGGCGAGCCCCATGAAGGCAAGGTTCATCACCCCGCCGACGAATGCCAGCGCCATCAGCGCCCAACAGCAGCCCAGGCATACAAGACCCAGCCGCAGCCCGTTCCGCCAAGGGCCTTCGTCCCAGTGCTGCATGAAAAAGGTCAGCGGCATCCGGCATTTGGACAGGCACGCCTCTTTCAGCGCCGAGAACTGGTAGAGCCCGGCCACCCCCAGAAGCGCAGCCGACAGCAAGGCGCTGGCGCTCCGCCCCAGAGGGTCGAGCAGACCGGCGCGGAAGAGCGCCATCTGCGCCCCCGCCGCCAGCAGCGAATAGCCGATCCAGACAGCGAGATAGCCCCCTATGAGGCGCCACATGCTGGTCTGCGCGCCGGAATGGCCGAGATCGTCATAGGTTGCCAGAGCCGGCAGCACCGTCGGTGCCATCATCGCAGCCGACATAAGAACCCACATCAGGACCATCCGACCGAAACCGGCGGCATCGGGCGTCAGCGTGCAGAGATCGCGCCAGAACTCTGCCCCGTAAATGTTTGCTGCATCGCGCAAATCCGCAGGCACCGCCATCATGTAAAGGATACCCCAGGCCGCCAGAATCACGCCAAAGAGCGCCAGCCAGTGCGGTGCGGCCATAGCCCTGATCCGATGTGCCAGCATGGGACCCCTCCACCCTGATCCTGCGATTCGGTTCTTGCAATTTAAATGTCAGACTTTTAAATGTCAGACAAATAAAATCTGACGGACCCCATGAAGATCGATCCCAACAGCTCCGCAGACCTGTCGGCCCAGATCGCGCAGGCGATCCGCGATGCCATCGTCAACGGCGATCTGATCGTGGATGAACGCCTGCCGTCGGAATCGGAACTGGCGGACCATTTCAACGTGTCCCGTCCCACCGTGCGCGAAGCATTGAAGCGACTGGCGGCACAGTCGCTGATCCGCACCCAGCGCGGCGCGGCCGGCGGCGCCTTCGTCAACCGGCTTCGGTTCGAGGACGCCTATTCGCAGCAGATTACTACCTCAACCCTCTTGCTGTCGATGAATGCGGTCAGTTTCGAAACCGCCTGCGAGGCGCGCTATGCGCTGGAACGGGCCTGTGCGCCACTGTCGGCGCAGCGGCGGACCGCCGATCATCTGGCGACGATGCGGGCCGAGATCGTGCGGCAAAGCCAGCCGGGCCTGACCGACGAGGCCTTCTGCGCCTCGGACGTGGCGTTTCATCGGGCGCTGGTGGACGGGGCAGGCAACCCGGTCCTGTCCTATCATCTGGCCGGCGCGGTCGAGGCGATGCAACCGTTGATGAACATGATCACCTTTACCGCCCGCTCGCGCGAGGCGATCGTGGCGTTGCATTCGCGCATCGCCGATGCAATCGAGGCCGGCGATGGGGCTGCAGCCTCGGCCGGGCTGACCGCGCTCGAGGAAGAAACGTTGAAACTGGGCCAGACGGTCTTTGCTGAACGGCAGCGCAAGGAACGGCCCGCAGCCAATTGATTTTCGGCAAAAAAATGCCGCGACCCCCGGCGGGGCCGCGGCAGCAGTTGCGACTCTCGGGACTATCGGGAGATCCGGCGCCGGGATGGGGAGTGGCGCGGGATCCCGGGTCCGAAGGGGTGCAAACAGGCAGATCACCCCAGGGACAGTCGGGACAGGTCGGACCCTTCCCGTCGAGATCGCAGGCAGAACAGCTAGAAAGCGGGAATGTAGAGAGCGGCAACCAGCATCACCGCCAGAGACGCCGCACCGATCAGATCCTGAAGGAACGTATCACGCGACCGGCGGAGAACTTCGGCGATTTCGGTCAACATCCTTGTCTTCCTCTTCCTGGCCGGGTTGGGCACCGGCGTTAACGGCTTGTTGACTTTTTGTTCTCATATTTTTCAGGACATGTAAAGAACTAAAAGAGAACACACGCGAACATTTCGGTCCGCGCCGCTCACCCGATCTTGATCAGGCGGATCGCGCGGTCCTGCTGCATCAGCCACAACAGCATGCGCGCGGCGCGGCCCCGGTCGGTCTCCAGCGCGGGATCCCTGGCGAGCAGCGCGCGGGCGTCGCTTTGCGCGGTGGCCATGAGGCCCGCCTGCGATTCCAGATCGGCCACGCGGAACCGCGGCAGGCCGGACTGCGCTGTGCCGATCAGATCGCCGGCCCCGCGCATCTGCAGATCGGCCTCGGCGATGCGGAACCCGTCCTCGGTCTCGCGCAGGATCTCCAGCCGCCGCCGGCCGCCCTCGGTCAGCGGCGGGCGATAGACCAGAAGGCAGGTCGACTCCGCGTCGCCCCGCCCCACGCGACCGCGCAGCTGGTGCAACTGGGCGAGACCGAAGATCTCGGCCCGCTCGATGACCATGATCGAGGCATTGGGTACATCCACGCCGACCTCGATCACCGTGGTCGCCACCAGAACCCGCGTGCGGCCTTCCTGAAACGCCGCCATGGCCGCGTCCTTCTCGGCCGGGGGCATCTGGCCGTGGACCAGGCCCACCACGCCCTCGCCCAACGCCGCGCGCAGATGGGCAAAGCGTTCCTGGGCGGCGGTCAGGTCGCGGGTTTCGGATTCCTCGACCAGCGGGCAGACCCAATAGCATTGCCGCCCCTCGGCCACGGCGCGGCGCAGGTGCTCCACGATCTCGTCCATCCGTTCGGCGCTGACGATGGCTGTGCGGATCGGCTTGCGGCCCGGGGGTTTTTCATCCAGCACCGACACGTCCATGTCGCCATATTGCGCCAGCGCCAGGCTGCGCGGGATCGGCGTCGCCGTCATCACCAGCAGATCCGCCGCCACGCCCTTGTCCGCCAGTTCCATCCGCTGCCGCACGCCGAACCTGTGCTGTTCGTCCACAATGGCCAGCCGGAGGTCGCGGAATTCCACGTCCTCCTGGAACACGGCATGGGTGCCGACGAGGATCTGGATCCTTCCTTCTTTCAATGCGGCCAGCTTGGCCCGCCGCTCCGCCCCCTTATCGCGCCCGGTCAGGATCTCGAGCACGACGCCGGCCTGTTCGGCCAGCGGGCGCAGCCCTTCCAGATGCTGGCGTGCGAGGATCTCGGTCGGGGCCATCATCACCCCCTGACCACCGGCCTCGACCGCGACCAGCAGTGCCATGAAGGCGACCAGCGTTTTGCCCGCGCCCACGTCGCCTTGCAGCAGTCGGTTCATCCGTTCCGGCGCGGCCATGTCGGCGGCGATCTCCTCGATCGCCCGCATCTGCGCAGCCGTGGGCCGGTAAGGCAGCGCGTCAAGCACGCGCCGCTGCAGCTTGCCCGTCGCCACGCTGACGATGCCGCGGGCCTTGCGTTCGCGCCGCCGTGCGAGCGCAAGCGTGAGCTGATGCGCGAAGAGTTCGTCATAGGCCAGCCTTTCGCGCGCGGGCGCCGACGGCGACAGATCCTGCATCCCCCTGGGCGCATGGGCCTGCCGGACCGCATCGGCCCAGGCCGGCCACCCCTTCTGCGCCACCAAGGCCGGGTCGATCCATTCGGGCAGGTCCGGCACCCGCGCCAGCGCGCTGCGCACTGCCCGCGCCATCACCTTTTGGCTGATTCCTTGCGTCAGGTGGTAGACCGGCTCGAAATCGGGGATCTCGGCGGCCTCTTCGGGCGGCAGGATGTGATCGGGATGCACCATCTGCGCCATCCCGTCGAACAGCTCGATCCGGCCCGACACCACCCGGCGCGCGCCCGACGGCAGGACGCGGTTCAGATAGTCGCTGCGGGCGTGAAAGAACACCAGCTGGAAGTCGGTGCGCGCGTCCGAAACATGCACGCGATACGGCCCGCCCCGACGCGCCGGCGGCCTGTGAGCGCCGACAGTGACCTCAATGGTCGCCGTGCAGGGCAGATCCAGCCCTTGCACCGTGTCGCGCCTGCGCCGGTCCACCACCGAATAGGGCAGCGAAAACAGCAGATCCCGCGGGGTTTCGATCTCGGCCTGCTGCAACAGCTTCGCGGTGCGCGGCCCCACGCCATCCAGCGTCTCGAGCCCCGCGAAGATCGGGAAAAGCTGCTCGGGCCTCCCGCTCATGTGCCCCCGATCATCTCAAGCCAGCTGTCCTCGTCGATGATCTCAACCCCCAGCTCGGCGGCCTTCCTCGCCTTGGAGCCCGCGCCGGGACCGGCCACGACCAGATCCGTCTTGCGGCTGACCGATCCGGCCACCTTGGCCCCCAGCGCCTCGGCTCGTGCCTTGGCCTCGGCCCGGGTCATCTTCTCCAGAGTGCCAGTGAATACCACTGTCTTGCCCGCCACCGGGCTATCGGCGGCGGCGGGGCGTTCAACCGGCTCCACCTCCAGATGAGACACCAGACGGTCGATCGAGGCGCGCTCTTCGGGATTGGCAAAGGCGTCCGACAGCGAAAGTGCCAGAACCGGGCCGATGCCGTCGATGCCGGTCAGTTCCTCCCAGGCGGCTTTGGCCTCGGGCGGAACGGCGCAGGCCTCCCAGGCGCGGGCGCGGACCTTTGCGATCTCGGGTCTGCGACCTTCGCGTTGGGCTGCGATCCGCTCGGCCGCCTCGGCCTCGTCCGCCGCCCGGTGGGCCAGTGCGGCCGGCCGCGCGGTGTCGATCGCGTGCACGAAAGCCTCCCAGGTGCCATAGTAGCGGGCCAGATCGCGCGCGGCCGCCTCGCCCGCGTGGCGGATGCCAAGGGCAAAGATCAGCCGGTTGAGCGGTATGCGCCGGC
This sequence comes from Jhaorihella thermophila, assembly GCF_900108275.1. GTDB lineage: Bacteria > Pseudomonadota > Alphaproteobacteria > Rhodobacterales > Rhodobacteraceae > Jhaorihella > Jhaorihella thermophila. The sequence continues at coordinate 566,500 of NZ_FNVD01000001.1, forward strand.
GCGCGCGGATCGCGGCAAAGAGGTTTTCGGCGGATTTCTCGCCCCAGCCTTCGCGGTTCTTCAGCTGTTGCAGGCCGCTGCCAAAGCGCTCCTCCAGCGTGAAGATGTCCGCCGGTTCGCGAATCCAGCCGTCGGCATGAAACTGTTCGACCTGCTTGGCGCCCAGCCCTTCGATGTCGAAGGCCGCGCGGCTCACGAAATGCTTGAGCTTTTCCACCGCCTGCGCCGGGCAGATCAGCCCGCCGGTGCAGCGGCGCACCGAATCGCCCTCTTCCCGCACGGCGGGGCTGCCGCATTCGGGGCAGGTGGTGGGGAACTGATAGGGCGCCGCGTCCGGCGGGCGGCGCGACAGGTCCACATCCGCCACCTTGGGGATCACGTCGCCGGCGCGATAGACCTGAACCCAGTCGCCCACGCGGATGTCCTTGCCGCCACGGATCGGGTTGCCGTTGGCGTCGCGCCCGGCGATGTAGTCCTCGTTGTGCAGCGTGGCGTTGCTGACCACGACGCCGCCCACCGTCACCGGCTGCAGGCGCGCCACCGGCGACAGCGCGCCGGTGCGGCCGACCTGGATGTCGATCGCCAGAAGCCGGGTCCAGGCGGTTTCGGCCGGAAACTTGTGCGCAATCGCCCAACGCGGGGTGGTGGAGCGGAACCCCAGCCGGGCCTGCAGGCGCAGATCGTTGACCTTGTAAACCACGCCGTCGATGTCATAGCCCAGCGTCGCCCGCTGCGCCTCGATGACGCGATAATGCCCCAGCATCTCGGCCGGGCCGTTGCACAGCCGGGTCAGATCGTTCACCGGAAAACCCAGCGCGGCCAGCCGCTCCATCGCCGCCATTTGCGTATCCGCAAGAGGCTCGGACAGTTCACCCCAGGCATAGGCAAAGAAACGCAACGGACGGGACCGCGTGACCTCGGGATCGAGCTGGCGCAGCGACCCGGCGGCGGCGTTGCGCGGGTTGGCAAAGGTCGGCAGAGCGCGCCGTCCCCGCTTCTTTCGCTCGACGTTCTCCGCCTCGATCCGGGCGTTCAGCGCGTCGAAATCGGCGTGGCTCATGTAGACCTCGCCCCGCACTTCGAGAATCTCCGGCGCGCCGTCGACCCGGTGCGGGATGTCGCCGATGGTCAGGGCATTGGCAGTGACGTTCTCGCCCTCCTGCCCGTCGCCCCGCGTGGCCGCCTCCACCAGCCGACCGCCTTCATAGCGCAGCGACAGGGACAGCCCGTCGATCTTGGGCTCCGCCGTGTAGTCCAGCCGCGCCGCGGCCGGCAGCCCCAGATAGTTCCGGATGCCCGCATCGAAATCGAACACATCCTCGTCGCTGAAGGCATTGGCCAGCGACAGCATCGGGATACGGTGGCGAACCTTCGAAAACCCCTCCGCCGGCCGGGCCCCCACCTTCTCGGTCGGGCTGTCGGGGCGCTTGAGTTCGGGAAAGCGCGCCTCGATCGCCGCGTTCCGCCGCTTCAGGCGGTCATATTCGGCATCGGAAATGAACGGCTGCGCCTTCTGGTAATAGGCTTCGTTCGCCCGGTTCAGGATCCCGGCCAGCCGCGCCAGTTCCGCCTTCGCCTGCTCGGGCGTCAGTTCGTCTACGTCCACGTCCTCGGTCACGGCCCGCCCCCTGTCGTTGCGCGACAAGTGATAGGGCGTGGCCGCGGCCAGGTCCAGACGGGTCAGGCGCTGACTGCCACCTTGCGCCCGCCGTGATCCTCCTGCGGGTCGCGCAGGACATAGCCGCGGCCCCATACTGTCTCGATATAGTTCTCGCCCCCGGTTGCGGCGCTGAGCTTCTTGCGCAGCTTGCAGATGAACACGTCGATGATCTTCAGCTCGGGCTCGTCCATGCCGCCATAGAGGTGGTTGAGGAACATCTCCTTGGTCAGCGTCGTGCCCTTGCGCAGGCTGAGCAGCTCCAGCATCTGGTATTCCTTTCCGGTCAGGTGCACCGGCTCGCCGTCCACTTCCACGGTCTTGGCGTCCAGGTTCACCGCGATCTTGCCTGTGCGGATCACCGACTGCGAATGCCCCTTGGACCGGCGGATGATCGCATGGATCCGCGCCACCAGTTCCTCGCGATGGAACGGTTTGGTCAGGTAGTCGTCGGCGCCAAAGCCGAAGCCCTTGATCTTGTTTTCCGTGTCGTCCACCCCCGACAGGATCAGGATGGGGGTTTCCACGCGCGCCATGCGGATCTGGCGCAGCACCTCGTGACCGTTCATGTCCGGCAGATTGAGATCCAGCAGAATCAGGTCGTAGTCGTAGAGCTTGGCGAGATCCACGCCCTCTTCGCCCATGTCGGTGGCATAGACGTTCAGGTTCGCGTGGGTCAGCATCATCTCGATACTCTTGGAGGTTGTGGGGTCATCCTCGACCAGAAGGATCCGCATCTTTGTATTCTCCGCCTTGAACGTGGTTCCGAATTACCCGCACCCTGAACAAGAAAGGTTAACCCGTCGTTACCATGTTCATGGCGTAGCAAATTCTACCTATGGTTGTCTATACTTTTTCAATCGCGTGGTCTTGAGCGCATCCTCGCCATGTTCCGCGATGGCCCGCACCCAGCCGGCAAATTCCTCGTCGCTCAGCCCATAGCGGCGCTTGGCCTCGGATTCCGAAATCAGCCCGTAGATCACGCCGCGCACCACGGCCAGTTTCCGCGAGGCGACCCATCGCACGGTATCGGCGGGCGGCAGGTCGGCCCGTGTCATCACCGTTCCATCGGGCAGCGTGACCGCCCGCGGTCCTTCCACCTTTTTCAAGAACATCTCCGCTCCATTCCCTTCTGACGTGGAGAGGCTGCTCTGGGGCGGCTTAATGGCCGGTGAAACGCGGCCTTGTGATTGCCTCGCATTTTCCTATATTCTGCGCGGCCTGATGCCCCGACTGCCCAGGAGATCCCCGATGGCGCTGGATACCGATACCGAACCGAATTCGCTCGGCCTGCCGAAACCGCCCGAGGAGACGCGGGTAGTCGTGGCCATGTCCGGCGGCGTGGACAGCTCTGTCGTGGCGGCGATGCTGGCCGAGGAAGGCTATGACGTGGTGGGCGTGACGCTGCAGCTATATGACCACGGGGCGGCGCTGGCGAAGAAGGGCGCGTGCTGCGCCGGCATCGACATCCACGATGCGCGCCGCGTGGCCGAAGAACGCGGTTTTCCGCATTACGTGCTGGACTACGAGAACATCTTTCGCGACGCGGTGATCGAAGAGTTCGCCGACAGCTATCTGGCCGGCGCCACGCCCGTGCCCTGCATCCGCTGCAACGAGCGGGTCAAGTTCAAGGATCTTCTGGAGACGGCCAGGGATCTGGAGGCCGACTGCATGGCTACCGGCCACTATATCCAGCGCAAGATGGGGCCGAACGGGCCGGAATTGCACCGCGCCGCCGACCCCGCGCGCGACCAGTCCTATTTCCTGTTCTCCACCACGCGCGAACAGCTGGAGTATTTGCGCTTTCCTCTGGGGCATCTGCCGTCCAAGGCAGAAACCCGCAAGCTGGCCGCGCAATACGGCCTGCCCGTGGCGGACAAGCCCGACAGCCAGGACATCTGTTTCGTGCCCGATGGAAACTATGCGGGCGTGATCGAGAAATTGCGCCCCGGCGCGGCTGAGCCGGGCGAGATCGTTCATGCGGACGGCCGGGTGCTGGGCACGCATGAGGGTGTGATTCATTACACGATCGGGCAACGTCGTGGCTTGGGCATCGGCGGGTTGAGCGAGCCGCTTTACGTGGTGAAGCTGGATGTGGAGAGCCGCCGGGTGATTGTCGGACCAAAGGAGATGCTGGCGACCCGGATCGTGCCGGTGCGCGAGATCAACTGGCTTGGGGATGCGCCGTTCACGTCGCAGGCGGAGTGGCAGCTGTCGGTCAAGGTCCGCTCGACCCGGCCGCCGCGCGAGGCGATCCTGCGGCCGCTGTCGGAGACCACCGCCGAGGTGGAGCTGCTCACGCCCGAGGAAGGGGTGTCGCCGGGTCAGGCTTGCGTGTTCTACGAAACCGACGGCAGCCGGGTTCTTGGCGGCGGCTGGATCTGGCGTGGCTGAGGTTCCGGCGCCGAAAACAAGGGCGTCGGATTGGCAGGGCCAATCCGACCGAGGCGGGGGGCGCTGCCCCCCGCGCCCCCCGGGGTATTTCCGACCAGAAAGAAGCAGGGGCGCGGAGTCGTCCGGTCGCCGGATATGTGGCGTTTCGATGGCGTACGCCGCGTCGGGCGCAGGACTCAGCCGAGCGCGTAGCCGGTGCCGCGGACGGTGCGGATCGGGTCGGCGCCGCCGCCCCGCGTGAGCGCCTTGCGCAGGCGGCCGACATGCACGTCCACGGTGCGGGTGTCCACGTAGATGTCGCGGCCCCAGACGCGGTCGAGCAGTTGCTCGCGACTCCAGACGCGGCCGGGCTTTTCGATCAGCGCCGCGAGCAGGCGGAATTCGGTCGGACCGAGCCGGATCTCTACCCCGCCGCGGGTGACGCGATGGGTTTCGGAATCGAGCACGATGTCGTCATGTTCCAGCCGCATCCCCGCGGCCGCCGGCCGCACGCGGCGCAGCTGGACCCTCACCCGCGCCATCAGTTCCGCCAGCGAGTAAGGTTTGATCACATAGTCGTCCGCGCCGGTTTCCAGCCCGCGCACGCGGTCCACCTCTTCGGTGCGGGCCGAAAGCATGATCACGGGGATGTTGCGCGTCTCGGGCCGGATCTTCAGCCGGCGGCAGACCTCGAGCCCGCTGAGGCGCGGCATCATCCAGTCGAGCACCACGATATCGGGCGGCGTCTCGCGGATCTGCAGGAGCGCCTCTTCGCCGTCCCCGGCTCGCAGGACACGAAAGCCCTCGGCCTCGAGATTGTAGGCGAGAACCTCGCGCTGGGCCGGTTCGTCCTCGACCACGAGAACCGTTGGCTGGTCGGCGGACATGGGTTCACCTCAGGCCTTGGACGTCGAGGTCCTGTCGGCCTTGGGCCGGTCCTCGCCGGGACGTTCGCCGGTGACGACGTAGATCAGCTGCTCGGCGATGTTGGTGACGTGATCCCCCATCCGTTCGGTGTTCTTGGCGATGAAATGCATGTGCATCGCCGGGGTGATGTTGCGCGGATCCTCCATCATGAAGGTCAGAAGCTCGCGGAAGAGCGCGTTGTACATCTGGTCGATATCCTTGTCGCGCTCGATCACGTCTTCGGCCAGTTCCACGTCGCGCTGGATATAGGCGTCTAGCGCGTCCTTGAGCATCCGCTGCACCTCCATCGCCATGCGCCGCAGCGCCGACGCGGTATCGCCCACGACCGGGCTGTCCACCAGAACCCTGGTACGTTTGGCCATGTTCTTGGCATAGTCGCCGATCCGCTCGAGATTGGCGGCGATCTTCATCACCGCCAACACCAGCCGCAAGTCGCCCGCCGTTGGCGCGCGCAGCGCGATCAGGCGGGCGGTGTCCTCGTTGATGCGCTCTTCCATCGCGTCGATGGCCTTGTCACCGGCGCGGACCTGATCGGCCAGTTCGACGTCGCGGCTCTCCAGGGACTTGGCCGCGTTGCGGATCGCGTCCTCGACCAGCCCGCCCATCTTCATGATTTCCGCCTGGATCCGTTCGATGTCGCGGTCGAAGGCAGAGAGGATATGTTGTTCCGACATGTCCGTTTCGCTCCTGCTCAGCCGATCCGGCCGGTGATGTAGCTTTCGGTGCGGGGATCGACCGGGTTGGTGAATATCTGCGCGGTTTCGCCGAATTCCACCAATTCGCCGAGATGGAAGAAGGCGGTCTTCTGGCTGACCCGCGCGGCCTGCTGCATCGAATGGGTCACGATCACCACCGAGTAGCGCGCGCGAAGCTCGTCGATCAGCTCTTCGACCTGCGCGGTGGCGATCGGGTCCAGCGCCGAACAGGGTTCGTCCATCAGCAGCACCTCGGGTTCGGTGGCCACCGCGCGGGCGATGCACAGGCGCTGCTGCTGGCCGCCCGACAGGCCGGTGCCGGGTTCGTGCAGGCGGTCCTTGACCTCGTCCCACAGCGCGCCGCGGCGAAGGGCCTTTTCCACGATCTCGTCAAGCTCGGCCTTGTTGCGGGCCAGCCCGTGAATGCGCGGCCCGTAGGCCACGTTGTCGTAGATCGACTTGGGGAACGGGTTGGGCTTCTGGAACACCATGCCGACGCGGGCACGCAGCTGCACCGGATCCACACGCTTGTCATAGATGTCCTCGCCATCCAGGCGGATTTCGCCCTCGACCCGGCAGATCGGGATCGTGTCGTTCATCCGGTTCAGACAGCGCAGAAAGGTGGACTTGCCGCAGCCCGAAGGTCCGATGAACGCGGTCACCATCTTGTCCCGGATATCCACGTTCACGTCCTTGATCGCCTGCGCGTCGCCGTAGAAGACGTTCACGTTCCGGGCGGCGAACTTGATCTCGGTGTCGGTCACCTGCTTCTCCACATCTTGCATCACATTCATCGGCCCGCCCCCCCTTACCATCGCCGCTCGAACCGGCGGCGCAGCAAGATGGCAATACCATTCATCGCCACCAGAAACACCATCAGAACCACGATCGCGGCGGCCGTGCGGGCCTCGAAGGCGCGTTCGGGAAAGTCCGACCAGCGATAAACCTGCACCGGCAGGGCGGTGGCGCTGTCGGTGATGCCCTGGGGCACATCGACGATGAAGGCCACCATGCCGATCATGATGAGTGGCGCGGTTTCCCCCAGCGCGCTCGCCATGCCCAGGATCGCCCCGGTCAGCATGCCCGGCACCGCCAGCGGCAGGACGTGGTGGAACACCGCCTGCTGGTGCGAGGCCCCCACCCCAAGCGCCGCCTCGCGGATCGACGGCGGCACGGCGGCGATCGCGGCACGACTGGCGATGATGATCGTCGGCAGCGTCATCAGCGCCAACACGATCCCCCCCGCCAGCGGCGACGAACGCGGCACCCCGAAGAAGCCGATGACCACCGCCAACCCCAGCAGACCGAAGATGATCGACGGCACCGCAGCCAGGTTGTTGATGTTGACCTCGATGAAATCGGTGAACCGGTTGCGGGGCGCGAATTCCTCAAGATAGATCGCGCCCAGAACGCCGATGGGGAAGGCCAGCAGGAAGGTCACCAGCATGGTCCAGAAGGACCCCACCACGGCGCCGCGTATGCCGGCCAGTTCCGGTTCGCGCGAATCGCTGGCGAAGAAGAAACGCCAGTTGAAGACCTGATCCACCGCGCCGCGCGCGCCCAGATCCTCGATCAGCGCCACCGACAGGTCGGACACCTTGCGCGAGGCTTCGGGCAGATCCGACAGGAACAGCGCCCAGTCGGTCACGTTTTCGACCGGCCCCTCCACGGGGGTCAGCTCGACGCCGGTGGCACGGCCGGGCGCGATCGAGGTCAGCTTGATCCAGCCGCCATTGACATGCAGCATCAGCGACCGGTCCTTGCGCGTCAGCTTTTCCGAACCGCCCTCGCCGGCTGCGCGCGCCTCCAGCTCTTCGGCCTCGGCCAGCAGGCGGTCGCGCTCGGCCGCGCGCTTGTCGGCCTCGGCGAGATTGGCGGCGCGCGCTTCCTCGGTCTCCGCCGATTGTGCCCGGTCGCGAAAGGCCGCAACGCCGTTGTTCTGCAGCGCAGCCTTGCGGCGCAGCGCGGCGGCATCGGCCAGCAGACGTTCCTTCACCACCTCCAGGGCTGCGGCAAAATCGGCGGCGGTCGAGACGATTTGCAGCTTCTTGCCCTTGCCCGTCACGGTCAGCGCGCCCGAGGTCTGCATCGGCTGGAGCTGCCCGAATTCGCCCTTGAGATAAAGGTCGGTCACGTCCGAGGCCAGAAGCGGAAATTCGATGGTCCGGCCAATCAGGTCCGGGTTGGCCGCAACATGTTCGGCCAGTTCAAAGGGCGCCCCCGACGAAATCAGCCCGTAAAGTTCCTTCTTCGCCTTGCGCGATTTCACCTGCGGAAAGGTGTCGCGCAGTGCCTGCTTGGTGATGCCGACGAAATCGCCGCGCCGGATCACCTTTGGATCGCCCGTGCCGTCGGGGTCGATCCTGTCGGCCTCCAGCGTCACCGGAAGCGTAAGATAGCTTTCGCTGAGCGTGGCCGACGCCTTGACCAGGATCGAGCCCATCAGCGCCACCAGGGCCAGGCCGGAGACAAAGATCGCGGCCAGGCCATAGGCCTTGAGCCGAAGCACCGACCGACGGCGTTTGCGCAGATGCGGGTCGGTGCGGGAGGCTTCGATCAGGCCGGGGCGATGGATACGGGTTGCGTCGGTCATCTCGGCATCCCCCTCAGTCATACTGTTCGCGGAACCGGGCCACGACCTTTTGCGCCGCCACGTTCATCAACAGCGTGATGACGAACAGCGTGAAGCCCAGGGTAAAGGCCGGCCCGGCGGCGACCGAGGCTTCGATATCGCCGGTGATCAGCGCCACGATCTGCACGGTCACCGTGGTCACGGCCTCAAACGGGTTGGCGGTCAGGTTGGCGCCCTGCCCCGCGGCCATCACCACGATCATGGTTTCCCCCACCGCCCGGGAAAAGCCCAGCAGCGCTGCCGACACGATCCCCGGCATGGCGGCGGGCAGGACGACCTTGGTGATGGTTTCGGCCTGCGTGGCGCCCAGCCCGTAAGAGCCATCCCGCAGCGCCTGCGGCACGGCGTTGATCACGTCATCCGACAGCGACGAGATGAAGGGAATGATCATGATCCCCATGACCAGCCCCGCGACCAGCGCCGATTCGGACGCGATCGGGATGCCGATCACGTCGCCGGTGTTGCGAAGGAATGGCGCCACGGTGATCGCGGCGAAAAAGCCGTAGACGACGGTGGGAACGCCCGCCAGCACCTCGAGCATCGGCTTGGCGATCGACCGCATCCGGGGCCCTGCGAAATCCGACAGATAGATCGCCGCGAACAGCCCGATCGGCACCGCCACCAGCATCGCGATCAGCGTGATCATCAGCGTGCCGGCAAAGAGCGGGATCGCGCCCACCTTGTCGGCATCCATGTGGCCCGAATGCACGCCCGAAAGCGGGCTCCAGGTGGTCCCGAACAGGAACTTGTCCACGCGCCAGCCGATATTTTCAAAGAATGTCACCGTCTCGAAGATCAGCGACAGAAAGATTCCGACCGTCGTCACGATCGCGATCCCGGCGGTGACGGCGAGGATCGCCTTGACGATCGCCTCGGTCCGGTTGCGGGCCCGCCAGTCCGGCGCGATCTTGCGCTGAGCGTAGAGAAACGCCAGCCCTGTCACACCGGCCACCACCGCGATCCGAACCCAGCCCCAGATCGCCGCGAGCGACGAAAACCGCGCCGCGATCTCCAGCCGCAGGTCATCGCTGGCCGAGGACACCCGCGCCACCGCCAGCGCACGCGCATCCGACAGGATCAACTGGTGCTCGATGAATGGCTTGTCGGGCGCGATCTCGGCGATCCGGCCCATCAGCACATGCTCGATATGCCAATTGGACAGCACCGTCATCGCGATCAGCGCCCCCCATCCACACAGAGCGACCAGAAGAAAACCGAAATAGCCGTGATATTGCGGGCGCGAATGCAGCGCCGAAGGCGTGTTCCCGGCCAGCCGGGCGGCGCGGAGGCGTCCCATGAGAAAGGCGCCGATTGCGGCGACCAGGACCAGAGCTGCCAGTATCGAAGTCATGGCGGTTCCTGCGATATCGGTTTTGGGTCAGCCCCGGACAATCGGGACGGCCGATCCTCGGACCGGCCGTCCCCGTCGGGGCGTCTGCCGCCCCTTTGTCACAATCGGCGGATCAGTTCCACTCGTTTCCGGTCATCGGGGTCAGGTTGCGCACCGATTCCTGCCATTTGGCGTGTTCGTCCGCCGGCAGCGGGATCAGCCCCTTGTCCACCAGATAGCCCTCTTCGCCCGAGGCCGCGTCGGACATGAACTCGTTGGCATATTCCTGAATGCCAGGCACCACGCCCACATGCGCGTTCTTGATGTAGAAATACATCGAGCGGGAAATCGGGTAGTCGCCGGCGGAAATGGTTTCGAAATTCGGCTCCACCCCGTCGATCTTCGCGCCCTTCAGCGCGTCCGAGTTCTGGTCGAGGAAGGAGAAGCCGAACACGCCGAGCGCATCGGGGTTGGCTTCCAGCTTGGACACGATCAGGTTGTCGTTTTCGCCGGCCTCGACGAAGACGCCGTCTTCGCGGACGTGCCTGCCTTCCTTCTTGCAGTAGGCCTTGTCCTTGCCGGCCTCGCGGCAGCCCTTGTACATCGCCAGTTCCTCGAAGGAATCGCGCGTGCCCGAGGACGGCGGCGGTCCCAGCACCTCGATCTTGATGTCCGGCAGCGAGGGGTCGATCTCGCTCCACTTCGACGGCCGGGGCCCATCGGCGGCCAGCGCCGTCCACAGCTGGCCCAGGGTGATGTCGAATTCGGGCGCGTCCATCGCGTTGGCGATCACGATGCCGTCAAAGCCGATCTTGGCCTCCGTGATCTCGGTCACGCCGTTTTCTTGGCACATCTTGAATTCCCCGGCCTTCATCCGGCGCGAGGCATTGGTGATGTCGGGATGCTCCTGCCCGACGCCCGCGCAGAACAGCTTCATCCCGCCGCCCGAGCCGGTCGATTCCACCACCGGCGTCTTGAAATCCGTGGTGCGGCCGAACTGTTCGGCCACCGCGGTCGAGAACGGGAACACCGTGGACGAGCCGACAATTCGGATCTGGTCGCGGGCGGCGGCCGCCGTGGCGGACACGGCCGCGACGGCCAGCGTGGATACGGCGAGTTTCAGAAAGGACATGCCTGTCTCCATCTTGTGCATGTTGTCTGATCACCCCAATGATGATCTCGGGTGCCGGACTAAGGCCGTCGGGCAAAGCTTTTGTGACAGCGATGTAACAGTTTCATGACAGGAGCCGGATTTGCCCGACTTTCCAGCGAAAAGCCGCCATGACCTGCGCGCATTGCCGACCGCGCGGTCAACGCGGCAGAATCACGGTAAAGACGGCGCCCTCGCCCGGTCGGCTGCGGGCCAATAGCCGCCCGCGGTGGCGGTTCACGATGTGCTTGACGATCGCCAGCCCCAGCCCGGTTCCGCCCAGCTGGCGCGACCGGTGGTTGTCGGCGCGATAGAACCGTTCGGTCAGGCGCGGCAGGTGGTGCGGCGCGATGCCGGGCCCCTTGTCGGCGACCTCGATGCGCGCCGCGGGGCCGCGCACTGCGGGATCTCGGTCGGACGGCTCGACCGTGACCGTCACCTCGCCGCCGCTGCCGCCATACTTGATCGCGTTCTCGACCAGGTTGGTCAGAACCTGCCGCAACTGATCGGCATCGCCCGGCACCACGACCGGCTCTTTCGGCGCGGTAAGCCGCAGTTCGACCCCGGCATCCTGCGCCAGCGGCTCCAGCGACTTGAGCGTGGAGCCCGCGACCGCGCCCAGATCCACCGGGTCCGACGGGCGCAGGCGCTCTTCGCTTTCGACCCGGTTCAGCGACAGCAGGTCCGTCACCAGCCGGTTCATTCGCGCGGCTTCGGCCTCCATGATGCCCAGGAACCGTTCGCGCGCGGCCGCATCGTCGCGGGCCGGGCCGCGCAGCGTCTCGATGAACCCCATCAGCGCGGTGAGCGGCGTGCGCAGTTCGTGACTGACATTGGCCACGAAATCCCGCCGCATCTCGCTGGCCTGCTCCAGATCGCTGACATCGCGGAACACCAGCATCGCCATGCGGCCGTCGGGCCCGTGCACGGGGCGGCAGGTGACCTCGTGCGCGGTTTCGTTGCTGCCCTCGACCGAAATGTGTCGCACCGTGCGGCCTTCGCCCTGAAACAGCGCCGCCTCGATCGCCGCGATCACCTGCGGCTGGCGCAGCACCATCGCGAAATTCAGTCCCTCGATCCGGTCGCCCAGAAGCTCGTGTGCCGCATCGTTGCAGGCGGCGATCCGTTCCATCCGGTCCACCAGAAGCGCCGGCATCGGAATCGCCTGAATCATATCGCGGGTCAGCCGGTCCATGCCTCAGCCGCCCGTCGCCTCGGCCACGGCGCGGGTGAACACTTCCCTCAGTGCCTCCAGATCCTCAAGCCCAACCGAGACGCGGAAAAACCCCTCGCCCAGCCCCAGCGCGGCGCGTTCCTCCGCGCTCAGCGCCCGGTGCGAGGACGAGGCGGGGTGCGACAGCGTCGTGCCCACGTCGCCCAGCGTGGGCGCAAAGGCCAGCTCTTCGGCGGCGCGGGTAAAGGCGTTGGCCGCCGCCCGCCCGCCGTCGAGTTCGAAACTGACCATGTTGCAGCCCTGCCCCTGCAAAAGCGCCGCCGCGCGGGCGTGGTCGGGGTGGTCGGGCCGGGTGGGATAGATCACCCGTTTCACGCCGGGCAGCCCGGCCAGGTGATCGGCCAGCGCCTCCGCCGTGGCCTGGGCGCGGTCGAACCGTAGGTCAAAGGACAGCATCCCTCGTTCGGCAAGCCAGCAGTCAAACGGGCTGGGCGTCAGCCCGGCGGTCACGGCAAAGACCCGCATCGCCTCGTTCAGCGCCGGATCTCGCGCGACCGCATAGCCCAGGGTCACGTCGGAATGGCCCGCCAGCAGCTTGGTCACCGAATGGATCACGATGTCGGCGCCGTGGTCGAAGGGCCGAAAGGCGCGCGGCGTGGTGAAGGTGTTGTCCACCGCCAGCAGGACGCCCGCGTTCCGACACAGCGCGGCCAGTCCGTCGATATCGGCCACCCGCAGCGCGGGGTTCGACACGACCTCGACCAGAACCAGCCGGGTTTCCGGGCGCAGCGCGGCGCGCACCGCGTCCACGTCCCCCGCATCCGCCAGCGTGGTGGCAATGCCCAGCCGCGGCAGATCCTCCTTCATCTGGCGCAGGCTGCGCCCATAAAGCTGGTTGCCGCCGATCACATGATCGCCAGAGCGCAGCAGCCCCAGCAGCACCGCCGTCACCGCCGCCATGCCCGAGCCGGTGACGATTCCGCCCGTCGCCCCCTCCATCGCGTCGATCCGCGCCGCCACCACGTCGGCATTGGGGTGGCCTTCGCGGGCATAGGTATACCCCTGCACCCGGCCCTCGTATTGCGCATCCAGCGCATCGGGGGTGTCGCTGGCATAGACCACCGACGGGCTGAGCGGCGTCACGACGGGGCGCGAGGCGCTTTCCGGCAGCGGGAAGGGCCGCATCAAGGAACCGCGGTCATTGCGCATCAGTCGATCTTTCGCAGTTGCGCGCGGAACAGGCGGGCATGTTCGGCGTAATGCAGCGCGCTGAAGGTGATCCGCTGAGCGTTCTTTTCGTCTACCTCTCGCACGACCTTGCCGGGCGCGCCCATGACCAGTGAGTTGTCGGGAATTTCCTTGTTCTCGGTAATCAGCGCCCCGGCCCCGATCAGGCAGTTCCTGCCGATCTTCGCGCCGTTCAGGATCACCGCGCCCATGCCCACCAGCGTGTTGTCGCCGATGGTGCAGCCATGCAGCATCACCTTGTGCCCGATGGTGCAGTTGCGGCCGATGGTCAGGGGAAAGCCTGCGTCGATATGCATGACGCAGTTTTCCTGCACGTTCGAGTTCTCGCCGATGCGGATTTCCTCGTGATCGGCGCGGATCGTGGTGCCGAACCAGACGCTCGCACCCTTTTCCAGCACCACCTTGCCAATCAGATTGGCATCGGGGGCGACCCAGCTGTCCTCGTGCAGTTGCGGCTCATGCTCTCCCAATGCGTATATGGTCATGTCATCTCCTCGAATTCCTGTTGCAGGCGGCGCACATGCTCGGTCAGGTGCGGCTGCTGAATGCGGCGCAGGCGGGTGGCCTCGACGATGGTGATCAGCCGTTTTTCGGTCAGGTCCAGATCGTCGTTGATCAGCACGAAATCATAGCCGTCCCAATGGCTGATCTCGTCCCAGCTTTTCTGCATCCGTTTCGCGATCACCTCTTCGCTGTCCTGCCCGCGAGTTTCCAGCCGCCGGCGCAATTCGCGGATCGAGGGCGGCAGCAGGAAGATCGACAACGTATGCATCCCCAGGGCCGAGTTGCGGATCTGCTGCGCGCCCTGCCAGTCGATGTCGAACAGCACGTCCTGGCCCGCGTCGATCGCCGCCTGCACCGGCCCCTTGGGCGAGCCGTAGAAATTGCCGAAGACATGAGCATGTTCCAGCATCTCGCCCGCGGCCACGGCCTTCTTGAACGCGTCCTCGGACATGAAGTGATAGTCCTTGCCGTCCACCTCGCCAGGGCGTGGCGGGCGGGTCGTGGCGCTGACGGAAAACCGGATGGAGGGATCCCACGCCATCAGCCGCCGCGACAAGGTGGATTTGCCCGCGCCCGAGGGCGAGGACAGGATGATCAACAGACCGCGCCGGTCAGCCATTCTTCGCATCTCCCGTCATTCGATGTTCTGGACCTGCTCGCGCATCTGGTCGATCACCGCCTTGAGCTCGAGCCCCACCGCCGTCAGTTCCTTGTTCTGCGACTTGGAGCACAGCGTGTTGGCCTCGCGGTTGAATTCCTGCATCAGGAAATCCAGCTTGCGCCCGACCGGCCCGCCCTTGTTCAAGAGCCCCCGCGCGGCCTCGACATGGGCGCGCAGGCGGTCGATTTCCTCTGTGACGTCGGATTTCACCGCGATCAGCGCCAGTTCCTGCGCCACCCGGTCGGGATCGGCGCCTTCGGCATTGTCCAGAACGCGGGACAGATTGGCGCGCAGTGTTTCGGCCATCGCTTCCTTTCGGGATTCGGCCAGTTCGGCGGCCTGATCGGTCAGCGCCTCGACAATCAGCAACTGATCCCGCAGGATCGCGGCCAGCGCCGCGCCTTCCTGCTCGCGCATTTTTACGAATGCGGCGACGAGACCGGGAAACTCCGACCGGATTTGCGCGGTCAGAGCCTCGACATCTTCCTCTCCCGCGCCCGGCTCCAGCACACCGCGGATCGCCAGCAGATCCGCGGCCCGCGATGGCGCAAGCTGCACGCCGCGTTCCAGTGCCGCGGCCTCGGTCCGGGCAAGCGCGTCCAGAACCGTGTCCAGCATCGACCGGTTCAGCACCAGCGCGCCGGCCTCTTCGCCGCGCGATACCCGCAGGGTCAGCGTCACGTTGCCCCGCGCCAATGCCTTGCCAAGTTCCGCCCGCAACGCGGCTTCGAGTCCTTCCAGCCAGTCGGGCACCCGCAGCCGAAGGTCCAGCCCCTTGCCGTTGACGCTGCGCAACTCCCACGCCCAGCTCCAAGGGCCATTTGCCCCCTTGGCCGAAGCAAATCCGGTCATCGATCTTATCATCGCCGCACGCATCCCTTTCCGGCCGGTCCCAAAGTCTGCCGCACCTAATGCCATCGCCAGCCGCAGGGCAACCCCCATGCCCGCCTCGCCGGCGCCCAAAATGTTAACCAAAGGTTAAGAAAGTTCTCCAAAATTGATTCAACTGAGCGCATCCTGATTTCGAATACGATGGTAATGGGGGATCGCTCTCATGTTCTGGAAACGCGGGACGGGCATCAGCGGTCGCGACGGCAAGAGCGCCGACGATGGCGCAGAAAGAGACGCGGGAAAGGTTGTCGAAATGGACCGTTTTCGTTCCGGCCAGAGCCTGTCGCCGATCCGCCAGGCCGAAGCTTACTGGATCGCCCTGAGCGAAAATGGGACCATACCGCGCCGCACGCAGATCGACCCCAGGGCGCTGGAAAACATTCTGCCCCAGACCTTCATCCTGGAGCGCATCGCGCCGGGGCTGGCGCGGTTCCGCCTGGCCGGGCAGCATCTGTGCGCGCTGGCGGGGATGGAAGTTCGCGGGATGCCGTTTTCGGCCTTTTTTGCCGCGCCTTCGCGCCCTGGCCTCGCGGCCTTGCTCGAGCGGCTGTTCGATACGCCCGCGATCGTGGAACTGACCCTGACCGAAGAACGCCGCCGGGGCGCGGCGGGGGCGGAGGCGCGCGCGATCCTTCTGCCGCTGACCAGCGACGATGGCGCCGTGAACCGCGCGCTGGGCGTCCTGATCGCCGGCAATGCCAGCGGCCGCGTGCCGCTGCGGCTGGACCTGACCGGGCAGAAACTGCGCCCCGTGCCGGTCACCGCGACTGGTCGTCCCGGCTTGACCGCGCCGCTTGCCGGTTCGGTGCCCTCTGCCCCGCCTGGCCGTCCCGGCAGTCCCGATCGCAGCCTCGAAAGCCCGGGCCACGCCGGGCCGGGACTGGCCGAATCCCAGCGCCCGCTCACCGGCCGCCCCCCCTGGTTAAAAGTGGTGAAGTAGCCCTCCCCGCGCCGCGGACGCAACGGCGCGCTTGAAACCCCTTGCCCAGAGCGGAACACTCCTGCCCAATTGCAACCGCGCGGCCATGCCCGCCAATGGGAGGAAAACATCGTGAGCGCCATCGACGAGGCACTGAAGGCACAGACCGCCCTGATCGGTCAGGAAGTCGGCATTTCCAACTGGATCACCGTGGATCAGGACATGATCGACGCCTTTGCCGAGATCACCCATGACGATCAGTGGATCCATGTCGATCCCGAACGCGCCGCCGCCGAAAGCCCCTTTGGCGGGACCATCGCGCACGGATTTCTCACCCTCTCGCTGGCCAGCCGCTTTGCCTATGACTGTTTCGGGCCTCTGCCGGGGCAGGTCATGGGCATCAATTACGGCTTCAATCGCCTGCGCTTCATTACGCCGGTCCGGGCCGGGTCGCGGGTGCGGGGCCATTTCACCCTGAAGGCTGTGCAGAAGAGGTCGGACACGCAACTGTTGCGCGAAACCGTGCTGACAGTCGAGATCGACGGCGAAGAAGCCCCCGCGCTGGTCGCCGACTGGCTGGGCATCATGGTGTTCGAGGACTGAACACCCGGCCTGTGCCCCAAACTCCACAGAGCCAGTCGAAACGCTTGCCCCCACGGGCCGCTGCTCCTCTGACTCTGGACAGCGTCAACCGGTTGGGAATAATACTCTCCCAAAATTGGGGATGTGAGAGTCATGATTTCCATTCTGGTGCTGAACGGGCCCAACCTGAACCTTCTAGGCACGCGCCAGCCCGAGGTTTACGGGTCCACGACGCTGGCGATGATCGAGGATGCCTGCCGCGCGCATGGGGAACGGCTCGGTCTGGCGGTGGATTGCGCGCAAACCAACCACGAAGGCGCGCTGATCGACGCGATCCATGCGGCCAAGGGCGTTCACGCCGGCATCGTTCTGAATGCCGGCGCCTATACGCACACGTCCATTGCCCTGATGGACGCGATCGCCTCGGTCGAACTGCCGGTGGTCGAGGTGCACCTGTCCAATATCCACGCCCGCGAAAGCTTCCGGCACCGTTCGTATATTGCACCGGTCGCGCTGGGGCAGATCTGCGGCTTTGGTGCGCAGGGCTATCTGCTCGCGCTGGATGCGCTCAAGGCGCATTTGCAACGGGACGCCAGCCAATGAAGGCGCTGAAGGACTACCTGCATTTCCTGACCACTGCGGGCAGTCTGGAGGAGCTCTGGCCTGAACACGTTGCGCGAATGGCCGACTACGGTTTTGACCGGCTGATCTATGGCAACACGGTTTTTCGCAGCGGCTCTTCGCTGGGGGATCCCGATGACTTCGTGATCCTGTCGAACCACAGCAAGGAATATCTCGAGGGGTTCCTGCACAAGGGGCTGTACCACCTCGCCCCGATGACGAAATGGGCGCTGGAAAACACGGGGGCGGCCAGCTGGCGGTTGAACACCTGCGGCGAGATCACGAAAGAGCAGCGCAAGGTTCTGGAATTCAACCGGAAAATGGGCGTGGTGGCCGGCTATACCATCAGCTTTCCATCCCCCTCGTCCCGCAGAAAAGGGGCCATGTCGCTCTGTGCCCGGCGCGGATTGAGCCAGGAGGAGGTGGACGCGATCTGGGACGAGCACGGGGCGGATATCCTGCTGATGAACAACGTGGCGCATCTGAAGATCCTCAGCCTGCCCTACCAGCCGCCGAAACGCGCGCTTACCCAGCGGCAGCGTCAGGCGCTGGAATGGGCCGGGGACGGGCTGACGGTGCAGGACATCGCCACGGTGATGGGGCTGAAGCCGGCGACGGTGGAAAAGCATCTACGCCTGGCCCGCGACGTTCTGGCGGTCGAATCGACGACGCAGGCCGTGCTCAAGGCCGCGTTCTACAACCAGATGTATGTGATCGACGGCTGACGCGATTCGACGTCACTTCACAACCATCGCGAATATTTCCGCAGGGTAAGGAATCCACTACTTTTCATTTGGGGCAAACCTGCGCAATATCTGCATGTTCCGTGAGTGGTGGCCTTGGGCCTTGGAACTCTGGGGCATGACCTTCGTGATTTCGAAGCTCTCTGCCCTGACCGGCATGGGGGTGTATTCCTCCGCTTCCGTGCCGGTGACTTTGAACGGCTCCATCCATCCCCATTGAAGGGGCCTTCAGAACTACAGGGGCCGCGCGTGGCGCGGCCCCTTTTTTGCGGCCGATGTGAGGAGTCCGAAAAACGAAAACGCCGCGCGATGCGCGGCGTTCCCTTAGGTTGTCGGATCCTGCCCGGCTCAGCCCTGGGCTGCCTTGGCCACCTCGGCGGCGAAGTCTTCCTGCTTCTTCTCGATGCCTTCGCCGACCTCGAAGCGGATGAAGCCGGTGATCTCGGCGCCGGCTTCCTTGGCGGCGGCGCCCACGGTCAGGTCCGGGTTCACCACGAATTGCTGGTTGAGTAGCGTCACCTCGGCCATGAACTTCTTCATCCGGCCGGTGATCATCTTTTCGATCACGGCTTCGGGCTTGCCGCTTTCGCGGGCGATGTCCATCTGGACCTGCTTTTCCTTTTCGACCACGGCCGGGTCCAGATCCTCTTCGCTCAGCGCGGCGGGGTTGGCGGCGGCGACATGCATCGCGACCTGCTTGCCGAAGGCCTCGTCGCCGCCCTTCATGGCGACCAGAACGCCGATCTTGCCCATGCCGGGAACGACGGCGTTGTGGACGTAAGCCACGACCTTTTCGCCCTCGATCCTGGCCATGCGGCGCAGGGTCATGTTCTCGCCGATCTTGGCGATCTTGTCGGTGATGACTTCGGCCACGGTCTTGCCGTCCAGCGGTGCGGCCTTCAGCGCCTCGACGTCATCGACGTCCAGCGCGGCCTTGGCGATGCCGGCGACCATTTCCTGGAACTCGGCGTTCTTGCCGACGAAATCGGTTTCGGCGTTCACCTCCACGGCCACGCCCTTGCCGCCATCGACGACCACGGCGACGAGCCCCTCGGCCGCCGTGCGGCCCGATTTCTTGGCCGCGGTGGCCAGGCCCTTGGTGCGCAGCCAGTCAACGGCGGCCTCCATGTCGCCGCCGGTTTCGGTCAGCGCCTTTTTCGCGTCCATCATGCCTGCGCCGGTCTTTTCGCGCAGTTCCTTCACCATTGCTGCAGTGACTGCCATGTTCTTGGCTCCTCGAATGGGTTTGGGTCCGGGGGCGGAATCGGGCCCGCGCCCCGCGTTTCGATTCCGTGGCGGCGGATCAGCCTTCGGCCTGCGCCTCGGCTTCGGCGGCTTCGCCTTCGGCCAGGGCCTCTTCGGCGGGGGCCTCTTCCAGCGCGCCCAGGTCAACACCGGCGGCGCCCAGCTGCGCCGACATGCCGTCCAGCGCGGCGCGGGCCGCCAGGTCGCAGTAAAGCGCGATGGCGCGCGCGGCGTCGTCGTTGCCGGGGATCACATAGTCGATGCCGTCGGGCGAGCAGTTGGTGTCGACCACGGCCACGACCGGGATGCCCAGCTTGTTGGCCTCGGCCACGGCCAGGGCCTCTTTCTTGACGTCGATGACGAACAGCAGATCGGGAATGCCGCCCATCTCGCGGATACCGCCCAGAGAGGCCGTCAGTTTTTCCTGCTGCCGTTCGAGGTTCAGCCGTTCCTTCTTGGTCAGGCCCTCGGCGCCGCTGGCCAGCGCCTCGTCGATCTCGTTCAGGCGCTTGATCGACTGCGAAACGGTCTGCCAGTTAGTCAGCGTGCCGCCCAGCCAGCGGTGGTTCATGTAGTATTGCGCCGACTTTTCGGCGGCTTCGGCGATCGGCTGCTGCGCCTGGCGCTTGGTGCCGACGAACAGCACGCGGCCGCCCTTGGCGACGGTGTCGCGGATCACCTGCAGCGCCTGGTCCAGCATCGGCACGGTCTGGGTCAGGTCGATGATGTGGATGCCGTTGCGCTGGCCATAGATGTAGGGGGCCATGCGCGGGTTCCAGCGCTGCGTCTGGTGACCGAAGTGCACGCCAGCTTCCAGCAGCTGACGCATGGTGAACTCGGGAAGAGCCATGTCAGTTTCCTTTCCGGTTTCATGCCTCGGCGGGGGTTCAGCGCCGGGCACCGCGAAAGGGTCGCCCTTTGCCAACCGGCGGTCCGTCAGGGATGTCTCCCCCGAACGGGCCCAAACCCCGCCAGCGGGTTTGAATGGCGCGCGTATACGGCACCGCGCGGCGGGGCGCAACCCCCTAGCCGACCCGCGGCGGGCGTCCCAGCCGCCGGGCGTGCTCTTGCCGGATGGTGTCTTCGCAATGCGCCGCCAGCGCCTTGCGGCCGGGAAAATCCGCCACCTTGACGGGCGGGTGATAGACCAGCTCGACCGCCCCCTGCCGGGGCTGCGCCAGCACCCGCAGCAGATGCGGGCCGAACTCCATGTCGCCCCACCAGCCATAGAAGCTCGCGGCGCGCCCCGGTGGCGCGTGGTAGATCACCGTGACCGGCTGGACATGCATGAAGTCGCGGATTCCTTCGGCGAAAAACGCCTGAAACAGCGTGGTCTTGAACCGCAGCACCCGCAGCCCGTCGGTCGAGGTGCCCTCGGGAAAGAACAGCAGCTTGTGGCCGGCGCGCAGGCGTTGTTCCATCATCAGCGTCTGGGCGCGGGCGAATTTGGGGTTGCGTTCGATGAAGACGGTGCCGGTGGCCCGGGCCAGCCAGCCGATGCCGGGCCAGCGCGCCACCTCTGCCTTGGAGACGAAATAGATCCGCTTGCGGGCGTTCAGCGCGAAGATGTCGAGCCAGGACGAATGGTTCGCCACCACCGCGCCGCGGCCGCGCATCAGCTCTCCGGTGGTGCGGAACCCCATCCCCATGATGCGAAAGGCGTTGCGGCAGACGAATTGCGTGATCCAGGGCGTCCAGGGGCGGTGGATGCCGAAGAGCGGCCGTTCCACCAGCCGCACCGCCAGCAGGATCCCAAGATTGCCAAAGACCAGAATCGCCAGCGCCAGCCCGCGCGTCAGCGCCAGCAGCCAGCCCAGCGGGCCGACGCGCACCGGTTCGGGCGCAATGGAAGGATCCCAGGTCGCGCTCATGCCCCCTGCCCCGCGGCATAGATCCGGCGCTGGCGGTCGTTCATCCGGGCCGTGTCAAGCACCAGACACACGTCCACCGTGTTGAAGGCATGGTCGATGAAGGCGCCCTCGCCCACGAAACCGCCCAGGCGCAGATAGGCCTTGATGAGCGCGGGCGTCTCGACCATCGCCCGGCGGCGCTCGATCCCGTCCTTCGGCAGCAGGTCCATGCGCTGACCGTGGGGTGGACGGGCGCGCACGCGCAGGTCGGGCGGCGCAAGGTGGCCGTGGTGCAACATCGACAGCGGCTGGGCCAGCCGGGCCGGGTCGGTGCCGTGAAAGCTGGCCACGCCGAACAGCACTTCGATCCCGTGCCGCGCGACATAGCCAGCCAGCCCCTGCCACAGGTGGAACATGGCCGTGCCGCCGCGATAGTCGCGATGCAGGCAGGACCTGCCCAACTCCAGCAGCCGCCGGCCGCCCTGCCGCAGGGGCGTCAGGTCGTATTCGTCCTCGGAATAGAACTGTCCGGCGCGCTCGGCCATGTCGTCGCGCAGCAGCCGATAGACGCCCACCACCCGGCCGGTGGCGTCGTCGATGGCGATCATGTGGTCGAAGAAGGGATCAAACCGGTCGCGTTCCAGCCCCGCGTCGTGGTCCACCATCGCCCCGCCCGCCCCCAGTTCGCGCACGAACACCTCGTAACGCAGCGCCTGCGCCGCGCGCAGTTCGGCCTCGCTCTCGGCGATCTTGACGGTGAAGGATGTGCCGGGCTCGGGCATGTCACCCCGTCATGGCGGTTGCAGTCGGGGCCGCTGTTACCCCGGCACGGCCCGCAAAGGCAACATCCGCCGGAAGGCCTGCGGCGTTAACCATTCGTCAATCAGTTTTCGGGATCAAGGACCGGGATCAGTTCGATGCGGTTGCCGTCAAAGACCACCTTGCCGTGGTCGGGAAAGTTGACGGTGATCTTGCCGCCGATATTGGATTGCACCTGACCCGTGCCCCAGTCCGGTTGATCGGGGTGGCGCACGAACATGCCGGGTGTGAGAAAGGAGTTGTGGTCTGTCACGCGGGCCCGCTCCATAGCCACCGGCCCCGGAACGGGCCGTCAACGGGAGGTAGCCCATGGGCGAAACCACAGTCAAGCAACGCGAGGCGGACCTGGCCGCGCTGATCGGGTCGCGCATCTGCCATGACCTGATCAGCCCGATCGGCGCGATCTCGAACGGGCTGGAGCTGTTGGAACTGGCCGGCGCGGCGCAGGGGCCCGAGATGGGGCTGATCGCCGACAGCGTGGCCCATGCCGGGGCGCGGATCCGGTTCTTTCGGCTTGCCTATGGCGCCGCCGGAGACCAGCGCGTCGGACGAGACGAGGTGATCTCGGTTCTGGACGCGGTCCATGCCGGCGGGCGGTTGCGGGTGGACTGGGCGGTGACGGGCGACCAGCCGCGAACGATGGTGCGGCTGGCGCTCCTGGCGCTGCAATGCTGCGAGACGGCAATGCCGATGGGCGGCGAGGTTCGGATTGCCGAGACCGGTGGCCGCTGGACGGTCACGGCGCAGAGCGAACGGTTGAGCCTCGACGAACGGCTTTGGGCCGCGCTGGACGGCGGCGTGGCCGACGAGATCACGCCGGCCCGCGTCCAGTTTCTGCTGTTGCCCATCGCAGCGGCGGAGGCCGGGCGCTCGGTTGAGGTTTCCGGACGTGCGGACGGCGTGACGATCGCTTTCTGACCGTGCCGGCCCTGTGTGGCGGCCGGGCGCCGACCCCATGCCGGCGCGCGCGCCGAGAGTGCGGGCGCCTCCGGCGGGGGTATTTGGGACCAGAAAGAAGCAGAAGGCGAAGCCGCCCCCTGTGGAGCCATGTCAACGGCGTGTCATTCCGACGGCTCGATTCCGACCGCGATCGCGCTGCCATAGGCGACGAGGATCCTGTCGCCCGGTGCGCGGGATTTGGCGAAGGCGCGCAGTTCCTTCGGAACCTTCACCGTCACGACCTCGCCCTCGGCATTGCGGATCGTGGCGAAGTGATCGACCGGATCATAGCCGAGGAACTCCACCACGGTGGTGGTAATTTCGGCCCCCGCCGCGCCGGGCTTGGCCCCTTCCGGGGCCGCGGCCAGAACTTGTGCGCTGTCGGTGCCGTCTTCGCCGGGCAGCGCCATGTCCACCGCGATCGCCTCGGTATAGTTGACGCGGATGCGATCGCCGACTTCGAGTTGGTCGAAATTGCGCAGCGTGTCGGTGGCGCGCAGGGTCAGCACCGCCCCGTCGGTCCGCACCACGAAACGGCGGTTTTCGCGGTCGATCTCGCGAATCGTGCCGGCGGCGGTGACGGTTTCACTCATCTGCGCGTTGGTCACGCCCCGTTCAGAGCAGGCCGCAAGGGTCAGCAGCACGCCCAGTCCGGCGGCGGCGAGAATGAATTTCACGGTCAACTCCTCGAAATGAATACAGGCGCAGGGTAACAGGACGGGACAGGTTGTAAACGGCCGGCTCCCTTTGCCCTTGCCCCGCGCCGCCGTTTTCGCGCACAAGGCGGCCATGACGAAACCGGAAACCCCATCCATCCTTTGCATCGGCTCGGTCCTATGGGACGTGATCGGACGGTCGGCCAGCCACATGCGGCAGGGCTCGGACGTGCCGGGGCGGATCACCCGCCTGCCCGGCGGCGTCGCCATGAACATCGCCACGACGCTGGTGCGGTTCGGCATGGCGCCGATCCTGCTGACCGCGATCGGCCGCGATCCGGAAGGCGACGAGCTGGTCGCCGCCTGCGCCCGTCTGGGCATGGTGACCGATCACATCTATCGCTCGGACGATCTTCCCACCGACCGTTACATGGCGGTCGAGGGGGCAAACGGGCTGATCGCCGCCATCGCCGATGCCCATTCGCTCGAGGCCGCGGGTGCCAAGATCCTGCGCCCGCTGATCGACGGGCCGCTGGGCCGCGCGGAGGCGCCCTGGCCGGGGCTCGTGGCGCTGGACGGCAACCTGACGCTGGCGCTTCTGGAAGAGATCGCCGCCCACCCCGCCTTTGCCGCGGCCGATCTGCGCGTGGCGCCGGCCTCGCCGGGCAAGGCCGAGCGGCTGCTGCCGTTTCTGGGCGGCTGGCGGGCGACGCTTTACGTCAATCTCGAAGAGGCCGGGATCCTCGCTCAGGACGAGTTCGGCGATTCCGAATCAGCGGCGCGGGCGCTGCTGGACCGGGGCGCGCACCGGGTTCTGGTGACCGATGGCGGGCGTTCGGCAACGGTCGCCGACGCCAATCATGTCATCACGCGCACCCCGCCCGAGGTGCTCGTGACCCGTGTCACGGGGGCGGGCGATACCTTCATGGCCGCCCATATTGCCGCCGAAGCGCAGGGGGCGGATGCCGAAACCGCGCTGGCGCGCGCCCTGCATGCCGCCGCCACTTATGTCTCTGGAGACACGCCGCTGTGATCGAGCTGACCTTTTCCGCGGAAACCCGCGCCGCCCTGACCGAAGGCCGCCCGCTGGTGGCGCTGGAAAGCACCATCATCACCCACGGCATGCCCTGGCCGCGAAATGCCGATGTGGCCCGCACGGTCGAACAGGACATCCGCGACGCCGGCGCCACCCCGGCGACCATTGCCGTTCTGGACGGGCGGCTGCATGTGGGGCTGGAGCCGGAACAGATCACCACGCTGGCGCAGGCCCGCGATGTGGCAAAACTGTCGCGCGCGGACCTGGCCGCCTGCATGGCCACGGGCGGCACCGGGGCAACCACCGTCGCCGCCACCATGATCGCCGCCCGCGCCGCCGGCATCGCGGTCTTTGCCACCGGCGGGATCGGCGGGGTGCACAAGGGGGCGGAGTCCAGCTTCGACATCTCCGCCGACCTTCAGGAACTGGCCCAGACCCCCGTCACGGTCGTCGCCGCCGGGGCCAAGGCAATCCTTGATCTGCCCAAGACGCTGGAAGTGCTGGAAACTCTGGGCGTGCCGGTGATCGCATACGGGCAGGACGAATTTCCCGCCTTCTGGTCGGCAAAATCATCGCTGAAGGCGCCGCTGCGCATGGACGACCCCGACACCATCGCCCGTGCCCATCTGCTGCGCCGAGACCTGGGTCTGCCCGGCGGGCAACTGGTCGCCAATCCGGTGCCCGAGGCCGACGAGATCCCCGCCGAGGCACTGGCCCCGGTGATCGAGGCCGCCCAGGCCGAGGCCGACCGGCGCGGCATTACCGGCAAGGCGGTCACTCCCTTCCTGCTGCAAAGGATCTTCGAGGAAACCGGCGGCCGGTCGCTTGAAACCAACATCGCGCTGGTGCGCAACAACGCCCGCCTCGCGGCACGGATCGCGCGCGCCCTGGCGAAACAGGATTTCTGACCTCGACAACCTGCCCCGCCTTGTAGTAGCGGCAAGTGTCAGCGCCTGGTCTGCAGCGCGCACAACGGAACGAGCCGCATGAACAGCCAACCGGAGCACGACCCGTTCGAGGAACCGATCCACCGCCCCGGAGTCTGGGCGCGGATCCGGTCGTCGTTCCTGACCGGAATCGTCGTGATTGCTCCGGTGGGGCTGACCATCTGGCTGATCTGGACGGTGATCGGCTGGATCGACAGTTTCGTATTGCCCTTCGTGCCCGAACGGCTCCAGCCCGAAACCTATATCGGCGTGAACTTGCGCGGCGTCGGCGTCGTCATCTTCGTGATCTTTGCCGTCTTCATCGGCTGGATCGCCAAGGGGATCATCGGCCGGTCCCTGATTCGCTTTGCCGAAAACCTGGTCAACCGGATGCCGGTGGTGCGCACGATCTATTCCGGGATCAAGCAGATCTCGGAAACCGTCTTTGCCCAGACGGAACGGAATTTCGAAAAGGCCTGCCTCGTGCAATACCCGCGCAAGGGGATCTGGGCGATCGCCTTCATCTCGACCCACGCCAAGGGCGAGATCGTGCAAAAGGCGGAAACCGGCGGGCGGCTGATGAGCGTTTTCCTTCCCACGACACCCAACCCGACGTCGGGCTTTCTGCTCTTCGTGCCCGAAGAGGACGTGATCGTTCTCGACATGTCGATCGAGGACGCGGCCAAGCTGGTGATCTCGGCCGGGCTGGTCTATCCCGACGACCTGCCCAAGGCCGACAAGAACTGACCGCCCGCGCCAAACCGGAAACCGCGCCGACGCTCAGTCCATGCATTCCAGCAGCATCGTCCCCGCCCCGGTGTTCGAGATCGGGACGTGATAGTTGCTTTCGCGCCGCACCACCTTGTCGCCGAGCGCCCCGCGCATCATCATCCACATCAGGAATTCGGTGCCCTGGCTGCCGGCCTTTTCGACCAGCTCCATGCGGCTGATCTTCGTCAGTTCGTCCGGGTCGGTGACGATCTTTTCCATGCAGTAGAGATCGAACTCCTTGTTGATGAAGCCCGCGCGTTCCCCGTCCAGCTGGTGCGACAGTCCGCCGGTGCCCAGCACGACGACGTTGATATCCTCGGGCCAGCTGCGGATCGCGCGGCCCAGGGCACGGCCGAAATTCAGCGCCCGCCGCAGCGTCGGGATCGGGTGTTGCACCGTATTGGCGCTGATCGGGATCACGCGCGGCATGTCGGGATTATTGGGCGCGCCCGGCCAGAACAGCTGCATCGGCACGGTAAAGCCGTGATCCACCGCCAGCTCCTGGCACGAGGTGATGTCGAAATTCGTCGGCCACCATGCTTTCGATAATGTGCCAGCTCAGCCGCGGGTGGCCGGGAAAGGGGTCCAGTTTCGGGATGCACCAGCCTTTGTCCTCGTTGACATATTCATGCGCCGCGCCGATGGCAAAGGTAGGCATCTTGTCCAGAAAGAACCCCAACCCGTGGTCGTTGTAGATGTTGATCGCCACCGCGGGCTTGTGTTCGTCCAGCCATTCGCGGATCGGCGGATAGGCGTCGAAGAAGGGCTTCCAGTAGGGGTCGTCGAACAGCCCCTTGTGGATCGCGTTGCCCACCGCGGGGATGTGGCTTGTCGTCAGCCCACCGATGATCCGTGCCATCTCTCAATCCCCCGCCCTGCGCAGTTTTTCCTTGAATTCCTCCTTGGTCATGCCGGTCTGCTGAGCGCCGATATCCTGCATGTCGAGCCGGTAGATCCCGGCCAGCTTGGCCAGGTAGTAGATGTTGCCGCCCGCTTCGATCATCTTCAGCACGTCGCGCCCGCGCACGGCCTGCCTCTGTTCCTCGTTCAGCTTGAATTTTCCCATGTAAGCTTCGGGATCTGCAAGAAATTCATCTCTCGCCGACGCGGAGTTGAAGGAATAGCACATCTTGTTCAGGGCATGGCCCTTCATTGCCATCTCGCCGTCGAAGATGGTGGTGCCGGGAATGTCGATATGGTGGTGAAAACCTTCTTCCATCCGCTCCTCCTGTCAGCGCGCCCAGTACAGGCGCACCGGATTGTCCACCAGCAGCCTGATCTGCCGGTCCGGGTCGGGAGCGATGCGGGGAATGAGATCCACCAGCTCGCCATCGTCGGGCATGTGCGATTTCATGTTGGGGTGCGGCCAGTCGGTGCCCCACAGCACCCGGTCGGGAAACCGCCGGACGATCTCGGCGGCAAAGGGCACCACGTCGTCATAGGGCGGGCCCTGCCGGGTCAGCCGTTCGGGACAGGTGACCTTGCACCAGATCGCCGGGTTGTCCTCCATCAGCCGGATGAAACGGCCGAAATCGGGGTGATCCACACCCTTTGTCACATCCGGCCGGCCCATGTGATCGACCACCACCGGGGTCGGCAGACCATTCAAAAAAGGCACGAGTTCCGGCAGATCGGCGGCCTCGAAATAAACGACGACATGCCAGCCCAGCGGGGCGATCTTTTCGGCAATGGTCAGGAACGCATCCTTCGGCGTGGCATCGACCAGCCGTCTGACAAAGTTGAACCGCACACCGCGCGCACCGCGCGCATCCATTTCGCACAGGTCTTGCTCGGCAATCTCCGGCCCCACGCTGGCGACCCCCCGCGCTCGCCCGCCGGCGGCATCCAGCGCATCCAGCAACGCGCGATTGTCCTTGCCGTGACAGGTGGCCTGCACGATCACGTTGCGTTCGAACCCCAGGAAATCCCGCAATTCGAACAGCTTGTCCTTTCCCGCATCGCAAGGCGTATACTTGCGCTCGGGCGCGAACGAAAGCTGCGCTGCCGGCCCGAACACATGACAATGCGCATCCACCGCGCCGGCCGGCAGACGAAAATCGGGCTTCTTCGGGTCGGGATCGAAACACAGCCAATCGGGATCCATGCACTTGCCTTGCGCCTCTTTTCGCTCTTCCTGCACGCTAGGCCTCATAGCCCGCGCCGGCCAGTAAGATTGCCGGCATCCGCCATTGGATTTTGTTATTCCGGTGACCTGCTCGCGCCCTACCAGCGCCGATCTATAGCAAAGTCCAATACCCGCCTCTTGGCAATGAATTGTCCCCGGCCCCGCGTGAATGTTAGCACTTGCCGCAAACGAAAAAGGAGAGAACCGATGCGGATTTGCGTCGCCGGCGCCGCAGGCGCTTTTGGAACCAAACATCTGGAAGCGCTGGCAAATATCGAAGGGGTCGAAGTCACGTCGGTCGTCGGCGGTGACGCTGACGACATCGACGCCTTTGCCGCCGCGCGCAGTATCCCCCATGCTACCCGGAACCTCAACGAGGCGATTGCCCGCGACGACGTGGACGCCGTGATCCTGGCCACGCCGACCCCGCTGCATGCCGAACAGACCATCGCCTGCCTGCGCGCGGGCAAGCACGTCCTCTGCGAAATCCCGATGGCCGATTCCCTGGCCGATGCGCAGGCCGTGGTGCAGGCGCAAAGGGAAACCGGACTCGTGGCCATGGTGGATCACGTGCGCCGCTTCAACCCCTCGCACCAATGGATCCACGACCGGATCCGGGCCGGAGAGCTGAAGATCCAGCAGATGGACATCCAGACCTACTTCTTCCGCCGCACCAACACCAACGCCAAGGGAGAGCCGCGCAGCTGGACCGACCACCTGCTCTGGCACCATGCCTGTCACACGGTGGACCTGTTCCAGTATCAGACCGGCGAGATCGCCGAACATGTCGCCGGGGTCCAGGGCCCGCCGCACCCCGAGCTTGGCATCGCCATGGACATGGGAATCCTCATGAAAGCCGCCTCGGGCGCGGTCTGCACCCTGTCGCTGTCCTTCAACAATGACGGCCCCTTCGGTACCT
This sequence comes from Jhaorihella thermophila, assembly GCF_900108275.1. Taxonomy (GTDB): domain Bacteria; phylum Pseudomonadota; class Alphaproteobacteria; order Rhodobacterales; family Rhodobacteraceae; genus Jhaorihella; species Jhaorihella thermophila. Next base: position 595,893 of record NZ_FNVD01000001.1, read on the forward strand.
GGTTCCGCTATATCTGCGACAACGGCACCTATGTCGCGCGCTATGACGACCTGTTCGACGGCCACGACAACCGGGTCGACCTCTCGGGCGTCGCCGTCTCGACCAATGGAATCGAGCTGGCCGACCGCGAATTCATCGCCGCGATCCGGGAAGGTCGCGAACCCAACAGCTCGGTCGCGCAAGGCCTGTCCGCGATGGAAACCCTCGACCGGATCGAAAAATCGCTTCTGTGACAGGATCATGCAGGGCGTTTCTCGCTTCGCCCTGCAGCTTCTTTCTGGTCCGAAATACCCCCGCCGGAGGCCGCGCGGCGCCAGCCGCGCCACAAATCGCCTTCGCGCCGCAGGCGCGGCCGCCTACTTCGCGCAGCAATCGGCTTCGGCCGCCAGATCGGCCAGGATCGGGCAGTCGGGCCGATGATCGCCTGCGCATTTCTCCACCAGATGCGACAGCGTCTCGTGCATCTGGCGCAGTTCGTCCATCTTGCGCTCGATCCGCGCGATATGGTCCTGCGCGATCTTCTTGACATCCGCGCTGGCGCGGGTCCGGTCCTCGTAAAGCGCCAGAAGCGACCGGCAATCCTCCAGCGAAAACCCCAGCGACCGCGCGCGGCCCAGAAAGGCCAGCTTGTGCAGGTCGCTTTCGCGGAACCGGCGATAGCCGTTCGGGCCGCGCAAAGGTTCGACCAGCCCGATTTCTTCGTAATAGCGGATCGTCTTGGCGGGCAGACCCGACCGCCGCGCAACATCCCCGATATTCATCGCATCCCTCCTATTCCGCCGGCGCCGGCCGCGCCGGCAGCCCGCCCCGACCGGTATCTTCGACCGCCGCCAGAGACGGACGGAACCGGCGCAGCCGCAACGCGTTGCTCACCACGAACACGCTCGACATCGCCATCGCCCCTGCCGCCAGAACCGGCGACAGCAACAACCCGAAGGCCGGATAGAGAACGCCCGCCGCCACCGGGATCAGCGCGGTGTTGTAGGCAAAGGCCCAGAACAGGTTCTGCCGGATATTGCGCATGGTCGCCGCCGAAATCTCGAACGCGTTGACCACGCCCCGCAGATCGCCCGACATCAGAACCACGTCCGCCGCCTCGATCGCCACATCCGTGCCGGTGCCGATGGCAATGCCCACATCCGCATGCGCCAGCGCCGGCGCATCGTTGATGCCGTCGCCGACAAAGGCCAGTTTTTGACCGCCCGCACGCAGCGCTTCCAGAGCCGCAACCTTGCCCTCGGGCAGCACCTCGGCCTCGACATGGTCGATCCCCACCTGCCGCGCGATCGCCTGCGCCGTGGCGCGGTTATCGCCGGTGATCATCGCCACCTCCAGCCCCAACCGATGCAGCGCCGCGATGGCGTCCCTGCTGGTGGGCTTGAGCGGATCGGCCACCGCGATCACCGCCGCCGCCCGCCCGTCGATCGCGGCATAGAGCGGCGTGCGCCCCTCGCCCGCCAGTTCCTCGCCCACCTGCGCCAGATCGCCCAGGTCGATGCCTTCACGCGCCATCAGCCGATCGGCCCCGACCAGCACGCGGCGCCCCTCGACCTCAGCCTGCACGCCATGCCCGGTCAAGGAGGCGAACCCTTCGGCCCGCGGCAGATCCAGCCCCTCGGCCTTCGCGGCCCGCACGATGGCCTCGGCGATCGGATGCTCCGATCCCCGCTCGACCGCCGCCACCAGCGCCAGAACCTGCGCCCGCTCGAACCCGTCCGCCAGGCGCAGATCGGTCAGTTCCGGCCGCCCCTGGGTCAGCGTTCCGGTCTTGTCCAGCGCCACGACCTGAACGCCCTGCAACGCCTGCAGCGCATCGCCCTTGCGGAACAGCACACCCAGTTCGGCCGCGCGCCCCGTGCCCACCATGATCGAGGTGGGCGTGGCCAGCCCCATCGCGCAGGGGCAGGCGATGATCAGCACCGCCACCCCGGCCACCAGCGCATGGGTCAACGCGGGCTCCGGCCCGAACACCAGCCAGACCAGCACGGTCAGCGCCGCCACCCCCATCACCGCCGGCACGAACCACAGCGTGATCCGGTCCACAAGCCCCTGGATCGGCAGCTTGGCGCCCTGCGCCTCTTCGACCATCTTCACAATTTGCGCCAGCGTTGTGTCGGCGCCCACCCGCGTGGCGCGGAAGCGAAAGCCCCCCGCCCCGTTCACCGTGCCGCCGGTGACCGCGTCGCCCGGTGCCTTCTCCACCGGGATCGGCTCGCCGGTGATCATGCTTTCGTCCACATGGCTGCGGCCCTCTATCACCTCGCCGTCCACCGCGATCCGGTCGCCGGGCCTCACGAGGATGATGTCACCGGGCACGATCTCCTCTGCCGCCACCTCCACGAAGTCGTCCCCGCGCAGCACCCGCGCCGTGGGGGCCTGAAGGCTCAGCAGCTTGCGGATCGCCTCGCCCGTGCGGCCCTTGGCGCGGGCCTCCAGGAACCGGCCCAGCAGGATCAGCACCACGATCACCGCCGCGGCCTCGTAATAAACCGCGCGGGACTGTTCCGGCAAAAGCTCAGGCCAGAAGGTCGCCACGACCGAATAAAGATAGGCTGCCGTGGTGCCCACCGCGACGAGGCTGTTCATGTCCGGCGCCCCGCGCAGCAGGGCCGGCCAGCCCTTGAGATAAAATTGCCGCCCCGGCCCGGCCAGCACCGCCGTGGTCAGCAGAAACTGCAGATACCAGCTGGTCTGCCGGCCGATCGTGCCATCGATCCAGTGGTGCAGACCGGGGATCAGATGGCTGCCCATCTCGACCAGAAACACCGGCAGCGACAGCACCGCCGCCACGATCAGACGCCGCTTCAGCGCCTGCGCCTCGGCCTCCTTGCGCGCGCCCATGTCCTCAGCCGCCTCGGCCTGCCGGACCTTGGCGGGATAGCCGATCTCTCCGGCCGCGCGGATCAGGTCGGCCGGTTGCACCTGGCCTTCGAGATAGGTCACCGTCGCGGTTTCCGCGGCAAGGTTCACGTTCACGTCCAGCACGCCCGGCACCGCCGCCAGCGCCCGGTCCACCCGGCCCACGCAGGAGGCACAGGACATCGACTCGACCTCCAGCGTCACCGTGCGCCGCCGCGCGGGGTAGCCGGCCTGCTCCAGCGCCTCGGTCAGCGCCTGCGGGGTCGCGGGGTCGTGATAGACCACCTGCGCGCTTTCAGAGGCGAGGTTCACGCGTGCCTCTTCGACGCCCGGCACGGCCTTCAGCGCCCGTTCCACCCGCCCCACGCAGGAGGCGCAGGACATGCCTTCGACCGACAGTTTCAACTCATGTTGACCCGACATCCGACTCGGCCCTTTTCCGATCCTGCTCTCTGGATAAGGGTTCCCGCAACTGGAAGGTCAAGGGAACGTTCGGCTCTTGCCCGGAAATATCGCGCAATTCGCATTCGTCCCTTGACCTTCCAGCGCGGGAAAGGTTCAGAACGCACCCGAAACGCGCGGATCAGGAGAAAGACAGATGGCGAAGTTTTCCGTCCCCGAAATGAGCTGCGGCCACTGCACCGCGGCGATCGAGAAACAGATCAAGGCGACCGACCCCGCCGCCCAGGTCGAATGCAATCTCGACGATCACACCGTCACCGTGCAAAGCGCGCTGAGCGCCGAGGCGCTGGCTGCCGCGATCAAGGAAGCCGGATACGACTCGACCCCCCTTTGAGGGGCAAGACCCCGGCGGCGATCCGCCGGGGTCTTTTTCCGCGTGCAAGGGCTGGACAGTTCGGTGCAAAAGATCATTTGATTGGCCCGGAGCAATCAAACCGGCGCGGCCCTTGCTGTTATCCATCGACAACGTGACCAAGTCCTATCCCGGCAGCGGTGCGGGGCCGGTGCTGCGCGGGGTCTCGCTGACGCTCGGCGCCGGCGAGACCCTCGCCCTGACCGGCGAAAGCGGCAGCGGCAAGAGCACGCTTCTTCACCTGGCCGGGGCGCTGGACCGGCCCGATTCGGGGCGGATCGCGCTGGACGGCACGGATTATGCCGGTCTCGACGATACCGGCCGGGCCGCCCTGCGGCGGGATCGCATCGCGCTGGTGTTTCAGCAGTTCAACCTCGTGCCGTCGCTGACCGTAGCGCAGAACCTGTCCCTGCACGCGCGCCTGGCGGGGCGCCACGACCCGGCGCGGCTGGCGGCATTGACGGAACGGCTGGGCCTTTCGGGGCTCGAACGCCGCTATCCCGAGCAGCTCTCGGGCGGGCAGCAGCAGCGCGTGGCGATCGGTCGGGCCCTGGCGGCGCGGCCCCGGCTGCTGCTGGCGGACGAGCCCACCGGCAACCTCGACGAAACCACGGGCGAGGCGGTGCTGGCGCTGATGCTGGAGCTTGTGGCCGAAACCGGCACCGCGCTGCTCCTGGTCACCCATTCCGAACGCATCGCCGCGCGACTGTCGCGGCGGGCGCATCTGAGCAACGGGCGGATCACATGACCGGCGCCGCGCTGCACACGTTGCTCAGCCACTGGCGGCGGCATCCGTTGCAGCTCTTCACGCTGCTGGCGGGGCTCGCGCTGGCCACGGCGCTGTGGTCGGCGGTGCAGGCGATCAACGCGCAGGCGCGGGCGTCCTACGCACAGGCCGCCGCGCAGATCGGCGCGAATGCGATGGACCGGCTGGAACCGGCTGACGGCGCCATGATCCCGCTGGACACCTATGTCGCCCTTCGCCGCGCGGGATGGCTGGTGACGCCGGTGCTTGAAGGACGCGCGCGGCTGGGCGGAGAAAAGCTGACGGTGATCGGCGTCGATCCGGTGACGCATCCGTCCCTGCCCGCCCTGGACGATGCCGCGGGCGCGCTGTCGCCTGCCGATCTGATCGGGCCGCCCGGACGGGTGTTCGCCCGCCCCGACACGGCTCGCAGGATCGCCGGCCTGCCGGGGATGCCGCCAGTGATCGCATCGGACGAGGTGCCCCCCGGCGCGGTGCTGACCGACATCGCCGTTGCCGAACGGCTGCTGGGCCAGCGCGGGCAGCTCTCGCGCCTTCTGCTGCTGCCGGATCAGCCGCGGGGCCTGCGGCGGCTGGCCGAGATCGCGCCGGAGCTGGAGCGCGTCGCGCCCACGGCCCGGTCCGAGATCGCCCGGCTGACCGACAGTTTTCACCTGAACCTCACCGCGTTCGGCCTGCTGTCCTTTGCGGTGGGGCTGTTCATCGTCCACGGCACGGTGGGGCTGGCCTTTGAACAACGCCGGCAGATGTTCCGCACGCTGCGCGCGCTGGGTCTGCCGATGCGGCGGCTGATCGCGGTGACGCTGGCCGAGATTGCCGGCGCGGCGCTGCTGGCCGGGCTGGCCGGGCTGGCGCTGGGCTATCTGGTCGCCGCCGCCCTGCTGCCCGATGTCGCGGCCACGTTGCGCGGGCTTTACGGCGCCCCGGTCGATGGCGGGCTGAGCCTGCGGCCCGCCTGGGTGCTGAGCGGTCTGGGCATGGCCTTTGTCGGCGCCTTCATTGCCGGCGGTCAGGCATTGTGGCGGCTGCGCTCTCTGCCGATCCTCGCCGCGCCGGGCGCGCGAACCTGGGCGGTTGGGGCGGCGCGCAATGCTCGGCTGCAGGCGACTGTCGGGGCGGCGCTCATCCTGGCGGGCTGGCTCGTGCTGGCGCTGGCCGGCGGTCTGATCGCGGGGTTCGTCTTTCTCGCCGGTCTGCTTCTGGGCAGTGCGCTGCTGTTGCCCGCGGCGCTGGGACTGGTGGTCGGAGGCGCAGAGCGTCTTGCCCGGGGGCCGGTGACGGAATGGGTCTGGGCCGACATGCGGGCGCAGCTGCCGGGGCTGTCGCTCGCGCTGATGGCGCTGCTGCTGGCGCTGGCGGCCAATATCGGCGTCGGCACGATGGTCAAGAGCTTTCGGCTGACCTTTACCGGCTGGCTGGATCAGCGGCTGGTGTCCGAACTATACGTCACGGCCCGCGATGACGCGCAAGGGGCCGAGATCGCCGCCTGGCTGGCGCCCAGGGTGGATGCGGTGTTGCCGATCCGGTCGGTCGAGCGGCGGATTTCGGGGATGCCTGTATTCGTGTATGGCATCATCGATCATCCCACCTATCGCGCGCACTGGCCGCTGTTGCAGGCGGACCCGGATGCCTGGGACCGCGTCGCGCGGGGCGAGGCGGTGCTGGTCAGCGAGCAGTTCGCCCGGCGCACCGGGCGATGGACCGGCGCCACCGTTGCGCTGGCCCCGGACTGGCGGCTGCCGGTGGCCGGAGTCTATTCCGACTATGGCAACCCCACCGGGCAGATGATCCTGTCGCTGCCGGCGTTGCTGGCCCATGTCGGGGCTGTCCCCAACCGGCGGTTCGGCATTCGCATCGCGCCGGACCGGGTGCCGGGTCTGGCCGAGGCGTTGCGCCGCCGGTTCGATCTGCCCGAGGACGCAATCGTCGATCAGGCGGAGATCAAGGCGCGGTCGCTGGCCATATTCGACAAGACCTTTTTCATCACCGGGGCGCTCAACGCGCTGACGCTGGGCGTTGCGGGTTTCGCCATCCTGACCAGCCTGCTGACGCTATGGTCGCGGCGGCTACCGCAACTGGCGCCGGTCTGGGCGCTGGGTCTGACACGGGCGCGGCTGATGCGGCTGGAGGTGGCGCGAAGCGCCGCGCTGGCGGGTTTGACGGCCGTGGTGGCACTGCCGCTCGGGCTGGTGCTGGCCTGGGCGCTGCTGGCCATCATCAATGTCGAGGCGTTCGGGTGGCGGCTGCCGATGCATCTTTTCCCGATCGATTGGCTGCGGCTGGCGGTGCTGGCGCTGGTTGCGGCGAGCGTGGCCGCGGTGATCTCGGCACGTCGGCTGGTGCGGGCGTCGCCGTCCACCCTGTTGGCGGTATTCAGCAATGAACGTTGAGCACGGGCGTCACGTGGTTCGGGGGCGCTGCCCCCGTCGCCTGCGGCGACTCCCCCGGAGTATTTTCCGCAAGATGAAGGAATTGGTCGCGGTGGCGGCGGGCATCATCTGGCTGACCGGTCTGGTTGCGCTGATGGGGCACGGGGACATGGCGGTCCGGGCGCAGGGATTTGCCGGGCTAGGGACAAGGGCCGACGGGTTCGCGCAGGCGCGTGCCGGGGTTCGTCCGGTTTTTCCCCGCGATCACGGGGCGCACCCCGATTTCCGCATCGAATGGTGGTATCTGACGGCCAATCTGAAAGATGCCGAGGGACGGGATTTCGGCGTTCAGTGGACGTTGTTCCGGCTGGCGCTGCGGCCGGGCGAAGCGGATGGCTGGCAGAGCCCGCAGCTGTGGATGGGACATGCGGCGGTGACGTCGGCCGACACGCACCGGTTCGCGGAACGGCGCGCGCGGGGCGGGATCGGACAGGCGGGGGTTAGGTTGGATCCCTTCACGGCATGGATCGACAATTGGGTGATGACGGGGGCGGACGACCTGTCGCGGCTGCGCCTGGCAGCGCGCGGCAGGGACTGGTCCTATAATCTTGAACTTAGAGCGGACGGGCCGATCGTGCTGCACGGGGACGCGGGATATTCCGTGAAATCGCCAGACGGTCAGGCGAGCCATTACTATTCGCAACCTCATTACCGCGCCTCGGGCAGGCTCGTGCTGTCGGGTCGCGACATCCAGGTGAGCGGAGACGGCTGGCTGGATCGCGAATGGTCTTCGCAACCCTTGTCAGCGGATCAGGAGGGTTGGGACTGGTTCTCGCTGCGTTTCGACAGCGGCGAGAAGCTCATGGCCTTTCGCCTTCGCGGGGACGGGGGCGATTTCACCGCGGCCACATGGATTGACCCGACCGGCGAGGCGACCGCCCTGCCGGAGGGATCCTTTCGCGCCGAGCCGCTCACGCCGGCCAAGCAGGGCGGCCACCGGACGCCGGTCAGGTGGAAAATTCGGCTGCCTGACAGAGGGTTGGATGCGGTTGTCGAAGCCCTGAACCCGCACGCATGGATGCGGACTTCGGTTCCCTACTGGGAAGGTCCGGTGCGGGTGAACGGAACCCACACCGGTGTCGGATATCTCGAAATGACCGGCTATGACTGACCAGCGGCGGCGCCGTGGTCAAGTCACGAAGACATAAGTGCCCGGCGCATCTGCCAGCGGCGCGCCCATCTTCGGCGGTTTGACCGGGGCGCCCGAATGGTCAGCAAGCCAATCGTGCCAGGCCGGCCACCAGGAGCCGTCGAAACAGGGGGCCTGCGCCTCCCATTCATCCGGCGACAGATGATTTTCCCCATGCCGGTGGGTCAGCATCCGGTAGTGACGGCGCGGATGGCCCGGTTCGCTGACCACGCCCGCATTGTGGCCGCCATTGGTCAGCACGAAAGTCGTATCGGCATCCGCCAGACGCGAGATCTTGTAGACCGACCGCCACGGCGCGACGTGATCGGTTTCCGTGCCCACCGCGAAGATCGGCACCCGGATGTCGCTGAGGAACACCGGCCGGCCCTCCACTTCGTACCGTCCCGAAGCCAGATCATTTCCCAGAAACATCTTTCGCAGATACTCCGAATGCATCCGATAGGGCATCCGGGTGCTGTCCGCGTTCCAGGTCATCAGATCGTTCGGCTCGGGCCGTTCGCCCAGAAGGTATTGCCGCACGATGCGCGACCAGATCAGGTCATTGGACCGCAACAGCTGAAATGCCCCGGATATCTGATGGGCATCCAGATAGCCCTGTTTCCACATCATGTCCTCGAGCAACGCGACCTCGCTTTCGTCCATGAACAGCATCAGCTCGCCCGCCTCGGTAAAATCGGTCTGCCCGGCAAACAGCGTGAGGCTCGCCAGACGGTCCTGCCCGTCCCGCGCCAGCTTGGCCGCTGCAATGGCCGCCAAAGTGCCGCCCAGGCAGTATCCGGTCAGATGCACCCGCGCCGGCCCGTTGATGCGCGCGATCTCTTCCAGCGCGGCCAGCGGGCCCTGCTCGAGATAGTCGTTCATGCCAAGATCACGGTCTCCGGCATCGGGATTGCGCCACGAGATCATGAAGACCGTGTGTCCCTGCCCGACCATATAGCGCACCAGCGAATTCTCGGGGCGCAGGTCCAGTATGTAGTATTTCATGATCCAGGCGGGCACGATCAGCACCGGCTCGGGGTGAACCGTCGGCGTCGTCGGTTCATATTGGATCAGTTCGATCAGATGGTTGCGATAGACCACCCTGCCCGGCGTGAGCGCCAGGTTCTCCCCGACTTTCCACTTCGACTCGATCCGGTCGCGGCCGTCGAACATCAGCTCGCCCAGATCCTCAAGCCAGTTCCAATACCCCCGGACGAGGTTCGCGCCCCATTCCCTACGGGTGCGTTCGGTCACCTCGGGGTTCAGCCAGGGCAGATTCGACGGGCTCGTCGCATCCAGCAACTGGCGGGCCATGAAACGAACTTCGCGCTCGTTGGCGCGGGACACGCCGCGCACCTCGGTCGTGGCGGAATCCCACCAGTCCTGCGCCAACAGAAAGGACTGTTTCGCCAGATCAAGCGGCAGCGCCTGCCAGCCCTCATGCCGGAAACGCCGGTCGGTGGGATCCGGCTCGGCGACCGGGTCCGCCTCGCGCCCCGTGGCACGGGCCAGGGCATAATGGCCCAACCGTGCGGCATCCGTCAGCGCCTTGTTTGCCAGTTCCACCTGCTTGCCCTGAAGCACGGAAAAATGGGCGCTCCAATCCATCCACGCGCCCATCACGGCGGCCGGCGACACCCCCATCGTCCACCGCGCAAGCCGCGCCCGATTGTCACGATCCACCAGTTCGGCGAGTTGATGAAAAGCGTTCCGTTCCCGTGGCCGATCCAAGATCGACCGCGTAACCGGAACATCGGCCCGATCCCGCATCGACGATGCCTCGCTCAGTTTTCAACCTCGCCTTTTCATATAGGCAGCGCGGGCACCGAAGGAATGATCTGCATCAATTCGTTGCGCCGTCGCGCCAATCACCGCGGACGCTCGCCCAATCCTTCATCTTGCCCCCAAATACTCTGGGGAAGCGCGAGGGGGCAACGCCCCCTCGCATCGGTCGGATCGCACAAGCGATCCGAAACGCCCCCCTGGCCTTCTTCATGCGACCAAGGAACAGGCCGCCAACGGCTCAAACCGAGGCGCGCCAGATCATGTCGATATTGCGTCGCAGCGCCGCGTTGAATTCCTCCTCCGTCATCTGCCGCGACAGCCCTTCGGTAAGGGCCCGCGAAAAGCTGGCGATCATCCGGTCGTTCTGCGCCAGCAGACGACAGGCGACCTCGGTCGAATAGCCGCCCGACAGCGCAACCACCCGCAGCACCCGCGGATGCCGGGCCAGATCGTCATACAGGTTCGCCCGGCTCGGCAAGGTGAGCTTGAGCATCACCTCGGCCCCCTCGGGCAGCGCATCGAGCTGCTTTTTCAACGCGTCACGAAGGATGTCCTCGGCCTCGGTCTTGGTCGCGGAATGGATATCGACCTCGGGCTCGATGATCGGAACCAGACCGGCCTCCAGCACCTCGCGCGCAACGTCGAACTGCTGCTCCACCACCGCGGCGATGCCGGCGGCATTGGCCTCGTGAATGACCGAGCGTTCCTTGGTGCCGAACACGCCCTGTTTCGCGGCAGCAGCCAGCGTGTCCCCCAGTCCGGGGATCGGCTTCATCATCTGCACGCCATCGGCCTTTTCGGCCAGCCCCTTGTCGATCTTGAGAAAGGGCACCACGCCGCGTTCCGACCAGATGTAATCGGGCACCTTGCGGCCATCGATCTCTTCGCCCAGGGTGCGCTCGAACAGGATCGCGCCGATCACCTTGTCCCCATTGAAATCCGGGGCCGTCATGATCCGCGCGCGCATCTTCTGGATCTCGGCGAACATCGCCTCTTCGCCGTCATATTCCGACGCGTCCACACCATAAAGTGCCAGCGCCTTGGGGGTGGAGCCCCCGCTCTGGTCCAGCGCCGCGATAAACCCCTTGCCCTGCGCGATCCGTTCCCGCTTTTCCCTGTCCGTCATGCTCAAAATCCCATGGCTCCGATTCATTGTCCGGCCCTGATTAGACCAGGAATTCGCGCAGTGACAGACTGTTAGCGCCGAACAAATCTCAGCCAGACACCTTCCTTGGCGCGCACCGTCAGATGCGCCACAGGCACGGGATCGCACCCCCCCACCCGTTCGACCCGAAACCGGCGCAGCAGGGTGGACAGGATCAGCGGCCCCTCGACCATGGCAAAGCCCGCGCCCGTGCAGACGCGCGCGCCGGCCGAGAACGGGATATAGGCCTCGCGCTGGCATTTCCGTCCGTTCTCGGTCTGCCAGCGGGCGGGATCGAACCCGTCGGGGTTGTCCCACAGCCGTTCATGGCGGTGCAGGTGCCAGGGACTGATGACCAGCTGCGCGCCCTTCGGCACGTCGCGGTCGCGGAACCGCTCGGGCCGCGTGGCCGCGCGCACCATCATCGGCACGGGGGGGTAAAGCCGCAGTGCCTCGCGGAACACGTCCCGGCTGATCCGCAGGCGCGACATCACGCCGAAGCCGTCATCGTCATCAAGCGCCCGCGCCTCTTCGGCCACCCGGTCCTGCCAGTCGGGGTAGAGCGCCATCAGATACAGCGTCCAGGCCAGCGCCGAGGCAGAGGTTTCATGCCCCGCCAGAAAGAAGATCGCCACCTGATCAACCATCTCGGCCTCGTCGAAGCGTTCTCCGGTCAGCGGGTCGGCGGTGGTCATGATCTTGGTGGCCAGATCGTCCGGCGCGGTGCCAGCGGCAATCTCCTGCGCGCGGTCCGCCGTCAGACCGGCGATCAGCGCGCGGATCTCGGCCGCCGTCCGCCGGGTGCGGCGCGAATGGAATCGCGGGAACCAGTCCGGCAGCGGCACGAAGGCGGCCAGATTCAGGATCGGCTGTTCGCGCTGGTATTCGCGAAAGCGGGTGAACACGCGGGCGGCGACCTCATGCGTGATGGGGATGGAAAACAGGGTGCGAAAGATCACGTCCGCCGCGATGTGGCTGGTGATCTCCTCGACCTCCACCGCCTGCCCCGCGCGCCGCTCCAGCCGCGCCGCCCCGGCTTGCGCCGCGGCCAGCATGGCTGGAAAAGTGTCCTTCAGCCGCCCGCCCTCGAAGGCGGGGTCGATGATCCGCCGTTGACGTTTCCAGACCTCGCCGTTGGTCAGGAACACCGAATTGCCCAACAGGGGCCGCAGCCCCTCGCGGATGCGGTCGGATTTGGGGAAATCGTCGGGGCGCTCCTTCAGCACGGTCTGCACCAGCGACGGCTGGTTCAGCAGGAAGGAACGGAAGAACGGCGTGCGGAACTCGGCCATCCATGCACGATAGAGCCGCGCGGGCTGCGCCGACAGGATGTCCTGTCGAAACAGCCGCGCATAGCGCCACAGCGACACCTTGTCGGGCCGGGCCTTCGGTTTCGGCGGGTTCATGCGGCCCTCACGGATGTGTATTTCGACGCAGGCACGTCGATGCGCGATTTCGACGGCGCGCGCCCCTCGAACCGCGCCGCCAGCGTGCGCGGGCCCGCGGTGATGCGGAAATAGTCGTAATCGCCGGGCCGGTCGAAGGCGCAGAGATATTGAAAATGCAGCCGGAAGAAGCGCCAGCGCAGTTCCTTCCACCGTTCGGGGCTGAGCGTTTGGGTGAAGGCCGCCGAGATCACCAGCGGCCAGATCTTGGCATCCGTGCCCACCCCGCTGACGGTGACCGGGTCGCACAGCGCAAAGGCGCAGCCGTCCCCCGGTGCGGTCACGTCCACCCAGGTCAGTTCGCGCCGGGTGGAGAGATACATCAGATCCTCCCGCAGCCGGTGCGCCTCCGGCAGGAAGGACACCATCGGCACCACCTGCCCCAGGGTGAGAAACCCCAGCGCCGGGCCGCCCTTCCGCACCCCGCCCGCGCGGATCAGGTCGGCCAGCACCGACACCCCCAGATGCGCCCCCGAGGAATGGCCCACCACCAGCACCTCGTCCACGTCCTCGCGCAGCGCCTCGGCAATGCGGTCGGCAAAGGCGGCCATGCGTGCCTCGAGTTCCGGCGGATTGGCGCCGCGGGCCTGGGCGGTATAGGCGTAGTCATGCATCAGGTAATGCGCATAAAACCGGTTGTCCTGCGCCTTGAACCACCGCAGCAGCCAGACGGCGGCAAGGATCGCCGCAAAGACCCGTGCCGCCAGAACCGCCGCCGCCCAGACCGGGCCGGCAAGCGGCACCAAGCCCGCCAGCCAGCCGATCAGCGCGGCCACCGCCCAGCCGGCCAGCCCCGCCAGCAGCAGTTGCAGCAACAGCATCCCCACCGGATAGAGCGCGGCGATCACCGGCCCCTTGCGCAGCCACATCAGCCGGCGCAGCGCGCCCGAGGCGATATAGGTCCAGGCCGTGCGCAGAAGCTGCCAATAGGTCGCGGGGATCGAACTCGACATGCTGTCGCGCACGATGTCGGACCAGACCAGCACCTCGAAATCGGCCTCGACGGGGGCGTCCTCGATCCGGGCCGCGACGTGCCAGCCATAGGCGCCGCCGCCCTGTCCGGGGCGCAGAGCGATGTCAAAGCCGGAAATCGCGGCCTGACGCGCGCCTTCCTTACGGTAAAGCTCGCGATAGCGGCGGGGGTGAATCGGGTCGTAGCCGGGGATGTAGAACACCCGGCGGCGGCGCACCCGCGCGCGTTCCCGATCTGACAAGGCCTTGCCCATCGCCCGCCTCTTGCCTGCGGGGAAAGCTTATCTGCATTTTCCGGCAAGAGTAAGGCGCATCCCGGACATGGACAGCCCCCTTCGGGGCGGGTAAGTGGCAGATATGACCGAAATCGAGATCACCGAAACCCTGGACGCGATCGGGCTGTTGTGCCCCCTGCCCGTTCTGAAGGCGCGCAAGCGGCTCACGGGCCTGCCCGCCGGCGCGGTGCTGGAGCTGTTGTCGGACGACCCGGCGGCGGTAATCGACGTGCCGCATTTCTGCAATGAAAATGGCCACGTCTTTCTGGGCGAGACCGATCACGGCACGCATCGCGCCTTTCTGATCCGCAAGGCCGGATAGAAAAAGGGCGGGCCACATGGACCCGCCCCGGTTTCCTGTCGCAAGGGGGCAATCCCCCTGGCCGATCAGCGCCCCAGCGACCACCAGCCGCGCCGCTTCGACTTGGCCGGCCGTGCCGGCTCGGAGGCGGTCTCCGACACCGCTTCGGTTGCGGGTTCTTGCCTGGGCTCGGGCTCAGCCTCGGGTTCCGGTTCCGCCTCGGGTTCGACGGTCGTCTCGGCCTTCGCCGCAGCTTCGGCAGGTTGAGGCGATTCGGCCGCTTCGGGCTGTTCGGTCTGCGCCGCCGGCTCGGACTGTTCGGCCGGTTCGGTGGCCGCGGGCTCTTCGACTGCCTGCGCCGCCACCTCTTCGGCCACGTCTTCAGCCGCTTCTTCAGCTACCGGGGCCTCGGCCGTTTCGGGCTCGGCCTCGGGCACCGCAACCTCGGCCGTCGCACCGATGTCCTCGACCGGCCCGGAGGGTACGGCCACGTCGGTCGCGGTCGCTGCGTCCCCGACAACGGCGGTTTCGGGAACAGGCTGTTCGACCGCCGTTCCGTTCACCTCCTCAGCCGGCGATGCCTCGGCGGCAGCCTCTGCGGGTGCCGCGTCCGCGGCCGTTTCCTCGGTCGCCGCGGCCGACTTCTTGCTTCTGGCCGACGGCTTGCGCGACCGCGGCGACCGGCTGCGGGTCTTCTTCGCCGGGGCCGGCTCTTCACCCGTTTCCCCGGCCGCTTCCGCAACAGCGGCCTCGGGCGCAGCATCGACCGGTTCCTCAGTTTCCGCCGTCTCGGTCATCGATTCCGCGCCGGCGGACGGCTCGGCGGAACCCTCTTCCGGGGCCTCGACCGGCGCGCCTTCCCCGTCCGTCGCTGCGACCTCGGTCGTCTGGGCCTCGCCCTTGGACTTGCCGGACCGGCGGCGGCGGCGGCGGCGGCGCTTCTTCGGTTTGCTTTCGCCTTCGGCTTCGGCCTCGGCGGTCTCGACAGCTTCCTCCTCGGACGCCGCGCCCGCGTCGACTTCCTCCATCAGCCGGGAGTCGACCGACACCACCGGCACCGCGGCCTCGGGCACGCGGCGGGTCGCCGTCTTCAACTTCTCGACGGTGAAATCGGGGCTGATCAGGTGCATGTCGCCCTCGACCCGCACCGACAGGCCATAGCGCGCCTCGATCTGGGCGATATGCTCGCGCTTCTGGTTCATCAGGAAGTTGGCGATGCCCACCGGGCAGCGCACCAGCACCTCGCGCACCTTGCGGCGGGTGCCCTCTTCCTCGAGCTGGCGCAGGATCGACAGCGCAAGGCTGTCATCGGACCGGATCAGGCCGGTGCCGTGACAGGCCGGGCACGGCTGGGTCGAGGCCTCGAGCATCCCCGGCCTCAGGCGCTGGCGGCTCATCTCGAGCAGGCCAAAGCCGGAAATCCGTCCCACCTGGATCCGCGCCCGGTCGGTCTTGAGCTTGTCCTTCAGGCGCTTCTCGACGGCGGCGTTGTTCTTGCGCTCTTCCATGTCGATGAAGTCGATCACGATCAGCCCGGCCAGGTCGCGCAGTCGCAGCTGCCGGGCGATCTCTTCGGCGGCCTCGAGATTGGTCTGAAGCGCGGTTTCCTCGATCGAGCCCTTCTTGGTGGCCCGGCCCGAGTTCACGTCGATCGCCACCAGCGCCTCTGTCACGCCGATCACGATGTAGCCACCCGAAGGCAGCTGCACCACCGGGTTGAACATGCCCGCCAGGTAGCTTTCCACCTGGTAGCGCGCGAAGAGAGGCAGCGGATCCTCGTATTTCTTCACGTTCTTGGCGTGGGACGGCATGATCATCTTCATGAAGTCCTTGGCGGTGCGGTATCCGCGTTCGCCTTCGACCAGGACTTCGTCGATCTCGCGGCTGTAGAGGTCGCGGATCGAGCGTTTGATCAGATCGCCTTCCTCGTAGATCTTGGCCGGCGCGACGGATTTCAGCGTCAGATCGCGGATCTGTTCCCACAGGCGCTGGAGATACTCATAGTCGCGCTTGATCTCGGCCTTGGTCCGCTTGGCGCCGGCCGTGCGGATGATGAGCCCCGCGCCGGGCGGCACGTCGATCTCGGCCGCGATCTGCTTGAGCTTCTTGCGGTCGGCGGCATTGGTGATCTTGCGCGAGATGCCGCCGCCACGGGCAGTGTTCGGCATCAGAACGCAATAGCGGCCGGGAAGCGACAGATAGGTGGTGAGCGCCGCACCCTTGTTGCCGCGCTCCTCCTTGACGACCTGAACCAGCATGATCTGGCGGACCTTGATCACTTCCTGGATCTTGTAGCGACGCTGACGCGGCTTGCGCGGCGGGCGGATATCTTCGGTCTCGTCCTCATCGGCCACCGATTCGATGCTGTCATCCTTGTCGGAGGCGTCCAGCACCTCTGCCTCTTCCTCGGCCTGTTCGTCGGCCTCTTCGGCCACCTGCTCCCCGGTTTCCTCTTCGGCCGCTTCCGCCGCGTCGCCATCTTCGGGCTCGGCGACGGGGGTTTCGGCGACCCGCTCCATCGGAGAGACACCTTCCTCGCCTTCCACGGGGGGCACAATGGCGACCGGCTCGGCCCCCTCCTCGCCTTCGGTCGGGTCGATCGTCTCCATGCCAGAGATCTGGACATCGGCGGTTTCCACCGCATCCTCGGCCTGCACCTTCTCGGCGCTGGTCTTGGACCGCGACCGGCTGCGGCGCGAACGTCCCTTGGGCTTTTCCTCTTCTGCCTCTTCCTGCACGCGCAATGCCTCGGCATAGGCGCGCTCTTCCTCCATCAGCGCCTCGCGGTCGGCGACGGGGATCTGGTAATAATCGGGGTGGATTTCCGAAAAGGCCAGGAACCCGTGTCGGTTCCCGCCGTAATCCACGAAGGCCGCCTGCAGCGACGGCTCGACCCTCGTTACCTTGGCGAGATAGATGTTTCCCGCCAGCTGGCGTTTGTTTTCGGACTCAAAGTCGAACTCCTCGACCTTGTTGCCGTCCACCACGACGACGCGGGTTTCCTCCGCGTGCGTGGCGTCGATAAGCATTTTCTTTGCCATGTGTCCTTGTTGCACGGCCGCAACCGCACCCTTTCAGGTGGTCGGGCACGACTGAGGCGGTGTCTTGTCTGGGCGATATGTGACGCGTCGCGGATCGGGCCGGCCAGCGGCTCTCCGAAAGATGTTCTCAACTCTCGCGTTCGCGTCATCGCGGTTCTTCTCCGACAGGTCGGTGTATCCGTTGCCTGCCAATTCAATCCCTCGACCCGGGAACCCGGCGGGGTGCTCTTCTGCCCCGGAGGGGCACAATCGGTCTGTCCAGTCTTTCGGCCAGTGTGTCGCAATTTGCGCCGGTCGAGGCTGAAACAGCGAATCTCTTCAACGGCGATCCGATGCATTGGTGTCATCGGACCCGTTTGCACAACATAAAGGTCGCGCCGGGCAAAAGACAATGGGCATTGTGCATTTCATTTGTTCATTTTCCCGTCCGCGACCGGACTGCACTGACCCGGACGCCATCCTCAGCCCTGCAGGTAATCCGACCGCTGGAGTCCGTATTTCGCCATTTTTTCGTTCAGGGTGCGCCGCGGCAGGCACAGCTCCTCCATCACCGCGGCGATGGACCCACGATGCCGGCGCATGGTGTTGTCGATCAGCATGCGCTCGAAGGCCTCGACATATTCCTTGAGCGGCTTGCCCTCGGTCGTCATCACCGGCTGCATCTGATCGTTGTCGGTCATCAGCAGCGACGCGATCGTGCCCGATCCGCGCCGCGCCTGAAGCACCGCGCGTTCGGCGATGTTGATGAGCTGGCGCACATTGCCCGGCCAGGGCGCCTGCAACAGCTGCGCGGCCTCCTGCGCGCTGACCTTGGGCGCCTCGCAGCCGTATTCCTCGGCGAACTGCTCGGCAAAGCGGGTGAACAGTTGCAGGATGTCCTCGCCCCGCTGGCGCAGCGGCGGCACCGTGATCCGCAGCGAGGCCAGACGATAGAACAGGTCCGGCCGCAGCATGTCCTCGCTGGTCTTGCCGGCCTCCTGCAGGTTGGAGATGGCGATGATCCGGGTTTCCGGCGGCGTGCCCTGTTCGTTGATCGCATGCAGCAGCCGGTTCTGCACCATTTCCGACAGCGTTTCGACATCCTCCAGCACCAGCGTGCCGCCGCGGGCCTCTTCGATCGCGGGCAGTTGCGAATCCTCGGGCAGCATCGGGCCCAGCAGACGCTTGGCCAGCGCGTCCTCTTCGAAGGCCGAGCAGCTGATCAGGACGAATTTCCGGCCCGCGCGGCTGCCGGCGGCATGCAGGGCATGGGCGACCAGGGTCTTGCCGGTCCCGGTCTCGCCGTCGATCAGGACGTGACCGTCCGCCTGCGCCAGATCCAGGATGTCCTCGCGCAGCCGCTCCATCACCGGACTTGCGCCGATCAGCTTGTTCATGATCTGCGTGCCGCCGCTGAGTTCCTTGCGCAGGGCGCGATTGTCCAGCACCAGCCGGCGCTGGTTGGTGGCGCGCTTGGCCAGTTCCGACATGCGGTCGGGGTTGAACGGCTTTTCCAGAAAGTCGAAGGCGCCGACCCGCATCGCCTCGACCGCCATCGGCACGTCGCCATGACCGGTGATCATGATGACCGGCAGGGCGCTGTCGGTGCCCATGAGCTTCTTGAGGAACTGCATCCCGTCCATGCCCGGCATCTTGATGTCGGTGATGACGATGCCGGGATAGTCCGGACCGATCACCTTGAGCGCCTCTTCGGCGCTGGCAAAGGCCTCGGTGTCATAGCCCGACAGCGCCAACCACTGGCTGATCGACTGCCGCATGTCCCGTTCGTCGTCCACAATCGCGATCTTCATCGCCTGAGCCATCTTGGTCACCCTTCGCACTTTGCCTTATTCAGCCGCCTCGACGCCCCCTTCGAGGATCGGCAACTGCATCTCGAATACCGCGCCGCCATTCTGCCCGTTGCGCGCGGTCAGACGGCCGCCCAGATCGTTCACGATCCCCGACGAGATCGCCAGTCCCAGCCCCACGCCGTCGCCGGGCTGTTTGGTGGTGTAGAACGGCTCGAACAGCGAATCGAAATCCTCGATCCCGCCGCCGTTGTCGCGCACCGTCAGCGTCGCGGTCTCGCCCGCGGCCAGAATGATCTCGACCTCGGGATCCTCCACCGACTTGGTGGCGTCCAGCGCATTGCGCAAGAGGTTGATGATCACCTGTTCGATCCGCACCCGGTCCCCCATCACCCAGACCGGTTCGTCCGGCATGATCCGCGTGAGCCGCACCTTGCGCTGCCGCAGCTGCGGCTCCATCATCGCCAACGACGAAGCCAGCGCGTCCGACAGGTTCACCGGATGGAATTCTTCTCCGCCCTTGCGTGCATAGGACTTGAGCTGCTTGGTGATCGCGCCCATCCGCTCGATCAGGTCGTCGATGCGTCCGAAACCGGCAAGCGCCTCCTCGGGGCGGTTGCGTTTGAGCAGCAGGCGCGCACCGGCCAGATAGGTCTTCATCGCCGCCAGCGGCTGGTTCAGTTCGTGGCTCACCGCCGCGGCCATCTCGCCCAGAGCCGCCAGTTTCGAACTTTGCGCCAGCGTCTGCTCGGCCACGGCAAGGTTTTCCTGCACGCGCTCCCGCTCGGCGATCTCGCGCTGCAGGCGCTGGTTCAGACGGCGCAGTTCCGCCGATTCCCGCTGGAACAGCACCAGCCGGAGGGCGGTGCGCCGGCCCATCGCGTAGAATGCCAGCGCCAGCATCAGCGCAAACCCCATGATCTCGAGCGCCAGAACCCCGTTCACGCGCTCGCGCACCGACTGATAGGTGGTGAAGGAAACGATCCGCCAGCCCCGGAACGGCAGGCGGTTTTCCACCCGCATCACCGCCTCGCCCTGCACATAGGCATCGGCCGGCAGCGCGGTCCAGTCCGCGGTCGCCTTGATCGCCCGTTCGATCGCGCTGACCGGCGTCTGCCGTTTCAGCGCCTCTTCCTCGGTCAGACCGCGCCAGCGGGATTCCGTGGCCAGAATGATCGCCCCCTGACTGTCGGTCACCAGCACCGCATCGGAAATCCCCGCCCAGGCCTGTTCGAACTTCTGCAGGTCCACCTCGACCACGATCACGCCCAGAATGCCGGACTGCGCCTCGATGCGACGGGAATAGGCGAACATGTATCCCCCCGCCTCGCGCGGAACCAGTGAAAAGATCGTGCCCTTGGAGCGGACCGCATCGACAAAGGGCGCCTCGCCTCGGTGCTGCTCGCCCAGGCGGCTGCGGTCGGTGGCGGCCACAACCCGGCCATCGGCGTCCAGCAGGATCAACGAGGCCGCGCCGATCTCCTGAACGTATGAAATCAGCCGCTGCGTGGACCGGCTGTAATCCTTGGACTGGAGCGCCGCGATCAGCGCGGGGTCGCGCGCCAGAAGCTGCGGCACGATCGAATTGCGCTGCAACTCGCTCATCAGGTTGCCACCGTAAAGCGCCAGCCGCAGTTCCGCCCGGTTCCGCGTCGCCGCCGTGAACCGGTCCGTCAGCAGACGGTTCGTCACCCAGACCGTCGCCACCGCGACCACAAGCAGCACACCCAGCGCCACCCGCACCGGCGCGCTCAGCGTCCCGGTCTCGGGCCGGTCCTTCGGCTTGGACGAAATCTCGGAGAAACCGTTCCGGGATGGCCGGGTCTGGGGGGCGTCGCTCATGCCCCCAAGCTACGCCCGTCCCGGCCCCGCCACAAGTCAGGCCGGCGCCAACACCCCCGCCAATGCGCGGAACAGCGCCAATCCGTCGGTGCCGCCATGGCCGGAATCCGCCGCCCGTTCGGGATGCGGCATCATCCCCAGCACGCGACGGTTGGGCGACAGGATCCCCGCGATGTCGGCGACCGATCCGTTGGGGTTTTCGGTATAGGTGAACGCGATCCGGTCTTCGGCCCGCAACCGCTCCAGCGTGGCGTCATCGGCGTAGTAGTTGCCGTCGTGATGGGCGATCGGGATCCGGATCACCTGCCCCTTTTCGTATTCGCGAGTAAAGGCGCTGTCGGTGGTTTCCACCCGCAGCCCCACGGTGCGGCAGATGTATTTCAGCCCCGCATTGCGCAGCAGAGCCCCCGGCAGGATTCCCGTCTCGGTCAGGATCTGGAACCCGTTGCAGATGCCCAGAACATAGCCACCGCGCTCGGCATGGGAAACGATCGCCTTGCAAACCGGCGACCGCGCCGCGATCGCCCCGCAGCGCAGATAGTCGCCATAGCTGAACCCGCCGGGCACGCCGACGATGTCCACGCCCTCGGGCAGCCCGGTTTCCTTGTGCCAGACCATGGTCACGTCGAACCCGACCCGTTCGAAGGCCACGGCAAGATCGCGGTCGCAGTTGGACCCCGGAAAGACGACGACGGCGGCGCGCATGACGCTTCTCCTCTTACGCTTTGCTGCCGGCCCCGACGCACGCGCCCGGCCGGCCATGATCCGTTCGGCGATCCAGGCGGCGCGCCCGGCGCATCACCCCATCTCGATCGTGTAGGACTCGATCACCGTATTGGCCAGAAGCTTTTCGCACATCTCGGCCACGTCCGCCTCGGTCACGCCCTCGGCCAGGTCCAGATCGATCACCTTGCCCTGACGCACGCCCTCGACGCCCCTGAACCCCATCGCCCCCAGCGCGTGACGGATCGCCTCGCCCTGCGGATCGAGTACCCCGTCCTTGAGCATCACGTGAACCCGAGCCTTCATCCTGTCTCTTCCCTCGATGGCAAAGCGGCCCGCTGCCGCTTCTTTCTGGTCAAAAATACCCAAATCCCGGCGCCGCCCCGCGCGGCACCGTCTCAGTTGATGAGCGTCGGCTTGCCATGCGGCATCTTGGGCAGAACCCCCAGACGCCGCGCGACCTCGGAATAGGCATCCGTCAGATCGCCCAGGTCGCGCCGGAACACGTCCTTGTCCAGCTTCTGACCCGTCTTGATGTCCCAAAGCCGGCAACTGTCGGGGCTGATCTCGTCGGCCACGATCAGCCGCATGAAATCGCCGTCGTAGATCCGCCCGAACTCGATCTTGAAATCCACCAGCCGGATCCCCACCGCCAGCATCACACCCGACATGAAATCGTTCACCCGCAGCGCGAGGCTCACGATGTCGTCCATGTCCTGCTGGCTGGCCCAGCCGAAGGCGGCGATGTGCTCCTCGGTCACCAGCGGATCGCCCAGGGCATCGTCCTTGTAGCAATATTCCACGATCGGGCGGGGAAGCTGCATCCCCTCCTCCAGCCCCAGCCGCTTGCAGATCGACCCGGCCGCGTAATTGCGCACGATCACCTCCAGCGGGATGATCTCGCAGGCGCGCACCAGCTGTTCGCGCATGTTCAGCCGCCGGATGAAATGGGTCGGCACGCCGATCTGGTTCAGCCCGGTCATGAAGAACTCGCTCAGCCGGTTGTTCAGCACGCCCTTGCCTTCGATGGTCGCTTTCTTCTCGGCATTGAAGGCAGTGGCGTCATCCTTGAAATACTGCACGAGCGTGCCCGGCTCGGGGCCCTCGTACAGGATCTTGGCCTTGCCTTCGTAGATTTTCTTGCGGCGCGCCATGGTCGTCCTTTCCCGGCTTTGCGCCGGAAAACGGCTCCCGGCGGTTGCCGCCCTCATAGTGCAACCGCGCATTTGTCGCAAGCAGGCGCGCCGAACCGGGCCTTTCACTGCTTCGGCCCTTGCGGTTCCGTTCCGGCAGGGTCATATCTGAACCGACGCAAACATTCAGCAAAGGGGCCATAGGCATGACCACTTTCGACGACCGCGAAAGCGCTTTCGAAGCGAAGTTCGCCCATGACGAGGAAATGCAGTTCAAGGCGCAGGCGCGCTGCAACAAGCTGCTGGGGCTCTGGGCGGCCGAACGGATGGGGCTGAGCGGCGAAAAGGCCGAGGAATACGCCAAGACCGTGGTCATCGCCGACTTCGAAGAGCCCGGAGATGAAGACGTGATTCGCAAGGTGACGGCCGATCTCGAAGGCAAGGTGACGTCGGACGAGATTCGCGCCAAGCGGGCCGAACTGCTGCCCATCGCCAAAGAGCAGATCATGAACGAGGCCGCCGCCGGCTGAACCCCGCCGGCTCATGAAGATCATGAGCCGAACGCATTTGCCATTTGCGCCCCGTCCATGCCAGACGGGGCGCAGTCGTTGAACCCGGCCGGCGTGGACCGGTCACGACCCAGTCACGAACCCGGTTACGAAGTGGATCGCCTGCGATGACAAACGTCTTCACCCACCTGATGGAGCGCCTCGACACCCTGCTGGCCGATGGCGCAACCGGCACCAACCTGTTTCAGATGGGCCTGCAATCGGGCGATGCGCCCGAGCTGTGGAACACCGCCGAGCCGGGAAAAATAACCGCGCATTATCAAAGCTGGGTGGACGCGGGCAGCGATCTGTTCCTGACCAACACCTTCGGCGGCAACGCGGCGCGGCTCAAGCTGCATGATGCGCAGAACCGGGTGCGCGAACTGAACCGCGTGGGTGCCGAACTGGCCCGCGAGGTGGCCGACAAGGCCGGCCGTGAGGTGGCCGTGGCGGGCTCGGTCGGCCCCACCGGCGAGATCATGGAGCCCGTCGGCACGCTCAGCCACGCGCTGGCGGTCGAGATGTTCCACGAACAGGCCGATGCGCTGAAGGAGGGGGGCGTGGACGTGCTGTGGCTGGAAACCATCAGCGCGCCCGAAGAGTTCCGCGCCGCGGCCGAGGCCTTTGCACTGACCGACATGTCCTGGTGCGGCACGATGAGCTTTGACACGGCGGGACGCACCATGATGGGCGTGACCTCGGCCGATCTGGTGAATCTGGTCGAGGATCTGCCGAACCCGCCGCTGGCCTTCGGCGCCAATTGCGGCACCGGCGCGTCGGACATCCTGCGCACCGTTCTGGGCTTTGTCGCGCAGGGATCGGAGCGTCCGATCATCGCCAAGGGCAATGCCGGCATCCCCAAATATGTCGAAGGCCACATCCACTATGACGGCACGCCCGAGCTCATGGCCGACTACGCGGTCATGGCGCGCGACGCCGGTGCGAAGATCGTCGGCGGATGCTGCGGCACCACGCCCGAGCATCTGCGCCACATGCGCGAGGCACTGGACACCCGGCCTCGGAGCGACCGTCCGACGCTGGAACAGATCGCCGAGGCGCTGGGGCCCTTCAGTTCGGCCGGCGACGGCACCGGCGACGACGCCGCCCCCGAACGCCGCAGCCGCCGCGGCCGCCGGCGCGGGTGACACAGGTCATCCCGGGGTCATCCGGGCGGGGGCGTACTTCCCGGAACCCGAGCAAACGCGCAGGCGGCGTGCCATGACGGTATTGGCGAGGGGCTCTGCCCCTCGCGCTCCCCGGGATATTTTCAGCAAGAGCAAGAGGCAGGTTCCCGCCCGGCGACGGGTCAGCGGCCTTCGAATTCGGCGGGGCGTTTTTGCAGGAATGCGATCACGCCTTCCTGAAAGTCACGGGTGCGCCCGGCCTCCGTCTGCAATTGCGCCTCGATTTCCAGTTGCTCTTCGAGGTCGTGTTCAAAGCTTCCGCGGATCGCCTTCTTGATCCGGGCAAAGGCCTCGGTCGGACCCTTGGCCAGCCACTCGGCCCGTTTGCGCCAATGCGCCTCGAACAGCTCATCGGGGACGGCCTCCCAGATCATGCCCCACTGATCCGCCTGACGCGCACTGATCCTGTCGGCAAACAGCGCCGCGCCCATGGCCTTGGCCAAACCCATCTGCCGCGGCAGGAGCCAAGTGCCGCTGGCATCCGGGATCAGCCCGATCCGGGCGAAGGCCTGAAGGAAATAGGCACTTTCGGTCGCGATAACCACATCCGCCGACAAGGCCAGATTGGCGCCTGCCCCGGCTGCGGGGCCGTTCACGGCGGAAATCGTCGGCACCGGGCAGTTGTGGATCGCGCGCAGCATCGGATTGTATTCGTCCCGCAGCGCGCGCCCCAGGTCCAGGTCGCCTTCGCTGGAGGCGTCGCCCAGATCCTGACCGGTGCAGAACGCATCCCCCGCCCCGGTCAGCACCACCGCCCGCGCGTTCCGGCCGGCCTCGCCCATCGCATGGGTGATCTCGGCCCGCATCTGGCTGGTCAGCGCGTTCATCTTTTCCGGGCGGTTCAGGGTCAGCACCGCCAGCCCGTCGGCAATCTCAAGGGTGATCGTCTGATAGTCCATTCGGTCCTCGTGTCTGCTTTTGCAGGCACAGTGACCGAAGCCGCCGCATGAGAAAAGAGAAACCGCGCGTCACCCCACGGCTGCGGCCGCCCTTCGCCGCCTGCGCCATTCCTCCAGCGCCGGGTTGGGGTCGGAGTCGCCGCCCGCAAGATCGGCCGCTTCGTCGCGCAGCCGTTCGATTTCGGCGAGGTTGTGCAGAACCGCCGGCGCGCGGGCCATGGTCGCGGCCAGATCCCGCTGGAAATCCTGCGCCTTGGCCTGATGCCGGGCCCCGAAATAGAAGGACACCACCACGCCCAGCAGCCACCAGAGCGGTTCGGGCACCACCGCCAGCCCCTGCATCCGCGCCGCGAACCAAAGCGGATCGACCATCGCCGCCACGAACAGCCCCAGCGCCCCCAGCGCCAGCGCCGGGCGCGGCAGGCGGTTGAGCCCATCCATGAAACGATCGAACCGGCCGCGCGGAGGCTGACCGAATTCGGCAGCGAACTGCGCCATTGCCGTGGCGCGCAGTTCTGCCGCCCGCCGCCCCCGCGCCTCGGCGTTTTCGATGAAAACTTCGGCGGTTTCCCGCACCACGTTGCGACCGCCGCCGAACAACGCCCCCCAGAGATCCGCGATCAGCCCCATGCCGCCACCCTATGTTCGAACTCCGCATCGGTCATGTGGTAGCGCGGCGACAGGAACGCCTCGGCGCGCCGGATCCACCCGCCCTTGCCCCCGGCGCGGGTGCGGGCAAACTTGCGACTGGCCGGGCGGCGGTCCGCCAGACGGAAATAGTAGTTGCGCCGGGCGATCGAATAGGCGTCGCGCAGCGCGACCGGATCGGTCCGGGCCGCGTCATGGGCCGCGCGCGCGGTCTGCGGCCCGATCAGACCGTCCACGGCCACGTCATAGCCCATCCGGCACAGAAGGCGTTGCAGGATCTTCACCGCCTGCGCCCCGGCATTCACATACATGTCGAAAACCGGCGCGTGCAGCACATCGGGCAGCATGCCCAGCCGCGGTCGGTCATAGTAATGTCGGACGAAGATGTCGATCGCCTGATCCCGGCTCAGGCGGTGCAGATCCGTCTCGTCCACTTGGCCGTCGCCGTCGAGATCCAGCCCCAACCGCTGCATCGTACCCAGCGTGACACCGTGTTTGGTCGCCCCGCCCGGATCGTCCGGATCGTTCACGAAACCGCCTTCGCGCGCCACGATCCCGGCGGCAATCTCTCGCACCGTCTGCATTTCGCATGTCCCCTGCCTGGTCCATGCGAAACGCTGCCGCCGATCAGTTTACGAACCGCAACCCCTGCGCGCGCCGTAAGCGGCGGCGCGCAACGCCGGCCACGAATTCAGCTCTGGTTGGGATCCTCGTAGACGCCCTGTTCCTTGAGCGCGTCGATCACTTCCTTGGGCATGTAGTTTTCATCGTGTTTTGCAAGAATTTCCGTGGCTTGAAACACGCCGTTCACGTATTTTCCCGTGGCGACCATGCCCTGATTTTCGCCGAAGAGATCCGGCAGAACGCCGGTAAACCGGACCGGAACGCTTGCCCCGCCGTCGGTCACGAGGAATTCGATCGTTCCCTGACCATCCTTCTTCAGCGACCCTTCCTCGACCAGACCGCCGATGCGGAACACCTCGGACGGCGACGGCGGCTCCGCCATCACCTGGCTGGGCGAGCGGAAGAAATTGATCCCGTCGCGCATGGCATAGCCGATCAGCCCCGTCGCCAGCGCAAGCGCCACGAAGGCGACCAGGATGATCTGGATGCGGCGTCTTTTCTTCAGCGACTTCATGTCTTCCTCCGTCTCACGGGCGGGTCACGGGAACAGCGGCGGCATCATCAGGCCCCCCGTCTCTTCCTCACCTAGCATCAGGTTGGCGTTCTGCAAGGCCTGCCCGCTGGAGCCCTTGGTCAGGTTATCCAGCGCGGCAAAGACGATCGCGCGGCCTTCGATCCGGTCCGCCGTCACGCCGACATGGCAGAAATTCGAACCCCGCACGTGATGCGTGCTGGGAGCCTCGCCAAAGGGCAGCGTGAGGATGAAGGGCTCGTCCGCATAGGCCGCCGCCAGCGTGTCATGGATGGTCCGGGCATCGCCCTTGACATAGACCGTCGCGAGAATACCGCGGTTTGCCGGGATCAGATGCGGCGTAAACTGAACCCGAACGGGACGGCCGGCAAGCGCGCTGAATTCCTGATCGAACTCGCCCAGATGCCGGTGCGTGCCGCCGATGGCATAAGGGTTGTAGCCCTCGCTCAGCTCGGCATGCAGCAGGTTTTCCTTGAGCGACCGCCCCGCCCCGCTGACCGCGCATTTCAGGTCCAGGATGATGTCGTCCAGGTCGATCACTCCGGTCGAGATCAGCGGGCGCAGCGCATATTGCCCGGTCGCTGCATTGCATCCCGTCCCGGCCACCAGCCGCGCGGCGCGGATCTGGTCGCGGTAGAACTCGGTCAGGCCATAAACGGCCTCTTTCTGCAACTCCACGGCGGCATGGGGATTGCCATACCATTTCTCGTAGTCCGCCGGATCGCGCAGCCGGAAATCGGCGCTCAGATCAACGATTTTCAGATCGCGTGGAAGGTCGCGGATCACCTCCTGGCTGGTTTTGTGCGGCAGCGCGCAGAAACACAGATCGATGCCGGAAAAGTCGATCTCGTCGATGCGGCACAGGGCGGGCAGGTCAAGGTGGCGCAGATGCGGAAACACCTCGGTCATGCGCATGCCGGCCTTGCGCTCGCCCGACAGCGCGACGATCTCCATGTTGGGGTGCAGCGCGATCAGCCGCACCAGTTCCGCGCCGGTATAGCCGCTGGCGCCGAGAATTGCGATCTTGTGGGTCATATTGACCTCTTGTTTCAATGACTTGCAGGGTGTCTTCAAAGCTTCTGATGCTCAGGCCTTTTCGAACGTGATCTGTCGTCGCAGGAACTGCGTGGCGCGGTCGCTGACCCGCGCGGGATCGCCGGTGGTCAGGAAACCCGGCTCTCCGCTGCCCAGCATGTCGGGATGGCGCTGCAGATAGTCAGCCAGGCTCTCGGCCACGATCCGGCCCTGGCTGAACACCTTCACCTCCGGCCCCAGCGCGTCCTGAAAGGTCTTTTCCATCAGCGGATAATGAGTGCAGCCCAGAATGGCGGCTTCGGGGTCTGGCATCTTGCGCTTGAGCGCCTCCACATGGCTGCGCACCAGCGCCTCGGCCAGGATCATGTCGCCCTCTTCGATCGCGTCCACCACGCCGCCGCAGGCCTGCGCTTCGACATCCACGCCGATCGCGCGGAACGCCAGTTCCCGCTGAAAGGCCCGGCTGGCCACGGTCGCGGGCGTGGCAAACAGAGCCACATGCTTGACCGCCACCTCGCGCGGGGGACTGTTGTCGCCCCATTGCCGTTCGGTGAGCGCCTCGATCAGCGGCACGAACACGCCCAGCACCCGCTTGCCGGGCGGCAGTCCGCCCTCCTGGATCCGGCGCAGCGCGGCGGCCGAGGCGGTGTTGCAGGCCAGAATCACCAGATCGCAGCCGCGGTCCCAGAGCTTTTCGATCGCGGCGGTGGTCAGGTTGAACACGTCATCGGCGTCGCGCACCCCATAGGGCGCGTGGGCGCTGTCGCCGAAATACAGAAAGTCCACCTGCGGAAGTCGTTCCTGCGCGGCTTGCAGGACGGTCAGGCCGCCAAGACCGGAATCGAATATGCCAACTGCCATGTCGTTCACGCGCTCATGTGCCGCAGGCGCCAGACCGGCGCCGGTTCGAAAACCTCTTACGAGTCTTTCCGGCGATAGTCCATCGCCGCGCCCGACCCGCTCCGACATGCCGCACCCGGCGCATCGAGGCTTGGCACTCCTGCCGGGTTCGGGGCATACCGTTCCGAGGGCAAAAAGCGGGGCAGAACATGAAGGACCGGGCGGATCGGATGTCAGACGAAGGCGGCGTTGCGCTGCATCCGCCGGTCGAACCCTTCAAGACGCAGCTTCTGAAATGGGTTGGAAGCAAGCAGAAGATCGCGCACGAAATCATCCCCTATTTCCCCGCGAAGTTCGGCACCTATCGCGAACCCTTCGTCGGCGCGGGCGGGGTGATGGCCGCGCTGGCGCCCCCGCGCGCGTTGGGCTCGGACGTGTTCGCGCCGCTGGTGGAAATCTGGCAGACGCTGGTTGCCGATCCCGACCGGCTCAAGCAATGGTACGAAGAGCGCTGGGCCCTCTATCACGCCGGCGACCGGGTGTCGCAATACGAACGGATCAAGGCCGCCTACAACGCCGCGCCGAACGGGGCGGACTTCCTGTTTCTGTGCCGGGCCTGCTATGGCGGGGTGGTGCGGTTCCGCAAGCGCGACGGCTACATGTCCACCCCCTGCGGCGCGCACCCGCCGATCAAGCCGGAGTCCTTTGCCAAGCGGGTCGATCTATGGCACGCGCGGCTGAAGGGCGCGCGCTTTCACCGGATGGACTATCGCGAGGCGATGGCGCTGGCTGAACCCGGCGACCTGGTTTATTGCGACCCGCCTTATTCGCATTCACAGGCGATTCTGTATGGCGCGCAGGATTTCCGGCTGGACGAGTTGTTCGAGACCATCGCCGCCTGCAAGGCGCGCGGGGTCTTCGTCGCGCTGAGCATCGACGGCAGCAAAAAGTCGGGCAATGTCTGGTGCGATCTGGATCTGCCCGACGGCCTGTTCGAACGGGAGA
Organism: Jhaorihella thermophila; assembly: GCF_900108275.1. Lineage (GTDB taxonomy): Bacteria > Pseudomonadota > Alphaproteobacteria > Rhodobacterales > Rhodobacteraceae > Jhaorihella > Jhaorihella thermophila. Next base: position 625,653 of record NZ_FNVD01000001.1, read on the forward strand.
TCCTGATCAGCCTGGGCCGCTCGATGCTGCGTCGGTTCCAGATGGGGGGGCGGAGTCTGGAGTCGGAAGTGGTCAGGGACCGTCTGCTGCTGACCTATGGCGGCTGATCGGGTCGGGATCGGATCGGCTGCGCCGATCCGACCGGCCGGGGGCCTTGCCCGTCGCCATCGTCGTTCGGATCAATGGCGCTCCGATGGCGTCGCCCAGAGCATTTCAGGCAAGATGACGGCGCAAGGCAACCGACTCGGACCGCGACGGGTGCGCCAGTGCCGCCCGATGTTGCCGGACCGCGCTGTGGAACCAGATCCGGGAAAGGTCCGGTGAAATGCCGGCGCGGCGTGCCACGCGGTCGCGGGCCTGAGGCGAAAAGGACCACAGACCGACGCTGATGCGGTCGCGGCCTTCGCCTTCGCTGCCGAGCACCTTGGGCGAGGCACCGATTGCGCGGTAGATCCGCACCATACGGGCATCGAACACCCCGACGAAGTGGCGGATGCCAAAGCCCCGCATGATCTCGCCCCCGCCCAGCATCAGCGCCGCCGCCACGTTCGATTTCGCGTGCCGGGCGAGGCAGAAGCGGGTGCATTCCCAGATCGACGGGTCGCGAATCGGCGCACCACCGGTGAGATGGCCGAAGACGTCATTGACCATGACCGGCCCGGCGGTAGGAAGAAACCGCATCGAGCCGCCGTGCCGTCCGTCAGGGCATTCCCAGATCACGTAGAGCGGATCGAGGTCGTCGTATTCGTCCCGTTCGTGCCCCTCCGCATTCACCGTGACATCCCAGCCCAGGCGCGTGCGAAACTGGTCGGCGCGATCGCGGAACATCGTGTCCGCAAGCAGCGGGTAATCGTCCAGTTGACTGGCATAGAGATAACGCAGCATTGCCCTGTTCCCCCTTGTTCCGAGGTGGACAGGGCTAGGGCAACAAGGGTTAACGGCGGCTCAGGGTTGCGCGCGGTGCTCAGACAACGATCAGCCCGCGGCTGATGGCACGGGCGATGGCGTGGGTCGTGTTCAGGGCGCCCAGCTTGAACCGGGCGCTTTCGATATAGACCCGCAATGTGTGTTCCGAGATTTCCAGTGTCTTGGCGACCTGGGCGCGGCTGTAGCCCATCGCCAGCAGGGTCATGGCGTCCACCTCGCGCGGGGACAGGGCGCGGGCTTGGTCGGACTGGCGGTCGGGCTGGAACTCCATCGCCTTGCCGTGAAAGCTGTGGGCGATGAGGATCAGGTCGCGGCCACTGGACCGGGTGAAGGCGGACCAGCTGTCATCGTCGCCATTGTGGCTGGCCGTGAACAGGGCGAACTGGCCGTTGGGCCCCCGGATCGGAATGGAGTAGCCCTGATTTCCGACGCCGTGCTCCAGCGCGTCGCGGAAAAAGGCCCTGGCGGGTTTCGACGACCAGTCGAGCCGTTTCCAGTCCACCGGGTGAAACCTTTGGTAACAGCCGGTTATGACCGGATCTATACGCAGGTAGTTGCGGCAGAGATAGCGTTCGACCCAGGCGTCGGAATAGGTGCCACAGCCGTATTGGTCGCCCCCCGCATCCACCCAGTGATAGACCATGTGATCGACGCCGAACGCATCGCGGAGCCGCTCGATCACGCCCTGCAAATCCTCAAGCGCGGTGGCGGCATCAATATCCTCTAGCACCCGGTCCAGATTCACCGCCCGTTTCAACACGTCCGCCCGTCTCCTCAAGGTGCCGCGATGCGATCTCCGCCGCCGCGACCAGCGTGGTGTCGCCCAACTGCTCGGCCAGAGCCGGAAGCCCGTTGGCCGAGGCAAAATTCTTCAGATCCGCCAGAACGTCCAGTATCCAGTCATTCCGCATTGCCAGATTCGCCCTCCAACGGTTAACGAACGGTTAACACAACCTTAGCATGTGCTTTTTTCGGGGGGTATTCGCCGATTTCTACTCCCCAATTCCGGCGAGGTGCCCCCTGGCAAATCATTGAGATCACATGTCCCGACCGCACGGCACGCAAAAGGACCCGCGCCACCGGCCGGTGAGTCGCGGGTCCCGTCGCAGTCGCGTCAAAGGCGATCAGCCCTTGGGGCCGGCCTCCAGCACGTCCTCGAAAGTGCGCAACCCGGTGCGCGGCGCCTGAACCAGCACCGACATGTTGCCCGGCTTGTGCTCGTTGCGCAGCATCTTCATGTGCGCCTGGGGCAGATCCTCCCAGCTGAACACTTCGGACATGCAGGGATCCAGCCGCCGTTCGATCATCAGGCGGTTGGCGGCGGCGGCCTGCTTGAGATGGGCGAAGTGGCTGCCCTGAATCCGCTTCTGGTGCATCCAGACGTAACGGGCATCCATGGTCAGGTTGTAGCCGGTGGTACCGGCGCAGATCACCACCATGCCGCCCTTCTTGACCACGAAGGTCGAGACCGGGAAGGTCGACTCTCCGGGATGTTCGAACACGATGTCGGGGTTCACCCCCTTGCCGGTGATGTTCCAGATCGCCTTGCCGAACTTGCGCACCTCGGCGAACCAGGCCTTCCATTCGTCGGAATTCACCTTGGGCAGCTGACCCCAGCAGTTGAAGTCCTTGCGGTTGATGACGCCTTTGGCGCCCAGGTTCATGACGAACTCGCGCTTGTCTTCGTCCGAGATCACGCCAATGGCGTTGGCGCCGGCGGTGTTGACCAGCTGGATCGCATAGGACCCCAGCCCCCCTGAGGCGCCCCAGACCAGCACGTTCATGCCGGGCTTGAGCTCATGCGGGTGATGCCCGAACAGCATCCGATAGGCGGTGGCCAGGGTCAGCGTGTAGCAGGCCGATTCCTCCCAGGTCAGATGCTTCGGGCGCGGCATCAACTGCTGCGCCTGCACGTTGGTGAACTGCGCGAACGACCCGTCCGGCGTCTCGTAGCCCCAGATGCGCTGGCTGGGCGAATACATCGGGTCGCCGCCATTGCATTCCTCGTCGTCGCCGTCGTCCTGGTTGCAGTGGATGACGACCTCGTCGCCCACCTTCCAGTTCTTTACCTTGTCGCCCACGGCCCAGACAATGCCCGAGGCGTCCGAACCGGCGATGTGATACGGCGCCTTGTGGCCGTCGAACGGGCTGATCGGCGTGCCAAGCGCAGCCCACACGCCGTTGTAGTTGACGCCCGCCGCCATCACCAGAACCAGAACCTCGTGGCTGTCGAGCGCGGGCACGTCCACGACTTCGAGCTGCATCGCCTTGTCGGGTTCGCCGTGACGCTCCTTGCGGATCGCCCAAGCGTACATTTTCTTCGGGACGTAACCCAGCGGGGGGATTTCCCCCATCTCGTAAAGATCCTTCTCCGGCGCCTCGTAGGGTGCAATGCCGCCGTCGGTGTCCAGTGCCATCTCGGCCTCCTTGGTCATGGGTCTTGCCGCGACGCAGAATCGCGGTCCTGCCAGAGGGAATATGAATCTCCGCGCAACAATGCAACATCCAATCGTCACATTTTGAAATTTTATAACCCAGCAATCGCAGAAACCTCTTTGCGCGCGCAGAAGAAACTTGGCACCGCAGTCGTCCGCTTCGCCACCGAAACAGGTCGAACGGCCCTGCATTGCGGAACTTTTGGACGCCCGCGCGCCGATCCCGTGCCGTTACGTCAGACCGCAGGCCGCGCCGGATTGAACCGATCGTGGACGCGGCGGCTCTTGCCGCGTCGCAGAAAACGTGATTATTACCTTGTTGCGCCCACGGGGCCGCTGACGCAACTAAATTACCTTCAGGAGTCCGCGCCGATGACCGAAGCCCCAAAGAAAGACCGCATGACCGGATCGGCCGATCGTCAAGCCGATCGTCCCTGGCTGATCCGCACCTATGCCGGCCATTCCACGGCCAAGGCCTCGAACGCGCTTTATCGGCGCAACCTGGAAAAGGGACAGACCGGGCTGTCGGTGGCGTTCGACCTGCCGACGCAGACGGGGTATGACTCCGACCACGTTCTGGCGCGGGGCGAGGTCGGCAAGGTCGGCGTGCCGGTCTGCCACCTGGGCGACATGCGGGCTCTGTTCGACCAGATCCCGCTGGAGCAGATGAACACCTCGATGACGATCAACGCGACCGCGCCGTGGTTGCTGGCGCTCTATGTCGCGGTGGCCGAGGAACAGGGCGCGGACATCTCGAAACTGCAGGGCACGGTGCAGAACGACCTGATCAAGGAATATCTCAGCCGCGGCACCTATGTCTGCCCGCCGAAACCGTCGCTGAAGATGATCGCGGATGTGGCGGAATACTGCTATCGCAACATCCCGAAATGGAACCCGATGAACGTGTGTTCCTACCACCTGCAAGAGGCCGGCGCCACGCCCGAGCAGGAGCTGGCTTACGCGCTGGCCACCGGCATCGCGGTGCTGGACGAATTGCGCCCGCGCGTCCCGGCCGAGGATTTCCCGGCCATGTGCGGGCGGATTTCGTTCTTCGTCAATGCGGGCATCCGCTTCGTGACCGAGATGTGCAAGATGCGCGCCTTTGTCGATCTCTGGGACGAGATCCTGGAAACCCGATATGGCGTGGACAATCCGAAATACCGCCGTTTCCGCTATGGCGTGCAGGTGAACAGCCTTGGCCTGACCGAGCAGCAGCCGGAAAACAACGTCTATCGCATCCTGATCGAGATGTTGGCGGTGACGTTGTCGAAGAAGGCTCGCGCCCGCGCGGTGCAACTGCCCGCCTGGAACGAGGCGCTCGGCCTGCCGCGCCCCTGGGATCAGCAATGGTCGATGCGGATGCAGCAGATCCTGGCCTATGAAACGGACCTTCTGGAATATGACGACCTCTTTGACGGCAACCCGGCGGTCGAACGCAAGGTCGAAGAGCTGAAGGAAGGCGCGCGGCACGAACTGGCCACGATCGACGGCATGGGCGGCGCGGTGGCCGCAATCGACTACATGAAGGCGCGGCTGGTGGAGTCGAATGCCCAGCGGCTGAACCGTATCGAATCCGGTGAAACCATCGTCGTCGGCGTAAACAAGTTCACCACCACCGAACCCTCGCCTCTGACGAGCGAGGACGGCGGGATCATGGTCGTCGATCCGGCGGTGGAGAAAGAGCAGATCGCGCGCCTGAATGCCTGGCGGGCCGAGCGCGACGACAGCGCCGTGCAGGCCGCGCTGGCGGCGCTGCGCGAGGCGGCGGCCAGGGGCGAAAACGTCATGCCGCCCTCGATCGCGGCGGCCAGGGCCGGCGTGACCACCGGCGAATGGGCCGAAGTGATGCGCCAGGTCCACGGCACCTATCGCGGGCCCACCGGCGTGTCGCGGTCGGTGTCGAACAAGACCGAAGGTCTGGACGATCTGCGCGCCATGGTGGACGCGGTCAGCGACCGGCTGGGCCGACGGCTGAAATTCCTTGTCGGCAAGCCGGGGCTGGACGGCCATTCCAACGGCGCCGAACAAATCGCCTTTCGCGCCCGCGACTGCGGGATGGACATCACCTATGACGGCATCCGCCTGACCCCGCAGGAGATCGTGGAAAAGGTGCAGGAAGAGCAGGCCCATGTGGTGGGGCTGTCGATCCTGTCGGGCAGCCACCTGCCACTGGTGCAGGAGGTGATGGAGCGAATGCGCAACGCCGGGCTTGGCGATGTGCCGGTGATCGTGGGCGGCATCATCCCCGACGAGGATGCGCGGCGGCTTCTGGAAATGGGGGTGGCGCGTGTTTACACGCCCAAGGATTTCGAGCTGAACACGATAATGCGCGATATCGTGGCATTGGCGGATCCAAGGGAAATTGCCGCGCAATAGGCGATAAAATGCCCGCGAAACGGAATTGAAGCTGAAAAGCGTCCGGTTTTCCTTTATGTTTCTTGCGCGGCGTCTTTCGCGCCGCGGGGCAACAGGAGAAGAAAATGGCCATCAACCTCGAGCAGATGTCGCGAAAGGAATTGCTGGCGCTTCAGCGGGATCTCGAAAAGGCGCTGGCCGCGGCCGAGCGCCGGGAACGCGAAGCGGCACGGAAAGAGGCCGAAGCGGCTGCGGCGAAATACGGATTTTCGCTGGATGAAATAACGGGGGGTGGAAAGCCGAAATCGTCCGGCGCGAAAATAAAGTATCGCAATCCCGACAACCCCGCGCAGACATGGAGCGGACGCGGCCGCAAGCCGGCCTGGGTGCACGAAGCACTGGCGCGGGGGCTTGACATCACCGACCTCGAAGCCTGACAAGGCCGGGAAATTTCCCAAGGCGGTGAAGAGACATGACAATCCACATTGGCGCTGCACCGGGCGAAATTGCAGAAACCGTTCTCATGCCCGGCGATCCGTATCGCGCGAAATGGGCAGCGGAAACCTTTCTGGAAAAGCCTCGCCTCGTGAATGAAGTGCGGGGCATGCTGGGATTCACCGGCAGCTGGAAAGGCAATCCGGTCACCATTCAGGGCAGCGGCATGGGGATGCCGTCGCTGTCGATTTACGCCAACGAACTGATCCGCGATTACGGCGCGAAAACGCTGATCCGGATCGGATCCTGCGGGGGCATGCAGGAAAAGGTCAGGCTGCGCGATCTCGTCATTGCCATGACCGCCTCATCTATTAGCACGCCGTCCAGGGGCATTTTTCGCGAATTGAATTTCGCGCCCTGCGCCGACTGGTCTCTGCTGCAGGCGGCGGTTCGGGCGGCCGAGGCGAAGGGCACGCCGACCCATGTGGGCGGGATCTATTCCTCGGACGTGTTCTATGACGAACGCCCCGACCTGAACGAGCAGATGGTGCGGCACGGTATCCTGGGCGTCGAGATGGAGGCGGCCGAGCTTTATGCGGTTGCGGCACGGCACGGCTGCAGGGCGCTGGCGGTGCTGACCGTGTCGGACCACCTGTTGACTGGCGAGGCGCTGTCGTCGGCGGATCGCGAACGCAGCTTTGCCGACATGGTGGAGATCGCACTGGAGGCGGCGTTCGCCTGAAATCGCAGCGCGGGTGGACAGGCGGCTCGGGGGCGCTGCCCCCGCCCGCGCCATGGCGCGGACTCCCCCGGAGTATTTCACGCAAGATGAAGGAATGGCGGGATTTCGCTAGGCCTGCCGGCCGTGGGTTCGGTCGTAGCCGTTGGTGGCGGGCGGCTCCCATCCGTCCAGCGCGCCGTCCCGGGGCGTGTAGATTTCTACCAGCAGCGGGTGGCACATGGCGGCATCGCTGGAATGTTCAGAAGAGCAGTCTCCGCCCGGACAGGCGCTGAGCGCGCCGAGCAGGTCGATTTCCGCAAAGAATTCGATGTAGTCGCCGGGGCGCGCCGGGCTGGCCTTCATGAAATACTGCCCCGTATCGCGGGTGAAGCCCGTGCACATGAAGACGTTCAACACGTCGTGAATGTGGGGTTCGGCCGCGTGCAGCGGCAGGCCGGTATGGTCGGCCAGCGCGCGGGTGAGGTTCGAATGGCAGCAGTGGTGGTATTGGGTGCCCGACAGCAGGTTGCCCGTGTAGGGGTCGCAACGGGTGCCGATCACGTCGTGGACCGACCCGCCGTAGTCGTCGATCCCGTACCAGTCCAGCGTATCCTCGACGATCGTGGCCATCGGGCGCAGGGTGGGAAAGCTGCTCCACATCCGGTCGCCGGTGGTCAGATGCGTGCCATGCAGGGCGCGCGTCTTTCCGGAATAGAACCGTTCGGACAGGTCGTTCAGGTTCCACAGGTTGAGATCGCCCACCTGCGGCCCCTCGATGCTGGCGATGCGGAAGAAATGGCCGGCGGGCACCTCGAAACAGGCCGCCTCGCGCGGGGCAACGATGGTTTCACCGGTCTTGTCCGCCGTCGCGCGCGCCTGGCGATACAGGTTCAGAGGCGGCTGCGGCAGCGCGGCGGTCGGGTAGCAGATCACCGGCCGTATGGCGCGGCGGGCATCGGCGTCGGGGGGCGGCCTGTGTGGCATGGAGCAACTCTCTTCTGTTTTCGTCAGAGTGGAGAGAAACGCGCCGGTTGGGAAGCCCCGTCAGAGCTCGACCACATCGAGCGGGGGAAAGCCGTTGAAGCCGACCGAGGCGTAGGTGGAGGTATAGGCGCCGCAGTTGCGGATCAGAACCCGGTCGCCGGCGGCAAGCCCCAGAGGCAGCTGCACAGGGTGGCGTTCATACATCACGTCGGCGCTGTCGCAGGACGGTCCGGCCAGCACGCAGGGGCCGGTCGGTTCGCCGTCCTTGAGCGTTGCGAACTGGTAGCGGATCGCTTCGTCCATGGTTTCGGCAAGCCCCGAGAACTTGCCGATGTCCAGATAGACCCAGCGGTGCAGATCGCGGTCGGACTTGCGCGCCACAAGCAGAACCTGGGCCGCAATGGCGCCGGCATCGGCGACCAGCCCCCTGCCCGGCTCTGCCATGATTTCGGGCACATCGCCGAAGCGGCCGCGCACCATGCGCATGACCTGCGCGGCATAGCGCGTGGACGGCTCGATCGGCGCGCCGTAGAAGGCCGGGAAGCCGCCCCCGATGTTCAGAAGCCGCAGGTCGTGCCCGGCCGCCCGGGCGGCATGCCAGACCTGCGCCACGCGGCCCAGAACCGGCGCCCACATCGCCGCGCGACGGGTCTGGGAGCCGACGTGAAAGCTGAGTCCGACCGGATGCAGACCGAGATCGCGCGCCAGGGTCAACAGCGGCAGGGCGCGGTCGGAGGCGCAGCCGAACTTGCGCGACAGCGGCCAGTCGGCAGAGGTCGATTCGACCAGAAGGCGCAGACAGACCCGCGCGCCGGGCGCGTGGGCCGCGATCTTCTGTAGTTCTTCCTCGGCATCCGCCGCGAACAGGTCGATCCCGGCCGCATGCGCGAATGCGATGTCCTCGGGCCGCTTGATCGTGTTGCCAAAGGAAATCCGATCGGGCGTCGCGCCATGGTTCAGGCACAGTTCGATCTCGGCCCGGCTGGCGGCGTCGAAATGCGCGCCTTCGGCCACCAGCGCGTCGATGATCCCCGGCGCGGGATTGGCCTTGACCGCGTAGTGGATCCGCGCCCGGCCCAGCCCGGCCTTGAGCGCGCGGTAGTTGTCCGCCACGACGGAGGGGTCAAGCACCAGCGTCGGCCGGTCGAACCGGTTGCGCCAGATATGGGATTCGATGCGGGAAAGCGGGGCGGCCTCGGCGGGCGCGCCGGTCACGAAGGCGTTCATGGCCATCTCCATCAGGATCCGGCCCCGATCGGGGCGAAATACGAGCGGAGACGTTACCGTCGCTGCGTAACCATGGGGGCGGTCCCCCTTCGACAGAGGCGCGTGCGTTGGCGTCTTGGACGCGGCATATGGCATCGCGCCGCGAGTCGATCAAGCCCTTTTCAGCGCCGATCGCGCAGACAATCGCGCGGGGCGTCCCGGCTCTGCGTTTCCGCCCCGCAAAAGGCACAGCGCCAGACGCCGCGCGCGCGATCCTCGCGCCAGCGGCAGTTACGGGTCAGTGTCGTCGCGTTGTGCCGCCAGATGAAATAGGCCAACACGCCAATGAAAAGGATCAGAAGAAGCAGCGGCAAATCCGGCGTCCTCGGTCAGTGAGTCACGCCGTGGCTAACCGATCCGCGCCGGATTTACCACGCCTTGCGCGATCAGGCCGCTTCGGGTTCGCGCGGTTCTTGCTGTTCCGGCGGACGCGGTGCGACGCGCTCGGGCTCGGATGCGTCGTAATAGCTCCAGGCCCTTTCCAGCGCCTTCAGAGCCTCCTCGGTGTCCTTGAGGGGAAGAATCGAGATGCTGATCATGGCGATCTCCTGGGTTTGTCGGTCTCCTCCCAGATGTCCTTTCTACCACCCTGCGCATCCGGTTGCATCCGCCCGATCGGCAAACCGGTCATGCCGGCAAGACATGACTTTCGCCACTTAACAGCTCAGTCCAAAAGGAAAAACCGCCCGCGGTCTGCCGCGGGCGGTCGATCCTGTCCTGACCGGAGCAAGGCGGTCAGAGCTGGCGTTCCACCATCATGTGCTTGATCTTGGCGATGGCCTTGGCCGGGTTCAGCCCCTTGGGGCAGGTCTTGGCGCAGTTCATGATCGTGTGGCAGCGATAGAGCTTGAACGGATCCTCCAAATCGTCCAGCCGCTCGCCCGTCGCCTCGTCCCGGCTGTCGATGATCCAGCGATAGGCATGCAGCAGCGCCGCCGGACCGAGATAGCGGTCCGAGTTCCACCAGTAACTGGGGCACGAGGTCGAGCAGGACGCGCACATCACGCATTCATAAAGCCCGTCCAGCTTCTTGCGGTCCTCGATCGACTGGCGCCATTCCTTCTGCGGCGCGGGCGTCTTGGTTTCCAGCCAGGGCATGATGCTGGCATGCTGGGCGTAGAAATGGTTGAGATCGGGCACCAGATCCTTGACCACCGCCATGTGCGGCAGCGGATAGATCTTGACCACGTCCTTCCTGACCTCGTCGATGCCGTAGATGCAGGCCAGCGTGTTGATTCCGTCGATATTCATCGCGCAGGAACCGCAGATGCCTTCGCGGCAGGACCGGCGGAAAGTCAGGGTCGGATCGATCTTGTTCTTGATGTAGAGCAGCGCGTCCAGGATCATCGGGCCGCAGTCGTCGAGATCCACGAAATAGGTATCCACCCGCGGGTTCTGGCCGTCATCGGGATTCCATCGGTAGATCTGGAACTGGCGCAGATTGGTCCCGCCCTCGGGCTTTGGCCAGGTCTTGCCAGTGACGATCTTGGAATTCTTCGGGAGCGTTAACTGCACCATTGTCGTCTTCCTTTTCAGTTGCCCGTTTCGGCAAGTTCGGAGCCGGGCGCCAGACGCCCCAGCCAGGTTTCGTCCGTTTCGTATCCCAACGCGATCAGATCCGCCCCGTGCCGCCGAAGATACAGTTCCGCGGTCTCCACCGGCAGATTGGTCACCCATTGCGCGGGCTTGCCCGACTTGACATGGGTCCGGGTGCGCCCCTCATCGGGATTGTCGGCCAGCCCGCCGAAGATCGAGTTCTCGTAGAAGATGCGCGCGCCGGTTTCCACTTCGTCCTCATCGAACCCCATGAACCGCAACGCTTTGGAAAACAGCGTGCAATCGGTATCCACGATTAGATCTTCATAACGGATGTCGAAGGCCCGTGCGTGGCCATAGGGCCAAGCCAGCATCTCGGTCAGGGTTTTCAGATGCATGCCCTGCATTTCAAAGGCCAGCTTGTCCTCGGGCCGTGCAAGCGACCGCATGTACTGCTGGTAGCTCTTGCCACCCAGCTTGGGGTCTGGACGGTAGAGCCATTTTTCGGTCGGAGCGCTGGTGCTGTCGTGATAGCGCGCGCCCGACAGCAGCACGTCGCGCGGGTCGCGGATCACATGCAGGAACCGGGCGTCCTCGCGCTCCCACAGGTCCGGCGCGAACCGCCCGCCCCAGTTGGGCACGATCACCCGTCCCTGCGCGGGCAGCTTTTCCGCCCACTTCTCGGGGCGGTGCACGGGCTGAAACGGGATGTCCAGCGCCTGCGCGATCTCGCGCCAGACCCGCCGCATCCAGACGGTACCCGTCTTGTGATGCGTGCCGACGCACAGGATACGGGGCGCCGCGCTCATCGCGCGCCCCTGCCTTGGCCGGTCGCCGCGCCGAAGCGGCCCGAAACCGGCCGCTCCGATGCGATCTGTACACCGACCGCCCCAAGCATGACTCAGAAGGTCCGTTCCTTGGGCGCGATCTTCTCGAGCTTGATGCCGCCCTGTTCCTCGGGCGTCAGCGGCTCGGTGATAACCGGGCGATAGCTGAGCGTGACCTTGGCGCCGTCGACGCGCGCAATGGTATGGACGCGCCAGTTCTCATCGTCGCGCTTGGGGAAGTCCTCGCGCGCATGCGCCCCGCGCGATTCGTGGCGCGCCTCGGCCCCGTTGATCGTGGCCAGCGCGTTCGGCATCAGGTTGGTCAGCTCCAGCGTCTCCATCAGGTCGCTGTTCCAGACCAGAGACCGGTCGGTGACCTTCAGATCGTCCAGCTTGCCCGCCACGGCCGCCATCCGCTTGACCCCCTGCTGCAGCGTCTCGGCGGTGCGGAACACGGCGGCGTCTTCCTGCATCGTCTTCTGCATCTCGAGCCGCAATTCGGCGGTCGGAACGGTCCCGTCGGCATGACGCAGCCGGTCGAAGCGGTCGAACGCCTTGTCCACCGACGCCTGGTTGGCGGCGGGGTTGGGCTTGCCCTTCTCCACCACCTGCCCGGCGCGGATCGCGGCGGCGCGGCCGAACACCACAAGGTCGATCAGCGAGTTCGACCCCAGCCGGTTCGCGCCGTGCACGCTGGCACAGCCGGCCTCGCCCACCGCCATCAGGCCCGGCACCACCGCGTTGGGGTCGTCCTCGGTCGGGTTCAGAACCTCGCCCCAATAGTTGGTGGGAATGCCGCCCATGTTGTAATGCACCGTGGGCAGCACCGGGATCGGCTCCTTGGTCACGTCCACGCCGGCGAAGATGCGCGCCGATTCCGAGATGCCCGGCAGGCGCTCGGCCAGGACCTCGGGCGGCAGATGGCTGAGGTTCAGATGGATGTGATCCTTGTTCTTGCCGACGCCGCGGCCTTCGCGGATCTCCAGCGTCATGCAGCGGCTGACATAGTCGCGCGGCGCCAGATCCTTGTAGTGCGGCGCATAGCGCTCCATGAAGCGTTCGCCTTCGGAATTGGTCAGATACCCGCCTTCGCCGCGGGCGCCCTCGGTGATGAGACAGCCCGAACCGTAGATGCCGGTGGGGTGGAACTGCACGAACTCCATGTCCTGCAGCGGAAGACCCGCGCGCGCCACCATGCCGCCGCCGTCGCCGGTGCAGGTATGGGCGCTGGTGGCGCTGAAATAGGCCCGGCCGTAGCCGCCGGTGGCCAGAACCGTCATCTTGGCGTTGAAGACGTGGAAGGTGCCGTCATCGAGCTTCCAGCACACCACGCCCTGGCACTGCCCGTCCTCGGACATGATGAGGTCGATGGCGAAATACTCGATGTAGAACTCGGCCTTGTTCTTCAGCGACTGGCCATAGAGCGTGTGCAGGATCGCATGGCCGGTGCGGTCGGCGGCGGCGCAGGTGCGCTGCACCGGCGGACCTTCGCCGAACTCGGTGGTGTGGCCGCCGAAGGGGCGCTGGTAGATCTTGCCCTCTTCGGTGCGCGAAAAGGGCACGCCATAATGTTCCAGCTCGTAAACCGCCTGCGGGGCGTTGCGCGCGAGATATTCCATCGCATCCGTGTCGCCCAGCCAGTCCGACCCCTTGACCGTGTCATACATGTGCCACTGCCAGTTGTCGGGCCCCATGTTGCCAAGGGACGCGGCGATGCCCCCCTGCGCGGCCACGGTATGCGACCGGGTGGGGAAAACCTTGGTCACGCAGGCGGTGCGCAGACCCTGTTCGGCCATGCCCAGCGTCGCGCGCAGCCCCGCGCCACCGGCGCCGACCACCACGACATCATAGTCATGCGTTTCGTATTCGTATGCAGCCATCTGTTCTGTTCCTCAGTGCCCGAGCGCGATCTTGCCCAGGGCATAAAGCCCGGTCGCGGTCAGGCCATAGCTCAGCACGATCACGCACATGATCAGCACCTTGCGGGTGGATTTGCGGGTGTAGTCCTCGATCATCACCTGCGCGCCGCGGCGGAAATGCTGCATTCCCACCAGCAGAACCAGACCCGTGACGATCGCCGGGATCGGATGCGAAAACGTTTCGATCACATTTTCGTAGCCGCTGCCCAGGGCGCGGCCGAAGATGACGATGAAGGTCGGCACGATCAGCGCAAGACCAAAGGCGCTCACCTGCATGTACCAGTGATGCCCGGTGCCGCTATGGGCGGCCCCGTGGCCCTCGGCCCGCTTGCGGTCGGTCAGATAACGCATGGGTTCCCTCCCTCAGATGACGAGCAGCGTGAGAACGGTCAGAACGACCGACCCGATGATGCAGGCCCAGCCGAGCTTCTCGGCGGTTTCGACCTCCAGCGCGCGGCCGGCATCAAAGATCAGGTGCCGCAGGCCACCCAGATAGTGATACCAGATGCCCAGCAGCGACAGGGTCATCACGATATCTCCGAACCAGGACGTGATCACGCCATCGACGAAGTTGAAATACTCCTCGGACGTCGCTGCCGCGAGCAGCCACCAGACCAGCAGGAACGCACCGACGATCAGCGCATTTCCCGTGATCCGAATCAGGATCGACGAAATCGACGTCATTTGCGGACGATAGATTTGCAGATGCGGGCTGAGCGGACGCTCACGCGGAGTTGGACTTGCCATGGCGGCTCCCTTTCCCTTTGGCTGCATCGGTTTTACTTGTTTTCGCGCCCCTGTCACGGCCCGGTTAGCGAAAACACGACGATTTTTTTGCCGCACCAAGAAGAATTGGTCGGTTTGCGATCACAATTCACTCCTTTGCGATCACACAACTGGAAAATTCGCGGCGATGGGCGACTCGCCACCCCAGCGAAAGACGATCGGAGCCGATTAGTGATCACACCGCCAACGGCACGACCCGCCGGACCAAGATGACGGCGAACCGCCGCGCGACCGGCGCCTTCACGGCGCGATCAGGTTCACGCCGGGGATGTGCTGGATGCGCGCCACGTCGTCGTCGTAGTCCTCGGTGAGCTCCTCCACCAGCTCCTCGGTCCAGCCCGCAAGATCCAGTTCCTCTTCGACGGCATCCTCGCGGGCATACTTGTCCAGAAAGGCGGCCAGGACCCGGCGCCGATGCACCTCGGTCATGGGGGGCGCCTTGGCCAGATAGTCCTGGAGACGCCGGAACCCGCTTTCCTTCATGATCTCGGCGATGAGATCCAGCGCGCCGGACACCTCTTCGGTGGGCTCCAGCCCAGCCGCCTCGCGCAGGATCTGGCCCCAGATAAGCGGCGTATCCTCGTTGCACCAGACGGTGATCGACACGTCGGGCACCGCCGCGCGGATCCGGACGAACAGGTCCGACCAGCGCAGGGCGCGCGGATCGCTGGTTTCCAGGACGGTCCTGACCGTTCTGGGCGCGGCGTCGCGCAACAGCGCCGGCACAAAGGTCGCCGGGTTGCGGATCGCCATGAACAGCTCGATCTGGTCCTGCGGGAACAGGCTGCGCAGGTGCCGCAGGCGCTGTTCGGCCAGCGGGTAGAACTGATTGTCGATCACCGCGAAACGGCGCGACCCGAAAAAATGTTCGTTGGACAGGAAAACGCGGTCGGCGATCTCCTCGTCGAGGATCGCGTCGATCAGAACGTCGCGGGCATCCTCGGCCGGTTCGGCCTCTTCCATCGCTGCGAAGGCGTTCTTGATCAGCGGCCGATACCTGCGCGGGCCGGGCACCGAAACGCCCCGCGCCGTCAGCGCGTCGCGGTCCCGCAACAGGCACTTCAGGAGTCGATCTTCGTCCGTGACATGCGCACCGGCATGAAAGACTATCTGCATTTTGGCCCGCCCACCCCTGCGGCAACGAAGTGTTTCCCCTCGGGTTAAAGCCTTGGGCGGCCAAGGTCAAATCGGCCCGCGCCGGCGAACGCTCACTTCCGTTCTCTCTGACGTCCCAGAAGGCGGCCGATCAGGAAGGTCGTGCGCGGGGCATAGACGTAACGGGTGCGCCGCTCGGGCGTGGGGCGGGTCATCATGCGCGCGAAACCGATCACCGCCAACAGCAGATGCGCCAACCCGATCATGGCAAACATGGCCGCATGCCCCCAAGCGCCGATCAGGAACGAAGCCAGCCAGGGCGCCGCGATCGCCCCCAAGGCATAGAGGAACATCAGCGCCGCCGAAAGCTCGACCCGTTCGCGGCTTTTGGCGAAGTCGTGGGCATGGGCCGACGCGACCGAAAAGATCGGAAAGGTGGTCACGCCAAAGACAAGCGCCGCCGCCATGATCGCCGCGGTCCCGCGGTCCGCCGCGCCCACGGTCAGGGCGCAACTGGCAATCGCCGCCGCCGACAGCCAGATCAGCACCCAGCGCCGGTCGAACTTGTCGGCCAGCCAACCGACCGGAAACTGCGCCACCGCGCCGCCCAGCACGAAGGCGCTGAGAAACCAGGCGATCTGATCGGCGCCCAGCCCCACGTCCCGCCCATAAAGCGGCCCCACCATGCGGAACGACGCCGAGGACACCGCCGCCACCACCACGCCGGCCGCGGCCAGCGGCGATTTCTCCAGCGCCATCATTGGCTTGAGACGCGGCGCGGCGGGAGTTTCCGGCTGCGGCATCCGGGTCAGGGTCAGCGGCAGCAGGGCCAGGCAGATCAGCAGCGCCAGGATGTTGTAGGACACGTAGCTGGCCGGCTCCAGCACCGCGATCAGCATCTGGGCCACGAGCGACCCGCTCATGTCCACGACGCGATAGGTGCCCATCGCGCGGGCGCGGATGTCGTTGGTCAGCTTCGCCTGCAACCAGGCCTCGATCACCGTGTAGGCACCCGCAACGCTCAGCCCCGTCGCCATGCGCATGACCGCCCATGCGTAAGCGTCCAGCACCAGCATATGCGCGATCAGACCGATCGCGCCGACTGCGGCAAAGGCGGCGAAGCTGCGCGAATGGCCGGCACTGCCCATCAGGCGCGGCGCCCACCAGCAGCCGATGAAAAAGCCCAGGAAATGCGCCGACCCCAAAAGGCCGATCTGCGTCGTGGTAAAGCCCAGCTGCACGCCGGACAGCGCGTCCAGCGGCCCCACCCCGCCCGAAGACAGCTGCATCAGAATGACCGACAGGAACAGGGCGGTGAAGGAAATGATCAGGCGCATGGTTTCGCACCATGACACCGGCGCGCGGGGCAGCTATCACCTTTTCGACGTTCCGATGTCGCTTCGGGCGGTTTCCGCCACGAACCGCCATGCGCGCCCGTCTTCGCCGCCCGCGTGGCGGGACAGGCGGACCAGCCAGCGGCGCGGCGGCGCGGTGCGGGCGCGTCGCCGCTCCAGCCACCAGCGCGCGCGCCGCCCCTCATGCGCCGGGGCCATGTGCCAGCGGCTCTCGACCCCGCGGGCGCCGCCTTCGCCGGGCGTCAGCAGCAGCCCCACCGGCGCCGCGCCCGAGGATTCGGCCGCCAACTGCAGCCGCCGCACCGGAGTCAGCGCCGGGTATCCCGGAAGATCCGCCACCACCAGCCCCACCGCCCCGGAGCGCAGCGCCTCTTCGGCGCACCACAACAGATCGGGCGCGCGGCGGGGATGCACGAACAGAAACCGCGCCGGATCGACCAGCGGGCGCATCCCGTCGGCGTGCAACCGCTCGGGCGCCCAAGCGGGCGCGATCCACAGCACCGTGCCCTGCCCCTGCCCGGCCATCCACAGCGCGAACGCATGCCGCGCCGGCCCGCAGGCCTCGTGCACGCGGGCCGGCCGCAGGCCGATGCCGGCGGGCGGATCCTGCTCCGGACGCAGTGAGTCAGGGATCGAAAGGGATGCCAGATTCGTCATGGCATCACCCTATCGTGTTCTCATTATGTTCTCAACACACGCCCCAAACGCGCCGCCCTGCCCCCCAGGGCGGGACCGCGCGGCTCAGCCCCGGCGCTGGAACAGGATCATCACCAGCGCCAGAAGCGAAGACCCCAGCATCAGCAGCAGCGACACCGCGTTCAAGAGCGGCGTGGAGCCTTCCTTGAGCCGGTCGAACATGGCGATCGTCAGCGGCGCGTCCGATCCCACCAGCATCAGGGTGGTGTTGAAGTTCTCGAAGCTCATCAGGAACGCCACCACCGCCGCCCCCACGATCGCCGGCATGAGAAAGGGCACCGTGACCGTGCGCACCGCGGTCAGGCGGCTGGCGCCCAGGTTCAGCGCCGCCTCCTCCAGTGTCCGGTCGAATTTCTGCAACCGGGCCGAAATGACCAGGGTCGAGATCGTGGCGATGAAGGAAAACTGCCCCAGCACCACCAGAAACAGCCCCGGCCGCAGGATCTGCAGGTCGAGCCCTGCCAGCTCCCACAGCCCGTTGGCGAGCGTGGAGGAAAACACCAGGATCGAGATGCCCAGCACGATGCCGGGGATCACCAGCGGCAGCAGCATCAGAACATAAAGCAGGCTCTTGCCGCGGAACTGATAGCGGTTGAACAGAAAAGCATTGGACAACCCCACCGCCACCGACAGGATCACCACCATCACCGCCACAAATGCCGAGGTGCCGATGGCGCGCAGGATGGGGCGTTCGTGGAACACGCCGATCATGGGACGTTCGTCGCCGAAGAACCAGTTCCAGGTGAACCCGTTCCAGGGCAGAGAAGGAAACTGGCTGTCGTTGAAGGCAAAGACCGCGACCACCGTCAGCGGCAGCGCCAGATAGATGAAGAACAGCGTGACATATGCCCCGTAGACAAGCCGCAGCGCGCGGGGTTGGGGAATGGACGGAATCATCGCGGCAACCTCCCGAACTCCCGAGCCGACAAATCGCGACATTGGTCGCCCATTACCCCCGGATCGCCTGCGATCCGGTTCGCGCCCGACCCCGCCCCCCAGGGCGGGCGCGAATTGTTCCAACCGTCAGGACCAGCCCGACCCGGACCCCCGGAAGAAACGCCGCCGCCAACGTCGCGGCACCCCCCCTCGGGGCCGGACGGGAACCTTCCGTTGTTCCGGTGTCGGAATGCAGCGAAATCCTGTTCCATCCCCCTAACCCATCGTCTCTTCCAGCGTCTCGCCGGTCAGGCGCAACATGCCCCAGACGATCAGCGACGACAGCAAGAGCAGCATGAAGCCGAAAGCCGCGCCCAGCTCCCAGTTGAAGCGCACGATGAACTGGGAATAGATCAGCTCGGTGAACCACAGGCTGTCCTTGCCGCCCAGCATTGTCGGCGTGAGGTAATTGCCGAGGCTGAGCATGAACACCACGATCGAGCCGGACACGATGCCCGGCTTGGCATGCGGCAGCACGATTTCGCGCAGCACCGACCAGCCATTGCCGCCCAGGTCATAGCCGGCCTCGATCACCGCGTCGTCGAGGCTTTCCAGCGTGGTCACCAGCGGCACCACCATGAACAGCATCGAGGTATAGACCAGCCCGACCATGATCGCGGCGTCGTTGTAGAGCATCTCCACCGGCCCCTCGGCCAGCCCCAGCCATTGCAGCAGCCCCGAGAACACGCCGGTTTCCCGCAACAGGATCATCCAGCCGAAGGTGCGCACCAGTTCCGACACCCAGAACGGGATCAGACAGGCCAGAAACAGCGCCGATTGCAGCCGCCCGCGGGCGATCTTGGCGATGTAATAGCTGACCGGAAAGGCGATCAGAAAGGTGATGATCGTGGCCAGGATCGACATCACCGCGGTGCGGGCAAAGGTCCACAGATACAGCGGCTCGCCCCAGAAGGTGCGGTAATTGGCCAGGCTGATGTCATATTTGCCGACCCCGACCCGTTCGCGGATCGACACCAGAAACATGTCCACATGCGGGATCAGTATGAGCAGCGACAGCCACAACAGAAGCGGCGTCAGCAACAGGATGAAACCAAGACGGGTTCCCTCACGCATCGGACCGCTCCGCATCGGGGGCGCCGTCCTGGCCGGTCGCCGGGAAACAGTTGCCCTGCGCGCCCGACCAGCCGACCACGATTCGATCGCCCTCGCCCAGGTCGGCAAACTCGCCCGACTGCGGCAGCGCGACCTCGATCTCTCCGCCGCCGGTCGCGTGCCGCACCAGAATGCGCGAGGCGGCGCCGTTGAACAGCAGGCTGGTCACGGTGCCCTCGATGCGGTTGTCGAACCGGGCCAGTTCGGCCGCGTCGCGGGCCACCCGGATGGCCTCGGGTCGGACAAACATCTGCACCCGGTCGCCCACCGACAGCGCCCGCCCGTGGGTCGCCCCCAGCATCAGCATCCCGTCATCGGTGCGCAGGGCCAGCGTCTCGCCCTCGATACGTTCGACCCGGCCGGGCCAGCGGTTGGAATCACCCACGAACCCGGCGACAAAGGCGGTTTCCGGCCGATAATACAGATCCCGCGCCGTGCCGACCTGTTCGAACCGGCCCCGGTTCATCACCGCGACCTGATCGGACATCACCAGCGCCTCGGACTGGTCGTGGGTGATGTAGACGAAGGTGGTGTCGAACTCGGCCTGCAGCTTCTTGAGCTCGATCTTCATGTGTTCGCGCAGCTTCAGGTCCAGCGCGCCCAGCGGTTCGTCCAGAAGCAGCACGTCGGGCTCCAGCACCATGCAGCGGGCGATGGCGACGCGCTGCTTCTGCCCGCCGCTCAGTTCGTCCACCCGGCGCGCGCCGATCCCCGGCAAACCGATCCTTTCCAGCGCCTCGTCCACCTTGCGGGCGATCTCCGCCTTCGGCAGGCCGGCGCGGCGCAGGCCATAGCCGATATTGTCGGCCACGTTCATCATCGGAAACAGCGCCAGATGCTGAAACACCATGTTCACCGGCCGCTTGTTGGGCGGCACGTTCAGCACCGACCGCCCCTTGATGCGGATGTCGCCGGCGGAGGGGTCCAGAAACCCCGCGATCATCCGCATGATCGTCGTCTTACCGCAGCCCGATGGACCCAGGATCGAAAAGAACGACCCCGGCGCAACCGAGAAGGACACGTCGTCAACCGCGGTCATGCCATCGAACCGCTTGGTCAGGCTCACGCATTCCAGATCGGGGGCCATCGGTGCCTCTTGCTGCTGGTGGACGAAACGGAAAACATGCGACCGGCCCCGCGCGGGGGCCGGCGCTTTTGTCTTTGCCGACAGCCCCTTACTGGGCTGCCTTCACGCGGTCAAGAACCGCCCCCTCGAGCGCTTCGAGGCCCGCGGGAACCGGCGGATACCACTTGATGTTGTCCACCGCTTCGGGGGGGAAGCTGGCCTGATAGCGCGCCTTGAGATCGGCCGAGACATATTCATCCGCGCCCTTGGAGGCAGTGAAGTTGCCGGCGGCCTCGGTGATCATCGCAGCAACTTTCGGCTGCATGACGAAGTTGATCCACTTGTAGGCGGCATCGTCCGCCTGCCCCTTGGCGGGCAGCGCAAAGGTGTCGATCCAGCCAAGCGCCCCCGATTTCGGCGCGACAAAGGTGATGTCGGGGTTTTCGGCGTTGAGCTTCCAGCCGCCGGTATCCCAGGCCATCGCCGCCACGGTTTCCCCCGACCGCATCAGGTTCAGCAGCTCGTCGCCACCGCTCCAGTAGGTCTTCACGTTCGGCTTGCACTCGATCAGCTTGGCCTCGACCTTCGACAGGATGTCCTTGTAGGCGGCCTCGTCGCCATAGGCGGCGAAGGGATCCATCCCCATCGAAAAGGCAAAGGCGATCAGCGTGGGCCGCTTCAGCCGGTAGGTGACCTTGCCGGCCACCTCAGGGGCGCAAAGGTCGAGGTAGTCCTTGACCATCGGCGCCTTCTTGGTGTTCACCACCAGCCCCGAGGTGCCCCAGACATGCGGCACGCCGTAGACCTGCCCATCCACGGTGGTGTTCTTCATCGTCGCCTCGAGCATCGAGGGGATGAACAGGGACTTGTCGATCTTCGACAGGTCGATCGGCTTGTAGATGCCGAATTCCAGCTGCGGGCCGGCGATCCGGTCCTGGCTGGGCTGGATCAGGTCGAAGCCGCCGCCGCCGGTAGCGCGCAGCTTGGCGATCATTTCCTCGTTGTTCGACTTGGTCACCTCGACGGTGATGCCGGTTTCCTTCTCGAACATCTCCACGACGTTCTCGGGCGCATAACCGCCCCAGGTCAGCAGGCGCAGCGTTTCGGCGCTGGCGGTCTGCGCAAGGCCCAGAACGGCAACGCTCAGAACCGACGCCGCGATGGTCTTCATGCGTCTCATGTCAATACATCCCTTGTTGGTCAGATTTTCCTGTGGCGCCGTGATAGTTGCGCTATTCTTTCTTTCAGTCAATTTGTGAAACGAAAATGACAATTGACGGCGTTTCGCCGAAAAATCCTGCCCGCGTCCCGGCACCGCACACGGCGGCCACGGTGAACGCCGCCGCGGACGGGCGTTCCGGGCGTTCATCCGCCGGCGCGCGACGGGCGCCGCCAACATTCGTGACGTCAGGAACGACCGGTTTCGGCCTTCTTCTCCCAGCGGCCCGATTCCTCGGACCAGTATTGCGCCGCGCAGCCCGCGCCGGTCAGCGCCTTCCACTGTGCCCGCGCGCGATTCACCGCGTCCGGGTCGTGGCCATCGAACAGGATGCAGACGCGTTCCAGCGCCCGCACCTCGTCCGCGTCCACCTCGGCCCCGTCCACCGCCATCAGGCAGGCCGGGTCGTTCGCGGCCGCGCGCGCGGTGGTCAGCAGCACCGGCTGGTCCGCGTCATGCGGCCCGCCCGCCAGCCCGTGCGGCAGGAACCCCTCCTCCGGCCCGCGCCAGAGCACCTCGTCCAACCAGGCCAGGCGCGCGGCATCGGCGCCGCGCACCGCCACGCGCCAGCCCGCCGCGCGGGCCTTTTCCAGCAGCACCGGCAGGGTCTGCTCCAGCGGGCGGCGCGTCAGGTGATAGAAATAGGCCGCGCCCAAGGGCTCACTCCACCTCGAACCTGTCCCGCACCAGACGGTCCAGCGCCCGCACGCCCCAGCCCGTGGCGCCCTTGGGCGCGTAGGTCGTGTCGGACTTGACCGAGGCCACCCCGGCGATGTCCAGGTGGATCCAGGGCGTGCCCTCCTTGACAAAGCGCTGCAGGAACTGCGCGGCGGTGATCGAACCCGCCGGCCGGCCGCCGACATTCTTCATGTCGGCGATGCGCGACTTCAGCAGCTCGTCATAGGCCTTGGCCAGCGGCATCCGCCAGGCGCCCTCGTCCTCGGCCTGGGCGGCCTTGAGGAAGGCGTTGCAGATCGCGTCGTCGTTGGAGAAGACGCCGGCGTTTTCATGCCCCAGCGAGATGATGATGGCACCGGTCAGCGTGGCCAGATCGATCATCGCCGCGGGCTTGAACCTGTCCTGCGCATACCACATCACGTCGCACAGCACGAGCCGCCCCTCGGCATCGGTGTTGATGACCTCGATCGTATCGCCCTTCATCGAGCGCACCACGTCGCCCGGACGCTGCGCGCGCCCATCGGGCATGTTCTCCACCAGACCGACCAGCCCGACCACGTTGGCCCGCGCCTTGCGCCGCGCCAGGGCCCGCATGGTGCCGGCGACCACGCCGGCGCCGCCCATGTCCATGGTCATGTCCTCCATGCCGCCGGCGGGTTTCAGCGAAATGCCGCCCGTGTCGAACACCACGCCCTTGCCCACCAATGCCAGCGGCGCGGCGTCCTTCGCCCCGCCCTTCCACTGCATCACCACGACCCGGGAGGGGCTTTCGGCCCCCTGCCCCACCGCCAGCAGCGCGCGCATCCCCAGTTTTTCAAGCTCGGCCTCGTCGAGGATCTCGACCTCGACGCCCAGGCTCTCCAGTTCCTTCAGCCGCCGGGCGAATTCCTCCGTGGTCAGCACGTTGGCCGGCTCGTTGACCAGATCGCGGGTTGCGTGCACGCCTTCGACCGCCGCCTGCAACGGCGCATAGGCTGCGGCGACCTCTTCGTGCCGGTTGTGCGCGATCACGACCTCGCTGACGGTCCCACCATTCTCCTCGTCATCAGAGCCGGTCTTGTGCGCGTCGAACCGATAGGCCCGCAGCGCCAGCCCCTGCGCCAATTCCGCCACCCGGCGGCGGCTGCCGGCCATGATCAACGCCGGCTTGCCGTCCTTCAGCTTGCCCAGCGCCGCCCCTGCCTTGCGTGCCTCGATCGGCGAAGGGTTCTGCTCCAGAACCAGCACGTCCAGCGCCTCGGCCGCCATGCCCGCGGGCCAGGCCAGCGTGAACACCTGCCCGTTCTTCGCCTTGGCGAACCGGTCGCTGTCCAGCAGCCGCTGCACCGCGCCGCGGGTCAGACGGTTCGCGCGCCGGCCCGCCGGGTCCAGCTTGCCATCGGGGGTGACGATCACCGCCACGCGGCCCTCGGCGGTGGCGATGCGATCCAGGTCGGTGGCTTCGAAACGGACGGGAATCGGGCTGCTCATCGGGTTCTCCTGCTGAATTCGTCGCCCGAGAGGTAACGTGGCGTCGCCGCTTTGACCAGATTGCAGTTTTCCCCCCGAACTGATTGCAGTAAGGTCGCGCGCCAGAAACACGCTGTATTCAGGGGGGCCGCGGTGTCGCGCTACGACAGATATGTGCTGTCGCAATATCTGCTGCTGTTCGGCTTCTTTGCGCTGATTCTCGTCTCGGTCATGTGGGTGAACCGCGCGGTGGTGCTGTTCGACCGCCTGATCGCGGACGGACAATCGGCCATGGTGTTTCTGGAATTCAGCGCGCTGGTCCTGCCCAACCTCGTCCGCATGATTCTACCGATGGCGGCTTTCGCGGCGGCGGTGTTTGTCACCAACCGGCTGATCCGGGAAAGCGAACTGACCGTGATGCAGGCCACCGGGTCCAGCCCCGCCCGCCTGGCCCGGCCGACGCTGGCCTTTGGCCTGATCGCGGCAGCGATGATGAGCGTGCTGACCCATCTTCTGCTGCCGGCCTCGAAAGGCCAGCTGGCGGCGCGTGAAACCGAGATCGCGCGAAACGCCACTGCGCGTCTGTTGACCGAAGGCCATTTCCTGCATCCCGGCCACGGCGTCACGTTCTATGTCCGCAAGATCGATCCGGACGGGACGCTCAACGACGTGTTCCTGTCCGACAGGCGGGATCCCGCCCGTGAGGTCGTCTATACCGGGTCGCGCGCCTATCTCGTGCGGGACGACGGCAGAGCCAATCTGATCATCGTGGACGGCATGGCGCAGCGGCTGGACACGCGACACCGAACCCTTTCGACCACGGTCTTTTCGGACTTTTCCTATGACATCACGCCGCTGGTGACCAAACAGGAGGGAGAAAAGCGCAGCCCTAACATGGTCTCCACGGCCGAACTGATCCGAAATCCGCACACCGTGGCCACGGAAACGGGAACGACCATCGGCAAGGTGACCGAAGTTCTCCATCAGAGGTTCGCCCGCGCGCTGATCAGCCTGGTCGCGCCGCTGGTGGGGTTCTCGACGCTCCTGCTGGGGGTGTATTCCCGGTTCGGTCTGTGGCGCCAGGTCCTTCTGGCCTTTGGCGTGCTTGTCGGGCTTGAACTTCTGCGCGGGGCGCTGGCCGAACCGATCCGCGACCACCCGGACCTGTGGCCGCTGACCTATCTGCCCGGCGTGTCGGGCCTGATCCTTTCGGGGCTTTTTCTCAGGTTTGCCGGCCGGCCGATCCGCTGGCCTTTGGCGCGACAGGTGCCCGCATGATCCTCGATCGCTACTTTGCCCGCCGCTTCCTGCTGAACCTGTCGGTGGTCGCGGGCGTTTTCTCGGCCCTGATCCTGCTGATCGACATGATCGAACAACTGCGGCGGTTCGAGGGCATCGACATCTCGTTCGGGCAGGTCGTCACCCTGTCGCTGCTGAACCTGCCGGCCGGCATCAACGAAATCCTGCCGCTGATCATGATCCTCTCGACCGTCGCGCTTTTTGTCGCGCTGGCACGGTCCAGCGAACTGGTGGTCACCCGCGCGACGGGGCGGTCGGGGATCCGCGCCCTAGCCGCCCCGGTCCTTGTCGCGCTGCTGATCGGAGCTCTGGCGGTATCGACCCTGAACCCGATCGTGGCGGCGACCTCCAACCGTTACCAGGAACTGGCCGAGACCTATCGCGGCAATGTCCCGTCCACCGTGTCGCTCAGCGGCGATGGGCTGTGGCTGCGGCAGGGAAGCGCCGGCGGTCAGGCGGTCATTCATGCCACGGGCTATCTGTCGCAGCCGCTGCGCCTGCTGAACGTGTCGATCCTGAGCTTCGGCCGCGATGACCGACCGGTGCGCCGGATCATCGCCGAAAGCGCCGAGCTGAACCGCTCGGACTGGGTGCTGCGCAAGGCCAAGGTCTGGCCGCTGACGCCGGGGCTGAACCCCGAAACCTCGTCGGCGGAACACGACACGCTGCGCATTCCCACCACGCTGACCGAAGAGCGGGTGCGCGACAGCATCGGCAAGCCCTCCAGCATTTCGATCTACGACATGCCCGCCATGATCCGGCAAATGGGCCAAGCCGGCTTTTCCACGACCCGGCAAGAGGTCTGGCTCCAGTCAGAACTGGCCCGCCCGCTGTTTCTGGCGGCCATGGTCCTGATTGGCGCCGCCTTCACCATGCGCCACGCGCGACTGGGCGGGATCGGAGCGTCGGTTCTGACCGCGGTTCTGCTGGGCTTTGGTCTTTACTTCGTGCGGAACTTCGCCCAGGTGCTGGGTGAAAACGGTCAGTTGCCGGTGCCGCTGGCCGCCTGGGCGCCGCCGGTCGCGGCGCTGCTGCTGAGCTTGGGCCTGTTGCTGCACGCGGAGGACGGATGATCCGGCATCGCTGGCAAATCGCCGTTCTGTCGGCCCTGTGGCTGCTGACCGCCCCGATGGCGCACACCCAGACGGCCGATGCCGATCCGCCGGCCATGCTGGTCGCGGACCGGATGTTCGTGACGGCGGACCGCAAACTGGTGGCCGAGGGCCATGTCGAAGCGTTCCAGGGCGACATCCGCATGCAGGCCAGCCGCGTCACCTTTGACCGCGAAACCGGCCAGCTTGTCGTCGAAGGCCCGATCCGCATCGACCAGGGCGGCAATGTCACGGTGCTGGCCAGCCATGCCGAGCTGGACAGCGGATTGCAGAACGGGTTGCTGACCGGGGCGCGGATGGTGTTCGACCGGCATGTGCAACTTGCCGCGCTTCAGATGAACCGGGCCAGCGGCCGTTACACGCAGATGTACAAGACGGCCGTCACCTCCTGCCGGGTCTGCGAAGACGGCCGGCCGCCGCTGTGGCAGATTCGGGCGCGCAAGGTGACCCATGACCAGCAGGAACAGCAAATCTATTTCGAAGGCGCGCAGCTGCGCATCCTCGACGTGCCCATGTTCTACCTGCCTGCGCTGCGCCTGCCCGACCCGAATCTCAAGCGCGCCACCGGGTTCCTGATCCCTTCGGTCCGCAGCACGTCGCAGTTGGGGATCGGGGTCAAGGTGCCCTATTTCTTTCGGATCGGGGACAGCAAGGATCTGACGCTCACGCCCTATCTGTCCTCCAAGACCACGACGCTGGGCTATCGCTATCGCCAGGCGTTCCGGCGCGGCACGATCGAGATCAACGGCGCGCATACCCGCGACGACCTGTTCCCCGGCGAAGACCGCGGCTATCTCTTCGCGCAGGGGCTTTTCAACCTGCGCGACGGCTACAGGCTGAGCTTTGACATCAAGACCACGTCGGACAACGCCTATCTGGTCGATTACGGCATCGGGAACGATGACCGGCTCAAGAGCGAGATCTCGCTCAGCCGTTACCGGCGCGATTCAGCCGTCAATGCCCGGCTGATCCATTTCAAGTCGCTGCGCGACAGCGAAGACCCGTCCACCGTGCCCTCGCGGGTGGCGGATTTCACCTATGAACGGCGCTTTCACCCCGGCGGCATAGGCGGAGAGGTCCGTCTTGGCGTCTCGGGGTTCGGTTTCGTCCGCCCCTCTGACGTGAACGTGGACGGGCGCGACGTTGCGCATGGCACGGTCGATCTCGAATGGCGCCGTCGATGGCTTCTGGCCAACGGGCTGATCGTGGACTGGACCAGCGGGGTGGCGGCGGACGAATTCTTCATCCGCGACGACGACACCTATCCCGCCAGCGCCGGCGTCGTGACCCCCCGCGCGGCGCTGACGTTCCGCTATCCGATGGCGCGCGCGGTCGGGGGCGGCGTGACCGAGTATCTTGAACCTATCCTGCAG
The DNA here is from genome assembly GCF_900108275.1 of Jhaorihella thermophila. GTDB lineage: Bacteria > Pseudomonadota > Alphaproteobacteria > Rhodobacterales > Rhodobacteraceae > Jhaorihella > Jhaorihella thermophila. The sequence goes on from NZ_FNVD01000001.1 coordinate 653,235, forward strand.
GCGGGATGGACAAGCGTATCCAACCGCAACGTGCCGCTGGACGAAGGCACCTTCCAGGAATTCGACCAGGGCAACCTGCTGTCGCTGTCGCGCTTTCCCGCCGCGGACCGGCGCGAAAACGGGGCGACCGTCGTCTATGGCCTGAACTGGGCGCGCCATGCGCAAGCCGGATGGAAGGCGGCGGCCACAATCGGCCAGGTCTTCCGAAGCGAGGCCCAGCCCGACTTCACCTGGACGTCGGGGCTGAACGGCACCTCCTCGGACATTCTGCTCGCCGGGCAGTTCGTCTCTTCCGATGGCCTTTCGCTGACCGCGCGCGGCCTTCTGTCGGGGTCGCTCGACTTTTCGATGGCCGAACTGCGGGGCGGCTGGAACAGCCACGCCCTGAGCGTGGCGGGCACCTATGTCTGGCTGGGACGCGACCCGGTCGTGGGCCGCACCACGCCGGTGTCGGAAATCTGGTTCGACGGCGATTACGACTTTCTGCCGAACTGGTCGGCGGGTGCCCGCCTGCGATACGACACCGAAGGCACGCAACCCATATATGCCGGCTTCAACCTGGCCTATGAAAACGAATGCGTCACTGTCGATCTTTCCATCAACAGGCGCTATACCTCCTCGACAAGTGTCGAACCATCGACCAGTTTCGGGTTATCCGTCGCGCTCAGCGGATTTTCCGTGAAAGGCGGCGCACAAAACTACAGGCGAACATGCAGCAGTCCATCCTGAGCCATCTTGCCCGTCCCGCCGCCGCCCTGCGCGCGGTGCTGACCGCCCGACGCGGCGCGCTGACCGCGGCCGCCACGGCGGCGGCGCTGGGGATCGCAACCGCCGGCGGCGTCACTCGGACCGCCAGCGCCCAAAGCCTTTTCTCGCCCGCCATCCGGGTGAACGACGAAACGATTTCCCATTTCGAGCTGCAACAGCGGATCCGGATGATGCAGGTGCTGCGCGTGCCGGGAGATGCCGAAGAGCTCGCCCGCAAGGCGTTGATCGAAGAGCGGCTCAAACGCGAGGCGATCCGCGAGGCGGGCATCACCGTGTCCCCCGAGGATATCGAGGCGGGAATCGAGGAACTGGCGCAGCGCACCCAACTTCCGCCCGATGAGTTCGTGAAGGCGCTGGAACAGGAAGGCGTCGCCCGCGAAACGCTGCGGGATTTCGTGGAAATCGGCGTGGCCTGGCGCGACTTTGTCCAGCAGCGTTTCCTGGCCCAGGCCCGTCCCACCGAGGACGAGATCGACCGCGCGATCGGTCAGGGCGACGCGGGCGGCGGGATCCAGGTTCTGCTGTCGGAGGTCATTCTGCCGGTAAACGAGCAGAATTTCGAGCAGGCGCAGGCGCTGGCGCTCGAGATTGCAAAAATCGACACGACCGAAGCTTTCGCCGCGACGGCCCGGCAATATTCGGCGTCCGAGTCGCGGGCCAATGGCGGCGATCTCGGATGGGTGTCGCTGACCAAGCTGCCGCCGGGGTTGCAATCGATCATTCTGGAATTGAAACCGGGCCAGGTGAGCGACCCGATCAACCTGCCCAACGCCATCGCCCTGTTCCAGATGCGCGGCATGCGTGAATCCGCGCCGGCCGAACCGCGCTATTCCGCCATCGACTATGCGATGTATTTCATTCCCGGCGGGCGCTCTGCCGAAGCGTTGCAACAGGCGGCGGAGCTGCGGCAGCGCGTGGATACCTGCAACGATCTTTACGGCGTGGCCCAGGGGCAGCCGCCCGAAGTTCTGCTGCGCGAAAGCAAGGCGCCGGGCGAGATCCCGCGCGACGTGGCGCTGGAACTGGCCAGGCTGGACGACAACGAAGTGTCCACCGCGCTGACCCGGAACAATGGCCGGACGCTGGTCTTTCTCATGCTGTGCGGCCGGACCTCCGAGATCGCATCCGATGCCTCGCGCGAGGATGTGGCACAGGCGCTTGCCCAGCAGCGGCTTGCGCTGATGGCGGACAGCTATCTGCAGCAGCTTCTGGCCGAAGCCCGCATCGAGGAACAATGATCGCCCCGATCGCGGTCAGCTGCGGCGAACCCGCCGGGATCGGCCCGGAGATCGCGGCGCGGGCGTGGCGGATCCTGGGGCGGGACTGTCCGTTTTTCTGGATCGGCGATCCCCGGCATCTGCCCGCCGACACGCCGGCCGCCGAGATAGATGATCCCTCGCAGGCTGTGGCGCTGTGCGCCGAGGCCTTGCCCGTCCTGCCGCTGCGTTTTGCCGCCGATGCGGTTCCGGGAAGACCCGATCCGCGCAATGCATCCGGCGTGATCGACGCGATCCGCCGCGGCGTGGACTTGGTGCGGTCGGGCGCGGCCGGCGCGCTGTGCACGGCGCCTATTCACAAGAAGGCGCTGATCGACGGGGCCGGCTTCGCCTATCCGGGCCATACCGAGTTTCTGGCCGCGCTGGCCGGGGTCGAGCGGGTGGTGATGATGCTGGCCTCCGACCGGCTGAAGGTCGTGCCGGTGACGATCCACATCCCGCTGGCGCAGGTGCCGCGATTCCTGACCCCCGGGCTCTTGCGCGAGACGATCGAGATCACCGCGCGGGAGATGCGGGCGCGGTTCGATCTGGATCGACCCCGGATCGCTGTGGCGGGGTTGAACCCCCATGCCGGCGAAGGCGGCGCGATGGGGCGGGAGGAACTTGACTGGATCGCGCCGCTGCTGGCGCAGATGCGCGGCGAGGGGTTCGACGTTGCCGGACCGCTACCGGCAGACACGATGTTTCACGCCGCGGCGCGGGCGCGCTATGACGTGGCGGTGGCCATGTATCACGATCAGGCGCTGATCCCGATCAAGACTCTGGATTTCGACCGGGGCGTGAACGTCACGCTGGGGCTGCCCTTCGTGCGGACCTCGCCCGATCACGGCACGGCGCTGGATATTGCCGGCAGGGGTGTCGCGAAACCCGACAGCATGATCGCGGCCTTGCGATTGGCGCGGGGGATGGCAAAGGGGGCGTGACACCGCCGAACGGGCCGCGGGGCCGAGGGTGCGGGAGCCTCCGGCGGGAGTATTTGGAGCAAGATGAAGACATGGGCGCGATCGACAATCTGCCCCCCCTGCGCGAGGTGATCGCCCGGCACGGGCTGGCGGCGAAAAAGGCATTGGGGCAGAACTTTCTGCTGGATCTGAACCTGACCGCTAAGATCGCGCGGCAGGCCGGCGATCTGAGCCGGTGCGACGTGCTCGAGGTCGGACCCGGCCCCGGCGGGCTGACGCGGGGGCTGCTGGCCGAAGGCGCGCGCAAGGTGCTGGCGATCGAGAAGGATCCGCGCTGCCTGCCGGCGCTGGAAGAGATCGCGGCGGCCTTTCCGGGGCGGCTGGAGGTGGTTCAGGGCGACGCGCTGGAGATCGACCCGCTGGAGCGATTGACGCCGCCGATCCGGGTCGTGGCGAACCTGCCCTACAATGTGGGAACCGAACTGCTGGTGCGGTGGCTGACGCCTGAGGTCTGGCCCCCCTTCTGGGAGAGCCTGACCCTTATGTTCCAGCGCGAGGTGGCTGAGCGGATCGTGGCGCAGCCGGGATCGAAAGCATATGGCCGGCTGGCAATTCTCGCGCAATGGCGGGCAGAGGCACGGATCGTGATGTCACTGCCGCCCGGCGCCTTTACCCCGCCGCCGAAAGTGTCGAGCGCGGTCGTTCACCTGACCGCCTTGCCCGCGCCGCGTCATCCGGCGGATCCGAAGGTTCTGTCTCGCGTGGTGGCGGCCGCCTTCAACCAGCGGCGCAAGATGCTGCGGGCGGCGCTGAGGGGCCTCGCCCCGGATATCGAGGATCGGCTGGCCGCCGCCGGGCTGAAGCCCACCGACCGCGCCGAGCAGGTGCCGCTGGAAGGGTTCTGCGCACTGGCGCGCGAGCTGCAGGCGGCGAAATGACACGCAAAACCCCACCCGGTCGGGTGGGGTTTCGGTCGTCGCGCTGCGGACCGTATCCTACTCTGCCACCTGCGGCGCGTCGTCCGGGCCGGTGCCGGTCGGTGTCTCGGTGTCTGGCGCCTTGTCTTCGGAGGCGGGTGCCGGATCGGCATCCTTCTTCCGGGTCTGTGCGCCGGTCTTGCGCGTACGTCCCCGGGTACTGCGCCTGGGCTTGCTCTCGGGCGTTTCGACCAGACCGCTGGTATCCTCGGCGACGGGCTCGGCCACGTCAAGAACCGTGGGCTGCGGCGCCTCGGACGGATCCACCGCCGCGGCGGCCTGGGTGGCTTCGCGTTCCTGACGGGCAAGGCGTTCGCGGTCGCGCTCGGCCTGGCGTTCGCGGCTCTGGCGTTCCTGCTCTTCGCGGCGTGCCTCGATCTCGCGCTGCGCCTCGTTCAGCAGGCGCTGATAGTGCTCGGCGTGCTGCTGGAAATTCTCGGCCGCCACGCGGTTGTTGGCCAGTTGCGCATCCCGCGCCAGCTGGTTGTACTTTTCGATGATCTGCTGCGGCGTGCCGCGCACCTTGCCTTCGGGGCCGGAACTTTCGAACACCCGGTTGATGATGTTGCCACCGGAAGGGCGGTTGCGGTTCGACTTCGACCGCGAACGGGATTTGGACGATCTCATGACCTTGCTGTCAGCCTTGTCTTTGACCTTGTGCCGATCCGAAAAACGCGTGAAGCGTGCTTGCCTGTCGTGCCGGATCGTCTTGGGGGCTTGAACGTCGCGGGGGAAACTGGAAAAGCATCGGCCGCCGCGATCTGAACCTGAATAAGCATGTCCGGAGCGCTGGCACAAGGGTTTTCAGCGAGATTTCGCGAATTCCCACGCGAAAAGATGTCGAACTGACGCAAATCCGCCGCGGTTGCCGGCCGCGGGCGGCATCCCCCCCGGTGCGCGATCGACTTGCTCAGCCGCGTCTGGCACGGATCACCCGGTCGCGCCCGTCCAGATCCTGCACGATGCCGATATCCACAAGCCCCGCCTGCGCAAACAGCGCGATCACCGCCGCGACCTGGGTCGGGCCGATCTCGACCAGCAGCCGCCCCCCCGGCGCGAGATGGCGCATCACACCGTCGGCGATCCGGCGATAGGCGCCCAGCCCGTCGCCGCCATCGGTCAGCGCCAGCTCGGGTTCGTGGCGGCGGACCTCTTCGTCGAGGCCGGCCATTTCGTCCAGCGCGATATAGGGCGGGTTGGACACGATCAGGTCGAACCGGCCGGCCACGTCCGAAAGCCAGTCGGACCGGCGGATCTCGGCGCGTTCGGCCACCCCGTGCAGCACCGCGTTGGCGCTGGCCTGCAGGCAGGCGGCTTCGCTGATGTCCACGCCCAGGCCGGTGGCCTGCGCGCGTTCGGCCAGAAGGGTCACGAGGATGCAGCCCGAGCCCACGCCCAGATCCAGCACGCGGGCAAAGGGTTCGGACAGCGCGGCCTCTATCAGAGTTTCGGTTTCCGGCCTTGGATCAAGCACTTCTCCGCTGATCTTGAAGCGGCGGCCATAGAATTCGCGTTCGCCGGTCAGGTGCGACACCGGCACGCGGATCGCGCGCAGTGACACCAGCTGTTCATAGCGTTCGGCGATCTCGGGCGACAGCTCTTCGGGTGCGATCAGGGTGACACGGGCGGCGTCGATGCGCGCCGCATGCGCCAGCAGCAGCCGCGCGTCGCGGGCCGGATCGGCCACCCCGGCCGCGCGCAGCCGCGCCGCGGCGGCGGCCATGGCGCGGGCGGCAGTCAGCGAACCGGTCATGCCGCCATCTCGGCCAGCTTGCGGGCCTGATCGTCGGCGATCAGAGCATCGATGATCTCGTCCAGATCCCCCGCCATCACCTGATCCAGCCGATAGAGCGTCAGGTTGATGCGATGGTCGGTCACGCGGCCCTGGGGGAAGTTGTAGGTGCGGATGCGTTCGGACCGGTCCCCGCTGCCCACCTGCGATGCGCGGTCGGCCGAGCGTTCGGCATGCAGGCGCTGACGTTCCAGATCGTATAGCCGGGTGCGCAGAACCTGCATGGCGATCTCGCGGTTGCGGTGCTGGGACTTTTCGGAACTCGTCACCACGATGCCGGTGGGCAGGTGGGTGATGCGCACCGCCGAATCGGTTGTGTTGACGTGCTGGCCGCCCGCCCCGCTGGACCGCATCGTGTCGATACGGATATCGCCGGGGTCGATCCGGATGTCCACGTCCTCGGCCTCGGGCAGGACCGCCACCGTCGCGGCCGAGGTGTGGATCCGCCCGCCGCTTTCGGTTTCGGGCACGCGCTGGACGCGGTGGACACCGGATTCGTATTTCAGCCGGGCAAAGACGCCGTCCCCCCTGACATGGGCGACCACTTCCTTGATGCCGCCCAGATCGGTGCCCTGCTGCTCGATGATCTCGAAGGACCATCCGCGGCTTTCGGCATATCGCTGATACATCCGCAGCAGATCGCCGGCGAAAAGCGCCGCCTCTTCGCCGCCAGTGCCGGGGCGGATTTCCAGAATGGCGGAGCGCGCGTCGGCCTCGTCCCGTGGCAACAGCGCCAGTTGCAGGGCGCGTTCCGCCTGCGGCAGGCGCGCCTCGAGCGCGGGGATCTCTTCCTCGGCCAGTTCGCGCATGTCAGGGTCGTCCAGCATGGCCCGCGCCTCGGCCAGATCGGCCTGCAGGCGACGCCATTCGGCGATCTGGTCCACCACCGGTTTCAGTTCGGAATACTCCCGCGCCAGCGCCGCGATCTGCGCGCCGTCGGCTTCGGCCATCGCGGCCTCGAGGTATTGGAACCTCTGGATGATCTGGTCCAGTCGGTCTTCGGGGATCATGGCAGCGGGTGTCCGATATCCGGGCGTTGCGGTCAAGTCTTTGGTCGTCGGGGGAAACGTGCTAACGTTCATATATGCGACGGATCCTGATCGTTCCAACCGTTCTGGCCGCGCTGGCGACGGTGGCGGCGGCGGATGTGGTGGGCCCCGGCGGGAAGGTGCGCGATTGCTACTGCACCGACAGCAAGGGAAAGCGCGTGGAACTGGGCCAAACGATCTGCCTGTTCGTGGATGGCCGGATGTTCATGGCCCAGTGCCAGATGTCGCTGAACAACCCGATGTGGCGCAAGGTGCGCGACGGGTGCCTGTCATCCCGACTGCGCCTGCAGCGCCTTCAGCCAGGCCTCGACGCGGGCGCGGTTCACTCCGAAATCTGACCGGCCAAAGCGCAGCCGCCCCCAGACCACCAGCCGGTCCCCGTCCTGCCAGACGGTCGTATAGTCGGGAAAGCCGATGGTCGGCGTGCGGGAGATGTAGGTGATCATCCCCTCTTCGACCGAACCGGCAAGCACGCTTGTCCGCGGCGTTGCCCGCGCGATCCGGTCCAGCCGGGCCAGCCCGTCGGGGCCGGTTTCGACAATGCGCACAACGCCACCCGCCATGTTGCGGTTCTCGGTGAACTCCGGGCGCATATGCCAGCGCGCGGGGTCGGAGGGCGCCAGCCGGATATAGGCCAGCACCCCCACCGCCGCGATCAACAGGATCCACAGAACCGTCATCCAGTGCCCCATTGCCTGCCCGAGCCTCGTGGTTTCGTCCTACCGATACTCTACCCCCGGCAGGATGCACAGCAGTTCATACAGGATATTCGCCCCCGTCAACGCGGTATTGCCCGACGGGTCATAGGGCGGCGACACCTCGACCAGATCGCAGCCGACGATCGGCGCCCCCCTGAGCGCCCGGATCAGTTGCAGCGCCTGCGGCGTGGTCAGCCCGCCGATTTCCGGCGTGCCGGTCCCTGGCGCATAGGCCGGATCCAGCCCGTCGATGTCAAAGGTGACATAGACCGGCCGGTCGCCGATGTCGCGGCGGATCTCGGCGGCCATCTGGCTCAGATCCCGCCCCCAGAGGTCATGCGCGGGGAACTGCTGGAACCCCCAGCCCGCGGCCTCTTTGAAATCGGTGGCGGCATAGCCCGTGCCCCGGATGCCGATCTGGTAGGTTTTTTCGGGGTTTATCAACCCTTCTTCATACGCGCGACGGAACACGGTGCCGTGGGTTTCGCGCTCGCCGAACATCTCATCGTTGACGTCCGCATGGGCGTCCACATGGACCAGCGCCACCGGCCCGTGCCGGCGCGCGATCGACCGCAGGATCGGCAGGGTGATCGAATGGTCACCGCCCATCGCCATCGGCAGCGCGCCCGCGTTCAGGATCGCGTCGTAACTCTCTGAAATGATGCGGATCGTGTCCTTCAGGGAAAAGGTGTTGATCGCCAGGTCGCCGATATCGGCTACCTGCAGGCTGTCAAAAGGCGCCGCGCCGGTGGCCATGTTGTAGGGCCGGATCATCGCGCTTTCGGCGCGGATCTGTTTCGGCCCGAACCGCGTGCCCGACCGCCACGAGGTGCCGATATCCACCGGCACCCCCACCACGGCCACGTCCAACCCCTGAAGCCGCCCCGCCGAGGGCAGCCGCATGAACGTATTGGGCCCCGAGAACCGGGCCAGGTCGTTGCCGCTGATCGGCTGATTCTTCGCGGTCATTTCAGGATGTTCCACCCCAGAAGACAGATGATCTCGGTCGCCACGTGGGCGCCGGCGATGGCCGTGGCGCCGGTGGTGTCGAAGGGCGGCGAGACCTCGACCACGTCGCCGCCCTTGATGTTGATGCCGGCGATCGCGCGCAGGATGCGCGCGGCCTGCCAGCTGGCCAGCCCGCCCCAGACCGGCGTGCCGGTGCCCGGCGCAAAGGCCGGGTCCAGCGCGTCGATGTCGAAACTGAGATAGACCGGGTGGTCGCCCAATATGTCGCGGATGCGTTCGGCCACGGCCTCGGGGCCTTCGGCATGGACCGCGGCCGCGTCGATGATGTTGACGCCCAGCGTGTCCTCGTTGGTGGTGCGGATGCCCACCTGAACCGACCGCTCCGGATCTACGATGCCCGATTTGACCGCCTTGTAGAACATGGTGCCGTGATCGACGCGGGAAAGGTCGTCATCGGCCCAGGTGTCGGTATGCGCGTCGAACTGCAACAGCGACATGGGTCCGAACATTTCCGCGTAAGCCTTGAGAATCGGGAAGCTTATGTAGTGATCGCCCCCCAGCGTGACCGAGGCCGCGCCGGCGTTCAGGATGCCGCGGATGTGGTTCGTCACCGCATCGGGAAAGGCGGGGATGTTGGCATAGTCGAAGGCCACGTCGCCATAGTCCACGATGGCGAGACTGCTCAGCGGCGCGTGCGGCCAGCCATAGGGTTCGTCGGGGCTTTGCAGCGCGCTGGCCTCGCGGATCGCGCGGGGGCCCAGCCGGGTGCCGGGGCGGTTGGTCACCGCCTGATCGAAGGGAACCCCGGTCACGGCAATGTCCACGCCGGTCAGATCCTTGGAATAGCGGCGGCGCAGGAAACTGGTCGCCCCGCCAAAGGTGTTCTCGAAACTCAACCCCTTGAGATCCTCGCGGGTAAAGGCGTGGTCCACCTGGGTCTTTGCGTCTTCCAGTGCCAATGTGCTCTCCCTGTGCTGTCAGGCCGCCGGCTGGGCGCACTCCACCAGCCGGGCAAAGAACGAAGCGCCGATGGGCGCGACCTCGTCGTTGAAATCGTATTCCGGGTGATGCAGCCCCGCGCCCGGCCCCTGCCCGACGAACAGATAGGCGCCCGGACGCGCCTGCAACATGTAGGCGAAATCCTCTGCCCCCATTTCGCGCCCGGCATCGGCGATGACCCGGTCCTCGCCGGCGATCTCGCGTGCGACTTGCGTGGCAAAGCCCGCCTTGTCGGGGTCGTTGACGGTGGCGGGATAGCCGATCTCGTAGTCCAGCCAGGCCTCGACACCGAAGCTTGCCGCCTGGCCCGCCACGATCTGTTCCATCCGCTCCATCACCATCTTCTGCACGCCCGGATCAAAGGTGCGAACGGTGCCGTTCAGCCAGGCGGTGTCGGGGATCACGTTGTCCACGGTGCCGGCATGGATCTGCGTGACCGAAATCACCAGGTCATTCAGCGCATAATGATTGCGGCTGACGATGGTCTGGATCGCCTGCGCGATGCCCACCGCCGCCATCACGGGGTCGCGGGTTTCATGCGGCATGGCGCCATGCCCGCCCACGCCCTTGATGTGGATGTGGAACGTGTCCACCGCCGCCATGATCGGCCCCGGCGTGGTGTAAAACGTGCCGAGGTCCAGCCCCGGCACGTTGTGCAGCGCATAGACTTCGCGGATGTCGAACCGGTCCATGATCCCTTCTTCGACCATGACCCCCGCGCCGCCGCCCTGTTCCTCGGCGGGTTGAAAGATCAGTGCCACCCGGCCCGAGAAGTTGCGCGTCTCGGCCAGATAGCGCGCGGCACCCAGGAGCATTGTCGTGTGCCCGTCATGGCCGCAGGCATGCATGCGGCCTTCGTGTTCGGATGCGTAAGCCAGTCCGGTCGCCTCGGCAATCGGAAGCCCGTCCATGTCGGCGCGCAGCCCGATGGTCGGCCCGTCTCCCTGCCCGTTGACGATGGCGACGAGGCCGGTTCGGGCGATACCTTCGTGGATCTCGTCCACGCCGAATTCGCGCAGGCGCTCGGCCACGAAGGCGGCGGTCTTCGGGCAGTCGAGGCCAAGTTCGGGGATCCGGTGCAGGTGCCGGCGCCACTGGGCCATGTCATCGGCATAGTCCGCGATACGATTGACGACGGGCATGGGGTGGACTCCTCGCGCTTCCTCGGTGATGGATGCATGTGACACGACAAGCCGGAGAGCCGCAATGCCCGAAAACCCGCTGATCCACGACCCGGATGCCGGTATCGAGAGGCTGCTGGAGATCATGCGCCGCCTGCGCGACCCCGAAACCGGCTGCCCCTGGGATATCGAGCAGGATTTCGCCTCGATCGCGCCCTATACGATCGAAGAGGCCTATGAGGTGGCCGATGCGATCGAGCGCGAGGCCTGGGAGGAGCTCAAGGGCGAGCTGGGGGATCTTCTGTTCCAGTCGGTGTTCCACGCGCAGATGGCCGAAGAGGCCGGGCATTTCACCTTTCAGGACGTGGTGCGGACCATGTCAGACAAGATGGTGGCGCGGCATCCGCATGTTTTCGGCGACGAATCGCGCGACAAGTCGGCCGAGCAGCAGACCCGCGACTGGGAGGCGATCAAGGCCGCCGAACGGGCCGGGAAGGCGCAGACGGGCACGCTGGACGGGGTGGCCGCGAATCTGCCGGCGCTGTTGCGGGCCTGGAAGCTGCAGAAACGCGCGGCGCGGGTGGGGTTCGACTGGCCGGACGCATCCCACGTTCTGGACAAGATCGTGGAAGAGGCCAGGGAGCTGGCGGCGGCGCGGGACCGCAGGAGCCACGACGAGATCGAGGAGGAGTTCGGCGATCTTCTGTTCGTGATGGCGAATCTGGCCCGGCACCTGGGCGTGGAGCCCGAAGCAGCGCTGCGGCGGACCAATGCCAAGTTCATACGGCGCTTCGAGGCGATCGAGCGGAAACTGGCCGAACGGGGCAAGACGCCGGAGCAAAGCGATCTTGCGGAGATGGACGCGCTCTGGGACGAGGTGAAGGCCGAGGAGAAGGCGCGGCAGGATGAATGCGCCTGACGGCGCATGCCTCCGGCGGGGGTATTTGGGACCAGAAAGAAGCAGCGGTTCAGGACCGGGCTTTGGCGTGAGGGCAAGGGGATGAGTGCGCGCAAAATCATCATCGACACCGATCCGGGGCAGGATGACGCGGTGGCGATTCTGCTGGCGCTGGCCAGTCCCGAGGAGATCGAGGTGCTGGGGATCACGGCGGTGGCGGGCAACGTGCCGCTGCCGCTGACGGCGCGGAATGCGCGGATCGTCTGCGAACTGGCCCGTCGGCGGGACGTGCCGGTATTCGCGGGCTGCGCCGCGCCGCTGAAGCGGCCCTTGGTGACCGCCGAGCATGTGCACGGCAAGACCGGGCTGGACGGGCCGGTGCTGCCCGAGCCCGCCATGCCGCTGCAGGACGCCCATGCGGTGGATTTCATCGTCGACACGGTGCGCGGTCTGCCCGAGGGCGAGGTCACGCTGTGCCCGCTGGGGCCGCTGACCAATGTGGCCATGGCCCTGCGGAAGGCACCGGACATTGCCGGGCGACTGCGCGAGATCGTGCTGATGGGTGGGGCCTATTTCGAGGTGGGCAACATCACGCCGGCGGCCGAGTTCAACATTTACGTCGATCCGGAAGCGGCTGAAATCGTGTTCCGATCCGGCGTTCCGCTGACGGCAATGCCGCTGGACGTGACGCACAAGGCGCTGGTGACGCGGCCGCGCAACGAGGCGTTCCGTGCGCTGGGCACGCCCGTCGGTGTTGCCGTGGCCGAGATGACCGATTTCTTCGAGCGCTTCGACCGCGAGAAATACGGCAGTGCCGGCGCGCCGCTGCACGACCCCTGCGTCACCGCCTTTCTGATCCGGCCCGAGCTGTTTTCGGGCCGCCATATCAACGTGGAGATCGAGACCCAATCCGACCTCACGCGCGGCATGACCGTGGCCGACTGGTGGGGGGTCACAGACCGCGCGCCGAATGCAACCTTCATGGGCGACGTGGATGCCGACGGATTCTTTGCCCTGCTGACCGAAAGGCTTGCCCGACTATGACCGCTCTCCACCTTGCCGGGCCGAATGACCTGGACCGTCTGGCCGCCCTGAGCGCGGCCTTTCACGCCGAGACCGGGATCGAACAGGCCGACGACGTCCGCCGCGCCGCGCTGCTGCCGCTGCTCGAGGGGTCACCGCACGGCTGCGCCTATCTGATCGGGCCGGCCCGCGCGCCGATCGGATACATCGTCATCACCTTCGGCTGGTCGGTGGAGTTCGGCGGGCTGGACGGGTTCATCGACGAAATCTACCTGCGCCCGGCGGTGCGGGGGCGCGGGATCGCCACGGAAGTGCTGGCCGGGCTGCCACGGGCGCTGGGACAGGCCGGGGTGCGTGCGCTGCATCTGGAGGTCGATCGCGACAACGCGGCCGCGCAACGGCTGTATGCGCGTGCCGGATTCGCGCCGCGCGACCGCTGCATTCTCATGACTCGTGTGCTGTGACAGCACGGGCCGGCGGCAAACCGCCGGTGCCGGACAGGCGGCATGGACAGAGACGGATTCTCTTTTCACACTTTCGCGGCGCCCGACACAAACGGGCGCCGACAGAGGATGCACGCCATGCCCGGCAGAATGATTTTACTGATTGCTTCACTGGCCGTAGGAAGCCTTGCGGCCTGCGACAACCTGACCTCGGAACAGGCAACGGTGGTTGGCGCCACCGGGGGCGCGGCGACGGGGCTGATCCTGGCCGACGCGCTCAAGGCCAACAAGGACTGGAAGCTGATCGCGGCGCTGGCGGGCGCGGCGGCCGGCACGGTGGTGGCGCAGAACCAGCGCACCGGCATGTGCGCCTATGCGCGCGGCGACGGCACCTATTACGAGGCGCCCTGCTGAGCGGTCGTCACGAAAAACCCCGCCCGGTCGCGGGCGGGGTTGGCAGAGGTCATCGGGCCGAAGCACGACCCGCATGGGCCTGCGTCAGCCGACGATCTCGATCCCCGAGAAGAAGAAGGCGATTTCCTGGGCGGCGGTTTCCGGCGCGTCCGAGCCGTGCACCGAGTTTTCACCGACCGATTCCGCGAATTCGGCCCGGATGGTGCCCGGGGCGGCGTCGGCGGGGTTGGTGGCGCCCATGATCTCGCGGTTGCGGGCAATGGCGTTCTCGCCTTCCAGCACCTGCACCACGACCGGGGCCGAGGACATGAATTCGCACAGCTCGTCGTAGAAGGGGCGCTCCTTGTGGACGGCGTAGAACTGGCCGGCCTGTTCCTTGGTCAGGCGGATCCGCTTCTGCGCGACGATGCGCAGGCCGCCTTCTTCGAACTTGGCGTTGATCTTTCCGGTCAGGTTGCGGCGGGTGGCGTCGGGCTTGATGATCGACAGGGTGCGTTCAATGGCCATCGGGGCTCTCCTTTGCGTGGATTTTCCGGGCGTCTCCGCCCGCGGTGAATCTCGCGCGCCGCCTAGCATGCAAGCGATCCGTTGGAAAGGGACTTGTTGCCCGGGCCGCGACGGGCGCGATTGACACCCCCCGCCCCCTGCGCCATGACCCGATCCCATGCTGCGGATCGACAACATAACCTTTTCCATCGCCGGCCGGACGCTGTTCGACGGGGCCAGCGCCCGCATTCCTTCGGGCCACAAGGTCGGAATCGTGGGGCGCAACGGCACCGGCAAGACCACGCTCTTTCGCCTGATCCGTGGCGAACTGGCGCTGGAGGGCGGCACGATCACCCTGCCCGCCCGCGCCCGCATCGGCGGCGTCGCGCAGGAGGCCCCCGCGACGCGGGAGTCGCTGCTGGACACGGTTCTGGCCGCCGATACCGAACGCGCGGCACTCATGGCCGAAGCCGACCGCGCAACCGACCCCGCCCGCATCGCCGAGATCCAGACCCGGCTGGCCGATATCGACGCCTGGTCGGCCGAGGCCCGCGCGGCGGCGATCCTCAAGGGGCTCGGCTTCGACGAGGCGGCGCAGGCCCGCCCCTGCGCCGATTTCTCGGGCGGCTGGCGGATGCGGGTGGCGCTGGCGGGCGTCCTGTTTTCGCGCCCCGATCTGCTGCTTCTGGACGAGCCGACCAACTATCTCGATCTCGAAGGCGCGCTGTGGCTGGAATCCTACATCGCCCGCTACCCGCACACGGTGCTGATCATCAGCCACGACCGCGACCTGCTGAACCGCGCGGTGGGCGCGATCCTGCACCTGGAGGACCGCAAGCTCACGCTCTATTCCGGTCCCTACGACCAGTTCGCCCGCCAGCGGGCCGAACGGCTGGCCCAAGCACAGGCGGAGGCGAAGAAACAGGAGGCCCGGCGCGCGCATCTGCAATCTTACGTGGACCGGTTCCGCTACAAGGCCGACAAGGCGAAACAGGCGCAGTCGCGGCTGAAGGCGCTGGCGCGGATGCAGCCGATCACCACCCCGCAGGAGGCGGCGCTGCGCGCCTTCACCTTCCCCTCGCCCGAGGAACTGTCGCCGCCGATCATCCATCTGGAAGGCGGGGTAACTGGCTATGACGGCACCCCCGTTCTGCGGCGGCTGAACCTGCGCATCGACCAGGACGACCGGATCGCGCTTCTGGGCCGCAACGGTCAGGGCAAGTCCACGCTGGCCAAGCTCTTGTCCGACCGGCTGCCGCTGATGGAGGGGCGGCTGACCCGGTCGTCGAAACTGCGCATCGGCTATTTCGCCCAGCATCAGGTGGACGAGCTCAACGCCGACGAAACGCCACTGGCCCACATCGCCCGGCAGCGCCCCGACGAGCCGCCGGCCAAGCTGCGCGCGCGGCTCGCCGGTTTCGGGCTGGGCGAGGCGCAGGCGGAAATGGCGGTGGGGGATCTCTCGGGGGGGCAGAAGGCGCGGCTGAGCCTGCTCATTGCCACCATCGACGCGCCGCACCTGCTGATCCTCGACGAGCCGACCAACCACCTGGATATCGAAAGCCGCGAGGCGCTGGTCGAGGCGCTGACCGCCTATTCCGGCGCGGTGATCCTCGTCAGCCACGACATGCACCTGTTGAGCCTCGTGGCCGACCGGCTGTGGCTGGTCGATGGGGGCACGGTGAAGCCCTATGACGGCGATCTGGAAAGCTATCGCGCGCTGCTGCTGGAGCGCGAACGACCGACCGCGCCCGAAAAACCGGCGAAGCCCAGGCCGCGGCGGCCGGCGCGCGAAGCGCTTCTGGCGGCCCGCGCCGAAGTAAGGAAATGCGAGCAGCGCGTTGAAAAGCTGCAGGAAATGCGCGAGAAGCTCGACGCGAAGCTGGCCGATCCGACCCTCTACACCGAGCGCAAGCAGGATCTGCCCGTCTGGCAGAAGAAACATGCCGAGGTGATGGAGGCGCTGGAGCGGGCCGAGACGCTGTGGCTGGAGGCGCTGGAGCGGCTGGAGGCCGCGGAAGTCGGCGCATAGTTGCCGTCCGGTCGCCATTGCCTGAAATTTCCCCTTTGGTCCAATCGTTTCAATAGCATTATGAGGCACGTTGCTGCCTGTTTTCGGATTTTTCGGCGGCAATCGAATTTGGAGGTAAGAAATATGAACTTCAACCTAAGTCCGGCGAAACTCGTCGGCGCGGCGCTTGCAATTGGGATGGCCATTTCGGGTTTCTCCGCGACATCCGCGCAGGCGCAGGACAAACCCAACATTCTTGTGATCTGGGGCGACGATGTCGGCCAGTCCAACATCTCGGCCTACACGATGGGCCTGATGGGCTACCGCACGCCCAATATCGACCGGATCGCCCAAGAGGGGATGTTCTTTACCGACTATTTCGGCGAACAGTCCTGTACCGCGGGCCGGTCGTCCTTCATCACCGGCCTGTCCAAGGTCGGCCTGCCGGGTGCCAAGGAAGGCATGCAGATCGAGGGTCCGACCATTGCCGGCATGCTGAAGGCGCAAGGCTATGTCACCGGCTAGTTCGGCAAGAACCACCTCGGCGATCGGGATGAACATTTGCCTACAAACCACGGATTTGACGAATTTTTCGGCAATCTATACCACCTCAACGCCGAAGAAGAGCCGGAAAACGAGGACTATCCGCAAAGCCCAGAGTTCCGCGAAAAATTCGGCCCCCGCGGCGTGATCCACTCCTTCGCCGACGGCCGGATCGAGGACACCGGGCCGCTGACCAAGAAGCGGATGGAAACCATCGACGAGGAAACCGTCGCCGCAGCCATCGACTTCATGAAGCGGGCCAAGGAACAGGGCAAGCCGTTCTTTGTCTGGTGGAGCGGCACGCGGATGCACTTCCACACCCATGTGAGCGACGAGATGCGCGCCAAGGCCGACGAGATCGCCGGCAAGCATGTGGACGAATATTCCGCCGGCATGATCGAGCATGACATGCATGTGGGCGAACTGCTCAAGGCGCTGGACGATCTGGGGCTGACCGAGAACACGATCGTTCAGTATTCGACCGACAACGGGCCGCACATGGACACCTGGCCCGATGCCGGCATGACTCCGTTCTGGGGCGAAAAGAACACCCAGTGGGAAGGCGCATGGCGCGTGCCCGCGATGGTGCGCTGGCCCGGTCACATCAAGCCGGGGTCGGTGTCCAACGAGATCGTGCATCACATGGACTGGTTCCCGACCTTCCTTGCCGCGGCGGGCGATCCGACCGTCAAGGAAGACCTGCTCAAGGGCGTGGATGTCGCCGAGGTCGGCGGTGGGCGCCACTACAAGGTGCATCTGGACGGCTACAACATCCTGCCGATGCTGACGGGTGAAACCGACAAGAGCCCGCGCAAGGAAATCTTCTACTTCACCGATGACGGCGACCTCGCGGCGCTGCGCTTCAACGACTGGAAGATCACCTTCCTTGAGCAGAAGGAATGGGCGACCTTCCGCGCCTGGATCGAACCGCTGACGCCGCTGATCTTCAACCTGCGGCGGGATCCGTATGAACGCGCATATCGCACGTCGAACACCTATTACGACTGGATGCTCGACCGTGCCTACATGTATGTGCCGGCGCAGGCCTATGTGGCGAAGTTCCTGGAGACCTTCAAGGAATACCCGCCGCGGATGAAGGCGGCGAGCTTCAACCTGGACAAGGTGATGGAACAGCTGAGCCAGCCGGCCGGCAACCCCTGACCGGCTCTGCGATTTCGACAAACCGAACGCGCCCTTCGGGGCGCGTTTTTTTGTCACGCGGGCCATCGCGCCCCGGAAGGGGCTTGGCATCGGCGCCGATCCGTGCTGCAAGCGGGAACCGATGGACGCCGCATTCCTCATAACCGCCTTCACGACGCTGTTCGTGATCGTCGACCCGATCGGCCTGACGCCGCTGTTCGTGGCGATGACGCATGACATGCCCGCAGCGCAGCGCCGCAGCATTGCGTGGCGGTCCTGCGCGACGGCGGCGATTCTGCTGACCCTGTTCGCCGCCTTCGGCGAGGCGGTGCTGGGCTTTGTCGGCATCTCGATGCCGGCCTTCCGCGTCGCCGGCGGGGCACTTTTGTTCCTGACCGCGCTGGACATGCTGTTCGAACGCCGGACCAAGCGGCGCGAGGATCAGGCCGAAGACGACCGCCCCGACCCGTCGGTGTTTCCGCTGGGCATGCCGCTGATCGCCGGGCCGGGGTCGATCGCCACGGTGATCCTGCTGACCGGCCAGCATCCGGGGCTGGAGGGGCTGGGGATGGTGGTCGGCGTGATGCTGGCGGTGATCGGCGTGGTGCTGGTGCTGTTTCTCGCCTCGGGCTGGCTGGCGCGGCTGATGGGCAAGACCGGGATCAACGTGGTGACGCGGCTGTTGGGGATGCTGCTGGCCGCGCTGTCGGTGCAGTTCATTCTGGACGGAATGCGGGACTTCGGCTTTGCCGGGTGAGGATGGCGCGAAGATGGCGGAGGCGCCGGGGGCGCTGCCCCCGGACCCCCGGGATATTTTCGGCAAGAGGAAGAACGGGGACATGGCGGAAGGCGAAGGGCAAGCGGTCTGGCATGACGCGGCGTCGTTCCTAGATAAGAAAAGAACGCCGACGACCGGGAACGCCGCATGACTGCCTTCGACCAAGGCCACATCGCCTATCTGGTGCTGCTGGGTGCGGCGCTGGTCTACTGGTTCGTCCGCTCAAACCGCGCATCGGCCGGGAAGGTGGCGCAACAGGCGATCGCCTGGGGGCTCATCTTTCTTGGCGTGATCGCGGCGATCGGGCTGTGGGACGACATCCGCCAGACCGTGCGCCCGCGGCTGGGCGCGGTGGCCGAGGCGGGCCGGATCAAGGTGCCGCGCGCCAATGACGGGCATTATTACCTCACGCTCAAGGTGAACGGCGCGCCGGTGGAGTTCATGGTGGACACCGGCGCAAGCCAGGTCGTGCTGGCGAAAGCGGATGCGCAAAGGGCGGGGATCGACACGGAGGATCTGGCCTATGTCGGGCGTGCCTACACGGCCAATGGCGTGGTGCGCACTGCACCGGTGCGGCTGGGTGCCGTCGAGATCGGCCCGGTGCGTCATGAAAACCTCCGCGCCTGGGTGAATGGCGGCGAGATGGACCAGTCGTTGCTGGGCATGTCCTGGCTGCAGCTATGGGACCGGATCGAGATCACCGGCAATGCGCTGGTTCTGAGCCGGGAAGGCCGCTGACCGCTTGCCCCCGCCGTCTGCGCGTTCTAGGAGCGGGGCGGATTTTCAACGACACGCGGACATCGCATGACCCAGATCGGACAACCGACCCAGCCCGCCTTTGTGCTCGTGCGCCCGCAGATGGGCGAGAATATCGGCGCGGCGGCGCGGGCGATGTGGAATTTCGGGCTGGACCGGCTACGCCTGGTCCGCCCGCGAGACGGCTGGCCCAACCCCGCCGCCGGCGCATTGGCCAGCGGCGCGGGGCGGCTTCTGGACGAGGCCACGCTGCATGACGACCTGGCCGGCGCGGTGGCCGACTGCAACTGGGTTCTGGCCACCACCGCCCGCCCGCGCGAGCTGACCAAACCGGTCCTGAGCCCCGAACGCGCGATGCAGCTGGCGGCCAAACGGATCGCCGCCGGCGAACGGGTCGCGGTTCTGTTCGGCCCCGAACGCACGGGGCTGGAAAATGACGAGGTGGCGCGCGCCAACGCCATCATCACCGTTCCGGTGAACCCCGCGTTCCCCTCGCTCAACCTTGCCCAATGCGTGCTGCTGGCGGCCTATGAATGGCAGCGGCAGAAGGGCGGATTTGCCCACGAGATCGACCGACCCGGCAAGCATCACTGGGCCACCGCGATCGAGGTGGAGAAGCTCGCCCAACACTACGAGGAACGGCTGGATCAGGCCGGGTTCTTCTTTCCCGAAGCCAAGGCCGAGAACATGAAGGTCAACCTGCGCAACCTTTGGAGCCGGATGCGGTTGACGCAGGCGGATGTGCAGATGTTGCACGGAATCATGCGGCAGATGGTCCGCTGGAAAGAGCGCGGCGACTGAAGCGCAGGGCTGGACGGCGGGGGCGCGGACGCCTAGCTTTCGCCGGAATGTGCAGATGAGGGTAGCATGAGCGGCAAGCGCAGCATTTTCGAGGAAGTTTCCGACGACACCCCGCGCCGGCCGGCGGCGCAGCCGGGGCTGATCGACCGCGGGCGCGGCGGCGCGCGGCGCGGGATTCGCGCCTGGCTGATGGTGCTGTTCGCGCTGGTGGTGGCGATGATCGTCGTGGGCGGGCTGACGCGGCTGACCGACAGCGGCCTGTCCATCACCGAATGGCGCCCCGTGACCGGGGCCCTGCCCCCGATGAGCGAAGCCGACTGGCAGGCCGAGTTCGACAAGTATCGCCAGATCGACCAGTGGCGGCTGGAAAACCAGTGGATGGAGCTTGAGGATTTCAAGCGGATCTACTGGTGGGAGTGGAGCCACCGCCAGCTGGGTCGCTTCATCGGGCTGGTCTGGGCGGTCGGGCTCCTGGGTTTCCTGATCGCGCGCAGGATCCCGCCGGGCTGGACCGGGCGGCTGCTGATCCCCGGCGCGCTCGGCGGGCTGCAGGGCGCGATCGGCTGGTGGATGGTGGCCTCGGGCGTGGTGTCGGGGATGGATGTGACTTCGGTCGCGTCCTACCGTCTGGCGATCCACCTGGGCCTGGCCTTCGTCATACTGGGAGTGATCGCATGGTATGTATTCCTGCTGGGGCGCGAAGAGCGCGACCTGCTGCAGGCCCGGCGCGCGCGGGAAAGACGGCTGTTTGCGACCGCCACGGGCTGGATGCATCTGGCCTTTCTGCAGATCCTGCTGGGCGCGCTGGTTGCGGGCATCGACGCGGGCCGCACCTATACAGACTGGCCCTGGATGGCCGGCCAGTTCCTGCCGCCCGAACCGTTCGAGACCACGCCGATCTGGCGCAACTTCCTTGAAACCGCCTCGCTGGTGCAGTTCATGCACCGGATGGTGGGCTATGCGCTGCTGGCCTATGGGATCTTCGCCTGGGCGCGCGGGCGCGGCTCGGCCCATGAGGCGACGCGGTTCGCCTTCAACGCCGCGCTGGCGGCGCTGGTGGTTCAGGTGGTGCTGGGCATCGTCACGGTGCTTTATGCCGCGCAGCTGCATGTGGCCATCACCCACCAGCTGGTGGCGGTTCTGACCTGGGTGCTGATCCTGCGCGCCCGCTTCATGGCCGGCTATCCGGTGGCAGACACGATCCGAGGGGCGAAGAAATGACCGCATATGACGACCTCATGGCCCATGCCCGCCAGACGATGGCACTGGCGCAGATCGCCGGGCGGCTGGGCTGGGATCAGGAAACCATGATGCCCCGCGGCGCCGCCGCCCAGCGGGGCGAGGAAATGGCAGCGATCGAGGCGGTGCTGCACGCCCGCCGCTCGGATCCGCGAGTGGCCGAATGGCTGGAAACCGCCGAAGCCCCCGACGAGGCAGGCCGCGCCCAGCTGCGCGAGATCCGCCGCGCCTACGACCGCGCGACCCGCGTGCCGGCCGATCTTGCTGCCCGCATCGCGCAGGTCACGTCCGAGGCGCAGGGAAAATGGGCGCAAGCCCGCGCCGACGAGGATTTCGCCGCCTTCCGGCCCGTGCTGGAAGAGGTGGTCGCGCTCAAGCGCGAGGAAGGCGCGGCGCTGGCGCAGGGGGGCGATATCTACGATGCGATGCTCCAGGACTACGAGCCCGGCGCGACCGGGGCCGGCATCGCCGAGATCTTTGATGCAATGCGCCCCCGGCTGGCGGCCCTGCGCGCGGCGGTGCTGGACCGCCCCGGCCCGGACGGCCTGCGCGGCCCGTTCGACGAACGCGCGCAGATGAAGCTGGCCCGCCGTCTGGCCCGCGTCTTCGGCTATGACTTCAGTCGCGGGCGGCTGGACAAGGCGGTGCATCCCTTCAGCTCCGGCAGCGGGTCGGACGTGCGCATCACCACCCGCACCGCCGAGGACGACCCCTTCAACTGCATCTATTCCACCATCCACGAAACGGGCCATGCAGCCTATGAACAGGCGGTGGATCCGGCCTATGCGCTGACGCCGATCGGGCATGGCGCCTCGATGGGCGTGCATGAAAGCCAGAGCCGGATCTACGAAAACCAGCTGGGCCGGTCGCGGGCCTTCACCGGCTGGCTGTTCGCCCGGATGCGCGAGGCCTTCGGCGATTTCGGCGTGGCGGACGCGGACAGTTTCTACGCGATCGTGAACCGGGTCCATAACGGCTATATCCGCACCGAGGCCGACGAGGTGCAATACAACCTGCACATCATGCTGCGGTTCGACCTTGAACGCGCCCTGATGCGCGGCGAACTGCAGGTCGCCGATCTGGAAACCGCCTGGAACGACCGTTTCGCCGCCGATTTCGGTTACGCGGTGGACAAGCCCTCGAACGGCTGTTTGCAGGACGTGCACTGGTCGGTGGGGCTGTTCGGCTATTTCCCGACCTATGCGCTGGGCAATGTCTATGCGGGCTGCCTGCATCAGGCGCTGCGGCAGGCGGTGCCGGATCTCGATACGCAACTGGCCGCGGGGGATCTCTCCGGCGCGACCGGCTGGCTGCGCGAAAATCTCCAGCGCCACGGCGCCCTGCGCCCCCCCCTCGAGATGATCGAAGCGGCCAGCGGGGTGGCCCCGACCGAGGCGCCGCTGCTGGACTATCTCGAAGAGAAATTCGGGGCTCTCTACGGCCTGAAGGCGGCCTGAAACGCGAAAAGCGGCCCGCTTGCAAGGCGGGCCGCTCGTTGACCTTCGACCTGCGCCGGTCAGGCGGCGGCCGCCGCTTCCCTGCCCGTGCGCGCATCGACCGAGAACCGCCCCGGCCCCGCCACGGCGAGCGCGAGATAGCCGCCGGCCAGACCGACATTCTTGAAGAACATGGTCATCTGCATCTGATCCGCCGGAATCAGGTGATAGAGGAGGCCGGCGGCCAGGCTGAACGCCCCCAGCGCAAGCGCCGCCCAGCGGGTCTGCCAGCCCGCCAGCAGCGCCAGCCCGCCAAGGATTTCCAGCGCGATCACCGGCCAGGCCATAAAGGCGGGCACCCCGCCCGAGGCCATGTAAGCGGTGAATCCTTCGACATTGCCGAGCTTGCCGATACCGGCAACGATGAAAAGGACCGCCAGCAGAACGCGCGCCGCCAGCAATCCGGTATCCCGAAAACTGTCCATGAGAGTGTCTCTCCAAGCATTGTTTGCGAGGCCGGACAAGCTTGGCGCGATCGGGGGCGGCGGCAATTCACGAAGTTTTCACAGATCCTGCGCGACAATGCACATGAGCGACATCCGTGCCCGCGACGGCCCCGTTCCGCTGCCGCGCGGTGGCGGGGTCCGGTCCCGCCCGATTCCCGTCTCGGTCTTGCCACATTCGGATGGGAAGTTTGACCGTGGCGGGGGCGAAGTCTGGAGTTTTAGCCATGCGCCTTATGCTTATGTCTCTTCTGTTTCTGGGATATGTGATGGCCCCCACGCTGGGCTGAGACGGGCGCGCCGCGGATCGTCCTCGTCAGCCCCGATTGTCGACACCGGGACAGTGCGTTCTTCCTTGGCGCCACGGGCGCCGCTCAGCGTCAGGATATTTGCGCGAGACGGGTTCAAAGGGCCACTACCCGCAGAAACGCAGTGCAGCGTGCTGCGCGCCCCGGCAGCGGACCACGCGACCGGAATACAGTTTGATTTGAAATGGATTTCCCCGTTCGGCATGAACGACCAAAGACACGAGGGGCGAACACGGACGGCACAGGGCCCGGTCACGGCTGTCACCTCTCGTCACGCGGCGCGGGCCGGACGCAGATCGCCCGGGAATTGCCGCTGCCACGGGCGGGACAGTCATCGACCGTCGGCGTGCTCCGACCAAAGAGTTCGGCTTCATGGCGTTTCAGGCTGGGGCGCGCGCTGATCGGCACGTTCTTCCCTTCGCCGCTGAACAGCTCGGGGAACAGCAGCCGCAGTTCCGCGCGCGCCTCCTCGTCCAGCGCGGATACCGTCAGAGCGCCGGGCTGAAAGCTCTCGGTCCAGATCCCGTCGCTTAGGCTCAGGCCCCATTGATTTTCGGTCTGCTGCGTGATTCATCGTTCCGAAAACGAGCGGTGAACATGTCTGATCTTTTCTGACTGACGGATGCGCAGATGGCGCGGCTTGAGCCCTTCTTTCCGAAGTTCACACGGCAAGCCACGTGTCGATGACAGGCGCGTCATGAGTGGGGTTATCTTTATCAATCGCAATGGTTTGCGGTGGCGCGATGCGCCCAAGGAATACGGCCCGCACAAGACGCTCTACAATCGTTGGAAGCGGTGGAGCGACAAGGGCATCTTCGCCCGGAT
>NZ_FNVD01000021.1 GCF_900108275.1 Jhaorihella thermophila
TGTCCAACCCGCGATCCCCTCAAGACCCTCGCCTCTCAGGCCCGCCGGCCGTCCCAACCGCGCCTCAGCGCCGCCGGTGAGCGCGTATTTACGGAGAACCGCGGGGGTCCGCAACCCCCTTTTTGAAAAAAATCGGCCAAACCCCGAATTTTTCGATTGGCGACACGAAATCAATGACTTGGGGAAATTCGATTGCGCAGAACCCACCTCTCTGCGCAGGAAAATTGCGCAGACCTGTTTGCACTGACACCAGATATAGAGCATCGCGGCAGGACGACCCCAAGAGTCCCCCGCGCGGCCCAGAGATTCCAGCAGAATCAAGCCGCCGAAGCGCTCCTGTATCCGCGGCCCCCTCCCCTTCCTCGACAAAAAAGAAACCCCGCGGGACGCCGCGGGGTTCGATGATCGGGTGTTGCGTATTCCGGTGCGGGGCCTGGGGCCTCAGTCCTGCGGGATCACTCGCAGCCCCAGCTCCATGAGCTGTTCGGGACTCGGCTCGCTGGGCGCCGACATCATGAGATCCTCGGCGCGCTGGTTCATCGGGAACATGATGACCTCGCGGATGTTCGAGGTTCCCGCCAGCAGCATCACGATCCGGTCGATCCCGGCCGCGCAGCCCCCGTGCGGCGGAGCGCCATACTGGAATGCGTTGACCATACCGCCAAAGCGGCGGCGCACCTCGGCCTCGTCATAACCGGCAAGACCAAAGGCCTTGAACATGATGTCCAGCCGGTGGTTCCGGATCGCGCCCGAAAGGATCTCGTAACCGTTGCAGGCCAGGTCATACTGCCAGCCCAGCACCTCGAGCGGGTCGCCGTCGAGCGCCTCGAGCCCGCCCTGGGGCATCGAGAACGGGTTGTGGCTGAAATCGATCTCGCCGGTTTCGTCGTCCTTTTCATACATCGGGAAATCGACGACCCAGCAAAAGGCGAAACGGTCCTTCTCGGTCAGGCCAAGCTCTTCGCCGATCACGTTGCGGGCGCGCCCCGCGAAGGCCTCGAAGCTCTTGGGCTTGCCCCCAAGAAAGAACGCGGCATCGCCCTTGCCCAGGCCCAGTTGCCGGCGGATCGCCTCGGTGCGTTCGGGCCCGATGTTCTTGGCCAGCGGACCGGCGGCCTCGACCCCGTTTTCGCCCTCGCGCCAGAAGATATAGCCCATCCCCGGCAGGCCTTCCTTCTGCGCATAGGCGTTCATGCGGTCGCAGAACTTGCGGCTGCCGCCGCCCTGCGCCGGAATCGCGCGGATCTCGGTGCCTTCCTGCTCCAGCAGCTTGGCGAAGATGGCAAAGCCCGAGCCGCGGAAATGCTCGCTCACGTCCTGCATCTTGATCGGGTTGCGCAGGTCGGGCTTGTCGGTGCCGTACCAAAGTGCGGCGTCCTTGTAGGAAATCTGCGGCCAGTGTTTGTCCACCTTGGCGCCGTTGCCGAACTCTTCAAAGATGCCGTCTATCACCGGCTGGACCGTGTCGAACACGTCCTGCTGGGTGACAAAGCTCATCTCCATGTCGAGCTGATAGAAATCGGTGGGGCTGCGGTCGGCGCGCGGGTCTTCGTCGCGGAAACAGGGCGCGATCTGGAAGTACTTGTCAAAGCCGCTGACCATGATCAGCTGCTTGAACTGCTGCGGCGCCTGCGGCAGCGCGTAGAACTTGCCCGGATGCAGGCGGCTCGGCACCAGGAAGTCGCGCGCGCCCTCGGGGCTGGAGGCGGTGATGATCGGCGTCTGGTATTCGCGGAAGCCGATCTCCCACATCCGGCGGCGCATGCTGGCCACCACGTCCGAGCGCAGCTTCATGTTCTCCTGCATTGCTTCACGGCGCAGGTCGAGATAGCGATAGCGCAGGCGCGTCTCTTCGGGATATTCCTGATCGCCGAACACCTGCAGCGGCAGCTCCGTGGCGCGGCCCAGCACCTCCATGTCGCGGACGAAAACCTCGATCTCGCCGGTCGGGATCTTGGGGTTGATGAGTTCGGGATCGCGCGCCTTCACGGTGCCGTCGATGCGGATGCACCATTCGGCGCGCACCTTTTCTACCTCGGAAAAGACCGGGCTGTCGGGGTCGCACAGCACCTGCGTGATGCCGTAATGATCGCGCAGGTCGATGAACAGGATACCGCCGTGGTCGCGGACCCGGTGGACCCAGCCGGACAGGCGGACGGTCTGGCCGACATCGGCGCTGGTCAGTTCGGCGCAGGTATGGGTGCGATAGGCGTGCATGGACATGATCCCTCGGGCGTTGAAACGTCGGGCCGATACAGCCCGACCGGCGCCCGAAGTCAAGGGCCGCACCCCGAAGCAGCCCGAAATCGCAACTCACTTTGTGAATTCGCGGCCCTGGTGTAACGTGTTTGCCGAACAATTGGGGGAATGTCTGCAAGATTGCACGTGGAGGAACCGATGTGGGAGACGGTTTTTCACCGAATGATATCGCAGCTGATCCACACGGGGCAGCTCGTGGTGACATATCCGGACGGACGGGAAACAGTCTACGGTCCGGATGACGCGCCGGCCGCGCGCGTGCGCATCACCGACCGCGCCACCATCCGCGCCCTTTGCCTGAATCCCGAACTGGCGCTTGGCGAGGGGTACATGGATGGCACCATCCTGCCCGAGAACGACGACCTCGAAGGGCTGCTGAGGGTTCTGATGCGCAACCGGCAGGAAAGCCGGATGCCGGCCTGGGTTCGCTGGGCCACCCGTTTGCGCTATTTCGCCCAGACCTGGATATTGCGGAACACCGAATCCAGCGCACAAAGGAACGTCGCCCATCACTATGATATCTCGGATGACCTCTACCGCATGTTCCTGGACGAGGACATGCAGTATTCCTGCGCCTATTTCGCCCATCCCGACATGACGCTGGAAGAGGCGCAAGCCGCAAAGAAAGCCCATATCGCCGCCAAGCTGAGGATCGAGCCGGGCATGCGGGTGCTGGACATCGGCTGCGGCTGGGGCGGAATGGCGATGACCCTGGCGCGTGACTGCGGCGCCCGGGTCACCGGCGTGACCCTGTCGGAAAACCAGCTCGCCACCGCGCGCAGACGCGCCGATGCCGCCGGGCTGTCGGACCGTATCGATTTCCGCCTGCAGGACTACCGCACCGTCGAAGGGCCTTTCGATCGCATCGTTTCGGTGGGCATGCTCGAACATGTCGGCGTGCCGCATTACGGCGAATATTTCGGCAAGGTGGCGGACCTGCTGGAACCGGACGGCATTGCCCTGATCCATACGATCGGCGCCTGCTCGCCTCCGTTCGCCCAAAGCCGCTGGATCACCAAGTACATCTTTCCCGGCGGCTATATACCGTCGATGTCCGAACTGGCCGGCCCAATCGAACGCGCCGGCCTTTGGAACTACGACGTCGAGGTTCTGCGCCTGCACTACGCGATGACCCTGCGCCACTGGCTGGCACGGTTCGATGCGCATCTCGACGAAGTGCGCAGAAAGTATGACGAACGGTTCGTCCGCATGTGGCGCTACTACCTTATCGCCTGCTACATGACCTTCGAAGAGGACAAGCAGGCGGTGTTCCAGTTCCAATTGGGAAAACGCATTGATGCCCTGCCGATCACGCGGGACTATCTATATGCGGGCGAAGATCGAATCGACGACCGCAAGGCTGCCGAATAAGACCCTTCAATCGGCTGCGGCACCAAAGGGCCGCCACGCTCTTATGTATGCCCTGCTCCCGAGGCCGGGAGCAGGGCCATGCCTCCGGCGGGGGTATTTGGAACCAGAAAGAAGCAAAGGCGTTTTCGCTTCTTTCTGGTAAAAAATACCCCGGGGTCCGGGGCAGAGCCCCGGTTCCGCCCGCTAAAGTCGCACCGCCCTTCTTGGGGGCTTGCACCTTTTCCGCCCATCCCTATAACGCAGGACAATTTGGGCGCACGGGCGCTGCTGGCGACTCGAAAATCTGAAGGAACGGGCCATGCCGAAGAGAACCGACATCCAGTCGATCATGATCATTGGCGCGGGGCCGATCGTCATCGGACAGGCCTGCGAGTTCGACTATTCCGGCGCACAGGCCTGCAAGGCGCTGAGGGAAGAAGGTTATCGCGTCATTCTCGTCAATTCGAACCCCGCGACGATCATGACCGATCCGGGGCTCGCCGATGCAACCTATATCGAGCCCATCACCCCCGAGGTCGTCGCCCGCATCATAGAGAAGGAACGCCCTGACGCGCTTTTGCCGACGATGGGGGGGCAGACGGGACTGAACACGTCGCTAGCCCTCGAAGAAATGGGCGTGCTGGAAAAGTTCGGCGTGGAAATGATCGGCGCCAAGCGCGAAGCGATCGAAATGGCCGAGGACCGCAAGCTTTTCCGCGAAGCGATGGAGCGGATCGGGCTGGAGAACCCCCGGTCCACGATCGTGACCGCCCCCAAACGCGACAATGGCGAGTTCGATCTGGACGCAGGCGTGCAGTTGGCGTTGGCCGAACTGGAAAACATCGGACTGCCGGCGATCATCCGCCCCGCCTTTACGCTGGGTGGCACCGGCGGTGGTGTGGCCTACAACCACGAAGACTATGTTCACTATTGCCGCACGGGCATGGACGCCAGCCCTGTCGGCCAGATCCTGATCGACGAAAGCCTTCTGGGCTGGAAGGAATACGAGATGGAGGTCGTCCGCGACAAGGCGGACAATGCCATCATCGTGTGTTCCATCGAGAACGTCGATCCCATGGGCGTCCATACCGGCGATTCGATCACCGTGGCACCGGCGCTGACGCTGACCGACAAGGAATACCAGATGATGCGCAACGGCTCGATCGCCGTGTTGCGCGAGATCGGCGTGGAAACCGGCGGCTCCAACGTGCAATGGGCCGTTGATCCCAAGACCGGCCGCATGGTCGTGATCGAGATGAACCCGCGCGTCAGCCGGTCGTCGGCCTTGGCGTCCAAGGCGACCGGCTTTCCGATTGCCAAGATCGCGGCCAAGCTGGCGGTCGGCTATACGCTGGACGAACTCGACAACGACATCACCAAGGTCACGCCCGCCAGCTTCGAGCCGACCATAGACTATGTCGTCACCAAGATCCCGCGCTTTGCCTTCGAGAAGTTCCCGGGCTCTGAACCCTACCTGACCACCGCCATGAAGTCGGTGGGCGAAGCGATGGCGATCGGGCGGACCATCCACGAATCCATGCAAAAGGCTCTGGCCTCGCTGGAAACCGGCCTGACCGGCTTTGACGAGATCGATATTCCCGGCGCGCCGGACAAGGCGGCGATCATCAAGGCGCTCAGCCTGCAGACGCCGGACCGGCTGCGCACCATAGCCCAGGCCATGCGCCACGGGCTGAGCAATGACGAAATCCAGGCCGTCACCCATTTCGACCCCTGGTTCCTAGCGCGGATCCGCGAGATCGTCGAAGCCGAGGAAGACCTCCGCCGGAACGGTCTGCCGGTGACCGAAGAAGGGCTGCGCGCGGTCAAGATGATGGGCTTTACCGACGCGCGTCTGGCGAAGCTGACCGGGCGGGACGAGGACAACGTGCGCCGCGCCCGCCACAACCTGGGCGTGACGGCTGTCTTCAAGAGGATCGACACCTGCGCCGCCGAGTTCGAGGCGCAGACCCCTTACATGTATTCGACCTATGAAACCCCGATGATGGGCGAGGTCGAATGCGAAGCCCGCCCCAGCGACCGCAAGAAGGTGGTGATTCTCGGCGGCGGGCCGAACCGGATCGGCCAGGGGATCGAGTTCGACTATTGCTGCTGTCATGCCTGCTTTGCGCTGTCGGACGCGGGGTTCGAGACCATCATGGTCAACTGCAACCCCGAGACGGTTTCGACCGACTACGACACCTCGGACCGGCTGTATTTCGAACCGCTCACCTTTGAGCACGTCATGGAAATCCTGCGGGTCGAGCAGCAGAAGGGCACGCTGCACGGCGTGATCGTCCAGTTCGGCGGGCAGACGCCGCTCAAGCTGGCCAATGCGCTGCACGATGCGGGCATTCCGATCCTGGGCACCACCCCGGACGCGATCGACCTGGCCGAGGACCGCGAACGGTTCCAGAAACTGGTGCAGGATCTGGGCCTGAAGCAGCCCCGCAACGGAATTGCCTCGACCGACGCAGAGGCGCTGAAGATCGCCGGGGAAATTGGCTTCCCGCTGGTGATCCGCCCGTCCTACGTCCTTGGCGGTCGGGCGATGGAGATCGTCCGCGACATGGCGCAGCTCGAACGCTACATCTCCGAGGCGGTGGTGGTGTCAGGCGACAGCCCGGTGCTGCTGGACAGCTACCTTTCGGGCGCGACCGAGCTGGATGTGGATGCGCTGTGCGACGGAAAGGACGTGCATGTCGCCGGCATCATGCAGCATATCGAAGAGGCTGGCGTCCATTCCGGCGACAGCGCCTGTTCGCTGCCGCCCCATTCGCTGCCCGCCGAGATCATCGACGAGGTCAAGCGCCAGACCGAGGCGCTGGCGCGAGCGCTGAACGTGGTCGGTCTGATGAACGTACAGTTCGCGGTGAAGGACGGCGAAATCTACCTGATCGAGGTGAACCCGCGCGCCAGCCGCACCGTGCCCTTCGTGGCCAAGGCGACCGACAGCGCGATCGCGTCGATCGCGGCGCGGATCATGGCCGGCGAGCCGCTGTCCAATTTCCCGATGCGCCCGCCCTATGACGCGGATGCCGACTACGACACCACGCTGCCACTGGCCGATCCGATGACGCTGGCCGATCCGATGATGCCGTGGTTCTCGGTCAAGGAGGCGGTGATGCCGTTCAACCGCTTCCCCGGCGTGGACACGATTCTGGGGCCGGAAATGCGCTCGACGGGCGAGGTCATGGGGTGGGACCGCGATTTCCCGCGCGCGTTTCTCAAGGCGCAGATGGGCGCGGGCATGACCCTGCCCCGCAAAGGCCGGGCCTTCATCTCGATCAAGGACGAAGACAAGGGCGCTCTGATGCTCGAAGCCGCCCGGGCGCTGGTCGAGCTGGGCTTTTCGCTCGTTGCCACGCGGGGCACGCATGGCTGGCTGGAACAGCACGGCGTCCCCTGCGAGGTCGTCAACAAGGTCTATGAAGGCCGGCCGAACGTGGTCGATCTGCTCAAGGATGGCGGCGTGGATCTGGTGATGAACACCACCGAAGGCGCACAGGCCGTCGAGGACAGCAAGGACATCCGCTCGGCCGCTCTGAGCGCGAGGATCCCCTATTTCACCACCGCCGCCGGCAGCCATGCTGCGGCGCTTGCGATCCGGGCCCAGGCCACCGGTGAAATCAACGTCAAGCCGCTGCAGGCATAAAGGCCAGGCGGGGCGCGCCGGACCTTTCCGGCTCTTGGCCAGTCCGGACCGGGCCAAGCCTCCGCATGCGTTGGAATTGAGGCCGGGTTGCGGGGCGTCGCGGCGCTCCGGCGCTACGCTCAGCCCGCCATGCCGACCAGGGTCTTGTCGGTCGTCTGCATGCGCTCGCGCACCAGACCGGCCATCTGCGCGGCGAAGGGCGTCACCGGCATGCCGCTCGCGCGAGCCTCGATCACATGCGCCGCCGCGCGTTCGAGCGCGCTGTCCCCGGCGCTGCGCGCGACGCCGCCCAGAAAGCGGGCCACATAGTCCAGAGCGGCGTCCTCCGAATCGTCGCGCAGTATCTCTTCGGCATGGGCCATGTCATCGCGATAGGCGACCGGATCGGGCGTGACCGTGACATCGCCCGCATGGCGCAGGACAAGGGGTCTTGATGCGTCCGATTCGCTGCCCGACAGGACGGCCTCCTGGAACTGCGCCAGCGAATGGATCGGTTTGGCCAGGAACCTGTCCGCCCCCGCATCCAGCGCCGCCTGCGCGACCGTGTCCTCGCCCGATACGGCGATGATGACCGGGATCCGTGGAACCGCCGCGTTCAATTCGGCGATCAGGCCCAGACCGGACCCGTCCGGCAGGCCCAGATCGACAATGATGGCCGAGGGTCGATAGACCTGAAGGTGGCGGCGCGCCGAGGCCAGGCAATCCGCCCGCCGGATCCGCGCCCCGCTGCGCAGGCACAGCAGCCGCACCGCGTCCGAGGCATAAAGGCTGTCCTCGACCACCAGGATCGTCCACCCCATCAGCGGCCGCGACGGCGTCGGCATGTGGTGCGGCAACGAGAAAATGTCCGAATCGTCCATTGGAGCCCTCCTTTCAGTCCTTGTCCGAAAGGCTAGGGGCGCAAGGATAACAGCTGGTTAACCCGCGTCCGTCCGCCCGCGCCGATCCGACCGCAGACAGGCATAGAGAACATGCGTCCGCCAGCGCCCGTTGATCTGCAGATAGGATTGCGCAACGCCTTCATACTTGAACCCGCAGCGCTCCAGCAGCCCGCGCGAAGCGGTGTTTTCCGGCAGGCAAGCGGCCTCGATTCGGCTCAGGTCCAGCCGGGTGAAGGCATAGTGAACGACCGCGCAGACCGCCTCGCTCATGTATCCTTGGCGGGCATATCGCTGGCCCGTCCAGTATCCCAGGGTGCCGGCCTGCGCCGGGCCACGGCGAATATTGTCCAGCGTGATCGCCCCCAGCAGCGTCTGATCCTCGCGCCGGATCAGGAACAGCGGCACGGCCGAGCCGTTGGCCACGGACCTCTGAGCCCAGTAGACCCGGTTGGTGAACGCCTTGCGGGTCAGGTGGTCGTCGGCCCAGGCGGGTTCCCACGGGGCCAGAAAGTCGCGCCCCTCCTCGCGCAGCCGCGCCCAGGCGCGAAAGTCCGAATGCACCGGAGGGCGCAGGGTAAGACGTTCCGTCTCGATCTTTAGCTTGCGTTTGCCGAGCAGCATCAGGCGGACATCAGGCGGCGCGCCTCTCCTGCAGTTCCGACAGGCCCGGCGCGCGTTCCACCGGGCCGTAGAGCGCCAGCGCCGCCGGCGCCTTCGCTGCCATGTGCTCGGCGAACGTCTTCACATCCGCCAGCGTCACGGCGTCGATCCGCGCCACGGTTTCCTCGAGCGGCGGCACCCGGTCCCATATCTGCACCAGCCGGGCCAGACGCTCGGCACGATTCGAGGGGCTTTCCAGCCCCATCAGCATCCCCGCCTTCATCTGGGCGCGGGCGCGTTCGACCTCTTCCGGCGTCATGTCCTCGGCGGCGCGCTTCATCTCGTCGATGGTGATGCGGGCCAGTTCGGCGATCTGCTCGCCGCTGGTGCCGGCATAGATCGTGGTGCTGCCGGTGTCGGCATAGGCGCCGGCCTGCGCAAAGATCGTGTAGCAGAGGCCGCGCCGCTCGCGCACCTCCTGGAACAGCCGGCTCGACATGCCTCCGCCCAGCGCGCTGGCATAGATCTGCGCCGTGTAGATCGCGTCATCCCGGTAGCCGGGGCTTTCCAGCGCCAGCGCAAAATGCGCCTGTTCCAGATCCTTGGGCCTGCGGGTTTCCCCGCCTGTAAACCGCGCGGGATCGGCCTCGGCCCGCGCAAGCGGGTCCAGGTGGCCGAAATAGCGCTCGGCCAGGTTCACAAGCTGGTCGTGGTCCACCGCGCCGGCCGCCGACAGAATCATCTGGCCCGGCCCATAATGTTCCCCCACGAAGCGGGCGAGATCCTCGCGCGAAAAGGCGCTGACGCGTTCCGCCGGCCCCAGGATCGTGCGGCCAAGCGGCTGATCGCGATAGCTTTCCTGCTGGAGCCAGTCAAAGATCACGTCGTCTGGCGTGTCGTTGGCCTGCCCGATCTCCTGCAGGATCACGCCGCGTTCCACCTCGATCTCGGCCGGGTCGAAAAGCGGGTTCATCAGGATGTCGGCCAGCACGTCCAGCGCCAAGGCGACGTCATCCTTGAGCACGCGGGCGTAATAGGCCGTGACCTCGCGAGAGGTATAGGCGTTGATGTAACCGCCCACGTCCTCGATCGTCTCGGCGATCTCAAGGGCCGTCCGGTTGGCCGTGCCCTTGAACGCCATGTGTTCGAGGAAATGCGCGATCCCGTTCTGCTCCAGCCGTTCGTGCCGGCCGCCGGCGGTTACCCAGATTCCGATGGCCGCCGATTGCAGGCCGGGCATGTGTTCGCTGACGATACGGAATCCGTTGTCCAGTCGGTGCAGTTGAACGCTCACCTGGCGATATGCCCCCTGATGTGATCCTCGATGGCCGCCAGATCGTTGGCGATCCGGGTCAGCCGTTCCGGCCTGTCATACAGGTCTGACATACGCGGGGGAAGGGGCGGATGAACGCCGCTGGCCCGTTCCACGGCCTCCGGAAATTTCGCCGGATGCGCCGTGGACAGCGTGATCATCGGCACCGCCGGATCGCGGGTCTCGTTGGCCACCTTGATGCCCACGGCCGTGTGCGGGCAGACCAGCTCCGCACTGTCGCGCAGCGTCGCCGCGATCGTGGCAAGCGTTTCCTCCTCGGACGCGGCCCCCGAATCGAAATCCTCGCGCAGCGCCTCCAGCGCACCCTGGCTGACGTTGAAGCCGCCGGATTTCAGCTCTTCCATCAACTGCGTCACCGCCGCGCCGTCCTGCCCGTAGGCATAGAACAGGGCGCGCTCGAAATTGCTGCTGACCTGGATGTCCATGGACGGGCTGATCGAGGGTTGGGTTTCGCCCTTGAAATAGCCCTGTCCCGAGAGGCAGCGATGCAGGATGTCGTTCTGGTTGGTCGCCACCACGAGCCGGTCCACCGGCAGCCCCATCCGCTTGGCGATGAAACCCGCGAAGATGTCGCCGAAATTGCCCGTGGGCACGGTGAAACTCACCTGCCGGTGCGGCGCGCCGAGGCTCACGGCGGAAGAGAAGTAATAGACCACCTGCGCCAGCACCCGCGCCCAGTTGATGCTGTTGACGCCGGCCAGGCGCACCTCGTCGCGGAAGGCGAAGTCGTTGAACATGTCCTTGACCCGCGCCTGGCAGTCGTCGAAATCGCCATCCACCGCCAGCGCGTGCACGTTCGCGTCCTCCGGCGTGGTCATCTGCCGGCGCTGCACCTCGCTGACCCGGCCATGCGGAAACAGGATGAATACGTCCACCGCGTCCAGCCCTCGGAACGCCTCGATCGCGGCGGATCCGGTGTCGCCGCTGGTGGCGCCGACGATGGTCACCCGCTCGCCCCGCCGTTCCAGCGCGGCCTCGAACAACTGGCCGATCAGCTGCATGGCAAAATCCTTGAAGGCGAGCGTCGGCCCGTGGAACAGCTCCAGCAGGAAATGGTTGGGGGCCAGCTGTTTCAGCGGCGCGCGGGCGATGTGGCCGAATTTCGCATAGGCGCGCGCGATGATCTCGCGGAATTCATCGTCCGAAAACGCGTCTCCGACAAAGGGCCGCATCACCCGGAACGCGGTTTCCTCATAGTCGAGGCCAGATAGCGCGGCGATGTCTTCGGCACTCATCCGCGGAATCGTTGCGGGGACGTACAGGCCGCCGTCGCGGGCCAGCCCGGTCAGCATCGCCTCTTCAAAACTCAGTTCCGGCGCGTTGCCACGGGTCGAGATGTATTTCATGTCCTCTAGCTCTGCTTGCGGGCGCGGCTGCGCCACAGGAAATAGCCGGTCATGGCGGCCCAGACCAGCGCGAGGCCATACCATGTCACCGCATATTGCAGGTGATCGTTCGGAATGCCCGCGGTGTCCACCGGCAACGGCGTCACGCGGGGGTCGTTTTTCGACCTTGCGATGACGAGAACCGGCTCGGTGCCCAGTTCGGCGGCCAGCGCGGGCACGTCGCGCGCGAACCAGATATTCGCCTCGCGGTCCGGTTCGGGGGTAAAGCCGTCGATCTCGTCGGGCCAGTGCAGGTTGCCGATGACGGTCATCGGCCCCAGCGCGCGTGGCGTGTTCTTGTCCATGGCGGGCACATAGCCGCGGTCGATCAGGATGCGGCGGCCGTCCTGCATGACGAAGGGGGCGATGATGCGATAACCCGCGCCGGAATCGCGTGTGGAGACCAGAACGCGGACCTCGCCCGGCTCCATGCGCCCGGTCACGGTCACGGCCAGGAACTTGTCGCGTTCAGGGTCCGGGTCGGTCGGAAGGGGCACTGGATCGGCGGCGATGCGCGCCTCGATCTCGGCCAGGATGCCTTCCTTCCAGTGCAACCGGCGCACCTGCCAGTTGCCCAGCGACACCAGCACCGCAAGCCCGGTGACACCGAAGACCAACAGAAACAGGATTGGACGCATGACCGGCCTTCCGGTGGAAGAAAAGGCGCGCGGGAAGCCACCCGCGCGCCTGTTGATGTCGCCGATCGGTTGCCGGAATGCAACCGTGGCGGCGCGGCTTACATCCCCGCGGTGCCCCAGATGTAGACCGCGAAGAACAGGAACAGCCACACCACATCGACGAAGTGCCAGTACCACGCGGCGGCCTCGAACCCGACATGCTGTTCGGGCGTGAAATCGCCCTTGATCGCGCGAATCAGGCAGACGATCAGGAAGATCGTGCCGACGATCACATGTACCCCGTGGAACCCGGTGGCCATGAAGAAGTTCGAATAGAAGATGTCGCCGCCGAATGTCCAGCCGTAGTGCAGGATCAGCACGCCATATTCATAGGCCTGAAGCGCGGTGAAGGCGATGCCCAGCACGATCGCGATGGCCAGCCCGTTGATGAGCGCCTTGCGGTTGTTTTCATGCACCAGCGCGTGGTGCGCCCAGGTCACGGCCACCCCCGACAGCAGCAGGATCACGGTGTTGATCAGCGGAATGTGGAAGGGGTCGATCGGGTGGTAGTCCGGCTTGATGTATTCGGTGCCCGCGTATTCGTACATCGGATACATCGCGTGCTTGAAGAACGACCAGAACCACGCGGCAAAGAACATCACCTCGGAGGTGATGAACAGGATGAAGCCATAGCGCAGGCCGATCCGGACGACGGGGGTGTGGTCGCCGGTCCGGGCTTCGCGGACGACGTCCGCCCACCAGCCGTACATCGTATACAGCACCACAGCCAGGCCGACCCAGAACATCCAGGACGAGATGCCGTGCATCCACAGAACGGCGCCGTAGAGCATGACGAACGCCCCGACGGCGCCGAGGAACGGCCAGATCGAGGGCGGCAGAATGTGGTAATCGTGGTTTTTAGCGTGCGCCATGTAAGTGTCCCTCACCTCTTGGCTTTAGTTCAGCTTGTTGTCCGTCTCGCCACCCGCGGCGGCATAGTCCTCGGGCAGGTCGATTTCATGTAAGGTATACGACAGCGTGATCGTATGCAGATATTTCGCCTCGGGATCATCGACGATCTCGGGATCCACGAAGAACGTCACCGGCATTTCAACCCGCTCGCCGGGCTGAAGCACCTGCTCGGTAAAGCAGAAGCATTCGATCTTCTGGAAATAGCCGCCGGCGGCATAAGGGGTCACGTTGTAGGACGCCTGCCCCGCGATTGGCCGATCCGTGGGATTGTAGGCCTCATAAAAGGCCAGCCCCGTCTCGCCGATGCGGATTTCCATGGTGCGGACCTGAGGCTTGAATTCCCACGGCATGTCGCGGTCGGTGCCTGCATCGAACCGAACCTTGATGGTGCGGTCCAGAACCTCGTCCGGCGCCTTCTCGGCCACGCCGGTCGTCCCGCCAAAGCCGGTCACGCGGCAGAACCAGTTGTAGGCCGGGATCGACGCCCAGGCCAGCGCCCCCATCACCACCACAACGCCGACCAGCTTGGCCGCTGTCCTGCCGGGGTTCGGGGCCGCCATCACTGCCCCTCCTGATTGGCTTGCGCCGGCGCATAGGGCGCCGAGAAATCGCCGTTCGAAATCTTGGCCATGGTCAGACCAAAGACAATGGCGACGAAGGCCGCCAAAATCAGGCCGAGGCCGAGGTTGCGGCTGAAGCGCCGCTGGTGCAATTCGTGGGTCCGCTTCAGGCTCATCCCCAGCCTCCCAAGCCGTACGGCTTCAGCAGCGCCTCGGCGAGAATCGCGCCAAAATGCAGGAAAAGATAGAGCAGCGAAAGCTTGAAGAAGCCTTTTTCCACAGCGAAATCGTCCGCCTCGGCCGTCCGTTCGTCACGCCGCCAGATGCGGACCGCGCCCCGCAGGAAAAGCAGGTTCATCACCGCCGCAACCGTCAGATAGATCGGCCCGCCGATCCCCGAGAATGCCGCGCCCAGAGACAGCGCCGCCAGCAACACGGTGTAGACAAGGATATGCACCCGCGTCGCGCGGCGGCCATGGGTCACGGTCAGCATCGGCACGCCCGCATCGTCGTAATCCGACCGCATGAACAGCGCCAGCGACCAGAAATGCGGCGGCGTCCACATGAAGATCAACGCGAACATCAGCCAGGGCTCGACCGCCATGCCGCCCGTGGCCGCGATCCAGCCGATCACCGGCGGGAACGCGCCTGCGGCGCCACCGATCACGATGTTCTGCGGCGTCGAGCGTTTCAGCCACATCGAGTAGATCACGACGTAGAAGAAGATGGTGAAGGCCAGGAAGGCGCCCGCGAAGATGTTGGTCGCAAGCCCGAGCATCACCACCGAGAAGCCCGACAGGGCCAGGCCCAGCGCCAGCGCCTCGCCCGCCTCGACCTTTCCCGCGGGGATCGGGCGGTTGCGGGTGCGCTTCATCACCCGGTCGATATCGGCGTCCCACCACATGTTCAGCGCGCCCGACGCCCCGCCGCCAATGGCGATGAACAGGATCGCGCAGAAGCCGATCATCGGGTGCACCGGCACCGGCGCGGCCAAAAGCCCCACCAGCGCGGTGAACACAACCAGCGACATCACGCGCGGCTTGAGCAGGGCGAAATAATCGCCGAAGCCGGCTTCGTGCTCGCGTATGTCGGTGTTATAGCTGACGTCGCTCATGCGCTTGCTCCGGCGCGGGCGGGAATGCGCCCCGCCCTGCCCTTATCAGTTCGATGCCACGCGGTAGGACTGCGGAATGCCGGCGAATTCTTCCTTCGCGCGGCTCAGCCACTGATCATAGGCTTCCTGGCTGACCACCTTGACCGTGATCGGCATATAGGCGTGATCCTTGCCGCACAGTTCGGAGCACTGACCGAAATAAACGCCTTCCTTGTCGGCCTTGAACCACAGTTCGGCCAGACGCCCCGGCACGGCGTCCTGCTTCACGCCGAACGACGGAATGGTCCACGAGTGGATCACGTCGGATCCCGTCACCTGCATCACGATGATCTTGCCCACGGGCACGACGACGGCGGTATCGGTGGCCAGCAGATATTCGTCCTCGCTGTAGCCGTAGTCGGCCAGGTCTTCCTTGGCCAGCATGAACGAATCAAACCCGAAGCCTTCGTCCACGTATTCGTAGCTCCAGTACCACTGGTTGCCGGTCACCTTGATGGTGATGTCGCCCTCGGGGATTTCCTGCTGCTTGAACAGTTCAGGCAGCGAGAAGGCGCCGATGAACACCAGGATGATGATCGGCCCCACGGTCCAGAGAATCTCCACCGGCGTGTTGTGAGTGAACGAGGCCGGGTTCGGGTTGGCGCGGCGGTTGTAGCGGACGATCACGACCAGGATCAGCGCCGCTACCAGCGCACAGATCGCCGTTATGATCACCAGCAGAAGCCAGTCCAGCGACTGCAGACCGCGCGCCAGATCCGTCGCCGCCGGCTGGAAGCCGGTGCCCCCGGGAGTCGGCTTGCCAACTGTCTCAAGCCCTTCCAGACCGTCTTGTGCCAGTGCCGGCACGCTCGAAAGGGTCGCGAAAAGACCCGAAAGCGTCAGTGCGTTCTTCATCATCTGTCCTGATCGGTTGATCCCGTTGTTCCTCGCCACCGGCACCGAATTCGCGTGCATCCGGTCCGGCCCTGTTGTCATTGGCGCAGTAAAAACCATATTCGCGATAGCAGATAAAGCGAAATGCTTGCGGCAAACAAACGCTTTTTTGATTTGGATCAAATTTTGCGGCTTGATCTGGATCAAATCAGAAAGGACGAGGCATGTCGGCAGACCCTTTCCGCCCCTTCGAGACCACCCTGCCCCTGGACGAGGCGAATCAGATCCTGCGCGAGGCCACCGCTGGCGCCGAGGACGGTGAGATCTTCGTCGAGCGGCGAAAATCCGAATCGCTGGTGTTCGATGACGGGCGGCTGCGGTCGGCCTCTTACGACGCCTCCGAAGGCTTCGGACTGCGCGCGGTGAATGGCGAGGTCGCCGGATACGCCCACTCGACCGATGTCTCTATCCCCGCGCTGAAGCGCGCGGCCGAGACGGTTCGGCTGATGGTGGCGGATGGTGGCGGCACGCTAGCCGAGCCGCCGCAGCCGACCAACCGGAGGCTTTATACCGACGCCGACCCGATCGCCGGCACCTCTTTTCCGGTCAAGGTAGAGACATTGAAGGAAATCGACGCCTTCGCCCGCGATCTGGACCCGCGCGTGGTTCAGGTGTCCGCCTCGCTCGCGGCCTCGCTTCAGGAAATCGCGATCCTGCGCCCCGACGGAGTGCAGGTGACCGACACGCGGCCGCTGGTGCGCGTGAATGTCTCGGTGATCGTGGAGCAGAACGGACGGCGCGAAACCGGCACCGCCGGCGGCGGCGGGCGCGTCGGGCTGGACGGGCTGATCGAACCCGACGACTGGCAGGCCCGCGTGCGCGAGGCATTGCGGATCGCGCTGGTCAATCTCGAGGCCGAACCCACCCCGGCCGGTGTCATGGAGCTGGCGCTGGGCCCCGGCTGGCCCGGCATCCTGCTGCACGAGGCAATCGGCCACGGGTTGGAAGGCGATTTCAACCGCAAGGGATCGTCGGCCTTTGCCGGGCTGATGGGCCAACAGGTCGCCGCCCGGGGCGTGACCGTCGTGGACGACGGGACGATCCCCGACCGGCGCGGCTCGATCACCGTGGACGACGAGGGCACCCCGTCGCGACGCAACGTGCTGATCGAGGACGGGATCCTCGTCGGTTACATGCAGGATCGGCAGAACGCGCGCCTGATGGGGGTGGAGCCAACCGGTAACGGGCGACGCCAGTCCTTTGCCCACAAGCCGATGCCGCGCATGACCAACACGATCATGCTGGGCGGCGATGCCGATCCCGACGACATCGTGGCCGAGATCCGCGACGGCATCTGGGCGGTGGGCTTCGGCGGCGGGCAGGTGGACATCACCAACGGCAAGTTCGTCTTTTCCTGCACCGAAGCCTATCGGGTGAAGAACGGCAGGGTCGGCGCCCCGGTCAAGGGCGCGACGCTGATCGGCGATGGCCCCTCGGCCTTGAAACGGATCCGGGCGCTCGGCAACGACATGGCGCTGGATCCCGGTCTGGGCACCTGCGGCAAGGATGGGCAATGGGTGCCCGTCGGCGTGGGTCAGCCGACGGTCCTGATCGACGGGCTGACGGTGGGCGGTTCGGCCGCCTGATCCCCGTTCCGGCGCATTGGCCGAAAATTTTTCGATTCTTTTCACGAGATTCACCGCCCGTTAACGGTGTGCGGTCTAAACCGATTTCCGCAACAGACGGAGCGACGGATGACCGGGGAACAGCATTCTTCCATTCACCCCCCACTCCCACCCACCACGGAAGAGGACCGGTTTGCTTGGCTCCGCCTGTTGCGCTCTCGCCGGGTCGGTGTGACGACGTTCCACCGGCTCATGGCCGAGCATGGCACGGCGCAGAACGCGCTGGCCGCGCTGCCCGAAGTGGCGCGCGCCGCCGGGGTCGAGGGGTATGAACCGTGCCCTCCCGGTGTCGTCGAAGCCGAAATCAAGGCCGCAAGAGCCGCGGGCGCGCGGCTCTTGTGCCTTGGCGCGCCCGACTATCCCGAACAGCTGGCGGAGCTGCCCGATGCGCCGCCACTTCTGTGGGCCGTCGGCGACGTGACCGTTCTGAGGCGCCCCATGATCGCACTCGTCGGCGCGCGCAATGCGTCGTCGCTGGGCACTCGGATGGCGCGGTCCATGGCGCGGGATCTGGGCGCGGCGGGTTATGTCGTGGTGTCCGGGCTGGCCCGCGGCATCGACACGGCGGCCCATGTCGCCGCGTTGGAAACCGGCACCGTGGCGGTGATGGCCGGCGGGGTGGACATCATCTATCCGGCTGACAATACGCATCTGGGCCATGACATCGCACGACATGGCCTGCGGCTTTCCGAACAGCCAATGGGCATGGCACCCTTGGCCCGGCATTTTCCCAGCCGCAACCGAATCGTCTCGGGGCTGGCTCAGGCCGTTGTGGTGATCGAGGCCGCGGCGCGATCAGGCAGTCTCATCACCGCGCGCGACGCGCTCGACCAGGGGCGCGAGGTGCTGGCCGTGCCGGGCCATCCCTTCGATGCCCGGGCTGCCGGCTGCAACATGCTGATCCGCGACGGCGCAACGCTGGTGCGCAACGCCGAGGACGTCATCGCCGCCCTGCCCGAGCATGCAGAGGCGCGCATGGCCGAACCGGAGCAGCCCGATCTTCTTCGCGACGTCCCGCCCGCCCCTGCCCCGCGGCGCGATTTGCGCGAAGTCGCCGCCCTGCACCGGCAGATTCTCGACCGGCTCGGCCCATCGCCCGTCGCCGAGGATCAACTGATCCGCGACATGCAGGCCGAGGCGCGCGAGGTGGCGCCCGTTCTCGTGGATCTGGAACTCGAAGGGAAAATCACGC
Organism: Jhaorihella thermophila; assembly: GCF_900108275.1. Lineage (GTDB taxonomy): Bacteria > Pseudomonadota > Alphaproteobacteria > Rhodobacterales > Rhodobacteraceae > Jhaorihella > Jhaorihella thermophila. The sequence continues at coordinate 18,474 of NZ_FNVD01000021.1, forward strand.
GGCAACCCGGCGGCCTGCTCAGCCGGTCGGTCTGACGGCAAGAGGTCCGGCGCCGGCCGCAAAGCCAAGTCCCCGATGGATTGGCGGGGGTTGTCCGGCATGTCCGCGCGACCGTCACCAAGCGGGACAAAACGGCCCGCATTGACATTCGGGACTTGCGCCCCACATGTTGCGCCGCCATAGAAAGCGCCCGAATCCCTGTGAGGAGTTGCCAGTTAAATGCCTGTCGTCGTTGTCGAATCTCCGGCCAAAGCCAAGACAATCAACAAGTATCTCGGCTCCGACTACAAGGTTTTGGCCTCTTACGGGCACGTCCGCGACCTGCCCGCCAAGGACGGATCGGTCGATACCGAGCATGATTTCGAGATGAAATGGGAGATCGACCCGGACAGCCGAAAGCACGTCAAGGCGATCGCCGATGCCTTGAAAGACGACAACGCGCTGATCCTTGCCACCGACCCCGACCGTGAAGGCGAAGCGATCAGCTGGCACCTGCAGGAGGCGCTGACCAAACGCCGGGCGATCAAGAAAGACACGGCCGTCTCCCGCGTCACTTTCAACGCGATCACCAAGGACGCGGTCAGCGAGGCGATGACCCATCCGCGCCAGGTGGACATGCCGCTGGTCGAGGCCTATCTCGCCCGCCGCGCGCTGGATTATCTGGTCGGGTTCAACCTTTCGCCGGTTCTGTGGCGCAAACTACCTGGCGCGAAATCCGCCGGCCGGGTGCAATCGGTCTGCCTGCGGCTCATCGTTGAGCGCGAAATGGAGATCGAATCCTTCCGCCCCCAGGAATACTGGACCGTGAAGGCGATCCTTTCGACCCCGCGCGGGCAGGAGTTCGAGGCGCGGCTGACGGTGCTTGCGGGCAGGAAGCTCGACAAGTTCGACATCGCCAACGAAACCCAGGCCGAACTGGCTGTTCAGGCTGTGACCTCGCGCGATCTGACCGTCAAGGCGGTCGAGGCCAAGCCTGCCACCCGCAACCCCGCCCCGCCCTTCATGACCTCGACGCTTCAGCAAGAGGCCAGCCGCAAGTTCGGCATGGGCGCGCGCCAGACCATGAGCGCGGCACAAAGGCTCTACGAGGCGGGCTATATCACCTACATGCGGACCGATGGCATCGACATGGCACCCGAAGCGGTGCATGCCGCCCGCGACGCGATCCGCGACCTGTATGGCGCGGAATATGTGCCGTCGAGCCCGCGCATGTACAAGAACAAGGCCAAGAACGCGCAGGAAGCGCATGAATGCATCCGCCCCACCGACATGCGCCGCAAACCGTCCAGCCTGAAGGTGACGGACGAGGATCAGCGCAAGCTATACGACCTTATCTGGAAACGCACCATCGCCTGCCAGATGGCCCCGGCCCGGCTGGAGCGGACCACGGTCGATATCGCCAGCGCCGACGGTCAGGTGGAGTTGCGCGCCACCGGTCAGGTGGTGCTGTTCGACGGGTTCATGCGCGTCTACGAAGAGGGCCGGGACGAGCCGGCGGTGGATGACGACGACCGCCGCCTGCCGCAGATGATGCAGGGCGAACCGGTCGAGAAACGCTCGATCACGCCCGAGCAGCATTTCACCCAGCCGCCGCCGCGCTATACCGAGGCCACGCTGGTCAAGAAGATGGAAGAGCTGGGCATCGGCCGGCCTTCGACCTATGCCAGCATCGTCACCACGATCCAGGACCGCGGCTACGTTCGCAAGGAAAAGGGCCGCCTGATCCCCGAGGACAAGGGCCGGCTGGTGACGGCGTTCCTGATGAACTACTTCCCCCGCTATGTCAGCTACGATTTCACCGCGGGGCTGGAGGACGAACTGGACGAGATCAGCGCGGGCCACGCCGACTACAAGGAGGTGCTGGCCAAGTTCTGGCGCGACTTCTCGGCGGCGCTGGACGAAACGTCCGAATTGCGCATCACCGAGGTTCTGGAAAAGATCAACGAGGTGCTGGAGCCGCACATCTTTCCGCCGACCGAGGACGGATCGGATCCGCGCCTCTGCCCGCTCTGCGGTCAGGGCCGCCTTTCGATTCGCACCGCGCGGTCGGGCGGGGCCTTCATCGGCTGTTCGAACTATCCCGAATGTCGCTATACGCGCCCCTTCGGCCCGCCGGGCGCCGAAGGCGACGAGATGGGGCCGGACGGCAAGATTCTCGGCTATGACGGGGACGAGGTCATCACCCTGCGCAAGGGCCGCTTTGGCCCCTATGTGCAGCGCGGCGAGGCGACCGAGGACAACCCCAAGCCGCCGCGCGCGTCGATCCCCAAGGGGTGGGATCTGTCCACGGTGGATCTGGAAAAGGCGCTGATGCTGTTGAACCTGCCGCGCCAGATCGGCCCGCACCCCGAGGACGGCGAGATGATCGAGGCCGCGATCGGCCGCTATGGCCCCTATGTCCGGCACGGCAAGACCTATGCCAACCTCAAGGACGTGGACGAGGTATTCACCATCGGCATCAACCGCGCGGTGGACGAACTGGCCAAGAAGGCCGCGCGCGGCAATGGCCGAGGGGCTGCCGCGACGCCGCTCAAGGAATTGGGCGAGCATCCCGAACACGGCGGGCCGGTCAACGTGATGAACGGACGCTATGGCCCCTATGTCAAATGGGACAAGATCAACGCCACCCTGCCCAAGGACGTGGATCCGCAGGACGTGACCATGGAGATGGCGGTCAAGCTGATCGCCGAAAAGGCGGCCAAGAAAGGCACGAAGAAAAAGACCACGGCCCGCAAGAAGGCTGCGACCAAGACCAAGGCGGCGGCGGGCAAGGGCTGAAGCCGCGCATCAAGGATCGAACGGTTTTCCGGGGGGTAGGTAGAAATACCTATCCCCCGGCCCGTTTGTTGACTTGCTTCCTGCGCGACGGCAGAAACGCGCCATACCGCGTAAGGGGAGACATCCATGAAGAAAGTGTATTCCAATGCCGCCGAGGCGCTGGACGGGCTGCTGCATGACGGCATGTTCATCGCCGCCGGCGGGTTCGGCCTGTGCGGGATTCCCGAACTGCTGTTGCAGGCGATCAAGGAGTCGGGCGTCAAGGATCTGACCTTTGCCTCGAACAATGCCGGGGTGGACGATTTCGGCATCGGCATCCTGCTGCAGACCCGCCAGGTGAAAAAGATGATCTCGTCCTATGTGGGCGAGAATGCCGAATTCATGCGGCAGTATCTGAGCGGCGAGCTGGAGCTGGAATTCAACCCCCAGGGCACGCTGGCCGAGCGGATGCGGGCCGGCGGCGCGGGGATTCCGGGCTTCTATACCAGAACCGGCGTCGGCACCGTGATCGCCGAGGGCAAGGAGCACAAGGAGTTCGGCGGCGAAACCTATATCATGGAGCGCGGCATCGTCGCGGATCTGTCGATCGTCAAGGCGTGGAAGGCCGACACCACCGGCAACGCGATCTTCCGCAAGACCGCGCGCAACTTCAACGTGCCCGCGGCGACCTGCGGCCGGGTCTGCGTGATGGAGGTCGAAGAGATCGTCGAACCGGGCGAGCTGGACCCCGACCACATCCACCTGCCGGGCATCTATGTCCACCGCCTGATTCAGGGCGAGCACGAGAAACGTATCGAACAGCGCACCGTGCGCCAGCGTGAGGAGGCCTGATCCATGCCTTGGGACCGCAATCAGATGGCCGCGCGGGCGGCCGAGGAACTCGAAGACGGAATGTATGTGAACCTCGGCATCGGCATTCCGACGCTGGTGTCGAACTATATCCCCGAGGACAAGTTCGTCGTGCTCCAGTCCGAAAACGGGATGCTGGGGATGGGGCCGTTCCCCTACGAAGGGGAGGAAGATCCCGATCTCATCAACGCCGGCAAGCAGACAATCACCGAACTGCCCTACACGGCCTATTTCGACAGCGCCACCAGCTTTGCCATGATCCGCGGCGGCAAGATCGCGATGGCGATCCTGGGCGCGATGGAAGTGAGCGAAAAGGGCGATCTGGCCAACTGGATGATCCCCGGCAAGCTGGTCAAGGGCATGGGCGGCGCGATGGACCTGGTGGCCGGCGTGGGCCGCGTGGTGGTGGTGATGGATCACACCAACAAGCACGGCGAATCCAAGGTGCTGCGCGAATGCACCCTGCCGCTGACCGGCAAGGGCGTGGTGGACCGGATCATCACCAATCTTGGCGTGCTGGACGTCACCCACAAGGGGCTGCACATCGTCGAACTGGCCCCCGGCGTGACCCGCGAGGAGATGATCGCGGCCACCGAGGCCACGATCGTCTGACCGGACCTATCGGTCCATCGAAACGAAAACGCAGCCGTCCGAGATCAGCTCGGGCGGCGTCACGCACAAGTTCCGCGCCATCCGGTAGGCGGCCAGCACCTTGGGGACATAGTCGCGGGTTTCAGCATAGGGCGGCACGCCGCCATGCTTTCTGACCGCCCCTTCCCCGGCATTGTATCCGGCCAGCGCCAGAATCGGGTCGCCGCCGAATTCCCCGAGCAACCAGTCGAGATATTTGACTCCGCCGGCGATGTTCTGTTCGGGCTTCCGGCTGTCGGCAACTCCGAAGCGGTCCGCCGTGTCGGGCATGAGCTGCATCAGCCCTTCGGCGCCCGCGCGGCTGACCGCATCCGCCCGCCCCGACGATTCAACCGCGATCACGGCCAGCGCGAGCGCCGGCGACACGCGCGTTCCCACCGTTTCCCTCATGATCGCCGGGCCGCGGCTGTGGACGATCTCCATCAGGGTTTCCAGCGACGGCGTGACCACCGAGCCTTCGGCCGACAGCGCGGCCAGAGCCGCGTCCAGCCGCTCGGTCCCCGGGTGATCCGCCCCCGGCGGGACATGCGCCCAGAACCACGCATAGCGGCCCGCAGAGGCCGGCGGACTGTCGGGGACGCCCTCGCTAGTGGCCTTGTCATCGGCTTTTGCGGTCGGTCCGGGCCTGTCGGACACCCAGGTTTCATCACCGGGCCGGATCTGGACCGTGATGCGCCGTTGCGCTCCCGGCGGCGGCGGCGTGACGCGCTTGGCCCCCGGCGAGGGAATCGCCGGCTCGGACCAGGCCGGGGCCGCCAGAAGACTCGCGCAGAGCGCAAGAGCCAGCCTCGATCGGAACCGATACATCCACCTGCCTCGTGTCGTTTTGCGCCAGTTTCCCGCACCCGATCCCATTTCGCCAGCGGGGCGGGGTCAAAAATCTGACGGTTTTGCCAAATTTGGCACGACAATAGCCGCGCCGCCCCCCCGCAAACCAAGGGCTCCCCAATTTTTTTCCTTTTACTAACAATCGATTAACCAAAACCTCAAGGAAAGTTAAAATTTGACGTCAGATTCCCCGTTTCCGTCCCAATCCTGCCACGGAGCTGGGGCCATATACACCCATACCACGGCGGACACGAGGTCGAAGAGAGAGCGGCCGGACCGGAAGCCGGGGTGAGAGAGAAACCTAATCCAGTGATCCTTTGGAGGGACCAGATATGCTGAAGTTCATCAACAAATTCCGCAAGGACGAAAACGGCGCCGTGACTGTTGACTGGGTCGTGCTGACCGCCGCCGTCGTGGCCCTTGCCGCCGCCGCCTACAACACGATCAGCTCGGGCACGACCGAAGTCGCCACCAACACCAAGACCGCCATTCAGTCGGCGGACGGTGGTGAGAGCTTCACCCCGGCCACGAACAGCAGCAGCAGCCAATGAACGGCATAGAGACCTGAGCCACCGAAAAGCACTGAAGAAGCCCGCATCCATGGCGTGATGCGGGCTTCTTGTATTGCCACGCCTCGAAATCGGTTCTCAATCCCATAGCAGGCATCCATCTAAACAGAACGAAAAATTCCCCGTTTCCGTCCAAATCCTGCCACGGAGCTGGGGCCATATACACCCATACCACGGCGAACACGAGGTCGAAGAGAGAGCGGCCGGACCGGAAGCCGGGGTGAGAGAGAAACCGAATCCAGTGATCCTTTGGAGGGACCAGATATGCTGAAGTTCATCAACAAATTCCGCAAGGACGAAAACGGCGCCGTGACTGTTGACTGGGTCGTGCTGACCGCCGCCGTCGTGGCCCTTGCCGCCGCCGCCTACAACACGATCAGCTCGGGCACGACCGAAGTCGCCAACAACACCAAGACCGCCATTCAGTCGGCGGACGGTGGTCAGAACTTCTCCCCGGCCGGGAACTAACACAGGCGAAAAACTGAAGCGCACCGCTTCACGATCTGGATCATTAGCCGCGCCTTCACGGGTGCGGCTAATTTTTTCGACTTAGATTTTCGCCAATTATTCTTCACCGATTGCGCTCGTGCTCGAACCGCTGGCGCGCGATCTGTTCGTTATGCTGGGCCTTGCGGTAGTCGCTCAGCGACCGTTCCACATAGTTCAGATGCGCCGTTACCGCGTTGCGCGCGCCTTCCGCGTCGCGGGCCTGCAGGGCATCGTTGATCGCCCGGTGCTGGTCCAGAAGCTCCGACCGCGTGGTGCGCTGCTTGAACATGGTCGCTCGGTTATAGAACACGCCTTCGCGCAGCAGCTGATACATCGACCGCATCATGTGCAGCATGATCACGTTGTGGCTGGCCTCGATGATGGCCAGGTGGAAATCGGCGTCCAGCCGCGCCTCGTCCGCCGGGTTCCGCTTGGCATGCGCCGCCTCCATCTTGCGGAACACCGTGTCGATCACCTTCAGATCGGTGTCCGAGGCCAGACGCGCCGCACGTTCGGCCGCCAGCCCCTCCATGTCGCGGCGAAAGGCGATGTAGTCGAACACCGCCTCGTCATGGGTGGCGAACAGCCGGATCAGCGCCGGGGAAAAGGCGCTGCCCAGGACGTCGGCCACATAGATCCCCGCGCCGGGCCGCGTGGTCAGAAGGCCCCGTTCCTGCAGCTCCGCCACCGCATCCCGCAGCGAGGGGCGCGACACGCCCAGACGCTCGGACAGCTCGCGCTCGGCCGGCAGACGTTCGCCGGGGCGCAGCACGCCGCGCAGGATCAAGAGCTCGATCTGCCTGACGACCGAGGTGGAGAGCTTCTCTGGCTGAACCTTCTGGAACGGCATCCAGGATCCCTGTTTCGAACTGGCCAGAACATATGCGCCGAAAGGGCGCATCACAACCGGTTTGATCCGACGGTTCGCGAACGAAAAGCGGCCCCGGGAGGGCGGGACCGCTTTCCCGAAGACCCCGACCGGGCCTTCGCCGATCCGGGCTGCTTATCATGAGGGACACAAGCAACCGCCCGGAGTTCGCCGGACGCGCCCCCTGCCCGCGAATGGTCGGATCGGGCGCGTCCGGCATATGCCCGCATTAATATGCGACTTCTGGAATACTTCAATGGGCGGCTACCTGCGCCCTTTCGTCCCTCTTGCGGTAATGAAAACGGGCGCCTTGCCGATGGCAGGCGCCCGCTGGACCGGAAGGGGTTGGTTCAGCCCTTTTTCAGCACCCGGTTGCCCAGCACCTCGGCGATCTGCACGGCGTTCAGCGCCGCCCCCTTGCGCAGGTTGTCGCTGACGCACCACAGGTTCAGCCCGTTGTCGATGGTGGAATCCTGCCTGATCCGGCTGATGAAGGTGGCATAGTCGCCCACGCATTCGACCGGCGTGACATATCCGCCATCTTCGCGCTTGTCCACGACCAGGATACCCGGTGCCTCGCGCAAAATGTCGCGGGCCTCGTCCTCGTCCAGATGGTCCTCGAACTCGATGTTGATCGCCTCGGAGTGGCCGACGAAAACCGGCACCCGCACGCAGGTCGCGGTGACCCTGATCGACGGATCCAGGATCTTCTTGGTCTCGGCGACCATCTTCCACTCTTCCTTGGTGGAGCCATCTTCCATGAAGACATCGATATGCGGGATCACGTTGAACGCGATCTGCTTGGTGAACTTCTTGGGCGCGACCTCCTGTCCGGGCACATACATGCCCTTGGTCTGGTCCCACAACTCATCGATCGCCTCTTTCCCGGCGCCCGACACGGATTGATAGGTGCTGACCACAACCCGCTTGATCCGTGCACGGTCATGCAGCGGCTTCAGCGCCACCACCATCTGCGCGGTCGAACAGTTGGGGTTGGCGATGATGTTCTTCTTCGAATAGCCCTCGATCGCGTCGGCGTTCACCTCGGGCACGATCAGCGGCACGTCGGGGTCATAGCGATAGAGCGAGCTGTTGTCGATCACGACACAGCCCGCGGCCGCCGCGACGGGGGCGTATTTCTTCGTCGCCTCGGACCCGATCGCGAACAGCGCCATGTCCCAGCCGGCAAAGTCGAACTGGTCGATATCCTGGGTGTTGAGTGTCTTGTCGCCAAAGCTGACTTCGGTGCCCAGCGATTTTCGGCTCGCCAGGGCAGCGATCTCATCCACGGGAAACTGGCGCTCGGCCAGAATGTTCAGCATTTCGCGGCCCACGTTGCCCGTGGCGCCGGCGACGACGACTCGGTACCCCATCTTTCCTTCTCCAATTCCGGGTCAGAATGTGCCAACCGCGCGGCCGGCTGCGCTTCTCTATAAGGAAAGCAGGGCTCTGGAAAGGCCCAGTTCAGTCCAGCCGGTCGCGGCTGAACAGATAGACCGCCACCCCGGTCGCCAGCGACGCCGCAAAGAAGGCGAAGATCGCGACATAGGGCGCGGGGCCGCCCGCATCCGAAAATGCCGCGTGAACCCGGCCAGAGGCGAACTGCATCACCCCGACACCGCCGATTCCGAACAGATTCAGCAACGTCACGCCGCGTCCCACCAGATGCGGCGGAAAGAACGACCGGCCATGCGCCATGATCACGGGGAAAGAGCCTCCCAGGAACCCGATGGCCGCCATCAGTGCGACCGAAAGCCACATGCTGTCATCGATCGTGAAAACAAGCGCAACCAAGGTCGCGACTCCCGCCATGTTGCCGCCGGCGACCACCCATTTGCGGGTCCGCAGTATCCGATCCAGCGGGCCATAGGCAAAGGTGCCGGCGATCATCGCCGCCCCCATCAGCAACGTCGCCTGCCCGACCTGAGTCGTGCTAAGGCCGAACACGTCCGTCAGATAGGGGCCGATCCAGAGCCCGCGGATCGCGCCCGAGGGAACGTAGTTCACGAACATCATCGCCATGATCGGCCAGACCACGGGCAGCTTCAGCAGGTCGAACAGGGACCCCTTTTCGTTGGCGTGGGTGACGCGCTCGGGGTCCCGAACCGTCACCAGAATCCCGACCGCGACCAGGGCCGACAGCACCGCCAGCCCCGCCAGCGTTCCGCGCCAGCCGAACCACTCCGCGGCCAGCGCCGTGGGGTAGGATGCAATCAGGTTCCCGGCCGACCCCGCCCCCAGCATCAACGCCGCCAGCGTGGCGAACCGCGCCGGGGGAAACTCGCGGGCGAAAATGTAGTAGGACGCCATGAGCACCGGAGAACACCCGACCCCGATCAGCCCCATCGCCAGGCTGACATGGATCGGCGCCGTCGCCACGGCAAACAACGCCGCGCCGCCACCGCCGCCCAGCAACAACAACCACGCCGCCGTTCGCCTCGGCCCCAGATGATCCAGCGCCCAGCCCACCGGCAACTGCATCAGCGCGAAAACCAGGAACCAAAGCCCCGAAGCCGTGGCCAGGTCGTCCGGGCTCGCCCCGATGTCCTGCAAGAGCGGCCCGGCCAGAACGGCCAGAAACGCACGAAAAAACTGGCTCAGCACATAGGCCAGGCACAATACGATCAGTCCCGCGGCCATCTTTCTTTTCTCCCCCGCCCCGCCGCGCGCCACGATGCGGCGGGCACAATTGCTGCTTCTTTCTGGTCTCAAATACCCACTGCGCGCCGCCTCCTCCCCGTGCGGCGCCGATGGATCAGATCTTCGCCTTCCACCTGGCCGACAGCGCCCGCGCCTCGCGCACCAGAAGCAACAGATCCAACCCCACGGCGAGAAACTGCGCGCCCATGTCCAGGTAACCCTGGGTCGCCTCTTCGGTCACGCCCACCACGCCCGGCGCCTTGCCCGCCGCGCGGATGCGCCGGATGGCATCGGCGATCGTCGCCTGCACTTCGGGCGCGGCCGAATTGCCCTTGAAGCCCATGTCGGTGCTCAGATCCGCAGGCCCGATGAACACGCCGTCCACCCCTTCGACCTCCAGGATCTCGTCCAGCGCCGCCATGCCCGCCCGGTTTTCCACCTGCACCAGCAGGCAGATCTGCTCGTCCGCCGTGGCAATGTAATCGGGGATCGACGAAAACCGCGTCGCCCGCGATGCCGCCCCGCCCACGCCGCGCGTGCCTTCGGGCGGATAGCGGCAGGCCCGCGCCAGTTCGCGGGCCTGTTCGGCGGTCTCGACCATCGGCACCAGAACCGTCTGTGCGCCCGCGTCCAGAACCATCTTGATGATCCATGTCTCGCCGATCGGAACCCGAACCACCGGGTGCGAGGGACTCGCCGCCAGAGCCATCAGCTGATCGCGAATCGACCGGATGTCGTTCGGCGCGTGCTCCCCGTCGATCACCAGCCAGTCGAAGCCCGCGGTTCCCATCGCCTCGGCCGCCGCGGCCTCGGCAAAGCTCAGCCAGCAGCCGATCAACGTCTTTCCCTCGGCCAGCGCCTGCTTGAAGGTATTTACCGGTGCGGGCATAGGTATCTCCTCCTCGATTTTCGCGCGACGGTAGCCAGCGCCGCGCCCGAATGTCCAGCCGGATCAGGGGCGAAGCCCCGCCGCGATCTCGGCGATCACGTCGCCGGCCATCATCACGTCGGCCTCGGTCGTGTCGAACTGGCCGACCTGAAATCGGATCGCCAGCTTGCCATCCACCCGCGTCTGGGTCAGGTAGATCCGGCCGTCGTCATTGATCGCGTTGACCAGCGCCAGATTTAGCGCATCCGGATCTCCTGCCCCTTCGGGCGCAAAACGGAAAGTCCAGAGCGACCACATCGGCGGCGTGACGATCTGAAACCCCGGCATGGCCGCCACCCGGTCGTGCAGCGCCCGCGACCATGCGACATGGTTGCGGATCCGCGCGCGCAGCCCCTCCAGCCCATAGGCGCGGATCAGGAACCAGATCTTCAGCGCCCGGAACCGCCGGCCCAGCGGAATCGACCACTCGGAATAGTTGACGATCCCCTCGGCCCCATGGGTTTTCAGATATTCCGGGCTGATCGCCAGCGTGCGCACCAGCTCATCCGGGTTGCGCAGGAAATGCGCGGAACAGTCGAACTGCACCCCCAGCCACTTGTGCGGATTGAGGACAACGGAATCCGCCTGCTCCACCCCGGCCCAGAGATCGCGGAATTCGGGGCAGATCATCGCCGACCCCGCCCAGGCCGCGTCCACATGGGTATAGAGCCCGTGACGTTCGGCAAGCTCCATCACCTGCGCGACCGGATCGGTCGCCCCGGTGCCGGTTCCGCCGACGCACAGGATCACCCCCACAGGCACCATCCCGGCGGCCTTGTCGGCGCGAATCGCGGCATCCAGCGCCGCCGGGTCCATGCCCCGGTTTTCCCCCCTGATCGGAATGCGCACGAGGTTCTCCTGCCCGATGCCGGAAATCCAGATCGCCCGGTCGATCGAGGTATGCACCTCGGAGGAGGCATAAACCCTGAGCGGCGCCTTGCCGGCCAGTCCCTCGGCGTTGCCGTTCCAGCCGAGGGCGCGTTCGCGCATGGTCAGCACCGCCGCCAGCGTCGCGGTCGAGGCGCTGTCCTGAATGACGCCCGCGAACCCGTCCGGCAGCCCCACCGCCTGCCGCAGCCAGTCCATCATCCGGGTTTCCATCTCGGTCGCGGCGGGGGAAGTCTGCCACAGCATGCATTGCGGCGCGATGGCCGAGACCAGGAATTCGGCCAGCACCGAGGGCGGCGCCGCGTTCGACGGGAAATAGGCGAAGAACCGGGGATGCTGCCAGTGGGTGATCCCCGGCATGACGATGCGTTCGAAATCGGCAAAGACGTCAATCAGATCCTGCGGTTCTTCGGGCGGCGTCTCGGGCAAGGCGTTCAGGATCTCGCCCGGTCTGGTCTGCGCCCGCACCGGGCGCTCGGCCACCGTCAGGTGATAATCCTGGGCCCAGTCGGCCACGCGGCGGCCCCATTGGCCGAACTCCTGCCAGTCCATGAATGCCCTCCTAGAGATGGTCGCGGATCGTGCCGCATTTCGGTGAAAGCTCGGGGTCGATGTCGCGCATCTCGAAGGACAGCGCCACCGGATGCGCGGCCATGACCGGCGCGAGATGATCGCGCGCGGCCGCGAAGATATGCGCCGTCGCGGCCTTGCGCGCCTCCAGCGTCCGACCACCCCGCAGGCGCACCGAGATGTCGATATAGCCGTGCCGTGGGTCGCCATCGGCGATGGAGACATGATCGGCGCGCACCGCGCGCACACGCACCCCCGCCATCGGCAGGATCCCCGTCTCGATGGCCGCCCGCCGCAGCACGTCGCAGAACGCGGCCATGTCCACAAGGTTCTCCATGTTCGGGGAATAGTCCACCATCACATGCGGCATCGGTCCACTCCGGAAATTTCCGTTAACAGGTTTAGTATTTTCCGCGCCACTGTCAACCATGCGCGCGCTTTGCATCCGGGCGCGGGCAGGCTATCACATGGCCATGACACGTCCGTTTCCGTCGACAGAACGTTCCCTGCCCATCGCCCTTTTGCGCGCGCGTGAACGGGTCATGGGCCCGATCCGCGGCATGCTGTCCAAGGCCGGCATTACTGAACAGCAGTGGCGAGTCCTGCGGGTTCTGGAAGAAGAAGGCCCGCTGGACCCCACCCGCATTGCCGAACTGGCCTGCCTGCTGTTGCCCAGCCTGACCCGGATCCTGCAGAAACTGGACGACAAGGGCCTGATTCACCGCCGCCCGGACCCCGAGGACCGGCGGAAGCAGATCGTGCAGATTTCGCCCGCGGGCAGAGAGTTGATCACGGCGAATCTGCCGACCGCCATCAAGTTGAATGACCGCGTGCGCGAACAGCTTGGACCCGAGAAATATGAAACTCTTCTGGATCTGCTGAACGACCTGCACCGCCTGCCGCAGGAGTGACCGTGTTCAGGCGATTGCGGGGGGGCCGTCGCACCGGAAGCGCGCAATTGAAGATGTGGCGAGGGGCTCCGCCCCTCGCGCTCCCCGGAGTATTTGGAGCAAGATGAAGAGGATGGGGGGGGGTTGTGTCGGCGCCGAAGTGGTGGCGCCGGATCACGTCCGGGCCTGGCGGTGATGCATGATCCGCCCGATCGCGTTCAACAGGAACTGGGCGGCCAGAATCGACGTGCACCCGGCGGGATCGTAGTCGGGGGCCACTTCGACCAGATCCAGGCCCACGACAGTGCCGCGCCGGGCCAGGCCGTCGACGAATTCCAGCATTTCGTAATACAGAAAGCCTCCGTGGCTGGGCGTGCCGGTGCCCGGCGCGATCGAGGGGTCGAAACCGTCGATGTCGATGGTGAGGTAATAGTCCTTGCCGGCCGGAATTCTTTCCAGCAGCGCAGGGATTCCCATCTGGCGGACATGGCGCACCGACAGGATGTCGGAACCCATGGCGCGGGCATCGGCATAGCCTTCGCGAGCGGTCGAGGAGACGTTGCGGATGCCGATCTGGGTGAGACCCGTGACATAGGGCTTTTCCGCCGCGCGGCGCATCGGGTTGCCGTGGCCGAAGCGGACCCCGTGGCGTTCATCGACGAAATCGAGATGGGCGTCGATCTGGACGAGGTGGATCTCTCCGTGATCGTCAAAGGCGTTGATGCAGGGAATGTTGACCGAATGATCGCCCCCCAGAACCACGGGCAGCGCCCCCGCCGCGCGGATCTTGCGCACGCCGGCCTCGATATTGGCGTGGCTTTGCAGCGTGTCCGTATGCACGATGTCGGCGTCGCCGATGTCCACGATCCGCACATTGGCCGGGTCGAGATAGGTCACGTCGTCCTCGAAGTCGTAGGCCCCGGCATGGCCGAAGGAGAAGAGCGTGGACGCCTCGCGTATGCCGCGCGGGCCCATGCGGGCGCCGGCGCGCCATTGCGTGCCTGCGTCGAAGGGCGCGCCCATCACCGCCACGTCGGCGTCGATCGCATCCTAGTTCTCGACATATGGATACTTGCCGAAGGTGCAGATGCCGACGAAGGGCAGGTTCAGCCGCCCGTTTTCGTAACCATGTCCAGACAATGGAACCTCCCTGATCCGTTCTGCGCGATCATGGGCGGACGGGGCCGGCCTGTCACGTCCGAATGCGTCAGCCGGCCGGCCTGACGGCGTCGGGATGCGCGGAGGCAAAGGCCGGGTGGTCGGAGGCGGCGGCCTCGACCGACAGGACCCGCGGCATGTCCGAGATGTCCACGCCCCAGCGGCGGGCATTGTAGAGCTGCGGCAGAAGGCAGATGTCGGCCAGGCCGGGGCGCGTGCCGCAGCACCACGGCGATTGTTCCCAACCCGACAGCATGTCCTCGAAGGCCAGAAGGCCGGGGCGGATGAAGCGGCGCATCCAGTCCTCGCGCACGCCGTCGCGGCCGCCCGTGATCTCGACGGCGTAGGAGACGACCTGAAGGTTGCAGACCGGGTGGATGTCCACCGCGATCGCATGCGCCAGCGCCATCTCGCGGGCGCGCTCGGCCGGTTCTTCGGGCAGCAGACCCATCGCGCGGGTGGTGTCGAGATAATCCAGGATCGCCAGCGACTGCGTGAACCGCTGGCCGTCGATTTTCAGAACCGGCACCAGCCCCTGCGGATTGCGGGCCAGGTGTTCGGGCGTCTTGTGTTCGCCCCGGACCAGATCGACCGGGACGGCGCGGTAGGCGATGCCCGCTAGGTTCAGCGCGATGCGCACGCGATAGCTGGCCGAAGAGCGCCAGTAGTCATACAGAACGGTTCCCGTCATGGCCTTCCCTCCCCCTCTATGGCGACAGCCGACACGCGGGCCGACTGTCAGTGGCGCGGGTCGCGCCGGTCAGTCCTGCGACAGTTCCTTCTGGTGCAGCCAGGCGGCGTGCTTGGGCGCGCGCTTGGTCTGCGACCATTCCTCGAGCATCGCCTCCTTGACCTCGGCGGCCTTGGCAGCCAGCGGCGCGGCCTCGGGGTCGTCATAGGCCAGTTCGATCCGGTGCCCGTTCGGGTCGAAGAAATAGATCGAATGGAACAGCGTGTGGTCGGTCGGCCCCAGCACCTCGACCCCGTTCTCCTCAAGATGCTTCTTGTAGGCCATCAGTTCGTCGCGGTCGGCCACCTTGAAGGCAATGTGCTGCACCCAGGCGGGAGTGTTCTCGTCCCGGCCCATTTCGGGCTTGGTCGGCAGTTCGAAGAAGGCCAGAACGTTGCCGTTGCCGGCATCGAGGAAGATGTGCATGTAGGGATCTTCCTCGTGGGTGGACGGCACGCGGTCCTCGGCAAAGGCCAGCGTATAGTCCATGTTCAGCATCTTCTTGTACCACTCGACGGTTTCCTTCGCGTCCTTGCAGCGATAGGCGACGTGGTGAATCTGTTGGATCTTCATGGGGTCAGTCCTCCTTTTTCAGGGCGGCGGCGGCCAGTGCCTGACGTAGCACGTGGCGGTCGCCGATATGGTTGGCCAGCACGAGCACGAGGCGCGCGTTCAGCGCATCGCTTTCGACCTTCTCGAGCCCCTCGTGGGCGGCCAGAAGTTCGGCATAAAAGCCGTCGGGGTCGTCGATATTGGGTTGCAGGTTCAGTTCGGCCATGGGTCCTACTCCTTGCCGGTCGCGCGGCGGATCGCGGCGCGGAAAATGTTCTCGTCAAAGCTCGGGCGGCGGGCGGCGACGTGCTGGTCGGGCCGGATCAGATAGACGGCCGACTCCGCATCGCCCAGGTATCGCTCCTTCAGTGCCAGCGTCGGATCATCCTTGACCGACAGCGCCAACCGGGTCACCTCGATCCCGTCTTCCTCGATCACGTCGGGAGCGTCGGCGTCGATGGTCAGCAGGGTGAACCTGCCGCCCAGTTTCGGCAGCAGGAACTCGTCGCCCAGCGGCGCGTCGGGACAGGGAGAGCCGGGCCGCGTGCGCGCCGGTCCGCCCAAAAGCGCATCCGCCGAGTTGAGCGGCGAGCCGTCATAGGTGCAGGGCACCGACAGCCGGCCCGAGTTCACCATCGGACGGGCGAACTCGAAATGCTCCGACAGATCCAGCACCGCGTCGCGGAAGATCCGGCTGATTTCGGATTTCGGCGTGATGAAGTCGGTGGAGCGGGTCGAGTTCAGGATGTTCTCGTCCGCGCCGTGGATGCGTTCGAAGTCGTAGCTGTCCAGCAGGCTTTCGGGCGCCTTGCCGTCCATCACCAGCTTGAGCTTCCAGCACAGGTTGTCGGTGTCCTGAAGCCCGCTGTTGGCGCCGCGGGCGCCGAAGGGCGAAACCTGGTGCGCCGCGTCGCCCGCAAAGATCACCCGGCCGTGGCGGAACTTTTCCATGCGGCGGCACTGGAAGGTGTAGATGCTGATCCATTCCAGCTCGAACTCCACGTCCTCGCCCAGCATCGCCTTGAGGCGCGGGATCACGTTCTCGGGGCGCTTTTCGCGTTCCTTGTCGATGTCCCAGCCCAGCTGCAGGTCGATCCGCCACACGTTGTCGGGCTGCTTGTGCAGCAGCGCCGACTGGCCCCGGTTGAAGGGCGGGTCGAACCAGAACCAGCGCTCGGTGGGGAAATCCGCCTCCATGATGATGTCCGAAATCAGGAAGTTGTCTTCGAAAACGCGGCCCACGAAATCGAGCCCCATCATAGACCGGATCGAGGAATTGGCGCCGTCGCAGGCGATCAGCCAGTCGGCGGTCAGGTTGTAGGGGCCTTCGGGCGTGTCCACCTCGATCGCCACATGGTCGCCGTGATCGGCCACCGCGGCGACCTTGTTGCGGCCGCGGATCTCGATCGGCGCGCCCTCCTTCTGGAGCTCGCGGATGCGATCGACCATGTATTCTTCGAAATAGTATTGCTGCAGGTTGATGAAGGCGGGGAACTGGTGGCCCTCTTCGGGCAGCAGGTTGAATTCATAGACCAGGCGGTCGTCGAAGAACACCTTGCCGACGTTCCATTCCACGCCCTTTTCCACCATCCGCTTGCCGCAGCCCAGACGGTCGAGGATTTCCAGCGGCCGCTTGGCGTAGCAGACAGCGCGGCTGCCGAAGCTGACCTTGTCGTTGTCGTCGAGGATCAGCACCTCGATGCCCTGCTGGGCCAGGTCGATCCCGGCCGCCAGCCCGATCGGGCCGGCACCGACCACCACGACCTTGTGGCGAACCGGCGCGGGCGCGTCCTGATCGGCGCTGCGCGCGTAGGGGTATAGCGGGATTTCGAAGATCTTTTTCATGGTCTCCTCCGGTTGGGTCGGCGGGTGCGCGCGTTCACCCGCCGGGGTAACGGTTCAACCCTGCAGTTGCTCCCACATCTCCAGATCGCGCTGGGCGGTCCAGATGCGGGGGGTGTCCACGCCGCGAGCCTCGTCATAGGCGCGGCTGACGTTGAAGGGCAGGCAATGTTCGTAGATCGCGTAGTCGCTGAATTTCGGATCGCATTCGGCGCGGGCCGCGTCCCATGCTTCCTTGAGGCTGCCGCCACGGGCGGCGATGCGGGCCACCGGGCGATAGGTGCTTTCGACGAAATCGCGGGTATTTTCGATGGCGGCGTTCACCATCTCCTTGCCCACCAGAGCATCGCCCCGGCCCGGCGCGATGGCGTCCACGTCGAACCATTTGATCGCGTCCAGCGTGTCGCCCCAGTCGCTGAAATGCCCGTCGCCGCAATAGCAGGCCGAATGGTATTCCACGATGTCGCCGGTGAACATCACGTTCTGGTCGGGAACGTGGATCACGATGTCGCCGGCCGTATGCGCCCGGCCAAGATGCATCAGGTCCACGCGGCGGTTGCCCAGATAGACGGTCATCGATTCGCTGAAGGTCGTGGTGGGCCAGGTCAGGCCGGGGATGCTCTCGTGCCCCTCGAAGAGGCGCGGGAAGCGTTGGAATTCGCTTTCCCAGTCCTCCTTGCCGCGTTCCACGACCATGGCGCGGGCGGTGTCGGACATGATGATCTGGCTAGCCCCGAAGGCGCTGGCGCCGAGGACGCGCACGGCGTGGTAATGGGTCAGCGCGACATGGGTGATCGGCTTGTCGGTGACGGTGCGGATGCAGTCGATCACTTTCTGCGCCAGCCGCGGGGTGGCCTGCGCTTCGACCACCATCACGCTGTCGTCGCCGATGATGACGCCCGAGTTGGGGTCGCCTTCGGCGGTGAAGGCATAGAGGCCCTCGCCGATCTCGGTAAAGCTGATCTTCTTTTCGGTCAGGTCGCCCTGGGATGCGAATGCCTTGGCCATGTCGTTCTTCCTTCTGACGGTGCGCCGGCGGCGAGTGCGGGAGCCTCCGGCGGGAGTATTTGGAGCAAGATGAAGAATGCGGGGATCACCTTGCGTAGGGGTCTTCCAGAGCAGGCAACAGCTTGCCCACGCAATCGCCGAAGCCGATCGTGTAGCCGTCGCCGCGCGCCGCGCCCTTCAGTGTCAGCGTGTCGCCGTCCTCGATGAAGCTGCGGGTTTCGCCGGTGTCGAGCCGGATCGGCTCCTTGCCGCCCCAGCTGAGTTCCAGAAGCGAGCCGCGGCTGTCCTTCGTCGGCCCCGAGATCGTGCCCGAGCCCAGCAGGTCGCCCACGTTCATCGGGCAGCCGCAGGTGGTGTGATGCGCCAGCTGCTGGGCCGAGGAATAGTACATTTCCTTGTAATTGGTGCGGGCAATGGTGGTGGCGGGCTTGCCTTCGGGGGCCAGCGTCACCTCGAGTTCGATGTCATAGAGCATCGGGCCGCAATCCTTGAGGTGGTCGAGCAGTTCCACCTCGCGCGGGGGCGTGTCGGTGCGGAAGGGTTCCAGCGCGGCCTTGGTCACGATCCACGGGCTGATGCTGGTCGCCGTCGCCTTGGCCTGGAACGGCCCCAGCGGCTGGTATTCCCAAGCCTGGATGTCGCGCGCCGACCAGTCGTTCAGCAGGACGTAGCCGAAGATGTTGGCGTCAGCCTCCTGAACGGTGATCGGGCCTTCGGAGGCGGTGCCGACGATGGCGCCCATCTCCAGTTCGATGTCGAACCGGGCCGAGGGGGCAAAGCGCGGGCGGTCGTCGTTCGGCCCCTTGAGCTGGCCCCAGGGGCGGCGGATCTCGGTGCCCGAGACCACCACCGAGGAGGCGCGGCCATTGTAGCCGATCGGGATGTGCAGCCAGTTCGGCGGCAGCGCGTTTTCGGGGCCACGGAACATGGTGCCCACGTTGAAGGCGTGGTGCTTGCCGGCATAGAAATCGGTGTATTCCGAGACCACGAAGGGCATATGCAGCGTGGCCTCGGCCTGCGGCACCAGCAGAGGTTCTACCTTCTCCCGCTCGGCCGCGCCGGCAGTCAGAAGCGCGGTGAGGCGTTCGCGCAGCGCCGCCCAGACGGCGGGGCCCTGCTCCATCAGGTCGTTCCAGTAGGGCACGTCGAAGAGCGGCTCGTCCATGAGCCGGATCAGGCCGGACTCTTCGGCCGCGGCCATGTCGAGGATCATGTCGCCGATCGCCACGCCGCAGCGCGGCTCGGTCCCTTTGGTCGAGAAGACGCCGTAGGGCAGGTTGTTCAAGGGAAACGGATGGGCGGGATCGTTCGCGGATGCGACCCAGCTTTTCATGAGCGGCATTTCGGTGTTCCTCCTGGTCCCTCGTCCGGGATGACCGGCGAGAGACTCGGTTGCGCGTTTTCCTGTCGTTGACAGCGTTGGGGTAATAGTTGTTTTTGTAACCAACAATAGGTCAAGGGGCGAAAATGGAGAAAAAAGACGATTTCGATCTGGAAAACTTTCTTCCCTTCCTGCTGAACCAGGCGGCCGAAGAAAGTTCGCTGGCGTTCCAGAAAGTCTACAAGAGCCGCTATGGCCTGCTGCGCACCGACTGGCGGGTGCTGTTTCATCTGGGCATCTACGGGCGGATGACGGCCAAGGAGATCGGCCAGCGATCGAAGATACACAAGACCAAGATCAGCCGGGCGGTGCAGCGGCTGGCCGAGCGGCGCTATCTGACCCGGACGCGGGACGAAAACGACCGGAGGTCGGAACATCTGGAACTGACACCGGCGGGCGAAGCGGTGTATCGTGACCTGCGCGGCATTGCCGAAGACTATGACGCGCGGCTGACCGCGCAGTTCACGCGGGGAGAAAACGCGCTGTTGCGGGTGATGCTGCGGCGGCTGGCCGGGATGGGCTGAGCGCGCGCCAGCGCCGGGAAAAGCAGCGGGAAATTCCCCGCCAGGGCTCTGGCAATTTCCGACCCGCGCCCACAGATGGGACGTTCCACGAGGACGATGAAGAAAATGAAATACAGCGAGGCCGGCAAGCCCCTTAACGACTGGCTGGTGCAGCAGGGCATGGAGGGCGCGACCCAGCAGGAACTGCTGGCGGGCTATTGCGACCGGCTGGTAGAACTGGGAGTGCCTCTGATGCGGCTGCATGTGGCGCAAAGCGCGTTTCACCCGAAATATGGCGGCATCGGGCTGGAGTGGCACCGAAAGGCCGGCATGACCCGCGAAACCTATTCCTATTCCGAAGAGCCGCCCGAGCAATGGGTGCGCAGCCCGTTCTACTACATGATCGAACAAGGGCAGCCCTATCTGCACGCGCAGCTGGACGGCCGTTTCGCCAACCGCTTTCCGATCTTCGCGGATCTGCGCGCCGAAGGGGGGACGGATTACCTGGCGATGGCGTCGATTCTCACGCGGCACGATCCCAAAGCGCCGCTTGACCCGAACAACCTGCCGGAGGGGCTGATCGCATCATGGGTGACCGACGCGCCCGAGGGCTTCGGCCCCGAGCATGTCGGCATCATCCGGGGGGCGCACCCCTATCTCGCACTGGCAATGAAATCGGCGTCGAACCGGCTGATGGCGCAGCAACTGCTGCGGGTCTATCTGGGCCGGGACGCGGGCCAGCGCGTGCTGAGGGGCGAGTTGCAGCGCGGATCGCTGCGTGAAATCAACGCGGTAATGTTGTTTTTCGACCTGGCCGGCTTTACCGAGATGGCCGAGCGGATCCCCGGCAGCTATCTGATCCGGATGGTGAATGACTACTTTGAAATCACCGTGGGCGAAATCCAGCAGAACGGCGGGCATATCCTGAAATTCATGGGCGATGGCCTTCTGGCCATGTTCGGCCATGATGACATGACGGAAGCGGCCGATGCCGCGCTGGACACGGTTGCCAAGCTTCGCGCCGACATCGACCGGCACAACGAAGAACGCGAACGCGGCGGACTGCCCGCGACCGAGGCCAGCTTTGCCCTTCATGCGGGAGAGATCCTCTACGGCAATATCGGCGCGGAAAACAGGCTGGATTTTACCGCGATCGGCCCCGCCGTGAACCTGACCGCGCGTCTTTCCGGCATGCGACGGCCGCTGGGGCAGAACGTCATCCTGTCCGAAAAGGTGAAGCGACTGGCGACGCCGGGGCGACACGACCTGGTGTCGCTCGGCCGCTACATGCTGCGCGGCGTGGCCGAACCGCACGAGCTGTTCACGATCTACCAACCGGTTTGAACGCGCCGGATTCCGGCAAAGGCGAGTATGGGCCACCGTGTCGTTCGGTCGCACCACCGGGGGCTTTGCCCCGTCGCCATTGTCGCTCGGACCAATGGCGCTTCAATGGCGGCCCCCAGAGTATTTGCTGCAAGATGAAGGGGCGGAGCGGGACTCGACCCTAGAACGCTACCTCGACACCGGGCAGGTGCAGTTCTTTCATCATGTCACGCAATTCCTGGCGTGCGGCGACATTCGAGATATTGAGCTGCTTCACCCCGATATCCTTGAGATCCAGCAGCGTCAGGCCGCGCGGAAAGAGTTCGCGGAAGATGACCCGTTCGCTGAACCCCGGCGCGACGCGAAAGCCGATCCGTTCCGACAGAAGACGCACCGCGCGCTGCATCTTTTCCTTGTTCACCATCCGCTGGGTACCGACCCGGTTGCGGATCACCACCCAGTCGATCGGCTTCAGCCCCGCCTGCGCCCTGAGCTGGCGCGCGTTCCAGACCATTTCGGAATAGACCGAGGGGCCGAGGATCCGTTCGGCGCCGGGATCGATCCGCGCCAGCAGATCGAAATCGACGAAACTGTCGTTGAGCGGCGTGATCAGGGTATCGGCCAACGAATGGGCCACCTGGCTGAGGCGTGTGTGCGAGCCGGGGCAATCGATCAGAATGAAGTCACTGTCTGGCTCCAGCCGGGCCACGGCCGCGGACAGGCGGTGGTCATAGACGTTCTCGCCCGGCTTCAGCGCCGAAGGGTCGATCTCCGGCAAGTCATGGCAGACCGGGCTGGGCAGGTCGATCCCGGTCTGGCGCATGTAGTCGGCCCGATTCTCCGCGTAACGGGCCAGCGAGCGCTGGCGCAGGTCCAGGTCCAGCGTGTTGACCTTGTGCCCCATCCGCGCGAGCGCGGTGGCCACGTGCATCGAGACAGTGGACTTGCCCGCCCCGCCCTTTTCGTTCCCAACAACGATGATATGCGCCATGGCCTGCCTGTCGCTCTGCCTGTTTTCGTCAAAGTGATGTTGCCCCCTACTATATGTTGTGGAATACTGGATGGGAAGCGCTCAAACGGCGGTGTTGCCGACCATGCGGCGGCAGGTTCGGCCCTCTTGCGCCGCTTCGGTTGGCGGACAACTGCGTCCACGGCATCCGGTTGCCGGAAATCCCGGAGCAGGCATTGACACCGGCCGCCTGGCGCCAACATCAAGCATGGGAACGCCCTTGCAGGATCAAATCAGATTTCAGGAGCAGGTCTTGAACAAGAAGGACAAGAAACACCCCAGGAAGAGCCCGGCGCTCAAGCGCCCCGCCTCCAGCGCCACCGCCGAGAGCGCGCAGCAGGACGACAACCACGTCATGGAGTGGATCGAGGCCGAGCTGCAGGATACGTTCGACGAAACCCTCGAGATAGAGTTTTCGGAACCGATGCTGTCGATGGAGCTGCGCAAGCTCTATCGCGCTCAGCATCCAGATGAACTGGATCGAAAGGTCTATTTCCGCAACCTGCTTCGGCTTCAGGCCGAGCTCATCAAGGTTCAGGACTGGGTCCAGCACACCGGCGCCAAGATCTGCATCTTGTTCGAGGGTCGCGATGCAGCCGGCAAGGGCGGCGTCATCAAGCGTATCACCCAGCGGCTGAACCCGCGCGTGGCGCGCGTGGTCGCCCTGCCCGCCCCCAGCCGGCGCGAGCAGAGCCAGTGGTATTTCCAGCGCTACGTCCCGCACCTGCCCGCCGCGGGTGAAATCGTGCTGTTCGACCGATCCTGGTACAACCGCGCCGGGGTGGAACGGGTAATGGGTTTCGCCACCGAAGAACAGGTCGAGCAGTTCTTTCAGGACGTGCCGGAATTCGAACGCATGCTGGTGAGGTCGGGGATCATCCTGCTGAAATACTGGTTCTCGATCACGGACGAGGAACAGCAGCTGCGTTTCCTCATGCGCATCCATGACCCCATGAAACAATGGAAACTGTCGCCGATGGATCTGGAATCCCGCATCCGCTGGGAGGACTACACCAAGGCCAAGGAGGACATGTTCGAGCGCACCAACATCCCCGAAGCGCCTTGGTATATCGTCGAGGGGAACGACAAGAAGCGCGAACGGCTCAATTGCATGGAACATATCCTGTCGAAGATCCCCTATTACGAGATCCCCCACGAAAAGGTTACCCTGCCCGAGCGCAAGCACGATCCGAACTACGAACGCCGCGTCCTGCCAGACGAGCTCTACGTGCCGAAAATCTACTAGCAACTGTATTTCTCAGGCGGGTTGAGGAGCCCACTTTCGCCTCATTTTGCACAGAGCGTTTGCAATGGTGACGAGTTTGCGGGCAACCGCC
>NZ_FNVD01000010.1 GCF_900108275.1 Jhaorihella thermophila
AGAAAACAACGCAAGACGACCGTCCGATACGACAAGCGACGTTACAAGCGACGCAACCGCATCGAGATCATGTTCGGAAGGCTGAAGGACTGGCGGCGCGTAGCAACGCGATACGACAGGTGCCCGAAGGCCTTCTTGTCGGCAATCGCTCTCGCTGCAATCGTCATCTTCTGGCCATGAGGCCTGAGTCTAGCGCCTCGACGGCGAAATTTTCACACGCTGGATTCCGGCAGGCGTTCACCTGCAGATCACCATGCGGAGCCGGCAACCGAAGATCACCGCCGGCATCTCTAAATGTTGATTTCGCCGATCTCGAGGCCATCCTGCTCTGCCCAAAATATCTTTTCTGCGGGACGAATACCCGGCAATGTGCCAACACATTGCCGGGTATGATATTTTCGACTTATGTTCTTGTAAAGTTCATAAATTGGCCGTGATTTAGTAAACGGCTGGACATCTGACCGGCCCTTTTCATTTCCGCTCCCCGCAGTCGAACGCCAGCAAAAGACCGCAAATTCCCCCATGACGGGTGGTTGTCGCTTGGCCGGGCGCAAAATGTGGGGTAGTTTCGGCCCATGCCGCTACTCAAGACCTTCTTCCAGGCGTTCCGCCCCGAAAAGCCGACCGGCCTTCCCGACCCGGATGCCGAGCTTGCGCTGGGCGCGCTGCTTGTGCGGGTAGCGCAGGCGGATCGCGACTATCAGGTGGAAGAGATCAGCCTGATCGACCGGATCCTGCAACGGCTTTATCAACACAACGCGATCGAGGCGGCCCAGGTCCGCGCGACCTGCGAAAAGCTGCACGCAGCGGCCCCCGACACCGACACCTTCGGCAAGCTGATCCGGGAAACCACCGGGCTGGAGGAACGTATAGCCGCGCTCGAGGCGCTGTGGGAAGTCGTGCTGGCCGATGGCGAGCAGAAGGAGGGCGAGATCCGGATCGTCGAAGACGCGCGAAAGGCGATGGGGCTGAGCTACAATGACAGCCAGGCTGCCCGCGAACGGGTGATGGCGCGTCTGCAGGCGTGATTGCCGGTTGGCTCTGCCCGGCCAACGGCCTATATGCGGCCCAATGTTCACGGATTTCCTGAAACGGCTGACCGATCCCGGCCCGCAAAGGCTGCCCGGTGCCGACGCCCGGCTGGCGCTGGCGGCGCTTCTGGTGCGGATCGCGCGCTCCGACAACGATTACGCGCAGACCGAGATCGCCCGGATCGACCGGATCCTGGCCGCCCGCTACGGGCTGGGCCCGTTCGCAGCCGCTGCCCTGCGCCGCGAGGCCGAGGCGCTGGAGGCCGAGGCGCCCGATACGGTGCGGTTCACCCGCGCGATCAAGGAAGCGGTGGCCTATGACGACCGCCGCGCGGTGGTCGAGACGGCGTGGTCCGTGGTGTTGGCCGACGGACAGCGGGCCGAGGAAGAGGACGCGCTGATGCGCATGATCGCCAGCCTTCTGGGCGTGAACGACCGCGACAGCGCGCTGGCACGGCAAAAGGCAGAGGGCAGATGATCGCCGCATTGGGCATGTATGACATGGCGCCGCTTCGGGCCGCCAACGACCGGCTGTGGAACGGCATTCGCGAGGCCTTGGGCTATGGCCCCAGCCGCCTGACGCGCGACATGGATTTCTGGGACATCTGGCAATCGCCCGATCTGCTTCTGGCGCAGACCTGCGGCCTGCCCTATCGCACGCGGCTGCACGGAAAGGTGCAATTGGTCGGCACCCCCGATTACGGCCTGCCCGGTTGCCCGCCGGGATACTATTGTTCGGTCATCGTCACCCGCGCCGACGACCCGCGCGAGACGCCGGCCGAGCTGGCCGCCGGCACCATGGCCTTCAATGACGGTCGGTCCCAATCCGGCTGGGCCTCGCCGATTGCGCATCTTTCCGCGATGGGGCTGAGGCCCGCAGAGCTGTTGCGATCGGGCGGTCACGCGCTGTCGGCCCGCGCGGTGGCCGAGGGCCGCGCCGATTTCGCCGCGCTTGATGCGGTGACGTGGACGCTGTTGCGGGAACACGATCCGGTGTCGAAAGACCTGCGCGAGGTCGGCCGCACCGAACCGACGCCGGGTCTGCCGCTGATTACGGCGAAGGCCCGCGACGCCGCAGCGATCGCCGAGGCCGTCCGCGCCGCCATCGCCGGATTGTCCGCAGACGACCGCGCCGCGCTGCACCTTCAGGGGCTTGTGGCGATTCCCGCCAAGGATTACCTTGACCTGCCCACGCCCGCCGCGCCCGATGCGGCCGCCTGACTTCGAAATCCTCGCAGAATCGGCGGCCGAACCTTCCGAAACGGAGCCGATCCGCGCCGTTTCGGCGTTTTGGCGATTGCAAAACGGCGAATTATCCGCACAAGTAACCGACCAGAAATGAAAAGCCACACCGGGGACGAACCTTGTCAGACAGCGCCCAGGACACGCCCGATTCCGGCACGCCGCCCGTCATCGAGATCCGCGACCTGCACAAGAGCTATGGCGCGCTCGAGGTGCTCAAGGGCGTGGACATCACCGCCCGCCGCGGCGACGTGGTATCGCTGATCGGCTCGTCGGGTTCGGGCAAGTCCACGCTGCTGCGCTGTGCAAACCTGCTGGAAGACAGCCAGCAGGGCGAGATCCTGTTCAAGGGCGAGCCGGTGAAGTGGCACGGCCAGGGGCTGCACCGCCGCCCCGCCGACCCCAAGCAGGTGCTGCGGATTCGCACCAACCTGTCGATGGTGTTCCAGCAGTTCAACCTGTGGGCGCACATGACCATCCTGCAGAACGTGATGGAGGCGCCGATCACCGTGCTGGGCCGTGACCGCCGCGAGGTCGAACAATCCGCTCGCGCCTATCTGGACAAGGTCGGCATCGGCGACAAATGCGATGCCTATCCCGCACAGCTGTCCGGTGGCCAGCAGCAGCGTGCCGCCATTGCCCGCGCGCTGTGCATGGAGCCCGAGGCGCTGCTCTTCGACGAACCAACCAGCGCGCTGGACCCCGAACTGGAACAGGAAGTGATCCGGGTCATCAAGGATCTCGCTGCCGAGGGGCGGACCATGATCATCGTCACCCACGACATGAACCTGGCCGCCGACGTGTCCGATCACGTCGTGTTCCTGCACAAGGGTCTGATCGAAGAGGAAGGCCCGCCCGAAACCCTGTTCGGCGCGCCGAAATCGGAACGGCTGAGGGGGTTCCTTTCCCACGCCCAGCCCGCATAATTGCTCAATCACAAAACCACCAAAGGGAGTGTTACACATGAAGAAACTGCTAATCGGCGCGGCCGCGCTGGCGCTGAGCGCCACGATGGCCCTGGCGGACACCGTGCGCATGGGCACCGAAGGCGCCTACCCCCCGTATAACTTCATCAACGACAAGGGCGAGATCGACGGGTTCGAGCGCGAACTGGGCGACGAGCTGTGCAAGCGCGCCGGGCTGACCTGCGAATGGGTCAAGAACGACTGGGATTCGATCATCCCGAACCTGGTGTCGGGGAACTACGACACCATCATCGCCGGCATGTCGATCACGCCGGAACGTGACGAGGTGATCGACTTCACCCAGGCCTATATCCCGCCCGCGGCCTCGGCCTTTGTCGCGGCCAGCAAGGACGTGGACCTGTCCAGCGCCGTGATTGCCGCGCAGACCGGCACCATCCAGGCGGCGCATGTGGCCAGCATGGGCGGCGCGACGCTGGTGGAATTCGCCACGCCGGAGGAAACCATCGCCGCCGTCCGCAACGGAGAGGCGGACGCCGTGCTGGCCGACAAGGACTATCTGATCCCGATCGTCGAAGACAGCAATGGCGAGTTGATGTTCGTGGGCGACGACGTCGCCCTGGGCGGCGGGGTCGGCATGGGCCTGCGCGAATCCGACACCGAGCTGAAGGCCAAGTTCGACGCCGCCATCACCTCGATGAAGGAAGACGGCACGCTGAACGCCATGATCAAGAAATGGTTCGGCGAAGACGCCGCCGTCTTCGATTAAGCAACCCGACAAAGGCAGGTCCGCACTGCGCGGGCCTGCCCCCTTTGGCTGCGCGCGCATGTTTTCCTATTGCTCCGATCCCTCGACGCTGGACACGTTCCGCTGGTTCTCGTGCTACCTGACCAACGGCGTGCACATGCAGTTCTACCTGTCCTTTCTCAAGGTGCTGGGACTGCTGGCGATCACGGCGCCCGTGGCGCTGGCCTTCGGCTTTCTCGGCGCAATGGCCGCGCGGGCGCGGTTCGCCCCGCTCGGCTGGCTGGGCCGGGGCTACATCGCCGTGGTGCGCGGGGTGCCGGACATCGCCTTCTTCCTGTTCTTCGTGATCGCGCTGGACCAGATGTTCGAATGGCTGCGCCACAAGATCAAGTGCCCGGACTGGACCGAGCCGATCCGGCGGGGCAACGATTTCCTGGTCTGCCCGCAGGCCAAGCTGCCGCTAGGCACATCGCCCGAATGGGTCCACGAAGCCTATGCCTTTTTCCTTGCGATCATCACCTTCGCGCTGGTGTTCGGGGCCTTCGCGGCGAACGTCCTTTTCGGTGCGATGCGGGCGGTGCCGCGGGCGCAGCTCGAAACCGCCGAGGCCTATGGCATGACCCGGCGCCAGACCTTTTGGCGGATCCTCGTGCCGCAGATGTGGGTCTATGCCCTGCCTGGCCTGAGCAACCTGTGGATGGTTCTGATCAAGGCCACGCCTCTGCTGTTCCTGCTGGGGATCGAGGACATCGTCTATTGGGCGCGTGAACTGGGCGGCACCAAGACGCCCCGCTTTACCGATTTCCCGCACCCTGACTGGCGCATGTGGTATTTCCTGTTCCTGCTGGTGTTCTACCTCGCCTTCACCCGCGTTTCCGAAATCGTTCTGGACCGCGTGATGCGCCGGCTGACCCATGGCCAGGCGACGATGGGCGGCGAAGCGCAGAGAAAGGCCGCGGCATGAGCAGCTGTCTGCAGACGATTCAGGATTACGGACTGCGGTCCATCGGGATCGGCGAACGCCTGCTGCCCCGGTCCGACTTTACCCTGTGCGAGCATTTCACCCTGATCGGTTCGGGGATGATCTGGAACATCTATTTCGGGGTTCTGGCGCTGCTGACCGGGTTCTTCCTGGCCACCGCCGTGGCGCTGGGCAAGGCATCGCGCAACCCTCTGCTGCGCAAGCCGTCGGAATGGTTCATCTTCGTGTTCCGCGGCTCGCCGCTCTTCATCCAGTTCTTCTTCGCCTATTTCTTCTTTCTCAACCTCAAGAGCGTGCACCCCTTCTTCGATCCGTTCACCTCGGCTTGGCTGGGGGCACTGATCGTGCTGTTTCTGAACACGGCCGCCTATTCGGGCGAAATCTTCTATGGCGCGCTTCTGTCGGTGCCCAAGGGGGACATCGAGGCCGCCGATGCCTATGGCCTGTCCGGCTGGGCCCGGTTCCGCCGGATCATCTGGCCGACCATGCTGCGGCTGGCCTGGCCGGCCTATACCAACGAGGCGATCTTCCTGTTCCACGCCACGACGCTGGTGTTCTTCTCGGGCTTTCCGGCCTGGCAGCAGCGCGGGGATGCGCTGTATTACGCCAATTACTTCGCCGACAAGACCTTCAACCCGTTCGTGCCCTACCCCATCCTGGCCTTCTATTTCATCTTGCTGACGCTGGCGATCGTGTTCCTGTTCGGTCAGATGAACCGATACCTCAACCGCCACCTGCCGCAGGAACGGCGCAAACGGATGACGTTTCGCCTGAACCTGCTGCGCTGATCCTTTCAGGTTTCGGGCTGGCCGAGCCAATCCGACCGAAGCGAGGGGCGCCGCCCGTTGCGCCGGAGGCGCACCAAAGGTGCGACGCGCTCACCGGAGTATTTTGCGCAAGATGAAGACGGGCTGGCATCGCTCGGCTTGCGGGCGAGAATCCGCTTGCCAACGACGCCGACCTGCGGATAGAAATTTGATCAAATTCATCGGTCACACGCAACGAGGCCCTCATGGACATGAAGGAATGGCTGCGGAGCCACCCGGAGATCCGGGCCATCCGCATCGCGGCGGCGGACCTCAACGGCGAGGCGCGCGGCAAGCGCATTCCGGTTCGCTTTGCCGACAAGGCCATCGAGGGCGGCGCGCGGTTTCCTCTGTCGGCGATGAACCTGGACATCTGGGGCGAGGATATCGAGGACAGCCCGCTGGTGCTGGCCTCGGGCGATCAGGACGGGGTTCTGCACCCCACCGAACGCGGTTTCGTTCCCGCGCCGTGGCTCAAGACGCCAACCGCGATCCTGCCGATCTGGATGTATCGCGAGGACGGACAGCCCTTTGACGGCGACCCCCGGCAGGCGCTGGCGCGGGTGGTTGCCCGCTATGCCGAGCGCGGGCTGCATCCGGTGGTGGCGGTCGAGCTGGAGTTCTTTCTGATCGACGATTCGGGTCGCACGCTGGAGGTTCCGCCCTCGCCCCGGTCGGGCAAGCGGCGCAAGGCGGGCGAGATACTGTCGCTGCGGGCGCTGGATCGGTTCGACGACTTCTTTACCGAACTCTACGACGCCTGCGAGGCGATGGACATCCCCGCCGATACGGCGATTTCCGAGGCCGGGCTGGGGCAGTTCGAGATCAACCTGATGCATCAGGACGACGCCCTGCGCGCGGCCGACGATGCCTGGCTGTTCAAGATGCTGGTAAAGGGGCTGGCGCGCAACTACGGCTTCGCCGGCAGCTTCATGGCCAAGCCCTATGAAGATTACGCCGGATCGGGGATGCACATGCATTTCTCGGTTCTGGACGAACAGGGCCGCAACGTGTTCGACGACGGCACGGAACGGGGCAGCGACACGCTGCTGCATGCGATCAACGGCTGTCTCGAGGCAATGCCGGGCAGCACGCTGGTCTTTGCCCCCCACGACAACAGCTTTGACCGCATGGTGCCGGGGGCCCATGCGCCCACCGGCATCTGCTGGGGCTATGAAAACCGCACCGCGGCATTGCGCGTGCCCGGCGGCAATCCGGCGGCGCGGCGGATCGAACATCGTGTCGCGGGCGGGGACACGAACCCCTATCTGGTGATCGCCGCCGTTCTGGGAGCCGCGCTGAACGGGATCGAGGACGCGCGAATGCCGCCCGAGCCCGTCACCGGCAACGCCTATGAGCTGGATCTGCCGCGCATCCCCGCCAACTGGGGCGAAGCGATCGGGACGTTCGAGCGCGACCCGCTGATCGCGCGCATCTTTGCGCCCGAGCTGATCCGCAACTATGTCATGACCAAGCGGCAGGAGCTGCGCTACATGCGCGAGCTGTCGCCGCGCGAAAAGGTTGAAATCTATCTCGACGCGGTCTGAGGCATCCGCCCCCCGCGCACAATGGTGACACATGAAGATCGGCATTCTTCTGACGGGCCACGCCCCCGACGACCTGATCGAAGGTTCGGGCGATTATGACGCCATGTTCCGCAACATGCTGGCCGGACACGGGTTCGAGTTCGAAACCTGGGCGGTGGTGGATGGCGATTTCCCGCCGGGACCAGAGGCCGCGGATGGCTGGCTGATTACCGGATCGAAGCACGGCGTCTATGAGGATCACCCATGGATTCCGCCGCTGGAAGACCTGATCCGGGCGATCCGCGCGTCCGGCAAACCGCTGATTGGTGTCTGCTTCGGCCATCAGATCATCGCCCGGGCGCTGGGCGGCAAGGTCGAAAAATTCCAGGGCGGCTGGGCGGTCGGCCCCACGGAATACGACCTGCACGGGCAGAAGGTCACGCTGAACGCCTGGCACCAGGATCAGGTCACCGAACCGCCCGAGGGGGCGCGGGTCGTCGGCGGCAACGACTTCTGCCGCCATGCCGCGCTGGCCTATGGCGATACCATCTGGACGATCCAGCCGCATCCCGAATTCGGCAGCGACTTTGTCGGCGGGCTGATCGAGAAACGCGGGCGCGGCGTGGTGCCCGACGAGGTGCTGGACGATGCCTCGGGACGTCTGGATGCTCAGATTGACCAGGCGGCGCTGGGCCGTTTCATGGCCGAATTTTTCCTGAACCATTCCAAGCACGAAGACACTGAACGGAAAGAGAGGGCCTGATGGCCGATTCCTGGTTCGACACGTTGCCGGAAGCGGCGAGAAACTATCTGGACGGCAAGCGCCTGGACGAGGTGGAGTGCATCATCGCCGATCTGCCCGGCATCGCCCGCGGCAAGGCGGTCCCTGCCAGCAAGTTCGCGCGGCAAAAACAGTTTCACCTGCCCGACAGCATTTTCTTTCAAACCATCACCGGCGACTGGAGCCAGGATGCCGCCGGGGAAGACGGGTATATCGAGCGCGACATGATCCTGACCCCGGACATGTCCACCGCCTCGGCCGCGCCATGGACGGCGGACTGGACGTTGCAGGTCATCCACGACGCCCATGACCGCGACGGAAATCCGATCCCGTTCAGCCCGCGCAACGTGCTGAAGAAGGTGGTCCAGCTATATCGCGACCGGGGCTGGGAGCCGATCGTGGCGCCCGAGATGGAATTCTACATCGTCGCGCGCAATCTGGACCCGGCCAAGGAGATCGAACCGATGATGGGACGGTCGGGCCGGCCGGCTGCGGCGCGGCAGGCCTATTCGGTGACGGCGGTGGACGAGTTCGGCCCGGTCATCGACGACATCTACGACTTTGCCGAGGCGCAGGGGTTCGAGATCGACGGCATTACCCAGGAAGGCGGGGCCGGGCAGCTCGAGATCAACCTGCGGCACGGCGACCCGGTAAAGCTGGCCGACGAGGTCTTCTACTTCAAGCGGCTGATTCGCGAGGCGGCGCTGCGGCATGACAGTTTTGCCACCTTCATGGCCAAGCCGATCGAGGACGAACCCGGCAGCGCGATGCACATTCACCATTCGGTGGTGGACAGGACGACCGGGCTGAATATCTTCAGCGGGCCTCAGGGCGGGGAAACCGATCTGTTCTTCGGCTTCCTGGGCGGGTTGCAGGCCCACATGCCGCAGGCGATCGCAATCATGGCACCCTATGTGAACAGCTATCGGCGCTATGTGAAGGATTATGCCGCGCCGATCAACCTGGAATGGGGCCGGGACAACCGCACCACGGGGCTGCGCATCCCGATTTCGGGCCCCGAGGCGAAGCGGATCGAGAACCGGATACCGGGGATGGACTGCAACCCCTATCTGGGCATCGCCGCGTCGCTGGCCTGCGGCTATCTGGGCATGGCAAACGAACTGTGGCCGCGCAAGCAGTGCAAGACGGACGCCTATCGCGGCGAGGGCGACATTCCGCAGGTGATGGGTCAGGCGCTGGATCAGTTCGAGGCGGCGACCGAGCTGCACGAGATCCTCGGCCCGGAATTCGCCCGGGTCTATGCGGCGGTAAAGCGGGCGGAATATGAGGAATTCCTGCAGGTGATCTCTCCCTGGGAACGAGAGCACCTTTTGCTCAACGTCTGACGGCGCGCCCGTGGCATGCGTGGCGCAATAGGTATTTAAGACCAGAAAGAAGCAGCAGGTCGGCGTGATGCGGCCTGCGGGGGGTGGCCGTGAACCTATTGTATTCCAATGATCGCAAGGGGGAATTTCCGCCGAGCTGGTATGCGGCGACGGCGCATGAGCTGGCCCGGTTCCCGCCCTTGCGCGGCGAGGTCAAGGCGGATGTCTGCGTGGTGGGCGCGGGCTATACCGGGTTGTCGGCGGCGCTGCATCTGGCCGAGGCGGGGCTGGATGTGGTGCTGGTTGAGGCGCATCGGGTGGGGTTCGGCGCCTCGGGGCGCAATGGCGGGCAGCTGGGCAGCGGGCAGCGGGTCGAGCAGGACGCGCTGGAAAGGCTGGTAGGCCCCGACGATGCGCGGAAGCTGTGGCAGATGGGCGAAGAGGCGAAGGATCTGGTGCGCGGGCTGATCGCGCGGCACGGGATCGACTGCGATCTGACGCCGGGGATCATGTGGACCGGTTCGTCGAAGGCCGAAGTGCGGCATCTGCATGAATACGGCGCGCTGCTGCGGGACCGCTATGGCTATGACAAGGTCGAGATCCTGGACGAGGCCGCGTGCGGTGCGATCTGCCCCTCGCCCGACTACAAGGGCGGCTGCCTCGACATGGGCGGGGCACATCTGCATCCGCTGAACTATGCGCTGGGGCTGGGCCGGGCGGCGGCGGCCGCGGGCGTGCGGATCTTCGAGGAGACGCAGGTTCACCATGTCGAGGAACGCCAGCCTGCGATCGTGCGCACCGACCGCGGCCGCGTGGTGGCCGATCATGTGATCCTGGCCTGCAACGGATACCTCGGCGGGCTGAACCGCAAGGTGGCGGCGCGGGTGATGCCGATCAACAATTTCATCGTCGCGACCGAACCTCTGGGCGAGGACGCGAACAGGGTTCTGACCCGCGACGTGGCCGTGGCCGACAGCCGCTTTGTCATCAACTATTTCCGGCTGAGCCGGGACAAGCGGCTGCTGTTCGGCGGCGGCGAGAGTTACGGCTACAGGTTCCCCAGGGACATCGCCGCAGTCGTGCGCAAACCGATGACCGAGATTTTCCCGCATCTGCGGGACGTGCGGATCGATTACGCTTGGGGCGGCACTCTGGCCATCACCATGAAGCGCCTGCCCTATCTCGCGCGGGTCGCGCCGAACATCCTGTCTGCCTCGGGCTATTCCGGCCACGGCGTCGGCACAGCGACCCATGCCGGACAGCTCATGGCGCTGGCGATCCGGGGCGAGTCGGAGGGCTTTGACGTGATGTCCCGCCTGCCTGTTCCGCCCTTCCCCGGTGGGCCG
Organism: Jhaorihella thermophila; assembly: GCF_900108275.1. GTDB lineage: Bacteria > Pseudomonadota > Alphaproteobacteria > Rhodobacterales > Rhodobacteraceae > Jhaorihella > Jhaorihella thermophila. The sequence continues at coordinate 10,711 of NZ_FNVD01000010.1, forward strand.
GGTTTTCGCACGCCGCTTCTGGTTCTGGCGATGACCTGGTTTGCGCTGCGCGATCGGCTGGGGGTCTGAGCGGCGATAGCTGTTTGAAGTTTCCGTGACAATCTGCGGCAGACCCCTTGGCGCATCTCGGCACTTGTTTTAGTTTTTCCGCATATTCAATTCGGGAAATCAAAATATGAAAAGGGTGCCAGACGTTCACCAAGCCGAGCCGATCCCGGAGTCCGCGCGCTCGGCAATAGATGCACTGCTGCAATCCGGAGACCTGTTCCGCTACACCGCGCCGCAGGACGCGCCGGTTGCCCTGCTGGAAACCGAGTTTGCGCGGCTGATGGGGACGAAATACGCGCTGGCAGTGTCGTCCTGTTCGGCCGCGCTGTTCCTGTCGCTCAAGGCGTTGGACCTGCCGCGGAACGCCCGGGTTCTGATCCCCGGCTTCACCTTTGCCGCAGTGCCGTCATCCGTCGTGCATGCCGAGTGCATCCCGGTCCTGTGCGAAGTGGGCAGAAATTACCGGGTCGATCTGAAGGATTTCGAGGCCAGACTGAGCGATGTTCAGGCAGTGATCATCAGCCACATGCGCGGCCACACCAGCGACATGGACGCGATCATGGCCTTGTGCGATGCACGCGGCATTCCCGTGATCGAGGACGCCGCGCATTCGCTGGGCACCACCTGGGGCGGGCGCAAGATCGGCACGATCGGTCACGTGGGGTGCTTTTCCTTCCAGTCCTACAAGATGATCAATGCCGGCGAGGGCGGGATCATGATCAGCGACGACGCCGACCTGATCGCACGGGCAGTGATCCTGTCCGGCGCCTATGAGCACAACTGGAAGAAACACCCGGTTCTGCAGGAGGCCTTTGCCCGCTGGCAGAACAGGTTGCCGCTTTACAATCTCCGCATGTCGAACCTGTCGGCTGCGGTGATCCGGCCGCAACTGCCCGAGCTGGACCGCCGGGTGCGTGACGGGCGAGCCAATCACGACCATGTGGCGGCGCGGCTCAACGCCTCGCCCTGGATCGAGGTGCCGGAAAAGCTGGCGCGGGAGGAGCGCGCGCCGGATTCGATCCAGTTCAATCTGGTGGGCATGAGCGACGATCAGGTTCGCGCCTTTGCCGCGATGGCGGCCGGGATGGGCGTGAACGTGCAGGTCTTTGGCATGAGCGCGGACAATGCGCGGGCCTTCTGGAACTGGCAGTTTCTGCCCGAGATCCCGGAGCTGCCCAAGACGCGCGCCATGTTGATGCGGGCCTGCGATGTGCGGCTGCCTGTGCGATTGACCCGCGCGGAACTGGACGTGATCGCCGACATTCTGCTCGAGGCCGCGGAACGCACCGTCGGACCGCAACGTGCCTACGGCACCTGAGGCAAGGGGTCAGCTCAGCTTCGACAGCTTGTCCTGCAAGTCGGACAGCTGCTTCTTGATGGCGTCGAGATCTTCGGACTTTTCCTTGTCCGAAGACGTCTCGTCATCCTCGCGCGACGGCCCCGACCAGTTGCCCGACAATCCGGCGGTCATCGCCTTGAGGAACGCCTCCTGCTGGGCCTGCAACGCCTCGAATCCGGGCATCTTGGCCATCGGGTTCATGGCGTTCATGTTCTCCATCATCTTTTCCTGGCTTTTGCGCAGCATCTCGAACGACTGTTGCAGGAACTGCGGCATCATGCCCCCGCCGGGGATCATGTAGCTGCGGACGAGATCGTTCAGGACGTTGACGGGCAGGATATTTTCACCACGGCTCTCATGTTCCGCGATGATCTGCAGCAGATACTGCCGGGTCAGGTCGTCGCCGGTCTTGAGATCGACGATCTGCACTTCGCGGCCGTCACGGATGAAACCGGCTATATCCTCCAGCGTCACGTAGTCGCTGGTTTCGGTATTGTAGAGCCTGCGGCTGGCATATCGTTTGATGAGAAGGGGTTTTTCCTTTTCCGCCACGTCCGTTCCTCCCCGACATTGCGTTGCAGAAAACACTATGCGAGCGCAGAACAAAAGGAAAGAGCGGGGAAATCAGAAGGTCAGCCTGGCCCCGACGATGAAGGTATGCGACCGCACGCCCGAATCGGCGACGACCGTCGGCATGATGAGCGGCACGAAACCTTCGTTGAAGACATATTCGGCCCCCAGCGACACGTTCGGTGCCGCCTGAACCTGCAGCCCCAGCACCACCTGATCCATTTTCTCCCATTCGGTTCCCGACGCGCCCTGCACGCCCCTGCTGGCGGCGAGCGACCAGAGAGCCGGGCGGCTGAACAGTTCGGTCCGATAGCGGCCCTGCACCGTCAGGGCGGACACCTTGTGGCCGGTGGCAGGCCAGGCATGCTCGGTCCGGGTAAATTCGCCCATCACGTCGAAACGTGCGGCGCTGAGCGTGGCGTTGACGTCCCACGCCCCGTTCCAGATCCGGTTCACACCGCTGTTCGGCGGGTGGTGCGCGATCGTGCTGTCATAGATCGTGCCCCGCAGAAACCCCGCGCCAAGCCGCAATGCAAGGCCACCGCTCAGATCAAGCCGGTGGCGAAAGTTGACGGCAAAGTTTTCATAACCCCCGTCATTGTCGGGGCTGTTGAGCACCCGGAACCCGCGATGTTCGCGGATCAGGGACAGCGCGATCTCGGTCCGGTCGGTGACATATCCCAGCTCCAGCAGCGGATCCCTTGTCTGCGCCCAGAAGTAGTGCGCGCTGTGGTTGTGCGTGAAGGGCGCATATGAGGAAAAGTCGCCAAAGTTCACGGTCTTCCGGCCAATGGCGGCGTAGAATGGCGACTGGCCAAGGTCGCCGACGGCCAGCCAGTATTTCCTCAGTTGGACGTCACTCTGGCCGGGAAAGATCAGTTCGGAATATTCGCCCTGCGCATAGGCCGTCACCATGGGCAGCGTCAGCGTCGCGCCCAGCGAAATCTCGTTGATGACGCCATAGGTGTCGGACGTTCCCGTGGAATGAGAAGCGGGAAAGCGCGACAGGATCGGAAACTTGCCCGCCGTGTTCGTATCCTCTCTGATGACCGTCCCGACGAACCGGCCGCCGAGATACAACCGCCCGGTTCCCAGATCGCCCGAGGCGCGCGCCCTCAGCGCAAGCGGGATCTTGTTCGTGACGTCGTTCTGCCGGTCGAACATGCCGTCGGAATAGGCAAGGTTCGTGCCAACCGGGCTCTGCGCAGAAACACCTTGAGCGGTCAGGGAAAGACACAGCAGCCCGCAACGGAAAAGATCAGAAACTTTCACATACCCCCCCACCAACGGCAGGCAAAAACACACAGAAAACACCCCCCCCCCCGCCAGCTGGCCGGGTTCGACGCTCACAGTCTGCTCACGAACCCGTGAGCGCTCAAGTCTTTTCTGAATTTGCGTCAGTGGATCGCGGCATCGGCAGATGCAACGGACTGAATTTCAGGCATTTTCGACTGAAGCCGGCGCTTTGTCGCCGCCCTTGTATGGAAACAATTCACCCAGGAACGCCCGAATTGTCCGCAGAAAAAGAAAGGGCGGGCTCAAGGCCCGCCCCAGCGATTGCACCGATTGGGAGGAGGAGATGGGTGCAACAGCTCTTGTGTTTCGTCGCCTTACTTGGCGGCCGCCTTCTTGGCCACGTTGGTCACCTCGTTGGTGGCCTTCTTGACGGCGGCGGTCGCGTCCTCGGCAGCGGACTTGCCAGCAGCCATCAGCAGCTCGACGGTGTCCATCTGCACTTTCTTGGCGATCTCGGCATAGGCGGCCATGTTTTCGGCGGCCACTTCGGCGGCGGCGCTGGTGAAGTCGGCGATTGCCTTGGCGTAATCGGCCGGCTCGTTCTTGGCCTTGGCCACCTCGGCCAGCTTGGCGATCGTGTCCTTGGTCCACTTGTTGGAGATTTCGGCCGACTTTTCAGCGGCTTCCAGAGCCACGCCAGCCAGCTTTTCGTTCAGCGAAGCCTGGTTCTTGAACGCGTTTTCAAGCGCCGAAGCATCCACCGGGAACGCGCCCATGAAGTCCTTCATGATCGCGGAGAAATCCTGAGTCTTTGCCATTGTCCTGATCCTTTCCTGCTTTGCCGGTTCGGCCCGGCCCGCATCAGCTGAGGACAATATGCATTCTGCATCGCAGCATTTCAAGACTTTTTTGCTGCGATGCAGAAATTTTTATTCCACTTTTGAAATCAACGCTTTGCCTTTACCCTGACATAGGTTCCCGGCGCGGGTGCCAAAGGCGGGTGGTCCGAATCGCCCGGCGTTCGCGCCGGCACCAGCTTGCCCGCGCGCTTGCGCAGCCAGGTCTCCCAGCGCGGCCACCACGATCCCTCGTGATGCTCGGCGGTCTTCAGCCAAGCATCGGCGTCGAGCTTGAGATCAGGGTTGGTGTAATGGCCATACTTGTTCTTGCTGGGCGGGTTCACGATGCCGGCGATATGGCCCGATTCTGACACGATGAAGGTCTTGGACCGCGACCCCATCATCTGAACCCCGCGATAGCAGTCCTTCCATGCCGCGATATGGTCGGTTTCACAGGTGATCGCCATCAGGGGCACGTCCACATCCCTCACATGCAGCTTCTGGCCGAGGATCTTGTAGCCGGTCGTGGTGAACTCGTTGCGCTGGCAAAGGCTGCGCAGATACTGCACCGCCATGCGCCCCGGCAGGTTCGTCCCGTCCCCGTTCCAGTAGAGCAGATCGAAGGCCGGGGGCGTCTCGCCCATCATGTAGCTGCGGATCGCCGGCTGATAGACCAGATCGTTGGAGCGCAGGAAACTGAAGGTCCGCGCCATGATGTAGGAGCGCAGATAGCCGTGCTCCTCGACCTCTTCTTCGATCCCGTCGATGAAATCGTCCTGCAGGAACGGGGTAAACTCTCCCTGGTCCGAAAAATCGGTCAGCGCGGTAAAGAATGTGGCGGACTTGATGGGCTTGTCGCCGCGCTTCTTGAGCAGCGCGAGCGTCAGCGCCAGCGTCGTGCCCGCGATGCAATAGCCGATCGCGTTGACCTGCTTGACCTTGCAGATACTCTTGGCCTCTTCGATGGCACGAACGAACCCCTCTTCGATATAATCCTCCATGCCGACGTCGCGATACGTCTCGTCCGGGTTCACCCAGCTGACCACGAAGACCGTGTAGCCCTGATCCACCGCCCATTTGATGAAGCTGTTTTCGGGCTTGAGGTCGAGGATATAGAACTTGTTGATCCAGGGCGGGAACAGGACGATGGGAATCTCGTGCACCTTTTCGGTGCTGGGCGCATACTGGATCAGTTCCATCATCCGGTTGCGATAGACGACCTCGCCGGGCGTGGTGGCGATGTTCCCGCCGATTTCAAAGGCGCTTTCGTCGGCCAGCCGCACCACCAGTTCGCCGTCATTGGCCTCCAGATCCGCGACAAGGTTCTCCAGCCCCCGCACCAGCGATTCCCCGTCCGTTTCCAGCGCCTTCTGCAGCGCGTCGGGGTTTGTGGGCAGGAAATTCGTCGGCGCCATCATGTCGATGATCTGGCGGGTGAAGTAGTTGAGCCGTTTCTTTTCCTTCGGGTCCAGATCCTCGGCGGCCTCGACCACCTTTTCCATCGCCTCGGCGTTCAGCAGATATTGCCGGCGAATGAGGTTGAAATAGGGATTTTCACGCCACAGCGGGTTGGAAAAACGCCGGTCGCGGCTGGCGGCTTCGTCACCCTCCTCGGCCTTCAGCCCCGCCAGCGCCTGCTGCGCCTCGGCAAAGTTGAGGACCGATTTGCTCCAGTAATGAACCTGCTGCTCGATCAGCTTGGCGGGGTTCTGCATCACCTGATTCCAGTAGGCCACCGCCGCCTTTGCGAACAATTCCTGGCTGGGCGCGTTGAGCGCCGGGTTGTGGGACGTCTTGCGCGACATCACGTCGATCAGGCGCTTGGACAGGGCCTCGACCCGGGCCATGTTCTCCTTGAGCTTTTCAAGGCTCTCGCCGGTGACGGCTGGTGCGCCATTCTCGCTTGTTGTCATTTTAAGAAATCCCTCTTACCTTGCTGCTGTGCAGAATAACCCTGCAAAGGATAACGTGGCCCTCACCGCGGGGAAAGCGGCGAATGGCCCCAAGGATGGCCCACCCGGCGTGGTCATGCGAAGGAGACGGTGATGCGATACCTGGCAACCTATGACGTGATGGAGTCGGCGCGCAATTTCAACCAGTGGCTGGGCGCGACGGCTTCCTCCTTTGCCTCTTATCCGGTTTTCGCGATGATGCCGAATCCGGCGCTGGACTGGATGGCGGCCTGGGGCCAGGTCACGGAACGGACCTTTCAGCGCATGGTTGCCAAGCCCGACTGGGGCATCCGCACCTTCACCTGCGAGGACGGCAAGGATCATCTGGTCGAGATCCTGCCGGTGGTGGAACGCCCTTTTGCCGATCTGATCGAGTTTCGCGTGAACGGGCGCAAGCCGATGCCGCGCAAGGTGCTGCTGGTGGCGCCGATGTCGGGCCACTATGCGACGCTGCTACGCAGCACGGTGAAAAGCCTGATCGTCAACTGCGACGTCTTCGTGACCGACTGGCACAACGCCCGCGACATTCCCGTGTCGGCGGGCAAGTTCGACGTCGAAGACTATACCCAGTACCTCGTGGATTTCATGCGCGAACTGGGGCCGGAGATCCATGTGATCGCCGTGTGCCAGCCTGCGCCCCTGACGCTGGCGGCGACCGCCTATCTGGCCGAGCTGGACCCCAGGGCGCAGCCGCAGACGCTCACCCTGATCGGCGGGCCGATCGACCCGGACGCGGCCGCCACCGACGTGACCGATTTCGGCCGCCGGGTGACGATGGGTCAGCTCGAGGAGTTCGCGATCCAGCGGGTCGGGTTCAAATACAAGGGCGTGGGTCGGCTGGTATATCCGGGCCTCATGCAGCTGGCCGGGTTCATGTCGATGAACGCCGACCGGCATGCCAGCGCCTTCAACGAACAGATCATGCGCGTGATGCGCGGCGAGGCCTCGGACCACGACGCCCACAACCGGTTCTATGATGAATACCTCGCGGTCATGGACATGACGGCGGAATTCTACCTGTCCACGGTCGAACGCATCTTCAAGAATCGCGAAATCGCGCGAAACGAATTCGTGGTGAACGGCCACAAGGTGGATATCGGCAAGATCACCGATGTCGCGGTCAAGACGGTCGAAGGCGCCAAGGACGACATTTCGGCCCCCGGCCAGTGCGTCGCGGCGCTGGATCTGTGCACCGGCCTGCCCGACAGCCTGAAGGCCCACCATGTCGAACCCGGTGCCGGTCACTACGGCATCTTTGCCGGCCGGTCCTGGCGCGACAACATCCGCCCGCTGGTGATCGAATTCATGGACAAGAACAGCCGCAAATCACGCAGCCGCAAGCCCGCCAACCGGAACGCGGCAGCCGGCTGAGGCGCGTGGCCCTCACTCGGTCATGCCCAGAGCCTCGGTTCGTTGAGCGCCTGAGCCTCGCCCCGGACCCGTCTGCCCCCCGCCAGAGCGGCACCGGGGCATAGATCATCGAACACCGCCCGAAGCTGGCCGGGCGGGCTCATCGGGGCGGCCGGTCCCCGCCATCCAGCCACGCGCGCAGCTCTTGGGTGACGGCTTCGGGTTGTTCCAGCGTCGGCAGGTGTCCAGCTTCCGGCACGATCACCAGCCGCGCGTTCGGCATCAGCGCCGCCATGGCCTCGTGCCGCTTCACCGGGGTCAGCCCGTCATGTTCCCCGCACAGGATCAGAGTCGGCCCCCGATAGCGACGCAGAACATCCTGCTGGTCCACGCGCCGCTGCAACGCGCGGGATTGCCGGACGAACAGTTCCGCCCCCAGATCCTGCGCCATCTCGTACATGAACCGCAGCAGGGTCATCCGTTCGGGCCCCGGCGCCAGAAAGGCGGGCTTCAACGACTCTTCCATCGCGATATCCAGCCGCCCGGCCCTGGCCTGAGCGATCCAGGGCTCGCGCATCGCGGCGATCTGCGGCGTTTCGCCCAGGGGATCGGTATCCATCAGGCAAAGCCGCACCACCCGTTCGGGGACGCGCCGCAGAATCTCCATGGCCACGATCCCGCCCATGCTGAGCCCCGCCAGCGCGAACCGCGCCGGCAGCTGGTCCAAAAGGCCCTCGGCGATCTCTTCGATCGTATCGCCCCTTGTGATCGGCGCGACCATGACCGCGTGATCGCGTGACAGCGCATTGATCTGCGGCCAGAACAGACGAGCGTCACACATCATGCCCGGCAGCAGAACCAGAGGCTCGGTCATTTCACGCCCACCCTTTCCAGCCAGTCCAGAATGTCCCGCACGGTCGCGTCGGTCTGCCCCGGCGACTGGATGTCCCCGGCAATGACATGGGCGTTCGGGTCGTCCTGTGGCCCCATTTCGACGGCCTGTATCGCCACCGGTCCACCCCAGCGCGCCGCAACGGCGCGGGTGATGTCGGGGCGAACCACCTTGTCGGCGTCCGACAACCTGAACAGCGCCGGTATCGTCACGCCTGAAACATCCAGATCCACGACCCGTTCGACCAGCGCCGCCATCGGAAGCAGCGCCACCGTGGGATAGGAGGTGGTCCAGAATCGACCATGGGCCGCGTTGCGCGGCGCAAAGGAATAGGTTTCCCCCACCACCTTCGGCAGCCACCAGCGCGCCGCCGGCAGGGTCAGGGCAAAGGCCGCCGGATCGTTGATCCCGAAATTGGGAGAGATGAACACCATCGCCGCCACGTCGCGCGACAGCTCCGGATCCACTGCGGCCGCGGTTGCCAAAGTGCCCCCGGTAGAGGTCGAAATCACCACCACCCGTTCGCCCACGGCGCGGGCGGCCGCCAGCCCCTCGGCCACGTCCAGCATCCAGTCATGCGCCGCGGGTTCGGCCATTGCCGTCCCGCCCCGGCCATGTCCGGCCAGCCGCTCGAACACCAGATTTGCGCCCAGCGCCTCGGCCACGCGGTCGGGCACGGGGCGGATCTCTTCGGAGGTGGCGGAAAAACCGTGCAGATACAGAACCGACCAGGGGGTCCGGCGCTCCTCGAAGCCGGGGCGCCAGATCACGCGTTTTTCGACGCCGGGCGTGATGTCGTCATGTCGCGCCTCGACGCTTTCGAAATAGACCTGCACGCCTTCTCCGAACTTGCGTGGATCGAACCGCGCATTCAGCTCCACCGGCTCGTAGGGCCCGAACCACCAGAGCGCCCCGCCCAGCAGAATCAGCACCAGAACCAGCCGCCCCAGGAACCGCCCCAGAGCGCGCATCACGCCTCTCCCAGAACGTCGAGAATGGCGTTCTCGATGATCCCCAGGCACGGCCCGTCGGAGAACCGGTGATCGGCGTCCTTCACCAGCGTCAGCCGCATGTCCGGGCAGTCCGCGTGATCCAGCAGTCGCAGCGCGGTTTCGGTCGATACCGCCGTATCGGCCGTCCCCTGCAGGCATCGGACCGGAAACGGCAGCGCCAGCGGCGTTCGCAGCACCAGATGCGCGCGTCCGCTTTCGATCATGCGCATGGTGACGATGTAGGGCTCCATGTAGTCGGACGGCAGCTCGATCCGCCCGTGTTCGAGCAACCGGCGCTTCTGCTCCTCGCTGAAACGCGCCCAATACCCGTCCTCGGTGAAATCGGGCGCCGCGGCTATGGTCACCATCCCCGCGATCCGCTGGGGCACCGCCCGCGCCAGCAGCAGCGCCTGCCAGCCGCCCATGGACGACCCCACCGGCACGATCGGCCCCTCTGTCAGCGCCGTTACCGCGGCGAGCGTATCCTCGTGCCAGTCGCCGATGCAGCCTTCCTCGAACCGGCCGCTGCTTTCGCCATGGCCGGAATAGTCGAACCGCAGATAGGCCCGCCCGTGCGCGCGCGCCCAAGCCTCCAGATGCACCGCCTTGGTGCCCTCCATGTCCGATTTCAGACCGCCCAGGAACACGATCCACGGCCCCTTGCCCTCGGTCCTGTGATAGGCCAGCCGCCGCCCCTGCGGTGTGTCCAGAAATGTCGTCGCCGCCATGCGTTCCCCCGTCGCGCCGCCCCGGTCACTGCCCCCGGTTGCTGGCGCCCATCATGCACGACATGCCCGGTTGCGCAATGCGCCCGCCGCGAATCCGTGCCGGGCACGGGTCCGCGGCCGGGCCGGTGCCCTTAGAGGGGTTGCTTTGTGTAATCCACCTCGTCGGGATAGAAGCCTTCCTCGATGCTCGTGGTGTGCTTGACGTTCAGCCGGCCGCCCTCGACCCGGCTGATATACTGCACGCCGAACACCTGGTGGGTCTTGCCGTTGAATACCTTGGGCCCCTGCGGGTGCTCGAACGATTCCGGCATGTCCGTCATCGCCTCCACCGCCTCGATCAGCGCGGCGCGATCCTGCGGGCCGCGATAGCCGGCGGCCTCCATGCCCTTCTTGATGACATAAAGCGTCTCCCAGCAGCCGAACATGTGCGCATAGGTCGAGACGTCCTTGGGATCGCTCACCGAGGCGCCGTTCTCGTCCACCCCCACGGCGGCGCGATAGGCCTTGTCGAACTCGGTCTGGTCGGGTTGGGCATAGCGCGGGTGGCCCTCCCAGAAGTAGGTGCCTTCAAGGAATTCCAGGCCGGGGCTGCGGATATCCACCGCCTCCAGACTGTCGATGAAGCCAAAGATTTCGGGGCGGCTGGGTCCGAAGAATTCACCCATTTCCTTGACGAAGGTCAGCACCGCCGGGCCGACCATGACGTGATAGAGCACCTCCGTTTCGCGCGGGATCTTGGGGAAATACCGGGTAAAGCTCGTCTCGGTCGGCGGAATGGCGATGTGTTCCAGCACCTCGCCGCCGGCCGCCTTCATCGCCGCGGTGAAGAAATCGCGGTGATCGTGGCCAAAGGCGAAGTCGGGAAAGATCATCGTCACCTTCTTGCCGAGGTTTTCCTTGACGAAGGGCGCCATCGCCAGGACCTGGCTTTTGACGTCGGTGATGCCGGGCTGCAGCGTGTAACGGTTCAGCATGCCCGACGCGACATGGTGGCCTTCGGACACCACGAAATAGGGCAGCTTCAGCTCGCCCGCGCGTGGGGACGATCCGATCACCACATGGGAAAACAGCGTGCCGAAGCCCACGTCGCATTTGTGCTGGGTGGCGAATTTCTCCACCACCTCGGCGCCGCGCTTGGGGTCGGTGCCGTCATCCTCGGCCACGATCTCGACCATGCGGCCGTTGATGCCGCCGGCGTCGTTGATCCTTTTCACCGCCGCCATGGTGGTACGGTCATACCAGCGCCCATAGGCCGCGCCGATGCCTGTGCGGTGCACCTGAAAGCCGATGCGGATCGGCTCGGCGCTCTGCGCGCCGGCATAGCGCGCCCAGAGCGGCAGAGTCGTCGCGGCGGCCGCGCCGCCCAGCGTCTTCAGTGCCCCGCGACGGGTCGTCCGGGCAGGTTTTCGGGTCTGATCGGTCATTGGAGTATCCCCCATGCTGGCAGGTTGATCGGGTCGCATTTCTGACCTCATTGGTCGCAAGTGTGCTAATCCGTCCGGGTCTTGTCCAGTCGATTGCATGATCTCTCGGTCCTTCCGCTGTCACAACCCGCGTGGCGAGGCAAGCAGCCAGAGGCCGAACAACGTGTAGAAAATCATGAAGATCGCCAGCGGCGCCTGACTCAACGCCGCGCGGCGGCCGGGGCCCAGGGCGCGCACCGCGACCGCGTGGGCCAGCAGCACGGCGATGACATGGCCCAGGACTACCGCGCCGGCCATGCTCAGCCAGATCACCCGCATCGACCCCAGCGTATTGAAGAACCCCGTCGTGACATAGACCTTCCCCAGCCCCAGCAGATCGTCCCCCCGGCCCAGCGGATCGGTGGCGGCCAGCAGCGCATATTGGCCGTCCACCATGAAGCTGGTCAGGTAATGCGCCACATGATAGCCCAGCGCGATCGGCAAGAGCGTCGGGGCAAAGAGACGAAAGCCGTCGCCCGGCCCCATCTCGCTGCGCGCCAGCCGCAGCCCCGCCCAGACGGTCAGGGCAAAGGCCGCCACCAGTCCGGCATTGGCAACCAAAAGACCGGCCAGATTCGGCAGCACGACGGCGGAACGGCCGGGAAACTCCAACGGGTTCAGCCCCAGAACGGAAAACCACCAGAAGGTTTCGTTCAGCCCGTCAAAGCTGCCGGTGGCCAGCATCATGACCATAAGCACCGACAGCCCCGGCAGTGGCGCGCGCGCGGCGAATATCCTCCAGCCGGGCACGCCCGCGCGGAGCCGCCCGCCCCGTCGTCCCAAGATCGCGACCCGGGCGTAGATGCCGAGAAACACCGTGAACGCCTCGGCCCGGCGCAGCCAGCGCGGGCCGAAGGCCAGCGTGGCGGCAAAGGTAAAGACCCAGTAGCCCCAGACGACCGCCGCCAGCCGGCGCGGGTCCGCCGGCGCAGGATCGACCAGCAGGAATGCGGCAAACCCCAACCACGTCGCGATCGCGACGGCATGGCCAAGCCGCGGCGACAGCCGCAGGGCCGCGCGCGCGCCTGTAATTTCGCGCGTCACCGCCACCGGCCCGGTCCAGGGGTTCACCCAGGCCCAGAGGTTGCCGAAAAGCCCCTGAAGCGTGACCAGCCCAACCCAGAACAGCGTCCAGACGCTCAGCGGCAGCAGGTTCTTCTGCGGATCGGTCGGACCTACGGCTCCGATCCCGACCAGCGCCACGAGCACCAGAAAGGACAGGCAGCTGACCACGACGCGCCCCGGCAGACGCGGCAGGCGCGGGCCGGCCAACGGACGGAACAGGCCCAGCGTGACCCGATCCGGCAGCACCGTCAGCAGCAGCACGGTCAGCGCCACTGCCCCTGCGCCGGCCCCGACATAGAGATCGGTCGGCAAGAGCAGAACCAGCCCGCCTTCGGAGGCATGGGCATGGGCAGCTCCGGTCGAAGCCGCCAAGGCCAGCGAGGCCAGGATCAGGCGCAGGGAACATGTCATCGCCCCGATGATACCCAGGCGGCTCGCCCGGACAAGCCGCAAATCCGCGCAGCGCCACGTTGACAAGCCCATGAAACGCAAGGAAACCTTTTGCATACGAACAAGTTTCGGGGAGGGTCATGACAGATCAGACTTCCGGCGCAGTGGCCGGCGTGGATGTCGGCGGCACATTCACCGACCTTCTCGAACTCGACCAAAGGTCGGGCCGCGTCCGCCTGGCCAAGGTGCCCAGCACGCTCGAGAACCAGGCCTTTGGCGTGATGGACGCGCTGCGGGCCGCCGACTGCGATCTGGCCGCGCTGGATCTGATCGTGCATGGCACCACCACCACGACCAATGCCGTTCTGGAACGCAAACTGGCGAAAACCGGCCTGATTACCACGCAGGGCTTTCGCGACGTGCTGGAACTGGGCCGGCGCACGCGGCCCCGGCCCTACGGGATGAAGGGCTCCTTCACCCCGCTGATCCCGCGCGATCTGCGGCTGGAGGTGCCCGAACGGATGGACAGCGACGGGCAGGTGGTGGTGCCGCTGGACGAGGCCGCCCTGCGCGCCGCCGGCGAACGCCTGCTGGCGCAGGGCTGCGAGGCGGTGGTGGTGCATTTCCTTCACGCCTATGCCAATCCCGCGCATGAGGTGCGCGCGGCCGAGATCCTGCGCGAGATCTGGCCCAACGATCACATCACGATGGGTCACGCGCTGCTGTCGGAAAGCCGCGAATTCGAACGCGGCGTGACGGCCGCGGCGAACGCGGCGGTGCAGCCGCTGCTGGACCGCTATATCCGGCGGCTGGTGCGGGAACTGGAACGCGGCGGCTATCGCGGCGACGTCCTGGTGATGAACGGCAATGGGGGCATGGTGTCCTCGTCGCGGGTGGCGCTGGAGGCGGCCAAGACGGTGATGTCCGGCCCCGCCTCGGGCGTGATGGCGGCGGCCTATACCGGGCGCCGGGCAAGGCAGGAGAACCTGATCACCTACGACATGGGCGGCACGTCAACCGATGTGGCGCTGATCCGGGGCGCGGAGCCCACCGTGTCGAACGAGATCGAGATCGAATACGCCATGCCGATCCATGTGCCGATGGTGGACGTGCGAACCGTGGGCGCGGGCGGCGGGTCGATCGCGCGGGTCGATGCTTCGGGGCTGCTGGAGGTGGGGCCCGAGAGCGCCGGAGCCGATCCGGGGCCGATCTGCTATGGGCGCGGCGGCATGCGACCGACGATTTCCGACGCAAACCTGATCCTGGGCCGGCTGGACCCGTCGCGACTGAACGCGGTTGAGGGCGGGGTCACGGTGGAGGCCGTGAAGGAAATCTTTGCCCGCGAGCTGGGCGCGCCTCTGGGGCTGGACGCGGTGGGGGCGGCCGAGGCGGTGATCCGGGTCGCCAACATGAAGATGGCGGGCGCGATCCGCATGGTGTCGATCTCGTTGGGTGCGGATCCGCGCGACTTTGCCCTGTTCGCCTTTGGCGGGGCCGGGCCGCTGCATGCCTGCGCGCTGGCACGCGAGCTGGGCATTCCGCATGTGCTGGTGCCCGCACGCCCGGGCATCACCAACGCGATCGGCTGCGTTGTGGCCGATCTGCGGCACGATTTCGTCACCACGATCAACACCCCGCTGGATCAACTGGATCCGGACCGGCTGCATGCCGTCTTTTCCGCACAGACCGCCGAGGGCGAGGCGCTGATCGCCAGGGAACGGGTTGAGATCCGCGACATCCGCCATATTTACAGCGTGGACATGCAGTTCGTGGGCCAGACCCATCTGCTGCGCGTGCCGCTGGAGCGGCCGGACGTGGACCTTGCCACGCTGCGGCGGCTGTTCGAGGCGGCCTATTTCAACCGGTTCCGGGTTGAGCTGTCGGACATTCGCGCGAATGTGGTGAACGTGAACTGTTCGGTGATTGGAGCAAGGGCGGAGCTGGACCTGTCGGCGCTGATCGACCCGACCGGGCGCAAGGCGACGCTGGAAGAGGCGTGGATCGAAACACGACCAGTTCATTTCGACGGCGGCTGGCGGGATGTGCCGGTCTATTGGCGCGATCACCTGCCCGAACGCTTCGTGCTGGACGGCCCGGCGATCGCGCAGCAGATGGATACGACGGTGTTGATCGCGCCGGGTGACGTGGCGCACGGGGATGGGGATGGGAACATCCTGATCGAGATCGGAGGTGCGGCATGATGGCCTGGCGCATCAGGGGGGCGCTGCCCCCCTCGGCCCTGACGGGCCTCACCCCCCGGAGTATTTTCGGCAAGATGAAGGAGCAGGGGGTTCGCGGGGAGGAGAGGGCATGAGCCTTGATCCGATCACGTTGACGGTGATTCAGGCGGGATTGCAGCAGGTCTGCGACGAGATGGACCTGAGTTTCTCGCGCGCCGCCTTTTCTCCGGTGATCGCCGAGGCGAATGACCGGTCCGACGGCATTTATTCGGCCGAGGACGGGTCGCTGATCGCGCAGGGGGCGGGCGGGTTGCCGGTGTTCGTTGGCACCATGCAGTATTCGACGCGCAGCCTGATCGAGATGATCCGCGACGGTCGCGCCGCCGAGCCGCAGCCCGACGACATCTATATCGTCAACGACCCCTATCTGGGGGGCACGCATCTGATGGACGTACGCTTTGCCCGGCCATTCTATCGCAAGGGCGAGCTTTATTGCTGGCTGTCCAATACCGGACACTGGCCCGACACGGGCGGGGCGGTGCCGGGGGGGTTCTCTGCATCGGCCACGGCGGTGGAGCAGGAAGGGTTGCGCCTGCCGCCGGTGCGGCTGTTCAAGCAGGGACGGCTGGATCCCGAGATCATGGCGATCATCTCGTCCAACATTCGCGTGGCCGAACAGCGCATCGGCGACGTCAAGGCGCAGGCCGCCGCGCTGTTGGTGGGCGAGGCGCGGCTCAACGCGCTGCTGGATCGCTATGGCGACGACACTGTGAGCGAGGCCATTGCCGAGCTGCGCCAGCGGGCGGCGGTGCAGATGCGGGCATTCATCGCCGAGATTCCCGATGGCAGTTACAGTTCGACCGCCTGGGTGGACAGCGACGGCGTTGTGAACGAACCGCTGGCGATACGGCTGACCGTCACGAAGAACGGTGATGGCCTGACCTTCGACTTTGCGGGCTCGTCACCGCCCTGTGCCGGGCCGATGAACTCGGTCCGGGCGACGACGCTTTCGTCGGTCTATCTGGCCATGCGGCACATCTTTCCCGAAGTGCCGATCAGCGCCGGCGCGTTCGAGCCGCTGCATGTCACGGGGATCGAGGGCACGTTTCTTGACGCGCAATACCCCCGCCCGGTGTCGGGCTGCGCGGCGGAAGTGTCCCAGCGCATCGCCGAGGCGGTGTTTGCCGCGCTGGTCGAACCGCTGCCCGACCGCGTCACCGCCGCGCCAGCCGGCACCAGCGGCAATTTCGCGCTGGGCGGGCATGATCCGGCGCAGGGGCGGGACTATGTTATGTATCAGATCTCGGGCGGCGGCTACGGCGGAAATGCCGACCATGACGGGTTGTCCAACGGCTGTTCCACCATCGGCATTTCCAAGGCGCCTCCGATTGAGATCATGGAACAGCAGTTCCCGGTGCTGTATCGCCGTTACGCGTTGCATGAAGGATCGGGCGGCGCAGGGCGGCATCGCGGCGGGTTCGGGCTTGATTACGAGGTGGAGCTGCGCCGGGGCGCGGCGCGGGCCAGCTTCGTCATGGATCATGGACGCTTCGGCCCGCAAGGGGCGCTGGGCGGGCGCGACGGGGCACCGAACCGGGTGACGGTCTGGCAATCGGGCAAACCATACACGCCCGCGCATCTGTCCAAGGAACAGGACATCCCCCTGAAGGCGGGCGACCGCGTGCGGGTGCAGACGCCCGGCGGCGGCGGCTATGGCGATCCGTTCACGCGCCCGCCCGAGGCGGTGCTGGAGGACGTTCGGCTGGAACGCTACACCCCCGATCAGGCACGCGACCTGTTCGGCGTTGCGATCACCGGCGAGCCGCCGCACGTGGACGAAGCCGAAACCGCCGCCCTGCGCGCGCGGGCGCAGGCCGCGGTCAGTCCTGCCAGCGGCCGCTGAAATCCTCGGGGATCAGCAGGTTGTGGCGGCCCAGATCGGTCACCCGCCGCTCGCCGCAGAAGGCCATGGTCAGGTCCAGTTCGCGGTGCAGAATTTCCAGCGCCTTGGTCACGCCGGCCTGCCCCATTGCCCCCAACCCATAGACGAAGGCGCGGCCGATATAGGTGCCGCGCGCGCCCAGCGCGACGGCCTTGAGCACGTCCTGCCCGGTGCGGATACCGCCGTCGATATGCACCTCGATGTCACCCCCCACCGCATCCAGGATCGGCGGCAGCATGCGAATGGAGCTCAGCGCGCCATCGAGCTGGCGCCCGCCGTGGTTCGACACCACGATCGCGTCGGCGCCCAGCCTGGCCGCCATCTTCGCATCCTCGGGGTCGAGAATGCCCTTGAGGATCACCTTGCCGCCCCATTGCTCCATCAGCTTTTCGACCTTGGACCAGTCGAGCGAGGGATCGAACTGTTCCGCAGTCCAGGTGCCCAGCGAGGTCGCGTCGGAAATCCCCTGAACATGGCCGACGATGTTGCCGAAATTGCGCCGTTTCGCGCCCAGCATCTCGATACCCCAGCGCCACTTGGTCATCAGGTTGGCGATGGTTTTCGGCGTCAGCTTGGGCGGCGCCGAAAGGCCGTTCTTGAGATCCTTGTGGCGCTGCCCGAGGATCTGCAGATCCAGCGTGATGACCAGCGCCGAACACCCCGCGTCCTTGGCCCGCTGGATCAGGCGCGAGGTGAAATCGGTGTCCTTCATCGTGTAGAGCTGGAACCAGAAGGGCGCGCGGGTGGCCTCAGCCACTTCCTCGATCGAGTTGATCGACATGGTGGACAGCGTGAAGGGAACCCCGAAATCGCGCGCAGCCAGCGCCGCCTTGATCTCGCCATCGGCATGCTGCATCCCCGTCAGCCCCACCGGTGCCAGCGCCACCGGCATCGCCACGTCCTGCCCTGCCATCTGCGTCGCGGTGCTGCGCCCGGTCATGTCAACGGCGACGCGCTGGCGCAGGCGGATGTCCTGATAGTCGCGCACATTGTCGCGAAAGGTCTGCTCGGTCCAGCTGCCGCTTTCGGCATAGTCATAGAACATCCGCGGCACGCGGCGTTCGTAGAGACGCTTGAGGTCTTCGATGCAGGTAATGACGGTCATTTTGGGCGATTCCCGGCTGTATTGGTAAGGATGCATTACCAATACAGGGCCTGCCCCGCAATGCAGCACTTTTTCGTGCCTCGACTGCGCCAGCGGACTCCGTCAGAGACGGCGCACCCAATCTTGTCCCCGACGGCCAGCCCCCTGCCCGCCGCGGCGCAGCCGCGCCCCGCTGCTTCATCTTGCCCGAAATACTCCCGCCGGAGGCACGCCGCCGCCAGGCGGCGTTCCGCCACGCGCTCTCAGGCCGAATGCGCCCCCTCGGCCAGCCCGCGCACGAAATCCAGAACCTCGTCCACAGGCTCCCCCTGCCCGATCCGCGCGACGATGGCCGACCCCACGACCGCACCATCGGCGATCCCGGCGATGGCGCGGGCCTTGTCGGGGGTGTTGATGCCAAAGCCCACGACCACCGGCAGGTCGGTCCTTGCCTTGATCCGCGCCACCTCGGGGGCAACGTCGGCGGCCTGCGCCTCGCCCGCGCCGGTGATACCGGTGATCGAGACGTAGTAGACAAAGCCCGAAGTATTCTGCAGCACCTTCGGCAGGCGCTTGTCGTCGGTCGTCGGCGTCGCCAGCCGGATGAAATTCAGCCCCGCATCCCGCGCCGGGATGCACAGCTCGTCATCCTCCTCCGGCGGCAGGTCCACCACGATCAGCCCGTCCACGCCGACAGCCTTGGCATCGGCCAGGAACCTGTCCACGCCGCGGTTATAGATCGGGTTGTAATAGCCCATCATCACGATCGGCGTGCTGTCGTCGCCCTTGCGGAATTCGGCCGCCATGTCGAGCGTCTTCTGCAGCGTCTGCCCGGCTTCGAGCGCCCGTTGCCCCGCCGCCTGGATGGTCGGCCCGTCCGCCATCGGATCGGTGAACGGGATGCCCAGTTCGATGATGTCCACACCCGCACCCGGCAGGCCCTTCACGATCTCAAGCGAGGTATCGTAGTCCGGATCGCCCGCCATCACATAGGCGACGAACGCCTTTTTTCCGGCGGCCTTGAGTTCGGCGAATTTCGCGTCGATGCGGGTCATGGCGGGCCTTTCACTGTTTCCCGTCCGATGTGCCCAAAGTCGAAGGGGAAATCAATCCCGCGCGCCGCCGAACCGCCCTACATCCCCCAGTGCCAACGCAGAAAGATCGAGTTCGCGCCCGGATTGAAGTTGGAGGTGCTCGCGTTCGACTTGTGCGACACGGCCAGCGACAGGGCCGAACCGTTCCCGAAACGATATCCCAGCCCCAGCAGACTGCGGATCTCGAAGGTGCTGCCAAGATCGTTGACCGGAGGTTTCTCGAAAAAGGCGCCGGGCATCACGCTAGCCTCCAGAAACCATGCCGGGCCCAGATCGTAGGTCAGATAGGCACCGCCTCCGACAAAACCGTCACCCGCCCCGGTCACTTCACCGCTCAGGGCCCAGCCGGCCTCGGCGTTGGCGCCGACATAGAATGGCGCGGCATGATATTCGAAGGTGCCGATGATCGAATCGTCTGCCCGCGCGTAGCTGTAGTCCGACCACCCGGCGCCTACGACCCATTGCTGCGCCGCGACCGGCGCCGCCATGATCGTCATCGCCAGCGCGGATACGAACCTGCGGATCAGTTTTCCTGCCATGTGCCGCCTCGTTCGGTTTTATTTGGCCAATTCTGCACAGAATTTGGACAGATCGGCCAACGGTTCAAGCCGGCAGTGCCGCAAAATACCCGACGCACGGGAAATTGACGCGCCGCGTCCTTGGAAATCCGGTTCGAATCCGATGCCGAACATGACGGAAGAACGCGCCGGATCCCCAACCTGCCCTTTCGCCGACGGCAGCGCATTTTTCTGCCCTGGCCCGGTCATGCGGACCGTGGCGGGGGTTGACCCCGCCCCGCCGCCTTACATACATGCGCCGTCGCCACCCGGAAAGGACAGGACCATGGGTTTCAGAATGGGTATCGTCGGGCTTCCCAACGTGGGCAAGTCCACGCTGTTCAACGCTCTGACCAGGACGGCCGCCGCGCAGGCCGCGAATTTTCCGTTCTGCACCATCGAGCCCAATGTGGGCGAGGTCGCGGTGCCGGATGCGCGGCTCGACAAGCTGGCCGAGATCGCTGGATCGAAACAGATCATCCCCACCCGGATGACCTTTGTCGATATCGCGGGGCTGGTCAAAGGCGCCTCCAAGGGTGAGGGTCTGGGCAACCAGTTCCTGCACAACATTCGCGAGGTGGACGCGATCGCCCATGTCCTGCGATGCTTCGAGGATGGCGACGTGACCCATGTGGAGGGCCGCGTCGATCCGGTGGCCGATGCCGAAACCATCGAGACCGAACTGATGCTGGCCGATCTGGAAAGCATCGAAAAGCGGCTGCAGAACCTCAGCCGCAAGGTGCGCGGCGGCGACAAGGAGGCGGTGCAGCAGGAGCGGCTTCTCAAGGCCGCGCAGGCCGCGCTGGAAGACGGCAAGCCCGCCCGCACCGTCGAGATCGAGGACGAAGACGCCCGCGCCTGGAAGAACCTGCAACTGCTGACCACCAAGCCGGTGCTCTACGTCTGCAACGTCAGCGAGGAAGACGCGGCCACCGGCAACGAACATTCCCGCAAGGTCGCGGAAATGGCCGCGGCCCAAGGCAACGCCCATGTGGTGATCTCGGCGAAGATCGAGGAGGAAATCAGCCAGCTCGACCCCGACGAGGCGCAGATGTTCCTCGAGGAACTGGGGCTGCACGAGGCCGGGCTCGATCGTCTGATCCGCGCGGGCTACGAGCTGCTCCAGCTCGAGACCTATTTCACCGTGGGCCCCAAGGAGGCGCGCGCCTGGACCATCAAGAAGGGCACGACCGCGCCCAAGGCGGCCGGCGTGATCCATGGCGACTTTGAAAAGGGGTTCATCCGGGCGGAAACGATTTCCTACGACGATTTCGTGGCCTGCGGCGGCGAACAGGGCGCGAAGGAGGCCGGCAAGATGCGGTCGGAAGGCAAGTCCTACATCGTGCAGGACGGCGACGTGATGCATTTCCTGTTCAACACCTGACCGCGCGAAACAGGGGCGGGAAAACCGCTCTTTTCAAGCGCAAGAGACTCGTCTATATGCGCAGCTTCACGCGGGGTGACAGCCTTGGAGGCACCCTGCCCTTACATGGAGATACCAAGATGGCTAAAGAGATTCCTGATCTCGTGGCCCTGGAACGGACGGGGACAGGCAAGGGCGCCGCTCGTCAGGCACGCCGCGAAGGCACGGTTCCGGGCATCGTTTTCGGCGGCGACACCGATCCGCTTCCGATCAAGATTCCGTTCAACGCGCTGATGAAGCACCTCAAGGCCGGGCGGTTCAAGTCCACCCTGTTCAACCTCAAGGTTGACGGCCATGACGACGTCCGCGTGATCTGCCGCGACGTGCAGCGCGACGTGGTGAAGGATCTGCCGATCCACGTCGATTTCATGCGCCTGCGCCGCACCTCGAAGATCAACCTGTTCATTCCGGTCGATTTCGTGAACGAAGAAGCCGCCCCCGGCATCAAGAAGGGCGGCGTTCTGACCGTCGTCCGGCCCGAGGTCGAACTGGTCGTAACCGCCGGCGACATTCCCGAGAAGATCACCGTCGACCTGACCGGCCTGAACATCGGCGATTCGGTCACCATCTCGATGGTGGACCTGCCCAAGGGCACCAAGCCGACGATCGACCGCGATTTCGTGATTGCCACGGTGTCGGCGCCGTCCGGCCTGCGCTCGTCCGAGGAAGAGGAAGAGGGCGAAGAGGCCGAGGCCGCTGCCGAGGAGTAACCGCCGTCACGCATGTGATGTGCGATACCGGGAACTTCCGGTTGGCCCAATCGAGAACCCCGTCGCGTTGCGGCGGGGTTTTTCCTTGGCGAATTGCCAGATCTGCGCCGGAGGGGGGGCGGTGAGAGATGCGAAATGCTCTGCCCGTTGCGAAGGCGGCGCGCAAGTCGGTGTTGCGAGGTGCTCTGCCCCTCGCGCTCCCCGGAGTATTTCAGGCAAGATGAAGAAGCCGGGGCGAGGCCGCCGGTCGGCTTCCGTCGATCCTTGCCGTCCTGACCCGTTTCGCAGGATCGCATCCTGGTCTAGGTTCGGACAAAACACGAAGGAGGAAGACATGAAGATCATCTGGCTTGGGCATGGAAGTTTCCGGATCGAGGCGGCGGGTCAGGTTCTGCTGATCGATCCCTGGCTGACCGGCAACCCGGCGCTGCCCGAGGACAGGCATGACGAGGCCGTTGCGGGCGGGACGCATATTCTGCTGACCCACGCGCATTTCGACCATGCGGCCGACGTGATCGCGCTGTCGAAGAAACTGGGCGCGCCACTGGTGGGGCAGTATGACGTCATGAGCCATTGGGGCGAAACCGAAGGGGTCGAGACGATCGGGTTCAACAAGGGCGGCACGGTGGATCTGAACGGCGTTGCCGTCAGCATGGTCAACGCGGTGCATTCTTCCAGCTTCGGCGGCGCGGACGGGCCGAAATACGGCGGCACCGAATGCGGGTTCATGATCGCCGCCGAAGGGCACATGATCTATCATTCCGGCGATACCGACATCATGGCCGACATGGCGTGGTTCGGCGAGTATTACAAACCGGATATCGGCATCCTCGCCTGCGGGGGGTATTTCACCATGGACATGGCCAAGGCCGCCTGGGCCGCCAGGAAATATTTCGACTTCAAGGTCGTGATCCCCGGCCATTACCGCACCTTCCCGATCCTCGCGCAGACGGCAGACGAGCTGCGCGCCGGCCTGCCGGGCGTGGACGTGCGCACGCCCGAGGTGATGGGCGCGGTGGAGATCTGAGCAACGGCGGTGCCCCCCCGGGGGCCGCCACGCGGGCGGTCAGCCCAGCACCGAAAAGCTCGAGTCCTCGTTCACCGGCCGTTTTCGCGAATAGAACCCCGCATCGATGGTCCGTCCGATATGGGGCAGCTTGAACGGCATCGGCGTGGTGTCGTGATCGGTGCCGTTCTCGCAATATTCGATCAGCGCGGCCATCAGTTTTCCGGCGATCGGCGCGTTCTTGAACTGGTTTCCGCTGGTGCCGCAGGCCATGTAGAACCCGGGCAGAGACGACTTGTCGTAGATCGGAATCCAGTCGGTGGAGGCGTCGTAAAGGTCCACCACCCCGCGCATTCTTGACGGGATGCCGAGGCCCGGCACCCGCTGGCCATAGCGCATGGCCTGCGTCGTCCATTGCGCGGTAAAGTTGCGGTCGAAATGGATGTCGTCCTCGACCCACATATGCGGGTCGCATTCGGGATCCTCGCTCCCGACAAGGATGTGGTTGCCCTGCTCGGGACGGCAGTAGCAGGCGATATCGCTGTCCGAAACGATGGTGCCGCGGGTTTCGAAGTCAAACCCGTCCGGTGCAGGAATATGGACCACCTCCTGCCGCAGGGGGCGGGTTTCGATGGTCATGTCGCCCGTGACACCGGCCATGCGGTTGACGATGGATGACCCCGGCCCCGCCACGTTCACCACCACGGGCGCGTGCAGCTCCTCGCCGCCGGCCAGTTTCACGCCCTGCGCCCGGCCACCCGACTGCAGGATCTCCACCACCGCCGCGCCGGTGCGAACCCTTGCCCCGTGCGCCCGCGCGGCATCCATCAGGTTCTGCGCCGAAAGCGCCGGGTCGGTGACGTAGCCCGCCAGCGGCCAGAACACCGCGCCCTCGATCCGCCCGCCATTGGGCTTGCCGAAATCCGGGTCATCCAGCCGCCGTGCCGGAGCGAAACTGTCGAGCGAATAGATCGGCAGGCGCTCGACAATCCGCGCGGCGTCCCATTCCTCGAAGGGACAGCCCAGATCGGCGCTGAAGGCCATGTGCCTTTCCAGCATGCCGTTGGCGGGGGTCTTCATCACCAGACATCCGGTCTGCCGGAACCGCGCCAGGTTCGCGCCCGCCGGCAGACCGAGATATTCGGCCCAGTCGCGCCAGTAATGGTAGCCCTCCCAGGCGAAGGCCGTGCCGTCGAAGGTGGAATAGTGCATGCGGATGATCGCGCAACTGCCCGCGGTGGACCCGTGCCCCACCTGGGCGTTGCGATCGAGCGAAAGCGTCTTCCACCCCTTTTTCGCCAGTTCAAAGGCCACGGCGGCACCGATCACCCCGGTGCCGATGATGATGGCGTCAGCGGTTTGGCTCATGTCCGGTCTCCCTCATTCACGTCGGCAAGGCGCCCGCGCCTCACGGGCCGATGATCAGGCCGAGGCGCTGGGTCGAGCCTTGATCGCGGCGTGCCAGCGCTGGCTGGCGGCGTTCTCTTCGGGAATGCGGCGTTTCACGACGCGGGCGAATTCGATCATCACGAAGGCGGTGATGTCGGCCAGCGAAAAGAAGTCGCCGGCCAGGTATTCGCTTTGCTGCAGACGATCCTCGATCAGATCGAAGAACAGGTCGATCCGCCGGAAGGCGCGCTCGGCCAGTTCGGGGATCTGGTCGAAATTGACCGGCCCCGTGACGGCGCGGCCCTTCATCGCCGGGTGCGAGTTTCGGAAGGCCTCGGCGATCGGCAGCCCGCCCTGCTGTTCGACCACGGCGTTCCAGTTGAAAACCATGCCCCGTTCGTCCGGAGTGCGTCCCAGCAGCGGCGGTTCAGGGCAGATTTCCTCCAGATAGGCTGCGATGCCGACATTTTCGGTCAGCACATTGCCCTCGTCGGTGATGAGAACCGGAATCGTGCCGCGCGGATTGATCTTCAGAAACTCGGGGCTGAGTTGTTCGCCCTTGATCATCGAGATATCGCGGCTTTCGATCTCCAGCCCCTTTTCGGCGATGAACATGCGGGCGCGGCGGGGGTTGGGCGCGGTGGAACAGTCGTAGAAAAACATGAGCGGTCCTGTCGTTTCGTCCTCTGGGGGAACGATAGACAGGACCACCGCGCCGCGCCCAGCCCTTTTGCGCGTGACGCAAGGTCACGACCGTCAGACGGCGATGATTTCGTCCTTGAGCGCGAAGGCGATCACCAGGACGTCCTTGCGCGTCTCTTCGTCGATGCCGTGCCTTTCCAGCTGATCCATGATGTCATCGGTCGCGGCCATGTATTCGCCGGCGCTGATGTTCATGCCGCGATGGGCGTCCAGCAGACTGCGCCCGGTATAGTCGATCGGCCCGCCCGCGCCGGCGGCAAAGAAATCGGTGAGGTGCTTCTTGGCGTTCGCCAGATCCTCGGGCCGGTCGCGGTAGGGCAGGAACCGCGCCTGGATGACCGGATTGTGCATATGCGCCTCCACCACGTCATCCACGAGCTTGCGGATGCCGTCGATTTCGCCGAGCCGCTGATAAAGAATTTGTGCCATTGGTTGGTCCTCCTGAAACGGGGCGGGCGCGCGGGGCGGGCCGCCGATGAACCCCAAGCCTAGCCAGCGGCCCGCTTTCGCGATAGTTCAATAGTTGTATCGGCCGGTGCGCACGCCCCGGCCCGGCGTCACCAGTGAGGTCTTGCATGGAACCCGGTTACAAGCAGTTCTGCCCGGTGGCGATGGCCGCCGAGATCCTTTGTTCGCGCTGGACCATGGTCCTGCTGCGCGAACTGCTGGCGGGTTCGACCCGGTTCAACGATCTGCGCCGCGGCGTGCCGAAGATGTCGCCTTCACTGCTGTCGCGGCGGCTGAAGCAGCTGGAAGAGGCCGGGATCCTGCGCCGCATCGAAGCCGCCGACCGGCCCGGCGCGCCCGAATACCACCTGACCGAGGCGGGCCGCGATCTGCGTCCGGTGGTCGAGGCGATGGGCATCTGGGGGCAGCGCTGGGTGGAATCCGAGCCATCGCTGAAGAATCTCGACCCGTCGCTTCTGATGTGGGACATGCGGCGGAACATGAACCCGTCCCCCCTGCCCGACCGCCGGGTCGTGGTCGAGTTCGACTTTGCCGACCAGCCCAGGTCGAAACGCGCCTGGTGGCTGGTGATCGAGCCCGAAGGCGCCGTGGATCTGTGCTGGTCGCATCCGGGGTTCGACGTGGATCTTTATGTCTCGACCGATCTGCGCACCATGACGGCGATCTGGATGGGGCTGACCACGCCGCGCCGCGAAGCCGACCGGATCCGGTTCGACGGCGACCGCGGAATCGCGCGCACCATGCAGGACTGGCTGGGGCTCAGCCCCTTCGCGGTGGAAAAGAAGCGGGTGAACTGAAGCTAGGTCTGCGTGGCCTGCGCATCCACGCGGGGGCCGGTCAGAACCGGCCACATCGCCACCAGGTAGAGCGTGAAGGCCGCCGTCCACAGCGTGATCGCGCCCAGCATCAGCGGGAAATACCACGCGCCCGGCCCCGAAGAGCCGGCCCAGCGCAGAACGGTGGCGGCGGCCATCAGCCAATAGGCGGCCGCGACCGGCCCCGGCGCGACCAGGTCGCGGCCGGTATGGCCCAGACCCGCGCGGCTCATCACCGCCAGCGTCATGCCGCCCACCGCGCCGATGCCCAGGACGTGCAGCGCGGCGACCTCGCTGCCCAACCCCAGCCCGGCGAGCCCCCACAGCGCCATCCCAAGCGCCAGCATGCCAAAGCCCAGATGCAGCGCAATCAGGATCGGCTGGCGCAGCGCCCAGCCCCCCCGCCAGCGCGACAGCCGCACGGCGTGGACGATGCCCAGCACCAGCGCCACCGTGCCGGGCACCGCGTCGGGCAGTTCGGCCATCACCGTCAACGGTAACAGCAGCGACAGGAACAGCGCGGCGCGCTCCAGCGACGTCACGGTTGCCGGCCAGGCCGCTTCGGGCTCGCCCGCGCGTTTCATGGCGTTGCGGGTAAAGGCCGGGGTGATCCGCCCGCCCAGCGTGGAGATCAGCGCCGCCAGCGTCAGCAGTCCCGCGCGCAACCCGGCGACGGCGGTGTCGCCGGTCACACCGATCCATTCCAGATGCACCATCAGATTCGCCACCCACAGAAGCGCGAGGAAGGCCAGGAACATCACGTTCTGCGGCTTGGGCCGGCGCGACAGCTGCACCGCGATCTTGGCGGCCAGGATGGGGATGAAGGCAAGATCGGCCACCGCGACCAGGACCGGCGGCAGCGCGACGGAATACCACATCGCGGCGCGCCCGATGAGCCACAGACCGGCGGCCGTCGTTATGAAGGCCGTCCGCGCCCCCGGCCCGCCGGTCCAGTTCGGCACGGCGGTCAGGAAGAACCCGCCCAGCGCCGCCGTGGCATAGCCGAAGATCATCTCGTGCCCGTGCCACAGATGCGGCGCCATGGCAAAAGGCAGATCATACCACATGCCGCCGGCGGCGTGGATCCCCAGCCAAAGCCCCCAGACGATGCCGGTGAAGGCGCCGAACAGCCCGGCGGCAAGGAAAAACACCCGGAACCCTTGGGACAAAATGCGCTGGACCGTCTCGATCATGGGGTCGCCTCTTTTGCAGCCTGTTTCGCGGCCATCTCGGCCTGCGCCTTGCGGGCACGGGCGCGCCGCATCAGCGTGGGGCAGGTCTTTTCGTCGTTGAAGATCACCTGACACCGCAGGCACAGCACGCATTCGTTGGGGTTGATCCGTCCCAGCGGGTCGATCGCGCCCACCGTGCATTTCTGCTCGCACAGCCGGCATTCGCGGCCGCATTGCGGGCGCCGGTCCAGCCAGTCGAAGATCTTGAGCTTTGCCGGAATCGCCAAAGCCGCACCCAGCGGGCAGATGTAGCGGCAATAGAACCGTTCGATGAACAGCCCCGCCACCAGCAGCGCCAGCACGAACAGAACGAAGGGCCAGGCGCGCAGCATGCGCATGGTGATCGCGGTCTTGAACGGTTCGGCCTCGGCCAGCAACAGCGCGTCGACCATCGAATAGAAGGACAGGCCGAGGATCAGGATGAACAGCGTATATTTGATGATCCACAGCCGTTCATGGATGGCATGGGGCACCTCGACCTGCTTCACGCCGAACCGCCGAGCGATCAGGTTGGTGAGTTCCTGCAAGGCCCCGAACGGGCACAGCCAGCCGCAATAGACGCCCCGCCCCCAGAACAGCAGCCCCAGCGCGACGCCGCTCCAGAGCACGAAGATCACCGGCTCCATCAGGAAGGTTTCCCAATGGAACCCGGTCAGCAGCGACTGGACGAAGGCCACGACCTGAACCACCGAAAGCTGGCCGCCCAGCCCCCAGCCCAGAACGAAGAGCGTCAGAGTCAGAAAGCCGATGCGGAACCCCATCCACAGCTTGCGCCGCCTGACCACCGCGCCCTGGAAAAGGAACAGCAGGGTCAAAGCGCCCTGCATGGTCAGGGCCACGGCGACGGCGGGCCATTTCTGCGCCCAGACCCGCTCCCACAGCGGCAGAGGCTCGGGCGGCAGGGGTTTGAGAAACTTCTCCGGCAGCCGGTAATCCACCCCGATCACCATCGACACCTCGCCGTCTCCGGCCTTTCGGGTCGCGGTCACTTCGACCCGGAAGGGCGCGGCGGGGTCGAAGCCCTCGCCGCCCAGCTGGAAGACGCTGCGTTCCTTGAAATCGGGCGCATCCTTCAGCGCCAGCCTGTCAATGCGCGTATACCCCTCTTTCGTGAGGGAATAGCGCCGGCCGTCCTGCACCACCGCGATCAGGTCGAAGACACCAGACCGCCGCCAGTTCAGCCCGCGATGGGAATAGAGCCCGCGCGAGGCGACGAACAGTGCCACCTTGCCCGCTGGCAGCGCGCCCACCGCGCGGGTGTAGGCCTGCTGGCCCAGGATGTTGCGGCCGATCTCGGGCGGGTCCAGAACCGCCACATGCAGGTCGATGAAATACCCCGCGCCCGGTTCTGGCGGCGTGTCGGCCCCGGCCAGTGCCTGCGCGGCCTCGGTCATGGTCACCGCGCGCGACCGGATCGCGCCCATCCCGGCCAGTTCGGCCCAGCTGTGGGGGGCGAAGGCCAGACGCTCGATCCGCCCCCCCGAGAGAAGCCCCCGCGACAGCGCCAATATCCGACCCGTGCGCAGAATCGAATCGCGGATCACCCCGGTCGAAACGGTCGCGCGCGAAATGATGTCGGGCGCCCCGGCCTCGGCCAGAGCGGCGGTTTCCAGCGGGCGGGTCAGGTCCCCCCCGGCGAAACCTTCGACGAATCGAGCGATGTCCTCGTCCGAGATGCCCAGCGACAGGATCGGCTCGTTCTGGCGCATCAGCCTTGCGCCCACGATATGGGCGGACGGATCCACCGCCACGAGAATGTCGATCGGCCGGCCGGAATAGCCGACCGACCGAGACAGTTCCCAGCTCGACCCGATATGACCAAGCACCGCGCCGCCGGCCCCGGTGACGGCCCAGCCCGGCGCGTCGCCTTCGGTGCGCTCCACCGTCACCGGTCCCGATACGCCGAACAGCCGCGCCGCCAGACCCGGATCGGGGGCGGCAGCGGCGATGGTCTCTTCGAAACCGGGGCGCACCGGGACCTCCGCCGCGGCCGGATGGATCGACACGACGAAGGACGCCGCCAGGGCGACCGCCAAGATCGGCGCGAACAGGCGTTTCATGGACCCGGCATAGGCCCGGATGCCGTCTGCGCGCCTTAACGAAAGTCAAGGAAACGCGGGCGCCAGGATGCAAGGACTGCGCTTGCCTCACCAGCTCAACGGAGTTCCCGTTATGAAACCAATCACAGCCATTCGCAGAGCACTGCTTTTGACGAGCACGGCCCTGGCCATCGGCGCGGTCGTCCCCGCGATGGCGCAGGACAAACCCAAGGACCACGGCGACACACCCGCCGCGGCCTATGAACCCAGCATGAGCACACTGGGCCAGTTGAAGATCGAGATCCCCGGCCGCAAGCCGGACGATCCGGTGATGACGCAGGAGGAATACGACACCGCGAACAAGATCTACTTTGAACGCTGCGCGGGCTGCCACGGCGTTCTGCGCAAGGGTGCGACCGGCAAGCCGCTGACACCAGACATCACCCGCGAGAACGGGTATGAGTACCTGCGCGACTTCATCACCTATGGCTCGCCCGCCGGCATGCCGAACTGGGGCACCTCGGGCGAATTGACCGAGGAAGAAGTCGATATCATGGCGCGCTACATCCTGCTGGATCCCGCGCAGCCGCCGGAATTCGGCATGGCCGAGATGCGCGAGAGCTGGAAGCTGATCGTGCCGCCCGAGGACCGGCCGACCAAGAAGATGAACGACATCGACATCGACAACCTCTTCTCGGTCACGCTGCGCGACAGCGGCCAGGTGGCGCTGATCGACGGGTCGTCCTATGAAATCAAGGCCATCATCGACACCGGCTATGCGGTGCATATCAGCCGCCTGTCGAAATCGGGCCGCTATCTGTTCACCGTGGGCCGCGACGGGCTGGTGAACATGATCGACCTGTGGATGGAAACCCCCGCCACGGTCGCTCAGATCAAGATCGGCACCGAGGCGCGGTCGATCGAGACCTCGAAGATGGACGGCTGGGACGACAGGTATGCGGTCGCGGGCTCCTACTGGCCACCGCAATACGTGATCATGGACGGCGACACGCTGGAGCCGCTCAAGATCAAGTCCACCCGCGGCATGATCTACGACGAACAGTCCTATCACCCCGAACCGCGGGTCGCCTCGATCGTGGCGTCGCACTATCGGCCGGAATTCATCATCAACGTCAAGGAAACCGGCAAGATCCTTCTGGTGGACTATTCGGACATCAAGAACCTGAAGGTCACCGAGATCGAGGCCGAGCGTTTCCTGCATGACGGCGGGTTCGACAGCACCAAGCGGTATTTCCTGGTCGCTGCCAACGCCCGCGGCAAGGTCGCGGTGGTGGACACCAAGGAAGGCAAGCTGACCGCGTTGATCGAAACCGGCGGGCAGACGCCGCACCCGGGCCGGGGCGCCAACATTGTGCACCCCAAATACGGCCCCGTCTGGGCGACCTCGCACCTGGGCGACGAAACCGTGGCGCTGATCGGCACCGACCCCGAAGGGCATCCCGATCACGCCTGGAAGGTGGTGCAGACGCTCTATGCGCTGGGCGGCGGGTCGCTGTTCGTGAAGTCGCACCCCGAATCCAACCATCTCTATGTCGATGCGCCGCTGAACCCGGACGCAGAAATTTCGGGCTCGGTTGCGGTGTTCAAGATCGACGAGCTGAACCAGGAAGAACCGGAATTCGTGACGCTGCCGATCGTCGAATGGTCCGGCATCACCGAAGGCCAGCCGCGCGTGGTGCAAGGCGAGTTCAACAAGGCCGGCAACGAGATCTGGTTCTCGGTCTGGAACGGCAAGGATCTGCCCAGCGCGATCGTCGTGGTGGACGACAAGACGCTTAAGCTGAAGGCGGTGATCAAGGACGAGCGCCTGATTACCCCGACCGGCAAGTTCAACGTCTACAACACCCGGAACGACGTCTACTGATGTCCTCTCGGCGGGCCGGCACGACCCGGCCCGCCCTTTCCCCCGGACTTCACCCAGAGGAACCAGCCATGACCAAGCCGGGCAAAGTCTTTCTGATCGGCGCCGGACCGGGCGCCCCCGAACTTCTGACCCTTCGTGCGGTGCGAATGCTGCAAACGGCCGACGTTGTGGTGCATGACCGGCTGGTATCCGACGAAATTCTCGCCCTGTCGCCGGATCGCGCACGCATGATTTCGGTGGGCAAGGCGCCGACCTTTCACCCCGTCCCACAGGAGCGGATCAACGAAATCCTGCTGGAAGAGGCGCGCGCCGGGCATGTCGTGGCGCGGCTCAAGGGTGGTGATCCACTTATATTCGGCCGCGGCTCGGAAGAGGCCGCCCATCTGATGGCGAACGGCATCGCCGTCGAATACGCCCCCGGCATCACCGCGGCCCAGGGGGCGGCCTGCGCCACCGGCGTGCCGCTCACGCATCGCGGACTGGCGACGGGGGTGCAATATGTGACCGGCCACCGCCAGGCAGGGCGCGGGCTCGATCTGGACTGGAAGCGGCTCGCCGATCCCGACATGACGCTGGTGGTCTACATGGGCGTGGCCAATATCGGCCAGATCGCGATGGGGCTGATGACCGAGGGGCTGCCGGAAAGCACCCCCGTTCTGGCGGTCGCCCGGGCCACCACCCCCCAGGAACGCCGGCTGGTGTCGCGGCTCGACCGCATCGCCGCCGACATCCGGCAGGCCGAAATGGCCGCGCCCGTGCTGTTCATCATCGGCCAGGTCGTGTCGCTTTATGCCGACATGCCCACGGCGGCGGTCGCCGCCGATCTGGCCGCGGCGCCCAGGGTGGCCGCCCATGCGTAGCCTGCTGGCATGGCTGTTCATGGCCGGCGCCGCGCTGGCCGGGGGCGACCGCGCACCCGAGGAGCTCGAGCGGCTGGTGGTGCAGGATTGCGGCTCCTGCCACGGCCTGACGCTGAAGGGCGGACTGGGGCCAGACATTCGCCCGCAGTCGCTCGCGCATTACGATGCCGAGGTGCTGCGCGAGGTGATCCTTGACGGCATCCCCGAGACCGCGATGCCGCCCTGGCGGCCGCTGCTGACCGAAATGGAGGCCGACTGGATCGCAAACTACCTGCTGAAGGGAGAGCGCCCATGACCCTGACCTCTCGCCGCCGATTCCTGACCCTGACGGCCGGGGCTGCCGCGCTGCCCGCCGCCGCCAATGCAACCCGCGCCGAAACGACCGGCCCGCGCATCCGCGCCACCGGCGATCTGGGGCTGGTGGTGGAGCGCGCCACCGGCTCGTTGCTGCTGATCGACCAGTCCGACCGCGCCGCACTGGCCCGGATCGAAGGCCTGGGCGATCTCAGCCATGCCTCGATGGTCTATTCGCCAGACGAACGCTTTGCCTATGTCTTTGGCCGCGACGGCGGGCTGACCAAGGTGGATATCGTCGAACGGACCATCGCCGCGCGTGTGGTGCAGGGCGGCAATTCGATCGGTGGGGCGATCTCGGACGACGGTCGGCTGGTCGCGGTGTCGAATTACGAACCCGGCGGCGTGCGGGTCTTCGACGCCGACACGCTGGAGATGATCGCCGACATCCCCACCGGGGCCAAGACCATCGGGCTGGTGGACGCGCCGGGGCGGCGGTTCGTCTTCACCACCTGGGACACGGGCGAAACATGGATTGCGGATTTCTCGGGGCCGGACCCGCGCATTCGCAAGATCACCGGCATCGGCAAGAACCCCTATGACGGGCTCATCACCGCCAACGGCCGCACCTACATCACCGGATTGTTCGGCGAGGATGGTCTGACCGCGCTGGACCTGTGGCAGGACGACCCGAAACCCGTCCGCGTGCTGCCCCATTACGGGCGCGGCGAACGGAGAATGCCGGTCTACAAGATGCCGCATCTCGAAGGCTGGGCGCTGACCGGCGACGAATTCGTGCTGCCCGCCGTGGGCCATCACGAGGTTCTGTGGATGGATGCCCGCAGT
The DNA here is from genome assembly GCF_900108275.1 of Jhaorihella thermophila. GTDB lineage: Bacteria > Pseudomonadota > Alphaproteobacteria > Rhodobacterales > Rhodobacteraceae > Jhaorihella > Jhaorihella thermophila. Next base: position 44,101 of record NZ_FNVD01000010.1, read on the forward strand.
TTCCGCGAGACCGGGTGCACGCCGACCCATGGCCAGCCGGTCTTTGCCATGGCGCGGCCCGACGGGCGGCAGGTCTGGGTCAACTTCGCCCATCCGCTGAACGACACGGTGCAGGTGATCGACACGGTGACGAAGGAGGTGATCCACCAGTTCACCCCCGGCCCGGCGGTGCTGCACATGGAATTCACCCCGCGCGGGCACGAGGTCTGGATCAGCGTGCGCGATGCCGGAAAGGTCATGATCTACGACACCCGCACCTTCGAGAAACGGGCGGAAATCGACGCGCAGAGCCCGTCGGGCATCTTCTTCACCGCGCGCGCCCACAGGACGGGACTTTGACCGATGAAGATCGTCGCAGACCCCATCGACCGCAGGCTTCTGGACGACTGGCAGCGTGATTTGCCGGTCTGCGAACGCCCCTTTGCGGTGATCGCGCAGGAACTGGGCATCCCCGAAGCCGAGGTGATCGACCGGCTGGCGCGGATGAAACAGGCGGGACGGGTGACGCGGGTGGGTGCGACCTGCGCGCCCAACACCGTTTCCGCCAGCACGCTGGCCGCCGTGTCCGCGCCGGAAAAACGGATCGACGCGGTGGCGCGGATCATCAGCGCGCAGGACGGGGTCAACCACAGCTACCAGCGCGAGGACGACTGGAACATATGGTTCGTCGCCACCGGCCCCGACCGCGATCATGTCGATGCCACGCTGGCCTCGATCCGGGTGCTGACGGGGCTGGAGGTGCTGGATCTGCCGCTGGTGCGTCCGTTCAACGTGGATCTGGGCTTTCGCATGTCCGGCGGCCCCGGCAAACCGCCCGCGCCGCGCCCGGTAGACGTGTCGGTGATGCGCCCGGGCGACCGGCAGATCCTGCAGCAGCTGACCCGCGGTCTGGCCATCCGTCCCCGTCCCTTCGCCGCGCTGGGCGACCGGCTTGCCCGTTTCGAAACCGAGGTGATGGAGCGGACCGAGGTTCTGCTGGGCGCGGGCATCATCACCCGGCTGGGGGTGATCGTCCGCCACCGCGCCCTGGGCTGGAGCGCCAACGCCATGGTCGCCTGGGATCTGACGCCGGATGAGGTGGACGAAGCCGGCCCGGCGCTGGCGGCGCTTCCGGGCGTAACACTGTGCTATGAACGCGCGCCGGTGGCCGGCGTCTGGCCCTACCGGCTGTTCAACATGATCCACGCCCGCTCCCGGAACGAGGCCCGCGAGGTGCTCGACCGCGCCCGCGCCCTGCCGGTTCTGCGCGAGGCGCCGCACAAGGTGCTGTTCTCGACCCGCTGCTTCAAGCAGACCGGCGCGCTGATCTCGGTGAAACCGGAGGCGGCGGCATGAGCGGGCTGGACGATCTGGACCGGGCGATTCTGAACGCGGCGCAGGAGGATCTGCCGCTGACCCACCGCCCCTTTGCCGCGCTGGCCGGGCGGCTGGGCATCGGCGAGGCAGAGGTGCTGGCGCGGCTGCACCGGATGAAGCAGGCCGGGATCATCACACGGTTCGGGCCGTTCTTCGACGCCGCCGCGATGGGCGGCGCGTTCTGCCTGTGCGCGATGGCGGTTCCGCGGGCCGATTTCGAAACCGTCCTGACCAAAGTCAATGCGATGCCCGAAGTCGCGCACAATTATGAACGGGCGCATCGGCTGAACATGTGGTTCGTTCTGGCGACCGAAACGCCCGAGGGGATCGAAGCCGCAGCCGAGGCGATCGAGCGGGAAACCGGGCTGACGGTCCATCGTTTCCCGAAACTGCAAGAGTTCTACATTGGCTTTCGGGTCGCCGCATGAAACTGGACCGGACAGATCGGGACATCGTCGCCGCCCTTCAGGGCGGGCTGCCGCTGGTGGCCGCGCCCTACGCGCAGGTGGCAGCCGAACTGGGGATGGACGAAGCCGCCCTGATCGACCGCCTAAAGGCGATGAAGGCGCGCGGGATCATTCGCCGCATCGCCGCCGCGCCGAACCATTACCGGCTGGGGATGGTGGCCAACGGCATGACCGTCTGGGACGTGGATGACGCGCAGGTGGCGGAACTGGGGGCCCTGGTGGGCGCCCTGCCCTTTGTCACCCATTGCTATGAACGCCCCCGCGCGCTGCCCGACTGGCCCTACAACCTGTTTGCCATGGTGCACGGGAGCAACCGCGACGAGGTCGAGGAGAAACGCGCGCGGATTGCCGACCTGCTTGGCGGGGCCTGCCGCGCCCATGACATCCTCTATTCCACGCGGATTTTGAAAAAGACGGGGCTGCGGCTCCGCCGGAAAGGCTGATACCATGTTCCGCCTGACGGACTACATGCAGCAACTGGCCACCCCGACCCCGGTGCGCCGCCGGGGCGACGGACCGATCAAGCCGGTGGTGATCTGGAACCTCACCCGCCGCTGCAACCTGAAATGCCGGCACTGTTACACGGTGTCGGCGGATGTCGATTTCCCCGGTGAGCTTTCGCACGAGCAAGCCATGGAGACCCTGGAGGATCTGGGCCAATTTCGCGTCCCGGCCCTGATCCTCTCGGGCGGGGAGCCGCTCGACCGGCGCGACCTGTTCCAGATCGCCGAACGGGCGCGGCAGCTGGTGCGGGTGCTGGCGCTCAGCACCAACGGCACGAAAATCCACGGAGCGGTGGCCGACCGCGTGGCCGAGGTGGGCTTTGACTATGTCGGCATCTCGATCGACGGGATCGGGCAGACCAACGACTGGTTCCGCGGCGTCGATGGCGCCTTTGCCGACGCGCTGCGCGGGGTGCGGGAATTGAAGGCGCGCGGGGTCAAGGTGGGGCTGCGGTTCACTCTGACCGAAGGCAACGCCCACAACCTGCCGGACCTGTTGGCGCTGTGCGATGACGAAGGGGTGGACAAGTTCTATCTCAGCCATCTGGTCTATGCCGGGCGCGGCGACAAGAACCGGGGCGAGGACGCCGAACGCGCCCGCACCCGCCATGCGATGGATCTGCTGCTGGAGCGCGCCTGGGAGGCGGTCTCCGGTGGGCGGCGGCTGGATATCGTGACCGGCAACAACGATGCCGATGCGGGCTATTTCCTGCAATGGGCTGAGGCGCGGTTCGCGTCCGACATCATCGCCAATCTGCGCGCGCATCTGGCGGCCTGGGGCGGCAACTCCTCGGGGCTCGGGGTGGCCAATATCGACTTTCTGGGCCGGGTCCATCCCGACACCTACTGGTCGGATTACACCGTGGGCAACGTCAAGACGCGCCCGTTTTCCGAGCTCTGGACCGGAGACGACCCGATGCTGGCGCTTCTGCGCACCCGGCCCCGGCCGCTCAAGGGGCGCTGCGGGGCCTGCCGGCTGCGCGAGATCTGCGGGGGCAACACGCGGATCCGGGCGCTGCAGCTGACCGGCGATCCCTGGGCCGAGGATCCGGCCTGCTATCTGACCAATGAAGAGATCGGCGCGGAGGCGGCCGAGCGGCTGGAAATCGCGCCGTTCCGGGGGAAGCGACATGATCCGGTTCACCGGTTTTTCTGACACCGAAACGGAGGCGCGGGCCGAGAGTGCGGGGGCCTCCGGCGGGAGTATTTGGAGCAAGATGAAGAGTTGGGGCCGTGCCCTGGGGATGGGGTCCGTCCTGGTGCTGGCGATGGGGAGCAGTGCCGGGGCGGATCCCGCCGGGGACTATGCCGAGCATTGCGCCGCCTGCCACGGGGCGAACCGGTTGGGCGCGCAGGGGCCGGCGTTGATCCCGGAGACCCTGAAGCGAATGCGCGGCCCGAAAGTGGCGGCGGTGATCCGCGAGGGGCGGGTTTCGACGCAGATGCCGGCCTTTGGCAAGGAACTGGACGATGCGCGGATCGAGGCGCTTGCAGTATGGCTGAAGACCCCGCTGGAGCAGGTGCCCGACTGGGGCGAAGCCGAGATCATGGCCAGCCGCGAGATGGATCCGGACTATGTGCCCGCGGACGAGCCGCGCTGCGGGTGCGACCCGTTGAACCTGACGCTGGCGGTGGAGACCGCGGATCATCATGTCTCGGTGATCGATGGCGACAGCTTCGAGGTGCTGGACAGGTTCGCCACGCCCTTTGCCGTGCATGGCGGGCTGAAATACACCCCCGACGGCCACCATGTGTTCATCATGTCCCGCGACGGCTGGGTGCAGAAATACGACCTGTGGGCGCTGCACCCCGTGGGGCGGGTGCGCGCGGGGCTGAACAGCCGCAACATCGCCATGAGCCATGACGGCAAATGGCTGGCGGTGGCGAACTACCTGCCGATGACGCTGACGATCCTGTCCACCGACGACTTGAGCGTGGCCAAGGTGATGCCGATCGTGTCGAAACACGGGCTCAGCAGCCGCGTCTCGGCCGTCTATCAGGCGCCGCAGCGCAAGAGCTTCATCCTGGCGCTGAAGGACGCGCCCGAGATCTGGGAGGTGGCGACCGACCCGGATGCCGATCCGGTCTATGAAGGCTTCGTCCACAGCCGCGAGAAAGGCATGGTCGAGGCGATCCCCTCGAGCCAGGGGCTGTTCGCGCGGCGGCGGATCGAGATTTCCGAGCCGCTGGACGATTTCTTTTTCACCCAGGACTATCGCAACCTGATCGGCGCGGCCCGCGACGGCAGGCGCGGCGTGGTGGTGAACCTCAATGTCGGGCGCGAGATCGCCGAGCTGCCTCTGGACGGCATGCCGCATCTGGGCTCGGGCATCAGCTGGGAACGCAACGGTCGGCGGGTGATGGCGACCCCGCATCTGAAAGAGGGCAAGATTTCGGTTATAGACACCGAAACCTGGGAGCGGATCGCGACGATCCCGACCCAGGGCCCCGGCTTTTTCCTGCGCAGCCACGAAAATTCGAAATATTTCTGGTCGGGCGTGTTCTTTGGGCCACATAAGGATCTCATGAACGTGATCGACAAGGATACGCTGGAGATCGTTCGGACCCTGCGCCCGGTGCCGGGGGCGACGGTGGCGCATGCGGAGTTCGACCGCGACGGGTCGCATGTCTTCGTGTCGGTCTGGGAAGACGATGGCGCGGTCATCGTCTATGACGCGAACACTCTGGAAGAGGTCAAACGGCTGCCGATGCGCAAGCCTTCGGGAAAATACAATGTCTGGAACAAGATCACCTTCTCCGAAGGCACAAGTCACTGAGGCGCTGATCGTGGCGCATGGGCAGCCCTCGGCGCCGGAGAAGCCCGAGGCGGCGCTGGCCGGGCTGGCGGCGCGGGTGGCGGAACATCTGCCCGGCTGGCGGGTGCGTTCGGCCACCATGGCCAGCGGCGACCGTCTCGAGCGTGAAGCGGCGGCGATGGCCGGCGGCGGCCTGGTATATCCGTTCTTCATGGCGGCGGGGTGGTTCGCGTCCAGGGTGCTGCCCCGGCGGATCGGGCGGACGGATCTTTGCGTGGCGGTCCCGTTCGGGCTTGATCCCGGCCTGCCCGGCCTGACGGCCACTATCCTCTCGGAAATCGGTTCGGGGCGGATCGGTCACGTCCTGCTCGCCGCGCACGGATCGGCGCGCGGCACCGCGGCGGGCAAGGCCGCGGCGGATTTCGCCGGGCGGCTGGGCGGGGAACTGCCGGACATCCCCCTCTCGACCGGCTTTGTCGAGCAGGCCCCCGGAATCACCGAAGCAGCGGCGGGGCTGGGCGAGGACGCGGTCTGCCTGCCGTTCTTTGCCATGCCCGGCGCGCATTGCCGCGAGGACGTGCCCGAGGCGCTGACAAGGGCGGGGTTCAGGGGCAGGCTGCTGCCGGTGCTGGGGGCCGACCGGCGCGTGCCGGCGCTTGTCGCGGACGCGCTGAAACGCGCGGCAACCGGGGCCGCGGCCGCATGACCGGCGCGAGGGACAACTGGCCGGTCTGGAAACTGGCCCTGCTGCTTTATCCCTTCGTCGTGCTGACGGTGGCGATCAACCTGTTCTTCGCCGGACTGATCGCCAGTTTCGCCGGGTGGCCGGACTGGATATTCACGCCAGCCGAGGCGCTGGCCTGGAGCGTGCCTTTGGGCGTTCCCGCGACCTGGGCAGCGGGGCGCTGGGTGCGGCACCTGATGGACGAGGCCGACCGCTGAGAACGGCACCCGTTACGCGCCGACAAGACGGCGCCAGATCCCCACCGGATCGGGCCGGTCCCCATCGCGCAAAAGCGCCACGAGCAGTGCCCCGCGCGAGCGCGCCAGGATCAACTCCCGGCCATCTCCGCCGCCTGCGTAATGAATCATCCCGTCCGGGCCGGTTTCGGCCAAGGCCTGGTCCAGCCGCGCGGTCAGGGTGGCCGGATCCGCGTCCGGCACCTGCGCCAGCCATGCCGCATCGCCGCCTTCCGTCACGGCCCCGTCGGGCCCGGTGACACGCCATGCCGCCACATGCGGCCCGAGCGCCCGGACATAGCGGCTCAAACCCTCGGCGCCGGTCATTTGGTCACCCAGCACCGCCGCAACGGCTGCCGTGGAACAGCGCAGCCCGACTTCGCCCGGGGGCTCATCCTCGCGGGCGGTGCGCAGGCCGGCTTGGGCGCGCCCGCCCAGAGCCGCGCGGAGACCGCTGGCCAAAGCGACGGCGAAGTCGTCAACTTCGTCGAAATCCGCCCCTGTCACCACCCGCTGCCCGGTTCGCAGCGACAGTATGCGCCGCCCCGCCACGGAAACCCGCGCCAGTTCCGCGCCGCCATCGTCCTCGACGATCAGAACGCGCGGCATCACCGTCTCGGCGATCTCGGCCAGCAGAGCGTCGATCAGCCGACCGCCTGCATCGGCGCTCAGACGCCGGGCGCCGCCGGGCGTGAGCGGCACGGCATCGCCCAGACGGGCAATCTTTTTCCGCAGCCTGTCCTTGTCATCCATCGCGGGCATTCCTGCCGAAACCGGCGCGGTCTGCATGGCTCACCGCCGGGCCGCGAGATCCGCAAGACCCCGGCGCGCGCGCCGCACCAGTTCCGATATGTCCACATTCGGCCCGCACACGCAACACAACACGTCGTCGGCGTCCGCGGCGGACCGGACAAAGACCTCGGTGCAGGAACCGGCCACCACGGACGCCACATCCGCGCCGGGCAGCGATGGTCGGGCCAGAAGATCGGCCGCCCGGATGCTCAGCCGGTCCAGCCGCTCCTGCGGTGGCTTGTCCGAACAGGCCGCGCACAAGACCAGCCGCGTCGAAAGATCGGCCAGTGCGACCACGGAACATCCCTCGGTCGTCCGCCGAATTTCCTCGAGCCGTTCGGTTACGCCCAATGGTTCCCCCGTCCGAATTTGCACCCGTCGCGGAACGCGCGCAGGCGGTTACAGGCTGACAGCGCGCCCCTGGACAGGCAAGCCCGTATCATACCGCCCGCGGGGCGGCCAAGGGCCGCGCACCCTGCCCGAGCGGCCTGATCCGCCGGGGTGCGACATGGGCCGGCGTCTCGGGGCCAGCATCCGTTCCGGCCGGCACATCGGTCGCGTGCACCATGCGGGCCGAACGGATTTTCCGGGTGAACCGTTCGCCCGCAGTCCCGTAGGTGCCCGCGCCGGGGGATTCGGGATCCATCAGCAGATCGACGAGACGCGCGACAAAGGCCTCCGCGCCGCTGGTGTCCCACCGGGTTCGGTCATCCCCGGCCTTGAGCGCCTCGGTCAGGGAGATCGGGAAAAAGTCGGCAAACAGCCCCCGCGTTTCCCGGCGCAGACGGGCCAGCACCCGGTCCCGGTCCTGCGGCGACACGATCTTGTCAAAGCGCGTCACCAGAAGCAGGCTTTTCTGCCGCAGCTCTTCGGGCACCGTTTCCCAGACTGCGGCCTCGCTCTGGCGCCAGGCCTGCGTGGCATGGGTGCACCACACGACATGGTCGGCCTCGCTCAACACGCGTTCCCAGACTTCGGGCGCCATGTTGGGGTCGGAAATTCCGGGCATGTCGATCAGGTCGCAAAGGTGCAGGATCTCCTCTTCCATCGTCAGGCGGATCAGACGGGTGTCATCGAGCGATACCGATTCCAGGTCGCCCGCGTCGATGGGCCAGAAATTGCCGTTCAGATCCTCGCGCATGGCGTCGGGTTGGCCGCGCGAAATCCAGACCGGCGGCAGACGTGTCGCCGTGACGCGGACAGGAAGCGGCGTGCCGCTCAGAAGCAGGTTGGTCAGAGTGCTCTTGCCCGCGCTGAATTCGCCCATCAGGGCCACGCGGGGCAACCGCTTCGGTGCCGTCGGGCTGTGCCTGGTGTCCTCGGTATCGGTCATGCGCGGGATCCTTCCGTTCTCGTTCTTCATGCGGCGCAGCGCGTCAGGGTCGCCAACGTGTTCTTCAGCATCCGGCGGCGCGTCGCCCCGTCGTCGTCGCCCGGGATCACGCCGGCCGTGTTGCCCGCTTCGCAGCCTTCCATGATCCCGATCAGGATCGCGCGCTGTTCGTCCAGAAACTCGTCCAGAACCCCCGTGGCCGTCCGGCAGAGCTCTTCGGCCTGAGCCTCCTTCAACTCGGCCACCATCGGCGCGGTTTCGGCGCGGATCAGGTCGTGAAAGTTTTGCGCCAGCGCCTTGTAGCCGCGCCAGCGCCGCCACCAGCTGCTCCACCACCGCCCCTTGACGTCGAGCACGATCGTCTGCCCCAGAAAGACCGGCGGGGGCACGCGGGGCGCCGCGGGCAGATGCGGGGCAAAGTCCTCGGGCGCGGCGCCGAACGCACGGGCGTAGAGGTCGCCCAGATCGCGCGCGGCCGCCTCCATCACCCGCTGGAGCGCCTGCTGCGTGGCCGTGCCAAAGACGGTGTAGGCCGACCGCAACAACATCCGCAGCCCCGTCGGGCTGTATTCCCAGACCACGCCATCGCCGTTTCTCTCCAGATGCGAGAGAAGCGACTCGGTGGCCCTTTCGACAAAGCTTTCATGGGCGCGGTCGATCCGCTTGCGGTAGCTTTCCACCAGTTCCTCGAGCGCCACATCGAGCGACCGGAACTGCCGGGTGGCCAGCGCGACGATCTCGTCCTCGAGCGCGCTGCGGTCAATTCGGGCGGAAACAGGCCGGGGATCACCCGGACCGCTGGCGCTCTTGGTCAGGCCGTTGGCAAAGTTCAGGGCGCTGCGCGAAACCTTGTCCACCAGATCCCGCCCGGCGCCCTCGGCGATCCGGTACGACAGCGTGGCGAACAGGTCGGGCACCCCCGACAGCCGCCAGACGGTTTCAGCCGGCGTCCCGCTGCGCCGGGCTTCGGGCGGGCGCCCCTTGGCCCAGTTCAGCAGGGCCTGCGCGGAATCGGCCGGCAGTTCGGACAATGCGCCGCGCAGCGCGTGGACACCCCAAAGCGCGCTGCCAAAGATGATTTCGATCTCCGCCGGCGCGTGCTGGTCCTTCAGCGTCTGGCGGATGCTCTGTTCGATTTCGGGCACCTGCGCGGAAGGGTCGGACAATTCGTCGATGCGGTTGACGAAAATCACCACCTCGCGCGCCCGCACGTTCGAGATCAGCCGGATCAGCGCCATGTCCACCGAGGTCAGCGCCTGATGCGCCGACAGCACGACCACGCAGATGCGGCTGTCGCGGATCGCGCGCACGGTGATCTGTTCGCGCATCATGAAGGTGTCGTTGACGCCCGGCGTGTCCCGCAGACAGATCGGCAGGGGCAGACCATCCTGCCGCAGGTAGAGATCGGCCGATCGGGTGATGTCGGCAAATCGCCCCTGCCCCGAGGCCAGCACGCTGCCCGCTTTGGCATCGACGGCATCCCCAAGACAGATATAGCGCTCGATCAGTTCGCGGTCGTAACCTTCATATTCGTGCGTTTGCCCCAGCAGGAGTTCGAATTTCCGCCCCAGCCGATCCCGGCTCTTGCGGCGCATGGCCTCGACCTGATCGCGGATCCGGTCCAGTTCCTCATGCGCGCCGGCGCGGCTGGCCAGTTCGCCTATCCTTCCGCCCTTGCTGAGCAGCCGGTCCCATTCATCCGCCTCGAAGAATTGAAACCGCGCGCCGCGGCCAAGTTCGGCCCCTTCGGGCGACAGATGCAGCGAGGTCACGACCGAGGTCCAGGGGTTCACGTCCGCAGGCAGCAGATCGGGCACGCCAGCCATCGCGTTCACCAGCGTCGTCTTGCCGGATTTGACCTGCCCGATCAGGGTGATGGCTGGTTCGAACGCTCGCAGCGTTTCCTGCAAGCGGGCGATCTTTATCCCCGATGTTTCATCCGCGATTTCAGCCAATTGCGACAGTGCCGCTCGCAGATCCCCCACTCGCTGGGCCAGCGAGGCGAGCGGCGCGGCCCCGATCCCGCCCGGATACGCAAGCGCGCCGGGTGTCTGCACCTGGATGTTTCCTGCTTCAGCGTTCATGTCAAACCCGGATGCCAAAAAATGCCGCAATCTGCCTGGGAACCCCGGCGCCCGCGGCAGTTTCGGCCAAGCTGAGCCGCGAGTCCCTGCCCCGAGAGTCTCGTTCGATTGTGGTGATTTTGCGGCTCGAATCCGGCAAATCCCGTTTGTTCACGGCCGGCGCGGGCCGGTTGCTTCGGCCAGTTCCTTGCGAACCTGCAACACCAGGTCAACGGCATCCTCTGCTGCGTCGTCGGTCCGTTCCAGATTCAACAGCACCAGCGTGTCGAGCCCCTCGGACGCCCCCGCCAGTGGCCAGACGGATGCCGGATCGCCTCCGCCCGACCCGGCCAGCATCTCGCACAGGCTTTCCATGGTCGAAAGACAATGATCCAGAACCGCGCCGGGCGAATCCCCTCCCTCGACAGCAACGATCCGCGTCAGTTCTCTGGCCCGCTCGGCCAGCATCGACACGGCGGCGGCGATGGGATCTTCGGCGCCGTCGCCGTCCGCCGCGGTTTCCGCATCGGCATTGGCCGCCGATTGCGCGGCAGGAGCCGGATCCTCGACGGACAAACCGCAGCGGGTCATGAAAGCCAGTGCCCGGTCCGCATCCGCCATCCGCCCCAGCGCCACCTGCCGCGCCACCGCGCGGGCCAGCGACTGCCCTCCGCTCGCCTGCCAAAGCTCCGGCTTGCCCGCCCCGTCGCCGCTGGGTCGCGCCGACATCGCCTGCAGCGTCGCTACCGGAAATAGGCTGTGGAACTCCTCGGCCACGACGGGCTCCAGCGCGGCGATCCGGTCAACCAGCGCCTCTTGCATCAACAGCCGGTCGGCCTTGGTCAGGACAAGAAAGGCATGGTCCTTGATCCGGTCCGGCAAACCGCGCCACAGATCCAGTTCCGTTGCGTCGAAGACTTGCGTGCACCACAGGACGATATCCGCCTGCTGCGCGATCAGATCCATCGCCGAGGCCCGGTCCGCTGGGGCGCCGGTGACGCGCAACTCGGTCAGGCTCATGTGTTCCAGCGGCCGGGCCGGCAGTTCCACCCGCACCAGGGCCACATCAGGCGCAAGATCTTCGGTCAGCGCGTTGCCGGGTCGTTCGGACTGACGTCCGTCGCGATCCACGACGATACTGCGCCGCACCTGTCCATAGGCGATTTCGACGACCGGCAGGCCAGAGCGTTCGGGGATCACCGGCTCGCCCACCAGCATGTTCACAAGGCTGGACTTTCCGCTGCCCGCCCCCCCGGCGACAATCACCGCCACCGGCCGGTTGAGCCGGGTCAGCAACTGCACTGCCTGTTCGCCGGCCGTTTCGGGCAGCGCCCCCCGGTCCAGCGCCGACAGCAGGCTGTCACGGATCGCGCCAACTTCTGCGGCCCGGTTCATATCTCCTGCCCCCGCGCGTTTCCGATCCTGCACATCATCGCAACCCCCGATTTCGACCGCGATGCCATGACGGTCATCCGGCCGCGCCGTCCCGAGGCATGGGCCATGTCATGCGCGGGCTGCGCGACAGGTTCGGGCGCGACGGGCTGCTGGCTCTCGCTGCCTTGGTCAAAGGGCAAGCGGATCACGGCCAGGGCCACATTGTCCTGGTCGGGATCCGCCAGCTCTTCGATCGCATTCATCAACGCGGCGGCGATGCTCGCGCTGGTTTCGTCGCGCATCAGGTTCAAAAGGGCAGCAATGTCGCTTTCGTCAAGAAACTGGAGCCCGTCGCTCGATGCGATCACGATATCGCCCGGCTCCAGGATCACCGGTCGCTCCGGGCAGTCCAGCCGCGGGATCTCTAGCCCGATCAGCACCGAGGTCAGGCAGTTCCGGTCCGGGTGGTTTCGTCCGCGATCCTCGGTCATGCGCCCGCTGCGCACCATGTGGTCGATCTGCGGCGCCAGCGAATGATCCTCGTTCAACTGGCGCAACTTGCCGTCGCGGAAGAGATAGAGCGGCGAATCCCCGACCGAGATCCAGTGCAGCCGGTTGCCCAGCAGCACCGGAGCCAGCAGCGTCGCGCCCATCCCGCGCGTGCCGGGATCGGCGTTCGCATGCGCCATAACGCAGGCATTCGCGGCCCGCGCGGCCTGCCGAAGGATCGGGTTTATGTCGCGGGCAAATCGCGCAAGGTCGTTGCTTTGCAGCTTGAGTTCGCTGAACACCTCGGTCACGACGATCCGGCTGGCGATATCGCCCGCCGCATGTCCACCCATGCCGTCGGCCAGCACCACGAAACCGTAGCCCGCCCCTTGCGGAAAGTCCGCGACGATCGCGTCCTCCTGACAGTCGCGGCCGCCGATGCTGACCGCCGACGCGACGTCATATGTGATTTCAGCCGAAGATGGCTGTTTCGACATCATCATCGCGGCAATTGCCCCAGTCGAACTCTTCCCCACACAAAGCCACGAACCGCAGCTTCGTTTCACCGATCTCGATCACGCTGCCCGAAGGCAGTTCCTCAGTGCTGAGCACCGGCTTGCCATTCAGTCGCACCAGGTTCGCCTTGCCGCCATGGCCCAGGTAGAACCTCTGTTGCCGCGGATCATAGGCCACCGCGGCATGGTTGCTGCGCGAGATGCTGATATCCCCGAAATCGAGCCGCACCGCCTGATCCTCGCCCCGGCCGATCTGCGATACGCCGGCGAAGAGCGTAAAGGCGTTGCCCCGCCCCGGCCCCGCGACGACCACCATCCAGCCGACCGGAAAAATGCTCTGCCCCGTCCTCTGGGATGACCGGTCCACGGCCTCGATCGGGTCAGGCACGACATCGCCCGCACCAAAGCCCAACAGCCGCGTCTTGACCCGTCCGGCGCGACGCGCGGCGCGCCCTGCGGCGGGCGCCGGCATGTCGGCGAGCGGAACTGCCGCCTGCGCCCCGGCCTGTGGCTGCGCAAGGGGCCGGGTCTGGGACCGGGTCCGGGCGGACTGAACCGAGAGATCTTCGGACAATCGGGTGCGCGGCCGGCCGCTGATCGGCCGGGCGGACTCGTCCTTGTGAAAGGGCGAAGGTGCACCCGGAGGGGGCGGATCGCCGGCCGCCCGATCGAGCCGGGCAAAGGGGTCGGGCTTTTCGCCCCATTGCGCGTCCGTCTCATCCTGGACGACCAGCGGATCCGCCGGGCGCGCGGGCCGGGGCGCATCGGGTTCCGTCCTCTCCGAGCAGTCCCTGTCGTGAAGGCCATCGCGCGTGTCCAGAGCCAGGGCGGCCTCCTCTGGCGATGCATCATCCGAATCCGTGTCCGGCGCGGCCAGCGGCGCGACCCGCGGCTCGGCCGGCACATCTGCACCGGTGTCTTCCGGGCTGAAGGGGCGCTGCGTCTCGACGGGCCAATCTTCCGACAAATGGCCGTCGGGCGAGGCGGCAGCATCGCTCTCGGTCGGCCAGTCGGGCCCGGTCGCGGCGTGCGGCCCAGAAGCCGCCTCGGCAATCCGCCCGGGAAGATTTTCCAAGGCATCGTAGAAGTGTCGCGCGGCCTCGGGCTCTGCGGCCTCGGACTCTGCGGCGCGTGAGCCGCCGGAGGCCTGTGACGAGGACCCGACCTCGGCGTGCCGGGGAAGCTGATTGCCGACCGAAAATGCCTCGAGGTCCAGAACACCTGCGGGATGGGCGTCGTCCGCCTGCGCGCCGGTGCCGTCCTGCTTTCCGGAAATGATCTCCTTGATGAATTTCATGACTGCTTCCTTTCGGCGCCTGTGACCTGTCAGTTTCTCCAGAGCCCGGCCGCGCGGCTTCCACGGCGGCCCAGGATCCCCCGCAGAAAGCCGCCGCGTTCGGCTCCGCTGTCTGCGCAAGGTTCGGCTTCGGATATCTCGTGCTCCCGGCGGTTGAGGTCGCGTTCCTGTGCCTTGAGCCAGGCGTCCACGTCGTCGATCGGATTGCCGAAGATATCCACGAAGCGCGGCCGCAAGGGCTGACGCTGCGCCGGTTCGGCGGACACGGCCTTTTGTCCGCGGGGCGACGACGCTTCTGTCTCGGGGCCGGCAGGCGCGTCGGCCTCTTCCTTGCTGACTTCCTGGATCAGTTCGGAAATCACCCGCCGGATCGAGTCGTCGCCGTCATCCCCGGCCTCACTGTCCTGTCGAATGGCGCAATCCTCGATCTCCCTCAGCCAGTCTTCGGCAGACTGGAAACGGGCATCGGGAAACAGTTCCAGCGCCCGGTCGATCGAGGCGAGAAAGCGCGGATCGTAGCCTGGGATCCGCGTCGCCAGCGGTCGGTACGGGTCGGCATTGCGGGCCGCGAAGCCGGCAACGCGCTGCTGGCTGTGCGGCGGCGCCTCACCGGTGATGACGTGATAGAACGTCGCCCCCAGTGAATACAGATCGCTGGACGGGCGCTGCGGTTCGTCGGAGAGGTAGAATTCCTGCGGCGAATAACCGTCCTTCACCGTAAGCAGGGCCGAAAGCGCGCGGTTTTCCCGCGTGGCCTGTTCGCGCGCTGCGCCAAAGTCGATGAGGGTCGGATTGTCGGTGGGCCCCAGCAGAATGTTGTCGGGGGAAATGTCGCGGTGCAGGATTCCCTGATCGTGGATGTACCGGACCGCCTCGAGCGTGCGCCGCAGGAGGGTCTGCACCAGGGCGGGAGTGAGCCGTTCGGGTGCGTCCTCGAGGATCGTCAACAGATCGTGGCCGCTGACATAGTCGAGCGCCATGTAGGCGGTTCCGCGCTCTTCGAAGACCTGATGGACGCCGACGATATCGGGGTGGCGCAGCCGGGACAGGCGGCGGGCTTCGCGGATGAAGTGGCGCAGGACGGAAGCGAACTGCCCTTCCTGCTCTTCCGATCGCGCGCGGACCTTGCCATCGACGCGACAGCAGATGGCCGAAGGAAAGCACTCCTTGATGACAACGATGCGATCCAGGCTGTCGCGAGCCAGGTAGGTGATGCCAAAGCCGCCCCGCACCAGATAGCTTTCGACCACATATTGACCATGCAGCAGCACGGTGCCCGGCGGCAGTTCCTCTTCCCGGTCGAGGGCTTCGCCGAAGGATTGGAGCATCGCGTTCATTCCCGGCTCTTCCGATAGGTTGCACCCCTGCGAAGGGGCGAATGGTCCCCGTTGGACTCCGATCATCCGCGGGAATGTGGTCAGAAAGTGTCAGGCATCGGCAAAGATGGTGGCGGCGCGGGAAACCGGCGGGGTGGCGCCGTCGTCGCAGCCTTGCGTGCAGAGGCGAAAGCGCCAAAGTAATGTCGGCGGCCTGTCATGTGCCGGATGCACGGGCCTGGGGGCGCTGCCCCCGTCCGCCCGTGCCGGGCGGACTCCCCCGGGGTATTTGTAACCAGAAAGAAGCAGGATCAGGTCAGAAGAGCCAGAAGGACACTGAGGGTCACGAAGGCGCCGGTGGTGGCCGCCAGCATGGCGATGGACGCCATGCCTTCCAGTCCCTGTTCCTGGGCGAGCACCGTGTAGATGCCGAACATCGGCATGGCGGCCGAAAGGATCACCGCCGCCTTCAAATCAGATGCAAGTGGGGCGAGTCCTACCGCCGCCAGAATTGCCATAGCGAACATGACGAAGAGGGGATGGGCGATCAGCTTGGCCGCGGCAATCTGGACAGCAAGCGCGCGATTGCCGCGCAGGGGCAGGCCGACCAGGGAGCCTCCGATCACGATCAGCGATAGGGCCGAGGCAGAGGCCGCGAGCGTCTGAAACAGTCGGGTGGCGGGCTGGGGTATGGGCAAATCCAACGCCGAGACCGCAAAGCCAAGGGCGAGGCCGATCACCATCGGACGCCTGGCGACGTTCCACAGAATCCGGCCGACGCGTCGCGGGACCGACAGGCTCGGATGCGGGCGCGACAGATCCATCAGCACCAGGCAGAGCGGGATCAGCAGGACGTTCTCGACCAGGAAGTTCAGCGCCAGAATGACCCCGGCGATGTCGGGGAAGGCCAGCAGCATCACCGGATAGCCGACAAAACCGGAATTGGGGCAAGCCGCGCCCATCACCGCGACCGCCCGGCGCGGCGGGTCCGTGCGAGTGACCGAGAACCAGAGAAAGGCGCCCGCGATCGTCAGAAGGCTTCCGAGCGCATAGACCGCCATGTATCCCGGCCGGATGACTTCGGTGATGTCGCGGGACGCGACGGCGTTGAAGAGAAGCGCAGGCAGGGCGAGGTTCAGGACATACTGTCCCAGCACCCGCATATCCGAGGCGACAAACCAGCCCTTGCGCACCACCAGATAGCCGATGCCGATCGCCGCGTAGATCGGAAAGGTGATGGACAGGATCGCGCCCAAGGCGGGGTCAACCGATCTGTCCGCGGGTCTCTCCGACCGCGCTGCCGATCTGGCCGCGATGCAGCAGAATGTGGTCGAGGATCACGCAGGCCATCATCGCCTCGCCCACCGGAACGGCACGGATGCCGACACATGGATCGTGGCGGCCCTTGGTGACGATCTCGGTGTCTTCGCCGGATGTCGTGATGGTCCTGCGGGGTCTCAGAATCGAGGACGTAGGCTTGACTGCAAAGCGCACGACAATGTCCTGACCTGTCGAAATGCCACCCAGGATACCGCCGGCGTGGTTCGAGGAATAGACCGGCCGTCCGTCATCGCCCATGCGGATCTCGTCGGCATTCTGCTCTCCGGTCAGCGCCGCGGCCGCCATGCCCTCGCCGATCTCGACCGCCTTCACCGCGTTGATGCTCATCATCGCGGCGGCAAGGTCGGTGTCGAGCTTGCCATAGACCGGGGCCCCCAGACCGGCGGGAACGCCACGCGCCACTACCTCGATCACCGCACCGACCGAGTTGCCGGACTTGCGTAGTTCATCAAGGTAGGCGGCCCACTGCTCCGCCGCCTGCGCGTCCGGCGACCAGAACGGGTTCCGGTTCACCTGCCGGGCATCAAACCGCGCCCGATCGATCCGGTACGGGCCGAGCTGAACAAGATACCCCTGGATCCGGATCTCCGGCGCCAAGGTGTTCAAAGCCGCCCGCGCAAGTCCGCCCGCCGCCACACGCGCCGCCGTTTCACGGGCCGAGGATCGACCGCCGCCGCGATAGTCGCGGATGCCGTATTTCTGCCAATAGGTGATGTCGGCGTGACCGGGGCGAAACTTGTCCTTGATATCGCCATAGTCCTTGGACCGCTGATCGGTATTCTCGATCATCAGCTGCACGGGCGTCCCCGTGGTGACGCCATCGAACACGCCCGACAGGATCTTGACGGCGTCGGGTTCACGCCGCTGGGTGGTGAACCGGTTCTGACCAGGCCTGCGGCGGTCCAGCCACTGCTGGATGAACGGCTCGTCGATCGGCACACCGGGGGGGCAACCATCCACGGTCGCGCCCAGCGCGGGTCCGTGGCTCTCGCCCCATGTGGTGACGCGGAACAGATGACCGAAGGTATTGAACGACATGCGCGGTCTCCTTTGCGCGACGTGGATACCTGCGTCACGTTTGAGCCTCAAGCACTATCGCCGCAACTATGCGCCCCCGAAGCGTTCTTCCTCTTGCCCCAAATATCCCGGGGAGCGCGAGGGGCAGAGCCCCTCGCACCGGTCGGATCGCGCCAGCGATCCGAAATCATCTCGCAACCGACGGAACCCGGAGCGGGCTCACCGGATCACTCCGGCGTCCAACCGCTCACGGCCTTGATCTCCAGAAAATCCTCGATCCCGAAGATTCCGCCCTCGCGACCGTTGCCCGACTGCTTCATGCCACCAAAGGGCGAACCCGCGGCGCGGGGCTGTCCGTTCATCTCGACCATGCCCGAACGCAGGGCACGCGCCATGCGGTTGGCACGGGCCGGATCCCGGGTCTGCACGTAATTCGTCAGACCATAGAGCGTGTCGTTGGCGATCTCGATCGCCTCTTCCTCCGTGTCGAAGGGCAGGATGCACAGGACCGGGCCAAAGATTTCCTCGCGGGCGATGGTCATCTGATTGTTGACGTCGGCAAACACGGTCGGCTTGACGTAAAATCCCTTGTTGAAGCCCTCCGGTCTGCCGGTGCCTCCGGCGACAAGGCGCGCGCCTTCGTCGATGCCGGTCTGGATCAGATCCTGAATCTTCTGCCACTGGGTCGCGTTCACTACCGGACCGATATGGCGCCCCTCTTCGTGGGCGTTGCCCACCTGAACCGACTTCGCCACCTCGGCGGCGGTCTCCACCGCCTCGTCATAGATGCTGCGCTGCACCAGCATGCGCGAGGGCGCATTGCAGGACTGACCGGTGTTGTTCATCATGTGCAGAACGCCGCGTTTCACGGCCTTTTCGTCGGCGTCCTCGAAGATCACGTTGGCGCCCTTGCCGCCAAGCTCTAGATGCACTTTCTTGAGCGTGTCCGCCGCGTTCTTGGAAATCAGCCGCCCGGCACGGGTCGAGCCGGTGAAGCTGACCATGTCCACGTCCGGGTGACCCGACAACTGCGTGCCCACGCCCGCGCCGTCGCCGTTCACGAGGTTGAACACCCCCTTGGGGAAACCGGCCTCGTGCATCATCTCGGCAAAGATCATCGCGTCCAGCGGGCTTTCCTCGGACGGTTTCAGAACCATCGTGCAGCCGGCGACCGCGGCCGCCCCCACCTTGAGCGTGATCTGGTTCATTGGCCAGTTCCACGGGGTGATCAGCGCGGCGACGCCGACGGCCTCGTAGATGATACGGTCATTCGGGGCGTGATCGCCCAGCGGACGGTCGAACTGGAACCCCTTGGCCGCCGTGATGAAATTCTTGAGATGCCAAGCGCCGGCGCCCACCTGCTGGGTGCGGGCCATGTCGATGGGCGCACCCATCTCGGCAGACATCGCCTGGGCCAGATCTTCGCCGCGAGTCTTGTAGATTTCCAGCAGCTTCTCGAGCAGCGCGATGCGCTCGGCCGGAGGGGTTGCCATCCACCCCGGCAGCGCGGCCTTGGCGGCGGCGACGGCGGCGTCGGTGTCCGCGTCGGAACCCAGCGAGATTACCGCGCAGGGTTCTTCGGTCGAGGGGTCGATGACGAAATGGTCGCGCGCCTGGACAGGCGCGACCCATTCGCCGTTGATATAGAATTCACGCTTCTCGATCATGCTCTGTTCTCCCGATTCCAGCGGCGCCAAGGCCGGTCGGCGGCACTCTGTCACCGCGATGTGGCGAAAACAACATCCGAAAGAAAATATGATCAAATTACCCGAGGGAATCCTAGGCAATCTTGTCGCGGGGGCTAGTGGCTGTCGAATGCGACGCTAGATTGAGAGCTGCAATGGCTCGCAATTCGATATGACAGGAGGACGACATGGGACTGCGCATTAACGACATCGTTCCGAATTTTACCGCCGAGACGGATCAGGGCACGATCACCTTCCACGACTGGATCGGCGACAGCTGGGCGATCCTTTTTTCCCACCCCAAGGACTTCACGCCGGTCTGCACCACGGAATTCGGCGCGGTGGCGCAGCTGGCCGATGAATGGGCCAAGCGCAACACCAAGGTGATCGGCGTCAGCGTGGACAGCGCCGAGGACCACCGCAAGTGGAAGGCCGACATCGAGAAATTCGCCGGAACGCAGGCGGGTTTCCCGATTATCGCCGATACCGATCTGGCCGTGTCGAAGGCCTTCGACATGCTGCCGGCCGAGGCCTATCTGCCCGACGGGCGGACCCCAGCGGACACGGCCACGGTGCGGTCGGTTTTCATCATCAGCCCCGACAAGAAGCTGCAGCTTTCGATGACCTATCCGATGTCGGTGGGTCGGAACTTCGCCGAAGTCCTGCGGGCGCTGGATGCGCTGCAGGCGACCTACAACACGCCGATCGCCACGCCGGCGAACTGGGTGCACGGGCAGGACGTGATCGTGGCGTTGACGCTCAATGACGACGAGGCCAGAGAGAAGTTCGGCGAAATCGATGCGAAGCTGCCCTATCTGCGGTTCACGAAGGATCCGGCGGCGTGAAGGCAATGGTCCTGGCCGAAAAATTCGGGTGAGGCGATTTCGGATCGGCGGTGCCGATCCGACCGAAGCGGGGGGCTTTGCCCCCCGCGCCCCCCAGAGTATTTGACGCAAGATGAAGGAACGAGCCGGTTCTTTCGTCTTACACGGGCCGGTCACATCCGGACGCGCTCGGATTTCGGGTCATACATCGGCTTGAGCGATGCCTCGGCCCGAACGCGGGTGCCGGCCACGTCGATTTCGTAGGTGGACCCGAGCACGTCCGCCGCGCTTTCCCCCCGGCAGGGAACATAACCCAGGCCGATTGCCGCGCCGAGGTGGTGACCGTAGGCCCCCGAGCTGAGATAGCCGACGATTTCGCCGTCCCGGATGATCGGTTCGTTGTGATAGAGCAGCGGTTCGGGGTCGGTCAGGCGGAACTGGAGCAGGCGTCTTTGCAGGCCCTCTTCCTTTTTCCGCAGAACCGCATCGCGGCCGATGAACTCCGGTTTGGCCGTCTTGACGGCAAAGCCCAGGCCGGCCTCGAGCACATGGTCCTCGCAGGTGATGTCGTGGCCGAAATGGCGGAAGGCCTTTTCGATCCGGGCACAGTCCATCATGTGCATGCCGCACAGTTTCAGGCCCAAATCCTGCCCCGCCTCCCAGATGGTTTCGAAAGCGTGGGCGGCCATGTCGGCCGAGACGTAGATCTCCCACCCGAGTTCGCCGACATAGGAGACGCGGTGGACGCGGGCGAGGCCGAGACCGAGCTCGATCTCCTGAGCAGTCCCGAACGGGTTGGCATCGTTGGAGAAGTCGTTGGGCGAGACCGCCTGCATCAGCTTGCGTGCGTTGGGGCCCATCACCGCCAGCACGCCTTCGCCCGCCGTGACGTCGGTGATGACCGCGCGGTAATCGCCGAGGTGGCGGCGCAGCCAAGTTTCATCGGCCAGCCGCGTCGCGGCGGGCGTCACCACCAGCCAGGCGGTCTCCGAAAGCCGGGTCACGGTCACGTCGGCCTCGATCCCGCCACGGGGGTTGAGGAACTGGGTATAGACGATCTTGCCCACCGGCACCGACATGTCCGCGCCGCAGACATGGTTGAGGAAGGCTTCGGCGTCCGGTCCCTCGACGCGCAACTTGCCGAAGGAGGACATGTCATACATGCCGATGTTGGAGCGCACCGCGGCGAGTTCTTCGGCCACGTTGTCGAAGAAGTTCTGGCGGCCCCATGCGTAGTGATATTCGCGCTCCTGCCCATCGCGCGCGAACCAGTTGGCGCGTTCCCAGCCGGCGATTTCCCCCATAACCGCACCGCGGTCCAGCAGATGCTGGTGGAAAGGCGTGCGCCGCACGCCGCGCGCCGTGGCCTTCTGCCGATAGGGGTAGTGGTCGGCGTAAAGCAGCCCCAGCGTTTCGGTGGCGCGCTCGGCCAGATAGCGTTTGTTGCCCTGGAAGGGCTGCATCCGGGCGATGTCCACGTCGCCCAGGTCGAACGGTTTTTCCCCGTCTTCCATCCACTGCGCCAGCGCCATGCCCGCGCCGCCCGCAGACTGGATCCCGACCGAGTTGAACCCGGCGGCGACCCAGACATTGTCCATCTCGGGCGCGAGACCGAGGTGGTAGGCGTCGTCCGGCGTAAAGGATTCCGGCCCATTGAAGAAGGTGTGGATCCCCGCCCTGCCCAGCATCGGCATCCGGTTCACCGCCATCTCGAGGATCGGCTCGAAATGGTCGAAATCTTCCGGCAACTGGTCGAATTCGAACGTGTCGGGGATGCCGTTCATGCCCCAGGGCTTGGCCACGGGTTCGAAGGCGCCGAGCATCATCTTGCCGGCATCCTCCTTGTAATAGGCG
Organism: Jhaorihella thermophila; assembly: GCF_900108275.1. Classification (GTDB taxonomy): domain Bacteria; phylum Pseudomonadota; class Alphaproteobacteria; order Rhodobacterales; family Rhodobacteraceae; genus Jhaorihella; species Jhaorihella thermophila. Next base: position 66,043 of record NZ_FNVD01000010.1, read on the forward strand.
CATTCGTCGGGCACCCGCAGGACCGGGAGCTGGGAAAGCCCCTCGATCGGTTCGGATACGATGTAGAAATGTTCGCAAGCCTGAAGCGGGACGTTGACGCCCGCCATGCGGCCGACTTCGTGCCCCCACATGCCCGCGCAGTTCACGATCATGTCGCAGGCGATGTAGCCCTGAGCCCTACCGTCGTCGCTGACCCAGTCCACGCCCGTGACACGGCGACCCTGCCGGGCGATGCCGGTGACCTTGACGCGTTCGCGTATCAGCGCGCCGCGCTGGCGGGCGCCCTTGGCCAGCGCCAGAGCGATGTTGGCCGGGTCGCCCTGCCCGTCCTTGGGCAGGTAGACGCCGCCCACAACGCCATCGGTATTGAGGTGTTCGTAGCGGCGCTTGACCTCGTCGGTGGTGATCTCCTCAATCTCGACACCGAAGGCGCGGGCCATCGCCGCCGAGCGGGAGAGTTCCTCCATTCGGTCACCGGTCAGCGCCACGGTGATGGACCCTACCCGCTTGAACCCGGTGGCGACGCCGGTCTCCGCCTCCAGATCGCCGTAGAGTTCCTGCGAATACCTGGCCAGCTTGGTCATGTTCGCGGTCGCCCGCAGCTGGGCGATGAGGCCGGCGGCGTGCCAGGTGGTGCCGCTGGTCAGTTGCTTGCGCTCCAGCAGGACCACGTCCGTCCAGCCAAGTTTGGTCAGGTGATAGGCGACCGAGCAGCCGACGACGCCGCCGCCGATGATGACCACGCGGGCCTTGTCAGGAAGTTCAGCCATTGGACACTTTCCCTTTCATGATTGCGGATCGCCTGCGGAATCCGACCGGTGCGAGGGGCGCTGCCCTTTGCGCCAGAGGCGCTCCAAAGGTGCGATGCGCTCCCCGGGATACTTGAAGCAAGAGGAAGAAGGCGGTCATCAGGTGATCTCGTGCCCCGCAGCGCACAGGCGGCGGGCCAGTTCTTCGATATGGTCGGGTCCCACTTCGCAGCAGCCGCCGACGATGGTTGCGCCCTGCTCCACCCAGCCCAGCGCATGATCGGCATAGGTCGCGGGATCGAGGTCCGTGCGTTGTTCCAGCGCGTCCACGGTCGGGGCGTCCTTGAGGAAGTCCTCGGAAATGCGGGTGAAGCCATTGGCGTAGGCGCCGAAAGGTTTGCCGAGGGTCTTGAGGATGTCGAGCGCGGCAGGAATGGCTTCGGGGCGGGAGCAGTTGATCAGCACCGCTTGCGGGTCGAACTCCGCGACCAGCGGCGCGATGTCCGTAAGCGGTTCGCCCGAGCGCAGGCGGGTGCCGTCGTCGTCATCCACGGTGAGGGAAAGCCAGACCGGCTTGGCGCAGTTGCGCGTGCCGCGCAGGGCGCCGAGGGCCTCCTGCACCAAGGAGACGGTTTCGATCAGGATGAGGTCCACCCGATCGGCCATCAGGGCGGTCAGTTCGGCGAATTTCGCGGCCGCGTCGTCCGGGTCGGGGTTGAGGTCGGGCCGGTAGGAGGCCAGAAGCGGCCCGAGCGAGCCCGCGATGCGTCCGCCGCCATGCGCGGCGCGGGCGCGTTCGGCCTGGGTCAGCGCGGTTTCCATCAGTTCGGGGATCCGGTCCTCAAGCCCGCCCCGGGTCAGCCGGCTGCGGTGCAGCGCGTAGGTGTTGGTGGTCGCGATGGTCGCGCCCGCGCAGAAATAGGCGGCGTGCACCTCGCCCACCAGATCGGGGTGGTCGATCATCACCTGCGTGGACCACAGCGGCGTGGCGCGGTCGCCGCTGCGTTTCACGAGTTCCTGGCCGATGGAGCCGTCAAGAAGGGTGATCCGGGTCATGGGTCAATCCTCGGGCGGGATCAGGACGAGCTTGCCGGGGTAACGCTTGGCCTCGAAATCCGCCTGCGCGGCGTGGATGTCCTGCAAGGGATAGGTCTGCGACACCAGCGGTTTCAGCCGACCCGCGTTGATCACGTCCACCAGCCGGGCAAAGACTTCGACCGGCTGGAAGGTGGAGCCATGCAGGGTCAGGTCCTTGAGATAGATGTCGCGCAGATCGCCCGTGACCATCGGCCCGGCGATGGCACCCGAGGCGGCGTAGTGGCCACCGGGACGAAGGGCGCGCAGAAGGTCCGCCCAGCGGTCGCCGCCCACCACGTCGATGACGCGGTGGAAGGTGTTTTCGGGCAGCGGATCGTCGCGCCCGATCACCTCGACCGCGCCGGCCTGGCGCACCGCGTCGGCCTTGGAGGGTGCAGCGACGCCGGTCACATGCGCCCCCCGCAGGGTGCAGAGCTGCACCGCCGCCATGCCGACCCCGCCCGAGGCGCCGGTGACCAGAACGCGCTCGGCCGGTTGAACGCCTGCCTTGGTCACCAGCCCTTCGGCCGTGCCATAGGCGCAGGGCATGGCGCCCAGCTCCACGTCGCTCAGCGGCGCGACGGTGACGTCGTAAAGGTCGTCCTCGCGCATCAGGCAGTATTGGGCAAAGGCGCCGTCGATCTCGGACCCGATGACGATGAAATGCAGCGGGTTGTCGGGCCGGGGGCGCGGCAGGCAGTTGGGCGAGATCACCCGCGCGCCGAGTTTCAGCCGAGAGGCGCCTTCGCCCAGTGCCACCACATGGCCGCACAGATCGCCCCCCTGGATGCGCGGGAATTGCAGCGCGCCGGCCCAGCCGCCGGCATCGACCTCCGCGCCCTCGGCCTCGGCGGTGGAGGAGGTGACCTCGCGCGCATACCAGCCGATGCGGGTATTGATGTCGGTGTTGTTGATGCCGGCCGCCGCGACCTTGACCAGGACCGCGCCCCGGCCGGGGCGCGGCACCGGGATGTCGTCGCGCCAGACGAGTTTCTCCGGCCCTCCGTGGCCCGTCAGGACCACGCCGGACATGGTGTCAGGCAGTTTCATGCGCGAATCCTTTCGTTCTTGGGATCCCACAGCGGCTGGTCGGGCTGGACCACCGCGCGGCGGCGTTCGCCGTAGATCTCGACCTCCACCTCGGTGCCGGGCTCAGTGAGGTCGCTGCGCAGCATGCCCAGCGCGATCGAGGCGTTCACCCGGTAGCCCCAAGCGCCGGAGGTGGTCTCGCCCACCACCTGCCCGTCATGCCAGATGGTGGACATGTAGGGCGCGTCCGCCTCGCCCGCATCCACGATCAGCGTGACGAACCGTTTCTTGACGCCCTGCTGCCTTTCGGCCAGCAGCGCCGCCTTGCCGGGGAAATCCTGCGGCTTGTCGAGCTTCACGAAACGGTCAAGCCCGCCCTCGAGCAGCGAGTAGTCGGTCGAGAGATCCCCTTTCCACGCGCGATAGCCCTTTTCGATCCGCAGGCTGTTCAGCGCCCACATGCCGAAGGGCCTGGCCCCGGCCTCCAGCACCGCGTCGTAGATCGCGGGGATGTCGGCGTTCTTCGCGTGAATCTCCCAGCCCAGTTCGCCGGCAAAGCTGACACGCGCCAGATGCACGTCGCGGCCCGCGACCTTGGCGGGCTGATGCGACAGCCACGGCAGGGTCAGGTCGGCGCCCTCCGAGATCTGCTGGAACAACTCGCGCGATTTCGGTCCCGTGACGATCAGCGTGTCGTAGTCGCTTGTGTGGTCGGTCAGCTCCAGCCCCTCGGCTAGGTTGTTCTTCAACAGCTCGAAATCGTGCCATTGCGCGGCGGCGGCCGTGATCAGGGTGAAATGATCCTCGCCGTGGCGCATCACGCTCATCTCGGTCAGGATCCGGCCGCGATCGTCGGGGAAATAGGCCAGGCTCATCCGGCCGACCTTGGGCAGGTTGCCCGCAATGCGGGTCAAAAGCCACTCTGCCGCCCCTGCCCCGGTCAGGTTGAAGCGCGAGAATCCCGGCAGGTCGAGCACGCCCACGCCGTCGCGGACGGCGAGCGCCTCCTCGCGAATGCGCGGCTCCCACGGTCCGGAGCGGCCCCAAGTCTGGGTCGCTTCCTCGGAGGTGTCGTCGCCGGGGTGCGCGAACCAGTTGGCGCGCTCCCAGCCGTTGTAGGCGCCGAATTGCGCGCCCAGCGCGGCCACCTTGTCATGCACGGGCGACACCTTCTTCGGCCGCCCCGCCGGCCATTCGTGCCAGGGGAAGTGCATGGCGTATTCGTGGCCATAGACCTCCATCCCCTTGGCCACGCAATAGTCGTGGTCGGTGTAGTCGGTGAACCGGCGCGGATCGACCGCCCACATGTCCCATTCGGTGTAGCCATCGACGATCCATTCGGCCAAGGTTTTGCCCGCGCCGCCGCCCTGGGCGATGCCGAATGTGAACACGCAGGCCTCGAAGGCATTGGGCACGCCGGGCATCGGGCCGATCAGCGGGTTGCCGTCGGGGGCGTACGGGATCGGGCCGTTGATCACGCGGGAAATGCCCGAGCTGCCCAGCAGCGGCACACGCTCCATCGCGTCGGCGACGATGTCCTCGATCCGGTCCAGATCGTCGTTCCACAGCTGGAAGCTGAAATCGTCCGGCATCGGGTCGTCCGGCGTCACCCAATGCGCGCGGCAGTTGGGCTCATAGGGGCCGAGGTTGAAGCCGTTCTTCTCCTGCCGAAGGTAGTAGGACACGTCCACGTCGCGCAGCAGCGGCAGCTTGCCCCCGTGTTCCTTGGACCAGGCCTCGATCTCGGGGATTTCCTCCGACAGAAGATACTGGTGGCTCATCACCATCATCGGCACGGTGCGCCCGCCGAAGGGCTTGAACATCTCGCCCACGCGCTGGGCGTAGTAGCCGGCGGCGTTCACGACGTATTCACAGCGGATATCACCCTTTTCCGTATGCACGATCCATTCGCCGTTTTCGCGGTCGATGCCGGTGACGGGGGTGAACCGCAAAATCCGCGCGCCCATATCGCGCGCGCCCTTGGCCAGCGCCTGGGTCAGCTGCGCGGGGTCGATATCGCCGTCGCAGGGGTCGTAGAGCGAGCCCACGAGGTCATGGGTTTCAAGGAACGGATAGCGCGCCTTGGTTTCGGCCGGATCGAGGATCTCGATGTCGATCCCCTGATAGCGGCCCATTCCGGCGGCACGTTCGAATTCCTGCATCCGTTCGCGCGAATGCGCCAGCCGCAGCGACCCGGTGACGTGGTAGTTCATCGGGTAATCGACCTCGTCGGCCAACCGCGAATAGAGTTCGGTCGAATAGCGCTGCATGTTCATGATCGACCACGAGGTGCTGAAGGTGGGCACGTTGCCCGCCGCGTGCCAGGTCGATCCGGCGGTCAGTTCGTTCTTTTCCAGCAGAACACAGTCGGTCCAGCCCTTCTTGGCCAGGTGATACAGCGACGACGTGCCGACGACACCGCCACCGATGATGACGACACGGGCCGTGGTTGGGAAATCGGGCATGGGGTTTGCTCCTGTCGTTATGTCGAGCGCCGGGGCGCGGTGTCTGGGATCGGGCGGACCAAGGCGGGCCTACGTCAATAGACCGGCGGGGCGATCACCCAGATCGCCACGGCCGGTTCGTCATAGGGGTTGGCCCAGCGGAACGGTTCTCCGCGGATGCGGAAACTGTCGCCGGGATGGATGGTGAAGGCGCGGCCGGCGATGTCCAGATCCAGCCGGCCCGAGATCAGATAGCCCACCTCCTGCGTCGGACGCATCACCGGTTTGGCGATACGGCTGCCGGGGGCAAAAGTGGAATGCACCATCTCGAAATCGTCGGTCAGGTCGGGCGACAGAAGTTCCTCGGTCAGCCCGGCCTTGTCATGTCCGATCGGGCGCCGGGCGTGCCCGCGCACCACATGGCCGGCCTCGTCGCCCGGCGGGGGCGCGGCCAGCATGGTGATCGGCACGTCGAGGATTTCGGCGAACCGGCGCAGATCCGCCAGCGACGGTTCGGACAGGTCGCGTTCGACCTGGCTCAGCCAGCCGACCGAGCGGTCAAGCCGCGCGGCAAGGTCGGCGAGCGTGAGACCGCGCGCCTTGCGCAGCGCGCGAAGGTCCGCGCCAAGCGTCCGGGCCGTTGCTGCGGTCTGATCCACCGTCGCTTCCTCGTGAAATTCTCCCCTCGAGTTTCACGATTCTCCGAATCGGTGAAAAATCCAAGACTTTTTTCACGGGGACGTCACAATCGACCGAAGACGTCCCGCAGGATCGCATCCAGCGCCGCGGCGTCCTCTTGCGTGAAGGCGTCCGGCCGGTCGCTGTCGATGTCGAGCACCCCGATCACCTCTCCGGCTCGATTGCGCACCGGGATCACCAGTTCCGACCGGGTGGACGAAGCGCAGGCGATATGACCGGGAAAGGCATCCACATCGGGCACCAGCTGGATCTGGCCGGTCCGTGCTGCCGCCCCGCAGACGCCGCGATCGAACGGAATGACGAGACAGCCATGCCCGCCCTGATAGGGGCCGATCCTCAGGATGCCGGGTTCGGTAACGCGATAAAAACCTGTCCAGTCGAACCGATCATCGGCATGGTGGATCTCGCAGGCGATGGTCGCCATCAGCGCCACCGCGTCGGTTTCGCCGTCGGTCAGCGCCGCAACGGTCGCGGCAAGAGTGGAATAGTCAACCATGATGCGCCCCCTTTTTCATCCTTCTGCCTGTCCGGGGCAGGGGCGGCAAGGGGGCAGGCGCGGGCTCACCGGATGGTAACCTTTTGCGCCCTACCCTTCCCGCACCGGACTGGAAATTGCGGATACACACATGGAACTGAGCAGCGAAGATACCGCACAGGCGCGAATCATCACCGTCCACGCCGATCGCATCGACGCGGCCGGCGCCATCGAGTTCAAGGAAAAGATGCGATCGGCCGTCGACGAAGGACCGGAGCGGGTGGTTCTGGACCTCACTTCGGTCGATTTCATCGACTCCAGCGGCCTGGGCGCGATCGTGGCCACGATGAAGATGCTGGGACAGGGGCGGCGGCTGGATCTCGCGGGGCTGACGCCTTTGGTGGAAAAGGTCTTTCGTCTGACCCGTATGGACACGATATTTCGACTGTATCCCGACCGAGAGACCGCCTTGGCCGTGACGTCCGAGTGAACAGCGCTGCCCGCGTGAGACAGGATTCCGATTCCCGGCGTCATGCCCGGTTCGCGCTGCGGATCGAGGCGTCCGAGATCAACACGCGATCGGTTGTCCAGTCCGTTTGCGGTCGGTTGAGACTCGCAGGGGTGGCGCCTCTGCGCGCGGGCGACATCGAGATCGTTCTGGCGGAAGCGATCAACAACGTCGTCGAACACGCCTATGGCCAGTCCGAGCCTGGGCCGATCCACATTTCCTGCAGTCTGCGGAACGATCGGCTGGACATACGGATCAACGATGAAGGCCGTCCCCTGCCCGACGAACGCCTGCCACCGGGGCGCGTTGCGGATGTGGATGTCCCGCTCAACGATCTGCCCGAAGGCGGTTTCGGCTGGTTCCTGATCAGGTCTCTGGCCACCGAGGTTCGCTATGACCGGTGCGGAACCCGCAATCAGCTGTCACTGCGGTTCAAGGTATGAAATCGAGCCTTGCCCCGAAACCGCCCCAATCCTCTCAAACTCGCGCCCGAATCCGGCAGCACAACAACAGTGTAGCTGCATATGGCTTCCCTCGGCGCCGCGTTTTTGATAGCCCCCACCCAGTGCGCGGCGTCGAGGCCTTTCCCCAAAAAATCAATCCCCTGCCCGTTGGCTTTCCATCGGACGCAGCCTAATCTCCGCCCGAAACGACAGGGAGACGAGGCAGAGATGCGCGATTTTCATTTGCCCGGGCGATCCGAGGTGCTGGCCCTGAACGGCATGTGCGCCACGTCGCATCCGCTGGCGGCGCAGGTGGCGGTGGACATCATGAAACGGGGCGGCAACGCAATGGACGCGGCAATCGGCGCGGCGGTGCTGCTGGGCGTGTGCGAACCGCACATGACCGGGATCGGTGGCGACTGCTTCGTGCTCTACACCCTGCCGGGCAGCGACACGGTCCATGCCCTGAACGGATCCGGCCGCGCCCCCGCGGCAGCCAGCGCCGAGGCGCTGCGCGCGGCGGGCGAGGACACCGTCCCCCCCGACAGCCCCCACGCGGTGACGATTCCCGGCGCGGTGGATGCCCTTTGCCATCTGGCCGAAACGGTCGGCCGCATCGGGTTGGACGCGATCCTGGCCCCGGCGATCCATTACGCCGAAGAGGGCGTGCCCGTCGCCCCGCGCGTCGCTTTCGACTGGGCAACGGCGTCCGCGGTGTTGCAGGGCGCGGCACGAGATTTCTATCTGCTGGACGGCGAGGCGCCGCGAACGGGGCAGGTTTTCCGCACGCCGGGGCAGGCCGAAGTCCTGCGGCGCATCGCTCGCGACGGGCGCGACGCCTTTTATGCCGGCGAGGTCGCCGAGGACATGGTCGCGTCGCTGCGGGCGCTCGGCGGCGTGCACTCGCTGGAGGATTTCGCGGCCACGCGCTGCGTGGCGACCGAACCGGTGAGCGGCCGCTACAAGGCCGCGGAGCTGCTGGAGCATCCGCCCAACGGCCAGGGCGCAACGGCGATCCTTCTGCTCAACATCCTCGGCCATTTCGACATTGCCGACATGGATCCATTTGGCGCCACCCGCGCCCATGTCGAGGCCGAAGCGGCCAAGCTGGCCTATGACGCGCGCAATCGTTTCATCGCCGATCCCGATCACACCGCCCGGCTGGACCACATGCTGGCCCCGGAAACGGCCGCACGGCTGGCCGCGCTGATCGACCTGGACCGCGTCATGCCCGCCGCCGCGCCGTTGACCGAAGCGGTGCATAAGGACACGGTCTATGTGACTACGGCCGACCGGGACGGGATGGCGGTATCGCTGATCTATTCGATCTACCACGGATTCGGCTCGGGCATCGCGTCGGAAAAATTCGGCATCCTGCTGCAGAACCGCGGCGCCGGCTTCACGCTCGAACCCGGCCACCCCAACGAGCTGGCCGGCGGCAAGCGTCCGATGCACACCATCATCCCCGGAATGTTGCGAGAAGCGGACGGCAGCGTCATGCCCTTTGGCGTGATGGGCGGCGCCTACCAGCCCACCGGGCATGCCCGCGTGGTGTCGAACCTGCGTGATTTCGGCATGGACCTTCAGGCCGCCATCGACGCGCCGCGATCCTTTGCCGATGCGGGCGAGCTGCGGGTCGAGCGGGGCTATTCCGATGCGGTGCGGCAGGAATTGGCCGACAAGGGGCACAATGTCGTGGTGCCGGACGGTCCGCTGGGCGGCGGTCAGGCGATCAGGATCCGCCCCGATGGCGTGATGATCGGGGCGAGCGATCCGCGCAAGGACGGCTGCGCATTGGGATACTGACCCGGGCCCGGTTTCAGTTCAGCGGGTATTGCAGCGTGTAGCAGCCATCACGGAAGGTTCCGAATATGTCGGGGACGTCGGGATGTTCCACCGGCTCCCCGGAGTAGTCCGCGATCAGGTTCTGTTCGGACACATAGGCGACGTAGAAGCTTTGGTCGTTCTCGGCGAGCAGATGGTAGAACGGCTGCTCCTTCGAAGGGCGGCTGTCCTCGGGGATCGCCTCGTACCATTCCTCGGTGTTCGAGAATTCGGGGTCAACGTCGAAAATCACCCCGCGAAACGGGTGCTTCCTGTGCCGGACCACCTGGCCCAGGTGATATTTCGCAAATTTCTTAAGCATGGTCTTGCAGCCCCTATGCTTTGAAAGTAGCCGGTTCAAGCCCTTCTTGTCCAACAATCGCGGCATTTTTCGGGGAAACAGACTGTGCACCTCGTCCTGACAGTGCTGGAAATCGTCGCGCCGGTCTTTCTGCTGGCGGCCGTCGGCTTTGCCTGGGTACGGCTGGGGCATGAATACCGGATCCGGTTCGTGACCCAGCTGGCGATGACGCTGGCGGTGCCCTGTCTGATCTTTACGGCGCTGATGAAGATGGATGCCGGCGGCGGCGCGCTGGGTGGTCTCGCCATGGCCACCATCGCAGGCTACGGCGTGCTCACGGGGCTGTCCTATCTGGCGGTGCGCCTGTTGCGGCTGGACCTGCGCACCTACATGGCGCCGCTGATCTTCGGCAATACGGGAAACCTTGGCCTGCCGCTGGCGCTGCTGGCCTTTGGCCAGACGGGGCTGGGCTATGCGGTGGTGATTCTGGCCATCGGCGCTGTGTGGAGCTTTACCTTTGGCCTCTACATCGTCGCCGGCCGCGGATCCGGCGGGCGGGTCGTGCGCGAGCCGATGGTCTGGGCATCGCTGCTGGGGGCACTGTTTCTGTGGCAAGGCTGGCAGACGCCGCGTTTCCTGACCCACGCGCTGGATCTGATCGGGCAGATGGCGATCCCGCTGATGCTTATCACGCTGGGGGTGGCGATCGCCCGGCTGGCGGCGGGCGGCATCGGGCGGGCGGTCCTGCTGTCGCTGCTCAAGCTCGCGCTGTGCCTGCCCGTCGCCTGGGGGATCGGACGCGCCTTTGGTCTGGATCCCGTCGCCCACGGCGTTCTGGTCGTGCAGCTTTCGACCCCCGTCGCGGTCACGTCCTATCTGCTGGCCGAGAAATACGGAGCCGATTCGGAGTCGGTCGCCGCGCTTGTGGTGGCCTCGACCCTGTTGTCGGTGATCGCGTTGCCGGTGCTGCTGGGGATCGTCATTGCGTGAACGGGTTCCTTCCGCGGCCCGGCTGGTATAAACTCCAACAAAAAAATCAGAAGGCACGAGGCAGATGAGCAGAATTCTGATCGCACTGCTGGTGGTGTTGCTGGTCGCGTCCTGCGGCGGCGGGCGGAAGGCGCCGCCGCGCAACCTGGACAACGCCTGCAGCATCCTGAACCAGCGTCCCGATTTCCGCCGGGCGTTCCGCAAGGCCGAACGGCGTTGGGGCGTGCCGACGCATGTGCAGATGGCCACGATCTATCAGGAAAGCCGCTATCGCGGCGATGCCCGAACCCCGCACAAATATGTTCTGGGCATCATCCCGATGGGCCGGCAAAGCAGCGCCTACGGCTATGGTCAGGCGATTGATGGCACCTGGGACCAGTATCGTCGGGAGACCGGGAATCGCCGGGCCAAGCGTGACCGGATGAGGGATGCCGCCGACTTCATCGGCTGGTATTTCACCAAGAGCCATGAAAGGAACGGCATCCCGCTGACCGATGCCCGGCGCCAGTATATTGCCTATCACGAAGGTCACGCGGGCTATGCCCGGGGCAGCTGGAAACGGAAGAGCTGGCTGCTGCGGGTGGCCGATGACGTGGCCTCGCGGTCCGAAATGTATCGTCGGCAACTTGCGCGCTGCAACTGACCCCGGCCGGGGCGGGCGTCAGCGATCCGCCCCGAACAGGTTGCCGTCACCGGACTGGAACAGCGTGTCGCTGAGCGTCATGCCGGTTTCCAGCTCGCCCAGTTCGACGCTGGTGCGGCCGCCATTGCCGTCGTGGATGACCCAACCGGTCAGATGCACCGGGTCGTCGGCGAAATACATCTCGATCCGGCCATATTCCGGTTTCTCGGGATCCTGCGCCACGACGATGGTGTGCTGACCGTCGAAGTCATGCGCCACGACCATGCGCGCGCGCCCCAAGTCCACCTGTCTGGCGAGAATGATCGACAGAGGGGTGCGTTTGAGCGGGTAGGTTTCGGGCGGCTGGTTCGACTTGGGATCATGGATCACCACCGCGCCCGCGCGGGACACCACCACCCCGCTGTCGGGCGGGTCGTATTCGAACCGCATCCGCCCCGGTCGCCGCAGCCAGAGACGCCCGGTCGAGATCGTGCCATCGTCATTTACCTGGCGGAACGTCGCCTTGGCCGTGGTGATCCCGTTCAGATAGGACGAGATGTCCGAAAGCGGCAGTTTTTCGGCCGCCCCGGCGAGGGAGGCCGAAAACAGCACCGCGATTGCGAGCACAATCCGTGTCAGAACCGCGCGCAACACCGACAACGACAGGGCCATCCGGGGGCTCTGCCCCCGGACCCCCGGAGTATTTCCGGCAAGATGAAGGCGCGAAGTGGTACATCCGCGAACGCGAGGCGTGGCTGCTCGATGATCCGCGTGCAGCGGCGTGCATGGATCGAGTCGTGGCATTGGCGTGATATGCTCCGTCCTCTCTGCGTTGCGAAACACCGGCACGGGTCCGCCCGGCCGCTGGCTGCACGCCATAGATAACAACGCGCGGGCGGATGTGAACCCGCCCGCGCGATCGGCCGCCGGAAACCGGCGCGTTATTGCTCGGGCACGAGGATCTCGCGCTTGCCGACATGGTTGGCAGGCGAAACGATCCCTTCGTCCTCCATTTGCTCAACCAAGCGGGCGGCCTTGTTGTAGCCGATCGCCAGCTTGCGCTGGATGTAGGAGGTAGAGCATTTGCGGTCCTTGATGACGATCGCCACCGCCTGATCGTAAAGCGCGTCCTCGGCATTGGTGTTTCCGCCCAGCCCCAGCACCAGGTCGATATCGGCGCTTTTCTCCTCGTCCGGGCCGTCCAGCACGGTGCTGACATATTCCGGCGGACCGAACTGCTTGAGGTGATTGACAACCTCTTCGACCTCTTCGTCGCTGACGAAGGGCCCGTGGCAGCGGGTGATCCGGGCGCCGCCGGCCATGTAGAGCATGTCGCCCTGCCCCAGCAGCTGTTCAGCGCCCATCTCGCCCAGGATGGTGCGGCTGTCCACCTTGGAGGTCACCTGGAAACTGATCCGGGTGGGGAAGTTGGCCTTGATCGTGCCGGTTATCACGTCCACCGACGGGCGCTGCGTGGCCATGATGAGGTGAATGCCGGACGCCCGCGCCATCTGCGCAAGCCGCTGGATGCAGGCCTCGATCTCCTTGCCGGCGACCATCATCAGGTCGGCCATCTCGTCCACGATCACGACGATATAGGGCAGGGTTTCGGGCTGGATCTCCTCGGTTTCGAACACCGGATCGCCGGTTTCGTCGTCAAAGCCCGTCTGAACGGTCCGGGTGAACATCTCGCCCTTGGACAGCGCCTCGCGCACGCGGGCGTTGTAGCCCTCGATGTTGCGCACGCCCATCTTGGACATCTTGCGATAGCGTTCCTCCATCTCGCCCACGACCCATTTCAGCGCGACCACGGCCTTTTTCGGGTCGGTCACGACCGGGCTCAGCAGATGCGGGATGCCGTCATAGACCGAAAGTTCCAGCATCTTGGGGTCGATCATGATGAGCCGGCATTCCTCGGGCGTGAGCTTGTAGAGCAGGCTCAGGATCATCGTGTTGATCGCAACCGACTTGCCCGAACCGGTGGTGCCCGCGATCAGCAGGTGGGGCATCTTGGCCAGGTTCGCCACCACCGCGCCGCCGCCGATATCCTTGCCCAGCGCCAGCGGCAGGCTCATGTTGCTGTCGCCGAAATCGCGGCTGGCGAGGATCTCGCGCAACAGCACCACCTCGCGGTGGTCGTTGGGCAGTTCGATCCCGATCACGCTGCGGCCCGGCACGGTCGAGACCCGCGCCGACAGCGCCGACATCGACCGCGCGATGTCGTCGGCCAGCCCGATCACGCGGGACGCCTTGAGCCCCGGCGCGGGCTCCAGTTCATACATGGTGACAACGGGGCCGGGGCGGACGCTGACGATCTCGCCCTTGACGCCGTAGTCATCCAGCACGTTTTCCAGCATCCGCGCGTTCTGTTCCAGCGCCTCGTCCGACAGATAGTGGCGCTGCACATTGGCCGGGTTCGCCAGCAGGCTGAGCGGCGGCAATTCGTAATCCGTCGATTTCTCTTCAAAACCCAGCGTCGGCTGCGCCTCGGCCTGCGCCCGGCGCGAGGGCTGCGGCGACTTGCGCGGCGGGTTCTGCACAACCTTGCGCGGCTCGGGCACGGGCACCTGCGGCGCGGCCTTGGCCGGCTCGTTCAAGGGCAGCGTGTCGGCCTCGGGCGCGTGCAGCGCGGGTTCGGGACGCAGCGGCGCCTGCGGCGGGTGCGCGCTCAGCGGCGGTTCGGGCGGCAACGCTCCGGGCGCCGCCGGGGCAAAGATCAGCGGGTCGGGGCCCCGTCCGCGGCCCTTTGTCAGCGGGCGGCCGGGGTCGGGTTCCGGCGGCTGGGCGGCCTTTTTCCGCGTCTGCACGATCTGCGCGATCTTCTGGCTGATGCGGTCATTGTCGGCGGGCAGTCCGTCGTCACCGCCGGCCAGCGGCGCGGACTGCACCAGTTCGGGTTCGGGCATCGGCTCGGGTCGGCGCACCAACGACGGCATCCGGGCCAGCAACCCGCTGCGCGGCGAGGGCGCCTGGGGCTCCACCGCCGGCGCGTGCGCGGCCGGGGCCCGGGCGACGGCGGCCTCGGTCGCGGCGGCCGCGCGGGCGGCCTGTTTCCTCTCGGCCCGTTCGGCGGCGCGTTCGCGGCTGGCCCGCGCGGCCTGCGTCGCGCCGGCCACGCCGCGCCCGATCAGCGCGACGATGCCGCTGTAGATCAGCACGATCCCCACCAGCGCCAGCCGCCCCGCGCGGGCCACGTCGGCGCGGGTAAAGCCCAGAACGAAGGTGCCGAAACCCAGCATCGCCAGCGCGGTCAGAAGCGACACCAGCTTGACCGCGAGATGCGATCCCACCGGCAACAGCGTCAAGAGAGCGCCCATCACCGTATCGCCGAAGAGCCCACCCAGGCCAAAGCTGTGCACCGCGGCCCAGTCGGCCCCCGGCACCAGCGTCGCGGCATAGACCGAAGCGATCGCGATCCCGATCGGGGCAAAGACAAGACGGCTGGACCAGCGTTCCGAATCACGATGCAGCAGGAACCGCATCCCCCAGACCAGCAGCACCAGCGGAATGCCCCACGCGCCCCAGCCGATCACCATGAACATCGGCGCGGCCAGCGTGGCGCCGAATTCGCCCAGCCAGTTCTGAACAGGCGCGTCGGTGGACACCATCCAGTTCGGGTCGTCCGGCGAATAGGACGCGATCATCGCCGCCGCGGCCAGCCCCAGACCGAGCATCACCAGACCGATCAGTTCCTTGCCGCGCTTTTCGATCGCGGCCTGCATGTTGCTGTCCAGAAGCGGATCCCGGCCCTTTACCTGAAATGCCATACCCTGTCCCCTGCCCTTATCCATACAAACAGTCGCGCAGCCGGATCAGCCCGCGCCGCAAGTCTTCCTTTGGGGCCACCATCGCGACCCGAATATAGGTTTCGCCCGGGTTCTCTCCCGGCGCGCCCTGCGCCAGATAGGCGCCCGGCAGCACCCGCACCCCGGTTTCGCGCCACAGCTTCAGCGCCGCGCGTTCGCCATCCTCCACCGGAAGCCACAGGAAAAATCCGGCCTCGGGGCCGCGATAGCCCGGCACCCCGGCCAGCACCTCGTCGGCGATGGCGTATTTCTCCTGATAGAGCGCACGGTTTTCCTCGACATGCGCCTCGTCCGCCCAGACCCGCGCGGCTGCGGCCTGCAACGGCGACGGCAGCGGCGCGCCGGCATAGGAGCGCAGCAGTTTCGCCTGCGCGATGCTTTGCGGCCCGCCCGCGATGAAACCCGACCGCAGCCCCGGCAGGTTCGACCGCTTCGACAGCGAATGAAAGATCGCCACCCTCTCGGGATCGGTGCCGCATTCCGCCGCCACCTGCAGCGCGCCGGGCGGCGGTGAATCCCGCCAGATCTCGGAATAGCATTCGTCGGCGAAGATGCGGAAATCGTATCGCTCGGCCAGCGCGATCAGATCGGCCCAGTAGTCGCGCCCCGCCACCGCCCCCTGCGGGTTGGCGGGCGAACAGATATAGGCGACCGCGACGCGGTTCAGGATCTCGGGCGGCAGCGCCGCGAAATCGGGCAGAAAGCCGGTATCCGCCGTGGCGGGCACAAAGACCGGCTCGGCCCCCACGGAAATCGCCGCGACCATGTAGACCTGATAGAAAGGGTTCGGCATCACCACCACGGGGCGCCGGCCGTTCTTCGATTCGGGGCACAGCGCCATCGCCGCGTTGTAGAGCCCCTCGCGCGTGCCGTTCAGCGCCATCACCTGTGTATCGGGGTCGATCGACACCCCATAGCGCCGCTTGACCCAGTCGGCGATCGCGCCGCGCAGCTCGGGGCTGCCCTCGTTCGGCGGGTAGTTGTTGAAGCCCGCGGCATGTTCGGCGATCACCTCCGTCACCCATTGCGGAAAGGGGTGCTTCGGCTCGCCAATGGTCATGTGCATGACCTCGCCGCCGGGCGCATGGGCGTCCAGCAGCGCCCGCAGGCGCGGAAAAGCATAAGGCGGCAGGTTCGAAAACCGCTCGGGAAACTGCATCACTATCTGCCTCGGAACGGGGTCGTTCCTGTTCTTCTGCGCCCCGTTTTGTTCCAAGTTACAGATGCTTCCCCCCAGCGTCCAGACAAAGCGTCCCCGCCCGCGCCGATTGTGGCATTCAGGCCAGCGCCGCCTCGGCCGCCATTCCGATCCGCAACAGCGCCTCTTCGCCAAAGGGCTTGCCCATCAGCTGGATGCCGCAGCTTGGCACGCCGGTGGGCAGGGTCAGAACGCTCAGACCCATCAGGTTGCCGATCCGCGTGTTGCGCAGCGCCAGCAGGTTTTCGGTCACATAATAGTCGTGGTCCTCCAGCAGCCGCTGCGCATCGGGCGGCAGGATCGGCGAGGTCGGCGCCAGCACCGCGTCATACCCGGCCGTCGCCCGCGCCCAGGCCGCGCGGCATCGCTCCAGCGTCTGCCATGCGGCCACATAATCCGGCCCCGAATAGTTCGCCCCCGCCCGAAAGCGTTCCAGGATCTGATCGAACATGGCGCCGGGATTGGCCTCGATCACGTCGCGCCAGGTGCCATAGGCCTCGGCCGTGAACAGCACGCCGGACAGCGCCATCGCCTCTTCCAGTTCGGGCACTTGCAGGCGTTCCACGATCGCCCCCGCTTCCTCGAACGCGGTCACGGCGCGGGCAAAGCCGCGCTCGGGCGCCCCGCGCAGATCCTCCAGCGCCACGGTTTCGAGCACGGCGAATCGCTTTCCCCTGAGAGTGGCACCGCGCAGGTCCGCGGGCCGCCCGCCCTCGAGCGCGGCAAGATACAGCGCCGCGTCCTCGACCGACCGCGCCAGCGGCCCCACCGTGTCGAATTTCTCGCACAGCGGCACGACACCCTTCAGGCTCAGCCGCCCCGCAGTGGTCTTCAGCCCCACCAGATCGTTCCAGGCCGACGGGATCCGCACCGACCCGCCGGTATCCGACCCGATCCCGCAGGCGGCCAGCCCGAACGCCACCGACGCCGCCGCGCCCGAGGACGACCCGCCTGGCACAGCCGATTCGTCGTTCACGCAGGGCGGGGTTTCCTTCACCGGGTTCAGCCCCAACCCGGAAAAGGCCAGCTCGCTCATATGCGTCTTGCCCAGGCACACCGCGCCCATCAGCGTCGCCACCCGCAGCACCTCGGCATCCTGCTCCGGCACCCGGCCCTTCAGCAGATCGCTGCCCGCCTCGGTCGCGTCCCCGGCGCTGTCAAAGAGATCCTTCCAACTGATCGGCACCCCGTCCACCGCCGACCGGCACAGACCCGTCCGCGCGCGGTCCCGCGCCGCCTCGGCCTCGGCCAGGGCGCGGTCGCGGGTGACGACCGTATAGATCCGGTCGCGCAGGGGATGGGCGTCGATCGCATCCAGATATGTCCACGTCAGCTCGACGGGATCGATCTCGCCCGCGCCGATCCCCCTCCCCAGCTCGGCCGCCGTCATGCTCAGCCAGTCGCTCATGCCCTTTTCCCCCGTCTGCGATTTCCGGCGACGGTAGCGACCGAAGCGCCCATGGACAATCCCGCCCGCGCGCGCATATTGCAGGGCATGACCAAAGACACAGAAATCCTGATCGTCGGCGGGGGCCTGAACGGACCTGCGCTGGCTCTTGCGCTGGCCCGGGCCGGCCACCGTGTCACCGTGATCGACGCCATGCCCGAAACCACCCGCAAGGACGCGGGCTTCGACGGCCGCGCCTATGCGCTGGCGCTTGCCTCGCAGCGGCTGCTGGCGGCGATCGGCGTCTGGAGCCGGGTCGCAGACCACGCCCAGCCCATTCTGGAAATCAAGGTGACTGACGGGCACGCGGGCGCGGGGCCCTCGCCCTTCTTCATGCATTTCCACCACGCCGAGATCGAAGAAGGCCCGATGGGCTTCATGGTCGAGGACCGCTTTCTCCGCCGTGCCTTGCTGGACGCGATGGACGATCACCCCGCCATCACCCGGATCAACGGCAGGTCGGTGATCGCGCAAGAGACGACCGACGCCGCCACGACCGTGACGCTGGATGACGGCAGCACGCTTTCGGCCGACCTTCTGGTCGGCTGCGACGGGCGCACCAGCGGCACCGCGCGCCGCGCCGGCATTCGCCGCGCCGGCTGGGACTACGGCCAGACCGCGCTGGTCTGCGCGATAGAACACGACAAGCCGCACCACGGCATCGCGCATCAGTTCTTCATGCCGCCCGGACCGCTCGCCATCCTGCCCCTGCCCGGCAACCAGAGCTCGATCGTCTGGAGCGAACGCACCGCGATGGCCGCCCGCATCCACGCGCTGGACGACGCGGGATACCTCGCCGCGCTGCGCCCCCGCTTCGGCGATTTCCTCGGCAACATCCGCCTGGCCGGAAAACGCTGGACCTACCCGCTGAACCTGACGGTGGCCACCAGCTTCATCGCCGACCGCGTGGCCTTGGTGGGGGATGCGGCCCATGGCATGCATCCGATCGCCGGCCAGGGGCTGAACGCCGGTCTGCGCGACGTGGCCGCGCTGGCCGAAACCCTCACCCTCGCTGCCCGCCGGGGCGAGGATATCGGCGCGGCCCCGGTGCTCGACCGATATCAGCAATGGCGCCGCTTCGACACGGCCACGTTGGTTGCCGCGACCGATGCATTCAACCGCCTCTTCTCCAACGACAATCCCCTTCTGCGGGTCGGACGCGATCTCGGCATGGGTCTGATCAACGCCATCCCCGCCCTGCGCCGCACCTTCGTGCGCGAAGCTGCGGGGCTGACGGGCGATTTGCCCAGGTTGATGCGGGGCCGGCCTCTCTGACCGCCCGCCCAGGCTTCTTTCTGGTCGAAAATACCCCGGGGGAGTCGCGCGCCGCGCGACTGGGGCAGCGCCCCCACCCCACCACGCAATGTCGCAGGCATGTTGTCGCCGGCCTTGACACCGGGCGTCTGCCGCGCAACAGACCGCGCATGATTTCGACCATTTCCCTCGTCGCTCTGGGCGGCGCAGCCGGTGCCACCCTGCGGTATCTCGCGGGACTGGCCGTGGTGCGCGTGATGGGCCATAGCCCGATCCCGCTGGCCATTCTCAGCGTGAACGTGGTCGGCTCCTTCCTGATGGGCGTGTTCGTGACGTTCGCCGCGCACAGGGGGCTGACACATCTCTCTCCGTTGATCATGACCGGCTTTCTCGGCGGTTTCACCACCTTTTCCACGTTCTCGCTGGAAACCGTGAACCTCTACGATCGTGACCCCTCGCTCGCCCTCCTCTACGTCGCGCTTTCCGTGGGGCTCTCGGTCGGCGCGCTCGTGCTGGGGATGCTGGCCACGCGCGGGGCCATCGCATGAGCCGCGTCCAGACGATCACCGTGGATGCGGGCGATGCCGGTCAGCGCCTCGACCGATGGCTTCGCCGGCAATTCCCGCATCTCGGCCAGGGCCGGATCGAAAGGATGTGCCGCAAGGGCGAGTTGCGCGTCGATGGCGGCCGGGTGAAGGCCTCGACCCGGATCGAAGCCGGCCAAGTGGTGCGCGTTCCCCCGATTCCCGACACCGACGCCCCCCCCGCGCCCGCGCGGCCAGGGATCAGCAAAGCCGATGCCGAGATGATCCGCGCCTGCCTGATCTGGCGCGACGACCATATCCTAGCCTTGAACAAACCGCCGGGCCTCGCCGTCCAGGGCGGCAGCCGGCAGTCGCGACACGTCGATGCGCTCGCCGAGGCGCTGCGCTTCGGGCTGGACGAAAAACCGCGCCTCGTGCACCGGCTGGACAAGGACACGTCCGGCGTCCTGCTGCTGGCCCGCACGCGGGCAGTGGCCGCGGACCTGACCGCAGCCTTCCGTCATCGCGAAACCCGCAAGATCTATTGGGCCGCGGTCGCCGGCGTGCCGCACCCGAAAACGGGCGAGATCATCACCGGACTGGTCAAGGCCCCCGGCCACGGCAAGCGCGGCGAAGGGGAAAAGATGCTCTGCATCCACCCGCGCGACATCGACACGACCCCCGGCGCCAAGCGGGCCGTCACCGAATATACCGTGATCGAGGCCGCCGCCAAACGCGCCGCCTGGGTCGCGCTGAACCCCGTCACCGGCCGCACCCACCAGCTGCGCGCGCACATGGCGGAACTCGGCCACCCGATCGTGGGCGACGGAAAATACGGCGGGTCGGGGCAGATGAACCTGGGCGACGGCTGGGGCGCGCAGCTCGGCGGGGAAGTCAGCCGCAAGCTGCACCTGCATGCGCGCTCGATCACCTTGCGGCACCCCGTCACCGGCAAACCGCTGCACATCGCTGCCGATCTGCCGCCGCACATGGTGCGCACCTGGGCGCTGTTCCAGTGGAATCCGGCCGACGCGCCCGAAGACCCGTTCGAGGAACAGGCATGAGCGCGCGCCTGCGGCTGGTGATCTTCGACGTGGACGGCACCTTGGTGGACAGCCAAGGCAGCATCCTGGCCGCGATGCAGGCCGCCTTTGCCCGGCTCGACCTGCCCGCGCCGGATCGCTCGGCGGTGCTGTCGATCGTCGGGCTCTCGCTGGACCGGGCGATGCAACGGCTCGCGCCCGATCTTCCGGCGTCAGAACACGATGCGCTGGTCAATGCCTACAAACAGGCCTATTTCGACCGCCGCCAGACGCTGGGCGAAGGGGCCGCGCCGCTCTATCCCGGCGCGATCGAGGTGCTGGAGGCCCTGTCGCACCGCGACGACATGCTGCTGGGCGTCGCCACCGGCAAGTCGCGCCGCGGCCTGAATGCGATGCTTCAGGCGCACGGGCTTGAACACGTCTTCGTCACGCGACAGGTCGCCGATGATCACCCGTCAAAGCCGCACCCGTCGATGATCCTGACCGCGATGGCCGAATGCGGCGTGCAGGCGTGCGACACGGTGATGATCGGCGACACCAGCTTTGACATGGAGATGGCACAGGCCGCCGGCGTGGCCGGGATCGGCGTCAGCTGGGGCTATCACGCTCAAACGGAACTGCACCGCGCGCGGCGGATCATCGACCATTTCCGCGATCTTCCGCCCGCGCTGAACGACATCTGGGCTGAAACGACATGAGCGAATGGAAACGCAAACGCTTCTGGAAAGAGGTCGGCGTGGCGCCGGTGGATGAGGGATTCACGGTCGAGCTGGACGGCCGCCGGGTCAAGACCCCCGCCAAGGCCGCGCTGGTCGTGCCGACCCGCGGCATGGCCGAGGCGATCGCCGCCGAATGGGCCGCGCAGGAGGACGAGATCGACCCGCGGTCGATGCCCTTCACCCGGTCGGCCAATGCAGCGATCGACAAGGTGCGCGCCCAGTTCGACGAGGTGGCCGAGATCGTCGCTGCCTATGGCGATACGGATCTGCTGTGCTACCGCGCGGACTTTCCACAGGGGCTGATCGACCGGCAGACGGCGGAATGGGATCCGGTGCTGGACTGGGCGGAAACCGCGCTGGGGGTCCGGTTGCGCGCACATTCCGGCGTCATCCACCGTGCGCAGGACGCAAGCGCGCTCGCGCGGCTGGCCGCGCAGGTGCGCGCGCTGAGTGCATTCCAGCTCGCCGCGTTCCACGATCTTGTCACGCTGTCGGGGTCGCTGGTCCTGGGCTTCGCCGCCGCGCGGGGCTGGCGCGCGCCCGAAGAGATCTGGCGGCTGTCGCGTCTCGACGAGGCCTGGCAAGAGGCACAATGGGGCGTGGACGAAGAGGCGCGGCAGATGGCCGAAACGAAAAAGGCGGACTTCATGCACGCCAAGCGGTTTTTCGACCTGAGCTGATCGCCCGCCACGGCGAAACCTGTCGGGAACCTGCATTCCGGCCCATCAATAACGATGATGATGCCCTTGACCTTTTGCGATGAATCCGCCCAAACTCGGCCCCACTGAAACGGGGAATGCCCGTTTTCGGGCTTCACAAAACGGCGCGTCATGCGCCGAAAAACCCGCCCCCTCGGGGGCGGAAAATCAGGAAGAGGTTAAAATGAAGAAAACCGTACTTTTTGGCGCGCTCACCATCGCCGGCCTGGCCGCGGGTGCCGCTGCGGCGGGCACGTTGGACGACGTCAAGGCCCGCGGCAAGCTGAACTGCGGCGTGACCACCGGCCTGGTCGGGTTCGCTGCGCCTGACGCCAATGGGGAGTGGCACGGTTTCGACGTGGCCGTGTGCCGCGCCGTCGCCGCAGCCGTTCTGGGCGACCAGAACGCGATAGAATTCGTGCCGACCACCGGCAAGACCCGCTTTACCGCGCTGGCGTCGGGCGAAGTGGACATGCTGGCCCGGAACACCACCTGGACCTTCAGCCGCGACGTGGACCTCAAGTTCGAATTCGTCGGCGTGAACTACTATGACGGTCAGGGCTTCATGGTGCCCAAGTCGCTGGGCGTGAGCTCGGCCAAAGAGCTGGACGGCGCCACCGTCTGCATCCAGACCGGCACCACCACCGAGCTGAACCTGGCGGACTTCTTCCGCTCCAACAACATCAGCTATGAGCCGGTGCCGATCGAAACCAACGCAGAGGCGCAGCAGCAGTATCTGGCCGGCGCCTGCGACGTCTATACCACCGACGCCTCGGGCCTGGCCGCGACCCGCGCCACCTTCGAGAATCCCGGCGATCACGTGATCCTGCCGGAAATCATCTCGAAAGAGCCGCTTGGCCCGCTCGTGCGCCACGGTGACCCGGAATGGGGCGACCTCGTGCGCTGGACCCTGAACGCGCTGATCTCGGCCGAAGAGCTGGGCATCACCTCGGCCAATATCGACGAGCTGAAGAAGGGCACCAACAACCCCGAGATCAACCGGATCCTGGGCACCGAAGGCAAGCTGGGCGAGATGCTCGGCCTGGATGCCGACTGGGCCTATCGCGCCATCAAGGCCAACGGCAACTACGGTGAAATCTTCGCCAAGAACATCGGCGAAAACACCCCCGTCGGCCTGGCCCGCGGCCTGAACGCCCAGTGGAAAGAAGGCGGTCTGCTGTACTCGCCGCCGTTCCGCTAAGACAACCAACGCAAAGGGCGCAGGTATCCTGCGCCCTTTTTGCATAACCACAGGTTTCCGGTCTGTGCAGAGCGGGGGATGAACCGCCGCCACGAGACAAGACCGGAGTGCCACGGGGATTTTTCGGTCATGACAACTCTCACGGACCCGCCGAAGGAGCAGTTCCGGCTGTCGATGCTCCTTTACGATATGCGGTATCGCTCAGCCACGATCCAGGTCATCGCCCTGATGGGCTTCATGCTGCTGGCGGCGTGGCTCATCAACAACACGGCACAAAACCTCGCCGCGCTGGGCAAGCCGATCGATTTCGGGTTCCTCAGCGAACCGGCCGGGTATGACATCAACCAGAGGCTTCTGGACTACAACTCTCAGGATTCGCATCTGCGGGCGGCCTTCATGGGGCTGCTCAACACGCTGGTCGTGGCGGTTCTGGGATGCGCCACAGCCACGATCCTTGGCGTGATCATCGGCGTTTTGCGGCTTTCGCACAACTGGCTGGTGTCGCGGCTGATGACGATCTATGTGGAAGCGTTCCGCAACGTGCCGGTGCTTTTGTGGATCGTCTTCATCATGGCGATCCTGATCGAGACGCTGCCCGCGCCGCGCGCCTTCCGGGGCGACAACCCGACCGCCGAGATGATGCTGGGCGACAGCGTGGCGGTTACGAACCGCGGGGTCTACATCCCCGAGGTGCTGTTTTCCAACAGTCTGGGCGACGTTCACCTGTTCGGCAATTCGCCGCTGCGGTTCGACGTCAGCCTTGACCTGGTCGTGATCCTGATCGTGCTGGGGCTGGGACTCTGGGTGTCGCGGCTGATCAAGATCCGCGCCGACCGCATTCAGGAGGCCACCGGCGACCGACCGACAACTTGGTATCTGCGCCTTGGCGTGGTGCTGGTTCCATTGCTCGTCGTCCTGTGGTGGCTGGGCTTCCATTTCGGCTACCCAGAGCTCAAGGGCTTCAACTTCCGCGGCGGCACGCATCTGCGCAACTCGTTGATCGCGCTTTGGCTGGCGCTGTCGCTCTATACCGCCGCCTTCATCGCCGAGATCGTCCGCGCCGGCATCATGGCCATCCCCAAGGGTCAGACCGAGGCCGCCGCCGCGCTGGGCCTGCGTCCGCGCCGGATCATGAGTCTCGTGATCCTGCCGCAGGCGCTGCGGATCATCATTCCGCCGCTGATCTCGAACTATCTGAACCTGACCAAGAACTCGTCGCTGGCGATCGCCGTGGGCTACATGGACATCACCGGCACGCTGGGCGGGATCACCATGAACCAGACCGGGCGAGAGCTGGAATGCGTGCTGTTGCTGATGCTGGTCTACCTGCTCATCAGCCTGAGCATTTCCGCCGTAATGAACTGGTACAACGAATCCGTTAAGCTGAAGGAGCGGTGAGATGAGTGACAAGGCTTATGTCCGCACCGAGATGCTGGAGCCGCGCGATCCGCCGCCCTCTTCGGTGGGGCCGATTCACTGGATCCGCGAAAACCTGTTCGCGACCTGGTTCGACGCCATCCTGACGATCCTGTCGGCGGCCGCCATCATCGGCCTTCTGATCGAGGTGGTTCCGTGGCTGCTGTCGCCCACCTGGGGCGGCACTTCGCTGGACAACTGCCGGAAAATCCTCGCGGCCGCCAATCACGATGGCGGGGCCTGCTGGGGCGTGATCAGCGAACGCTGGCTGCAGATGCTGTTCGGCTTCTACCCGGCGGAACTCTACTGGCGCCCGATCGCGGCTTTCGTGCTGCTGGGGGTGGCGCTGGCGCCGGTTCTGTTCTCGGACAAGGTGCCGGGCAAGCTGCTGTATTTCACGGCGGCCTATCCGTTCTTCTTCCCCTGGCTGCTGTGGGGCGGCACGATCTGGGGGCCGCTGGCGGCCGCGGCCGGGTTCTTCATCGGCTATGGCGTCTATGTCGTCGCCAGCCGGATGGTTGGCAACCTGACCGGCGTAATTGCCGGCATTCTTGCGGCCATCATCTGGTGGCTGGTGCTGTCGGGCTATGCGGTGGACGCGCTGGCCGGCATCGCGCCGATCGGCATCGAACCGGTCGAAAGCCGCAAGTTCGGCGGCTTCATGCTGTCGATCACGATCGGCGTTGTCGCCATCGGCGCGTCGCTGCCGCTGGGCATCGTGCTGGCGCTGGGGCGGCAGTCCGACCTGATGATCGTGAAGTATCTCAGCGTCTGGTTCATCGAGTTCATCCGCGGGGTGCCGCTCATCACCCTGCTGTTCGTGGCCTCGACGCTGCTGAACATCTTCATGCCGCCGGGCACCGATTTCGACATCATCCTGCGGGTGCTGATCATGGTGACGCTGTTCGCGTCGGCCTACATGGCCGAGGTGATCCGCGGCGGTCTGGCCGCGCTGCCCAAGGGCCAGTACGAGGCCGCCGACGCGCTGGGCCTTGACTACTGGAAGGCGCAGCGGCTGGTCATCATGCCGCAGGCGCTGAAGATCTCGATCCCCGGCATCGTGTCGACCTTCATCGGCGTGTTCAAGGACACGACACTGGTGTCGATCATCGGCCTTCTCGACCCGCTGGGTCTGTCGAACGCCATCCGCGCCGACTCGGCATGGAACGGGATCGTGTGGGAGCTCTACGGCTTCATCGCCCTGATCTTCTTCGTCTTCACCTTCTCCATGTCCCGCTACTCGATGTACCTGGAGCGCAAGCTTCACACGGGTCACCGCTAAGGAAATCAATCCATGTCTCAACTTGCAGTAGACCGCGAAATCGACCGTTCGAAGATGAAGGTCTCGGACGAGGTCGCAATCGAAATCATCGGCATGAACAAGTGGTTCGGATCGTTCCACGTTCTGCGCGACATCAACCTGACGGTGAACCGGGGCGAGCGCATCGTCATCGCCGGCCCGTCGGGGTCGGGCAAATCGACCCTGATCCGCTGCATCAACGCGCTGGAGGAACACCAGGAAGGCAAGATCATCGTCGAGGGAACCGAGCTTTCGAGCGATCTGAAGAACATCGACAAGATCCGCTCCGAAGTCGGGATGGTGTTCCAGCACTTCAACCTTTTCCCGCATCTGACGGTGCTGGAGAATTGCACGCTGGCCCCGATCTGGGTGCGCAAGACGCCCCGGAAAGAGGCCGAGGAACGAGCGATGCATTTCCTGGAAAAGGTGAAGATCCCCGAGCAGGCCAACAAGTATCCCGGCCAGCTTTCGGGTGGTCAGCAGCAGCGCGTGGCGATCGCGCGAAGCCTGTGCATGATGCCCAAGATCATGCTGTTCGACGAACCGACCTCGGCGCTGGACCCCGAGATGATCAAGGAGGTGCTCGACACCATGATCGAGCTGGCCGAGGAGGGCATGACCATGCTCTGCGTCACCCACGAAATGGGCTTTGCCCGTCAGGTGGCGAACCGGGTGATCTTCATGGATGCCGGCCAGATCGTCGAGCAGAACGAGCCGGAAGAGTTCTTCAACAATCCGCAAAGCGACCGGACCAAGCTGTTCCTCAGCCAGATCTTGGGTCACTGAGGCGAACCGAACCGCAGGAAAAGGCCGGGACTTGTGCCCGGCCTTTTTCGTTGCAGCCTATTCCTGCAACAGTTCGCGCGGCACGACAAAGTCCAACACGCGGCCGCCGCGCCACTTGACCCGGTCCCATCGGTCATCGTCGAACTCGACCACCAGCGTCGCGCCGGTGGGATAGTCGAGGAACCTGGGGTGTTCCGGTGGCTCTTCCACGATGCCTTCGGCAAACCCGGCAATGCCGGGGTTGTGCGCGATCAGCAGAACCATGTCGCCGGTGGCGCGGTTCAGCACCCGCAGGATCTGGTTCGCGGTCGCTCGGTAAAGTTCGGGCAGGTATTCCACCTTGTCGGGATCGATCCGCAGTCCGCCCAGGGTCTCCTTGGTGCGGACGGCGTCCGAGCAAAGCACCTCGTCAGGCAGATATCCCTTTTTCCTCAGCCAGTTGCCCAGGACCTCGGCGGACCGGCGGCCACGCTTGTTCAGGGGGCGGTCGTGATCGTCCAGGCCGGGATGATTCCAGCTGGACTTGGCGTGGCGCATCAGGATCAAGGTCTTGGTCATCTTGGGTGAAATGCCTTCATATGGTGGGCGGACTGTTCGGGCCGGCGCGCGGCGCCGCGACTCAGAGGACAGGCGAGGCGCGCGGCGCACCCCTGCATCATACAGGATTGACCGGCAAGTGTATCCAGATACCTGTGGCAGGCGTCCACATCGTATCGGGCCTCGCCGCTCAGCGCACCCACGGGGCAGGCCGTGGTGCAGGGGCGGTCCCGGCAGTTCGCGCACGGGGATCGCCCGCGGACGGCGGGTATCGCCAGTTCTTCGGCGAAATGCAGGGCGCCACGGCAAGAGATCATCAGCCCCACCGTATCATGCACCATCATGCCGACGGGGCTGGGATGCGCCCGGCCGGATTTCAGCGCCCAGTCGATGAAGGGGGCATAAGGCGGCCCGCCAAAGGGGAAATGGGCCGTCGCTCCGAACCGCGCGGCCATCGCTTTGATGACGCGGGCCGACCAGCGGTCCACCGGGTCGGGGTTTCCATCGGCATGTTCGGGCGCGGCGGTGAAAACGTCCCAGAACCCCGGCCCCGCGCCCAGCAGGATCAGCGTGCCGCCATCCAGCGCCTTGGCGCCCGTGCGCTCGGGGTGCAGCGCGCCCATAACGATCAGGCCATGGCCGCGCGCCGCCTCTTCGATGGCGGCGTAGGTCATGCCTTCACAAAGGGCAGTTTCAGCGACCAGCCCAGCCGGGCCGGGCGATCATCCTGCCAGCGCAGACCCACGGTCATGCCGTCGTGTCCCTCGGCGGGCTGGGCGACATAGGTGCCGAACAGGCGGTCCCAGATCGACAGGGCAAAGCCGAAATTGCTGTCATGTTCCTGCCGGTGAACCGAATGGTGGACGCGGTGCATGTCGGGCGTGACCAGCACCAGCCGCAACGCGCGATCCACGCCAGTTGGCAGCGCCCAGTTGGCGTGGTTGAACAGGGCGGTGCCGCTCAGAATGATCTCGAACAGCAGAACGGCCACCGCCGCCGGTCCGATCAGATAGACCACGCCGATCTTGAGCAGCATCGACAGCGCGATCTCGACCGGGTGAAAGCGAAACGCCGTGGTCGCGTCCATGTCCCTGTCCGCGTGGTGAACGCGATGAAGCCGCCACAGGATCGGCACCTTGTGGGTCAGCAGATGCTGGGCCCAGATCGCGAAGTCGAGAACCAGAACGGCGAGAACGATCTCGGCCCAGTCCGGCCATCCGAGGCGGTTGAACAGGCCCCATCCGTTCGCCTGCGCATCCAGCGCCGCGCCGATCGCCAGAACCGGCAGACCCACCGCCATGAGGCGCAGCGTGGCCGCATTCAGAATCGTGATTGCCCAGTTGGTCGGCCACCGGCGGGCGCGCGGCTGGGCGCGGCGGCGGCGTGGCGCCAGCGCCTCGGCCGCGGCGAAAACGGCGACCAGGCCCAGAAAGGCCAAGAGCCGAAAAAGCAGTTCGTGTTCCATGCATTCAAGGTCGTGCATGTCACGGCGAACCGCAAGGGGCATCAGGCGCGGATCAACGATCCCGCGCCATGTTCGGTGTAGAGCTCCAGCAGGCAGGCATTCGGCGCCCGCCCGTCCAGAATCACCACCGCGCGCACGCCGCCTTCGATCGCGGCCAGCGCGGTTTCGGTCTTGGGGATCATGCCGCCGGCGATCACGCCCTCGGCGGTCAGACGGCGGATCCGATCGGCGTTGAGTTCGGTCAGCACGTTGCCGTCGGCATCCTTCACGCCTTCGACATCGGTGAGCAGCAGCAATCGGTCGGCCTTGAGCGCGGCGGCGATGGCGCCCGCTGCGGTGTCGCCGTTGACGTTAAAGGTTTCACCGTCGCGACCAGCACCCAGCGGCGCGATGACCGGGATCACGTCATGGGCAAAGAGGTTGTGCAGGATCTTCGGGTTCATCTCGGCCGGCGTGCCGACAAAGCCCAGATCGGGGTCGGTCCGGTCGCAGATCATCAGGTTCGCGTCCTTGCCCGAAAGCCCCACGGCGCGGCCACCCTGGCGGTTGATCGCCTGCACGATACGCTTGTTGACCAGACCCGAGAGCACCATCTCGACGACCTCAACGGTGGCCTGATCGGTCACGCGTTTGCCGCCAACGAATTCCGACCGGATGTCCAGCCGGTCCAGCATGGCGTTTATCATCGGCCCGCCGCCATGGACGATCACCGGATTCACGCCGACCTGCCGCATCAACACGACGTCGCGGGCGAAGCTGTCCATCGCTTCGTCGCTGCCCATGGCGTGGCCGCCCAGCTTGATGACCACGATCGCGTCGTTGTAGCGCTGCAGATACGGCAGCGCGTGCGAGAGCGTGTGGGCGGTTGCAATCCAGTCGCGTTTCATGGGTCGTGTCTTCATGGGCCGTGTCTTTCCTTTCCGTGGTGGTGTCACGGAATGGCGCGCTGTGCAAGATGGGGGCGCTGCCCCCGTCGCGCGCCGCGCGACTCCCCCGGAGTATTTTCAGCAAGATGAAATGAGAGGACGAAGCGCCAAGATTGCATCGCGGATTGCTGGCGGCAGGCTCGCGGTCCGCATCGGGTGCAGCGCGTCGATGGCGCTTTCGACGTCCTTGGCAAGGATGCCGATCGTGTTGTCGCCGGAATAGCCGTCGCACGCGAACTCGATCCGGTCGAAGTTCGAGGCAAATCAGTTCTGCCCCGAAGAGGTGTGGATCAGGGCGAGGAGTCTGTCGCGCTCGTGCCCGGCCGCGTCGGACCCAGCGTCGGTTCCTCGCCGCATGAAGGAAAGCCGCCGCCTTTGCGCCGCGGTCCGGGCACCACGATCATTTGACGATATGCTCGTCCTTGACGAACAGGTTGGCCCAAGCCCGGTCGATCAGTTCCGGCGACATCTGGTAGGGGATGCCCTCGAATTCGCAGATCGAGATCATCTGGTCGATCAGGAAGCCGGGCTGGTAGTTGGCGTAGACGTTGTTGATCGTGGGATACTTGTTCTTCAGCAGGTGAACCAGCGCGGCTTCGTCCAGCGGCATCTTCTTCTTGCGGGCGACCATGGCGAAGATCTTGAGGAAATCCTCCTGGCTGGGGCCGTCGATCTTGATCTTGAAGAAGATCCGGCGCAGCGCCGCCTGGTCGAAGATCTCGTTGGGGTGGAAGTTGGTCGAGAAGATCACCAGCGTGTCGAAGGGCACCTCGAACTTTTCCCCCGATTGCAGGGCGAGGATGTCGCGCCCCTCTTCCAACGGCACGATCCAGCGGTTGACCAGTGCCTGCGGCGGTTCCTCCTGCCTGCCGAGGTCGTCCACGATGAAGATGCCGCCGGTGGATTTCAGCTGCAGCGGCGCCTGATAGGTGCGCGCGGTCGGGTTGTAGACCAGATCCAGCATCTTCAGCGACAGCTCGCCGCCGGTGATGACCGTGGGCCGGTCGCACAGCACATAGCGCGTATCGAAACGGCGCACGCGGCGCAGGCTGTTGGGATCATCCTGTTCTTCCTCGGCGGCGGAATGCACGATCGGGTCATAGACGGTGATGACCTGGCCTGCATATTCGATCGCGCGCGGCACGTAGATCTTGTCGCCCAGCGCATCGCGAATGCCGTTCGAGATCGAGGATTTGCCGTTGCCCGGCGGACCGTACATCAGGATCGACCGCCCGGCGCTGACTGCGGGGCCGAGATGGTCCAGCAGGCTGTCGGGCAGGATCAGGTGGCCCATCGCCGCAGTCAGCTGCTGGCGGGTGACCTGGATATTGCGAATCGACTGCCGCTTGACCTGTTCGCGGTAGTCGTCCAGCGGCACCGGCATCGGCCCGTAATATTCCGACTGCGCCAGCGCATCCAGCGCCCGCGCCTTGCCTGCATCGGTCAGCTGATAACCCATCTCGTTGCCGCTGTTGGCGTTCAGCGTGCCCGTCGCCTCGAGCAGCTTCTGTTCGCGGGCAATATCGACCAGTTCCTGCGTGACCGGAATCGGCAGGCAGATCGCCCGGGCGATTTCAGTGACCGTATCGACATTCTTTCGAAAGATCGTCTTGAGCAGGATGTCCCGCATCATCACGATGGAAAGCCGCATCTCGGACAGCCGCCGCGGGGGAGGCGGGGCCATCACGGTCGTCGTCTGCATGTTCATGAGCGGACCTGTGGTATTTTTGTTGCCGTCACTTCGCGCGGATCGCGTGGCTGCCGGGCCACCCGCGTTCCCGAACAGATCCTGCCGGGGCAATATGGCGGAAACTTGACGCGGACAGGTCGGTTTTCGATCGCTCCGCCCGATCAGGCCCCGTAGAGCGCGCCCAGCCCCAGATAGATCGCCAGCGTCCCGCCAAGCGAAAAGCCCATGGGAAATTTCCGACCCGTGTCCCAACTTTTCCAGCCGGGTGCCGCCCGCCTCAGGACCGTGAACTTGGCAAGCCGATGCGTGACGAACGCCGCAAGGAGATTGGCGGCAAAGAGCGCAATCAACAGGCGAAGATCGCCCGGCGCCACGAAGGGCGCCGCAGCGGCGACGAACTTGGCATCCCCCGCGCCGACCGCGCCGGCGGCGTTCAGCACGAAGCCGATCACCAGCACCACCACCATCTGAACCAGCCGCATCCCGTATTCCGGCAACGGCAG
Organism: Jhaorihella thermophila; assembly: GCF_900108275.1. GTDB lineage: Bacteria > Pseudomonadota > Alphaproteobacteria > Rhodobacterales > Rhodobacteraceae > Jhaorihella > Jhaorihella thermophila. Next base: position 97,717 of record NZ_FNVD01000010.1, read on the forward strand.
AGCGATCGGCCCGATCACCACGAAGACCAGCGCCAGCAGGATCACCGCCTGATTGGTGATGCGCATTTCGCGCAGATCCGTGAAGGCGACGTAGAAACAGATCGGCAGCACGAAGGGCAGGAACCACAGGGCAGAATGGGCGGTGATGCTCATGGCGTCACGCGGTCTCGAGCGCCCGCAACGAACGCACCGCCTCTTCGAAATGCTGCGGATGAGTCTCGATCGCCTCGCGCAAGAGCCCCTTGCCGATCTCGACATCGCCCTGCTTGATCGCTGTCAGCGCCAGCGTGTACAGCAGCTTGGCCTTTTCCGTCTGCTTCAGCGGAATGACCGGCAGCGAATAATTTCGCTGGGCGCCGCGGGCCAGAACAAGGTTGTTCTTGGCGGTGAAAAGGCTGCTGTCCTGCTGGATCGACTCGGCGAACAGGCGTTCGGCACCGGCATAATCGCCGCGGGTCAGCTTGGAATAACCCCAGTTGTTCAGAACGCCAGCGGGCTGCGTGGTCAAGCCGGCGGCAATCTCGTAGAAGCTGTCGGCGCGCTTCCAGTCCTTGCGAGAGTCAGCGATCATCGCCTCCAGCCGGTAGCGTTTGTAGGTTTCATGCGTCGGCGGGATCGCGTCCAGCGTCTTTCTGGCCTCGTCCCATTTGCCCGCCCGGATCTGCGCATCGGCCAGATCGACCCGATCATCCAGCGTGGCGCCGTCCATCTCGGTCACGCGGGTCCAGGCGGCCACGGCTTCGGTGTTGCGTTTTGCCCGGACCAGCGACTTGGCGAGATCGCGCTGCAGGTCGATCCGGTCGGGATTGGCCTTGACCGCTTTGGCGAAATAGGCGACCGCCTCGTCCGGGGTGGCGACCGTCAGCATCACGTCATTGAGCCCGGATTCGTCAATCACGTTCACGTCCTGAAAGGCGCGCTCGACCGACCGATCGCCGGGCTTTTCGGTGCAGGCAGACAGGGCCATTCCCCCCGCCAGCAGGATCGGAATAAGGATGGAGTGGCGCATTTTCTGCGTCCTTTACTGCTCTTGCCTCGATCAAGGTGTCTTGCGGAGCAGGTATTCGCCGCCGCCCCGCCGCACCAGTTTGTAATCTTCTTCTTGCGGGACATTATTACCAGAATTTTCCAATTTTGCGAGAGCAAGCCGCAAATTGTCCCGGATTGCGTCACTTTCGCCATTGTCCAGCGCATAGGCCCGGCGGAACACGTTTGCCGCCTCGGCAGTCTTGCCCCGCTCGATCAGGACGACGCCAAGATTGTTCCAGGCCTCGGGCCATTCCGGCGCGGCCTCGACCGCCCGGCGCAGCTGTTTCTCGGCCTGACCAAGCCGCCCCAGCCCCAGATTGGCGGTTCCCATGCCCGACAGGATTTCGGCCGTCATGCCGTGTTCCAGCGCCGCGCGCGCGTAGGCCTCCAGCGCCAGTTCATATTCATGCGCCGCCATCAGACGCTGGGCGACCTCAAGACCATCCGCCGCCTTGCCCCGGGGGTCGATGCCGGGGGCATAGGGACCGGCGGACAGGTCCACCGTATCGCGCGGCGCGCAAGCGGCCATTGCCGCCGCAACGGCAATGGCCCCCAGCACAAACCGCGCCCTGCGCGCAGGCCGCCGCCCGCCCGAAATGCCGCGATCAGTTGCCCATGTTGCCAATTTCCGAGATGCCTTTGACCGAGGGACCGACAAGGATCACCAGGAGCGGTGGAACCGTCAGCATCATAGTGGCAAGGGTCATCTTGGTTGGCAACTTGTTTGCTGCCTCTTCGGCACGCATCACCCGCTTGTCGCGCATCTCGGAGGAATAGACCCGCAGCGCATCGGCAATCGAGGTGCCGAAGGTCGCCGACTGGATCAGCACCGTTACAAAGGAGGACACGTCCTCGACCCCGCAGCGGGTTCCGAAGTCGCGCAGCACCCTGTCCTTGTCCTTGCCGGCCTTCATCTCGTAGGCGACGATTTCGAGTTCTTCGGCGAGATCGGGACAGGCGGCGCGGGTTTCCTTGGCCACCCGCACGATCGACTGGTCCAGCGATTGGCCGGCCTCGACACAGACCAGCAGCATGTCCAGCGCATCGGGAAAGCCCATGGTTATCGCTTCCTTGCGGCTGGCCACCCGCCGGGTCACCCAGTATTTCGGCAGCATGTAACCCACAGCCCCCGGCCCCAGCACATACATCGTCAGCTGCTGGCTGGTCATGTCTTCGCCGGCACCCAGCAGGAAAACATAGACCACCCCCAAGATCAGCCCGGCTATCCCCAGGGCGAACTGCGCAAAGTGGAAGAACCGCACCGCATCCTTGGACTGATAACCCGCCTGACGCAGCTTCAGCTGGATCGCGCTCAGCTCTTCCTCGTTCTGCGGTTCCAGGAAGTGGGCAAACTTCTCGAGCTGCTCGTTCCGGTTGCCCTGACGCAGTCGCTCCTTCCGGGGCTTGGGGGCGCTCTCCTGCCGGATGTTCTTCTGAAGCTTCTTCAGCGGATCCTCGGGCTGGTTCAGCAGCATCGGGATCGTCAGTAGGACCATGAAAAGCCCCAGCAGGCCGACGACGATCAGTGGGCCCAGCGGCCCCAACTGATCGACCAGGAACTCGTTGATCGGGGAAAGAAATTCCATCTTGCGGCCTCCTCAGACCTTGATGTTGGTCAGCCAGCGCATGACGAACAGGTTCGCCGTGAGCATGATTCCGACGAAGAAGCAGGCGGGGATGAACAGCGGGTGATCCAGCACCTCGTCGTAATAGTGCGGGTCGCTGACCATGATGACGATCAGGCAGACGACCGGGAAAGCCGACAGGAACTTGCCCGACCACTGCGCCTCGGCGGTGATTGCCTTGACGCGCCGGAACAGCCGGAACCGGGCGCGGATCACCTTGGCCAGGCCCATCAGGATCTCGGCCAGGTTGCCGCCGGACTGCTGCTGGATCGTCACCGCGACCGCCAGAAACCGGAGGTCCTGGTTGTCCAGCCGGTCCGCCATTTCCTTCAGCGCCTCGCCCACGTCACGGCCATAGGCTGCCTCGTCGGCGATGATACCGAACTCGGTCGCCAGCGGGTCGGTGGTCTCCTTTGCGACGATCTGGATCGCCGATGAAAACGGATGCCCCACCCGCAGGCTGCGGACCATGAGCTCCACCGCATCGGGCAGCTGCTCTTCGAGCATGCTCATCCGCTTCTTGGCCTTCTGGTTGACCCACATGTAGACCGCCCCCACCCCGATCACCACCGAGACCAGCACCCGCACCGGCAGCGCGGTTTCGGTCCCGATGCTAAGCCCGACGAAGGCAAAGGCCGAAAGCCCCGCCATGATCATGATGAGTTGCCGAGGCGTGAACGCGATCGCCGCCTTCTGCGCTTTTTCCGCCAGCAAAGAATACAGCGGGATCGAGGTGGACTTCATGTGCAGCTTCATTTCCTTACGCAGCTGTTCCAGCACCTGTTCCCGCGCGGCCCCGCCGCTCAGCATCTCCAGCCGCCGGTTGACGCGGCTGTTGAGGCTGATCGACTTGCCGAAGGCCACCAGGTAGAGCCCCTCGACCATCGCGAAGACGCCCACGAAGATCAGTCCATAGACGACCGGTTCCATGCTCAGTTCCATGGCATCCTCACATCGTTGTCGGTTCGTAGATGGACGGGGGCAGGTCATAGCCCCACATCCGGAAGCGTTCGGAATAGTGGCTGCGCACGCCCGTCGCGGTAAAATGGCCGATGATCTTGTTGTCCGGGGTCAGGCCGACCCGCTGGAACTTGAAGATCTCCTGCATCGAGATCACGTCGCCCTCCATCCCCGTGATCTCGGTGATCGAGGTCATGCGGCGCGACCCGTCCTGCAGGCGGCTGGCCTGCACGATCACGTTCACGGCGCTGGCGATCTGGCTGCGCACGGCCTTGATCGGCATCTCGATGCCGGACATGGCGATCATGTTCTCGAGCCGGCTGATGGCGTCGCGCGCGTTGTTGGCATGGATCGTGGTCATCGACCCGTCATGGCCGGTGTTCATCGCCTGCAGCATGTCGATCACTTCCTCGCCGCGGGTTTCGCCGACGATGATCCGGTCGGGGCGCATCCTCAGCGCGTTCTTGATGCAGTCGCGCGCGGTAACCTCGCCCTTGCCCTCCACGTTGGGCGGGCGGGTCTCCATCCGGCCGACATGGATCTGTTGCAGCTGCAGTTCCGCAGTGTCCTCGACCGTCAGGATCCGTTCGGCATTGTCGATGAAGGACGACAACGCATTCAGCGTGGTCGTCTTGCCCGACCCCGTGCCGCCCGACACGATGATGTTCAACCGCGTCGCCACCGCCGCCTGCAGATAGGCGGCCATCTCTTCGGTGAAGGCGCCAAACTTGACCAGATCGTCAATGCCCAGCTTGTCCTTCTTGAATTTCCGGATGGAGACGAGCGAACCGTCGACGGCGATCGGAGGAACCATCGCGTTGAAACGCGAACCATCTGCCAATCGCGCGTCGACATAGGGGTTCGACTCGTCCACCCGGCGCCCGACCGCGCTCACGATCTTGTCGATGATGCGCAGCAGGTGCTTTTCGTCCTTGAAGGTGACATCGCTCAGTTCCAGCTTGCCGAACCGTTCGACAAAGATCTGGTGCGGGCCGTTGACCAGGATGTCGCTGATCGTCTCGTCCGCGAGCAGCGGCTCGAGCGGGCCAAGGCCCGTGACCTCGTCATACAGCTCCTTGTTGAGCTGCTGACGGTCCTCGCGGTTGAGCACGATCCCCTTCTGTTCAAGGATCTCGTTGGCGATCGAGCTGATTTCCGCGCGCAGTTCCTTTTCCGACGCATGTTCCAGCGCCGAAAGGTTCAGGTTCTCCAGAAGCTCGCGGTGAAGCTCGATCTTGATTTCGCTGAGCCGCTCCTTGCGCTTGCGCTCGCGGTCGCTCGCGGCAACTTCGGCCGTCGCCTTCTTGGGCATCGGTTTGCGCAACAGGGTCGCGGGGCGCTCGGCGGCGGGGGCGGGGGCGGGCGCGGCGACCTTTTCCGGTGCCGGCTCCTTTGGTCGGGTCGCGGCCTTCTTGTACTTGGCAAACATCGATCGTTACCTCTTTGGTTCAATCAGGCAGCTTCGGCGTCATTGCGGCCCAGTGCGTGAATCGACTGGGCCAGCTTGGCGATCTCCTTGCGCAGCGGGTTCTTGGGGGCCGAGGAGGCAAGCGGAATCCCGTGATCGGCGCTTTGCAGGATCTGCCTGCCGCCGTCGGGCAATTGCAGATCGATCGAGATGCCGAGGCTCTCTCCCATGCGTTTGACTCGGCTCTTGCCGCTGAGGTCGGTGAATTTCGGCGCCCGGTTCAGGGCAAAGCGCAGCTTGTTGAACGGCAGTTCCTCGGACTGCAGCGCACGTTTCAGCCGCAGGACGTTCTGGGCCGAGCGCATGTCCAGCTCAATGGCGGCGAAATAGACATGCGCGGCATTCAGAACCGTTTCGGTCCAGGCCACGAGAGTCGTCGGCATGTCGATGAGCACATAGTCGAAATGGCTGCGCGCCATTTCGATCAGGCGCTGCACGTCCTCGGGCGTGATGAAGTCCAGCGGCAGCAATTCCCCCGGCGCGGGCAGCACCTCGAGCCGGTCCTGAAAGGTGACCAGCGCCTGGCCGAAGATTTCGTCGTCCATGGCCTCGGTGTCCGACAGCATTTCAAACACACTGTCGCGCCGCGGCAGGTCAAGGTAGGTGCCCACCGACCCGAACTGAAGATCGAAATCCATGATGCAGACCTTGGGGTGGTCGTCGCCGTCGATCTGCGCCAGCTCCCAGGCCAGGTTTACCGCCAGCGTCGTGGCCCCCACCCCGCCGGCCAGACCTTGCACGGCGATCACCGCCCCCTCGCGCGAGGCGCCGCCGGCTTGCAGAGTCGGCGAATTGACCGCGAGACGGGCGGCCTCCTCGGCAGCCTTCAGGCGCTCGATGGCCTGCTGCAACTCTCCTTCGGGCAACGGATAGGGGACGAATTCGTCCGCCCCCTTGCGCAGCAACTGGTGCAGCGCAACGGGGCTGACATCCTCGGCAATCAGGATCACCTTGATCCCGTGCGCCTTGGCCTGAGTGATGACCTCGCCCAGCAGTACAAGGTTGTCCTCGTCGCTTTCGTCGATCGCGACTGCCAGGAACTCCAGATCGCGCGCCTCGGGCTGCCCAAGAAAAGCCAGTGCCTCGGCAAATCCCAGATCACCCCATTTCTCGCCAAGACAGGTTTCCATGTCCTCGATCAGAAGATCGAAGTTCTGAACGTCCCGGCTCACCGTGCAGGCCAGGACCGGCTTGCTGTCGGATTGCGGATTTTCACTGCTCATTGCCTTCGTCCTCTCTGCTGGCGTCGGGACGGCGGCGGGCCCTGAGGGGCTCCGCCGCCGGTCACCGTGCCATCCTGCGGCAGGCGCCTGCCGCCTCGGTTACGAAGACAATCTGTTTGGCAATGTAGGCGAGATTTGGGCCGAAAATAACCAATTGTAGGGTATCAGGCGACGATCCCGCCCAAGCCCCTTCATTGTGCGCTCGAGCCGCCCGATTGATCGCTTGTCAGCTTGGTCGGGGAAGTCGCGCTTTCGACATATTCGCGATAGACGATCTGGGCGTATTTGCCATCCAGAACCGTCGGGTGCGACTGCACGAATCCGCTGACCTCGGTCACGGTCCGGCGATTGCGCCGTTCGCGATTCGGGGTCGGGACCAAGGGCTGGGATTCGCCGTAGGAAACCAGCGCCTCGAGCCGCGAGCGGCTGATTCCCCGGCTGGCGAGATAATTCACCACCGCCTGCGCCCGCCGCTTTCCCAGTTGCTTGTTGTAGGCAGCCGAACCCACGGCATCAGTGTGGCCATAGACGCGGAAACGCACTTCGGGGAACTGCCTGATCCAGTTCGCCTGCTGGTCGAGGATCCGCGCCGCCTCGGCATTGATCACGGCGCTGTCGAAGGCAAAGTTGATCGTGGTGGGAACCTCGGCGGCAAATCTGTTTTGCAGACTGACGGCATAGCTCTTCTGGCCAGTCATGATCAGCGTGTTGTTCATCGTGGCATTTCCGAACGCGCCGCCGTCCACCTCGTGGCCGGCATCCTGTGCGCATGCGCCAAGGGCAAGGATCAGTCCGATGGTGACGATTGTCCGTTTCATGGCTGTGCCCTCAGTCTCATTCCATCACATAGCCGTAAGAGCCGCTGAAGTCCTGCCTGGCGACCTCTGCCGCGGCACCGCGGGCCGTGCGCGCCACCTGTCCGCGCAGGAACAGGCCTTCTTCGCTGGGCGGCTTCACGCGGTCGGTGGGCAGGGCCAGGGCTTCGCCCCGCGTCGGCGTCACCAGGTGGGCGGTCACGATGATCACCAATTCCGTCTGCGCGCGCTGGTAGTTGGCGCTGCGGAACAATGCACCCAGAACCGGCACGTCGCCGATCCAAGGCAGCTGGCTGGCGTTGTCAAAGAAATCGTCCTGGATCAGGCCGGCGATGGCAAAGCTTTCACCGTCCCGCATCTCGACGGTGGTCGAGGTCTTGCGGGTGGTGAAACCGTTGATGCTCAGGCCGTTCGCCTCGATCGTGATCGAACTGTCGATCGCCGACACCGAGGCCAGCATCTCCAGGTTGATGATGTCCTCATCCACCACGCGCGGAATGAATTTCATCTCGACGCCGAAGGGCTTGTATTCGATCGTGGTCACGCCGTTGTCCTGCGAGACCGGGATCGGATATTCGCCGCCCGCGAGAAACGTCGCCTCCTGCCCCGACAGGGCCGACAGGTTCGGCTCGGCCAGGGTGCGCACCACGCCCTTCTGCTCCAGCGCCTCCAGAAGCAGATTGATCTGGGTGGCGCCCGCGTTCAGGCCGACCACCAGGGCGCCGGTGTTTTCATTCGTCACCGGGATGTTCCCGGCGAGGTTGTTGGTCAGGCTGCCCAGATTGTTGAGCGTCCCGGTCCCCAGGGTCGGCCCCCTCGGCGAGCCGCCGCTCACGCCCCAGGACACGCCCAGCGATTTCGACACGGAACGTTTCATCTCGGCAAAGCGGACCTTGAGCATGACCTGCTGCACGCCGCCCACGCTCATCAGGTTCGAAACCCGCTCGGGGGCGTAGCGTTCGGCCAGGTCCAGAGCGCGTTGCATCCGCGACTTGCTGGACACCGTCCCCGACAGCACGATGCCGTCATTGGCGGTGCGCACCTCGATCTTTTCGTTGGGCAGGATCTGGCGGAGGCGTTCCTTGAATTCGGTCACGTCGGCAGCGACGCGGACCTCGACATTGGTGATGAGTCGCCCGGCCGCGTCCAGAAGCGTAAGCGTGGTCAGGCCCGGCGCCTTGCCCAGAACGTAGATGGTCCGATCCGACAGCGACGAAATGTCGGCAATGCTCGGGTTGGCGATGCTCAGTTCGGCAAAGGGCTCGTCGCTTTCGACCACCACTGCCCGGTTCATCGGAACGCTGAGAACCGAGGATGTGCCCTTCTTGACCACGCGCAGCGTATCTGCCGCGGCATCTCGAGCGATCGGCGCAAATGCGAAAACCAGCCCCATAAGGGCCGCGTTGATCCAGTATACTGCTTTCATGTGACCTGCCTCTCCGATCACGCTTCGTTTTTCGGGTCTTTGCGCCCTTGATTGCGGACACTGTGGGTCAGTTGCCATCACTTTGCAACATTCGGTATTTCCGAGCCGGAAATCGCTGTGTGCCAGCGGCAACATGAGACAGGGGAGCCGTTGTCGGCGGCCCCCCCTTCGATCCGGGTATCATCCTGCACATGTCAGTTCGTGCACGGGATCGGGATTTCGACGACATCCGCGCCCTTTCGGGTTCGGATCGTGCAGACCCGCTTTTCTTCCTTTTTCGGCGCGATGGGTGCCGCATCCGGGATTCCAAGCAGCTCGCGCTGGTCGATTTCGATGGCCGCCTGGGTGACGGTTTCATCCAACGCGCCAACCAGGGCCAGCGTCAACCGCCCGGTGTTTTGGGCCAGCGCCAGCGCGGCGACCTGTTCGGGACGGACGGCAACGGTCACGGTCCGGGCAATCGTCGCGCCCGCCGTATCGCGCCCCGCCATCTGGTCCACGGCGACAAGCTCGATCCCGCTTTCGATCAGGCGCGTGATTTCACCGGTCGCGCCCTCGACGGCACCGCGCACCGATCCGGTCCAATAGACATCGACCCGATCGCCGGGGCGCAAAAAACCGGACACGCCCGAGGCCACGTCCACCTTGATCGTGAAGGCGCGCATGCCCTTGTCCAGCCGCGTCGTCAGCCCGGCATCCTCGCCCGGCTTGGTGACTTTGACGGCCAGGATCGGCTCGCCTTTTTCCATCGCGCGCAACACGATGCGCGGCTTGTCGCCGTCCTGGGGAAACAGCTCTTCGGCCTTGGTGAAAACGCCTTCGGGCAATGCGTCCACCGGCCATTTGACGGGCCGGACGCTTTCCTTGGTGAGCTTTTCCCCATAGCGCAGCGGCTTTTCGGCGACAAAAACCGTCGTCGTCGGAACCGCAGGAGCGACCTGCACCTTCTGCTGCGCCTGTTGCTCCATGTACTGTTTCGCCATGTAGACGGCACCGCCCGCCAGAGCGATGCCAATGAGTAGGACCAATCCGAAAACCGCACGCATGATACCTTGACCTTTCCTGTGTTTCCCGGCCGAACCGTCAACCGGAATACTTTTCTGCTCTCGATCAGGGTAAGGGGGGAATGTGGCAAAATGTGGGAAGGCGCGGGCCTTTCAGGCGACCATTTCCGACGTCATCCACGATGGACCGGGCCGATTGAATCCCGAGGCCAACTGATTTCATCAAATACAGTGCGCGCAGGAGGCAGCCCTCCGCACCTTGCCTGGCGCGAGGACGAGCCCCAAGCCGCTGCCCGTCACGGCAAGAATCCACACCCTGCCCGGGAGGAGCTGGACGCATTCAATCCTGTTCACTTAACCTTCTTCTTGTCTTTGTCCTTCTTGCCCTTCTTCTTATTCTTCTTGTCCTTTTTGTCTTTCTTCTTCTTGTCCTTTTTGTTCTTCTTCTTGTCCTTTTTGTCTTTCTTCTTGTCCTTTTTGTTCTTCTTCTTGTCCTTTTTGTCTTTCTTCTTGTCCTTGTCTTTCTTGTCCTTATCGGCGTCCTGATCGGATGAAGTGTCCGCTCCGGCCGTGACCGAAGAGCCCGCCGCGGCATCTGCCGCGCCGCCGAACGACGCGGCAGGCACGGTTTGCATGGCGCTGTTGGTGGAGGAGGCCACCTGGTTCGTGGCGGCACTGATCACATTGTAGGACGCGGCGGCAAGGCCGACGACCGCTGCGGTCACCACGACCCAATCGACCGTCACCACGCCGTCTTCGGCTTTCCGGAACCGTTCGAACACCCTGAACACGGACCTGCAACTCCTCTGAGCACCTTGATGCGCCGACAAGCGTTGGCCTTGCACGGCAAGGCCGCACCTTCGGCAGATTCCGATTCTATCCAGCGATCAGATTTCAGAGAAATTGGGGCAAAGTTCTAACATTTCCGGGGAGCCGCGGGACAAGGGACCACCGCCCCCGAGATCCGGATTGGAGCCGCGGCTTGCGTGACATTGGAGGGGATCTCCGAGCCGTTCAGGGCACCGACGACACGCAGCCGGGCCGACCATTCCCGCGCGAAGCAGGACCAAAATAGAAAACCCGGCCAGATCGGCCGGGCTTTCACGTCTTGTATGCTTGCCGTTTCGGCGCAGCTTCAGTGCAGCTTGGCGTCCACTTCCGCGATCGCCTCGTCGATCAGCTTGTTGGCCTGCGCGGCGGTCATCTGCTTGGCGATAACATCGCCCGCGGCGGCAACGGCAATGGCGATGGCGCGGTCGCGGACCTCCTTGATCGCGGCGGCCTCGGCCGATGCGATCTGCTCTTCGGCGGCGGCCAGACGACGCTGGATCGACTTTTCCAGGTCGGCCTTGGCCTGCTCCGCCACGAGCGCCGCGTCTTCCTTTGCGGCGGCCACGATGCGATCGGCCTGCTCCTGCACCTCGCGCTGCTTCTTCTCGTAGGAGGCCAACAGCGACTGGGCCTCGTCACGCATTGCGCGGGCTTCCTCGAGCTCTTGCCGGATGCCTTCGGCGCGCTTGTCCAGCGCGTTGCCCAGAAGTTTGGGAACGTTGAAATAGACAAGGATGCCGACAAACAGCACGAACGCGATCAGCACCACGAAGTTCGTGTTGTAGAGCGAAACGGCCGGGGCGTCGCCGGCGGCGACGGCCGGGGCGGCGGCCAGCGTCAGGACAAGTGCGGTCAGGTTGCGCATGGGTCTCATCCTTTCATCCGGGCCGCGACGGCATCGGCGACGCCATCGGGCTTGCCGCCCAGCGCCGCGACCAGTTCCGCCGCAGTATCGGTGGCAACCGCCTCGATGCTTTCCAGCGCGCTGGCGCGGATCTCGGCGATGGCCTTTTCCGACTCGGCGGCCTTGGCCGCGATCTGCGCGTCGGCCTGTTCCATGGCGGCGTGCAGCTCGGCCTGAATCTCGGCACGGGTTTCCGCGGCGATCCGCTGAGCCTCGGCACGGGCATCGGCCAGAGCCTTCTGATAGGCCTTCTCGGCCTCTTCGGCCTTGGCCTTCAATTCCTCAGCCGCCGTCAGGTCGCTGGTGATGGCGCCCTTGCGCTCTGCGAGGATGCCGCCGATCCTGGGCAGGGCCACGCGGGACAGGATCAGGTAGATGACGACCAGCGTCACCACGAGCCAGAAGATCTGGTTCGGAAACGTGGAAAAATCCAGCTGCGGCATGCCCGCGGATTCCGCGGCGGCGTGGCCGGCCTCGGCTGCGGCGTGCGCGGCGTCGTGCGTTTCAGTTGCCATGTCGTCCTCCTTGGGAACTTAGCCTTCATCGGGCGGCGAAGGGGCTTTCGGCCTGCGCCGCCCGACCGTAAGGATGAAGGTTCCGAAGGGTTAGACGGCGAACATCAGCAGAAGCGCGACGAGGAACGAGAAGATCCCCAGAGCTTCCGAGAACGCGATACCGATGAACATGGTCGCGGTCTGGCCGGCGGCAGCCGACGGGTTGCGCAGGGCACCCGACAGGTAGTTGCCCACGACTTGGCCCACACCCATGGCAGCGCCACCCATACCGAGGCAAGCCAGACCAGCACCGATGTAGGCACCCATTTGAACGATATCACCTTCCATGATTTCTCTCCTTACAGTGGAATTGGCGTGATTGGTTGAATTCGGTTGTTCCTGTGTCGGGCGGGCGCCGGCCCGCCCTGCCCCTTAGTGGTGCGGATGCAGCGCATCCTTCAGATAGACGCAGGTCAGAATGGTGAAGACATAGGCCTGGATGAAGGCCACCAGCGTCTCGAGCGCGTAGATCGCGGTGATCGCCAGGATCGACAGCGGGGTCACCACCAGGCCGACGCCAACCGAGATCGTGATCATCGGCGCGAAGGCCGCGAACACCTTGATCACCGCGTGGCCCGCCATCATGTTGCCGGCAAGACGGATCGAGTGGCTGACCGGGCGGACAAAGTAGGAAATGATCTCGATGATCGCCAGCACCGGGCGCAGCGGAAGCGGCGCCGAACTGACCCAGAACATGCCCAGGAAGCCGACCCCGTGCAGAACGAATCCCAGGATCGTCACGCCGAGGAACACCGCCAAGGCCATGACGGCGGTTACCGCGATGTGGCTGGTGGTGGTAAAGGCATAGGGCAGCAGGCCAAGGAAGTTCGCCGTCACGATGAACATGAACAGCGTCATGATGTAGGGGAAGTATTTCGCCCCTTCCTTGCCGCAGATGTCCTCGACCATCTTGTAGATGAAACCATAGGTCAACTCGGCGATCGACTGCATCCGCGAGGGAACGATCGCGCGCCGGGAGGTGCTCAGAACCAGCAGGCCGATGATCGCCAGGACCGCAAGGCCCATCCACAGGGTCACGTTGGTCGGCGTGTACCAGTCGATCTGACCATCGCCGAACAGCGGCGTGACCTTGAACTGGTCCATCGGGTGGAAAACCAGACCACCTTGATCGGCTGCGTGCGTTTCGCTTGCCACGTTCAGTCCCTCTCGTCTTCGTTCGCGGCCTCGGCGGCCGCCTGCGTTTCCTGAACCTCGCGGGCGCTGCGCATCATCGTGCGTATGCCCGCCACCAGGCCCAACAATGTAAACAGCACGAGGAATACGGGCAGCGTCCCGAACAGGCGATCCAGCCCGTACCCCATGCCGAAGCCGATCAGAAGACCGGCAACGAGTTCGATCACCATCCGCCAGGCCAGCTGGGCCTGATCGACGGTGGCATCCACGCGGGGTTTCGGTTCGAGCTCCTGCTTTGCCGCCGCGATCCGCACCTCGAGTTCGGCCAGACGCCGCTTGCGTTCCTCGTCGGACAGGTCGTCGGTCACGCGCGCAAACCCCACGCTTGGTTGGCCATGGGTTTAGCAGGGCGGCGCGAGGAGTCAACGGCCCAGATTGCGCCGGCGTGCCGGGCGTAAAACGTTGGAAAAACGAATATTTTTCGGAAGATAAAGAAACGGGGCGATTCCGTCGCAGCCCCTGTTGGCGCTAAACCGGCGCCTTGGGCATATTCAACCATTCGGTTGACGATTTTCCCCCGCCGGCCTAGGGCTGGGCCATGTCAGACGATCTTGATGCCGTGTTTTCGGCCCTGGCCGACCCGACCCGCCGCGCCATCCTGACCATGCTGCTGGAGGATGACATGGCGGTGACCGACGTGGCCGAGCCGTTCGAGATGTCGCTGGCGGCGATTTCCAAGCATCTGACCATCCTGACCCGCGCGGGGCTCATCAGTCAGGAGAAGCGCGGCCGGGTGAAGTGGTGCAAGCTGGAACCCGACGCCCTGCGCGCGGCGAGCGTCTGGATGCAGGGGTTCGGCCAGTTCGAACCGGTGAACCTGGATGCGTTCGAGCGGTTTCTGGATGCGGAACTGGGCGAGTCCGAGGACAGCAGCCCTTGAGTCACGACCGGCTTGCAGCGGCCCCCGAAGGCTCCTCGTTTTCCAGCAGCAGGACCAGCGCGGTGACGGTCAGCGCCACGCCGACCAGCACCAGCCCGCGCGGCGCGCCGTGGCCCAGCGCGATTTCCCACAGGATTACCCAGCTGGGCGTCAGATAGGTATAGGCCATGACCTTGGACGACGGCAGGCGCAGGGTGGCGAATTGCAGCAACACAAAGGTAAAGGCGCTGGCAAAGACCGAGACATAGATCAGCCCCACCCAGACCAGCCCCGGCAGGTGCGCCCAGTCGGTCGCGACGATGTCGGACCAGCCATAGACGGTGAGGACCAGCCCGCCCGCGATCATCATGCCGAGCGAGAAGGTGACGGCCGGCTCGCCCCGGTTCAGGCGCCGCACCATGGGCGTATAGAGCGCGTGCGCCAAGCAGCCCCAGAAATAGATCACCTCGCCGGAGCCGATGTGAAACCCCAGAAGCGCCGGCAGGTCGGCGCGAAAGATCACCCACAGCGCCCCGGCCGCGCCGATTGCCAGCGCGGCGGCGATGCGTGGCGTCGTAACCTGCCGCAGCAGCAGCCAGCCGAACCCCGCCGACATCACGGGCGTCAGCGTGAACACCGCCGCGGCGCTGACCGGCGGCGCAGTCCTGAGGCCTTCGAACATCAGCACGAAATAGGCGGCGAAGATGCCGCCCAGCAAGAGGAACCGCCAAGGCGCACGGAAATGCCGACGGTGCAGGCCGGTGGTGGACACGGCAACCGCGCCGATCAGCGCCGCCGCAATCCAGAACCGCACCGCGTTCAGCGCCGCGGGAGCGATGTCGTTGGCGATCATGGACCCCAGCGAAAACGACCCCGCCACCAGCGCGGAAAAGGCCAGCATCGCCAGATGCCCCTGCAGGTGCGGGCTCAGACGGTCCATGTCCGGGCCCTTTCCTTGATGAACTTCAGAAAGGCCTGAACCTTGGTGGTGCGGTGCAGATCGACGTGGGTGACCAGCCACAGCCTCGCCTGCCATTCCGGCATCGGCGCCTTCACCTGAACGAGATCGCCGTGCCGCGCGGCCTCCCAGACCGAAACGAAGCCGATCCCGGCCCCGGCCTTCACCGCCTCGAGCTGCGAAAACCCGTCAGAGCTGCGGAACATCACCTGTTCGCGCGCGACATTCGCCTTGAGCCATTGGGCATAGGGCGCGCGGCTGTCGGCATCGTCCGGACCGACAAAGCGGTGTCCTGCAAAGCCGTCGGCGCAATCGGGCATGCCGAACCGGTCGATATAGGCCCGGCTTGCGTAAAGCCCCATGTCCATCAGAAGGAACGGCTGAACCACGTTGTCGGGCTGTTCGGGGGCGCTGCCGGCGCGAATCGCCACATGGGCTTCGCCATATTCCAGCCGGAACAGCCGCGTGCCGGTCAGAAAGCGGACGATGACCGCCGGGTGCGCCTGCTGGAACTCGGCCATCGCCGGCACCAGAAGCGGACCCAGAGAGGCCAGCGAGGTCACGACAAGCTCTCCGGCCACTTCGTCGCCCTGCCCCTTGAGCCGCCCGACGAGCTGGTTGAACTGATCCTCGGTCGCCTGTGCCACGCGCAACAGATCCTGCCCGGCTTCGGTCGGTGTATAGCCGCGCGCGTGGCGCTGGAACAGCTTGACGCCCAGCCGCGCCTCGAGCGCGTCGATATGGCGGATCACGGTCGCATGGTGCACGCCCAGCACCTCGGCCGCGCCGCTGACCGTGCCCAGCCGCGCCACCTGATAGGCGGTGCGCACCTCGTCCCAGTTGTCCATGCGGGAAAGCCTCTTTATGTGCATCAGGTCACATTTGATGTTACTTTTCTCGCGCTGCGTTCGCAAATGCAATGACCATCTTGCGGGGCACAACGGTTCAACCAACGCCCAAAGGATAAATCCATGACCCGCACCATTCTTCACATCGACGCCTCCGCCCGTCTGCAGGATTCGGTGACCCGCAGCCTGTCCGGCCAGATCGTCCGCCGGCTGAACGGCAACGTGATCCGCCGCGATCTGGCCCGCCCCTTGCCCTTGCTGACCGAAGACTGGGTGAACGCCAACTTCACCCCTGCCGATCAGCGCTCGGACGCCCAGAAAGAGGCGCTGGCCCTTTCGGACGAGCTTGTCGAAGAGCTGGTCCGCGCCGATGTGGCCGTGATCGGTCTGCCGATCTACAATTTCTCGGTCCCCGCCGCGTTCAAGGCCTGGATCGACCTGGTGGCCCGCGCCGGGCTGACCTTTCAATACACCGAGAACGGCCCCGAGGGCCTGTTGAAAGGCAAGCGGGCGATCGTCGCGGTGGCCTCCGGCGGGGTTCCGGTCGGGTCCGAGGCCGATTTCGCCACGGCCTATGTCCGCCATGTGCTGGGCTTCATCGGCATCACGGATGTCGAGTTTATCGCCGCCGACCGGATGGCGGTGGCCCCCGAGGCCTCGCTGAAGGCCGCAAACGACCGGATCGCGGCGCTGGCCGCCTGAGTCCGCGTCCACGACGTCGCGCGACCGGGCCGCCCATGTGACGGCCCGGTTCGTTTCCGCATTCCACGGCGCGCAGGGCCGGCAATGCTTGACTCCGCGTCCCAAAGCGCCTAAGCGCCCCCCAATACCCGGAAGCGTCACACCTTCCGGTCCTTGGAGTGTCCGAGGATCGCCCCCCATCAGCGCGTCGCGCCCATGGGGGCGCGCGTCGTGTGGGTTGGCCCATGGGGGCGCGTGTCGTTTGGGTTGGCCCATGGGGGCGCGTGTCGTTGGGGATTGCCCATTGCGGGATTGCCCATGCGGCGATTGTGGATCGAGCCGTCGTCTCTTACCTAAGGGGCGGCACATGGAAACCGGCGAAGGAGGCCGAAGACATGTTTGAAAATCTGTCCGAACGCCTCTCTGGCGTGTTCGACCGGCTGACCAAGCAGGGGGCGCTGTCCGAAGAGGACGTCAAGACCGCCCTGCGCGAGGTGCGCGTCGCGCTGCTGGAGGCCGACGTATCGCTGCCGGTTGCGCGCGACTTCGTAAAGAAGGTGCAGGAACAGGCGACCGGCCAGGCGGTCACGAAATCGGTCACGCCGGGCCAGCAGGTCGTGAAGATCGTGCATGATGCGCTGGTGGACGTGCTGCGGGGCGACGGCGATCCGGGTAAGCTCAAGGTGGACGACCCGCCCGCGCCGATCCTGATGGTCGGCCTTCAGGGCGGCGGCAAGACCACCACCACCGCCAAGATCGCCAAGCGGCTGAAGG
Organism: Jhaorihella thermophila; assembly: GCF_900108275.1. Classification (GTDB taxonomy): domain Bacteria; phylum Pseudomonadota; class Alphaproteobacteria; order Rhodobacterales; family Rhodobacteraceae; genus Jhaorihella; species Jhaorihella thermophila. The sequence goes on from NZ_FNVD01000010.1 coordinate 114,870, forward strand.
AAAAGGACGGCAAGCGGGTGCTGATGGCCTCGCTCGACGTCTATCGCCCGGCGGCGATGGACCAGCTGGCGGTGCTGGGCGCGCAGATCGGAGTGGACACGCTGCCGATCGTGCCGGGGCAGAAACCGGTGGACATCGCCCGCCGCGCGAAGCAGCAGGCCGCGTTGGGCGGCTATGACGTCTACATGCTGGACACCGCCGGCCGTCTGCATATCGACCAGGCGCTGATGCAGGAGGTCGAGGACGTCCGCAACGTGGTCGAGCCGCGCGAAACGCTGCTGGTGGTCGATGGCCTGACCGGGCAGGTCGCGGTCGAGGTGGCCGAGGAGTTCGACGCCAAGATCGGCATCACCGGCGTTGTTCTGACCCGGATGGACGGCGACGGGCGCGGAGGCGCCGCGCTGTCCATGCGTGCGGTGACGGGCAAGCCGATCCGTTTCGTCGGCACCGGCGAGAAGATGGACGCGCTGGAAACCTTCGAGCCCGAGCGCATCGCCGGCCGGATCCTGGGCATGGGTGACATCGTGGCCCTCGTCGAGAAGGCGCAGGAAACCATCGAGGCCGAACAGGCCGAAAAGATGATGCGCCGCATGGCCAAGGGTCAGTTCAACATGAACGACCTGAAGATGCAGTTGGAACAGATGCTGCAGATGGGCGGCATGGAAGGCCTGATGGGCATGCTGCCCGGCATGGGCAAGATGTCGAAGCAGATGCAGCAGGCGGGGCTGGACGACAAGCTGATCCGCCGCCAGATCGCGCTGATCCAGTCGATGACCAAGCGCGAGCGTGCCAATCCGCAGATCCTTCAGGCCAGCCGGAAAAAGCGTATCGCCGCGGGGGCGGGCATGGAGGTGTCCGACCTCAACAAGCTCCTGAAGATGCACCGGCAGATGGCGGACGTGATGAAGAAGATGGGGCGCATGGGCAAGGGCAAGATGCTGAAACAGGCCATGAAGGGCATGTTCGGCAAGGGCGCCAGCCCCGAAGAGCTTGCCGCGCAGATGGACCCCAAGGCGATGGAAGCCGCCGCCAAGGCGATGGGCGGGCGCGGCGGCCAGCCGGGGCTGGGCGGCGGCGGCATGGCCCTGCCGCCGGGGCTGAGCGGGCTGGGCAGAAAGAAGTGACCTGATGGTGTGCGGAGGCCAGCATAACGCGCCTTGGGCCGGATCGAAACGCGACACAGGTTCGCGCCCGAGCCTGGGGTGGGCGCAATTCGCGCCCGCCCTGGGGGGCGGGTCGGGCGCGAACCGGGCCGCTTTCGCGCCCCGGTGGGAGATCGTCCAATGACCCCCTCCATCCCCACGCTGGAAACCCCGCGCCTGATCCTGCGCGCCCCGCGCGCCGAGGACTTTCCGCCCTTTGCCGAATTCTACGCCTCGGACCGGGCGTCCTTCGTCGGCGGCCCTCTCACCCCCGAAGGCAGCTGGCGGATGCTGGCGATGGAAATCGGCCACTGGGCGCTCAAGGGTTTCGGCCGCTGGATCGCCGAGACGCGCGACACCGGCGAACCCGTGGGCCTGATCGGCCTGTTTGCCCCCGAAGGCTGGCCCGAGCCGGAAATCGGCTGGGATCTCTTCAACGGCCACGAAGGCCGCGGTTATGCCACCGAGGCCGCGCTGCATGCCCGCGCCTATGCCTATGACGTGCTGGGCTGGCAGACAGCAATCAGCCTCGTCAAACCCGGCAACGAAAAATCCGCCGCCGTCGCCGCCCGGATGGGCGCGCGGCCCGACGGCGACTTTACCCACGAACGCCACGGGTTCATGCATGTCTGGCGCCACCCGGCCCCGTCCGAACTGGCCGATGGCGGAATGGAGGCCTACGCTTGATGCCCAAATCCATCCCCGTCATCGAAACCCGGCGCCTGATCCTGCGCGGCCCCGAGCCCGAGGACTACCCGCGCTTCAAGTCCACCTTCACCAGCTACCGCGCCCGCTTCATGGGCGGGCCGCTGAACCCGTATGAAAGCTGGATGCTCTATGCCGCCGAGATCGGTCACTGGCAGATCCGCGGCTATGGCATGTGGATGATCCACGACAAGGACACCGACGCAACCTACGGCATGGCCGGCGGCTGGAAGCCCGCCATGTGGCCCGAGGCCGAAATCGCCTGGGTGATCTGGCCCGAAGTCGCCGGCCGCGGCATCGCGCTGGAGGCGACGCATGCGGCGCGCAAGTATTTCTACCGCGAACTGGGCTGGAAAACGGCGGTCAGCTACATCGACCCCAAGAACCTCGACTCGATCCGTCTGGCCGAGCGGCTGGGCGCCAGGCGGGACAAGGAGGCGCCGACAGTGGACGGACACGACGCGGTCTATCGCCACCCCTCGCCGGCCGAGCTGGACGGCACCCAGCTCAATGACGGGATCGAGATGGAAATCTCGCATTACGCGGACCCGATGTTCAAACCGAAAGGCTGGGCCATTGACTGACGACCACGCAAGCCGCGCCGCCGAACTGCTCAAGGAACACCGCGAGTCGATCGACCGGCTCGACGCGATCCTCGTCTATACCCTGGGCGAGCGGTTCAAGCACACCCAGGCGGTCGGTCGGCTCAAGGCCGAACACGATCTTCCCCCGTCCGATCCCGCGCGCGAAGCGCAGCAGATCGCGCGTCTCGAAGAACTGGCGAAGGCGGCCGATCTGGACCCCGAATTCGCCAAGAAGTTCCTGAACTTCATCATCGCCGAAGTCATCCGGCATCACCAGAAACACAAGCAATAGCCGGGGCAACCCGGTCCACGCCATCCAAAGGAGATCAAGAAAATGGCAATGAAAATCCGTCTGGCCCGTGGTGGGTCGAAAAAGCGCCCCTTCTACCGCATCGTCGCCGCCGACAGCCGCATGCCGCGCGACGGCCGCTTCATCGAGAAGCTGGGCACCTACAATCCGCTGCTGCCCAAGGACAGCGAGGACCGCGTCAAGATGAATGTCGAGCGCGTGCAGTTCTGGCTGGACCAGGGCGCCCAGCCGACCGACCGCGTGGCCCGTTTCCTCGAGGCCGCCGGCCTGCGCGAAAAGACCGAGCGCAACAACCCCAAGAAGGCCCAGCCGGGCAAGAAGGCCCAGGAACGCGCCGAGGAAAAGGCTGCCAAGGCCGCTGAAGCCGCCGCTGCGGACGAAGCCCCGGCCGAAGAGGCCGCCGCCGAGGAATAAGCCCGATGCCGGCGCGGGAGCCTGAGTTTTCCGATACGTTCCGCGCCGAGCTCTGGCGGCTGATGCGGATGCGGCGCGACGTGCGCCGTTTCCGCACCGATCCCGTGGACGAGGCAGTGCTGACGCGCTGCCTCGACTCGTTCCGGCTGGCCCCGTCGGTGGGGCTCAGCGAACCGTGGCGCGTTGTGCGCGTGACAAGCCCCGAGGCCCGCGCCGCCGCGCTGGACAATTTCCGCACCGCCAATGCCGCCGCGCTGGCCGGCTATGACGGCGACCGCGCGCGGCTTTATGCCTCGCTGAAACTTTCGGGCATGGAAGAGGCGCCGGTGCAGCTGGCGGTGTTCTGCGACGACGAAACCGCCAAGGGCCACGGGCTGGGCGCGAACACCATGCCCGAAATGCGGCGTTATTCCGTGGTGGCGGCGATCACCCTGTTCTGGCTGGCACTGCGCGCCGAGGGGCTGGGCCGCGGCTGGGTTTCGGTGCTGGACCCGGGCCGGCTGGCGCGGGATCTGGACGTGCCCGGCGGCTGGCGGCTGATCGGTTATTTTTGCATCGGCTGGCCCGAGACGCTATCTGACACCTCGGAACTGGAAACCGCCGGCTGGGAGAGGCGCCGGCCGGAACTGCCGATGGACACCCGCTGAACGGACATGACCGAAAAGCCTGACGACCTGATCTGTGTGGGCGCCATCGCGGGCGCGTTCGGCGTGCGCGGCGAAGTGCGCCTGAAAAGCTTCTGCGCCACGCCCGAGGACATCGAAACCTATGCCCCGCTTTGCACCGAGGACGGCGCGCGCAGCTTTTACGTGCGCCTCATGCGCCCGATCAAGGGCGGGTTCGCCGCGCGTCTGGGCGGGGTGGAAACCAAGGAACAGGCCGACGCCCTGCGCGGCACCCGGCTTTATGCCCCGCGCGACCGGCTCCCGGCATTGCCGGATGACGAATTCTACCACGCCGACCTGATCGGGCTGGACGTGTTCGACACCGGCGGCGCGCTACTCGGCCGGGTCAAGGCGGTGCTGAACCACGGCGCGGGCGACCTGCTGGAGGTGCAATTGGCCGGACAGTCCAGAACGGTCCTTCTGCCCTTTACGCTCGCGGCGGTGCCCACGGTCGATCTGGCCGCGCGCCGCATCGTCGCCGACCCGCCCGAGGGCCTGCTGTGACCGCACGAACCGGAGATTCCGCGTGACGGACGACCCCAAGACCCCTGCCCGTTCGCTGGGCCGCAAGACGATCCGCCCGTCGCTGAAGCCGCGCGAGCTGATGACGCCGACGCCGGATCTGAAGGGCGCGTGGAAGGCGAAGGTGATCACGCTTTTTCCGACCGCCTTTCCCGGCGTGCTGGGGGAAAGCCTGACCGGCAAGGCGCTGCAAGAGGGGCTGTGGCAACTGGAAACCATCGAGCTGCGCGCCTTCGGCAAGGGGCGGCACCGCAACGTGGACGACACACCGGCGGGCGGCGGCGCGGGCATGGTGTTGCGCGCGGACGTTCTGGGCGAGGCGATCGAGCATGCGATGGCCGGCACCACGCCGAACTGGCCGCTGATCTATCTCTCCCCGCGCGGCCGGCGCATGGATCAGGCTTTGATGCAGCGGCTCGCCCGCGCCGACGGCGTGACCCTGCTGTGCGGCCGGTTCGAAGGCGTGGATGAACGCGTGCTGGAACACTACCGGATCGAAGAGGTCAGCCTGGGCGATTTCGTGATGACCGGCGGCGAAATTGCCGCGCAGGCGCTGATCGACGCCACCGTGCGGCTGATCCCCGGCGTGCTGGGCAATGCGGCCTCGGCGCAGGAGGAAAGCTTTTCCTCCGGCCTCTTGGAGCATCCGCAATACACCCGCCCCGCCGAATGGCAGGGCCGGCCGATCCCCGAGGTGCTGCTGTCGGGCCATCACGGGCGGATCGAACAGTGGCGGCGCGAACAGGCCGAACGCATCACGCGCGAACGCCGCCCCGACCTGTGGGAGGCCTATCAGGCACGGAAATCCGACCGCTGACCGTGCCGATGCCCGAACGGGTCCGCCGGACGCTTCGCCCTCCTCCGGGACGAACCGCCCTGCCCTTCATCTTGCTCGAAATACTCCGGGGGAGTCCGCGCGCATGCGCGGACGGGGGCAGAGCCCCCGAACCACCCCCCTGCGGCAGCGCCCCCGCATACAAGGCCCTTGATTCCCGCCCGCAACCCGCCTATACCGCGCCAGTCCCGGCCGGATGTCCGACTCGGGGCCGTTTTGCCTTTGGCAGGTCCGTGCCACACGCGCCTTCTTCGGTTCGTCCCTGAGGCCCTGCCCGGCAAGACGCGGACAAGCAAACGACGACCTGATCTCTGGCGGGCGCCCCCGGTTGCGGGACACAGGCGGACCCGGTGAAGACCAAGAGCTCTGAGGCGCATCAACCTTCGCGGATGAACCGCGAGCAGACCAGGAGACGTTGCGATGGACCTGATCGCACAGATCGAGGCGGAACAGATCGCCTCGCTGGGGAAGAAGATCCCCGATTTCAAGGCCGGTGACACCGTTCGCGTCGGCTACAAGGTGACCGAAGGCAACCGGACCCGGGTGCAGAACTACGAAGGCGTCTGCATCTCGCGCAAGAATGGCAACGGCATTTCCGGTTCGTTCACCGTTCGCAAGATTTCCTTTGGCGAAGGCGTGGAGCGCGTGTTCCCGCTGTATTCGACCAATATCGAAAGCATCGAGGTTGTCCGCCGCGGTCGCGTCCGCCGGGCCAAGCTCTACTATCTGCGCTCGCGCCGGGGCAAATCCGCCCGGATCGCGGAAGATTCCCACTACAAGCCCAAGGCAGGCGCCGAGGCCTGAGGAACGGACCGATGAAAAAAGACACTCATCCCGATTACCACCTGATCGACGTCAAGCTGGTCGACGGCACCGTCATTCAGATGAAATCCACCTGGGGCAAGGAAGGCGACACCCTGTCGCTCGAGATCGACCCCAGCGTGCACCCGGCCTGGACCGGCGGCGGCACCCGCCTGATGGACACCGGCGGCCGCGTGTCCAAGTTCAAGAAGAAATACGAAGGCCTGGGCTTCTGAACCCGGCCCTGCCGCGATATGGAAAAGGCCGCCCTCGGGTGCCAGCCCTTGCCATAAATATTGAAATCCTGTCGACGGCGCCATGACCGCGCCACATCTATTCAAAAGGCTGGTTCAATCAGCGCCGTCGATTCGTGATATCCTCCAAGTCGAATTGAAAAACCGCACATTCGGATTGAATGTGCGGTTTCGCGGCATCTTTATTCACTTGTCATCTGCCGATTTCGGAAGCGATGGCCTCGGCCTGTCTCAAGACAGTCTTTACCGCCTCCTGTGCCAGATCCGGCGGATACCCATGTCTTTGCAGGATCTTCTTCACGGCAACGCGCATTCTTGCCCGGACATTCTCGCGGCGCCACCAGTCAGTCCCGGTATTCCGGCGCACCGTGTTGACGAGTTCCGTCGCAATGACTTGCAATTCCTCGTTCGACATCACTTCCACGGCGCTGTCATTTTGCGACAACGCATCGTAGAAGGCGCGTTCCTCGGGTGTCAGGCCATCTTCGGGCTGCTCCCGCAGATCCTTGGCGATCTCGATCAGTTCCTGGATGACCTGCAGAGCATCGACGCTGCGATTGTGGTATCTCGCGATCGCCTGTTGTAGGCGCGTCGAGAATTCCTCTTTCTTCACGACGTTGGTTCGAGTCCTGGCGGAAATCTCACCGTTCAGGAGCCGCTTCAAAGCTTCCACGACGAGGTTCCTGCCCTCCATCTTCTGAAGCTCGATCATGAACTCTTCGGACAACACGGAGATGTCCGGGCGGTCGAAGCCGCGGGCTTCGAGGATGTCGACCACCTCGGTGGATGAGACGGCCTGGTTGACCAGTTCCCGAATCGCAAGATCCGGGGCGCCCTTCTTGCCCGCGCCCCGATCCGCGCCGAGCTTCTCGATCCCGGTTCGAACCGCGGAAAAAAGGCCGTCTCGAAGGCATGAGCCCGGGCCTGCTCGTGTGTGGATGCCCCCTGTTTTGGCCAGCGTAATCTTCGGTCTTTCGGCGGGGGTCTTCGATCGGACGTGTGTCAGGCCTCTGAGCGTGGCCTT
>NZ_FNVD01000044.1 GCF_900108275.1 Jhaorihella thermophila
CCGCAAGCGCCCCCATTCCGCCCTTGGCGGCAAACCCCCAGCCGTGGTCTACTGGCTGAGAAAAGACGAAACCCAACCCGGTCAGCAGGAGCAAAGAGTAGCTTAAATCAAGCCGGAAACTGTCCAGACATTGGGGAGTAGCTCAGTTTTGTCGTTGGGAACGATAGCATCAAGAATGCAACCTCCGTTCTGGATTACATCTTCCGGGAGTTGGCCATCAGCTATATGGATCGCACCGATCTTGCTCATGTGCCACCTCGTGAGGCATTGGATGATGAGGATGCAGACAAGATTATCGAAAAGCTGACATCCTTTGGACTCGTGCGCTCGAAGTTTCCCAAGAAGCAGGCTTCAGCCAGTCTCGACAAGACCAGCCTTCTTCCCGAGGATAATGAGGAGGTGAAGGCAGGCGCTCTTATTGGTCTTCAACATGGCAATGCTGGTGGAGACTCTGTTGACTCCACTCTGACCATTGATAGAAAAACAGAAGCCAAAATGAAGGGGTATGAGGGGGATCCTTGCCCGGAGTGCAACAACTTCACTTTGGTTCGTAATGGAACCTGCTTGAAGTGCAACACTTGCGGATCTACAACTGGGTGCAGTTAAGCTGAGTAATTAAACCCCTTGATAAGCGAAATATAATTACCCGCCTAAATGGCGGGTAATTATATTTGGACACCAATTGATGCTTTAATGCTGCAATTGAAATATGACACGAATTACTTCTTCGCCTTGATATTGCCTTTGTTTTATGCAGTGCTATGGTTGTATTGCTAAAACTACAAGGAGTCACGCTGTGCTTTCCAAATCCAAGGTTGCCAGGATGATGCTTGTTGTTACCACCTTCCTAGTATCCGCTTGTTCTTCTCCGACAGCTCAGGAAAAAATGAGGCGGTTGCGTGAGGACGGATATGTCCAGATTTCCCTTTCGGACATTTCTCAGATGGTATCATACAAGCGCCCTGGTGGCAGCGTGCAGGCGGCAAAGAAGGGGCAATCTACTTCGGCACCGACTCGGACGTCTCGACCCAGTGTGAAGGTGGCTGCTGTTTCGCCCCCACCAGTCGCGGATCTCAAGAGAGATACGTCTCCTCCCCCTGCTGTTCAAAGATCAAAAGTTTCGCAAGACGACGAGCAGGAACAGGTTGTGATCAACTTGCTTGATTGAAACGGGGGTGAAAATGAAAACGGTGAAAGGAATGAAAACGGGGAATATCAAGTTTCTCTTTGTGGTTACGCTTCTCTACTTGATCGTAGAGCTTTCCTTTAACGCGAAATTGCTGGATGTCGTGGGGACGACCACCAACAAGGACGATATTGACCAGATCGAGTTCTGGGGTCGAATTATCAGTGGGTGCGCAATCACGATAGCTTTGTGGGGTATCTATCTTCGCAAAGATCTGTCATTCAAATTTCAGAAATTTCGTCTCGTTAAACTGGCGACAATTGGATTTATGGCTGCCTACGCCATCCAGTACGGAATCTTGAGTGCTATTGAAAATGTATCGGATGCTGAAACCAGGCGCAAAGCGAAAATTCTTTCATTCGTGACGAGCGGGGTTCAAAACGGAGATGTAGACCTTGCTGGGCTGAATGGCAACCTGGACAAGACATCGCCGGATTACAAAACTTTCATGGCGGTGTTTCCAGTAATGGCTCTTTATGTCAGCGATCTGGATAAGAAGATCGCCCCTCATCTTGAGACGGTCGTTTACCGTATTATGAAGCGCCAGCTTGGTGATCCGGGTGTTTACTATGACAGCGCATATGTGAAGGCAGATGCCTACGCTCGTAAACTGTTCGAACAGCACAATGCCATTCTTGCTGAATATGAACATAAAATGCGAGAGGTTGTTCCCAAGAACACGCAAATTCTTTGGGATTCAATTCAGACTGCTCTGGATAAAAAGTATCCTAGCGGGTACATTCCTCCATTTGCGAGATCCAATTTGTATGTATACCTGACAAACCAAGGAATTGATATTCCCATTACATGGCACCCCAAAAATCCATACTGGAAGCGTGTGTTTTTTGAGAAGGCTCGGGAGAAGTTTGAGAGAGATGTAAACAAGTGGGCAGAACGCGCTGTGTTTAATTTCTACTACCGTAGCGACTATAAGTTGCCTACTAAATTGAACTTGGCGGAATTCTCTCTCCTGCCCAAGGTGAGACACGAGTGGAATAGGGAACTGCCTATTTTTGAATATGATGAGAAAATAAAGCTCCCGGCTGGTTTGAGCAAAGAGCAATTCATATCTCAATTTTGGGAACCTGCTCTGAAAAAGCGGGCGAAATTTTCCTATAAAACTATGATGTTCGGTGCGAAGACTTACGAGCAAGACTATTCTCAATATGAGGATGGGGTTCAGGCGATACGTTATACATTCGTTCCCTTGGTGGCTTTCTGTTTTTCCTTGATAGGTGGGATATTTCATATCATGAAAGTGGCCTATCTGGGTAGTCGACTACTTCCGGGCCACCGTTTTGTTGGCCTGACTGTCTGTGTGATGTCTATATCCGTGATATTTGGATCCATATGGATAGAAGCAAACCAGGCAAGCCCTGTGATAGAAACTCCCTTGTATCAAAAACTTGATAAAGGAGTCGCCAACAAGAGCTCTGTTGCGCTGTCCATGCTGATACGAGGTGTCATACATGCTCAAATGGGCTTCTATCCTGTATCCTCAAGTATCAAGGATACCCTCCTGTTTGGGTATGACTTCGGGATCAATGGTGTGTAGGTCGTGTATCGGTTTTGTTGCACAAATGATGTGAGGGATTCACTGGGCGAATCCAGTATGATAGTCGGAAGGCATGAGCAGTTGGGCCCCGACGGAATACAAGACCACAAACTGGCCGGCCTATAACGAGGCCTTGAAGCGGCGCGGATCGCTGACGGTTTGGTTCGATCCCGAGATGACCTGGAGGCCGCCTCCGACCGGGAAGCGCGGCCGGCAACCGCGCTATAGCGATGCCGCGATCCAGACCTGCCTGACGATGAAGGTGCTGTTTGGCATGCCTCTGAGGCAGACGACCGGTTTCGTGCAGAGCCTTCTGCGACTGGCCGGGCTGGACTGGTCGGTGCCGGACTTCAGCACCCTCAGCCGCCGTCAAGGAACGCTGACCGTGAGCTTGCCCTATCGCGGTGGAATCGGTCCGCTGAACCTTCTGATCGACAGCACGGGTATCAAGGCCGAGGGCGAAGACGAGTGGAACGCGCGCAAGCATGGCGGTCCCAAACGCCGCATCTGGCGCAAGATACATATCGGGATCGACGAGGAAACGCTGGAGGTTCGGGCCATGGAGGTCACCACCAGCAATATCGGTGATGCGCCGATGCTGCCCGAATTGCTCGACCAGATCCCGCCCGACCAGGACATCGGATCGGTGACCGCAGAGGGGGCCTATGACACGCGCAAATGCCATGACGCGATTGCCGCGCGTAACGCGCACGCCGTCATACCACCGCGAAAGAACGCCAAACCGTGGAAGCCCACGGCCCCGGGGGCCATCGCCCGCAACGAAGCGGTCAATGCCTCGCGATACCTGGGCCGCGCCATCTGGCGACGATGGAGTGGATACCGCCGCCGGAGCCGTGTCGAGACCAAGATGAATTGCATCAAGCTTCTCGGCCAATCCCTGATGGCAAGAGACTTTGATCGGCAGGTCGCGGAAATCCAGGTCCGCATCGCCGTCCTGAACCGCTACACCGCTCTTGGCATTCCTGTCACAGAGGCCGTAGGATAAATCCGTCCGGGGAAAGGGGAAGTGCGGTCTCGCCCCGATTTGTGTAACAAAGCCCTTATTGTAAGCAATACTATAATTTGACCCCCTTTTTAGGAAGATCATGCGCCAGGCATTATATCCTGACATCTATAAGGTTATCATTCCAATTCTTTTCAAGAGGGTGCTTTCATTTTTTGCCAGTTTATCACACTATCTCGATAGTTTTCTCAAGCTTGGCTTTTTTATTTGTTGCTGAAATCATTCGTGTATATTGTTGCTCATCAAGATCACACCCCGGTGTGATTGATAATGTAAGCTAATGTAAGCAAGGGAATTGGAGATATGAGTAAGTGAATTTTATTCATGTCTCGGGCAGCTTTAATTCAACAATAATATCAATCACATTTAATTCGTTTGATCCCGCTCCTTGGTAATGGGCGTTTGGATCTGAAAATGGTTGTCCTCTACCCCTCTATGACATATACATGTGTCATAATGGGGTAGAAGAGGTCTGCGCATGAAGACGGCTGATGCTATGAAGGCGATCCAGGGTCAAGTAAAAAAAGGAAAAGATGTGTTTCACATCGAGGATCTGCGCATTCTTCTTCCGGAAAAGAATGAGCGCAACTTCCGCGCAACGACCGGAAGACTGATGAAGCTTGGTTTTTTGCAGCGTGTCAGCCCAAAGGTTTTCTTTTGTCCAATGGCTGAAACGGCTTCAGATGGTTATCTGCTAGAGCGCATTGCTTGTGTGCTGCGACGCGGAGAATTTTGTTACCTTTCACTTGAGTCTGTCTTGTCTGCGCACAGTATTATTTCGCAGCAGTTGCTCGACACTATTACGGTAATGACAACAGGTAAGAGTGGTCGTTATATTGTTGATGGTGTGGGCGTTGTGGATTTCACTCAAACGCACAAGAATCTGGCCAATTTCATCCACAACATCGATTTCTCTTGTGGTTTTCTTCCGCGCGCCAATATTAAACAGGCATATGCTGATTTGAAAAGAGTGAAACGAAATCTTCACCTGGTTATCCAGGAGGATTTGGAGGAATTGATGCATGAGCAGGGCTAAGGTTAAATTCCAGGACTTGGTTCATTCCACCATCAAAAATGACGGTGAGCTTGTTGGTCTGTTGCCTGTCGTAGAGAAAGAGATTCTCCATTACGACATTCTGAACGCCATGCATCAACGTGGTTATTTCAAACATCTTGTTTTCCAGGGTGAAACATGTCTTCGTCTGATTTATGGGAGTAACCGATTTAGCGAAGACTTGGATTTTGTTGGTGGTGTCGATTTTGACCAGTCGGTTGTAGACGGTCTTGCTGACACGATATCCTCCTACTTGACAGCTCGGTATGGGCTGTCTGTACGCGTGAAAGCGCCCAAGAAAAAGGAAAGTGAGGGTGGCGTCAATGTGAGCGCGTGGCAGATTTCAATTGAAACGGCACCGGAGCGTCGAGATCTTCCTCGCCAGAGGATCAAGCTGGAGATCGCCAATGTGTCTGCACAGACGAAGACCGTAAGGCAACTCCTCAAGAATTATGAACATCTTCCGCCATCCATGACGGGACTTTTGGTTCCGGTTGAAACACCTGTGGAGATCTTGGCGGACAAGCTGGTGTCTCTGCCTGCTGTTACATCCCATATTCGACATCGTGACATCTGGGATATTGGCTTCCTTGTGCAAACATACAACAAGGAGGCGAAAACTATTAGTAGCGAGATGATTCAGAAAAAGATCGAAGAATACGGCATTCCAGATTTCGAAGAAAAACTGTCGAGTCGAATTGAATCGCTTTCTGAGGCTATTCAGAGCAATGCGTTCGATTCCGAGATTCGACGGTTCCTGCCCCAAAGTGTTCTGAACCGGACCCTGGATCAGGATGGATTCAAGTTGTTCCTGTCGGATACGGTGTCAGCCGCCTTGAATAACGTAAGAAACTTGCTCTACAGCAACCAGAATGAACAGCAGCCCATCTTCCGTATGTAGGTTGTCGAAGATTGGTTTTGGCTTAATGCTTCTTGATATCTGGAGAGACTGGCTCTTTCGCTTCGAAGATCATTTCCTGCATTTTTCGAAAGTCGTCATGCATTTTCACTTCTGGCATGGTCTTTCCAATACGTCTCGCTTCTTCCACAGTTGTGGCTGGGATTGGCGTCAGCTTCGTAGATACACCTTCCTCCCTGTCAAATATGTTTAGAATGAAGAACGGAATGTTTTCCTTCTTTGATACCACAGAGAGGATTCCAACCAGTTTGCTCATATCTCCTGTTGTAATAGCTACCTTGTAAGCAGAGGCAATTACAGTATGGAGAATTGCGTATTTATCATTGGGTTCGATTGTCTCTTGAGCGTAAGCGGTGCGCTGGTCACACTGGATTTGCGTAGTTCCAGGGCAGGAGTTCTTCGATCCGGGATTGCTTATGGCCATTGATGATGGCGGTGAGGGTGCCGGTCAGCCAGGCGTGGGGATTGACGGTGTTGAGTTTGCAGGTTTCGATCAGCGACGCCAGTATCGCCCAGTTCTGGGCGCCGGCATCGTGACCGGCGAAGAGGGCGTTTTTCCGGTTTAGAGCTATGGGGCGGATGGCGCGTTCGACGGTGTTTGAATCGATCTCGATGCGGCCGTCGTTCAGGAACAGGGTCAGCCCGTCCCAGTATTTGGCGATGTATTTGAGGGCCTCGCCGAGCGGGGATTTGGCAGAAACGCGGGCGCGGTGGGTGGTAAGCCAGGTCTCGAAGTCGCCGATGACCGGCTTTGACCTTTCTT
>NZ_FNVD01000009.1 GCF_900108275.1 Jhaorihella thermophila
CCGCAAGCGCCCCCATTCCGCCCTTGGCGGCAAACCCCCAGCCGTGGTCTACTGGCTGAGAAAAGACGAAACCCAACCCGGTCAGCAGGAGCAAAGAGTAGCTTAAATCAAGCCGGAAACTGTCCAGACATTGGGGAGTAGCTCAGATTTCGACCTGTCGCAGCCAATTGAACCGCAGATCAAAGTCGCAAGAAATGTGCTTCGAGAGTTTCAGGTCGATGAGCACGGAAGGAAAATTCAAAGGCGAAGAAGGCCTGATAAATGGCTGATTTACCTACGTGTTCTTGACGCCAAGGAATGCGGTGCCAAATGGAATGAAATCGCATCGATGCTGGAGCACACGGCCGGGACCGAAGGTGCCGTGCGCGACACATTGGAACAAGCGAGAGACCTGTGTTTTAATTTTTGATTTCTTTCCACAATACCCACGCCTCCGACGCTGATCCACAAATGAGCCACCAAACGTTTCTTAACGAGGTGGCCCATGACCAACGATTGCAACCCGGCAAAGCGCATCCCCGCTGCTGACGTGCGGCAACTCTGCGGCGGCGTCAGCGACATGACGCTGTGGCGGTGGCTCCATCACGACGATCTGAACTTCCCGCGCCCTATCTATATCGGCCGTCGCCGTTACTGGCGCGAGGCTGACGTTATCGCCTGGCTGGAAGCCCAGGAGGTGGCGGCATGATCCAGCGGCACGTCAGAGATAACCACGACCGGACCGACAACGCTTTGCACGAATTGCGGTGCCTGTTGATCGCCGCGCGAACGCTGGCGGAAGACCCCAACGCCAAGATCGAAGGCACCGACGAAGCCAACGCGGTGCACGCCATGATGGAACTCGCTTGGGCGAAGATGGACGAAACTGAAACCGCCCATCTCATGGAATAGGTTGGTTTGGGCGGCAAGTCCGAGCGATTGACACAAGCCCAGCGGCGCGAGGCAAAGCGTAAGTGAATGCCCGGCATCTTTGCCCAACACGCTGACGCCTACGCCACTGCTGGCCTTCCCGCGTTTCCTGTAAACACGCGCCGCAAGCGACCGGCGGTGCGGGGCTGGCAGAAGGCTACGCCCGGCAGAGCGCGGGCATGGGCGTCCGTGGACAATCTGGGCGCAGTGGACGGTCTCGGGATCGTCATGGGCAAGTCATCCGGCCTTACCGAAATCGACGTGGACGCGGTGGGCGATGCGTGGCTGGCGTTGGCTGTGAAGCGTTTCGGAGAAACCCCGATCACGATCCGCACCGCCAGCGGCAAGGCAAAGTTGTGGTATCGCCACAATGGCGAGGGGCGCCGCATACGACCGTTTGATGACCTGCCCATCGACGTTTTGGGTGGCGGCTTCACCATCGCCCCGCCGTCATGGCGTGAAGACCTTGCCGCAGCTTACATCTACCGCACGGGCGGGCTGGATTCACTGGAAAAGTTGCCTCCGATCCCACCGCAGGCGCTTGAAACGGGCAGACCGCGAGCCGCTGAATGCGTCCGACAAGGCGAGCGCAACGACTTGCTGTGGCGCTACTGCATGGCACAGGCGCGACACCGCGATGATGTCGAGGCGCTTCTGGACGTGGCCAAAACATGGGCCAGCGCATTCACCGACCCATTGCCGTTGAAGGAGGTTGAACGGTACGCTCGATCCGCTTCGGGATACGAGGCATCCGGTCGGAACTTTCTTGGCCTTCGTAAGCCGCAAGTGACCGAAGGAGACAGGATCATGGACGATCTGATTGACCATCCCGAAGCTTTCACCTTGTATCAAATGTTTCTGCGATGGCATGGCAAGCGCCGCGCCTTCGCCATTGCGCCAACAGCAATGAGTGCGGCGGGCGGCCCGCCTTGGTCGCGGCACAAGATCGCTAATGCTAGGGATGTTTTGCTCGAACGCGGTTTCATCGAGGAACTGGTAGCGCCTGACCCCAAACGCCGCAAATCGGGCCGATACCGGCTTGTCCATGACTATGCCAAATCTGGCAACAATCATAATACACCTTTTCCCCTTTTGGAACGGCTGGTGATGCAACCGCATGGGGGCTGGCGTGACTGCGCCGGGCATCCCCCATCTGGTCCCAATGCCCGGCTTTGCTGGTGCGGGCAGGACCGCGGCGGAGTTGTTCTTTCGCGCTGTGCGGGAGGTCGGCATGGCTAAGGCATCCACCAAGGCAATCCGCTTCCTTGAGACCCTGCGCATTCCCGAGGGGCCGAAGGCTGGGCAGCCGGTGAAGCTGGCCCCGTTCCAAAAGCAATTCGTCAGGGGTGCCCTGGCGGACGGGATCAGTGTGGCCGTTCTCAGCATCGGCCGGGGGAATGCGAAAACCGCCCTGTCATCCGGCATCGCTCTTGGCGCGGTCATGGGCATCTGGGATCGGCAGCCGCACCGCGAGATCATCGTTGCGGCGCGGACGCGGGATCAGGGCCGGATCGCGTTCGACTTCGTGGTGGGCTTCATTCGCGGCCTGCCCGAAGACGAACAGGCGCTGTTTTACGATCCGCCGCAGCCCGAGACTTGAAGTCGAGTATGACGGCGACGGCGGCGGGCACTTCATCCGGGTTATCGCGGCTGACGGCAAGTCGGCTCTGGGATCGGCCCCGACGCTGGTCCTGATGGACGAACGCGGTCACTGGCAGGCGGATCAGGGGGACGCGCTTGAACACGCGTTGCTCAGCGGTCTGGGCAAGCGTGGCGGCCGGGCGCTGATTATCAGCACATCGGCGGCGGATGACGCGCATCCGTTCTCGGTCTGGCTGGACGAGGATCAACCGGGCGTCTACCGGCAAGAACACCGGCCCGCGCCGGGTTTGCCCGCGGACGATCTGGACAGTCTGAAACTCGCCAATCCGGGGGCAGAACACGGCATCGGTTCATCGCTGGAGTGGTTGCAAGCGCAAGCGCGGCGGGCCATTGCGCGGGGCGGATCGACCCTGACGGCATTCCGGCTCTACAACCGAAACGAACGTGTCAGCGGCGAAACCCGCGACTTGCTGTTGACGGTTGACGAATGGCTGGCCTGCGAGACGGCGGACCTGCCCGAGCGATCCGGGCCTTGCGTGGTCGGGATCGACCTGGGCGGCCCTGCCAGCATGACGGCGGCGCGTTCTACTGGCCCGAAACCGGGCGGCTTGAAGCCCTGGGCACCTTCCCGAGCAAACCGGGCCTGCTGGATCGCGGTCAGAATGACGGCGTCGGGGATCGGTATGTGCAGATGCACGACCGGGGCGAGTTGTCCACCCTGGGCGATCAGACGGTGCCGGTTGCGCCGTGGCTGGTCGAGGTTCTGGCCCATGTCGAGGGCGAGCAAATCGCCGCGATCACGATGGACCGATACAAGCAGGCCGAACTTGCCGAGGCTATCGACAAGGCGGGCATTCGCGCCCCGCTGGTCTGGCGCGGTCAGGGATACCGGGACGGCGGCGAGGACTGCGAGCGGTTCCGGCGGGCGGCGTTTGACGGGCTGGTGAAAACCGCGCCGTCGCTGCTGCTGCGGTCAGCCTTTGCGGATGCGGTCACGCTGCGCGACCCGGCGAACAACCTGAAACTGGCGAAAGCCCGGTCAAAGGGCCGGATCGACGCGGCATCGGCAACGGTTCTGGCGGTGGCCGAAGGTGCCCGGCAGACGGCGCGGGCGAAACGGACAGGAGGACGGATCGCATGGGTTTGAGAGAGATCGCAACACGGTTGATCGGGACGCACGGTCGGGCGGTGACGGTGCAGCGCGAGCCCCCCGGCACACCGGACGGCTACGGCGGCGTCAATCCGGGCACCTGGACGGACTATCCGGCGACGGCGGCAACGACGCTGTTTGACGAAGAACTGGCGGCTATCGCGGGCGGGCTGATGGAGGCGGGCGACCTGCGGCTTTGCGTGGCGGCCGAGGGGCTGGCGATCACGCCCGAGGTTGGCGACCGCGTGGTGGCCGAAGGTGAAACCTACCGCGTCATCCGCGTCACGACGCACGGGACGGACGGCAGCGCGGCCTATTACGAATTGCAGGTGCGGCGTGACCCGGTGGCATAGATATTCCCGGCACGTCACGCGCGGGCCACGGTGGCAGGCGCTGCGGCGCGAGGCGCTGCGGCGTGACGGCTTCAAATGCGTCCTGTGCGGCGCACGGCATCGGCTTGAGATCGACCATATCCAGCCGGTGCGGACCCATCCCGAACGGTCTTACGACCTGTCGAACCTGCAAACGCTCTGTGGCCGGTGCCACGGGGCCAAGCTCGCGTGGACTGCGGGCAGACGCCCGTTTCCCCCGAACGCCAGAAATGGCGGCAACTGCTGCGGGACATGCAGCGCAAACCTTCGAGCAAAGGAGATGAACATGCTTGAATCGGTGAAGATTCAGCGTCGGCAGTCGGAAATCCGGCAGGCGCTGGCCGAGCTGGTCGGGAAGGAAAAACCGACCGAAGACGAAACCCGGCAGATGGACGAGCTGGATCGGGAATATCGGGCCAATGAAACCCGCTATCGCGCGGCGCTCATTGCCGAGGATCAGGAACGGCGCGAAGCCGGGGCCGATCTGGAAACCCGCGAGGGCAAGGAATGGTCCGATCTGGTCAGCCGCTATGAAATCCGGCAGGCGGTCATGGCCTTTGCCGAGGAAGGCCGGGCGCTGGACGGCGCGACGGCCGAAGTCGTGGCCGAAATGCGCGCGCAAGGCGGGTATCGCGGCATCCCGGTGCCGTTCGAGGCGCTGGAAGCCCGCGCGGGTGAAACCGTTGCCAGCGGCACGCCCGATCCGATCCAGACGCAGCCGATCATCGACCGGCTGTTTGCCGACAGCGTGGCGGTGCAGATGGGCGCTCAGGTCATCAATATCCCCTTCGGGGATCGTGAATGGCCGGTGGTCACGTCCAGCGTTGCGGCGGGATGGGCCGCGACCGAAACCGGCTCTGTTGCCGGGCCGACCGCGTTTGCCACAACCGACAAGGCGATGGCCCCCGACAATACGCTGGGCGTCCAGATGAAGGTGACGCGCAAGACGTTGAAGCAATCGGGACCGGCCATTGAACAGGCAATCCGGCGCGACATGCAGAACGCGATCCGCGTCAGGGCTGGTGCGCGGTCTGTCGCCGGGCTTTCGCATCCTGCCGGATGGCGAGCGGATCGAGCGACGCGGCGGCGGGTTTCTGCGCACGGTAACGCGGGCGGCGCTGTTCGAAATCAGCGCCGTGACCCGCCCGGCCTATCCGCAAGCCCAGATCGAGGCGCGGTGCTGGTCTGGACGGGCCGAGGCGCAAGGCGCGGGCCTGCAACGCGCCCTGGGCCGATGGAGGGCTTGAAATGGAGATACTGAAACGAGACGAGGCAATCCCGGCCAGCTATCCGGCGGTGCCTTCGGGCCTGTCGGTTGCGGCGGCGGCGCTGGACGGGGATATGATCTGGCAGCGGATCGAGGCTTACACGGCGCACCGCTTCACCGATCGACAAGTGATCTGGACGGTTGAGGGGCCGGGCGAATGGTGGCCCGACCTGACCCCGGCAACCATCACGGCGGCGGAAATCTGGCGGGATGACGCCTGGACGGCGGACACGCTGAAGGCCGGGCCGCTGGGCGGCTACGTCCTGGACGGCACCGGGCCTTACCGGATCACGGCAAATGTTGGCGGCGGGGCGGTTCCGGCGGCGATAAACGAGGCTTTCCGGCGGCTGGCCGAATACATGGCCGAAGAGGTCGAGCGGCAAGGAGCCGGGCAATACAGCGTCACAATCGGGCAGATCACCGAAACCTTTACCCGCAATCCCGGCTGGCAGGCGCGGGGCATGCAACTGAGCGGCGCGGGCGATCTGCTGCGCCCATACCGGAGGGCGTGACAATGTGGCCTTTCAAGCGAAAACAAGAGGTCGAGACCCGCGCCAGCGGCAGCGGCTTCACGGCTGAAATCATCACGGCGCGCGAAGCCTGGATCAGCGGGCGGCGGGGCATTGCCGAACTGACGGCGACGGTGCAGGCGGCCGTGACGATGTGGGAAAGCGGTCTGAGCCTTGCCGATGTGACGGGCACCGAACTGCTGACCCGGCGCATTCTGGCGCTCTGTGCGCGGTCCCTGGCGCTCAGGGGCGAAGCGGTCTTGCTCATCACCGAACGCGGGCTGGTGCCGTGTTCCGACTGGGATCTGAAAACCAGCGACGGCTGGCCGACCGCCTATCGCGTGACCATCCCCGAGGCGGGCGGCGGCATATCCCGAACGGCTCTGGCCGGCGAGTTTCTCCGCTTTCGGATCGGCGCTGACATTGCCGCCCCCTACGCCGGGCAAGCCCCGCTCAAGCGGGCGCAACTGACGGCCGGGCTGTTGAACGCGGTCGAAAACGCCTTGTCCGAGGTCTTCGAGAATGCGCCCATCGGATCGCAAATCGTGCCGTTTCCCGAATCGCCTGACGTGGACCTGGGCAATATCGGGCGAGAGTTTCGAGGGGCGCGGGGCAAGCTGCTGTTGCGCGAATCGGTCAACGTGACGGCGGCGGGCGGACCGGCCCCGGCACAGGACTGGCGGCCCAGCGACGTCACCCCCGACCTGAGCCGGGCCATGACCCGCGAAAGCCTGGACGCGGCGCGCGATGCGATCTGCGCGGTCTTCGGCATCCTGCCGGGGATGCTCAACCCGGCCACCACGGGGCCGCTGGCGCGCGAAGGACAACGCCACCTGGCGCAATGGTGTTTGCAACCGATGGCGGCGGCGATAGCCGAAGAATGCACCGACAAGCTGGGCGAGACGGTCGAGATCGACACCATGCGGCCGCTGCAAGCCTTCGACGCGGGCGGACGGGCACGCGCGGCGGCGGGCATCGTTCAGGCGCTGGCACAAGCCAAGGAGGCGGGCGTTGATCCGGCAACGGCAATGAAACTGGTGGATTGGGAGCAAGCAAATGGCTGAGATCACGGGAATGACCATCAAAGGCGGCAAGCTGGGCCGCAAAAAGAAAATGGAGTTGCTTGTGCATTCTTCGACGTGCAGCTTTCCGAGGTCAGATTGCGCGGGTGCGCCGTGGTTTGGCACCCAAACGGCAACGTCACGATCTGGCCGCCGAAACTTGATGAAAGGACAGACAGCCGCCGTGCCGTGCATTTCTCGGACGAGCAGTTGAAGCGCGAGATTGCAGAACTGGCAATCGACGTGCTCAAGGCGATGGGCAGATCAATCCCCACAACCTGCACCGCCGACACCTGAGCGAAAAGCCAACGGGCTATGGTGGCGGCGAAGTTGGCAAAAATGCCAGTGGGAAACCCTGCCTTCCAAGGGGCAAATTTGCCCGATAGTGCGACGAACGCCAACGCGGCCGCCCGGCCCATTTTCTTAAGTGTGAATCATCGCCAAATTCAGGGCAATTCCGTTCCCCCGGTGTTCCCCCAGCGGACATTTTGCCAAGGGCGTTTTCACGACACCTAGCCAAATCACTGTATTTCTTGAGAATTTTGGCTCCGGCGGTAGGATTCGAACCTACGACCAATTGATTAACAGTCAACTGCTCTACCACTGAGCTACGCCGGAACCGTGCGGGCCGTATAACAATCCGGATTCCCCTCGTCCAGAGGGTTTCGCGAAAAAATTTTCGGAACCGGGCACGACGACGGATCGCCTGTCAGGCCAGTCGGGAAAACCGCGCCGAAACCGACAATTCCCCCTCTGGCGCAACGCGGTTTTTCCCCACGAGGTCAACGAGATGGGCAAAGACGTTCCGCTCGGCCGCGGGCAGCAGGGCGGCCGACACATCGGTGTAGATTCGGGCCGCCAGATCGCGGGCAGTGGCGGGCGCATCGGCGAGCGCATCGAGAATCGCCGCCTCGCGGTCCTCGCGGTGGCCGATGAGCCAGTCGAGCCGCTCGGCGGGCGCCTCGACCGGCGCGCCGTGGCCGGGGTGGAACACCTCCCAGGCCCGCGCGCGCAGCGCCCGGCACGAGGCCATGAAATCCGTCAGATCCCCGTCAGGCGGAGATACCAGCGAACTCGCCCAGCCCATCACGTGATCGGCGGTGAAACACTGCCCCTCCCAGGCCAGGGCTATGTGATTGCCCAGATGACCAGGCGTGTGGATCACCTCCAGCTCCCAGCCATCACCCGCGATTCGTTCGCCATGCGCCACGGTGACGTCGGGAGAAAATTCCGTGTCGATGCCTTCGCCCCCGCCGGCCAACCCGCCGCGGGCCAGCTGCTCCATCACCGCGCTGCGGCCCGCCGTCGGCCCGCCATAGGCCAGCACGGGCGCGCCGGTGCGCTGGGCCAGCAGACGGGCCAGCGGCGAGTGGTCCAGATGGGTATGCGTGACGATGATGTGGGAAATGCTCTGCCCCGGCTCCAGCGCGGCCAGGATCGCCTGCAGATGCGCCTCGATCGCCGGGCCGGGGTCGATCACGGCCAGCTCGCGCGTGCCCACCAGATAGGTATTGGTCCCGCGCCAGGTCATGGGCGACGGGTTCGGGGCCACGATCCGTCGCAGGCCGGGGCCCAGATGCACCGCTTCGCCAGGGGTCGGGTCGAAATCCTCGGGGGCCTGCATTTGTCGTTCCGCTCCTGTGTGCCGCGAAAACCGGTTTCGATTTCCTGTCCTGAGATATAGGCTTAGCGCATGTCTTTCACCTGGCTCAAACGATATATGCCGCGCAGCCTCTATGCCCGTGCGGCAATGATCCTGATCGTGCCCGTGCTGGCCTTGCAGGCGATCGTCACGGTCCGGTTCATCACCGACGATCTCAGGGGCGTCACCCGCCAGATGACGCTGACGGTTTCGCGCGAACTGCGCCTGCTGGCCGATCTGGCAGAAGGCGCGGGCAGCCCGCAGGAGGCGCTGGACCGGCTGGCGCCCTATCTGCAGACGCTGAACATGGGCCTGCGCTTTGTTCCGCCCGATCAGGTGCCGGCCACGGACCGGATTCCGTGGTCCGACTATTCGGCCCGGATCGTGCGCGACACGCTGCGCGCGGAACTGCCGGAAACCCTGGCGGTCAGCTTCCTTGACAGCGGCAGGGTCAGCTTCTTTTTCCGCACCGATCTCGGACCGGCCGAGGTGTTCATCAGCCGGCGCCGCGTGACCGCCGCGACGCCGCACCAGTTGATCGTCGTCACCATTTCCTTCGGCCTGTTGCTGACCGGAATCGCCTATCTCTATCTGCGCAACCAGCTGCGCCCCATCGCCAAGCTGGCCAAGGCCGCCGAGGCCTTCGGGCGGGGCCGGTCGGTCCCCTATACGCCTGCCGGGGCGACCGAGGTGCGCGCCGCGGGCAGCGCCTTTCTGGACATGCGCAACCGGATCGAGCGGCATATCGAACAGCGCACGCTGATGCTGTCGGGGGTCAGCCACGACCTGCGCACGCCGCTGACCCGTCTGCGGCTGGGCCTGTCCATGCTGGACGAGGACGACGCCCGGCCCCTGCTTCAGGACGTGGCCGAGATGGAGCGGCTGGTGGAGACCTTTCTCGATTTTGCCCGCGGCGCGGCCGAGGGCGAACCGGAAGAGACCGACCCGCATGACCTGGTCCGGCAGATCGTCGCCGATGCGCAGCGCGCCGGCAAGCCGGTCGAGATCGCCGAGCTGTCCGGCTCGGGCGCCCTGCCTCTGCGGCCGGTGGCGATCCGACGGGCGGTGGAGAACCTGCTGGACAACGCGGTGCGCTACGGCTCGCGCGCCGAACTGTCGGTCGCCCTGACCGACCGGTCCCTGCGCATCCGGGTCGAGGATGACGGCCCCGGCATCCCGCCCGAACAGCGGGCCGAGGCAGTCCGGCCATTCACCCGGCTGGATACGGCGCGCAACCAGAACAAGGGCAGCAGCGTCGGGCTGGGCATGGCGATCGCCATGGATGTGGCGCGAGCGCATGGCGGCACGCTGCGTCTGGGCGAAAGCGAACGGCTGGGGGGCCTGCGCGCCGATATCGTGATCGCGCGCTGACCGGCGGCCCTCAGTCCCGGCCCGCCACCGCCTGCCAGGCCGGAACGATCGCCTTTTGCGCAACCGGGATCAGCAGCAGCCCCAGCGCCAGCCCCAGCACGCCGTCCATCGCCGCCGTGGCCGTCCACTGGACTGCACCGCGCAGATCATCGGGGAACGGTGCCGCGGCGGCCACCGCCCAGTCGTGGATGTGATGGCCCAACCAGACAAAGCCCAGTTCCTCGAGCCCGTGCACGATGATCGACCCGCCGACCCACAGCATTGCCGCGGTGCCCACAACGGTCAGGATCTGCATGAATCGCGGCATCAGCCGCACCAGCCCGCGCCCAAGCGCGCGCGTGACCGCCAGCCGTCCGTTGGCAGCGAGAAACAGGCCGACATCGTCCGCCTTCACGATCAGCGCCACGCTGCCATAGACGGCGACGGTGATGCCGACCGCCACCACCAGCAGCGCGGCAGCCTCCATCCAGATGGTGCTTTCGGGCAACGCGGCCAGCGCGATGGTCATGATCTCGGCCGACAGGATGAAATCGGTCTTGATCGCGCCGGCGGCCTTCTGCTCCTCCAGATGCGCGGGATCGCCGGGGATGTCCTCGGGCAGGATCGCGTGGGCCGCGTCATGGGGCACGAAGGCGTGCCAGATCTTCTCGGCGCCTTCAAAACACAGATAGGCCCCGCCCAGCATCAGCAAGGGCGCGATCAGCCAGGGCGCAAAGGCCGATAGGATCAGCGCGACCGGCAGCAGGATCACCAGCTTGTTGCGAAACGACCCCTTGGTGATCTTCCAGATGATCGGCAGCTCGCGGCTGGCCTCGAACCCGTGGACGTATTTCGGCGTCACCGCGGCGTCGTCGATCACCGCGCCGGCGGCCTTGGCACCGGCCTTGGCCGCCTGCGATGCCACATCGTCCACCGACGCCGCCGCAACCTTGGCGATCCCCGCCACGTCGTCCAGCAATGCCAAAAGTCCGCTCATCGCACCTACCCCTTGTTGCCGGGGGCAGGTTAGCGATTGGCGGCGGCGGCGCAAGACCGCGCAGGCTCAGCCGAAGAGACGACGGACATCCTCGGTAAAGGCCGCCTCGACCTGCTCCATCTCGCCCACCGACACATGCGCGCGAAGCGTCCGGAACACCGCGGCGATTGCTTCGGGCGCATCTCCCAGCGGGTCGGTCTCGAACGCCTTCTGAACCGCCTCTTCGAATTCCTCGGCCTTGCGGATGCGGGTCGGGGTCTTGGACGGGTTCCAGCCCTCGTAATAGATCCCCCGCACCAGCACCGGCAATTGCGCGCCCAGCTGCGCGGCCTCGTCCACGCTCAGATGGTCGCGCACCACATGCAGCACCGCCCGCAACAGCCGATAGGCGCGCTGCTTGTGCTCCCACCCGACCTGTTCGTCGATCTCGTTGACCCAGCGGTTCAGCTGATGTGCAGCATCGTCGATGATCTTCAATCCAAGTGCGCTCATGCGATCCTCCCATTCTTTCCGCGCAAACAGTCTGCAACCAGTCACCGCCGGATGCCTTGACCTGCGTCATGCGCCACCGAATCTGTTGATCAGGATCATGGCCCGCCTGCCCGCGCCGGGCAGTATGGGGACAGGAAAACAAGGAGAACGATCATGCAGGTTGAACCGCGCGTCGTCTTTCAGGGTTTCGACCCCCGTCCGGAAATCGAAGAGCTCGTCAGAGACAAGATCGCCAAGCTGGAACAATTCTACGATCGCATCACCTCTTGCTCGGTCGCCGTGGAAAAGGACACCCGCAAGGGCCATCAGGGCCATCAATACAAGGTGACGATCCATGTGGACACGCCGATCGGAGAGGTCGCGGTCTCCGGCAAGCCGGGCGACGTGAACGCGCACGAAGATCCCCGCGTGGCGATCCGCGATTCCTTTGACGCGGCCCGGCGGCAGATCGAGGATCTGGTGCGCAAGGCGGGCGGCGTGCATGTCAAGCGCCACCCCGAGCGCGTGCACGGCACCGTCGCCCGCCTGTTCCCGGACGAAGGCTATGGCTTCATCCGGATGGAGAATGGCGAAGAGGCCTATTTCCACCGCGACAGCATGGAAGGCAACGGCTGGGATCGGATCGACCTTGATGCACGGGTCACCTTCACCGCGATGGATGGCGACAAGGGGCTCTATGCCGCCAACGTGACGGTGCGGGACTGAGCGCGCACCGGTGGCGCGGCGCCCGTTTGCGCTAACGCGGCATGTTTTCGCTAACACATTGGCACTGCGCCGCTTTCCCCCCTTTTGAACTCCGGCCGGGGCGGGTATATGGCGCCCGACCTTTCACCAGTCCGGAGTTCTGCGCTCATGACCATCAATGTCGGCATCAATGGTTTCGGCCGGATCGGCCGCTGCACCCTGTCCCACATCGCAGCCAGCGGCCGCAATGACATCAAGGTGGTCAAGGCGAACGCGCCGGGCCCGCTGGAGACGCATGCGCATCTGCTGCGCTATGACAGCGTGCATGGCCGCTTTCCCGGCGAAATCCGCGTGGACGGCAACACGCTGGACCTGGGCCGCGGCCCGATCGAGATGATGTCCTCCTATGACCCGGCCGAGCTCGACTGGTCCGGCTGCGACGTGGTGCTGGAGTGCACCGGCAAGTTCAACGACGGCGAAAAGGCCAAGGTGCATCTGGACAACGGCGCCCGCGCGATCCTGTTCTCGGCCCCGGCCAAGAATGTGGAAAAGACCATCGTCTATGGCGTCAATGACGACCAGCTGGCGCGGGGCGACAGGCTGATCTCGAACGGCTCCTGCACCACCAACTGCCTGGCGCCGCTGGCAAAGGTGCTGGACGAAGGCATCGGCATCGAACACGGCATCATGACCACGATCCACGCCTATACCGGCGACCAGCCGACGCTGGACCGCCGCCACAAGGATCTGTATCGCGCCCGCGCCGCGGCGATGTCGATGATCCCGACCACCACCGGCGCGGCCAAGGCGCTGGGCGAGGTGCTGCCGAACCTCAAGGGCCGGCTGGACGGCTCGGCCGTGCGGGTGCCCACGCCGAACGTGTCCTGCGTGGATCTGACCTTCCGCGCCGCCCGCACCGTGACGGCGGAAGAGGTGAACGAGGTCGTCCGCGCCGCCGCCGAAGGCCCGATGTCGCGGGTTCTGGGCTATGAGCCCGCGCCGCTGGTCTCCACCGACTTCAACCATACCGAGCAGAGCTCGATCTTTGCCCCGGATCAGACCCGCGTGGTCGATGGCCGCCTGGTGCGCGTTCTGGCCTGGTATGACAACGAATGGGGCTTTTCGGTGCGGATGGCCGACATGGCGGTGGCGATCGGCCGGATCAACGCCTGACCGGCCGCCCCTTGAGAACCCGCGCCCGGATGGCTAAAGCTGTCCGGGCGTTTTTCGTCGCTGGCCGCGGGTTCCGACATGACTGACCGACTTGCCCTGTATCTTGGCCTGGCCATCTTCGCCGCGCTGGTGGGAGATCTGCTGCTGTTCGGCGCCGAACACCTGATCTTTCTGGGCAAGAAACTCACCGATCTGATCGAGTGGCTCGCCTTCTGGCGCTGAAACGCCGCGCGCGGCCCGCAGCATGGCCGCGACGGCCCGGTTACTTCTCGACAACGAAATTCGGCCCCACCCGTGGTCGGCGGGGCCGTCCTGGCAATCGCAACGATCATTGCGCCTTGGCGATGGTCACCCTTTCAGGATCGACCGCCCGGCATATTCCGCCACTTCGCCCAGCTGTTCCTCGATCCGGATCAGCTGGTTGTATTTCGCCAACCGGTCCGACCGCGCCAGCGAGCCGGTCTTGATCTGCCCGCAATTGGTCGCCACCGCCAGATCGGCGATGGTGGCGTCCTCGGTTTCGCCCGACCGGTGGCTCATCACGTTGGTGTAACGCGCGCGATGGGCCATATCGACCGCCCGCAGCGTCTCGGTCAGCGACCCGATCTGGTTCACCTTGACCAGCATCGAGTTGGCGCAGCCCTTCGCGATGCCATCCGCCAGACGCGCCGGGTTGGTCACGAACAGATCGTCGCCCACCAGCTGGATCCGGTTGCCCAGACGTTCGGTCAGGGCCTTCCAGCCCTCCCAGTCGTCCTCGGACATTCCGTCCTCGATCGAGATGATCGGATAGTCGTTCACCAGCGCCTCCAGATAGTCCACATTCTCGTCGCTGGTCAGCGTTTTTCCTTCTCCGGCAAGCACATACTTGCCGTCCTTGAAGTATTCGGTCGCGGCGCAGTCCAGCGCCAGATAAATGTCCTCGCCCGGCTTGTAGCCCGCTGTCTCGATCGCTTTGAGGATGAAATCCAGCGCGTCGCGGGTCGAGTTCAGCGCCGGCGCAAAGCCGCCCTCGTCGCCGACGCCGGTGGCCAGCCCGGCCGCGGAAAGTTCCTTTTTCAGCGTGTGGAACACTTCGGACCCCATGCGCACCGCGTCGCGGATGTTCGGCGCGCTGACCGGCATGATCATGAATTCCTGGATGTCGATCGGGTTGTCGGCATGTTCGCCGCCATTGATGATGTTCATCATGGGCACCGGCAGCACCCGCGCCGAGGTGCCGCCGACATAGCGATAAAGCGGCTGGGTGGTGAAATCGGCGGCCGCCTTGGCCACCGCGAGGCTCACGCCCAGGATCGCGTTCGCGCCCAACCGACCCTTGTTCGGGGTGCCGTCCAGTTCGATCATCGCCATGTCGATCGCGACCTGCTCGGTCGCGTCATAGCCCACGATCTCGTCGGCGATCTCTCCGTTGACCGCGGCCACCGCCTCCAGCACGCCCTTGCCCATGTAGCGGCTCTTGTCGCCGTCTCGGCGCTCGACCGCCTCATAGGCGCCGGTGGACGCGCCCGAGGGCACCGCCGCGCGGCCCATGGTGCCGTCCTCCAGGATCACGTCCACCTCGACCGTCGGGTTGCCCCGGCTGTCCAGGATTTCGCGTGCGTGAATGTCGATGATCGTGCTCATGGCAAGTCCCCGGTTGGCTTGGATTCGCCCGCCTCTTACCGGGGCTCCGGAGCAAGCGAAAGGGGCGCGGGCGTCGCACGTCGATGTTTGCGCTCACGCCAGATCGTGTAGATGCCCGACCCCACGATCACCGCCGCCCCCAGCAGCATCGGCGCATCGGGCCGTTCTTCGAACACCGCCATGCCGACGACCAGCGCAAACAGCAGGCGCGAATAGCGGAATGGCGTGACAAAGGACACCTCGCCCACCCGCATCGCCGCAACGATAGCATAATAGGACAGCGTGCCCAGCCCCACCGCGCCCGCCAGCAGGCCGAGGTCGGCCACGCGCGGCGCCACCGCCGGCGCCCCGGTGACCAGCGCAAGAAGCCCCGAAGCCGGCACCAGCGTCAGAAAACCCAGAAAGCTCAGCTGAAAGGACGAGATCCCCTTGGGCACGTTGCGCGTCACCAGATCGCGGATCGCCAGCCCGATCACCCCGATCACGGCAAAGATCGACCGCGCGTCGAACCCCTCCAGCCCCGGCCGGATCACCAGCAGCACACCCAGGAATCCGGCGCAGATCGCGC
The DNA here is from genome assembly GCF_900108275.1 of Jhaorihella thermophila. Classification (GTDB taxonomy): domain Bacteria; phylum Pseudomonadota; class Alphaproteobacteria; order Rhodobacterales; family Rhodobacteraceae; genus Jhaorihella; species Jhaorihella thermophila. The sequence goes on from NZ_FNVD01000009.1 coordinate 15,402, forward strand.
TCCAGCGCCGCCAGCCGACCGGCTCGCCCAGAAACAGCGCCGCCCCCAGCGTCACCGCCAGCGGCGTCGCCTGCAGGATCGCCGAGGCCTGCGATATCGGCGTCAGCGCGATCGCCGTGACAAAGCCGAGCGTGCCGATGACCTCGCCGACATTCCGCAACAGGATCCGGCGGCTCAGCATCGCACGCGAAACCAGCCGCTCACCGCGCAACGCAAGGGTCGCACCGAATACCGCCGCCCCGCCGGCGCCAAGCGCCGCGAGGATCTCCCAAGTGGGCAGGCGCCCCGCCAGCAGCTTGATGAACATGTCCTCGAAGGCGAAGCCCAGCATCGAGAGCGTCATCAGCAGCGCGCCGCGCAGGTTTTCCATCGGTGCATCCTTTCCGCGTGATCGGTCCTGAGTGGATCGATTCGGCAGACCGGACAAGGGCACCCGGCGCATGGCAGGCATGCATCTGCGCATTGAACGAAACCGGCACGCGCTGCTAGGGCTTGCGCATGACGGCTCCGCGGCTCCAACCTTCGCTCTCCGACACGGCGCGGGCCCTGGCCATCGGCGCGACCGGGGCGGGTCTGGCCTGGTCGGTTTCGGCGCCGGCGGCGATCCTGCTTGGGCCGGCGCTGCTGGTCAGCGCCGCCAGCCTGAGCGGTGTGCCGCTCGGCCTCCCACGCCCGGTGACAGAGCTCTGCTTCGTCATTCTCGGCCTCGGCATCGGCGCGGGTTTCGACACCCATGCGGGCGACGCGATCCTGCGCTGGCCGCTGGCCTTTCTGGTGCTGCTGCCGATGCTGGCCGCCACGCTTTGGCTGGGGCGAACGGTGCTCGAACGCGGCTTCGCCTTCGACCGGCGCAGCGCAACGCTGTCCGCCGCCCCCGGACATCTGAGCTTCGTGCTCGGCCTCGCCGCCGACACCGGCGGCGATGTCGGCCGGGTCGCCGTGGTGCAAAGCATCCGGCTGCTGGCTCTGACGATCGCCGTGCCCGTCATCGCCCTGGCGATGGGCTACCGCATGGACCCCGCGATGCTGCCCGCCTCCACGCCCGCCCCCTTGCCGACGCTGGCAGTTCTGGCGCTGCTTGGGGCGGGGGCCGGGCTGCTGCTCAGACGCACCGGTGCGCCCGCGCCGATGCTCTTGGGACCACTGTCCGTCTCGGCCGTGGGCCACGTCACCGATCTGGCGCCCGGCGCACCTCCACCCTGGGCCATCACCCCGGCCTTCATCGTTCTGGGCACCCTGATCGGAACGCGTTTCGCCGGCATGACGCTGGCCCAGTTGCGCGCCTGGCTTCTGGCGGGCCTGGCCGTCACGGCGATCGCCGCCGGCATGGCCGTCCTGGCCGCACTTCCCGTCGCACTCGCCTTGGGATTTCCACCTGCCCATGTCGTCGCCGCCTTCTCGCCGGGCGGTCTGGAAACCATGGTGGCCCTCGGCGCCGTCATGGGCGCAAGCCCCGGCTTCGTCGCGGCCTGCCACATGGTCCGTCTCGGCATCCTGACCCTGCTGATTCCCCTGTCCCTCAACAGCCACGGGCGGCACTGAACGCCGTCGCGGACGGTTCAGCCCCGCCCCCTGCCCTTCATCTTGCCGAAAATACTCCGGGGAGCGCGAGGGGCAGAGCCCCTCGCATAGCCCCTCGCATCTGCAATTGGCGCGCCTCCGGCGCGACGGCAGAACCCCTCGCAACACCAATGCGCGCACCTGCGCCGGATTGGCCAGCTTGAAAAGCCGCCACCGCCGGTCACACGGCCCGTCAGGTTCCTTTCTTCAGATGCTTGCGCAGCGCGCTAGGCTGGCTCTTGCGGCGGCCCTTCCAGGGATTCTTGTCCCCCTGCCCGCGCAAGGTCAGCCGGATCGGCGTGCCGGGCATGTCGAAATCCTCGCGCAGCCCGTTCACGAGATAGCGCACATAGCTGTCCGGCATCTTGTCGGGATGGCTGCACATCACCACAAAGGCAGGCGGGCGCGTCTTGACCTGCGTCATGTAGCGCAGCTTGATCCGCCGGCCCTGCGGCGCGGGCGGCGGGTGCTGTTCCAGCATCCCCGCCAGCCAGCGATTCAACGCCGCCGTCGGCACCCGCCGGTTCCAGACCTCGTGGGCGCGCAGGATGGCCGCGTGCAGCCGGTCCAGACCGCGGCCCGTCTTCGCCGACACCGTCACCAGCGGCGCTCCGCGCAGCTGCGGCAGCAGCCGCTCGAACGCCTCGCGCAGCGCGCGCAGCTTTTCCTGCTTGTGCTCTTCCACGTCCCACTTGTTCACCGCCACCACCACGGCACGGCCCTCGCGCTCGGCCAGATCCGCGATGCGCAGATCCTGGCTCTCGAATGGGATCGCCGCATCCAGCAGAACCACCACCACCTCGGCGAATTTCACCGCGCGCAGCCCGTCGGCGACCGACAGCTTCTCGACCTTGTCCTGCACCTTGGCGCGCTTGCGCATCCCCGCGGTGTCGAAGATCCGCATCGGCACCCCGTCCCAGGCGGTGCGGATCGAGATCGCGTCACGAGTGATCCCGGCCTCGGGACCGGTCAGCAGTCGGTCCTCGCCCAAAATGCGGTTGATCAGCGTGGACTTGCCCGCGTTGGGCCGCCCCACCACCGCCACCTGCAACGGGCGCTTGTCGGAAAAGGCGGGCAGCGCGCCCTCGTCGCCATCCTCGCCCACTTCCACGTCGGTTTCGGGCGCATCGCGGGCGGCGCGGGCCTCGAATTCGTCGGCGAGCGGCGCCAGCTGCGCATACAGATCGTTCAACCCCTCGCCATGCTCGGCGCTCAGCCGGATCGGCTCGCCCAGGCCCAGGCCGTAGGCCTCCAGTACGCCGGCATCCGCCGCCGCGCCCTCGGCCTTGTTCGCGGCCAGAATCACATGCGCCGCCCGCTTGCGCAGGATGTCCGCGAACACCTCGTCCGAAGGCGTGACCCCGACCCGCGCGTCGATCAGGAACAGGCAGATATCGGCCATGTCCACGGCGCGTTCGGTCAGCCGGCGCATCCGGCCGGGCAGCGAGTCGTCGGTGGCCTCCTCCAGCCCGGCGGTGTCGATCACGGTAAAGCGCAGATCGCCCAGCCGCGCCTCGCCCTCGCGCAGGTCGCGCGTCACGCCGGGCTGGTCATCGACCAGCGCCAGCCGTTTGCCGACCAGACGGTTGAACAGGGTGGACTTGCCCACATTGGGCCGCCCGACGATGGCAAGGGTAAAGGACATCAGTTTCGCTTCCGTGTGCTCGAAAGCGCCCTTTACATCATCGCCGCGTCAACGGAAAGCCACGAGTTCGCCCCGGGTGGTCACGACATAGAGCGTATTTCCCGCCACCGCAGGTTCGGCGGTGGCGCCGCCCTTGACCTCGACGGCGGCCACCTGCGCGCCGTCCTGCGGCGCAAAGAACCGGATCAGCCCGTCGTTGGAGGCCACCACGATCCGCCCGCCTGCCAGCACGGGGCCGTAATGGGCGTAGATACGGCCGCGCTTCTTCGGCTTGTCCTTGACGAAACCGGGCAGGTCCACGGCCCAAATCACCTCGCCGCTGGCGGCGTCGATCCGCATAAGCTGGTTGCGGTCGGAAATCGCGAACAGGCTGTCACCGGCGGGGAACATCGGCGTCACCGCCCCTTCGCGCAGGGTCCAGAGCCTTTCACCGTCCTCAAGACGGAAGGCCGCGATACGGCCCGAATGGTTGCCGACATAGACCGCGTTGCCCACGATCAGCGGGCTGCCGGTCACGTCGCCGTAACGGGCGGAGGTGTAGCCCAGCCGCTGCCCGGCCACGGATCCCGACCAGCGGCGCACCCCGCCGCGGCGGAACACGCCCACCACGTCGCCCGAGCCGAAACCGAACACCGCAAATTGCCCCGACACCGCCGGGGCCGGCGCGCCCAGCACGTTGGCCACGCTCTCGGCCGACTTGAACCGCCAGGCGATGCGCCCGTTGTCGGTGCGGATGGCCCATGCGGTATCGTCCCCGGCAACCAGGTAGATCAGCCCATCATGCACCGTAGGCACGCCCGACCCTGTGGCATTGAGCCGCTGCGCCCACCGCACCGCGCCGGTTTTGGCATCCATTGCGGTCAGCCGGCCATAGCCCGACGAGACGTAGAGAACTCCGCCCGAATAGGCCAGCCCGCCGCCGGTGGCCTGACCTTCCTTGTCGGGCGGATCGATCAGATCGTGGCTCCAGACCACCTGGCCCGAGGGCGTCACCGCCGACACGCGCTCGGCCGAATCCAGCGTGTAGATCAGCCCGCCCCCGACGACCGGCCCGGCGGTGATGCGCTGCCGCCGGCTGTCGCCGCTGCCGATCTTGACCGACCAGAGCTGTTGGACGGGCACCCGCAAGGCGGGATGCGCCACGCGCTGCGACGGGGTGCCGATGGATTGCGACCAGTCCGCATTTGCCTTCATTGCCGGCAGGCTTATCGCCCGGCTCTGATTGACCCGCAGCCCCGACACCGTGTCTTCGACGGGCCAGATGTCCTCGCGCTCGCCAACCAGGATGCGCTCGGGCTCGGCACAGCCCGCAAGCGCAAGCACGGCGCCCGCCAGCAACAGCCCCCTCGCGCGCGTCAGCGACGAAAGCGATGAAATAGCACCCATGTTCCGAACCTGCCCCCGGTCCTGCCCAAGCCGATCCTGCCGCGTCCCGTCCGTCATACCGCCCGCGCCGTCAGCCGGTCTGGCGCGCGGACAGGTCGGCGGGCTCGCCTCCCAGCGCAACAATCAACTGCGTCGCCCGGTCTTGCAAGGCCTGAGTGACCTCGGAATCCTGACGGATCCGCTCCAGCCGCGCGATCGCCTCTTCGGCCTTGCCCTCTTCGATGTCGATCAGCGCAAGCTGTTCCTCAGCCAGAAGCCGCAGCGGCAGCCCGGCCGTGGCCAGCGCCTCGAACCCGGCGCGTCGATCCGCGGCGGGCAGGGTGTCGGCCTGAAGGGTCAGCGCCTTGAACCGGGCCAGCTGGCGATAGATTTCCTCGAGCTCGCCATTGGCGGCGATGGCGTCGAGTTCCGCCACGGCCTGTTCCAGCCGGCCGGAATTGGCCAGCGCGGTTGCCAGCAGCATCCGCCGCACCGCGTCCCCGCCCGGCGTGGCGGCCTGAACCCCGGCCAGCGCCTCGGCCCGTCCTGCCGGGTCATCGACCGACAGCGCGGCAATTATGGCATCGCCCAGCTGCTGCGCGGCGGCCACCTGCTGCGCCTTGCGATATTCGTTCCAGGCCGCGCCGCCCACGATCAGCACGATGATCAGCGCAACGATCCAGCCGTATTTCCTGTAGAGCGCGAACAGCCTGTCGCGGCGGACCTCTTCGGTGACCTCTTCGATGAAGTGATCGATTTCACTCACTGTCCTGCCCTCGCTGTCAAAGACCCGGCCACGGCCCGTGATCCTCAATCCGTTCCTCGTTACCGCCCGGCCGGCCGATCCGGCGCGCGCCGTGGCGATGCGGTTGGCCCCTCTTACCCCGCATCCCCAGCCAAGCCAAGAGCCGAGCGGGCGTGACCGCCGGGCAACAATCGGGCCCGGTTGTCCGTGCGGAGGAAAAAAATTATACTGAACCGGCTGGTTCGGCATGGACAGTGGCGCATGCAGGCACCATGTCCCCAGGCACCACGAGTGAAGATCGACATGTGCCCGGCCGGCTGACGAGACGAGGATAATTGCAACATGCGGGTAGTGCCCATCATTACGGCCACGGTTGTGACGCTGGCCCTTTATCTGCTGATTTTCGAACGCGACACGGTGCTGGCCTTTGCGCGGGGCGAGAACGTTCAGACGCAGACCGAACCGGCGCCGGCCCCGACGAATCCCGCGGCCGACATGGGCGCTGCCGCGGACAAGGCCGTGATGCGTGTCCTTGCCCGCCATTCCACGGCCCGTACCGTGGACAGCGCGGTGATTCTGCGCGGGCAGACCCGCGCCATCCGTCAGGTGCAGGTGCGCGCCGAAACAACCGGCCGCGTGATCTCCGAGCCGCTGCGCAAGGGCGCGTCGGTCGAGGCGGGCGACGTGCTGTGCCGGCTGGAGCCGGGCACCCGTCCCGCCGCGCTGACCGAGGCCCGCGCCCGTCTGGAAGAGGCCGAAGCCGCCCGGCCCGCGGCCCAAGCGCGAGTCAGAGAGGCGGCCTCGCGGCTCGAAGAGGCGACCATCAACTACAATGCCGCGAAACAGCTGATCGACGACGGATATGCCTCGCAGACGCGGCTGGCCGCGACGCGGGCGGCGGTCGACTCGGCCCGCGCCGCGCTGGAAACCGCCAAGGCGGGGCTTGAATCAGCAGAGGCCGCGGTCCAGGCCGCCCGCGCCGCCGTCGCTGCCGCGGAAAAGGAAATCGAACGCCTGACCATCAAGGCGCCCTTTGCCGGGCTGCTCGATGCCGACACGGCGGAGCTGGGGGAACTGCTGCAACCCGGCGCGCTGTGTGCGACGGTGATTCAACTGAACCCGATCAAGTTCGTGGGCTATGTCCCGGAAACCGAGGTCGATCGCGTCAAGGTCGGCGCGCAGGCGGGGGCTCTTCTGGTCAATGGCCGCCGCGTGATGGGCACCGTCACCTACCTGTCCCGCGTGGCCGATCCCCAGACCCGGACCTTTGCGGTCGAGGTCGAGGTGCCCAATGAAGACCTGTCCATCCGCGACGGGCAGACCGCCGAGGTGGCGATCGCCGCGGCCGGCACCAAGGCGCATCTGCTGCCGCAATCGGCGCTGACGCTCAACAGCGATGGCGCGCTGGGCGTGCGGCTGGTAGGGCCGGACGACATCGTGCAGTTCGCCGCGATCGAGGTGATCCGCGACACGCCGGACGGGGTCTGGATCACCGGTCTGCCGGACCGGGCCGACGTGATCGTCGCGGGCCAGGATTTCGTGACGGCAGGCGTGCGCGTCCTGCCCCAGTGGGAAGAGGCCAGCCGATGACCGGTATCGTCGACTGGGCCGCCGCGCGGGCGCGGATGGTCCTTGCCTTCATCGCCATCTCGATCATCGTCGGCGGCTTTGCCTATGCCAACCTTCCGAAAGAGGGCGAGCCCGATATCGAGGTGCCCGCCCTGTTCATCTCGGTGCAGTTCCCCGGCATCTCGGCGCAGGACAGCGAAAGCCTGCTGATCAAACCGATGGAGACCGAGCTTGCCGATCTGGACGGGCTCAAGAAGATGACCGCCACGGCGGCCGAGAACTATGCCGCCGTCGTGCTGGAATTCGAATTCGGCTGGGACAAGACCGCCACCATGGCGGATGTGCGCGACGCGATGAATTCGGCGCAGGCCAAGTTTCCCGACGGGGCCGAGCAATACACGATCACCGAATTCAACTTTTCCGAATTCCCCATCGTCGTGGTGAACCTGACCGGCGACGTGCCGGAACGCACCATGGCGCGGATCGCAAAGGATCTGCAGGACGATCTGGAATCGCTGGATGCGGTGCTGCAGGCGGGGATCGCCGGCAACCGCGACGAGATGGTCGAGGTGGTGATCGACCCGCTGCGGCTGGAGTCCTACAACATCACCGCGCCCGAGCTGCTGCGCGTGGTGCAGAACAACAACCAGCTGATCGCCGCGGGCGAGGTCGAATCCGAACAGGGCACGTTCTCGGTCAAGATCCCGTCGTCCTTTGACGATGCACGCGACATCTACGACCTGCCGATCAAGATCAACGGCGACCGGGTGGTAACGCTGGGCGAACTGGCGCAGATCAACCTGACCTTCGAAGACCGCAAGGGCACCGCGCATTTCGACGGAGAACCCACCGTCGCCCTGCAGGTGGTCAAGCGCAAGGGCTACAACCTGATCGACACGGTCGAGCTGGTCAAGCGCACCGTGGCCGAGGCCGAATCCCGCTGGCCCGAACAGCTTCAGGCGGCGGTGCTCGTGGGCACGTCGAACGACCAGAGCCGGATCGTCGATTCGATGGTGCGCCAGCTCGAAGGCTCGGTGCTGACGGCGATCGCGCTGGTGATGATCGTGGTGCTCTCCAGCCTCGGCAGCCGGGCGGCGCTGCTGGTCGGCTTTGCGATCCCGACATCGTTCCTTCTGACCTTTGCCCTGCTCGCCGTGATGGGGGTGGCGATCTCCAACATCGTGATGTTCGGCCTGATCCTCGCGGTGGGGATGCTGGTCGATGGCGCGATCGTCGTGGTGGAATATGCCGACAAGCGGATCAAGGAAGGCACCGGACCGATGCACGCCTATGTCGAGGCGGCCAAGCGGATGTTCTGGCCGGTGGTGTCCTCGACCGCGACGACGCTGTGTGCGTTCCTTCCAATGCTGTTCTGGCCCGGCGTGCCGGGCGAGTTCATGTCGATGCTGCCGATCACGCTGATCTTCGTGCTTTCCGCTTCGCTGGTGGTGGCGCTGGTCTATCTGCCGGTGATGGGCGGCGTCACCGGACGCATGAGCCGCCTGTTCGGCCGCGCCTCGGACGCGATGCGGGCGCGGCTGCCCTGGGTGGCGCGCGCGGCACTGGTGCCGATCGCCTGGTACGCGATGTTCCTGGGCGCGATGCAGGTGCTGAACCCGGCCTATCTGCTGCCCGACGGGACCGTTCCGCCAATGATCGGCTCGCTTTTGGGCGCGGCGATGTTCCTGCTGGCGTCCTTTGCCTCTTCGATCACACTGTCGGCGGCGCGGATCGCGTTCGCGCCGAAACGCATCAGCGCGAAACAGGGCCACACGGCCTTTGGCTGGGTGATCCGGCTGATTGCGGGCAACCCGGTGATGCCCATCGTGACCATCGCGGCGGTGTTTTCGGCCGTGTTCTACATTTCCTTCGTCCTGTTCCCGCAGAATTCGCGCGGGGTGGACTTCTTCGTCGAAACCGAACCGGAACAGGCCACGGTCTATGTCCGTGCGCGGGGCAACCTGTCGCTGGCGGAAAAGGACCGAATGGTGATGCAGGCCGAAGAGATCGTGGCGGCGCACCCCGCCGTGATCAACGTCTTTGCCTTTGCCGGCGACGGGGGCCTGCGCACCGACACCAGCGGCGGCCAGGCGCCGGCGGACACGATCGGCCAGGTGCAGTTCGAGATCATCCCCTGGGAACAGCGCCCCAAGGTCAAGGAACCCTGGCTGGGCGGCAGGTTCCAGCGCGAGGTGACCGCGCCCGACTATGACGGCGACACGGTGCTGGAGCAGCTCCAGATCAGGCTGGACGAGCTGCCGGGCTTCGTCACCGAGGTCAAGGCGCTGGAGCGCGGCCCCGCCTCGGGCAAGCCGGTGCATCTGCGCATAAAGGGCGACGACTGGGACGACCTGCGCCGCGCGGTGGACATCGCACGGGCAAAGATGGAGGACATGCCCGGCCTGGTCCAGATAGAGGACACCCTGCCCCTGCCCGGCATCGACTGGCAGATCGACGTGGACGTGGCCAAGGCCGGCCGCTACGGCGCCGACGTGGCGACCGTGGGGGCGATGGTGCAGCTCGTGACCCGTGGCATCCTGCTGGACACGATGCGGGTGGACACCAGCGAAGAGGAGATCGAGATCCGCGCCCGCCTGCCGGAAAAGGACCGGGTTCTCAGCACGCTGGACAGTCTCAAGGTGCGCACGCCGGACGGGCTGGTGCCGCTGTCGAACTTCATCACCCGCGAACCGGTGCCGAAACGCGCCACGATCAGCCGCGTGGATCAGCGCCGGTATTACGACGTCAAGGCCGACGTGGCGCCGGGGCTGGCGCGCATCGTGCGCAGCGGCGCGGTTGGCAAGCCCGAAACGCTGGCCACCGTTCAAATCCTTGGCGAAGGCGAAACCACCACCGATCCGATGTTCACGCATCCGTCAGGCGACGAATACCGGCTGATGCGGCTGGACGCCGCTGCCAACGCCACCGAGGTCGCCGACGCGCTGCAGTCGGGCGAGGCGCATTTCGTGCCGATCAACGCCAACGAACGGATCGCGCAGCTGACCGAATGGCTCGAAACCCGCCCCCTGCCCGCCTCGGTCACCTGGGAATGGACCGGCGACCAGGAGGAACAGGCCGAAAGCCAGGCCTTCCTGTCCAAGGCCTTCCTGGGCGCGCTGGGGCTGATGTTCGTGATCCTGCTGGCGCAGTTCAACAGTTTCTACAACGCGGTTCTGGTGTTGCTGGCGGTGGTTCTGTCCACCACCGGCGTGCTGATCGGCATGATGGTTATGGAACAGCCGTTTTCCATCATCATGACCGGCACGGGCATCGTCGCGCTCGCGGGCATCGTGGTGAACAACAATATCGTGCTGATCGACACCTATCAGGAATTTTCCGCCTACATGCCCCGGATCGAGGCCATCGTGCGCACGGCCGAGGCCCGCATCCGCCCCGTTCTGCTGACCACGATCACCACGATGGCCGGCCTGACGCCGATGATGTTCGGCATCAGCCTGGATTTCTGGGCGGGCGGCTATACCATCGACAGCCCGACCGCGCTGTGGTGGAAACAGCTGGCCACGGCGGTGGTGTTCGGGCTGGGCATCGCCACGGTGCTGACGCTGGTGGTCACGCCGTCCTTCCTGGCGCTGCCTGTGTGGATCACCACCTATGCTCGCTGGTTCGGCCAGCTTCTGGGCCGCCTGACCGGCGGGCGGGCGGGCCGCGCCGCGCGCGACATGGCGCTGCGCCGCGAAGTGCGCCGCCTGCACCACCCCGAAATCATCTGGGACGATCTGTCCGGCGCGGTGGAGCGGTCCGACCCCGACACGCCCGCCCCCGACAAGCCCCTGCGCGCCGCGGAGTGACCCGCGGCACCGCGGCGCGCCGCCTACAGCAGCCACTCCACCGGCAGCCAGCGGATCACTCCGGCAACGAACCGCTCTACCAGCCCGGTGCCGGGCTCGATCTCGTGCCGGATCACGGTGCCGTCTTCGCGCCGTTCGACCCATTCCAGCCGATCGTCCACAAGTTCGACCCGATAGCTCCGCGTGGGCAGCGCGGCCTTGAACCGCGCGGCCATGTTCCGCGCCAGTTTCTGACTGTCGATGAGAAATCCCATCTCGGTGTTCAGATTGGCCGATCGCGGATCGAAGTTGAACGACCCCACGAACACGGTCCTTTCATCGATGACAAAGGACTTGGCATGCAGGCTGCTGTTGGTGGACCCGATCAGGTCGAACTTCTCGGCCAGATCCCTGCGCGCTTGCGTTGATCTGAGTTCGTGCAACCCCACGTCCGCCGCCAGCAACCGGTCTCCATATTTCATGTAGCCCGCATGCACCGGCAGAACATCCGTCGACTCCAGCGAATTGGTCAGGATATCCACCGCGACCCCTTTGCGCGCCCAATCCGCCAGACGCGCCGAAAACCGCTCTCCCGGCACGAAATAGGCCGAGGCCAGCAGCACCTCGCGCTCGGGCCGGGGCAGGATTTCCGCCAACCGCGTGGTCAGCAGCGCCGCGGCGGGCGCCGGCCCCTGACCCTTGACCGGATCGTCGCTGACCAGTTGCACGGGAACCCAGTCGAACCCGACCGCACCGTGGCGAATTCGGTCCAGCAGATCAAGGTCGGAAACCGCCCTTGCGTATCGTTGCGCCCTGTCATCGGTCCGCAGCGCGGCCAGAGCCGCTCCCAGCCGGTCCGCACCGGACTCGGCGGGCGACAGGATCGCTGCGGCGGCAAACACCGGCGGACTGGCCCAGTAGAGGTCGAAGTCCTCCGATACGTCGCGCGACGCCGGACCCAGAACTGCCACGTCCATGTCGAAATAGTTCACGTTCGGATCACTGGAAAAATAGATGTCGCCGATATTGCGCCCGCCGATGATGCTGACCACGCCGTCCACGGTCATCGACTTGTTGTGCATCCGCCGGTTCAGCCTGCGAAAATCCAGCACATAGGACAGCATCCGCGGCGTGCGCAGGGCAAAGGGGTTGAACAGGCGCACCTGGATGTTCGGATGCGCGTCCAGCTGCGCCAGTATCGGGTCCAGACCGGGTATGCCATTGTCGTCCAGCAGTATCCGCACGCGCACGCCCCTGTCGGCCGCCCGCCTCAGCGCATCGAGCAGCAACAGCCCGGTCACGTCGCGCTGCCAGATGTAATAGCGGATATCGATACTGGCCTCGGCCGCCTCGATCAGCAACAGCCGCGCGGCAAAGGCGGCGGCGCCATCCCCCAAAGAGGCAACCCCGGACCTGCCCGGATTGGCCGCCTCCAACGGCAACACCCAGGCGCCAAGCCGGGTGCCCGGATCGGCGGGAATGGCCCTGTCATGCGCCAGTCCCGCCCGCGACGGCACCGAATACACGTTCTGAAAGACGAAACTCGTCGCGGCCAGGACAACGACGACGCCAATCAGGAAACGCAGCACTCGAAACATCGCTCGCCCTCGCGCGGGGGTCGGTTCCCTTCACCCTAACGCATGGCCCAAACCGACGAAAGCGCCCGATCCGCCCGGTCTCCCCGCTCCGCGGCTTCATCTTGCCCGAAATACTCCGGGGAGCGCGAGGGGCAGCGCCCCTCGCATCGGTCGGACTGGCGCAGCCAGTCCGAAACGCGCCTCCGCGCACCGCGCCAGCGTCGCTCCAGAAGAATCAGGCCGCCTCTGAATCCGCCTGCTGACGGCTCCACAACTGCGCGTAGCGCCCGCCCCGCGCCAGCAACTCGTCGTGACGCCCGCGCTCCACGATCTCGCCGGCCTCCAGAACGATGATCTGGTCCGCCTCCGCGATGGTGGACAGCCTGTGCGCGATAGTTATCACCGTGCGCCCCTCGCCGGCGCGGGCCAGGGCGTCCTTGATCTCCTGCTCTGTCTCGGTGTCCAGCGCGCTGGTAGCCTCGTCCAGCAGCAGGATCGGCGGGTTCTTCAACAGCGTCCGCGCAATTCCCACCCGCTGTTTCTCGCCGCCCGACAACTTCAGCCCGCGTTCGCCAACCACCGTGTCATACCCCTCGGGCAGCGAAACGATGAAATCGTGAATCTGGGCATCCCGCGCGGCCTGCTCGATCTCTTCCTGGGTCGCGTCACCGCGGCCATAGGCGATGTTGTAACGGATCGTGTCGTTGAACAGGACCGTATCCTGCGGCACCACGCCGATGGCCGCGTGCAGGCTCTTCAGCGTCACGTCGCGGATATCTTGGTCGTCGATGCGGATCGCCCCTCCGCTCACGTCGTAGAACCGGAACAGAAGCCGGCCGATGGTGGACTTGCCCGATCCCGTCGCGCCCACGATCGCAACCGTGCTGCCGCCGGGCACGTCAAAGCTGATTCCCTTGAGGATCTCGCGTTCCGGGTCATAGGCAAATCGCACGCGATCGAACTCGATCCGCCCTTCGCGCACCACCAGATCCCTGGCGCCCGGCCTGTCGGTGACCTCGGCTGGCTGTTCCAGAAGGTCGAACATCTCGCCCATGTCCACGAGGCTCTGGCGGATCTCTCGATAGACCGTGCCGAGGAAATTCAGCGGCACCGTGATCTGGATCATGTAGGCATTGACCATCACGAAATCGCCCACGGTCAGGCTGCCGTCCTGAACCCCCAGCGCCGCCAGAACCATCACCCCGATCAGCCCCGAGGTGATCAGGAAGGACTGGCCGAAATTCAGGAAGGCCAGCGAATAGGCCGTCTTGAGCGCGGCGCGCGCATAAGCCCGCATGGCGCCATCATAACGGGCGGCCTCGCGCTCTTCGGCGCCGAAATACTTGACCGTTTCATAGTTTAGCAGGCTGTCGATCGCCTTCTGGTTGGCGTCGGTGTCCTGGTCGTTCATCTCGCGGCGCAGCTTGACCCGCCACTCGGTGACCTTGAAGGTGAACCAGACATAGAGCGCGATGGTCACCGCCACGATCGCCAGATACCGCCCATCGAACACCACCGTCAGGATGATCGCCACCAGCGCCAGTTCCAGGATCAGCGGGCCGATGCTGAACAGCAGAAACCGCAGCAGGAACTCCACCCCCTTGACCCCGCGCTCGATGATCCGGCTCAGCCCGCCGGTCTTGCGCGTGATGTGATAGCGCAGGGACAGGCGATGGATGTGCTGGAAGGTCTCCAGCGCCAGCCGCCGCAGCGCCCGCTGGGCGACCGGCGCAAAGGCGGCGTCGCGCAGCTGCTGGAACCCCACGGTCATCATCCGCGCCACGCCATAGGCGACGGTCAGCCCGACCGCCCCCAGCGCCAGCGGCGGCACGCCCTCGGCGGCCAGCGCATCGACCGCGCCCTTGTAGAGCACCGGCGTATAGACCGCGACCAGCTTGCTCAGCACCAGCAGCGCCAGCGCCAGAACGACCCGAACCTTGACCCATGCGTGTTCCTTCGGCCAGAGATAGGGCATCACCCGGCGGATCGTCCGCCAGGCCGATCGTCGTTCCTCGCGCGCCGCATCTCGGGCCTGAATGTTTTCTGTCGTCGCGGTCATCGCATTTCCCTCGTTCCGCGATGACATAAGCCGCGCCACCGGCAAAGACCAGAGGCGCCGGACCATTCCGCCGCCGCAATCACTCGGGGAGCGTGAACACCTGCCCCGGATAGATCAGATCCGGGTCGCGGATCTGATCGCGGTTGGCTTCGAACACCCGGACATAGAGAACCCCCAGCCCGTAGCGTTCGCGCGAGATTGCCCACAGCGTGTCGCCCTTCTGCACCGTCACCCGGCGCACAGGGGCGGTCCGGGCGGGGGCGTCCGCGCCCGCATCCGCGGGCGGCTGCAGCGCCTCGGGCGCCTCGCGCTTGAACGGTGTCTCGATCCGGCTGAGCACCTCGCCCCCTTCGCCGATCTCGTCGAGACGCAGCGTATAGACGCCCGGATCGATTCCTTCGAGCGTTCCCTTCCAGCGGCCCTGCTCGTCCGCCGCCAGATCCCGCACGGCCTTGTTGTCGATATAGACCCGGACAGAGGATCCGCCGCGGGCCCGGCCGGTCAGCATGACCTCGCCCGCATCCGAATATCCGATCACATCGAGCGCGACGCGATCCATCTCTTCGGGCGACGGCGCGGTGGCGGGCTGGACCAGCTCGACCCCGTCCTTGCCCGCGCGCAGAACGGCGACGGCGGCGGGTTTCGGCGCCTCCTCGCCGGCGGGTTCGGCAGAAGCGACGGACTCGGCGGGTTGGGCGAGTGCGGGCGACTCGGAGGGCGATGCGGACGGAGCCACCGATCGTGGCACCGTTGCCGCCGCGGTCCCGGTCTCGTCGGCGCCCGTCGCCTTTTGCGCGACGACTGGCGATTGGTTCGCGGCCGACCCGGTTCCGTCGGACACCGCCTGCGGAAACTCCGGTTTCAACGCGGTCTGTGCAGGCGCTGCCGGCTCGGTCGCCGCCGGTGCGACGGCCACCGCCTCGGGCGCCATTTCATGTTCTGCTTCGGGTGGCCCCTCGCCGACATCGGCGGATTGCGCAATCGTTTCGTCGGCCACGCCTTCGGCATCGACCCGTGGTTGGCCCTGAGCGGATTCCCGGGCTTCGACGCCCCCGGCGCTGGCCGGGGCAGAGGAGGTTTCCGCCGCGTCGCTCGGCGCGGTCTTGCCCTGCTGTGGCTCCGCCTGGGCAAGCTCGACCTCCGGCTCGGCCCCTGCCACCGGGGCAAGGATGATCTGGTCGGGCGACAGGACCTGCGCCCCGTCGTGTTCGGCGATGGCCGTCAGCACGCGCGGCGTGTCGCCCACCGGGATGTCGAGGAACCGCGCAAAGCTGCCGGTTCGGTCAACTTCGAAACTGTCCAGCTGTTCGTCGTCAAGCAACAGGGTCACCCGGCTGCCCGCCGGTGCCTTGCCGGCGATCACGGCTGAGCCGTCCGTATCGACGCGCACCAGGTCGAGCACGGGCGCTCCTGCATCGCGGGCGTCCGCCGCACGCGCATCGGCGGCCTCGACCGGACGGTCGGCCTCCGCGCCCCGGGCCTCCGGTGCCGTCGCGACGGCCTCCGGCTGCGCGGCTGCGTCGGCTTCGGATTCAGGCGCCGCTGCGGGTTCGGCTGCCTCACCGGCCGCTTTCGACCCCGTACCTTCGGGTTCGACGGCGGATGCCAGCGGCTCTGGCACGGTGTCCGACGGCGCGTCGGCCGGAACGTCCTGTGTAGCCGGGGCCTGCCCGGCCGTCGGCGCCTGTGTCGCCTCCGGCGTCGTTACCGGTGCCGGGGGTCGAGGCGCCTCGGGCCGGAACCAGAACGCCACCCCGCCCAGCACCACGACCACCGCGCCCGCGACGATCCATCCCGTCTTTTGCAGCCCGCCGCTGCCGCCTGCTGCCGCCATCATCGCCCCCTTGCTGCGCGGGCCATCCCTCCCGCGTGGTTGAGCCGACGTGGCAGGCCGGTTATCAGGGATCACGGCGGCCGTTCCGAGCCGCTGCCTGTCCTGATGAAAGGCCGTGCCATGACCGTCAAATCCGTCTGTGTGTATTGCGGATCGCGCCCGGGGGCAATGCCCGCCTATGCGCGGGACGCCGAAATCCTGGGCCGCGCGCTTGCCGCCAAAGGCTGGCGGCTGGTCTACGGGGCGGGCGATGTCGGGCTGATGGGCACCGTGGCGCGGGCTTCGCAGGCCGCCGGCGCGGACACGTTCGGGGTCATCCCGCGGCACCTTGTGGATCGCGAGGTCGGCAAGACCGACCTGACCCGTTACGTGGTCACCGAGACCATGCACGAGCGCAAGAAGGTCATGTTCATGAATGCCGATGCGGTGGTGCTGCTGCCCGGCGGCGCGGGATCGCTGGACGAGCTGTTCGAGGCGCTCACCTGGCGGCAACTGGGTCTGCATGGCAAGCCGATCGTGGTTCTGAACACCGAAGGATACTGGACGCCGCTGAGGGCGTTGATCGCGCATGTGATCGATCAGGGGTTCGCCGACGACACTCTGGCCGAGTTCGTGACCTGGGCGGACACCCCGGAGCAGGCAATCGAGGCCCTGGGCGCGCATTTTCGCGGCGAGTCCCAAGCTGGGTCTGCGCAAGCGGTGGAACGCGCCGGCGTGGGGCCGGGTTTCTCGGATCGCTGACGCGATCCGACCGATGCGAGGGGGCGCTGCCCCCTCGCGCTCCCCAGGGGTATTTCCGACCAGAAAGAAGCAGAAGGCAGATTGGCCCGCGGGTTCAGGTGCGGGACGCCCAGGTCTCGCGCTCTTCGGCGATCCGGGCGGGATCCATGAAATGTTCGATCATCACCCGGGTGGCGGCGTCATAGGCCTCCGCCTCGGGCATCTCGAGCTGGCAAAGCAGCGTCTGCTTGCCCAGCGCCACGGCGGGCGCGCGGCGGGTGGCGAGCGTGCGGGCGAATGCCATCGCCTCGTCCATCAGCCGTTCCGACGGGATCACCCGGTTGACAAGCCCCGCCCGCAGCGCCCAGTCGGCGTCGAACACCTCACCCGAGAGGGTCATTTCCATGATGTGCTTGCGCGCGAGGTTGCGCCCCACCGTCACCGCCGGCGTGGTGCAGAACCCGCCATTGCGCACGCCGGGCAGGCAGAAGGTCGCCGAAGGCGCGACAAAGGCCAGATCGCAGGCCGCCACCAGTTGCAGCCCCGCCGCGGTGGCCAGCCCTTCGACCACGGCGATCACGGGTTTGGGCGAATGGGTCAGCGCCTGCATCATCGCAGCGCAGGCCCGGAACAGATCTTCCAGATAGGCCCGGCCCAGATCCGCGTCGGCGCGGTGCCTGGCGATCTCCTTCAGATCATGGCCGGCGCAGAAGATCCGCCCCGGGCCGTGCAAAAGGATCACGCGAACGGCATCATCGGCCGCCGCCCGGCGCAGCGCGTCATGCAGCGCCCCGATCATCGCACGCGACAGCGGATGCGCGGGCGGGGCGCCGAGGGTGAGCGTCAGCACGCCCTCGGCGCTGGTTTCCTCGACAAGCGGCGCGGTGATCATTTCGTTCATTGCCGGATCCTCCCACACACAGGATCACCCGGGACCCGGCCGTCGCGCAAGTCGCATCAAGACCGCCCATGAAAAAACCCCGCGACCGGGTCGGCGCGGGGCCTGTCCTGACCGAACTGGCGGCGCCTCACATGCGCGAGGCGACGTTTTCCCAGTTCACCAGGTTGTTCAGGAAGTTCTCGATATAGGCCGGGCGCCGGTTGCGGAAATCCAGGTAATAGGAATGCTCCCACACGTCGCAGCCCAAGAGCGCGGTCTGGCCAAAGCAGAGCGGGTTCACGCCGTTTTCGGTCTTGGTCACGGCCAGCGAGCCGTCGGCGTTCTTGACCAGCCAGCACCAGCCCGAACCGAACTGCCCCACGCCCGCGGCGGTGAACTGGGCCTTGAATTCGTCAACCGAGCCGAAACTTTCGACCAGCGCCTTTTCCAGTTCGCCCGGCATCTTGGATTCGCCCGGACCCATCATTTCCCAGAACTGGTTGTGGTTCCACAGCTGGCTGATGTTGTTGAAGATGCCGTTCTGGGCGACGGCGCCGGGCTGGTAGGTGCCGGTGATGATCTCTTCCAGGCTCTTGCCTTCCCACTCGGTGCCGGCGATCAGCTTGTTGCCGTTGTCCACATAGGCCTTGTGGTGCAGGTCGTGGTGGTATTCCAGCGTTTCCGCCGACATGCCCTTGGAAGCCAGCGCGTCATGTGCATAAGGAAGGTCAGGAAGTTCGAAAGCCATGATGTTTCCCTGTCAAATCTGTTGCGTTTCCCCCGTCTACATGCGGCGGCGGGGGCGGCAGGTCAAGGGCGAAGGCGGCAGGAGGCAGGGCAGATGCTGACCCGGTTGAGAAAGATGATCTATCGTGCCCGCGGTCATTATGCCGGGCAGCTTGGGGGCGAGCGGTTCCGGCTGGACCCCTATCACAGCAAGTTCTGGCGCAAGGCCGGATCCGGCGCGTGGGAGCCCGAAACCTTTGCGGTGCTGCGCGCGCATCTCGCGCCCGACCGCGACTATCTGGACATCGGCGCATGGATCGGCCCGACGGTTCTGTTCGGCGCGCGCCGCGCCCGGCATGTGTGGTGTTTTGAGCCCGACCCGACCGCCTTTCGCCACCTCGCCTGGAACATCGAGCTGAACGGCCTGCGCAATGTCAGCGCCTTCCCCGTGGCGCTGTCGGAGGGCTTCGGCGTGGCGCGGATGGCGTCCTTCGGCGGCGAGGCCGGGGATTCCATGTCCAGCCTGCTGAATGCGGGTGGCGCGGGGGCGACGGAGGTGCTGACCATCGGCTGGGAGCAGTTCGCCAGCGCGGTGGACCTCTCGGGCGTTTCGCTCGTCAAGGTCGACATCGAAGGGGCCGAGTTCGACCTGCTCCCCACCCTCCTGCCGTGGCTGGAACGCCACCGCCCCGCCCTGTTCCTGTCCACCCACGCGCCGTATCTCGACCCCGACACCCGCGCCGACCGGATGCGGCGGCTGGCCGAAAGCCTGTCCTTCTATTCGACCTGGCAGGACAAGAGGCTCCGTCCCACCGGCCCCGGGGCACTGACGCAAGACCCAGCCCTGACCGGGTTCGAGACCTATCTTCTGACGCCCTGACGGGGCGCAACCGGGGGGGGCGGCAAGTCTCAGGTCACCTTGGCGCGCCGCTTGTATTCGGGGCGATCCCACAGGCGATTGTTCATGATTTCGGCCAGGATCGCCACCGCCGCCCGCACGTCCGCCTCGTCGATGTAAAGCGGGGTAAAGCCGAACCGCATGATGTCGGGGGCGCGGAAATCGCCGATCACGCCGCGCGCGATCAGCGCCTGCATCACGGCATAGCCTTCGTCGAAGCGGAACGACACCTGGCTGCCGCGCCCGGCCGCGTCGCGCGGCGAGGCCAGCACCAGATCGGGACAGGCGGCCTCGACCCCGGCGATGAACCGCTCGGACAGTTCCACCGACTTCGCCCGCACATCCTCCAGCGACACCCCCTCCCACACGTCCAGCGCCGCATCCAGGGCGGTCATCTGGATCACCGGCGGCGTGCCGACCCGCATCCGCTCGACCCCCGCGCCGGGGCGGTAGTCCAGTTCAAAGGCAAAGGGCGCCTCATGCCCCAGCCAGCCCGCCAGCGCCGGCCGCGCCCGGTCCGCAAGGCGCGGGGCGACATAGATGAAGGCCGGCGCGCCTGGGCCGCCGTTGAGATACTTGTAGGTGCAGCCCACGGCGAAATCGGCCCCGCCCCCGGCGACATCGACCGGAAAGGCCCCGGCCGAATGCGCCAGATCCCAGATCGCCAGCCCGCCCTGCGCATGCACCTTCGCGGTCAGCGCCCGCATGTCATGCCGCCGCCCCGTCCTGTAATCCACCTCGGTCAGCATCAGCACCGCAACCTCGTCGGTGATCGCGTCCTCGACCTCTTCCGGGGCCACCACCCGCAGCTCGTGCCCGTGCCCCAGTGATGTCAGCAATCCATTGGCCATGTAGAGATCGGTGGGAAAGTTGCCGCTGTCGGACAGCACCACCTTGCGACCCGGCACCATCTCCAGCGCCGAGGCGAGCGCCTGATAGACCTTGATCGACAGCGTGTCGCCCACCACGACATGGCCCGGCTCGGCCCCGATCAGCCGCCCGATCCGATCCCCCAGGGCAACCGGCATGGACATCCAGCCCCGGCCGCCCCAGCCGCGGTTCCAGCCGGTGATCAGCATCTCGCCCCACTCCGCCGAGACCACCTCGGCCACCCGCATCTTGGCCGCGCGCGGCATCGGCCCCAGCGAATTGCCGTCAAGATAGATCACACCCTCGGGCAGATCGAACATGGCGCGGGTCGCGGAAAAATCGGTCACGGGCTGTCCCCTTCTTTGTCACGCTGTCACGGCGGCGCTTTCCGGTGACAATGCGCCACTCCGAATCCCCCGCCTCTTCATCTTGCGTCAAATACTCTGGGGGGTGCGGGGGGCAAAGCCCCCCGCCTAATCACCTCGGCAAGCAAAGCCCCCCGCCTAATCACCTCGGCAAGCAAAGCCCCCCGCCGAAAATCAGTCCGGCGGGCATAGCCCGCGCATCGGTCGGATCGGCCCGGCCAGTCCGACCGATTCCCAAACGCCCCCGCCGGATCAGACCTGGCCGCCGGCGATCTCGATGGTCTGGCCGTTGATGCTCTCCGATCCCGGCCGCACCAGCCACATCACCGCTGCTGCCACCTCTTCGGGCGCGATCAGCCGCTTGTGAC
This sequence comes from Jhaorihella thermophila, assembly GCF_900108275.1. Classification (GTDB taxonomy): domain Bacteria; phylum Pseudomonadota; class Alphaproteobacteria; order Rhodobacterales; family Rhodobacteraceae; genus Jhaorihella; species Jhaorihella thermophila. The sequence goes on from NZ_FNVD01000009.1 coordinate 36,371, forward strand.
GGTTCGATTCCACCATCATCGCCAGCGCCTCTTCGCGGCTCACTCGCGCGCGGGTGGCGATGCTGTCGATGTTGCGGGTCACGATGGGCGTGTCCACATAACCCGGACAGATCGCGTTGAACGTATAATTCGTGCCCATGTATTCCTCGCTCAGCGACCGCGTCAGCCCGACGACGCCGTGCTTGGACGCCGAATAGCAGGCACCGCCCTTCAGCCCCCGCACCCCCGCGATCGAGGCCACCGGGATCACCCGGCCCCAGTCGGTGCTCAGCATCCCCGGCAGGCAGGCGCGGATGGTCAGGAACACGCCGTCGAGGTTGGTCGCCATCATGTTGCGCCAGAATTCCAGCGAAGTCTTGTGCAGCGCCTTGCCCTCGGCGATCCCGGCATTGGGCACGCAGATCTGCACCGGCCCGCGCGCCTCCACCGCGCGCGCGATGGTGTCATCGACGCTCGCCTCATCCCGCACGTCCATCGCCATGCCGAACAGGCCGTCGCCCGCAACCTCGTCCAGCACCTCCTGCCGGCGGCCGGTGATCGTGACCTGCGCCCCCTCGGCCGCCAGTGCCCGCGCGATCGCCAGCCCGATCCCGGTGCCGCCGCCCGTCACCAGCGCGTGTTTTCCCTCCAAGCTCATCTGCAACCTCCCTGATCTGCTGCGCATCGCAGCGTAGTGACGGCGCGTGACGTGACAAGATGCGCCGTTGGGTCACTTCGCCAAACCCGCCATTCTCTGCTATCTCCGACACCGTGACAGGGAGACGGCGCCGCCATGAAATGGATCGACATTCCGCCCGTCTGGCTGGCCGCCTTCGCGGCGCTCGCCTGGGCGCAGGCCCATTACCTGCCGATGGGGCTGTCGCTTGACTCACGGGTGACCCAGCTTCTGAGCGGGCTGCTGATCGGGGCCGGCATCCTGCTGATGCTGCTCGCCGTAATCGAGTTCCGCCGCCACCGCACCACCGTCTGGCCGCACGGCACCCCCGACCGCCTGATCCAGTCGGGCATCTTCAGCCGCACCCGCAACCCGATCTACCTGGGCGACGCGCTGATGCTGGCGGGGCTGATCCTGGCATTTGACGCAGTGTTGTCCTTGCCTTTGATCCCGATCTTCGTCTGGCTGATCGAGCGCCGCTTCATCGTGCCGGAAGAGAACCGGATGCGGCGCAGGTTCAAGGCCGATTTCGCCCGGTATGAACGCCGGGTGCGGCGATGGCTGTGAGATTTCTGCAAGGTGTTTGCGCACACATTCGCGAAATGATTTGTCGCGAATGCGACAAAAGGGGCAATCTTGTTGCCCGGCGCTTGCACCCGGCAGATGGGAAGGATAGGCAAAAACCCGGCAAACCAATCTGGTTTGCACCCGGGTTGTGAACAGAGGGGACCGACGGGGTGAAGATAGGGACACCAAAAGAAGTCATGAAGGGCGAAAACCGCGTCGCGATGACGCCGGATTCCGCCAGACAGCTCCAGAAGCTGGGCTATGAATGCCTGATCGAAAAGGGCGCGGGTCATGCCGCGGGCTTTGACGATGCCGCCTACGAGGCCGCCGGCGTCACGGTCATCAAGACCGCCGCAGCGCTGTGGAAAGAGGCCGACATCATCGCCAAGGTGCGCCCGCCCACCGAAACCGAGCTCAAGCGTCTGAACAAGGGCAAGACGCTGATCTCCTTCTTCAATCCGGCCGAAAACGAAAAGGGCCTGGAGATCGCCAGGGAAAAGGGCGCCAACGTCATCGCGATGGAGATGGTGCCGCGGATCAGCCGCGCCCAGAAGATGGACGCGCTGTCGTCGATGGCCAACATCGCCGGCTACCGCGCGGTGATCGAGGCGGGCAACAATTTTGGCCGCTTCTTCACCGGTCAGGTCACCGCGGCCGGCAAGGTGCCGCCGGCCAAGGTGCTGGTGGTGGGCGCGGGCGTGGCGGGTCTTGCCGCGATCGGCGCGGCGGTCAGCCTCGGCGCCATCGTCTATGCCTTTGACGTGCGCCCCGAGGTGGCCGAACAGGTCGAATCGATGGGGGCCGAGTTCGTCTATCTCGATTTCGAGGACGACCAGGACGGCGCCGAAACCGGCGGCTATGCCAAGCCTTCCAGCCCCGAATTCCGCGAGGCCCAGCTGGCCAAGTTCCGGGAACTGGCCCCGGACATGGACATCGTGATCACCACCGCGCTGATCCCGAACCAGCCGGCGCCGATCCTGTGGACCAAGGACATGATCCAGTCGATGAAGCGCGGCTCGGTCATCGTGGACCTTGCCGCCGAACGCGGCGGCAACGTCGAGGGCACGGTCAAGGACGAAAAGATCGTCACCGACAACGGCGTGACGATCATCGGCTACACCGATTTCCCCTCGCGCATGGCGGCGCAGGCCTCGCAGCTTTATGCCACCAACATCCGCCACATGATATCCGACCTGACCCCCAACAAGGACGGTCAGATCGTGCATGACATGGAAGACGACGTGATCCGAAGTGCTACGGTGGCCTATCAGGGTGAAATCACCTTCCCGCCGCCGCCGCTCAAGGTGCAGGCGATCGCGTCGAAAAAGCCGCAGGCCCAGCCGAAGGAACTGACCCCCGAAGAGAAACGGGAACAGGAACTGGCGGCGTTCCGCGCCGAGACGAAACAGCAGGTCACGTTGTTGACCATCGGAACGGTGCTCATGCTTCTCGTGGGTCTCGTGGCACCGGCGAGCTTCATGCAGCACTTCATCGTGTTCGTGCTGTCGGTCTTCGTCGGCTTCCAGGTGATCTGGAACGTCAGCCACGCGCTGCACACGCCGCTGATGGCCGTGACCAACGCGATCTCGTCGATCATCATCCTTGGTGCGCTGATGCAGATCGGGTCGGGATCCTGGCTGGTGATCCTGCTGGCCGCTCTGTCGGTTTTCATGGCCGGGATCAACATCTTCGGCGGATTCCTTGTCACCCGGCGCATGCTCGCCATGTTCCAGAAATCCTGAGGAGGCTGCAGCAATGAGTTACGGTTTCACGACTGCGGTCTATGTGGCGGCCGCCGTTCTGTTCATCCTCGCGCTGGGCGGGCTGAGCAATCAGGAAAAGGCCAAGCGGGCGGTCTGGTATGGCATCGTCGGCATGGCGCTGGCGGTGATCGCGACCCTGATGGGCCCCGGTTCGGGCTTTTGGTGGCTGTCGCTGGTTCTGATCCTGATCGGCGGCGCCATCGGCCAGTATGTCGCGCAGCGGGTGCAGATGACCGAAATGCCCCAGCTGGTGGCCGCGATGCACTCGCTGGTCGGTCTGGCGGCGGTGTTCGTGGGCTTCAACGCCCATTTCGAACTGGTCCGCGTTCTGGGCATGGACGAAGCCGCGCGTCACGGGCTGGAAGGCTTTGCTGCCGTTCTGGCGCACAAGACGCCGGTGGAACAGAACATCCTGCGGGTCGAACTGTTCCTCGGCATCTTCATCGGCGCGGTGACCTTCACCGGCTCGGTGATCGCCTATGGCAAGCTGGCGGGCAAGGTCACCTCGGCCGCCACCAAGCTGCCCGGCGGGCACGCGCTGAACGCCTCGGCCGCGGCGCTGTCGCTGATCTGCCTGATCTGGTATTTCAACTCGGGCGGCCTGCTGCCGATGATCCTGATGACGCTGGCCGCGCTGTTCATCGGCTATCACCTGATCATGGGCATCGGCGGCGCCGACATGCCGGTGGTGGTGTCGATGCTCAACAGCTACTCGGGCTGGGCCGCGGCCGCGATCGGCTTCAGCCTCGGCAACGACCTGCTGATCGTGGTCGGCGCGCTGGTGGGCTCGTCGGGTGCGATCCTCAGCTACATCATGTGCAAGGCGATGAACCGCTCCTTCATCTCGGTGATCCTGGGCGGCTTCGGCGGCACCGGCGGCCCGGCGATGGAGGTGGACGGCGAACAGATCGCCATCGACGCCGAAGGCGTGGCTGCGGCGCTGAACGACGCAGACAACATCATCATCGTGCCGGGTTATGGCATGGCGGTGGCGCAGGCGCAGAACGCGGTCAGCGAACTGACCCGCAAGCTGCGCGAGCGGGGCAAGAACGTCCGCTTCGCCATCCACCCGGTCGCCGGCCGCCTTCCGGGCCACATGAACGTGCTGCTGGCCGAGGCCAAGGTGCCCTACGACATCGTGCTGGAAATGGACGAGATCAACGACGACTTCCCCGAAACGGACGTGGTGATCGTGATCGGCTCGAACGACATCGTGAACCCGGCCGCGCAGGAAGACCCCAACTCGCCCATTGCCGGCATGCCGGTGCTCGAGGTGTGGAAAGCCAAGCAGGTCTTCGTGCTCAAGCGCGGCCAGGGCACGGGCTATTCCGGCATCGAAAACCCGCTGTTCTACAAGGAGAACACGCGGATGTATTACGGCGACGCCCGCGAATCGATCGACAAGCTTCTGCCGCTGATCGACTGACCGGACCGACCCGGAAACACCACCGAACCCCGCCCCCGTGGCGGGGTTTCCTTATTGCCGAAGGCCCCTGCCCCCTGCTTCTTTCTGGTCGGAAATACCCCGGGGGAGTCGCGCATCGCGCGACGGGGGCAGCGCCCCCCTGTTCCGCCTCAGGCCGTCAGACCGGCCCCGATCAATTGCGCCAGATGCGCCACGCGGGTCCGGTAGGTGGCGAAATCCACCCCTGCCATCTTCAGCCCTTTGAGCGCGGTGGTGATCGTCGCCGCGATCTCCGCAGCCGGTCCCGGCAGGCGCACCCGACCGCCCGCCACCTCTTCCGCCAGCCAGTCTGCATAGGCCGCGGCCAGCGCCGCCTCGCCCGCCTCGGCGATGTCGCGCGCCACCGAATGGCCCGTGTCCATCAGTTCGACCCCATGCGGAGAACTCAGCATCGCCTCGACCATCTCGCCCGCCTGGGCGGCAAAGGCCGCCGAAACACGGTCGGTCACGCTGCCCGGCCCGGCCAGCGCCGCGCGCACCGCGGCAACCGTGCTTTCGTAATACAGCTGCGTCAGACTGCGATAGATGTCTTCCTTGTTCCGATAGCGCAGATAGAGCGCCGGCCGCGACATGCCCGCGCCGCGGGCGATGTCGTCCATCGACGTCTTGCGGAACCCGTAGGCCGCAAAGGCCCGCCAGGCGGAGTCGAGTATCGCCGCCTGTTTCGGGTCCAGATCGGACATCAAGCTGCCTGCATCTTCCATGACCGTCAAACTGACACCGGGTGCAAAAATTGTCAATTGACATACTGACGTTTTATCGTATTTTTGTCAGGAAACATCGCGAACCGACAGGAAAGTCCCCGACCATGGCGACCACGCTCAGAATCAACGGCAAGACGCATCGTGTCGATCTGCCCGACGATGTGCCCCTCTTGTGGGTGCTGCGGGACGAGATCGGCCTCACCGGCACGAAATTCGGTTGCGGGGTCGCCGCCTGCGGGGCCTGCACCGTGCATATCGACGGACAGGCCGTGCGGTCCTGCCAGGTGCCGCTGGGCGACGCGACCGGCGAAATCACCACGATCGAGGGGCTGGGCACGCCCGATGCCATGTCCGCGATCCAGCAGGCCTGGGCAGACCACCAGGTGGCGCAATGCGGCTACTGCCAGTCCGGTCAGATCATGCAGGCCGCCGCATTGCTGGCCGAGAACCCCGCCCCGACCGACGCCGAGATCGACGAGGCGATGGCCGGCAATCTCTGCCGCTGCGGCACCTATCCCCGCATCCGCGCCGCAATCCACGACGCCGCCAACCGCATAAAAGGGGCCTGACCCATGGCAAGTATCGGAAAGATCGCCCGCCGCAGCTTCCTGATCGGCTCGGCCGCCATTGTCGGCGGCGTGGCCTTCGGCGCCTGGTACATCAACCGCCCCGCCCCCAATCCGTTGAAACCGGGCAAGGGGGACGCGGTATTCAACCCCTTCGTGATGATCTCGCGCGACCGGATCACGCTGATCGCCCCGCGCGCCGAGATGGGCCAGGGCGTGCGCACCACCTGGGCCGCACTGATCGCCGAAGAACTGGACGTCGATCTCGACCAGGTCACCGTGCTGCACGGACCGGCGGCGGCGGCTTACTACAATGCCGCGGTGATCGGGGAAACCCTGCCCGATCGCGGCTACAACCGCTCGGAATTCACGCATTGGCTGGGGGAAACCCTTGGTCCGGTAGGCAAGGTGCTGTCGATGCAGATCACCGGCGGCTCGACCTCGATGAAGGACGGGTTCGAACGGATGCGCGCCGCCGGGGCGTCCGCCCGGGAAACGCTGAAGGCCGTCGCTGCCGAACGGCTGGGCGTGGACCACGCCGCGCTGAAAACCGAACGCGGCCGGGTGATCGCCCCGGACGGAACCGAGATCGCCTATACCGATCTCGCCGAAGCCGCCGCCGGGCGGAAGCCCGTCGAGGCCGATCTGCGCGACCGCTCCCAGTGGCGCCTTCTGGGTCGGTCGCAGCCGCGCGTGGACATGGTGGGCAAGGTCACCGGCACCGCGCAGTTCGGTATCGACCTGCGCCTGCCGGGGATGAAATTCGCCTCTGTCAAGCGCAACCCGCGCCAGGGCGGCGGGATGAAGGGGTTCGACGCCTCGGACGCAAAATCCATGCCCGGCGTGGAACGGATCGTCGATATCGGCGACGGCGTGGCGGTAGTGGCGACCAACACCTGGCTTGCCATGCAGGCGCTGGAGGCGATCGAGATCGACTGGGAGGACGCCCCCTACCCCGCCGACACCGCCGGCATCTTCGCGCGCATCGACGCCGCGTTTGACGCCACCCCGAACTCGACCATGCGCGACGACGGCGACGCGGACACCCTGCCCGCGGGCGCGACCGAGGTCACCGCCGAATACCGCCTGCCCTATCTGGCGCATGCGACCATGGAGCCGATGAACACGACCGCGCTTTTCACCGGCGACCGGCTGGAGCTGTGGTCGCCCAACCAGGCACCGACCTTCGTCGCCATGAAGGCGGCCGAGGCGGTCGGGCTGGAAACCGAAGCGGTCGAGGTGCACACCACCTATCTGGGCGGCGGCTTCGGACGGCGGGCCGAGTTCGACTATGCCGTGGTCGCGGCGAAGGTGGCCAAGGCGCTGCCCGGCACCCCGGTGCAGGTCACCTGGTCGCGCGAAGAGGACATGAGCCACGACATGTATCGCCCCGGCGCGGTGGCGCGGATGCGCGGCGCGGTGCGCGACGGCAGGGCGGTCCTGCTGGACGGCCGGATCGCCGCGCAGTCGGCGACGCAAAGCGCGATGATGCGCATGCTCGGCACCCCCGGCGCGGGGCCGGACAAGGTGCATGTCGAAGGCGCCTTCAACCAGCCCTACGCCATCCCCAACTACCGGATTCGCGGCTACCTGGCCGATCTGGCGATTCCGGTCGGGTTCTGGCGCTCGGTCGGCAACTCGTTCAACGGCTTCTTCATGGAAAGCTTCATCGACGAGATGGCCCATGCCGCCGGCCGCGACCCGCTGGAGTTCCGGCTGGAGCTGGCCCGCGCCGAATGGGAGCCCGCGGCGAAGGTGCTGGAAGCGGTGCGTGAGATGTCGGGCTGGACCGGCAAGACGCCCGACGGCGTGGGCCGCGGCGTGGCGATGACCTACAGCTTTGGCACGCCCGTGGCCGAGGTGATCGAGGTGCGCCGGGCCGATGACGGCATCCGCATTGCCAACGCATGGATCGCGGTGGATCCCGGCATCGCGCTGGATCCCGAAAACGTCAAGGCGCAGATGTTCGGCGGCATGGCCTATGGCCTGTCGGCGGCCTGTTTCGGCGAAATCACCTTTGCCGACGGCGCGGCCGAACAGCTCAACTTCCCCGACTATGACGCGATCCGCATGCACACGATGCCAAGGGTCGAGGTCCGCGTGCTGGAAAACCAGGACCATCTGGGCGGCGTGGGCGAACCCGGCACGCCCCCGGCGGCGCCGGCGCTGGCCAATGCGCTCTTTGACCTGACCGGCAAGCGGGCGCGCCGCCTGCCCTTGATGCATGAATTCGACCTGATCGCCTGACCTTCGGATTCCGCCCGGCCACCCGCCGGGCGGAGCCGTCCGGCGGAATTTCGGCCAAACCGCCCCAATTGTGGCGCACCTGCGTAAAATCTCCAACGTGGGGCCGCACTTCTTCCCCAGAAAGAACAATCCGACCCTCTAGCCCGGTGCACGGACGGGTGCGCGCTGTCGCGCCCGAAAAGCAGGCACAAGGCGGCAGATCAGGCCGCCCGGAACAGAGTGAGCAGCCATGGCCCGAGGGTATCTCGTCTCGCTGGGATCGGACAGCACGCTGACGCCAGAGGATTCGATCGGCGGCGGATGGAGCCGGTTCCGCATCGCCCAGTCGCTGGGCAGCGGCGAATGGACCTGGAGCGGCACCGCCGCCGGGAGAACCTATTTCAACGAAACCGAGCCGGGCCAGTATTACCTTGCCACCAACGGCAATGTCTATTTCGTGCCCGATTACGGCGCGGTGGACACGCTGTCCTCGGCCCAGGTGGTGTCCGCGCCGGACTACACGCCCGACAATCGCGTCGATGGCACGAACAATGCCGAGCTGATCGACGGAACTTACGTCGATGCCCAAGGCGATTTCGTGGACAGCGGGCAGGGCTCCGGCCCCGGCGGGTATGGCGACGTGGTCGAGGCCAGGGGCGGCGACGATACGGTGGATTCGGGGCTGGGCGACGACACGGTATTTGGCGGATTTGGCGATGATCAGATCACCGGCGGCGCGGGCGACGACATTCTCTACGGCGACGGACATGGCGGCGGTCCGGAATCGCTCAACTGGTTCGCCGAGGGCACCGACGGCACGGATCTGAGCGCGGGCTTCACCCAGACCACGGGCGAGATGGACGTCACCGTTTCGTTCCGGAACGACGGGAACAACGGCCCGGCATTCCAGCTGGACACGGCGACATCGCAATATTCCCAGCCCGCAGAGCCCGCCGTGGACCACTCGGCGCTGCATCTGTTCGGAAACGGCGACGGGGCCACATCGACCGCGACGATCGAATTCGCCGCGGGCGCCGATTCGGAGATGCAGGACGAGGTGCAGGACGTCCTCTTCCGCATCAACGACATCGACTGGGCCGCGGGCAACCACGAGGACATCGTTACCGTCAACGCCTATGACGCGGCCGGCAACGCGGTGCCGGTATCGCTGACCGTGGGCTCCGGCGGCGCAAATGCCGACCAAGTGTCGGGCAACACCGTCACCGCCGGCCACGTCACCGAAAGTGCCGCAGACGCGGGCGGCTCGGTCCTGGTGGAAATCGCCGGGCCCGTGCAGCGGATCGAGGTGACCTATTCCAACGGCCTGACCGGCGCGCAGGCGATCTGGCTCAGCGACGTGCATTTCACCACCGTCGCGCGCCCCGACGGCAACGACCTGATCCACGGCGGCGACGGCGACGACCAGATCTTCGGCCAGGGCGGCGACGACACGCTGCATGGCGATGCGGGCGCCGATACCGTCTCGGGCGGCGATGGCGACGACCGGATCGAAGCGGCCCAGGGCGACAGCGTGTCGGGCGGCGCGGGCGATGACGTCTTTGCTCTGACCGATCTGGGCGAGGCCGGGTCGGGCACCATCACCATCACCGGCGGCGAGGCGGACGAAACCTCGGGCGACACGCTGGATCTGGGCGGCGTGGCCGACAGGTCCACGCTGAACCTCACGGTCAATCAGCCTGGTGAACTGGCCGGAACGGTGGAACTGAATGACGGCACGCTGGTCAGCTTCGACAATGTCGAAAACATCATCTGCTTCACCCCCGGCACGCTGATCGAAACCGCCCACGGCCCCCGCTGGATCGAGGATCTGCGCCCCGGCGATCTGATCCTCACCCGCGACCACGGGCTGCAGCCGCTGCGCTGGGTGGGCCGGCGCACGGTGCGCGCCAGGGGCCGTTTTGCACCCATCGAGATCGGCCCCGAGTTGCATGGCGGCGACGCGCCGCTGCTGGTTTCACCCCAGCACCGGCTGCTGTGGCAGGGCGCGCGGGCGCAGTTGCTGTTCGGCACGCGCGAAGTGCTGGTGTCCGCCTGCCACCTGCTCGACCATCCCGCCGTCCGCCGGGTCGAGGGCAGTCAGGTCACCTACATGCACCTGATGTTCGACCGCCACGAGGTGATCTGCGCCAACGGCGCGCCGACCGAAAGCTTCTATCCCGGAGACATGGCCTTGGCTGCGCTGAACGATCCCGCGCGCGAAGAGGTGTTCGCGCTGTTCCCCGAACTGCACAGCCATGCGGGCGGCTTCGGCGACACCGCGCGGCTGTGTCTGAAACGGCACGAGGCGCGCATTCTAGCCGCTTGAGCTCCGCGCCGTCCGGGCGGCGGGGCGCAAGGGGCGCCGGTATCACGCCGGGCCGGCGGTCACGTCGTGGCGGTAGATCCAGTCGAACTGCCGCACCATTCGCCCCGGCGCCAGGGATCCGCCCAGCCGCAGCGCCAGATGCGCAAGCCCCCGCACCGGTCCCGGCCTGAGGTGGTATTTCCAGGCATTGCCGTTGGCCGCGGCGATCACCCTGGCAACACGCGGGCGTCGGCGTGCCTGATAGGCGGCCAGCGCCGCGCCGAGATCGGCGCCGCGCTCCAGACAATCGGCCAGAACCCACGCGTCCTCGAGCGCCATGTTGGCCCCCTGCGCCATGAACGGCAGAGTCGGATGCGCGGCGTCACCGAGGATCGCGAGCCGGCCCCTCTGCCAGCAGTCCGCCACCGGATGGCGGAACAACCCCCACAGGTTGACCTCATCGACCTGCGCCAGCAGGCGCCGCGCGTCTCCTCCGAAATCGGCAAAGGCGGCGCGCAGGTTGTCGGGGTCGTCGGCGTGGTGCCAGCCCTCGGCGGCCCATTCGCGCCGCTCCTGCACGGCAACGATGTTCACCAGATCGCCCCGACGCAGAGGATAGCACACCAGATGCCGCCCCGGCCCCATGAAGACCTGCGCCTCGGGCCCCAGCCCGATCACATTGGGCACCACGGCGCGCCAGGCCACCTGTCCGGTAAAGAATGGATCATCCGCCCCGTTCAGCACCGCGCGCGCCCGCGAATGCAGCCCGTCCGCGCCGATCACCAGATCCGCCGCGATTTCCGCCCCGCTGGCCATTCGCAGCACGGCGCGGTCGGCGTCCTCCGCGCCTGGCTCGACCGCGGCCACCCGCTGCAGGAGGCGCAGGCCGATGTCGGCTTCGCGCGCGGCCTGCGTCAACAGGTCGATCAGGTCCGCCCTGTGCACGAAGTAATAGGCCAGATCCGGCGCGTGCCGGGCCAGGTCCAGCCGCAGCACCGCGTCCCCGCCAGCGTGGTCCCGCAGCACCACCGCCCGGCCGCGCACCGCCTCCTGCGCCAGCGCCGGTTCGAGCCCCAGCACCCGCAGCACGGCGACCCCGTTGGGGCTGATCTGCAGCCCCGCCCCTACCTCGGAGAGCTCGGGGGCCTGTTCCAGCACCGTGACCTCGGCCCCGCGCGCCCGCAGGGCCAGAGCCGCCGCCAGCCCGCCGATGCCGGCGCCCACCACCTTGACCCGCAGCCCGTTCAGACTCATCGCTTGCGCCCCTCTTCACGACAAAACGCCGAGGCGACGGGCCCCGGCGTCCGTTTCACAGCCGCTCGATGCAGCCCGCGCGGTCAGTCGTCGCGATGCACCTTTTCGCGCCGCTCGTGCTGTTCCTGCGCCTCCAGCGTCATGGTCGCGATTGGGCGCGCGTCCAGTCGCTTGAGGCTGATCGGCTCGCCCGTCACCTCGCAATAGCCGTATTCGCCATTCTCGATGCGCCGCAGCGCCGCGTCGATCTTGGCAACCAGCTTGCGCTGGCGGTCGCGGGTGCGCAGCTCCAGCGCGCGGTCGGTTTCCTCGCTGGCGCGATCGGCCACGTCCGGAATGTTGCGCGTGCTGTCCTGCAGCCCCTCGATGGTTTCCCGGCTCTCCTCCAGCAACTCGTTCTTCCAGGCAATGAGCTTGCGCCGGAAATATTCGAGTTGACGCTCGTTCATGAAAGGCTCGTCTTCGGCGGGCCTGTAATCTTCCGGGAGAAACACTTCCTGTTTCATTTCCGCTCCCTTGGTCTTGCCTCTGGCGTCCGTCATCAAGATTTTCCAGACATGCGGCACCCCCTTCTGCCGCAGCGTTTAGCCCACGGGTTTCAGATTGTCACTACACAAAGCGGAACTTCTTCGGCTAAAACCCACGGGACTGGCCGTAACGTCAGGAAAAAGGCAACAAGAGGTTGGAAAAACATGAAATTTCAGGGCACAAAGTCCTACGTCGCGACCGATGACCTGAAAGTTGCGGTCAATGCGGCGGTCACGCTCGAACGCCCCCTGCTCGTCAAGGGCGAACCCGGCACCGGCAAGACCGAGCTTGCCCGCCAGGTGGCTGATGCGCTGGGCTTACAGATGATCGAATGGAACATCAAGTCCACCACCCGCGCCCAGCAGGGTCTGTACGAATACGATGCCGTCAGCCGCCTGCGCGACAGCCAGCTGGGCGACGAACGCGTCCGCGACGTTCGCAACTACATCAAGAAGGGCAAGCTCTGGCAGGCCTTCGAGGCCGACGAAAAGGTCGTGCTGCTGATCGACGAGATCGACAAGGCCGATATCGAGTTCCCCAACGACCTGTTGCAGGAACTCGACCGGATGGAGTTCTTCGTCTATGAAACCGGCGAGACGATCCGCGCGAAACACCGCCCCATCGTCATCATCACCTCCAACAACGAAAAGGAACTTCCCGACGCCTTTCTGCGGCGGTGCTTCTTCCACTATATCCGTTTCCCGGACATGGAGACGATGAAGCAGATCGTCGAAGTGCATCACCCCGGCATCAAGGAATCGCTTCTGACCGCGGCGCTGACGCAGTTCTACGAAATCCGCGACACCCAGGGGCTGAAGAAAAAGCCCTCGACCAGCGAGGTGCTGGACTGGCTCAAGCTTCTGCTGGCCGAGGATCTGGATGCCGAGGATCTCAAACGCGATGGCGCCAGCGCCCTGCCCAAGCTGCACGGGGCGCTTCTGAAGAACGAACAGGACGTGCATCTGTTCGAACGACTCGCCTTCATGGCGCGCGGCAGACGCTAGGAAACCTTCATGAACCTCAAGACATCCCCGATCCGCATCCGGCCAGTCACCCCCGCTGACGAACCGGAATGGCGCCGGTTGTGGACCGCCTATCTGGACTTCTACGAAACGCGGGTGGACGAAGACATCTACCGCACCTCCTTTGCCCGGCTGCTGAGCGACGACCCCCACGAGTTTCATGGCCTTCTGGCCGAGGTGGACGGCCACGCGGCCGGGCTTGTGCATTACCTGTTCCACCGGCACATGTGGAAAGCGACCAATGTCTGCTACCTGCAGGATCTCTATACCGAACCGCAGATGCGCGGGCGCGGTGTGGGGCGGGCTCTCATCGAGGCGGTCTATCGTGCTGCCGACTCCGAAGGGGCACCCGACGTCTACTGGCTGACGCAGGAATTCAACAGCACTGCGCGCCGCCTCTACGACCGGATCGGGCAGTGCACCCCGTTCATCCGCTATGTCCGGCCGCCGCGGAACACGCAGTAGGACGGGAACCCCATGCTTCGGAATATCCGGGAACACCGGCCCAGGGCGACCTGACCGTACCACCGCCACGTTCGGGTTCTGACATTGCTCCGCGCGGCAGACGCCAGGCGGTTTTCAGGCGAAATTGTGGCGGGCGGTCCGATTCGGGGCGCCCGTTTTCGCCATAATTCCCGATATCCTGGGAAACTGTTCACAATTCGGCCGCAATTTCGCGCCCCCGCCGCCCGATTGCGGTTTGATCTTGAGAGCGCGCCGCCGGTCTGCCACGCTTGTTTCATGACCGTAATCGCGCTTGTTTTCCTTTCCGCACTTCTTGCCGCGTCCGGCCTGCCGGGCGCCCCGATGTCCGTTTGTGTAGCGATTGCCGCCGGAACCGCGCCGCGGACCCGGCGTCGGGGAAAGGGCCATCCATGATTCGCGCCGTCCTGATTGCTGCCGCGCTGGGCCTTGCCGGTTGCGCCGCCGCCCCGACCCGGGAGGTGCCCACGCGCGCCGCCCATTCTCATGACAGCGCGCTGCCGCCGATGAAGTCCTTCACCGCCGCGCACCCCGCCGCGCCCATCCGGTCGAATGCCAATATCGCCGCCGATTTCCTCGATCTGCATTTCCAGCTGGAAAGCGGCCGCGCCCTGCCGGTTTTCAGCCGGTTCGAAGGCCCGATCACCGTGCGCGTGACCGGCAGCCCGCCGCCGACCCTGCGCCCCGACCTGCGCCGCCTGCTGGCGCGGCTGCGCAACGAGGCCGGCATAGACATCAGCGAAACCACCGGGGCTGGCGCCAGCATCACCATTCAGGCGGTCAGCCGCGCCGACATCCGCCGCGCCCTGCCCGACGCGGCCTGTTTCGTGGTGCCCAATGTCTCCAGCCTGGCCGAGTTCCGCCGCGACCGGCGCAAGCCCAGCACCAGCTGGAGCCGGCTGACCACGCGTACGCGGCTGGGCATCTTCGTGCCCTACGACGCCAGCCCGCAGGAGATCCGCGACTGCCTGCACGAGGAACTGGCCCAGGCGCTGGGTCCGGTGAACGATCTCTATCGCCTGCCGGATTCGGTGTTCAACGACGACAACGTGCACGCGGTGCTCACCGGGTTCGACATGCTGATCCTGCGCGCGACCTATGCGCCGGAGTTGCACAGCGGCATGAGCAAGGCCCAAGTCGCCGCGCGCCTGCCCGCGATTCTGGCCCGGCTGAACCCGCGCGGCAGCACGCTTCCGCCCGCGCCGGTTTCGCCCACGCCGCGCGCCTGGTCCGATGCCGTCCAGACCGCGCTCGGCCCCGGCGCACGCCCCGACCAACGCCGCGCGGCCGCCGAACGCGCCCTGTCGATCGCGCAGGCGCAGGGCTGGACCGACCACCGCCTCGCGTTTTCCTATTACATCCTCGGGCGGATGACCGACGCCTATGACACGACTCTGGCCGAGCGCTATTACGAGGCCGCGCAGTTTTTCCTGTCGCGCACGCCGGGAACGCAGGTCCAGCGCGCCTATGTGGCCACGCAGACCGCGGCGCATGCGCTGGCCGCGGGCGATCCGGCGCGGGCGCTGACCCAGATCGAACCCAACCTCGCCGTGGCCGCGCAGGCCGAGAACGCCTCGCTTCTGGCCACGCTGATGCTGCTCAAGGCCCAGGCGCTGGAGCAGGCCGGGCGCCGGGACGAGGCACGCGCCGTCAGACTGGACAGCCTCGGCTGGGCGCGCTACGGCTTTGGCTCGGATTGGGCGGTTCAGGCCAAGATTCAGGAAATCGCGGCGCTGGACCCCTGGAAAAACTTGGGCGGATAGGGTTACATGATCGTCATTCTGGCGGCGCTGTTCGGCGCTGCACTGGGCGCGTTCAACGCGAAACGGCGCGGTGGCAAGGCAGCCGACATGGCGCAATACGCCGCCGCGCATGCCATCATCTTTGCCCTTCTGGGCCTGGCCGCGACCATCGTGATCGAACGGATGGCGGGGTAAGGCGGCGATGTTTCTTCCCTTCTTCGAAAACCTGCGCAAACACGGCGTCCCGGTCAGCTTGCGCGAATACCTGACCTTTCTGGAGGCGATGAAAACCAACCTCGTCATCTATGACGTGGAAGGCTTCTACTATCTCGCCCGCTCCGCGATGGTGAAGGACGAACGCAACATCGACAAGTTCGACCGCGCATTTGCCGCCACCTTCGAGGGGCTGGACGAGATCGGGCTGGACCAGGTGCTGGAGGCGGTGGACATCCCCGCCGACTGGCTGGAGAAACTGGCCGAAAAGCATCTGAGCGAAGAGGAAAGGGCGCAGATCGAGGCGCTGGGCGGCTTTGACAAGCTGATGGAGACGCTGCGCGAGCGGCTCAAGGAGCAGAAGGGCCGGCATCAGGGTGGGAACAAATGGATCGGCACCGCGGGCACATCGCCCTTTGGCGCCTATGGCTACAACCCCGAAGGCGTGCGCATCGGCCAGAAGGAAAGCCGCCACCGCCGCGCGGTGAAGGTCTGGGACAAGCGCGAGTTCCGCAATTTCGACGACACGGTCGAGCTGGGCACCCGCAACATCAAGGTGGCCCTGAAACGCCTGCGCCGCTGGGCGCGCGAGGGCGCGAACATGGAGCTGGATCTGGACGGCACCATCCGCGCCACGGCCGAGCACGGCTATCTGGACGTCAAGGAACGGCCCGAACGCCACAACGCGGTCAAGGTTCTGCTGTTTCTGGACGTGGGCGGGTCGATGGACGACCACATCAAGGTGGTCGAAGAGCTGTTCTCGGCCGCGCGCGCCGAGTTCAAGCATCTCGAATACTACTATTTCCACAACTGCCTGTACGAAGGCGTCTGGCGCGACAACCGCCGCCGCTGGGACGCGCAGATTCCCACATGGGAGGTGCTGCGCACCTATGGGCCGGACTACAAGTGCATCTTCGTCGGCGATGCCTCGATGAGCCCCTACGAGATCGCCTATCCCGGCGGCGCCAACGAGCACTGGAACGCCGAGGCCGGTCAGGTCTGGCTGCAGCGCGCCCGCGAACAGTGGCCCAGCAATCTGTGGATCAACCCGGTGCCGGAAAAATACTGGGACTACACCCATTCCATCGGCATGATCCGCGAGATCTTCGAAAACCGCATGGTGCCGCTGACGCTGTCGGGGCTTGAGCGGGGCATGCGCGAACTGTCGCGGTAGGCCGATGTCCGGGTGAATCGTTGCCGTGGGCGTGCCCTTCCCGGGCGTGTCGCGCCTATTGGCATTTCCCGCCCGGGACGCGTGGCGGCCCGGGCATGCGCCCGCCCGCCCCAAGGCGGGCGCACCCCTCCGTTGAAGGAGATGCAACTCCGGTCATTTGCGACATGCCTCGCAAAGAGACACCGGCGCCGGGGCGACGCACGGTCGGGGTGGAATTCGCCGTGCCCGTGGTCTATCTGCGCAGGAATAGTGCGGAACGGAAAGCCTGATCCATGAATTTCGAAGAACCGGGGCCGGTCGAGGCCAGCCTGCGCGAAGCCATCAGCCCGATCGAAGAGATCATCGAAGAGGCGCGCCGCGGCCGGATGTACATCCTTGTCGATCACGAGGACCGCGAAAACGAAGGCGATCTGTGCATCGCCGCCGAATTCGCCACCCCCGAAGCGATCAACTTCATGGCCAAATACGGCCGCGGCCTGATCTGCCTGCCGATGTCCGCCGAACGGATCGACCGGCTGGGCCTGCCGATGATGGCGGTGAACAATTCCAGCCGGATGGAGACCGCCTTTACCGTGTCGATCGAGGCGCGCGAAGGCGTGACCACCGGCATTTCCGCCCATGACCGGGCGCGCACCATCGCGGTGGCGATCAACGAACAGAACACCATGGCCGATCTCGCCACGCCGGGCCATGTCTTTCCGCTGCGCGCCCGCCGGGGCGGCGTTCTGGTGCGCGCCGGCCATACCGAGGCCGTGGTGGACATCTCGCGGCTGGCAGGGCTCAACCCCTCGGGCGTGATCTGCGAGATCATGAAGGATGACGGCACCATGGCGCGACTGCCCGATCTGGTGGAGTTCGCCCGCGAACACGGGCTCAAGATCGGCACCATCACCGACCTGATCGCCTATCGGTCGCGCAACGACAACCTGGTGATCGAAACCGGCCGACAGACCGTGACCTCGGAATTCGGCGGTGAGTGGGACATGCGCATCTTCACCGACCAGATCCACGGGGTCGAACATGTGGTGATGATCAAGGGCGACATCACCACGCCCGAGCCGGTGCTGACCCGCACCCACGCGCTGCACGAGGCCTCCGACGTCCTGGGCCTTGGCCCCAGCCCCGCGCGCGAACTGCCCCGCGCGATGGAGCTGATCGCCGAGGAAGGCCGCGGTGTGGTCTGCCTGTTCCGCGAACCGCGCCATTCGCTGTACGACGACGAGGACGAAGGCCCCCGCACGATCAAGCGCACCGGTCTTGGCGCGCAGATCCTGTCGAATCTGGGGCTCAGCGACCTGATCCTTCTGACCGACAACCCGCAGACCCGCTATGTCGGCCTGGACGCCTATGGGCTGTCCATCGTCGGCACCCGCCCGATCCTGTCCGGAGACTGACCCATGGCCGAAGCCGAATCCCATTACGTCCTGCCCCGCCCCAGCTTTGACAAGCCCGTCAAGCTGCTGATCGTGGTGGCGCCCTATTACAAGGACATTGCCGACTGGCTGGTCGAGGGCGCCAAAGCCGAGATCGAGGCCGCCGGCGGCAGCTGGGAGATCGCCGAAGTGCCCGGCGCGCTGGAGGTGCCCACCGCCATCGGCATCGCCAACCGGATGTCGAACCATGACGGCTATGTCGCGCTGGGCTGCGTGATCCGGGGGGAAACCACCCATTACGAAACCGTCTGCAACGACAGCAGCCGCGCGCTGCAACTGCTGGGGCTGCAGGGCCTGTGCATCGGCAACGGCATCCTGACGGTCGAGAACAAGGAACAGGCCGAAGTGCGCGCCGACCCCGCCCGCGGCAACAAGGGCGGCGGGGCGGCGGCGGCGGCCTTGCATCTGATCGCGCTGGGCCGTAAGTGGGGCGCCCGGACCAAAGGCATCGGCTTCAAGCCGCCCTCGGACAGCTACCAGATCGCCGGCGACAGCAACGGATCACCCAAGGCATGAGCGGAAAGCGCGCGCCCCAGACGGGCAATGACAAACGCAGGATGAAATCCGCCGCGCGGCTTTATGCCGTGCAGGCGCTGTTCCAGATGGAACAATCCGGCCAGACGGTCGATCAGGTGATTTCCGAATTCTTCGATCACCGCTTTGGCGCGACCTATGACGGCGAAGAGATGATCGACGGCGACATGGGCCTGTTCCGCAAACTGGTGGAAAATGCGGTGAACTATCAGGCGCCGATCGACCAGATGACCGACCGGGCGCTGGTGGCGAAATGGCCGATCTCGCGCATCGACCCGACCCTGCGCGGCCTGTTTCGCGCCGCCGGGGCGGAACTGCTGCGGTCCAGCACCCCGCCCAAGGTGGTGATCAACGAATTCGTGGACATCGCGCGCGCCTTCTTTCCCGAAGGGCGCGAGCCGAAATTCGTCAATGCCGTGTTGGACCACATGGCGCGCGAAGCCCGGCCCGAGGCGTTCTGACCGCCACGTTCACGGGCAAGACACGCCTTGACCTGCAACCAAGTATCGTTTCGGTACCTGGAACAATCCCGGAATTGATCTCAAATTGTCTAAATCCTGCCTGAATCGCGGGGCATCTACTTCCTTGGCACCCACCACCAGCAGTCCGCAAGAGGCTCGCCCAAGGAGAAAGACAATGAAATTCACTCGTTTCACGCTGATCGCCGGGATCGGGCTGGGGCTTTCGGCCTGCGCCACGGCCGACCTGCCGACGCGGAACGCGCCGTTCGAAGAAATTCCCGCAACATCGGTCACCACGCCGCAGGGCTATCGCGCCGCGCTGCCCTCCGAGGAAACCGTGCAAGAGCTGCGCGACACCACCGTGCTCAAGGCCGTGATCGAGGCCCCCAGCACCGAGGCCGCGATCGCCAGCCTGCCGAACGCGCCAAGGGATCTGTCCCCCTACGAATCCCCGGTCACGGTCGAAGACGTCATCGTTCACGTTCCGCGCAGCCTGAAGGTTTCGGAACGCAACAGCTACTACCCGCGCGGCGACATCGTCTGGCGCGGCGACCCGATCGGCGACCGCCATGCGCAAGTTCAGGCCATCTTTGAATCCGCCTTCAAGCGCGGCGTCCAATCACTGCACGGCCCGGTCAAGGTGGATCTGGAGGTGACGGTCAAGCGGTTCCACGCTCTGACCGAAAAGGCCCGCTATACCATCGGCGGCGTGCACTCGATCACCTTCGATCTGGCGGTTCGCGACGCCGAAACCGGCAAGATCCTGGTTCCGCCGCGCACGATCCGCGCCGACCTCGATGGCTTCGGCGGCCAGCAGGCGATCCTTGCCGAGGCCCGGGGCGAGACGCAAAAGGTGCGCATCACCAACCACCTTGCCGAAGTGATCCGCGAGGAACTGAGCAACCCCGAGGGGTATCGCAACGCCTCGCTCGGCTTTTTCCAGCTTCTCAACAATCTCTGAGCCTTTCCTTCCCTCGGGCAATGGAGATAAAAGGGCGCCATGACAACGGCGCCCTCCGACCTTTTCGACCTCCCCCCCGTCCGGCTCAAGCCCAAGGCCAATGCCCGCGCGATCCGTCACGGCTACCCTTGGGTCTATGCCGACGACCTGGTGAACGACCGCCGCACCCGCGCCCTGCCGCCGGGCGCCGTGACCGTTCTGCAGGACGGCGACCGCCGGCCGCTGGGGCTGGTGGCGGTGAACCCGCAGTCGCGGATCATCTGCAGGATGCTGGACCGCGACCCCGCCGCACGCATCGATGAAGAATGGTTCGCCGCCCGCCTGACCCGCGCGCTCGACCTGCGCGCGCATCTGTTCGACGCCCCCTTCTACCGGCTGGTCCATGCCGAGGCCGACGGCCTGCCCGGCGTCGTGATCGACCGATTCGGCGATACTTGCGTCATCCAGCCCAACGCCGCCTGGGCCGAAGCCCGGCTGGAGGCTCTCACCGCCGCGCTGATCCGGGTTACCGGCGCGCGGGTCGTGCTCAAGAACGCCTCCGGACGGGCCCGCGCGCTCGAAGGGCTCGACGACATCTCGGGCGTCCTGCACGGCACCGCGCCCGCCGCCGCGGTGCCGGTGCCGATGAACGGCGCGACCTACATGGCCGACCTGACCGGCGGGCAGAAAACCGGCCTCTTCTACGACCAGCGCCCCAACCACGCCTTTGCTGCCCGGCTGGCGGCGGGCGGGGCGCAGGTGCTGGACGTGTTCTCGCATGTGGGCGGGTTTGCGCTGGCCGCACTCGCCGGCGGCGCAGGCGCGGCGCTTTCGGTGGACGGCTCGGCCGCCGCGCTGGAACTGGCCCGCAAGGGCGCCGAGGCCGGCGGCATGGCCGACCGCTTCGCCACCCGACAGGGCGACGCCTTCGACGTCATGGCCGCGCTCGCCGTCGAAGGCGAACGGTTCGACATGGTGATCTGCGACCCGCCGGCCTTCGCGCCCTCGAAACAGGCGCTCGACGCGGGCCTGCGCGCCTATGAACGGGTCGCCCGGCTCGCCGCCCCGCTGGTGGCTCCGGGGGGCTTTCTCGGCCTCTGCTCGTGTTCGCACGCGGCCGATCTGTCCCGTTTCCGCGCCGCCTGCATCCGGGGCATCGGCCGGGCCGGACGCCAGGGTCAGATCCTGCACACAGGCTTTGCCGGCCCCGACCACCCGACCCATCCGCAACTGGCCGAATCCGGCTACCTCAAGGCGCTGTTCTTCCGGCTGTGAAACTTTTGCTCGACGCTTGCGTGCTCTACCCCACGGTGATGCGCGAAATGCTGCTGGCCGTAGCCCGGCGCGGCCATTTCACACCGTTGTGGACAAGGCGCATCCTCGACGAATGGGCCCGCGCGGCGCGCAAGCTCGGCCCCGCGGGCGAAGCCCAGGCCGCAGCCGAAATCGCCCTGCTGCGCGCGGCCTGGCCCGCCGCCGAACTTCCCCCCGCACCGGGGATCGAGGCCCGCCTGTGGCTGCCCGACCCCAACGACACCCACGTCCTCGCCGCCGCCATCGCCGGATCGGCCGAGGCGATCGTGACGCTCAACGCCGCCGATTTCCCCCGCAACATCCTTGCCGAAGAAGGGCTCGACCGCCTCGACCCGGACAGCCTTCTGCTCTCCCTCTGGCAAAGCGCCCCCGAAGACATCGCCGCCGCCGCGCGCGACGTGCTCGACCGGGCCAACCGCCTCTCCGGCGACCGGTGGCAACTGCGCCCGCTTCTCAAGAAGGCCCGCCTGCCCCGCCTGGGAAAGGCGCTTGCGGAGTGACCTCCTGCTTCTTTCTGGTCACAAATACCCACTGCGCCACCGCCCCACGGGCGCAGCGTCCGATGCCGGCGGATCCGGCTCAGCGCAGTTCTGGCGGATGAAAGCTCAGACCGTGATCGGCAAAGATCCTGGCCATCCGCCCGTCGGCAATCGCCGCCACGATGGCGTCGTCCACCGCATAGGCCAGGGGCTTGTAGCGGAAATGGACCGCGACGCCGATCGTCCATGACCCGACCGAAAACCCCGGCAGCGGCGGCGCATGAACCGCCAGCCCGTCGGCCAGCCCCGCCTCGAGCTGCGCCAGCGGCCCCATCGCCGCCATCGTCTCGCCCGTCGCCAGCGCTTTCATCGCAGCACTCATGGACGGATAGCGGCGAATGTCGCGCCCAAGCTGCCCACCGGGAAACGAGGTCAGGTAGAAATCGGCGATCGACTCGTTCTCGACCGCCACCGTGTCAAAGCGGAAACAGGCCGGAACCGGCGGATTGTCGGGATAGGCGTCCTTGCGATAGGCGATCCCGATCCGTTCCCGATGATACTGCCCGGTAAAGGTAACCTGTTCGACCCGGCAGGCATAGTCGCTGTCATAGGGCACATGCAGCATCACATTGGCCACCCGCCCGCCGACCACGGGCCCCTTCCAGATCCAGTTGCGCAGATCCGCATCCAGATTCTCGCCCGCCGCCACCAGCTGGAACCGCGCCTCCACCCCCAGCTCCCCGGCGATCAGCCGGCCGATCTCGACATCCACCCCGGCCGGTTTTCCGTCCTTTTCATAGGACCAAGGGGGAAAGTCCCCGTAGGCCGCGAAGGTAATGAAACCGCGATCCAGAATCGTGTCCAGATCCGCGCCCACGATGTCCCGAGACGCGTTCTGGGGCCTGGGCTGCGGCACGTAGTCGGCACAACGCGTCCCCGCCGCGGCCGGCGCCGCGAGGCTCAGAGAAACGACGAAACCGAAGATCCACCCCTTCATGCGCCGATCGTGGCCCCTCAATGCGCCGCCGACAAGCCGATGGTCAGCGCCTCGGCCGCCGCGTGCACCGCCGGGGGATCCTGCGCCAGCAGCCCGGCGGCGCGGAACGGCGCGCTGTCGGCCACCGGCGCGCCCGAGGCCGTTTCCACCTGCGCCGCGATCGCCGCCAGTTCCTCGCGCAGCGCGGCAACATCGCCCTCGGCCCCGCCGGCGATAGCATTCAGCCGGTCGCGAATCTCGCGCGGCCGCGGGGTCGCCTCGTCCAGCGCCCCGTCGTCGGGGCGCGTTTCGATATAGGTGAGGATCGCCCGGGCCGCCTTCTGCCCCAGCAGCTCGCCAAAGGTCGGCATCTTGGTGATCCCGTTTTGGGTATAGCCGTGGCGGAACCGCTCGATGAACCACTCGTCCCCGTATTCCTCGGCCTCCAGATAGCGCAGGTCCGGCGCGATCCCGCCCGACACCGCGCCCAGGCCGTGACAGCGCGCGCAGTTCTGGTTGTAGCCGCTGTCGCCGATCTCGACCGCCGTCTTCCAGACCTCCTCGCCCATGTTGCGATAGGGATTCTCGGTCAGCCACTCCTCGCCCACGTCCGGCAGCGCGTCGGTGTTGATCGGCTGCGGGGCGACATCCCCGTGCGCATGCACCAGCGTGGCAGCCGCGAACAGGCCCATCACGGCGCCAATCGAAGCGGGAGACAGTCTGAACAGCATCGCGTTTCCTCCAGTGTTCGGCGTCTGAATGCGTTCTACTCCAGCCGGACGGGCCACGCATACGCGACTTTGGTTCCAATTCCGGCCTGTCCGGCGCCGTAGGCTACGACATTGGTCGGATGGACCCGAACGGACGGGGCGCAACAGGCTGTTTTTCGACACGCGCGAACTTTCCGGGACTGCGAATGCGAAGGCTCAGAACCGCCCTGCTGACCGTTGCCGCCATCCTGTCGGGCGCCCTGCCCGGCCGGGCCGGGCTGGATGTCACGATCACCTGGCTGCAACAGCGCGCCGAACGCCCGCCGGTCCTGTCCAACCTCGACCCCGTGCTTGACGATCTCGGCCGCGCCGGGGCGGAACTCGCCATCCGCGACAACGCCACGACGGGCCGGTTCCTGGGGCACGGATACGCGCTGGAAGAGGTGATCGTGGAACCCGGCGGCGACCTGCTCGGGGCCGCCCGCGCGGCGCTGGACCGTTCGCCCTATCTGGTGATCGATGCGCCGGCCGAGGCGCTGCTGCAGATCGCCGATCTGCCGCAGGCCCGCGACGCCATCCTGTTCAACGCCGCCGCGCCCGACATGAAGCTGCGCGATGGAGACTGCCGCGCCAACCTGCTGCACACTCTGCCGTCGCTGGCGATGCGGGCCGATGCGCTGATGCAGTTCGCGCGGCTGAAACGCTGGGACCGGCTGGCGATGATCACCGGCACGCATCCCGGAGATCTGGCCTTTGCCGCGGCCCTGCGCCGCAGCGCGGCCAAGTTCGGAATGAAGATCGGCGCCGAAAAGAGCTGGGCCTTTGATGCCGACATGCGCCGCAACGCCGCGCAGGAGGTGCCTCTGTTCACCCAGGATCTGGGCGATTACGACCTGTTGCTGATCGCCGACGAGCTGGGCGATTTCGGCCGCTACGTCGCCTACAACACCTGGCGCCCCCGCCCCGTGGCGGGGTCCGAAGGGCTGGTCCCGGTGGCCTGGTCGCGCGTGGTCGAACAATGGGGCGCGGCGCAGCTGCAATCGCGCTTTGCCGATCTCGCCGGTCGGCCGATGCGCCCGCGCGACTATGCTGCCTGGGCCGCCATCCGCACGATCGGCGAGGCTGTGACCCGCACCAACTCGGCCGACCCGGCCAGCCTGCGCGCCTTCATCCTGTCGCCCGGCTTCGAACTTGCCGGGTTCAAGGGCCGACCGCTGACTTATCGCCACTGGAACGGCCAGCTGCGCCAGCCGATTCCGCTGGTCACCCCCCGCGCAGTCGTGGCCCAGGCGCCCCTGTCCGGCTATCTTCACCAGCGCAGCGAGATGGACACGCTGGGGCTCGACGCCCCGGAAAGCGCCTGCAACGCCTTCGACTGACCCAGGGATCCCACCCTGACTTCATCATTCCGCCTGCTGTTGCTTGCAGCCGCCATGGCCGCCGCCGCCCCCACAACCGCCGCCGAAATCTGGGTGACCAACGAAAAGGACGACACGATCAGCGTGATCGACGTTGACCGGCTCGAGGTCGTGCGCACCATAGAGGTCGGCGAACGCCCGCGCGGCATCACCTTTTCGAAGGATTTCAAACGGCTCTATGTCTGCGCCTCGGACAGCGACACGGTGCAGGTGATCGACCCCGAAACGGGGCGGGTGCTCCACAACCTGCCTTCGGGCGAGGATCCCGAACAGTTCGTCCTGCACCCCGACGACCGCCACCTCTACATCGCCAACGAGGACGACGCCATTACCACCGTGGTGGATGTGGAGACCCGCGAGGTGGTCGCCCAGGTCGATGTCGGGATAGAGCCCGAAGGCATGGCGGTTTCGCCCGACGGCAAGACGGTGATAACCACTTCCGAAACCACCAACATGGCGCACTGGATCGACACCGAAACGCATACGCTTTAGGCCAACACTCTGGTGGACGCGCGCCCCCGCCATGCCGAATTCGTCAAGGACGGCGCCGAGCTGTGGGTCAGTTCCGTGATCGGCGGCACGGTCACGGTGTTCGACACCGCCAGCCAGGCGCAGAAGGCGAAGATCGGGTTCGAGATCAAGGGCATCCACCCCGACCGGGTCCAGCCGGTGGGGTTCGAGTTCACCGCCGACGAAACCACCGCCTTCGTTGCGCTGGGCCCGGCCAACCACGTCGCCGTGGTCAATGCCGAAACCTACGAGGTCGAAGACTACATCCTGGTCGGCCGACGGGTCTGGCACATGGCCTTTTCCCCTGACAAGACGCTGCTTTTCAACACCAACGGCGTATCGGGCGACGTCACCGTGATCGACGTGGCCCGGCGCGAGCCGATCAAGACGATCAAGGTCGGCCGCTTCCCCTGGGGCGCCGCGACGCGACCCTGACACCCGGCGCGCCTCGCGCAGATCGACGCAACCCAGATCCAAGGAGACCGACATGCTCAAGACCATCCTCGCCACCGCCTGCATCGCCGCCCTTCTGCCGCTCGCCGCGCGCGCGGATGACGATGATGACGATGGCGCCGCCCCGGCCTTCGGCCCGGCCGGGCTGCTCTCGGCGGGGAACAAGCGGGATCTGCCGCCGGTGATCCTGTCGGCGGGGATGCCGCTGGCCGACGCCCCGTGGGAGCTGAAATCCGGCACCTATTACGAATTCGAGATCCAGGGCGACGGCAGCCAGGAACTGGCGCTGGTCGGACCCGGCTTCTTCCGCGCCATCTGGATCGACGAGATCGTGGTCGAAGGGCTCGAGATCCGCCCGCCGGGGCTGGACAGCATCGAGTTCGACGAAGCGGGCGAGATGGAAATCGGCTTTGTCGCGATCAAGCCGGGCCGCTATTATCTCATGGTGCCCGGATCCACCGGCGAAACCCAAAGGCTGGAGATAACCATCAAGTGACCGCGCTGCATGTCGAGCATCTCTCCTATGCCTATGGCCGCAAGGTGGCGCTCGACGATCTGAGCTTCGCGGTCGAACCCGGCACCTTCTGCGCGCTTCTGGGACCCAACGGGGCCGGCAAGTCCACGCTTTTCTCCTTGCTCACCCGCCTGTTCGCCGCGCCCTCGGGCCGGATCACAGTAGCCGGGCACGACCTGTCACGCGCCCCGCGCAAGGCGCTGGCGGCGATGGGCGTGGTGTTCCAGCAGCCGACGCTCGATCTCGACCTGACCGTGCAGCGCAACCTGACCTATTTCGCCGCCCTTCACGGGCTGTCGGGCCGCACCGCCCGCGCCCGCATCGCCGAGGCGCTCGAACGTCTCGACATGGCCGACCGCGCGCGCGAACGCGCCCGCGACCTCAAATGCGGCCACCGCCGCCGGCTCGAGATCGCCCGCTGCCTGGTCCACCGCCCCTCGGTGCTGCTGCTGGACGAACCCACCGTGGGTCTCGACGCCGCCTCCCGCCGCGCCATTACCGCCCATGTCCATGACCTGTCGCGCAGCGACGGGCTGACCGTGCTCTGGGCCACCCACCTCACCGACGAAATCGAGGATGACGACCGGCTGTTGATCCTGCACCGGGGCCGCCTGCTGGAGGACGGCACCGCCGGTGCCCTGCGCGGCACACGCCCCCTCGCCGACCATTTCCTCGCCCGCATCGCCGAGCCCGCATGACCCCGTTCTTCATCTTGCCGAAAATACTCCCGCCGGAGGCATCGGCCTTGCCACGCAAGGCCGATTTCCGCCACGCTTGCCCCCCATGCGCCCCTGTCTGACCGCCCTCATCGCCATCGTCACGCGCGAGGCGCTGCGCTTCGTCCGCCAGCGCGGCCGCTTCGTCGCCGCACTGGTGCGCCCGCTGGTTTGGCTGGTGGTCTTCGCCGCGGGTTTCCGCGCCGCCCTGGGCCTGTCGATCACCCCCCCTACCAGACCGACATCACCTACGAAATCTACATCGTCCCGGGCCTCACCGGCATGACCCTGCTGTTCAACGGCATGCAAAGCTCGCTCGGCCTCGTCTATGACCGCGAAATGGGCTCGATGCGGCTTTTGCTCACCAGCCCCCTGCCGCACTGGTGGCTGCTCACCTGCCGGCTGATTGCCTCGACCGCAATCTCGATCCTGCAGGCCTATACATTTCTCGGCATCGCCGCGCTCTACGGCGTTCGCTTTCCTCCGCTGGGCTATGCCGCCGCGCTGGCCGTCGCCGGCCTGATGCTCGGCGCGCTGGGCTTGGCGCTCAGCTCCACGATCCGGCAGCTCGAAAACTTCGCCGGGGTGATGAACTTCGTGATCTTCCCGATGTTCTTCCTCTCCTCGGCACTCTACCCGTTGTGGAAAATGGCCGAAAGCTCGGAGCTTCTGCACGACATCTGCGCGGCAAACCCGTTCACCCACGCGGTCGAGCTGATCCGCTTTGCGCTTTATGCGCAATTCAACGCCCCGGCCCTGTTCTGGACCTGCCTTGCCGGGGCGGTGCTGCTGGTGCTTGCGCTCTGGGGCTACGACCCCGCCCGCGGTCTCGCGCGCCGCCGGGGCTGAGCCTCCTACGACCACGCCGCGCGTGAATTGCCGCGCCCGTCATGCTATCCTGCCCGCACCGGCAGGAGACGCGCCATGCTCATCAGAACCGCCGCCCTGATCCTCGCCGCCGCCCCCGCGCTCGCGGACGAGGACGAATTCGGTACCCTCAACCCCGAGGAAATGACCCTCGACCGCGTGATGCGGAACATCCGCGACGGCCAGCCCGACATGATGAGTTGCGCGGCCGGCTACTACATCACCAAATCCGGCCGGCACGGCATGGCGCGCGAGGTGTTCGAGACCTGCGCCAATGCCGGCTGGACCGGGGCGATGACCTGGATGAGCCAGCTCGACAACAACGGGCTGGGCGGTGACTACGACCCCGACGCCGCCGCCCAATGGGACCGCCGCGCGGCCGAGGCCGGCGACCCGGTGGGCAAGTTCAAACACGGGCTCGACCTGATGCGCGGTCACGGCGTGGCGCGCAACGAAACGCTCGGGCGGGCCTATGTGGACGAGGCCGCCCGCGACGGACTGGAGATCGCCCGGAGGCTGCAACGGGCGGGCTATGACCTCGAAGAGGTGACGCCCGACGCGGACAACTGGAAATACGCGCCGCTCTTCTGACCCCGCGACATGCGACCAAAGGAGGGGGGCGGCACGCCCCGCTTTCGACTTTGGTATCGGAAGCAATCCGGCCGCGCGCCGCCCATACTTCGGACAGACCATGCCAGGAGAGGTCCGATGAAACGCATGACCGCAGCCCTGTGTCTTGCCCTGACGCTGCCGGCCCTGCCCGCGGCGGCCAGCGAAAAGACGTTCCAGAAGATCAAGATAGAGGCGGGCGAAAAGCTGTTCGAGGCCGAATGCCGCCGCTGCCACGCCCCCGATTCAACCCATGCCAGCTACGGCCCGCCGCTGGAAAACGTGATCGGCCGCGCCGCCGGCAGCTACCCCGGCTATGACTATTCCGCCGCGCTCGCATCATCGGGCATCGTCTGGACCCCGGCCGCGCTGCGGGCATGGATGGAGGACAATACCGGCTTCATGCCGGGCACCCGGATGCGGCATGTCGGCATCAAGGACCGCACCGTGCAGGACTTCATCCTGGCCTATCTGCAATCCATCACCACGCAGGACCGGTGACCTGACACTCCCCGCCCCGGACGTGAAGCCCCGGGGAACGGACTTGCCGGGCGCGACGTCGCCCGGCCTTTTGCTTCCCGGCCCCGAAATCGCGACGCACGCCCCTCTCTCGGCTCCAGGCAACCTCCCTTCTCTTTCTCTTGCCGAAAATATCCCGGGGAGCGCGAGGGGCAGCGCCCCTCGCCCTGGTCGGATTGGCGACGCCAATCCGACGCTTTGTCCACCCGCCCCTGGCCCGGAATCACTTGCCCAGCATCCACCGCCCGTTCGGCCAGAAGGCGTGGAAGGCAAAGGCGAACATCACGTCATGCGCCAGGTCGCGCCCCCGGGCATCGCGCACCCGGATCGTGCCCACGTCCCGCCCCTGCGCCACCCGGCCCGTGTCCAGCGCCGAGGCCTGCCCCGCCCGCCAAATGATCACCACGCCGGCCTCGCGGATCTCGCCGGCCTCGCGCAGCCGCGACAGCGGCCAGGCCCGATCGCCCACGCGCACCACCCGCGCCAGCGGAGGAATCCCGTGCGGCGGGTTCTCTCCGCTGTAAAGGAAGGGCCGCACCGCACTGTCATACCCCTGATACGGGTTCACGCCATAGCGGCGCGGATAATCCGGCTGATCCATCACCAGCCCCTCGGGGTTGCGCACGCGGAACTCGGCCCAGCTCTCCATCCAGGTCGGCAGCGCCTTCAGCCGCGTGCCGGTCAGGTCGCCGACGATCGCCTCGCCCAGCGCCTGCTGCCACCAGCTTTCGGTTTCGCGGTCATACATCACCATGTCGGAATTGCGCAGCTTGCCCGACACGCCGAAACTCAGCGTGCCCCGGTCGATCCGCCGGTCAAAGGTGACGCCCGAATTGCACAAGGGACAGAAGGTCACGGCGATCGGCACATCCCCGACCGTGTCGTTCACGATCTCATGCCACAGCAGATAGCGGATCGGATAGGCCCGCGGCGTCTGACCGGCAAGTTCCACCGTGATCACCGGCTCGCGGTCTCCCAGGCGGGTCTCCTGCCCAACGGTGATGAAGTCCGGATCCGTCAGCGCCGGGATCCCGTCCCTGGGCGGCCCGCCGTCGCGGATCTCGGTCCAGCTTTTGACCGAGGTCCTGTCGAAATTCGTGCGCGGCCATTCGTACCGCCAGAAGTCCGGATTCGCGCCGGCCAGCGACGCGCCAACGGCCATCGCCACTGACAGAACGGCCATGCAAATGCGTGGATGAAACATCGGGCGCCTCCCATCCTTTCGGACAGCTTGCGCCCGCAGGTCCGCCTTGCCCAGCCCCCACACGCAGAGTTGAGAGACCGTGCACGGGACGCGGCGCGGGATCGGCCCCACGCCGCGTCCGGGATCATTCGTCGATCACGGTGACCTTCTTCATCACGTCGGGGCGGCCGATCACCGCGCCGTTGCGGCCGCGGCCGCGCTTGATCGCGTCCACGACCTCCATGCCCTCGGTCACTTCGCCGACCACGGTGTATTGGCCGTTCAGATGCGGCGCGGAGGCGAACATGATGAAGAACTGCGAATTGGCGCTGTCGGGATCCTGCGTGCGCGCCATGCCGACCACGCCGCGTTCGAACGGAACGTCCGAAAACTCGGCCTTCAGATCGGGAAGCTCCGAGCCTCCCATGCCCGCATAGCGCAAATCCTGCCCCAGCCGGCCATATTGCACGTCGCCGGTCTGGGCCATGAAACCGTCGATCACCCGGTGGAACACCACCCCGTCATAGGCGCCCGATCGCGCCAGTTCGGCCAGCCTGGCGGCGTGGTTGGGGGCCACGTCGTCGCGCAGGTGGATGATGAAGGTGCCATTCGCCCCCTCGCCTTCGACCTCGACCTTCAGATCGGTGGCGAGCGCCGGCGTCGCCGCCAGCGCCAGAACCGCCGCGAGCCTACGCATCGGCGGCCACCTTGACGCTGATCATCCGGTCGGGATGCGCGGGCGGCTCGCCGCGGGTAATGTTGTCCACGAATTCCATGCCTTCGATCACCCGGCCATACACGGTGTACTGGCCGTTCAGAAAGTGGTTGTCCTTGAAGTTGATGAAGAACTGGGAATTTGCGCTGTCGGGATTTGCCGCGCGCGCCGCACCCAGAGTGCCGCGGTCATGCGGCAGGCTGGAGAATTCCGCCGGAAGGTCGGGCAGGTCCGAGCCGCCGGTGCCCGCCATGCGCAGGTTGAAGCCGGCCTCCATGTTGCCGTTCTTCACGTCGCCGGTCTGCGCCATGAAGCCGTCGATCACCCGGTGAAAGCACACGTTGTCATAGGCGCCGGCGCGGGCCAGCTCCTTCATCCGCGCGCAGTGCTTCGGCGCCACGTCGGGCAGAAGTTCGATGACGACCGTGCCGTCCTTGAGCTCGATGAGGATGGTGTTTTCGGGATCCTTGATCTCGGCCATGGGGGTCTCCTGTCATTGGCGTTCGGATTCTACCTAGACGCCGCGGCCGGGATTGCCAAGGCGGGCGCACGGGCGGGAGCCGTTGGCAAGGGGGGCGCTGCCCCCCGGCCTGCGGCCTCCCCCCGGAGTATTTTCCGCAAGATGAAGGCGCCATTGTGAAATGCCTTGTCGTCAGCGGCGTTTCCCGGCATGGTTTCCGACCCGGGATCCTCAAGGTAAGGGCCGGCGGGTGACCCGCGGCAATGACGCAAAACGGGTTTGCGGCTTTGCGACTTGCACATGAAAGGTTGCAAGAGGTAAAAAGAAACAGTCGTTCAATAACCGTGCATCGAAGGGGAGCGAGGCCATGGATTTCGCGCTGACCGAGGAACAGACTGCCATTTTCGACATGGCATATGCGTTCGGCCAGGAGAACATCGAACCCCACGCGCGGGAGTGGGAGGCGCAGGGCACGATCCCGAAAGAGCTGTGGAAGCAGGTGGGCGAGCTGGGCTTTGGCGGGCTCTACGTGTCCGAGGAATATGGCGGATCGGGGCTCAGCCGGCTGGACGCGACGCTGGTGTTCGAAGCGCTGGCGATGGCCTGCCCGGCGGTGGGGTCGTTCCTGTCGATCCACAACATGTGCGGCGGCATGATCGACAAGTTCGGCAGCGAAGAGACCAAGCGGAAGTGGCTGCCGGATCTGTGCAGCATGGACAAGGTGTTCTCCTACTGCCTGACCGAGCCGGGCTCGGGTTCGGACGCCGCCGCGCTCAAGACCCGCGCGGTCAGGACCAACGAGGGCTATGTGCTGAACGGCACCAAGGCCTTCATTTCGGGCGGGTCGTATTCGGATGCCTATGTGACCATGGTGCGCACCGGCGAGGACGGACCCAAGGGGATTTCCACCGTGGTGGTCGAGGCCGGCACGCCGGGGCTGAGCTTTGGCGCGCTGGAGCAGAAGATGGGCTGGAAGGCGCAGCCCACCGCGCAGGTGCAGTTCGACGACTGTCTGGTGCCGCATGACAACCTGATCGGCGAAGAGGGCCGCGGCTTCGTCTATGCCATGAACGGGCTTGACGGCGGGCGGCTGAACATTTCCGCCGGCGCGCTGGGCGGCGCGCAGGCGGCGCTGAACCAGACGCTGGCCTACATGGGCGAGCGCCGCGCCTTCGGCAAGACCATCGACCAGTTCCAGGGATTGCAGTTCCGGCTGGCCGAATACGAAACGAAGTTGCAGGCCGCGCGCACTTTCCTGCGGCAGGCGGCGTGGAAGCTGGACACCGGCGCGGCCGATGCCACCAAATTCTGCGCCATGGCCAAGCTGATGGTGACCGATGTCGCCTTTGAGGTAGCCAATGGCTGCCTGCAGCTGCATGGGGGCTATGGCTATCTGGCCGATTACGGGATCGAGAAGATCGTGCGCGACCTGCGCGTGCACCAGATCCTGGAGGGCACCAACGAGATCATGCGCGTGATCATTGCGCGCCAGCTGCTGGCCAACCGCTGAGGGGCGCGCCATGGCCGATATCGAGATCCACGTCACGGGCCGCGCCGGGCGCATCACCTTCACCCGCCCCAAGGCGCTGAACGCCATGTCCTATGACATGTGCCGGGCGATCGACGCGGCGATGCGCAACTGGCGCGACGACGATGCCGTGGATCTGGTGGTGATCGACGCCGAGGGCGACAGGGCCTTCTGCGCCGGCGGCGATATCGCGGAACTCTATGAAACGGGCCGCGCGGGGAACTATGACTATGGCCGGGGCTTCTGGCGCGACGAATACCGGCTGAACGCCTTCATCGCGGAATATCCCAAGCCCGTGGTCAGCTTCATGCAGGGCTTCACAATGGGAGGCGGCGTGGGCATCGGCTGCCATGCCTCGCACCGCGTGGTGGATGACAGTTCGCGCATCGCCATGCCGGAATGCGGCATCGGGCTGGTGCCGGACGTGGGCGGTTCCTTCCTGCTGGCGCGGGCGCCGGGCTGGATGGGGGCCTATCTGGGCCTGACCGCCACGCGGATGGGACCGGGCGACGCGATCCTGGCGGGTTTTGCCGACCATTACATCCCGCGCGAGACCTGGCGCGACCTGATCGAGATGCTGGAGGCCAGCGGCGACGTGGGCCATGTGGCCAGCCATGCCCGGACCCCGCCAGAGGCGCCGCTGGCGTCCATGCGCGGCTGGATCGACTGGCATTTCGGCGCCTCGAGCCTGGGCGCGCTGCTGGCCTCGCTGCGGGCCGAGGACAGCGACCGCGCGCGGCAGACGCTGGCCGCGCTGGAGCGCAATTCGCCCCTGTCGATGGCCTGCACGATCGAGATGATCCACCGGCTGCGCGCGCCCGAAGCCACCATGCGCGATGCGCTGAAGCTGGAATACCGCTATGTCTGGCGGGCGATGGAGCACGGCGATTTCCTGGAGGGCATCCGGGCGGCGATCATCGACAAGGACCGCAACCCGAAATGGCAGTTCGCCGACATGAACGTGCCGGCAGAGGCGGTCGAGAAGATGCTGGCGCCCCTGGGGCCGGACGGGCTGACATTTGAAGAGGAGGAAGGCTGATGAAGATCGGTTTCATCGGGCTGGGCAACATGGGCGCGCCGATGGCCGCCAATCTGGCAAAGGCGGGCCACGAGGTGGTCGGATTCGACACCGCGGAGGTGTCGGTTGAAGGGGTGAAGATGGCCCCCAGCGCCGCCGACGCCGCCCGCGGCGCCGAGGTGGTCATCACCATGCTGCCAAACGGCGAGATCCTGCGCCGCGT
Organism: Jhaorihella thermophila; assembly: GCF_900108275.1. Lineage (GTDB taxonomy): Bacteria > Pseudomonadota > Alphaproteobacteria > Rhodobacterales > Rhodobacteraceae > Jhaorihella > Jhaorihella thermophila. The sequence goes on from NZ_FNVD01000009.1 coordinate 70,618, forward strand.
CGCCGAAGAAATCATCCCGGCGATGGCGAAGGGCGCGGTCTTCGTGGACTGTTCCACCGTGGACGTGGACAGCGCCCGGGCGGTGGCGGAACAGGCCGAAAGGGCCGGGATTCTGGCGATGGATGCGCCCGTGTCCGGCGGGGTCGGCGGGGCCACGGCGGGCACGCTGACCTTCATGGCCGGCGGGCCGGAGGAGGCCTTCGAAAAGGTCAAGCCGCTCTTTGACATCATGGGGCAGAAGGCGGTGCATTGCGGCGGATCGGGGGCAGGCCAGGCCGCCAAGATCTGCAACAACATGATCCTGGGCGTGACCATGATCGCCACCTGCGAGGCTTTTGCGCTGGCCGACAAGCTGGGGCTGGACCGGCAGAAGATGTTCGACGTGGTCAGCACCTCGTCGGGCTACAGCTGGTCGATGAATGCCTATTGCCCCGCCCCCGGCGTGGGTCCGCAATCGCCGGCCGACAACGGCTACAAACCCGGTTTCGCCGCCGATCTGATGCTCAAGGATCTGCGGCTGAGCCAGCAGGCTGCCGAAAGCGCCGATGCCGACACGCCGATGGGCCAGCGCGCGATGGAGCTTTACGCGCAGTTCGTCGAGCAGGAAGGCGGATCCGGCATGGATTTCAGCGCCATGCTGCCGCGGTTCGAAAAGCGCCATCGCGGCTGAAGCGCGGGCGGAGCCCGCGCTGCCTCCGGCGGGAGTATTTGGAGCAAGATGAAGGCGCCGGCGCCGGTTGCCGGGCCTTGCGATTCGGTGCGGACGAGGCACACTGCGGGCAGGCGCGAGATTGATCGAGGAAGGCGAGGTTCCCGTCGGTCAGATAGCCCTTGCCGGTGGCCATCCGGAGCAGGTCCAAGGCGCGCCCGTTTTGTTCCTCGACCACGACCGGTCCGTTTTGCCCGCCAGGGTGCGGCCGATTTCGCGCGGGAGGCGGTGCCGCGTATCTTGAAAACGCGCGCTATGGCGCCATATCGGAGTCGGGCAAATCGTCCCGATCAAGACGGCATGTGCAGAGTTACGGAGGATGTGGAAATGTTCGACGTCAACACTGGTGTGCTGGATCGCGTGATCCGCGTGATCGTGGGCCTCGTCATCGTGGCCGGGTTTTTCTACTTCACCGACTGGGCGTGGCGCTGGGTGTTCTGGCTGGGCCTGATCCCGGTCATCAGCGGCGCCGTGGGTTTCTGCCCGGTCTACAAGCTGTTCGGTTGGTCCACCAACCGCAAGCAGGGCGGACATGGCGGCACCGCCAAGGCCTGACCCGCAAGACCCGCGAAGGCCCGCCGCGATGGCGGGCCTTTCCTATTCCGCCGCCACCCGGCGCGCCGCCAGCATCTCTTTGAGGAAGCGCCCGGTGTGGCTGCGTTCGCATTCGGCCACTTCCTCGGGCGTTCCGGCAACGACGATCTCGCCCCCGCCATCGCCGCCTTCGGGGCCGATGTCGATGATCCAGTCGGCGGTCTTGATGACGTCGAGATTGTGCTCGATCACCACCACGGTATTGCCCTGATCCACCAGTTCGTGCAGCACCTCCAGCAGCTTCTTGACGTCCTCGAAATGCAGCCCCGTGGTGGGTTCGTCGAGGATGTAGAGCGTCCGGCCCGTGGCGCGTCTGCTGAGTTCCTTGCTGAGCTTCACCCGCTGCGCCTCACCGCCCGACAGCGTGGTGGCCTGCTGGCCGACCTTGATGTAGTCCAGCCCCACCCGGTGCAGCGCGTCCATCTTGTCGCGGATCGATGGCACGGCCTTGAAGAACTCGCGCGCCTCTTCAACCGTCATGTCAAGAACGTCCGCTATGCTTTTGCCCTTGAAGCGAATTTCAAGCGTCTCTCGGTTATAGCGCGCGCCCTTGCAGGTTTCGCAGGTGACATAGACATCCGGCAGAAAGTGCATCTCGATCTTGATCACGCCGTCGCCCTGGCAAGCCTCGCAGCGGCCGCCCTTGACGTTGAAGGAAAACCGCCCCGGCTTGTAGCCGCGCGCCTTGGCCTCGGGGAGCCCGGCGAACCAGTCGCGGATCGGCGTGAAGGCACCGGTATAGGTCGCCGGGTTCGATCGCGGCGTGCGGCCGATCGGGCGCTGGTCGATGTCGATCACCTTGTCGAGATGCTCCAGCCCCTTGATGGTTTCGCAGGGCGCCGGCGTCTGGCGCGCGCCGTTGAGCCGCATGGACGCGGTCTTGAACAGCGTCTCGATGGTCAGTGTGGACTTGCCTCCGCCCGAGACCCCGGTGACGCAGACGAACTTGCCCAGCGGAAACTCGGCGGTAACGTTTTTCAGGTTGTTGCCGGTGGCGCCGACTACGGTGACGGACTTGCCGTTGCCGGGCCGCCGCTCGGCCGGGATCGGGATCTCGCGCGCGCCCGACAGGTATTGCCCGGTGATCGAGGCCGGGTCGGCGGCGATCTGTTCCGGCGTGCCCTGCGCGACGACGCGACCGCCATGCACCCCCGCGCCGGGGCCGATGTCGAGCACGTAATCGGCCTCGCGGATCGCCTCCTCGTCATGTTCCACGACGATCACCGTGTTGCCCTGATCGCGCAGGTTCTTCAGCGTCTGCAACAGCCGTCCGTTGTCGCGCTGATGCAGGCCGATGGAGGGTTCGTCCAGCACATAGAGCACCCCCGTCAGCCCCGACCCGATCTGGCTGGCCAGACGGATGCGCTGGCTTTCGCCGCCGCTTAATGTTCCGCTCGAACGGGACAGCGTAAGATATTCCAATCCCACGTTGTTCAAAAAACCCAGCCGCTCGCGGATTTCCTTCAGGATGGCGCGGGCGATCTCGTTCCTCTGGGCTGACAGATGCTCCGGCACCTGTTCGATCCAGGCATAGGCTTCGCGGATCGACATCTCCGTGACCTGCCCGATATGCAGCCCGGCGATCCGGACTGCCAGCGCCTCGGGCCGCAGGCGATAGCCGCCGCAGGTGCCACAGGGGCGGTTGTTCTGATAGCGCTCGAATTCCTCGCGGATCCAGTTGCTGTCGGTTTCGCGATAGCGCCGCTCCATGTTCGGGATCACGCCCTCAAACACGCGGGTGACCTGATAGACGCGGCCGCCTTCGTCATAGCGGAACTTGATTTCGTCGTCGCCCGAGCCGTAAAGGAACATCTTCCGCACCTTTTCGGGCAGATCCTTCCAGCGGGCGTTCTTGTCGAAACCGTAGTGGCGGGCGAGCGAGTCGATGGTCTGCAGGAAATAGGGCGACTTGCCCTTTCGCCAGGGCGCGATCGCCCCGTCCGCCACCCGCAGCGTGGCGTCCGGCACGACGAGGCGTTCGTCAAAGAACAGCTCCACCCCCAGCCCGTCGCAATCCGGACAGGCGCCGAAGGGGGCGTTGAAGGAAAACAGCCGCGGCTCGATCTCGGGGATGGTGAAGCCGCTGACCGGGCAGGCGAAGTTTTCGCTGAAGGTGATGCGTTCGGGGTCGCCCTCGCGCGGGGCGGTTTCCAGCACTGCGATCCCATCGGCCAGATCCAGCGCGGTGCGCAGACTGTCGGCCAGCCGTGTCTCCATGCCGGGGCGGACCACGATCCGGTCCACCACCACGTCGATATCGTGGCGGAATTTCTTGTCCAGAACGGGCGGTTCGTCCAGCTCGTGGAATTGCCCGTCCACCTTGACCCGCTGAAAGCCCTGCTTGCGCAGCTCCAGGAACTCCTTGCGGTACTCCCCCTTGCGGTCGCGCACGATGGGGGCCAGCAGATAGGCGCGGGTGCCCTCCTCCAGCCCCATGATCCGGTCCACCATGTCCTGCACCTGCTGCGCCTCGATCGGCAGGCCGGTGGCCGGCGAATAGGGCGTGCCGGCGCGGGCGAACAGAAGCCGCAGATAGTCGTAGATCTCGGTGACGGTGCCGACGGTGGAGCGGGGGTTCTTGGAGGTGGTCTTTTGCTCGATCGAGATTGCCGGGGACAGGCCGGTGATATGGTCCACGTCCGGCTTTTCCATCATGTCAAGGAATTGCCGCGCATAGGCCGAGAGCGATTCGACATAGCGCCGCTGGCCCTCGGCATAGATCGTGTCGAAGGCGAGACTCGACTTGCCCGAGCCGCTGAGGCCGGTGATCACCACCAGCTCGTCCCGCGGGATATCGACGTCGATCCCCTTGAGATTGTGTTCGCGCGCGCCGCGCACTTCGATCTTTTTCAACTCAGCCATTCCAGCCCCCGCACAAGTGGTTAAGAAATAGTCGAGCCGCGCCGAGTCTCCAACCGCAAAATGGGAACATTGCGGGAACGCGACGAAATTCCCCCGGGCGCAATTGTATTCCGATTCACGAATGTTATATTCTGCCCGAGGTCAAACAGGAGAATGAGACACATGTTTTTCATGCGCAAGCCGCAGCCAGCCGCCGGCATGAGCCCGCAGGATGCCGTGCAGGCCGCGAAAGAGGACAAGGTCACGCTGATCGACGTGCGCGAGCACAACGAAGTGGCGATGTCGGGCAAGGCCAAGGGCGCGCTGCATATCCCGCTGATGCGGCTGCGCGACATGGCCGATCCGCGCCACCCCGACTTCCACCCCGCGCTGGAAACAGCCGGCAGCATCGCCGTCTACTGCGCCAGCGGGGCGCGGTCCCATCATGCACGGGAATTGCTGCGTCAGATGGGCTATGACGACGTGCACAATATCGGCGGGCTGGGCCACTGGGTGCAGGCCGGGGGCGAGCTGGAGCGCTGAGCGCCCTGCCGATCGGGGGCGTGGCACGAACAGCTGCGGTTCAGGCAGGGGGCGCTGCCCCCTCTGGGCCTGCGGCCCATTCACCCCCGGGGTATTTCCGACCAGAAAGAAACAGAGGCGGGGCGGGCGGTGTGTTCCGGGACCGCCACGCCTTACAGCACCTGATCGACCACCCGTTTCAGCCGCGCGATGGTGCCCTCCACGTCGTAGAGCTTGTCGAGCCCGAACAGGCCGATGCGGAAGGTGCGGAAATCTTCCGGTTCGTCGCATTGCAGCGGCACGCCGGCGGCGATCTGCATGCCCAGCGCTGCGAATTTCGATCCGTTCTGGATCTCGGGGTCGTCCGTGTAGCTCACCACCACGCCCGGCGCGCCAAAGCCTTCGGCGGCGACCGATACCACGCCCTTGTCCGCCAGCATGGCCCGCACCCCGTTGCCCAGCGCCCATTGTGCCTCGCGCAGGCGTTCGAACCCGTATTCTCGGGTCTCGGCCATGGTGTCGCGGAACTGGCGCAGCGCATCGGTGGGCATGGTGGCGTGATAGGCGTGGCCGCCCGTTTCGTAGGCGGCCATGATCTGCCGCCACTTCTTGAGGTCCAGCGCGAAGCTGTCGCTCTCGGTCTCTTCCAGATGCGCGGCACCGCGATCGGACAGCATCACGAGACCTGCGCTGGGCGAAGAGCTCCATCCCTTTTGCGGCGCGCTGATCAGCACGTCCACGCCGGTTTTCGCCATGTCCACCCAGACTGCGCCGCTGGCGATGCAGTCCAGCACCATGAGCGCGCCCACCTCATGCGCAGCCGCGGCAACGGCGGCCACATAGTCGTCGGGCAGAATCACCCCGGCGGCGGTTTCCACATGCGGAGCGAACACCACGTCGGGCCGGCGGGCGCGGATCGCTTCGACCACTTCCTCGACCGGCGCGGGCGCGAATGGACGCGGCGCGGCATTGCCCACCTGGCGGGCCTTCATCACCGTCGCGGTGGCGGCGATCCCGCCGGTCTCGACGATCTGGCTCCAGCGGTAGGAAAACCAGCCGTTGCGCACCACCAGCACGTCGCGCCCCCGCGCGAACTGCCGGGCCACGGATTCCATCGCGTAGGTGCCGCCGCCGGGCACCAGCGCCACGGCCTGCGCATTGTAGACTTCGCGCAGCATCGACGAGATGTCCCGCATCACCTGCTGGAACGCCTTTGACATGTGGTTCAGCGACCGGTCGGTGAACACGACCGAGAATTCCTCGAGCCCCTCGGGGTCCACGGTGTCGAGCAATGCGGGCATTGTTGGTCTCCTTCCGGTTTCCATCCGGTGATAGCGCGGGGATGCGGGACTGGCAAAACCTGAATCGGGGCCGATTGCCGCCCCTACCCGATCGGGCCGGGCCGGCGCTCCTCGCTCAGCAGGACGTTGGCCTCGACATCGCCGGCCCCTGGCAGAGTCATGATGCGCCGCCGCAGGACGCGCTCGAAATCCGGCAGATCGCGGGCCACCACCCGCAGGCGATAGTCGTAGATGCCCAGCACATGCTCGACCGTCTGCACCTCGGGGATCGCGGAGACCGCGCGTTCGAAATCCTCCAGGCTCACCCGCCCCTTGCGCGCGAGCTTCACCCCGAGGAACACGGTGACGCCGAACCCCAGCGCCTCGCGGTCCAGCCGCAGCCGGCGCCCGGCGATCACGCCCGCCTCCTCCAGCCGCCGGATCCGCCGCCAGGTTGCGGGTTGCGACAGGTCCAGCTTTCGCCCCAGCGCGCCGGCGCTCTGCGTTGCATCGCGGGCCAGTTCGCGCAGGATGCGGCGGTCGATGTCGTCCAGCGCGATCGTCCGGTCGTTCGGGTGGGCAGTCATACCGGCAGCACCTCGTCGCTCTTGACCCGCGACAAATGCATCAGCGGTTCGATCTCGGCGATGTGCGGCAGTGTCAGGATCCGGTCGCGGTAGAGCTGCTGGTAATGCCCCATGTCCCGCGCGATCACCGCCAGCCGCACGTCCACCCGCCCCAGGAAGGTCTGGATCTCCAGCACCTCGGGAATCTCGCGCGCCGCGGTGATGAACTCGTCAAAGGCGCGGGGCTGGGTCTTGTCCAGCGTGAACCGCAGGCTCACTTCGACCGTGTATCCCAGCGCCGCCCAGTCGATCACCGCCTCCTGCGCGCGGATGATCCCCGCCTCCTGCATCCGCTCCAGACGCCGCCAGCAGGTCGCGGGCGTCACCCCTGCCCGCTCGGCCAGCCCCGCCGTGGTCAGTCGCGGGTCCGCCTGGAACTGGCGCAGGATCCGCCGATCCGTGTCATCAAGAATGATTTTTTCGATCAACTCAAATCTCACGAATGATGCTTCTTTCTGGTCATAAATACCCAAAAAATCTGAAATCACAATCCGTGCAACGCCGATTACAACTCGGGCCAGTAGCAACAAGACCCGAAAAGGAGCGCCGGACATGCGCGTCTATTACGATCGCGACTGCGACATCAATCTCATCAAGGACAAGAAGGTGGCCATCCTGGGCTACGGCTCCCAAGGCCACGCCCATGCGCTGAACCTGCGCGACTCGGGCGCCAAGAACATCGTCGTCGCCCTGCGCGAGGGTTCGCCTTCGGCAGCCAAGGCCGAGGCCGAGGGGCTGCAGGTGATGGGCATTGCCGAGGCCGCAGCGTGGTGCGATCTCATCATGTTCACCATGCCCGACGAGCTGCAGGCCGAAACCTACCGCAAATACGTCCACGACAACCTGCGCGAAGGCGCCGCGATCGCCTTTGCCCATGGGCTGAACGTGCATTTCGGCCTGATCGAGCCGAAACCCGGCGTGGATGTCATCATGATGGCGCCCAAGGGTCCCGGGCACACCGTGCGCGGTGAATATGTCAAGGGCGGCGGCGTGCCCTGCCTCGTGGCCGTTCATCAGGACGCTAGCGGAAAGGCGCTGGAACTGGCGCTGTCCTATTGCTCGGCGATCGGCGGCGGGCGGTCGGGCATCATCGAGACCGACTTCAAGGAAGAGTGCGAAACCGACCTCTTCGGTGAGCAGGCGGTGCTGTGCGGCGGTCTGGTGGAACTCATCCGCATGGGCTTCGAGACGCTGGTCGAAGCCGGCTATGCCCCGGAAATGGCCTATTTCGAGTGCCTGCACGAGGTGAAGCTGATCGTGGACCTGATCTACGAGGGCGGCATCGCCAACATGAACTACTCGATCTCGAACACCGCCGAATATGGCGAGTATGTTTCGGGTCCGCGGATCCTGCCGCGCGAAGAGACCAAGGCGCGCATGAAGGCGGTTCTGGAAGACATCCAGTCGGGCCGTTTCGTGCGCGACTGGATGACCGAATGCGCCGTGGGGCAGCCGTCGTTCAAGGCGATCCGCCGCAACAACGACGCCCACCAGATCGAAGAGGTCGGGGCCAAGCTGCGCGCGATGATGCCCTGGATCACCGCCGGCAAGATGGTGGACAAGGAAAAGAACTGATCATTCGCGACGGATCTTGAAATGCCAGGGCCCCGGGGCGAACGCGCCGGGGTCCTTTGCATTTCCCGGACGTTGCTGCGATCGCAGTCGAGTGACGTTTCGGATCGCTTGCGCGATCCGACCGATGCGAGGGGGCGCTGCCCCCTCGCGCTCCCCCGGAGTATTTTCCGGCAAGATGAAGAACGGGGAGCGCCGCGTACCGTCGTTGCGATTCAGGCGTTCACGGCCCGCTGCACGGCCTCGACCACGCTGTCGACCGCGCGCGTCAGAAGGGCGTCGTCCTCGGCCTCCGCCATCACGCGGATCAGGGGTTCGGTCCCCGATTTGCGGATCAGAAGCCGCCCGCTCCCGTTCAGGACTGCCTCGGCCTCGGCAATGGCGGCCTGAACCGTCGAGGTCTCGAGCGGCGACTGGCCGGTTTCATAGCGGACATTCTTCAGCATCTGCGGCACCGGCTCGAACTGGCGCACCAGTTCGCTGGCGCGGCGGCCGCTGCGGGCCATCTCGGCCAGGAAATGCAGCCCTGCCATCAGCCCGTCGCCCGTCGTGGCGTGATCGGTCATCACGATATGGCCGGATTGCTCGCCGCCCAGGTTGAATCCGCCCTGACGCATCCGTTCCACCACGTAGCGGTCGCCGACGGCGGTGCGTTCCAGCCGCAGGCCGCGCGCGGACAGGAACCGTTCCAGCCCGAGATTGGACATCACCGTTGCCACCAGCGCGCCACCCGCGAGCCGCCCGTCCTCGGCCCAGCGCGCGGCAAGCAGCGCCATGAGCTGATCGCCATCCGCGACCGCGCCATGTTCGTCGATCAGGATCACGCGGTCCGCGTCGCCGTCGAGGCAGATGCCGACATCCGCGCCATGCGCGATCACCGTTTCGGCAGCCATCTGCGGCTCGGTCGAGCCGCAGCCGCGGTTGATGTTGAGACCGTCCGGCGAGGTCCCGACCGGGATCACCTCGGCCCCCAGCTCCCACAGCACCTCGGGCGCGGCGCGCCAGGCCGCCCCGTTGGCGCAGTCTACAACGACCTTGATCCCTTCGAGCCACAGCCCCCGCGGCAGAGATGCCTTGAGCCGTTCGCCGTAGCGGAACCGCGCGTCGTCGATCCGCTTGGCCCGGCCGATATTGGCCGGCTGCGCGGGCTCGACCCCGTTTTCCACCAACGCCTCGATCTCGAGCTCGGCCCGGTCGGACAGCTTGAACCCGTCGGGGCCGAAGAACTTGATCCCGTTGTCCTCGGCCGGGTTGTGGCTGGCCGAGATCATCACCCCCAGATCCGCCCGCATAGACCGGGTCATCAGCCCCACGCAGGGCGTGGGCACCGGGCCCAGCAGCAGCACGTTCATGCCCGTCGAGGTCAGCCCCGCGGTCAGCGCGCTTTCCAGCATGTAGCCCGAAAGCCGCGTGTCCTTGCCGATCACGACCCGGTGCACGCCGGTCGCGTCACGGCGGAAATAGCGCCCCACGGCAGCGCCGATCTTCAAGGCGGTTTCGGCCGTCATGGGATCGGTGTTCGCGGTGCCGCGCACCCCGTCGGTTCCAAACAGTTTCTTCATCTCAATCCCTCAGCGCACCGCCTGCCACAGCCGGATGGCCTGGGCGGTTTCTGCAACATCATGCACCCGAAGGATTTGCACGCCTTGAGCCAGCCCCGCAAGCCCCACCGCGATGGATCCCGGCGCGCGGGCATCGGCGCGCGGTTCCTTGCCGATATCGCCGATGAAGCGCTTGCGCGACACCCCCAGCAGAATCGCGCAACCGATCCCGTGAAACACCGACAGGTTGCGCAACAGTGCAAGGTTGTGGTCCTGCGTCTTGCCGAAGCCGATGCCGGGGTCGATCACGATCCGCGCGCGCGGGATGCCCGCCCGTTCCAGCGCCGTGACCCGGCCGGCGAGAAAGTCGTAGACGTCCAGCACGACGTCGTCATAGGTCGGGTTCAGCTGCATGGTTTCGGGGTCGCCCTGGCTGTGCATCACGCAGACCGGCACCGCCCGGTCCGCGCAAAGCGGGGCAAGCGCGGGGTCGAAGGTGAACCCGGCAACGTCGTTCACCAGATGCGCGCCGGCCTCCAGCGCAGCCGCGGCGACGGCGGCCTTGCGCGTGTCGATGGAAATTGGCGTGTCCGTCTGCGCCGCCAGCGCCCGGATCACCGGGGCGGTGCGGGCGATTTCTTCGTCCTCGGGCACCAGCGCCGCGCCGGGGCGGGTGGATTCGCCCCCCACGTCGATGATGGCGGCGCCGGCCTCGATCATCGCACGCGCCGCCGCCAGCGCGGCGTCAGGCGCATTGTGGCGGCCCCCGTCGGAAAAGCTGTCGGGGGTGACGTTGAGGATCCCCATGATCTGCGGACGCGTCATCTCCAGCCCCGCCACCGGCGCGCGCGGCGCGGTCAGGCGCTCAAGCTGCGCGGGCGGGATGTCTTTTGCGGGCACGATTTCTCCCCGCCGGTCGCGGCCCAGCCGCTCGGCATGGGTGAACCACAGCGGCCCTCCGGCCAGGGGCGTCGCGCCCTCGGGCCGGACCGCGCCGCCTTGAACCAACGGACGGTAACAGTCTGTCACAGGTCGGATGTCTCCACGGATATGGCGCGCAGCGGCACGCCGGGGTTTTCGGGCAGATGCGCGCCGAATACCATCATCTCCTCGGCTTCGAAATGGGCCGCGAACCAGGCCGCCAGCGCCACCGCGTCGGAAGGATGCGCCGACGGACCGTCCACCGCGTCCAGCACGATCTTGGAGGGCGCCCAGACGCTGATCTGACCGTGCTTCATCGCCCAGTCGAGCTCTGTCCTGGTCGCCACCACCACGCAGCGCGGATCGCGCGCGGCCAGAACCCAAGCGTTCTGTTCGATCGCAAGCAAATCGATGCGGCGTTGGGTCAGCGGGTGCCCCGATTGCGGCGCGGGCGTGTCCGGCGCGCCCACGCACAGGATCACCGGGCGGCCCTCGGCATGAAGCTGGTCGATCCAGCGCGACAGATACGGCGAGTCAATCGCCGCGTTCGACAGGAACACCAGCCGCGGATGCGGGCGGTCGTCGTCCTGCGGGCGGTGCCAGACCTGATCGCGCGAACGCACGATTTCCACGCCCAGCGCGCCGGGGCCGCGGTCGAGCTTTTCGATCCGCACGAAGACCCGCACCGCCTGCGGTTCGGCCAGGAGGCGTTCGGCGATGCGTTCGGCGAGCGTCTCCAGAAGGTTCAGCCGTTCCTCGGCCAGTTCATGGGCGATGGCCTCGGTCACCTTGTCGTAGGAGAGGATCCGGTCCACATCGTCGTCGATCGGCCCCTCGACCGGCTCGACCTCGACCACGACGTTGAAACAGACCCGCTGGGTGGTGCCGCGCTCGGCCTGAAAGGCGCCGATCTCGACCTCGACGATGTGGTCGCGCAGCGAGATGCGGTCCAGCGGACCCGGCCGCGCGGTGGCCGCCGCCCGTTCGGACGGGTGCGCAAAGGCAAGGCGGATGTCGGAACTCATGGGTGGCCTCCGGGCATTGCGGTCGGGCATGGCGTCGGCGCCGGTCTACGCCGTGCAGGTCTGTTTATCAGCCCCGAACGCGCCGCACCAGCGACCGAAAGCGTCAGGCGACGCGGATCCAGCTGGCCATCCCCGCCCGGGCATGACCCAGCATGTGGCAGTGCAGCAGCCAGTCGCCGGGATTGTCGGCGACCATGACGACCTGCCGCGTCCGACCCCGCTCCACCAGGATCGTGTCGCGCCACGGGCCCAGCGCGCCGCTGTCGGTGATCTCGCGGAAATGGTGGCCGTGCAGGTGCATGGCGTGCGGGAACATCGTGTCGTTGACAAAGGCGATGCGGTGCGTCTCGCCCGGATGCGCGTCGATGAAGGGCGCCGTGTCGCGGTCGGCCACGCCGTTCAGCGCCCAGAACTTGCCCCGTTGCGCCAGCGCCCGCCCGTCCAGCGTCTCGCCGTTCAGGCGCGCCTCGGACAGCCAGGCCATCGCGCCGCCGGTCATCGTCATGGCATGCAGCGGCGCGGCGGCCGGATCGGCGATCCGCGGCAGGGGGTTGGGCGGCAGCGGGTTCGGAGCCTCCCGCCGGATGCCGGCCGCCTGCCCGGCGACGGGAAACCGCGCGATGCCGTAGGCGCCGTCGCGTTCCACCGTGACCAGGCTGGCGGTGCCGCCGGCCTCGGCGGTCACGTCCACGATCAGGTCGGCCCGCTGCGCGGGGGCGAGCGTGAAGGCCCCCGTCACCGCCACGGGCTGCGCCAGCGGCATCCCGTCCAGCGCGATCAGCCAGCCCTCCATCCCGTCCAGCCCGACCGGGAAGATCCGCGCCGTGGCGGCATTGATCAGCCGCAGGCGCAGGCGGTCATGCCGGCGCACCGTCTGCGCGGGGTCGAACCGGCCGTTGACCGAGATCAGGTTGCCCAGCCGCCCGGCATGGCTGAGATCGTGCATTTTGTCGAAACCGGCGATCAACTGCGCCGTCTCCGGATCCAGCCGCCAGTCGTCGATCACCAGCGGCAGGTCGTGATCCAGTTCGGGCGGCTCGGGCTCTTCGACCACCAGAACCCCGTGCAGGCCGCGTTCGACCTGCTCCATCGACCGCTGATGGGAATGATACCAGAAGGTGCCGGCGTCGCGCACCGCGAAGTCATAGTCGAAGCTTCCGCCCGGCGGCACCGGCGCCTGGGTGAGCCCCGGCACACCGTCCATCGCGTTGTCGATCCGCACCCCGTGCCAGTGGACCGCGGTTTCGACCGGCAGGGCGTTCAGCAGCCGCCGCCGCACCCGCCCGCCCTGAGGCACGCGCAGCACCGGACCCGGCACGGTCCCGTCATAGGCCCAGACGGCGGTGCGGGCATAGCCCTCGGGCGCGACCTGCTGGTCGGCGGGGGCGGCGGTCAGAAGGTCAGGCGCCTGACCGGCCCGCAGCGGAGCGGCGGCAACCGCTGCGGTTGCGGCGGAACCTGCCAGGAATCGGCGGCGGGACATGGGCATGGGCGGGCCTCCTTTGACGCCAAGGGTAGACCCGCGCCGATCCGCGCGAAACCCCTGCCGGCCGATCAGCCGTTTGACGCGGTCCGCAGCTTGGGCCGATAGAAGATGTGCACCCCGATCCGGGCGGTTTCGGCAAAGCGCCGCGACCAGCTGGGACGGACGGCGGTGGTGTGATAATAGAGCGCCCCGCCGGTCAGGTTGACGGGCGCGCCATCCAGCACCAGACGGGCGATTTTCGCCACCCGGTCATAGGCGTCCCTTTCCACGATCACCTCTCTCACCCCGTCGCAGGTATAGGTGAACTGGCATTGATAGCGTTTGCCCGTGCCCTGATGGATCACGCCGCAATAGGTGTTCGGAAACTGGCTGCTGGCGACCCGGTTGCGGATCACCTCGGCCACCGCGAACTGGCCCTTCACCGTTTCGCCGCGCGCCTCGAAGTAAAGCGCCTCGGCCAGGCAGGCCCATTCCGCATCGCCCTTGGCGGCGGGACGCGAGTCGATCCATTCCCGGGTGAAGGACACTTTCTGTTCCTTCTTCCGCGGAGCCATCTTCTCGGCGATCGAGGCGAAGAATGCCTTGAGCCCGGTCTCGGCCCGGTTCGGCGCCACCGCGACGTCGGAGGTCGCGGCGCGGCTGACTTCGGCCTCGGCATGAACCGCACCGGCGAGCGAAAACGCCGCCAGAACCGCGGCAATCAGTGTTCGAGTCATCATGACGCCCCCACAGACATCGTTACTCGCACCGAGTCCCCCGTTCGGCACGCGGCGGCATTTAGCCCAGAATCGCCGCAACGTCCAGTTTCGCGAAAAATGCAAGCGGCTTCCGCGCCGTCACGAACCCGGCTCTGCCGGATATGGCGTCGGCGGACCCACCACATCTGGGGTCAGCCGGCTCCCTCCTCCCCAAGCTTGTGGGCGATGGCCAGCTGAGCGGCCGCCAGCCGCGCCACCGGCACGCGGAAGGGCGAACAGGACACGTAATCGAACCCGACGCTGCGGCAGAAGGAAATCGATTCGGGGTTGCCGCCATGTTCGCCGCAAATCGACAGGATCACGTCGGGGTTCGCCGACCGGCCCCGCTCGACCCCCAGCCGCAGCAATTCGCCCACACCTTCGGTATCGAGCACATGGAACGGATCCTCCGCGAACACGCCCTGCTGGACATAGGTGGACATGAACCGCCCCGCATCGTCGCGCGACAGGCCATAGGTCATCTGGGTCAGGTCGTTGGTGCCGAAGCTCAGGAACGCGGTATGCGGGGCAATCTCACCGGCCCGCAGCGCCGCGCGCGGGGTTTCCACCATCACCCCCAGCCGGTATTCGAAATTCTTCCCCGTCTCGGCCCTGACCGCCGCCGCCACCGCGTCGATGCGGGCCTGAACCAGTTCGACCTCGCGCTTGGCGCTGACCAGCGGGATCATGATCTCGGGCACCACCGGCGCGCTGTCGCGCCCCGCCTCGAGCGCCGCCTCGAAGATGGCACGGGCCTGCATGTCGTAGATTTCCGGCACCGTTACCCCCAGCCGCACCCCGCGCAGGCCCAGCATGGGGTTGTATTCCTGCATCGCCTCGACCCGGCGCACCACGTCCGACACCGGCAGGTCCAGCGCCTCGGCCATCTCGCGCTGGCCGGTGCGGGTGGTGGGCAGGAATTCGTGCAGCGGGGGGTCGAACAGGCGGATGCAGACCGGAAGCCCCTCCATGATGCAGAACAGTTCGACGAAATCCGCCCGCTGCATCGGCAGCAGCCGCGCCAGCACCGCCTCGCGGCCCCGGCTGGTTTCGGCAAAAATCATCTCGCGCATCACGGTCAGGCGGCCGGGCTCGAAGAACATGTGCTCGGTCCGGCACAGCCCGATCCCCTGCGCGTCGAACCGGCGCGCGGTGCGGGCATCCTCGGGCGTGTCGGCATTGGCGCGGATACCGATGTCTCGTTCTGCATCGGCCCAGCCCATGAAGGTCTGGAAGGCATCGTCCAGCGCCGCCTCGAGCATCGGCGGCTCGCCGGCCAGAACCTCCCCCGCGCTGCCGTCGATGGTGATGACGTCGCCGGCGGCGAACACGCGCCCGTCCGCCGCGATCAGCTTGCGCCCGCGCATGTCGAAGGTCATCGACGAGGCACCCACGATGCAGGGCAGACCCAGCCCGCGCCCGATCACGGCGGCGTGGCTGGTCATGCCGCCGCGTTCGGTCAGCACGCCGACGGCGGCGTGCATGCCGCGCACGTCTTCGGGCGAGGTTTCGCGGCGCACCAGGATGCAGGGCTCGCCCCGCGCCGCGCTGGCCTGTGCATCCGAGGCGGTGAACACGATCCGCCCGGTCGCCGCGCCGGGGCTGGCGGCAATGCCGGAGCCGATCACGTCGCGCGCGGCCTCGGGGTCCACTTGACGGTGCAGAAGCTCGCTCAGCGAATGCGGGTCGATCCGCATCAGGGCCTCTTGCGGCGGGATGATCCCGTCCTCGACCAGCCGCACCACGATCCGAAGCGCCGCCCGCGGGCTGCGCGCAACGCGCACGCCGTCAAGGATGAACACCTCGCCGTTCTGGATCACGAATTCGACCTGCATCTCTTCGCGCAGGCGGCGGCGCATGAGGCGGGCATGGTCCTTGAGCATCTCGAACGCTTCTGGCGCCAGTTCCTCCAGCGACGGCCCGCGCGGATCCTTTTCCAGATACAGCGCCCCGGCCCCCGCCCCCAGCGCGTCGCGGCCCTGGCTCTGGCTGAGATAGCGGCCGGTGATCTGCGGCAGCCCGGTGGTGGAATTCACCAGTTGCAACACGCCCGAGCCGCATTCGCCCGGGCCGTAGCCCGGCACCATCTGCTGCACCACAAGGCCCAGACCGGCATCGGCCGGCGCGCCCTTGGCCTGCCGCAACAGCCGCGCCGTGGTGCCCTGCCAGGCCCGCGCCATCGACCGCAGCACGCCCGAAAGCTGCACCGCCGGATCCTGCGGGAAGGGCTCGCCGGCCTCTTCCTCGTAGGCGAACAGGGTTTCCGACAGGCCCAGCTGGCCATCGCCGTGGACGTGGTCGAACATGTCCGGGTCGAGCCGCGCCACATGCACCGCATAGGATTGGACGAACCGCATGTACATGGTCGCCGCGGCTTCAGCCCCGATCGTGTCGCTGAGCTCCACATAGGCCGCGTCGTTCATGCCGATGTTCAGCACCGCCTTCGGCCCGCCCCAGTCCGGGTCTTCGGACGACGGCCGCACGCAGAGCAGCGCGCCGGGTTCGAACTGGGCCATGATCGCGTCGATATCCGGCATCTCGTCTTCGCCGATCCGCCGCACCGCGTCGAAGGACAGAGCGACGGTGCGCGGCACGGGCAGGTCGAGCCGCACCAGCCGCTGCAGGCATTTCGCCCGCCACCCGTGGGTCGCGGTGGCGATCGGCGCCGTTGGCGTGATAAGCGTCGTATCCGGGTTGTTCTGCACTGCGGCATCCTCTTTCTGCCCCAGCAGCATAATCCCCGCCCCGAAAGGCGCAAGAAAAACAATGCCGTCGCGGCGAATGTGCGTATCCCGGTCGGAAATTGCTGGTGCGGGCGGCGGGCACATGTCGCGTTGTGCAAACTGTTGCAAACGGTTCGCTGCGCCTTTTTCATTTGCGCGCCGCAACTCTCCCGGTGCACCAGGCTGTCGCAAGTTGTTGCATTGTAGCGAGGCCCGGATGGGGGCCAGAATGGGGGCCGGGGGATGGCGGGGCTGAACAAGCTGACCGCAAGACAGATCAAGGCGGCGGTGTCGGGGGACAAGCTGCATGATGGCGGCGGGCTTCTGTTCGTGGCCGGAGAAAACGGCGGGCGATGGAAATTCCGCCACCAGATCGGCGGGCGGCGCCGGGAAATGGGACTCGGTTCGTTTCCGGCAATGTCGCTGGCAGAGGCGCGCAGGGAGCGAGACAAGTGGGCCGCCGTCAAGGAATCCGGGCAAGACCCAATCCGCGAGCGCGACCGACAACGCGCCGAGGACATGAAGCCAGACCGTGGTGATCCCACGTTCGAGGAAATGGCCCATATCGCGTTCGAGGCCAGGAAGGAAATGCTGCGCGGCGATGGGGAGCGCGGACGGTGGTTCGCGCCGCTGCGCTTGCATGTGATCCCGAAGATCGGGGCAATACCAGTGTCGTCGCTCACGCAGAGGGACATTCGGGATGCCTTGCAACCGATCTGGCGCACAAAAAACGCGACCGCCGTGAAGGCGGTCAACAGGACGCGCATCGTCCTGCGCCATGCGCGCCTGTCGGGCTATGACGTAGATCCATTCATCGCGGACGCGGCTCAACACATGCTCGGATACGTCGCCCACAAGCCGACGCCGATCCCAGCGACGCCCTGGCAGGACGTGCCGGATCTCTATGCCAGGCTGTGCGACATGGCTGGCGTGTCGCCGCTGGCGCTTCGGTTTGCGATCCTGACCGCCGTGCGCAGTGATGGCGTGCGCAATGCCCGCTTCGACGAAATCGACGGCGACGTATGGATCGTCCCGGCTGACCGCGTGAAGGGGCGCCGCGGCAAGGTTGGAGATTTTCGCGCCCCCCTCTCGGACGAGGCGATGCGCATTGTCGAGGCGTGCCGGGAACGCAGGATCGGCGCTCACCTGTTCCCGTCGCCCCGTCTACGCAAGGGCATCTCGGACGTTGCCCTCTCCAAGACACTCGATCGGCTCGGAGAGGCGGGCCGCATACACGGCTTTCGCACGTCGTTCAGGACATGGGTGCAGGACACCGGCGCGGCGGGATACGATATTGCGGAAACCGCCCTTGGGCATGTGGTCGGCGGCAAGGTGGAGCGCGCCTAAGCCAGACCCGATCTTCTGGATCAGCGCCGTTTCCTGATGCAGAAATGGGCGGATTTCGTCAATCAGGCTGACGCGTAGGTGGTGCGCCTGCCCGGTCGGTGAAGGCGCGCACGGCTTTCGAATGGTGCCAGCCACCGCGCCAGTTGGCCCAAGGACCGGGGTATCAATCACCATCCACAATCCCCGGCGGGTGCGGATTCGCCGTTTCCGGCTCCCCAGCGCGAAACGCCTGCTGCCCGGCAAGGAATGGAGGAAGCGGTCTGCTCATAGACGATGGCGCGTCACGGCCTGTTGTTCAACCAGAACGCTTGGTGGCGCGCCGCGTCCTCCTCTGTAAAGCACGCGACTTGATCTGACATTTCTGCTCTTATGGAGCGCAAGCAAGGAGTGTCGATCAATGACAAGCATTCAGGAAAAGATCATCAAACCGAAGCTGGGGCTGCTGGAACTGGCCAAACAGCTCGGCAGCGTTTCGCAGGCCTGCAAGGTAATGGGCTATTCGCGTGACAGCTTTTACCGGTTCAAGGAACTCTATGAACAGGGCGGGGAGCAGGCGTTGATGGATCTCAGCCGCCGCAAGCCGATCCTGAAGAACCGGGTGCCGGAGCATGTGGAGCGGTCGGTGGTCGAGCTGGCCATCGAAAACCCGGTCTGGGCCAGAAGCGGGCGTCATGGGAGCTGCAGCAGAAGGGCATCATGGTGTCCTCGTCGGGCGTGCGCTCGATCTGGCTGCGCCATGATCTGGAGACCATGAAGAAGCGGCTGAAGGCGCTGGAGGCCCGCGCCGCCCAGGAGGGCATCCTGCTGACCGAGGAACAGATGGCGGCGCTGGAGAAGGCGAAGAGCCAGAAGGAGGCCCATGGCGAGATCGAGAGCCACCATCCGGGCTATCTCGGCAGCCAGGACACCTATTACATGGGCACGATGAAGGGCGTGGGCCGCATCTATCAGCAGACCTTCGTGGATACGTATTCGCGGGTGGCGATCGCCAAGCTCTACACCGAGAAGACCGCGATCACGGCGGCCGATCTGCTGAACGACCGGGTCATCCCGTTCTTCGCCGAGCACGGGATCAGCCTGCTGCGCATCCTCACCGACCGGGGCACCGAATATTGCGCCAAGGTCGAAAACCACGCCTATCAGCTCTATCTCGCGGTCGAGGACATCGACCACACCAGGACCAAGGCACGTTCGCCTCAGACCAACGGCATCTGCGAGAGCTTCCACAGGACCGTCAAGGACGAGTTCTACGACATCGCCTTCCGCAAGAAGCTCTACCGGTCGGTTGAGGAGCTGCAGACCGATCTCGATGCCTGGCTGGCCGGATACAACGAACAACGACCGCACTCGGGAAGATACTGCTACGGCAAGACACCTATGCAGACCTTCCGGGAAACGTTACACATCGCCGCGGAAAAGACGATCAGCGCTCCCGACCCATCGGACAGCCAACAACCCATTCTCAGCGCCGAAAGCTGAGTTGTCCGTCAGATCAAGTCGGAAGTTTCACACCTCAAGGCAGTCATGCGCCGGCCCCCATGTCGTAAGGCGTCTTGCCCAAAGAATCAGAATGAAGGCAAGGTTACCCGTATCACTTCCGCCGACAAAACGCCGCGATGATCTGCTCGGGTCAGCCCAGAGGGCTGTCCATCAGAAGCGCGACGGCGAAAGCGATGATGAGCCAGATCGGCGTTTCGTTCACGACGACGCGCTCGACGCGCTCGGCATTCACGCGGTTATCGTCCGCCGAATGGTGGATGTTGCGCGCCTGCGGCCGCACGATACGCTGCTCCCTGAACTCGGCGGAGCCTACGGTTTGCGCAGGGCAACGAACGGCTTGGACGGATCTTGCCCGATGATCGTGCTGTCGTGCATCAGGCGCATCATCCGGTCGTTGGCGTCGCGGTCGCCAATCGCCAGCTTGCGCCGGTCCTGGGCGATGCGGTCCATCTGCTCGTGCTTCTCGTTGCGCCGCTCGTCCATGCGCTCCTTGAGCCGCAGATAGGTCTTGATGGACGGGATCTTGGCCCCGAGTTCTTCCATCAGCGCCCGGCCCGGCACCAGGGCCAGCACGTTCCAGCCGTTCTTGCCCGCCATTGCCTGCGTGAGAAGGTCGGACAGAAGTTTCTTCTCGCCTTCGCGGATGGACTTGGCCATGACATGCGGCGCGCTCTCGAACCCGGCATCGCGGTTCCGGCGCATGTGTTTGGCGCCGGCGGGAGGCTCACCGCTCTTGAAAACGGTCCTCGGAGTGCGTATCTTCCGGTCGTAGCGAAGGCGTCGAAGGGTGTCGCTCAGCGAGGCGTTAAGGGGAGAGTTCCCGGTATGTCTATATCCCGAGCCTTCGCGTTCCCCGCGAACGTATAGAATCCGGTTGCGGCCCCGGCTGCTGTCATTGGCGAGCGCCACCATTTCCCTGAGTCTGTCCCGCCCGTGGAGAGTCACAACAACCGATGCCTTGCGGCCCTTGTCGTCGGTGCCGGAGCGTTTGATCGCCACCACGACAACATCTCCGTCTCGCGTCGTGTGATCCGTGACCACGAGAATGTCGGCAGTTCGGTCGTCGGTGCGGTCCCCGATAATCATGAACGGATCTGCGATCAGGTCGGGCAGGTTGGCGATGGTTTCGGGTTTCAGCCCCTTGTGCTTGTCCAGCACCTTGCGCAGCTTGCTCGCGGCCATCACCAGATCGCGCCCACGCCCGCCGAACGTCTTGACGATTTCGGGGACAGGACCAAGCGACATGGTTTCATGCGGCTGGATCTTGCCGTCGGGGAATGCGCGCAGGTTCTCCCGCCAGGTCTGGCGGGCTTCGCGGCTCGCTTTGAACCCGCCGCCCGGCCCGGTCGGGGTCGGCTCGCCGCGCCCGCCAAAATCGCCGCGCTCGATCCGCTCGAACACGCGCGCCGCCGTGGTGAAGCCCTGCCCCTTGAGCGCGCTGGCAATGGCCTTGAAGAACGTGGAAAGGCGCTGCATGAGCCTGCCCACAGGCGATTTCGCATCCCGCGCCGCGGCCCATTCCCGATACATCTCCGCAACCGCTTCCTCGACCTGCGCCGCCGCGCCAAGGTCGGGGTAGTCCCGCCTGATCCGCGCCATCAGATCCTTGTCGGCCCGCGCCGCGCGCACCAGCGCCCGCCATTCCTCGCGGGTGAACAGGCCGTAGGGCCGCCCCCACAGGGCCTTGTCACGCAGCGCGTGGATGATCTCGTGCCGCGCCGCGCCCAGCGGATCGGAGGCGGCATCGTCCACGGCGATCTCGCCGTTCCGGTAGCGCCCGGCCAGCGCGAACGCGCCGTCCTTGAGGTTGCGCACCGCGCGCCCCGTCACCTTGCGCTTGAGGCCAACCTTGCGCAGAACATCGGTCAGGACCGCCGCCACCTTGCCGGGGTTCGGGCGAGGCGTCTTGATTTCAGGGGCGGCGAAGTCCAATTTGAGTTCGACGGTGCCGCCTTCCAATGCCGGACTGCGCACTTGGGCATCGCCCACTCGCACCGCGTTTCCGCCTTTGCGCTTGAAACGGGCACCGTCGCTCATATCCCGAGACAGGTCATAATGGTATTTCCCGCGCTGATCTTCGCGCACCGTCACGACAAGATCACGCGGCCTTCCATCGAGAAGGATGGTGGCGGAAAACTTGTGCACAGCCTTTATGTCTGGGCGGCCGCGATTGTCCGTTTCCGTCGAAAGGTGATGCCCACGCTCAAGGATCGCTCGAAGCGCCGGGACTGAGCGATACAAAACGTCCCCTTTGCGCCCGCCGATCTTTTTCCCGCCATCCCTTCGGAAATCAATCTACCAGCCGGTTTCCCTGTTCGTGACGGTGGTGCCGAACAGGTTGTCCCGATACCACGCTTCCGCCTTCCGCCCGAGTTGGCGAAGTCCTTCCTCTCCCCGAGTTCCTTGCCGGAGAGCGTTGCTACAGGCTGACGTGCCCGCATGTGCCTGGCGCCGTTCTCCCCGAAGTCTGGCAACGTCTCGCCGGTGATCGCCCGCGCCTCGTCCTTGTGCGCATCCGCGATGAAGGTGGTCCCAAGCGTATCCCGATAGACATCCAGAAGCGGGCGCAGCTGGTCCTTGTCGATCGTCTTGCGATGGGTCCGTCCGCCGCGGGTCGAGAAGTCGCCAACGATCTTCCGCGCCGCCGGGCTGAGAATATACGCCTTGCCGCCCTTCTTCCTCACGTCGATCTGGTAGCCGCCATAAACCCGCTGCACCGAAAGAACGTCGTCATCGGATTTCAGAAGCGCGGGCGAAGGGCCTCGAACAAAACGGACGAGGCGCTTGCCTGGGCCGAAAGACATACTCCGCTTGCCAGGGCAACCGGGACCGGCCGATCTGTTCCCGGGGCGCCCGGCTCAGACCGGTCAGTCGGCAAAGCTGGCCCTCACGCGGTCAAGCCGAGCCCCCGCAGCCTCAAGATCCTCGGCGGTCAGATCGCGGCCGCGGTCGGACTGTTCCATGTCCAGCGACAGAATCTCGCAGGTCACGCCCTGACCGCACAAGCGCGCGACAAGGGTCACCGGCAGCGTGCCCACGATCCGGTCGCCGGCTCGCAAACGCGCGATGTCCTCTTCAGCGACATGCTCCAGAACCTCATCCCCCACAATCCCCTGCCTCTTGATCCATTCGATGGCACCGGGGTGGCGCGAGACGATGATTGTCTTGGCAGGGCGCGCGATTTCATCGACGAGCGCCCGCACGTTTTTGGCCAGCCTGTCGCCCGGAAGGGGATCGAGGCGCATGCCGGCATGCAGCAGGTCGTTGCGCCAGTCCCAGAGGCTGCGAATGTCGCGTGCCGCGCTGGCCGTCCGTTCGACCGCCGCGCGGGCCTCGGGGTCGAAGTCGCGCCGGCCGGCACGGATCGCTTCCGGTCGCGTGGCGATCCGGCTGACGATTTCCTCGCGCGCGATGGCGGCGGCTTCCATGAGACGTCCGAAGCCCAGGTAGAGTTCCGCCAGTTCCGCCGTCGCCCGTCGCGCCTCGGCCGCGGCCAGCCCCTGTTCGACGGCGGCGTCTTCCGGCACCAGCAGGCCCGACGTCATCTCGATCAGGTCGCCGATCAGCGGCACCAGTGCTGGGTGATCGCGGTCGCATTGCGCCGCCCATTTTTCCAGAGCCTCGTGCAGCGCGCGGGCCGAGGATTTTTCGAACTTGCCGTTGCGTTCGACGCCCACGAGAAGGGCGACCAGCCGCGTGGCGGCCAGGTCGGCGGCAAAGCGGCGCAGGGGCGCGACCAGTTGGGCCTTGGCGAAGCCGCGTTCGCCCTGTTGCGCACGGGCGGCGATCCGGCGGCGTTCCGCCTCCAGGGCATCCGCCAAGGGTCGGGCATCTCCGGTCTGGCGGAATGCCGACGCCGCCTGGGCATAGCCCATCATGTCGAGCAGCGGCGACAGCTCCCAGATCGGCGTGGAGTTTCCGTCCTTCGCCTCGAAGGCGCCATAGAGGATCCGGGTCTGCTCGGGCAGTCGGCCAGATGCCGAAAGCACCGCAAGGCCTGCGGCCGCAAAAAAGGGCTGGGCGCGAAAGCCGTGGGTGATGTCGATCGTCAGCGGTGTTTCGGTGTCTTCGATTAGCGTGTCGCGCAGGATCCGGAACTGATCGCGCAGCTCCGCTTCGGAACGCCCGGACGGGATGCGGCGCAGCTCGACCTGCCGGCCGTCGTCTTCCAGGGCGGCTCTCAATGCCTCTCCGTGCCGGTCCTCGGCCTCATGCGTGGCCAAAATCGTGGTTCGTCCGCAGTCCAGAAACTCCGCGAGCGCCTGCGCGACGAAGCGCGTTTCAACCTGCCGCCCCTGAAACGCATATGTCGTGGGTCGATAGTCGCCGACACCAAGAAAGGAGACGAGGCGCGAATTGGTGCGGTCGGAATCGTTTTCGGTCATGTTTCCTGCCATTGGTTCGGCAACTGATCCAGAGTGGGGCGCCCCAGGAGATCCTCCCACAGGACGCCGCGTCTTTGCATGAACCAGTTGCGCGCCTCTTGCCAGTCTTCGCGGGTCATCGCGGAAAATCCGTGCGCCAGTATCGACCTGTTTCGGCGCGATTGCCACTTGGGGGTCATGCCGATGGGCCAGGATGGGGCAAAGGGATCGCGGCGCTCCAGCTCCGCCAGCAGTCTTCGGGCATCGGTCAGGGAAAGGCGATGGTATTCCCGACCGGTCCGGCGGTCACGCCAGGATGGCGCATTTGCGGCGATCGGCGCAGAAAGAACGTGCGCGTCGACCTGGCCAGTATCGATTCCGTGGTGCAACCACAGGCGAGACTGAACAGCGGCTTCCGCAAGGCGGTAGAGACGGGCAACGGCATCGTCGTAAAGGCCGTTTTCCGCCCTGCGGTGAGCGTTGAGCCAAAGATCTTCGGTCAGTTCGGGATTGGGCTTGCCGGCACATTCCGCCAGCCGTTCGAGTCGGCTTGCAAGCCCCGATGCCTCGAAAGCCATGGCCCATGAGGCGCCTTCCTCCAGACCGCTGTCCAGAAGCGTGAAGGCCCCCGCGTGATCGAAACGGTCCCAGGCGTCAAGAACGGACAGAACCCGGACCCAGCCGTTGACCCTGCGCGCCCAGCTGCCGGGAACCCGGCGCGACAGACGGGCCACGTCGCGGTGCATATGCTGGGCCACGGCAAGCGCCGCGCCATACTGGCGCCGGCCAAGCAGCTCCCAGATCATCGTGAAGGCCCGCCCCATGCCCACCAGATCGCCCGGCATCTCGACTGCGGCTTCCGTTCCGGCCGCGACCTTGGACAGGTCCGACCGCTTGCCGGCCATGAATTGCAGGCGAACCCCGGGATAGGCCGTCGCGGCCAGCACCATGGCCGCGGTCATCGTCTTGGTGCCGCCGGTGTAATCGACGGTGACCGGTCGGAAGCGAACTTCGCGGGCAATCCGGTCGTCGATCCGGGCCAGAGCGCGGTCCAGATCGTCGGGAGGCACGTCCACAATCACCCGGTCGGCCGGGCAGGCCGGATGATGCGCCAGCCCCGGGCCGATCTGTCCGGTTCGATGGTCGTAGGTGATTTCCGCCTGCTCCACCATCGCGCGCGAACTCGGGCTGCCGTCGCTGCCGTCGGAGACGACGAAAACGATGCGTTTGGGGCGCAGCTGTTCGATCGCCGTCGCAAGCGGCTGCGGACTGCCGCCCACCGACAGGATCAGGGTGAGGTCGGAGGGGGAAGGGCTCGACACGTTATTCCGCCGGCCCTTCGATCTCGTCTACTCGAACCGGCTCCGGGCCGTCCCCGAAATCCGCCATGATCTCCTCGGAGGGCTTGTGTGCACGCGTGACATCTTCGTGCAAAACCGCTTCCTCTCCACCGACGAGAACCTTCGTCCCCTTCGCATAAAGGACCTGCCTTCCGAGGACAGTCTCGCCGCGTCCTGCTGCAGGGCGACCCGCGCCGGTGTGCGTCGCGGCGACAGGCGCGTTGCGCGAGGCCGGCAATGCTAGGAACGCGTCAGGGGCCTTCCTTTCCCATGCATCCTTGCGGATCAGCAGCGCCCATCCGAACGGCATGGGGTGCCCGTTCAGGTCGATGACATGTCGCGACGAGCCTTCGGACGCAAAACGGGCATCCCCCTTTGCCTGCGGCCGCTCCACGCGCCGCACCGCTGCCAGCGACTTGGCCTCGGCATGAGACGCCCAGCCAAGCCGGACGAGCGCGGCCTCCGGGTCTTTGCCGCCGCGGGAGAACTGTTTGAACACGTCCAACGCCTGGCGAAGCCTGTCCCCGTTCCCGCCTTCGAAGAACTTTTCGAGTTCCCGCTGCCAAAGCTCGGCGTGTTGCAGCTCCAACGCCGCAAGAAGACGGCCGGCCGTTTCGACGGACCGCCTGGGAACAGCCTTGCGAGATGCGGCAAGGCGCGCGCGCCACTCTCTGACGTCTTCTGCACGCAGGCCGATCGTGATCTCGATCAGCGGAGGCTCCCCGCCGTCCAGAACCGCGCGCAGCCGTTCCCGGTGCATCTGCATCTTCCCGGCGTCAAAGCCGTAGCCGTCTCTACCCTTTTTCCAGGAGACAACCTTGTCGATCCGCGTGGCGCCGGCGGGAAGCGGCGCATCTGCCACAGTCAGGTCGCGCAGCGGATCGGTGTCGGTGGCCTGTTCGTCGGAGGCAACGTCAAGCAGCATCTGCTCCAGCTCGCGCGCCTTGGCGGCCCGGCTGTCCCTGCCCTTTGGCGGCATGCGTTTCCATTCCGCAAGAGCCGGCATCTTCACCGGCGGGCGCCCGTCCGCTTGGCGAACCTTCAGCTCCCACAGGTCGCGCAGCCATGCGGTTCGAAGCGCGCCCTTGAGCGACGAGCCCGGCAGAGTCGGACGGCCGCCGGACCGGTAGAAGCCGTCAATCTCGTTCTGCCTGCCGCGCCCGCCGCCGTCGAGGTCGATGTCCTCTGCGCTTTGGGGACTGATCGAAATTCGCTCGACGATCTCCTCTCCGTCGGCGCGTTTCTGCAACTCCCGGATGAAACCTTGGGGATCCTTGTCGAACTTTCTGATCACGTCCTCACGCAGTTTGGGGTCGAGGCGGGACAGCACAGCGCGAACGGACACGCGTTCGATGAACCGGCGATCCCCGGACAACCGATAATCCTCGGGCAGCCATTTCGCCTCTTCACCGCCACCAACATGGATAGGTGAAAGCGGGACGAGGACAAATTCATGCGACTCGAACTGGGCTGAAGTCACGCCGCGTCCTCCGATGTCTCCGAAAAGGGAATTGCAATGTGTTGCGCGTTCAAGCGGATCTCGGGGTGATCCTGGTGCAGCCCCCCAAGCATCCGGCCATACGGTCCGGCAGCCTTAGGGGAAAACGTCATGCCCGGACGCGTCAGCAGGACCGGCCGCTTGAACGGGCTGCCCCCGGCCAGCGACAGTTGCGGACCGGTTCGCCCGTAATGCGCCTCAAGACGCCACAACGGCGCGCCCATCTTGTCTGGATCGATGACCCCCCGTGAAAGGCTCACCATCCGGGAGCCGTCGCAATCCGCCAGTTCCCTGTCTTCCTCGACGGAAAGGACATCCCACCGGCCGCGCCCCGTCGAGGCATCCCGCCCATAGCCCTGCTGCCCGATGGCCGACAGGGTCCGCTTGACGCGATCCCGGTCGTCCGCGGTGGAAACGTAGACGTCGATCAGGCCCGGGTCGATGCCAGCATCGCCGCCGGATGCAGAAAACCGCCAGTCCTCCTCAAGAAAGAACAGACCACCCTCTTCGAGCGTTCCGCGCCCAGATCGATGAACATGGTTATGCGCCATCCGGCGCGGCAGGCTCGGCTCGGCAATCAGGGCATCGATGGGCAGCCTCGCCTCGTCCCAGTTCCCGCGATGTTCCAGCCACGCCGCGCGTGAAACATAGATACGTTTCTTTCTCTGCTTGATGGTTTCAAGATCGTCGGGTGACAAAACCCGCGGCGTCACCAAGGGCCGCGGCAGGTATCCGGCCGGGAAGCCGTCCGAGACGGTCCATGCCCTGTCCGGATCGTCAAGCCAGTCGGACAGCGCGCTTTCTCCGTCGCTGTCGAGGATCGCCCAACAAACCTGGCCGAACAGCGTAGGTCCGACCAAGGGCGTTCCCAATGGTGCTGTCAGCCTGAGTGTGACGCGAAAGAGGGTCATCTGGCCGCATCGTCCTTTCCAAAGCTGCGACGAACGGCAGCGAGGATTTCGGCAGCCGGTTTTTCCCTGTCGAAGGCGTGACCTTTCCTGACATTGTCCAAAAGCTCGGTGCCCGCAGGGCCTTTCAAGGCAAGACCGGCAAACCGGATGCGCCCGTAGCCGCGCGATCCGGATCCCCCCAGCGCGTCCTGTTCAAGAAGATCAAACCCCTGAATCGTCCAGGCGAGACACTTCAGGTCATCCTCGCCCTCGTCTCCGCCAACCGAGAAGACCCGGAATGCCGCCTCGAAGGCGAACCGCGCACCGGGGGAACACGCTCGGTCTGGCGGGCGCCGACCCCGTCCAGAGCCTTTCCGGCGATCCTGTCGATCGTCACCTCGGTCTTGATCTCTGTCAGCTCTCGCCCCGCGGACAGGGCCTGTTCCCGCCACGCGGTGTCGAGCATCGCATCACGAACCAGAAGCCGCGTCGGGCCTTCCAGCCAGGCGTCCTTTTTCGCGGCCGTGCCGAAAATGCGCAGGATGGGATCGCCGGGCGCGACATCCTCGTCGCTCCACCCCCAGACCTTGCCGTCGCCATTGGCGCGCACCTTGCCAAACGCCCATTCCATCAGGAACCGCATCTTGCCCTTGATCGAGGAACCGGGAACGTAAGGGTCGCCTTGCGGCGTCTTGACCACCGGATTGTCGATGCCGCCGATTTCGATCTCGTCCTTGCCGGCGCCGATATGCAGTCCGGTATCGACAACAAGTGTGCCGGTGACAAGCGCCTGTCCGATATAGGCGTCAACGGTCTTTTCCGCGGCTTCCATCAGTATCTCCTCCGGTTATCACTTGTCCGGGCCGGTCCGGATCTGGCGTTCCCGTCTTTTTTGCGTTGCTCTTCGAATACCCTGTGCCACGCGACGACAGCCTCGAAATGGCGGGCGAACACCTTGAAATCGCCAATGGTGTTCACGATACGCGCATGATGCGCGGCGAACTCGGCAAGCGGTTTGCGCGCATCCTCGCGCGCGGCCGCATAGGCCGACGTCGCCTTCAGAAAGGCCATCGCGACACGGGCCTGTTCATCGTTGGCGGCCTCGCCGTCGAGTTCGATCTTGCGAAGGTCGGCGCGGACCTGACCGAAGAACCGGCGGACCTGAGAGCTCTTGATCTTCTCCCATCGCCGCGCCTCGGCCTGAGCCTCGCTGTCGAACAGCTCGTGTCGCGGGGTGCCGTCACGCGTAACATAAGCCTTGGGACGGCCGGTCGACGTCTGCGTTGTCATGACATCGCTTCCTCACCTGTTTCTGTAAATTGCATGGCTGATGGCAAGCCGGGCGCCGACCTGGTCCAGTGCTTCTCCTTGCCATCGCTCGTCGAGCCCGAAAAGTTCCAGAATGCCTGTCCGGATCGGGGCGTCGTCCCGCTTCTTGAGGTTGCGGGCGATCTGGTAGCCGAGCCTGGCCATCCACGCATAGTCCGATGGCCGCGCATGACCGGCGGCCACCCTTCGCCGCGCATCGTCGATTGCCAGCACGCGATAGAGGAACGCGGTGGAAAGTCGCCCCTCGCGCAGCCATCGGTTCAAGGTCTCCGCGCGGTCGAGCGCCTCGGAAAATGCCTCCCAGGTAAGAGGAGTGTCTTCCAGTGCGCTGACGCGGTTTCGGCCTGCGGATTTTGCTGCCTCAAGCCGGTTTTCCGCTTCCCGCGCGGGGATCGAAATCGGGGTTCTGGGATCGAAAAGCGCAATGCCCAGAGAAAAGGTCAGATCGGGATTGCCGCCCGCGAACCGCTCGAAATCGCGCCGCAGCGTTCGTGCCAGTTCGAACCCCTGCCGCCAGGGGAGAACCAGCATGAAGTCGTCGCCGCCGGCATAGACGGTGTAGCTGTCCGGGAAATCGGTTCGCAGAAGATGTGGAAGTCGCAGCGTGAAATAGGCGTCCATCATCCGCGACAGGGCGGCGCTGCGCGCCACCGACCACCGGTCGCTCAGACCGCCGGCGAAGATGCGCCCCAACCGGTCCACATCGCCCTTCAGGAGCGCCAGCATTTCCCGCCCGATGGGTTTGCCATTGACGATTTCGCGGGAATCCCGGGCCAGCGCTTGAAATGTCTTGATATGGCCTGCTTCGACGTCCTCGAGATCGGCGTAAGGGCCGATGTCGTCACCGAAACGCGCCACCCATGCCGGCCCAGGCCTCAGCGGGGCAGGCCTGTGTGGCGCGGGGTCGAGCATCCACCGCCAGCCGGTCCCGCGGTCATGCCGTGTTTCGCCTTCTCCAGAAGGCAGGAGATAGTCATGAGACAAAAGCTTCGCGGACATCTCGCCAAGACCGCCCCGGTCGGAAATGACCACGGCACGCGATCTCGGCAGCCTGTCCCCCAGCGCCGCTTCGCCCGCGCACGCCGCGCACAGACCTTCTTTGCCGGCAGGGCGAACGCCGCAGGTTCCGCAAGCGCCTTCGGCAGAGAAGGTTGCGTCCACCACTCCGTGCGCGGCCTGTCCCGCCAAGAGTTGCAGCTTGGCAATCTCGGCGGCCACGCCGATGCCGCCACGCACCTTGCCGATACGCTCGGCTCCAGTGGAGTCGTCGGACGGACCGGATACGAGGTCGTCGCAGACAAACGGATCGGAGAGCGCCAGGCCAAGGGCGAGATCGCCGCTGTACTGGTCCACGAACCAGCTGTCGAACCGGGCGCGCATACCCTTCAGGATTTTGTCTGCCTCGTCCAGATTGGGAACCAGAACCAGGAACCGCCCGCCAGCCGTCTGAAGCGCCGCGCTCATCGGCATGTCAAACGCCCGAAGGGTTTCGCGCACGCACGCATCGGCGATCAGCTGAAACCGCAGCGACCGGCCGCGAAGCGTCTTGTTCAGCCCCTTCACGCCTTCGCTCTGAAGACGGAACAAGGTCGATTGCAGCCCCGACAGATCGCCCACGACAAAGCGGAAGGCCGGAACCTCCCGGTCGGCCAGGGCGGACGGGTCCGACAGTTTTCTCCGAGACTGGTGGAAACGGAAAAGCGCCGAGGCAAAAGCCGCCACCGCATGCGAATGGTCGTGCAGCGACACGTCCGGTTGATCGACCGTCGAGGACGGCACCGACCACAGGAAACGCTCGGACAGCGACAACACCGCCTCTTCGAACGCCACCGGGTCGGCGGCACACCGACGCGCGGCCTCGTTCCATGCCGTCTTGAAGCCGTCCCACAGGGCGGAATAGCCTTTCTCGACATCTTCGCCCCTCACTTCTGCGGCAGGCAGGATCGCGTCGGGCGTCAGCTCCTGCGGCAGGTGGTGGCCACGCCTGGCGCCCCGCTCGCCAAGCCGGATATTCGTTGTCATGGCCTCGATCGGCGTGCGACGGAAACGTTCACGCGCGGGACCGCTGTCCCGCCAGGCCGCTTCCTGCTCGCTGTCCCGGGCCTTTCTTTCGAACCCGGCCGCCATCCTGTCAGCGAGCGCCACCAGAATCGACAGGGCCAGCTGCGGCTGAACCCTGTAGTCCTGAAGCGGACGGTGATGAAAAACGGCAAGGTTGCGGACCCGGCTTCTGTCGATGCCTTCGGGCCAGATCAGATCTCCGGTTTCGCACTGATCGAAAAACCAGTCGCTCCACAAGGCATGCCAATGGCTGGCCCGGCCATCCCGGGTCGGCAGGACATCGGACTGCCGGTCGAGCAGATCTTGCGGCAATCCGCCTCTGACCGCTCTCTGGATCAGTTTTCCAATGTCATGCAGAAGGCCGGCCAAGGCGACTTCGTGAACCGTGGGCAGGCTGCGATTGGTCAAGAATGCCTCCTCAGTGAATCCTGATCTCTCCTGGCGCCAGCGCGATGCGATAGACGGCATGCGACCGGGGGCCGAAGCGGTCCACCAGCTTGCCGCCGCCCGGTCGAATGGCGCAATCCCGGGCCAGGGCGTTCACCCGCGAGACCTTCTCCTCAACCCATTCGCCCTCCAGCGGATCGGTCAGGGCGAGGTCTCTCGCGCGCGGCATTTCGCGGTAATGACGCAGAAAGGCCTCCCGCGGTGTTTCCGTCCGCGATATGCCCCCCTGTCCGGCAATCCGCGCCTCGGCGACCATCGACAGGAACGCCAGCGGCATCGGGGGCCAGACATGGCCTTCGCCATCCCAGGTCAGACTCGACGACGAGCGGTCGATGACAAGCCTCGGCGCGCTGTCGGCGCCACGGATCGCCTCTTCGAATGCGGTCGGCGCGTCGAAACCGTCGCGAAGATTCGGGCCCAGTCTCGGAAACGGCAGTTCCAGCAGGCGGATGCGCACCGCCGAGGCATCTATCGCCCGCCCGTCGCGGCCGAACAGCTTTCTCGGCTGCGGGGAAGGAAAGAAGAAATCTGACCCGACGACGCCTTCGGGCTCGACAAGGACATGCGACAGACGATCCTGCGCGCGGCCGTGCAACGCCATGAGGATGCCCAGTATCGCGGCGGCCGGCTTGCGCCCTCCGGCAATCGAAACATGCAGGGCGACATCGGGCTGCGAGGTGAGATCCCGCACCAGCCGCGCCGCGCCCGCGGCGAACAGCGCCAGGGACCGCGCCGCGTCCATGTCGCCGCTGTCGCTGTCGATCTCCACGATTTCCGCCCGACCGGCCAGCGCGTCGGCGCCGGCCACGTCCCAGGCGCGCCCCCAGGCTGCGATCTGGCCGGAGACCGGATCCGTCAGATGGTCGCGCACCGCCTCGGCTCCGCGCCGCGTCGTCAGCAGGATCAGCCGCGAAGGCAGCGCCTTGCCCGCTTCGCGCAGCGCGTGCAGGGTTTCGGTCACCACCTGCGGCGACAGACCGACCGAGACCAGAAGGACAGTATCGGGGACCGGCTCAGGCATCGGGCACGATCTCCACCTGCCCAAGACCCATGCTCGTTCCCTTGCCCAGATGCATTGCAGGAAGCCAGCGCGCCAACTCACCGATGCCCGGCGCATCCGCGAAATCCACCGAGACCTCGCCCACTATGCCGCCGATCGCCTGTCGGGCCTTCTGGCGTGCCGAACGGCGCACCAGCTTGCGCCAGCGCAGGTTGCGGTCCACGATGCGCACGGCGTCCGCCTCGGCCGACAGTGCCGCGAAATCCAGCGCATCGGCGCCTTGGCCGTGGAACGTCGCCATCAGCCCGACCCGCCGCAGGATCGCGCGGCCCAGCGTCGGCCCGTCCAGCGTTCCGGCATCCACCGGCCGCCCCTGCCGGGTCAGACGAACCGGTGTCACGAAAACCATGCGCACCCGCTCGGGCAGCGGCGGGGGATCCTCGGCGGGCGCGGGAAGCGGATAGCCCTGCTCCGGCGTCCGGGCCGCCTGACCGGCAACCGCGATCTCGCGCAGGGCGAACCGCGTGCGGTCGGGGCCGAAACCGCGCGCCGCGGCCTCTTCGACCGCGCGCGCGACAAAGGGCGCATCGGCCAGCGCCGCCCCGAACAGAGTCATCCGGAAATCGATCCGCTCGACGGGCTCTCCGCGCCGGTCGCGCAGATTTCCCCGCAGGACGAACGGGTGCGGCGCGCGCCGATAGCGGCCCTCGGCCGCCCAGTCCGACCGGGTCTCGAACAGACGCACATACATGCAGCCCGATTCCAGCGGGCACCCGGCGCAATCCCGCTGCCGCATCACGCAGACAAGCCGCCGCAGCGCATGTCCGAACCCGCCCCGCAACATCGATCCGTCGAAGGCCGGGGCCCGGAACGGCGCCTGCGGTTCAAGCGAGAATCTGATCCATCCGGTCTGCACGTCAAGCATGTGCCACACCATACGAAAACACGATATGGGCGCAAGAGCGTATCGTGTCGAGACAAGCTTGTCGTCGCCGGCCCGATGAGTATGGGGGTGAGGATGGGCTTGTCAGACCGGTCCTGGCGGACTAGCCTCTGGGCAGCCCGGGCGGCCGGGCGATCGCGTCCGGGCGGAAGGCTCCGGAACAAGGGCGGAAAATCTTTCGCAGTTCGGCGTGATCGGCTCTTTGAAAACAAAGGATTTTTTCCGGCGATGGAGGTGCTTTTCCGTCACAAGTCCGGCGAGTCGCGGACGTTTTCGCAATTCGTCCGAAAACCTCTTTGGCAACAGTCACTTGCCAGGGGGGGTCAGTCGAAAGACATGCCCCGCTTCCAAGGGGATTGAGACGCCCTAAGCAACTGAATGATTCTGCGCGTGGTCGGTCGAAAGACATGCCCCGCTTCCAAGGGGATTGAGACGTGCCGAGGTGCGTGACGTCGAAGTCGGCCTCGGTCGAAAGACATGCCCCGCTTCCAAGGGGATTGAGACAGCTTGTGGAGTTTGTGCGGCCGGTGCAGTCGTGGTCGAAAGACATGCCCCGCTTCCAAGGGGATTGAGACCGCTCCATGGCCTCTATGGCCATTTCGTATCCGTCGAAAGACATGCCCCGCTTCCAAGGGGATTGAGACTGATTTGAATTTTTTGAGCGCGCAATCTCAATGCGGTCGAAAGACATGCCCCGCTTCCAAGGGGATTGAGACGGCTGCGTCAAGAGCCTGCGAAGCGGGAATTTCCGTCGAAAGACATGCCCCGCTTCCAAGGGGATTGAGACCGGTAGTCCTCGTGGATCAACGTCTCACCGTATTTCGTCGAAAGACATGCCCCGCTTCCAAGGGGATTGAGACGCCGCGAACGCGGCAGCTGCACTTTCCAAGGCCCGTCGAAAGACATGCCCCGCTTCCAAGGGGATTGAGACTCCACGTCGGCCTGCGAAAACTCGTCTAGGAAGAACGTCGAAAGACATGCCCCGCTTCCAAGGGGATTGAGAGGCGCTGATGTTCCGCACGCCAAGGTAGGTGCAATGCACCGCGAAGCCCTCGCCGCCGTCAATCCGCGCTACCATCGCGGGCAGGCGCGTGCCGGTGGGGTGCGGTGCCGCTTCGTAAAAGCGGATCGTCGCGCCATCGGGCAGATCAAGGTAGCGGTTGCGCAGGTAGGTTTGCACCAGCGTGCCGCGCGCGGGCTTGCGCTCGGGCCGGTCATGAGCATAGCTTCAGGCCTGTGTCCTGGCCCTCCTTGCTTGGACTTGGGTGTCCGGTCAAAATAAGGGCCGGTTCACGGGCCTTGGAAATTGGCGATACGGGGAACGGGATGAAGATCAAGACAAAGGAAGTTCGCATCGCCAAAGGCGTATCGCAAACTGAACTGGCAAAACGGACCGGCCTATCCCGGCCATATCTCTCACAACTTGAAAGCGGTGTACGCAACCTTTCCGCGCGACACCAGGCCAAGATCGCGGAGCCCTCGGCGTCGATGCTCGGGAATTGATCGACTTCCGCGCGCCCGACCCGTCTGACGAGGATCTTATCCTGGCGGCGTTTCGGACACTGAAGCCAGAGCAGCGTCGAGCATGGCTCGACATGGCGCGGGTAGCGATCGGCCAAATCGACCGCGACGCATGAACGGGCGATTCTGCTGGGCGCTCATTACGCTGCAGCAGCATGCGAAATCACCCCGCCGCAACCCGATTCTCGCGCTATCCGGCGGCCGATAGCCCATCATGTTTGACGTAAGCGCCTCTACTCGATCAGCCGATACAAGGCATATCGGCTGAATCGGATGGGCCTGCTCAATTTCTACAAGATTGGATGGCTCGTCTCTGGTGGGGGAGACCGAGGTCGAGGCGTCGATCGAGTCCGACGCGATGCAGGCGTAGCGCGCACCACATGGGGGCCAGAATGGGGGCCGGATCGCCTCGGCCCTTTTTGTTCCCGAGAATTTTCATGTAGTTACCAGAGAATAATGGTGCGGGCGGTGGGACTCGAACCCACACGGGCCAGGCCCTTCGGATTTTAAGTCCGATATGTCTACCATTCCATCACGCCCGCACGCGCCCCGGGTCGGTGCCGGGTGCGGCATCTCTAACCGCTGCAACGGGCAAGCTCAATCGGCTTTGCCGCCCTCGTCTCCGCTGATCGCGGCGCGGATCTCTCCGACACCCAGGCACGCCGGCCCGCCCGACTCGGCGCGGCGCACCAGTCCCGCGACCGCCCGGCAGATCGGCGTCGGCACGCCGTGACGCGCGCCCAGCGCGATGATCCGGCCTTGAAGGCTGTCGATCTCGGTCGGCCGGCGCTGCATCAGATCGTGGGCCATCGAACTGCGCGCCTCGGCGTCGATGGTCAGCGCACGGGCGGCGATGCGCGCAAACAGGAAGGTGGGCAGGCACAGCAGGCGCGGCGTGAGCCACAGCGGAATCGGCGTGGCGGGCTTCGCGGGGATGCCTGCGGCAGCCAGCACCGCCAGCGCCTCGGCCATCTGGTCGGCCATCAGCCGCCGCCAGTCGCGGTCCATCAGCTGGGCGCGCAACGGCAGGCCCGACAGCGCGTTGAGCGCGTTGTTGAGGTTCATCAGCAGCTTGCCCCACTGGATCGCGGCGATCTCGGGGCTTTCGGAGACGGGCAGCCCGTTGACGGAGAGAAGCCCGGCCAGCCCCCCCTGCCCCGCGCCGATCACGATGTCGCCCGAGCTTGCCCGGTGCCAGCGGCCCGGACCCGCCGGCACCACGTTGAAGGGCACCATGCCCGCGCGCACGTCGCGCCCGGGAAGCGCCGCGCGCAGGAGGTCGGCATTTTCCACCCCGTTCTGGAGGCTCACCACCACCGCGACCGGCGGCGCGTGATCGGCGATCAGCCGGGCCATGTCGGGGGTGGCGGGGGTCTTGACCGTGACCAGCACCACGTCGGCCCCGGTCAGGCCGGCGGGATCCTCGGTCAGGGCCAGCCGGTCGGCGGGCAGGCGGACATCGAGCCCCGCGAAATCCGTCAGATGCAGACCCTGCGCCCGAATGTCGTCGAGGATCCGCGCCCGCCCAAGAAGCGTGACGCGATGCCCGCCCGCCGCCATCAGGCCGCCGACGAAACAGCCGATGC
This sequence comes from Jhaorihella thermophila, assembly GCF_900108275.1. Taxonomy (GTDB): domain Bacteria; phylum Pseudomonadota; class Alphaproteobacteria; order Rhodobacterales; family Rhodobacteraceae; genus Jhaorihella; species Jhaorihella thermophila. The sequence goes on from NZ_FNVD01000009.1 coordinate 107,021, forward strand.
TGCCCGCGCCGGCGACCACGATATGGGACGAGCCGGGCATGGCGCCGTCAGACCCCGAGGCACCAGCGCATGATCGCCTTTTGCGCGTGCAGGCGGTTCTCGGCCTCGTCGAAGATCACCGAATGCGGCCCGTCCATCACCGCGCTGGTGGCCTCTTCCTCGCGATGGGCGGGCAGGCAGTGCATGAACAGCGCGTCGGGCTTGGCGTGGGACATCAGTTCCTCGTTCACCTGGTAGGGCCGCAGCAGGTTGTGGCGGCGTTCCCGCGTGGACTGGGCGTCGTGCATGCTGACCCAGGTGTCGGTGACCACGAGATCGGCGCCCTCGACCGCCTTTGCCGGGTCGCGTTCGACCACCACCTTGCTGCCCTTCTGCCGGGCGAAGCCGATGAATTCGTCCTCGGGGTCGAACTGGGCCGGGCCGGTGAAGGTGAGGTCGAAGCCGAACTGCCCCGCCGCGTGCAGGAAGGAGGCGCAGACATTGTTGCCGTCGCCGCACCAGACCACCTTTTTCCCGGCAATCGGGCCGCGGTGTTCCTCGTAGGTCATCACGTCGGCCATGATCTGACAGGGATGGGTGCGGTCGGTGAGCCCGTTGATCACCGGCACGTCGGCATATTCCGCCATCTCCAGCAGCACGCTTTCGTCGAAGGTGCGGATCATGATGAGGTCCACATAGCGGCTGAGCACGCGGGCGGTGTCGGCGATGGTTTCGCCGTGGCCGAGTTGCATGTCACTGCCCGAAAGCACCATGGTCTGACCGCCCATCTGGCGCACGCCCACGTCGAAGGAGACGCGGGTCCGCGTGGAGGGCTTTTCGAAGATAAGCGCGACCATGTGGCCGGCCAGAGGCTGTTCGTCGTCGGGGGCGCCCCGCTTGCGGCCCTTGCGCGCCTGTTTCATCGTTTCGGCCTTGTCGAGGATGACCCGCAGGTCGGCCGGTTCGGTCTTGTGGATGTCGAGAAAGTGGTTCATGTCGTATCGCTTTTCCTTGGGCGAAGGCCGGGGGCGCTGCCCCCGGACCCCCGGGATATTTTCAGCAAGAGGAAGATCAGGAGGGTTCGAGCCGCGAAGCGGCGCGGTCGAGGCGGGCGACGGCCTCGGAGATTTCCTCGTCCGAAATGGTCAGGGGCGGCAGCAGGCGCACCACGTTGTCGGCCGCCGGCACGGTGAGGATCTGCTCGTCGTAGCCCGCGGCGACGAGGTCGGTATTGGCGGCCTTGCATTTCAGCCCCAGCATGAGGCCCGCGCCGCGCACCTCATCAAGGATGTCCGGGTGCGCGGCCACCAGGGCTTCGAGCTTCTGGCGCAGAAGGCCCCCCTTGCGGCCCACTTCGGCGAGGAAGGCCGGATCCGCGACCCGGTCGAACACCGCACAGCCCACCGCGCAGCCCAGCGGGTTGCCGCCATAGGTGGAGCCGTGGGTGCCCGCGGTCATGCCGCGCGCGGCCTCTTCGGTGGCCAGCACCGCGCCCAGCGGGAAGCCGCCGCCGATGCCCTTGGCCACCATCATGATGTCGGGCGCGATCCCCGCCCATTCATGGGCAAAGAGCCGCCCCGTGCGGCCCATGCCGCATTGCACCTCGTCGAGGATCAGCAGAAGGCCGTGCTCGTCGCAGATCGCGCGGATCTCGCGCAAGGCCGCATCGGGCAGCGGGCGGATGCCGCCTTCGCCCTGGACGGGCTCAACGATCACCGCGCCGGTGGTTTCGGTGATCGCCGCCCGCAGCGCCTCCGTGTCGCCCCAGGGCAGGTGGACGAATCCCGGCAGCAGCGGGGCGAAGCCGCGGGTGAGCTTCTCGCCCCCCGCCGCCGCGATCCCGGCCGAGGAGCGGCCGTGAAACGCGCCTTCGAAGGCGATGATGTCGGTGCGCTCGGGCCGGCCGTGATCGTGCCAGTACTTGCGCGCCATCTTGACCGCCAGTTCGCAGGCCTCGGTGCCGGAATTGGTGAAGAACACCGTGTCGGCGAAGGTATGTTCCACGAGCCGGTCGGCCAACGCCTGCTGTTGCGGGATCCGGTAGAGGTTCGAGACATGCCAGAGCTTTTGCGCCTGTTCGGTCAGCGCGGCCACCAGGTCGGGATGCGCATGGCCCAGCGCGTTCACCGCGATCCCCGCGCCGAGGTCGAGGAAACGTCGGCCGTCCGCCTCCACCAGCCAGGAGCCTTCGCCCGAAACGAAGGAGAGCGGCGCGCGGTTGTAGGTCGGCATGACGGACGGGATCATTCTGTGCATCCTCTTTGCAGCATGGACCCAGTGAGTGCATCACCAGGGCCGGTTTCGTCAATGAAAAGGGTGGATTGGGCGCCGGAATTCAGGCGCGGGTGATCGATGCGCGCTCAGGCGGCGCGGCGTCGGCGTCGGTTCGCGATGATGTGGTGCCGTTCGATCATGGCGGACGTCATAGCGCGGCTTGCCCGTCAGGAAAAGGGAAAAGTTCGCCGCCCCCGCCGCGACAACGGCGCGCGCCCCGGCCCGGCATTCCCGAAGGCCGGGAGACCCGCGGTCCCTTGTAACTCGGCGCGGCGTGACTAGAATAAGAGGTGATCGCGAAATTGACGGAGCGGCCTGCCGTGGCGGAGCCGCTCTTGAGCTTTGAAAGGGTGCCCATGTCCTGGACTGACGAGCGTGTCGAACTGCTCAAGAAAATGTGGAGCGAAGGCCAGTCGGCCAGCCAGATTGCCAAGGAGCTTGGCGGTGTCACCCGCAATGCGGTGATCGGCAAGGTGCACCGGCTGGGCCTGTCGAACCGATCGGGCGGGACGTCACAGGCGGCGGCCAAGCCCGAGGCCAAGGCCAAGCCCGAACCCAAGGCCAAGGCAGCCCCCGCCGAGACCAAGCCCGCGCCCAAGCCCGAGCCGCGCACCGAACCGGCCCGCCCCGCGGCGGCCGAATCGAGGCCCGCGACGCCCGCGCGCAAGCCGATCGTGCCCGCCGGCCAGCCGCTGCCGCCGCAGCCCTCGGCCAACGAGATCAGCCCCGAGGCGCTGGCCAAGGTGCATGAGGTCGAGAAGAAGGCGCGCAAGCTGACGCTGATGGAACTGACCGAGCGCACCTGCAAATGGCCCGTGGGCGACCCCGCGACCGAGGATTTCTGGTTCTGCGGCCTGCCCGCGCAGCCGGGCAAGCCCTATTGCGAGGCGCATGTGGGCGTGGCCTTTCAGCCGATGAGCGCGCGCCGCGACCGGCGGCGCTGATCCTCGCCCCCGGCGTCGCCGGATTCGAAACGTCGCGCCACCGCCGCCGCGGTGGCGAAGAAACGGTCGCGCACGGGCCGCGCATGCGGGTTGGCGGTTTCGATCGCCGCCAGCACGCCGGGCGGGTCGCCGCGCACCATGTCGATGGCCTCCATGAGCCGGGCGTAGCTCGCCGTGGTCATGCGGCCGGGCAAGGGTTCCATTTCGACCAGCACCCGCGCGATCAGATGGGTGAGCCCCTGCACCACGGCGGCCTCGCGGTCATGGGCGTCGGGCGTGGTCAGGATCACCCGCAGCCCCAGCACGCGGCGCAGGAAGGCGGCGATGCGCAGATGCGCGCGCCCCCGCACCGGGCAGACCGCGATATTGCGCCCCGTGATCCCGTCGCGCGCGCTTTGCGGGCCGAACAGGGGATGGGTGCCGACGATCTGCACATGGGCCGGCAGGGTCTGCTGCATCACCCGGGCCGGCTCGATCTTGACCGAACCCACGTCCACCACCAACGTGCCGGGACGCAGATGCGGGGCGATGGCGGCGCAGGTTTCGGCCATCGCGGCCACCGGCACGGCGAGGATCACGATGTCGCAGGCCGCCGCCCGTTCCGGCGGGGCGCTGTCGTGGTGGACCGGGTCGTGGACGGTCAGCGGAAAATGCGGGCCGAGATGGCGCAGAATCAGCCGGCCGAAGGCGCCGAGGCCGAACAGGCCGATGGTGGGTGTGCGTGGTGTGCTCATCGAGGCTTTCCCTTGATCGGGCGGCGCCTCGGGGTTCGCTGGTCCTGCTCGTTGCAACCTCTCCGACGCCGCGGCGGTTGAACGAAACAGTCCCTCCCGCCCTATCGGGGCAGGGGATAATAGACGGCGAAGATGGTCGTCTTGCGAAACATGGGGCCACTCGTTTCATGTCTGCCGGCCCCTGTCAAGCCGATGACCCTGCGTCAGCGGCGGCCGGCGGGGTTGGATCTGCCAAAATGCCGCGTTAGCTGAAATCGACCGGCCGCGGCGATGGCCGCCGCGCCTTAGCCAAGGGGGACACACATGACCGACGCGACCGATATCGACGAATACACCCCGCCCGAGGTCTGGACCTGGGACGCCGAGAGCGGCGGGCGCTTTGCCAAGATCAACCGCCCCATCGCCGGCCCCACCCATGACAAGGAATTGCCGGTGGGCAGGCATCCGTTCCAGCTCTATTCGCTGGGCACGCCCAACGGGGTCAAGGTCACGGTGATGTTCGAGGAGCTGCTGGCCGCGGGCCACGAGGGCGCCGAATATGACGCCTGGCTCATCAATATCGGCGAGGGCGACCAGTTTTCCAGCGGCTTCGTGGCGATCAACCCCAATTCCAAGATCCCCGCGCTGCTGGACCGCAGCGGCGAGAAACCGGTGCGCGTGTTCGAATCCGGCGCCATCCTGCTGCACCTGGCGGAGAAATTCGACGCCTTCCTGCCCACGGACCCCGAAAAGCGGCCCGAGATGCTGTCCTGGCTGTTCTGGCAGATGGGCAGCGCGCCCTTCCTGGGCGGCGGTTTCGGGCATTTCTACGCCTATGCGCCGAAGAAGTGGAAATATCCGATCGACCGCTACGCGATGGAGGTAAAGCGCCAGCTCGACGTGCTCGACCGGCACCTGGCCGAAAACCGCTACATGGTCGGCGACGAATACACCATCGCCGACATCGCGATCTGGCCGTGGTATGGGCAGCTGGTGCTGGGCCGGCTCTATGACGCGGCCCGGTTCCTGGACGTGGAGTCCTACGAAAACGTGGTGCGCTGGGCCAAGGAGTTGGACGCGCGGCCGGCGGTGCTGCGCGGGCGGATGGTGAACCGCACCTTCGGCAAGCCCGAGCTGCAATTGCACGAACGCCACGACGCCAGCGATTTCGACACGAAAACGCAGGACAAGCTCGCCCCGTCACAGGAGTGACGGCGGCGAAAGCCGCCCCCTGTCAGGGCCGAAAAATCCGGCCGCGAAGGCGTCGCGTGCAGTCGGCGCCGCACGGCCCGGGCACGCGCCCACCCGGGCGACCGGCTGCCCTGCGTTGCCGGCGCGGCGCACGCGGCCCCGGCAACCGTTTCGTGACGAAACCCCGGGGAACCCGGCCTCAACGCAGGATCGGCGGCTTGTCGGGATCGCTGCCGGGGGCCGCGATCACGCGTGCCTCGGGCACCTTGGGCCGGGGAATGTCGAACCGCAGCCCGACCCGGGCCAGACGCTCGGCCACCGGGTCGGACGCGGCGACAAAGGTCACGTCCAGAGCCCCTGCATCGACCCCGGAAAAGGTCAGCGCCTCGCTCACCGCCTTGGCCAGCGGCGCCTGCGCCCCGTCGATCGCGTCGAGAATCGCCAGCATGTGCCCCCTCCCCCCGTCGCGATAGGTCACGCCGACCAGCCACGCCGCGCGTGCCAGCCCCCCCGCCTGGGCCAGCCGCGCCCGCAGCGCGGACACCAGTGCCTCGGGCAGGCCCTCTGGCGCCGTCAGCTCGGCAATCCCGGCTTCGACCTCGTCCGGGGCGCGGCCCAGCGTGTCGGTCAGCCAGGCCAGCGCCTCGGCCGGGATCAGGATCGACGAGGGTGCCACATCGGGGTTCAGCGCCAGCCCAACCCCCTGCCCGCCCAGCATCCCCGCCAGCACCCGGCCCGAGATCGCCGCATAGGGCGCGACCCGGCCGGCGAAGGTTGCCAGACGCTCTTCGCGGTCGAAGGCCACAACGAACCGGCCCTCCTCGAGCGTGAACAGCTCGGGGCTGATGGTTTCGCCCTGCGCCTCTTCGGTCAGCAACAGGAACAGCTCGGCATCGGCGAGGCGTTCAAAGAACCGCAGCCGCGCGGCGGTGTCCTCGGGGGCGGCCGCCATCGCGGCGTGGGCCTCATCCAGGGGCGTCGTTTCGGTCATTGCGTGCCTCGCCTTGCAGAACCTCGCGGACCCGCTGGCGCAGGACCGGCAGCAGCTCCGCCTCGAACCAGGGGTTGCGTTTCAGCCATGCCGTATTGCGCCAGGACGGATGAGGCAAGGGAAAGACGCGCGGCGCATGGTCCCGCCAGCCGCGCACGGTTTCGGTGACCGACGCCCGCGTGCCCAGATGCCAGCGATGCGAATGCCCGCCCACAAGGATCGTCAGCCGCAGCTCCGGCAGCGCCCGCATCACCTGCGCGTGCCAGGTGCGCGCGCAGACCGGCGGTGGCGGCAGGTCCGACCCGCGCGCGTCATAGCCCGGAAAGCAGAAGGCCATCGGCACGATGGCAACCCGGTCGCGGTCGTAGAAGGTGTCCGGATCCAGCCCCAGCCAGCCGCGCAGCCGGTCGCCCGACGGGTCGGTAAAGGGGCGGCCGGATTCGTGCACCCGCGCCCCCGGCGCCTGCCCCGCGATCAGAACGCGCGCCCGTGGCGAAAACCACACCACCGGGCGCGGCGCATGGGCCGTGGCCGTCGCGGCAAAGCGGTCCGCGCACAGCCGGCAGCCGCGAATGCGCGCGATCAGATCCGTTGCATCGCTCATGCGCCCTCCGGTGCCGCCGCCGCAGGCGGCCGGGCAGATCCGCGTCCGATCGCCGGTGTTCGAAACGCACGGGGTTTCACTTCGACACCCGAACCGTCATTTCTGCGGCAAGACCGTTGAAACACATTGCATTGACGTTGGTATTTTGTTTCGAATTCCGACATAATGTAGCCCAAATCAACGTGTAACTGGATACCATCCCCGAAAAGAGCAAGGCCACAATGGCCAGGCGCGCCGGGGCAAGGAAAACGACGGGCGACAATCGCCGAGGCACCATTTTCCGCCGCAATGGCGGGCAGGCGGAACCGAAACGAACGATGCTGGAATTTGTGAATGTAAGCAAATCCTTCTGGACGGGCACCCAGCGCAAGGTGATCCTGGACCGCGTATCGTTCCGGGTCGAGCTGGGCAATTCGCTGGGCATCCTCGCGCCCAACGGCACCGGCAAGACCACGCTCATCAACATGATGGCGGGGCTGGAGAAACCGGACGAGGGCGAAATCCGCCGCATGTGCAACGTGTCGTTTCCGCTGGGCTTCATGGGGGGCGTGATCACGCGCCTGTCGGCCCGCGAAAACGCCCGATACATCGCGCGCCTCTATGGTCTCGACCCCGACTATGTGGAGGCCTATTGCCGCTGGCTGTGCAACCTGGGCGAATATTTCGACCAGCCACTGGGCACCTATTCATCGGGCATGAAGTCCAGGTTCAGCTTTGCGCTGATGCTGGCGCTGGACTTCGACATCTATCTGATCGACGAAGGCATGCCCTCCACCACGGATGTGGAGTTCAACCGCAAGGCCGGAGCGATATTGAAGGAACGCCTGCGCACCACGACCATCGTGATCGTGTCGCACGACCCCAAGACGCTCGAGAAATACGCCAGATCCGCGGCCGTTCTGAAGCACGGCCAGTTGTTCATGTTCGACACCTTGGAAGAAGCGAAGCAGCTCTATGACTACGAAGCCCAAGGCTAGGAAATTCCGCATCCGCCGCACCACAGGCACGACCGGCGCCGCGCAGCGCGTCGGGGCGGAGGAAACGCAACAGCAGGCCGTCGCAGGCGGCATGGCCGGCGATGTGGCCTCGGCCCGGGAGGGCGCCGTGGATGCCGAGATCAACGCGATCCGCCGCGAGGGTCTGACCGGCCGGCAGCTGCGCATGGCACGGCGGCTGGCGCAGAAGCACAACCTGCCCGCGACCTCGGATTTCGACGCTGTGCGGCTGCTGCGCAAGGCCGGGATCGACCCGTTCCAGCGGACGAACATGCTGGAACTGGTGGTTCCCGGCAAGGACCGGGACAAGGACGAGGCGCCGTCCGACAAGGTTCAGCTGCCGCAGACCGTGCCGGCGGAGGGGGTCAACCTGCCTTCGACCGAGATGAACCCGCTGCAGGCGCGGATGCGCGAGATCGGCGAGATCCAGAAGGACATCGCCCGCCGCCGCCGCCGCAAGATGGCGCTGCTGTTCACGCGGCTGGCCTTTTTCGTGCTGCTGCCGACCCTGATCGTGGGCTGGTATTTCGCCAATGTCGCGACGCCCATGTATTCCAGCAAATCGGAATTCCTGATCCTGAAGGCCGACAATGCCGGCGGCGGCGGGCTGGGCAGCCTGCTGAGCGGCACCCAGTTCGCCACCAACCAGGATTCGATCGCCGTGCAGTCTTATCTGCAATCCAAGGATGCGATGCTGCGGCTTGATCGCGATGTCGGGTTCATGGCGCATTTCCAGCAGCCTTGGATCGACCCGATTCAGCGTCTGGCGCCGGACGCCACCATCGAGGACGCTTACAAGATCTACAAGAAGAACGTGAAGATCGGCTATGACCCGACCGAAGGCGTGATCCGCATGGAAGTCACCGCCGCCGACCCCGAGGTCGCTGCCGAGTTCTCGCGCAAGCTGATCTCCTATGCCGAGGAGCGGGTCAACGTCCTGTCCGAGAAGAAGCGCGACGACCAGATGAAGGACGCGCTGGAAGCCTTCGAGAAGGCCGAGGCCGAGCGGCGCAAGGCGCAGCAGGCGCTGGTCGAGCTGCAGCAGAAAGGCGCGATTCTGGACCCCGAGGGCGTGATCGCCTCGTTGCGCAGCCAGATCAACAATATCGAGGTGCAGTTGCAGGACAAGCAGTTGCAGCTGGCCGCGTTGCAGGACAACGCGCGCCCCAACAAGGCCAAGGTCGAGGGCGTCAAGGGCGACATCCGGCGGCTGGAAGCGTTGCTGCGACAGCTCAACGCCAAGATGATCAACGCCTCCAAGGGCGAAAACTCGTTGGCCGAACTCAGCGTGCGCATCCAGATGGCCCAGGCGGATCTGGCCACGCGCGACATGATGCTGCAATCCGCCCTGCAACAGCTGGAACAGACCCGGGCCGAGGCCAACCGCCAGGTGCGCTATCTGACCACCTCGGTCAACCCGGTGGCCAGTCAGTCGCCCAGCTATCCGCGGGTGTTCGAAGATACCCTTTTGGCATTCCTGATCTTTTCCGGTATCTACCTGATGGTGTCGCTGACCGCCTCGATCCTGAGGGAACAGATCTCGTCTTGAGGACCGCCATGAAGACTGTCTCTGTCGCCGGCCTGAGCATCGGCAACGGTCGCCCGTTGACCGTGATCGCGGGGCCCTGCCAGCTGGAAAGCGCCGATCACGCGCAGATGATCGCCGGCCGCATGAAGGAGATCTGCGACGCGGCCGGCGCGCAATACGTGTTCAAGGCCAGCTATGACAAGGCCAACCGCACCAGCCTGTCGGGCAGGCGCGGGCTGGGGATGGAGGCGGGGCTGAAGATCCTGTCCGACATCCGGTCCGGGCTCGGCGTGCCGGTTCTGACCGACGTGCACACCGCCGAACAATGCGCCCCGGCGGCGCAGGCGGTGGACATCCTTCAGATCCCGGCCTTTCTGTGCCGGCAGACCGACCTGCTGCTGGCCGCCGGGGAAACCGGCGCGGCGATCAACGTGAAAAAGGGCCAGTTCCTCGCCCCCTGGGACATGGTGAACGTGGTCGCCAAGATCGAGAGCACCGGCAACGACCGCATCCTGCTGACCGAACGCGGCGTGTCCTTTGGCTACAACACGCTGGTGGCGGACATGCGGTCGCTGCCGATCATGGCGCGCACCGGCTATCCGGTGGTGATGGACGCCACCCATTCGGTGCAGCAGCCGGGGGGACAGGGCGGATCGTCGGGCGGGCAGCGCGAGTTCGCCCCCGTCATGGCCCGCGCCGCGGTGGCAGTGGGCGTGGCGGCGGTGTTCATTGAAACCCACGAAGCCCCCGACACCGCGCCCTCGGACGGGCCGAACATGATCCCCCTGGACAGGATGGATCGACTGGTTGAGACGCTGATGGATTTCGATCGGCTGGCCAAGGCCGATCCGATTGATCTTTGACCTGCAACACACGGATTTTGAAATGAAGAAACCTGCCGCCGAGGTGACCCCGAACACCTGGGAATTTCTGCGCGACCCGATGATCGCTCCGACCGGATTTCGCGAATACGACGCGCGCTGGCGCTATCCGGAGGAGATCAACCTGCCCGGCATGACCGCGTTGGGGCTGGGGCTGGGCACGCAGATGCGGCGGCGCGGGATCGAGCCGGTGATCGCCGTGGGCAACGACTATCGCGACTATTCGCTGGCGATCAAGAACGCGCTGATCCTCGGCCTCATGCAGGCGGGCATCCGGGTCATGGACATCGGCCCCGCGCTGAGCCCGATGGCCTATTTCGCCCAGTTCCACCTTGACGTGCCGGCGGTGGCGATGGTGACGGCCAGCCACAACCCCAATGGCTGGACCGGGGTCAAGATGGGGTTCGAACGCCCGCTGACCCACGGCCCCGACGAGATGGCCGAGCTGCGCGACATCGTGCTGACCGGCGATTTCGAGCCGCGCCCGGGCGGGGCCTATGAATTCGTGGAGGGCGTGCGGGAGGCCTATCTGGACGATCTGGCGGGCGATTTCCGCATGACCCGGCCGCTGAAGGTGGTCTGCGCCACCGGCAACGGCACCGCAGGCGCCTTTGCGCCCGATCTGTTCCGCCGGATCGGGGTCGAGGTGGTGCCCGGCCACAACGAGCTCGACTATACCTTCCCCCACTACAACCCAAACCCCGAGGCCATGGAAATGCTGCATGACATGGCCGCTGCGGTAAAGGCCAGCGGCGCGGATCTGGCGCTGGGCTTCGACGGAGACGGCGACCGCTGCGGCGTGGTGGACGACGAGGGCGAGGAGATCTTTGCCGACAAGGTGGGCGTCATCATGGCGCGCGACCTGGCGAAGATTTATCCGGGCGCGACCTTCGTGGCGGATGTGAAATCGACGGGTCTGTTCGCCAGCGACCCGGAATTGCAGCGCCACGGGATCAGGGCGGATTACTGGAAGACCGGCCACAGCCACATGAAGCGGCGGGTGAAGGAGCTCGGCGCGCTGGCGGGGTTCGAAAAGTCGGGCCACTATTTCCTGTCGGGCGAGATCGGGCGTGGCTATGACGACGGGATGCGGGTCGCGGTCGAGATCTGCAAGATGCTGGACCGCAACCCCGACAAGTCGATGTCGGATCTGCGCCGCGCGCTGCCGCGGACCTGGTCCACGCCCACCATGTCGCCCTGGTGCGCCGATACCGAGAAATACCAGGTGCTGGAGCGGATCGTGGCCCGGCTGGTGAAGATGGCCGAGGACGGCGGCACCATCGCCGGGCGGCAGATCGCCGAGGTGGTCACGGTGAACGGCGCCCGGGTGATCCTGGACAATGGCGGCTGGGGGCTGGTGCGGGCATCCAGCAACACGCCGAACCTGGTGGTGGTGTGCGAAAGCCCCGAAAGCGAAGCCGAAATGCGTGCGATATTCGCCGATATCGACGCGGTGATCCGCACCGAGCCGGCGGTGGGGGACTACGACCAGACGATCTGAGGCGGGTCGCGCCGAGGGGCGCGCGCCCCGAAACGCGCGCGATGCGCGCGTTGCCTCCGGCGGGGATATTTGGAGCAAGAGGAAGGAACGGGGGCCTGCCGGCCGGCGCGGTTCAATCCTGGCCGAGCAGTTTGAGCAGGCCCTTCTTTGCCTCCTTTTCGAGCTTGTCCTTGAGCGCCTTTTCTGCGTCCTGCGGTGTCTGGACAGGGGTGTCGAGTTCCCGGCCGAGCTTTTCCAGCGCCTTTTCCCTGGCCTTGCGTTCCAGTTCGTCCTGTTTCGCCTTGATTTCGGCATCGAGCGCGGCGCTGAGGTCGGGCTTGATCGCCGGGTCGTCCCACGGACCCTTGATGCGCACCGAGATCGCCAGTTGCCTGTCGCCGCCCTGTTTCACCGCGACGGGCGTGAACAGGTAGTCGATGTCGCGGCGGCCCAGGCCGATCCGGCCGGCGCCCTGGGCGGTGATGCGGGACAGCTTGAGTTTCAGGTCGTCGTTGAAGAGATCCCCGTCGCGGATCGTGAAGGTGGCGGTGAGGCTGTCGAAGACGGTGGTGCCCCCGGTTCCGGTGCCGCTGCGCAGAAGCCGGTCGAGGTCGATGCCAGAGATCACGCCGCGCCCGGTGCCGATCTGCCCCTGCCCCTTCAGCGAGCGCATGATCGCATCGACCGAATTGCCGACCCCCAGCACGTCGATCTGTCCCGAGGCCTTGCCCGAGAGCCGCTTGACTCCGGCGAGCCGGGCCAGGGCGTCCTGCAGCTCGATCCCGTCCATCCGGGCGCGCGCCGCCACCGACAGGCCGCTGCGGCCGTTGGCGACGAATTCGCCCTGCACCGTGCCGGCGAAGACCGACAGCGGCTGCACCGTCACCACGGCGCGCGCGCGGTCGATGCGGATCGTGGCGTCGAGGCCGGAGAGCGGCGCGACCGGTGTCAAAACGCGGTTCGCGGTCAGCCGGATCGTGCCGTTGACGAGGCGCAGGGCGCTTGCGTCGATCGGATCCTTCGGCCAGCCGTTTGTCCCGGCGCCGGCACCCGACGCGCCGCCGGCACCCGCATCGGCGCCGGCGCCGATCGGAGTCAGGTCGAGCGTGTCGGCGGCCAGGTGGGCAACCACATTGGCAGGCTGGCCCAGAACGACATCCGCCTCGCCCGTCAGTCGGTTGTCGTCAAGGTCCAGGCCCAGGTTGCGCAGGGAAAGCCGTCCGTCCGCCGTCCATGTGATGTCGGCGGAGATCCGCGCCTTGCGGCCCATGCCCTGCGGCGGGGCGGCGTCGGGCTGGCCCAGCGCCGCCAGCAGGCGCGCGGTGTCCTCGGCCATCACCTCGGCATGACCCGCGGCGGCGCCGGCGGTGCTTGCCTGGCCGTCAAAAGTGGCCGAGCCGCCGGGCGCCACGAGGCGGGCCTGCACCGACGCCACCTCACCCGCCAGCAGGGCGTCGGGGCGCGCGATGGTCGCGGTGACGTCCAGCGGGTCGCCGAAGGGGCGGATCCGGGCGGCCAGACGCATCGGCCCGGCCGCGTCCGGCCAGTCAAGGGACAATTCATCGGCCAGAAGCTCGACGGGAGCGGCGCCCGGCGATTCGTAGCTGAGCCGCGCGCCGGTCAGCCGCAGCCGGTTCAGGGTCAGCGGCGTTTCGCCCGCCCCCGCCGTCTGACCGCCCCCCTGCCCCGTGGCGACCGTGTCGGACGCGGAACCGCCCGAAAGTTCCCAGTTGCCGCGCCCGTCCGCGCCCAGCTTGAGCCGCAGGTCGGGGTTGCGCAGGGTCACTTCGCGCACATGGATTTCGCCGCGCAAGAGATCCGGCGCGGACACCGCCACCGTCAGGGCATCGGCGGTCAGCATCGGCTCGGGGCCCGCCCAATCGGGATTGCCCAGCCGCACCGGCCCGGTCCGCACCCCCAGCACCGGCCAGAGCGTGATCTTGACCCCCTCGGAAAATTCCAGCTTGCGGCCGGTGCGCGCCTCGACCTGGTCGGCGACAAGAGCGGCCACACGGTCGCCCGGCAGCAACAGCAGCCCGACCACGACCAGCGCAATCACGACAAGCACGGCCCCGATCAATCGGATCAACCACATGGCACAAGCCCCATTCCGGTTTCGGTAGGAAAATGGCACCGGGCGGGCGGCTTCGCAATCGGATAACGCGCCGCGGCGGGGGCTTGCACCGCGCGATCAGCCCGCTATATGCGGCCCATGAGCACGAACCCGCCCGACCTGCGCCCCGACATCGCTCCCGCTGCCCGCCTGTCCGATGCCCCCCGCCCGGGCCAGCCCACCATTGGCATGGTGTCGCTGGGCTGCCCCAAGGCGCTGGTGGACAGCGAGCGCATCCTGACCCGGCTGCGGGCCGAGGGCTATGGCATCTCGCCCGACTATGCCGGCGCGGACGCGGTGATCGTGAACACCTGCGGGTTTCTGGACAGCGCCAAGGCCGAAAGCCTTGAGGCGATCGGCGAAGCGTTGACCGAGAACGGCCGCGTGATCGTCACCGGCTGTCTGGGCGCCGAGCCGGACTATATCCGCGAGCATCACCCGCGCATCCTGGCGGTGACCGGCCCGCACCAGTACGAACAGGTGCTGGACGCGGTGCATCAGGCCGTGCCACCCGACCCGCACCCGTTCATCGACCTGATGCCGGCGGCGGGAGTGAAGCTGACGCCCAGGCACTACAGCTATCTCAAGATTTCAGAGGGTTGCAACCACAAGTGCAAGTTCTGCATCATCCCCGACATGCGCGGGCGGCTGGTGTCGCGACCCGCGCATGCGGTGCTGCGCGAGGCCGAGAAGCTGGTGGATGGCGGCGTCCGCGAATTGCTGGTGATCAGCCAGGACACCAGCGCCTATGGGCTGGATCGCAGGCATGACACCGTGCCCTGGAAGGGGCGCGAGCTGCGCAACCACATCACCGATCTGGCACGCGAGCTGGGGCAGTTGGGCGCCTGGGTGCGGCTGCATTACGTCTATCCCTATCCGCATGTGCGCGAGCTGATCCCGCTGATGGCGGATGCGGGCAGCGGCGTGCTGCCGTATCTGGACATCCCCTTTCAGCACGCCCACCCCGACACGCTGAAGCGCATGGCCCGCCCCGCGGCGGCGGCCAGGACGCTGGACGAGATCGCCGCCTGGCGCGCCGCCTGTCCCGACCTGACGCTGCGCTCCACCTTCATCGTCGGCTATCCGGGCGAGACCGAGGCCGAGTTCCAGACCCTGCTGGACTGGCTGGACGAGGCGCAGCTGGATCGGGTCGGCTGCTTCAAATACGAAAACGTCGAAGGCGCGCGGTCGAACGCCCTGCCCGATCACGTGCCCGAAGAGGTCAAGCAGGAACGCTGGGAGCGCTTCATGGAAAAGGCGCAGGCGATTTCCGAGGCGAAGCTGGCGGCCAAGGTGGGACGGCGGATGCAGGTGATCGTGGACGAGGTGGACGACGAGGCCGCCACCTGCCGCACCACGGCCGATGCGCCCGAAATCGACGGAAACCTCTTTCTCGACGAGGGGTTCGAGGACCTGAAACCGGGCGACATCGTCACCGTCGAGGTGGACGAAGCCGGGGAATACGATCTTTGGGGGCGGCGTGTTTGAGGCGGCACAAGGGTTGTGTGGATCGTCCCATTGACGCGCGACAGGCTCCGTCACAGCATGGCCGGCGGTGATTCACGCAAGGGAGGACAACGCGCATGACCGACACCCCCATCATCGCGCAAAAGGGGCCGTTTCCGGTCGAGGTCGAGGAAGGCAAGACCTATTTCTGGTGCGCCTGCGGGCGGTCGCAGAAACAGCCCTTTTGCGACGGGTCGCACAAGGATACCGGCTTCAGCCCGGTGAAATACACCGCCGAGGCCAGCAAGAAGGTGTTCTTCTGCGGCTGCAAGCAGTCGGCCAAGAAGCCGCTCTGCGACGGCAGCCACAACAAACTGTAAGGCGCGCCCTGCCCGCTATTTGCCGGGCGGGGTTTCGCGCAGCTGGTAGATGCCTTCGGGCAGGTCCAGCGCGGCGGCGAGATCGCGCAGCTGGTTCGCCGACAGGGTGATCTTCTGCACGGTGTCGGTGCGCGGATCGTATTGTTCGATCGTCACGCACTCCGCGAAACTGTTGATGATCACGTCTTCCTGAAGCGGCGGTTCGCCCTCGTCCATCAAGACGATCACGGTGGCGTCGAATTCGTGCTCGATGCTGAACATGGGCTCAGACTGCCCCGCGCCTCGGCGGTTTGCAAGGGCTGGCCATGGGGGCTGGCGGCGGACGGGGGCTGTGATAGGGTGCGCCGACCAAGACCGCTGAACCGGACCGAACCAGAATGCTCCGCCTTTTCCTGCTGTTGCTGGCCCTGGGCCTTGCCGCCTGCACGGCGCCGGTCGCCCCGGTGGACCCCGAGATCCAGCGCGCCGCGCGCAGCTTTGTCGAGGTGGTCGGCCGGGTCGAACCCGTCGCCGAAAGCGAGTGCCGCCGCCTGACCGTCGGGTTGAACTGCAACTTCGTCATCGAGGTCGATACCGATCCGCGCGAGCCGCCCAATGCCTTTCAGACGGTCAACGAGTTCGGGCAGCCGGTGATCATCTTTACCGTGGCGATGATCCTGGATGCGCGGTCGCCGGACGAAATGGCCTTTGTGCTGGGGCACGAGATGGCCCACCACATCCTAGGCCACCTTGCCCGGCAGGAGCGCAACGCCGTGGCCGGGGCGGAGATCCTTGCCGACATGGCGGTGCGCGCGGGCGCCGGTCCGGCCGAGGTGGCCAATGCCCGGCAGATCGGGGCCGAGATCGGAGCGCGGGTCTATTCCAAGGATTACGAGCTGGAGGCCGACCGGCTGGGCACGGTGATCGCGCTGCGCGCGGGCTATGACCCTCTGAGGGGCGCGGCCTATTTCAGCCGCCTGCCCGATCCCGGCGACCGGTTCCTGGGCACGCATCCGCCCAATGCCGCGCGCATCCACGCGGTGCGGGACACGCTGCGGCGGCTGGGGGCCGGGGCATGAGCCTGACCCGGCTGGGCGTGATCCTGACCGATCGCGGTTCGCGCTATGCGGTGAGCGGCGCGCCGGTCACGTCGCGGGCCGAAGTCGACGCGGTGCTGGCCGAACTCAAGGCCGATCGCGCCTATGCCCGGGCGACTCACAATACTTGGGCGGCGGTGCTGCCGACCGGCGCGCTCAAGGCCGATGACGGAGAAAGCGGCGCGGGGATGGTGATCCTGCGGATGCTGGAACGCGCCGGTGTCACGGATCACGTTGTCATCGTAACCCGCTGGTACGGCGGCAAGAAACTTGGCGGCGACCGGTTCCGGCGGGTGCAGGACTGCGTGCGGGCCTATCTGGAGGCCACCGGGTCTGTCGGGTCTTGACCTGCATCAAGGCCGGACATTCCCGGTCGGCTATGCTGTTTTCACGGCCATCCACGGGATTTCGGGGCCGCCGTGGCAAAGATGGCCGGGCCTGCGGGTTGCCCGCGGCCCCGGTTGCGGAGGAGACTTATGAAACCTTTGGGACACCTCATGACTCATTTTCGGCTGGTGTCCTGCATGGCGCGCGCGGTGGGTGTGGATCCCGAGACCGCGCGGGCGGCGGGCGCGCTGAGCCAGCGGGCGTGGGCCGACATGGTTCAGACCTGTCGCCGCTGCGGCTGGGAGGGGTGCGAGGACTGGCTGAACAAGCACGAGACCGCGGAACATCCGCCCGAGGCCTGTCCGAACGCTGCCCGGATCCTGAGCATGCGCGGCCGGGTCGCGCGGTTGCAGGAGGCATGAGTTGGACGGATCGCCCGATCGGCTTGGGGATCTTTCGCGGCATTTCTGGCTCGCGCGGTCGGTGGCGCGTGTGATGGGGTTGAACCTGTCCGAGTGCATCGCGCGAGGAAAATTGACCGAAGATCAATATGCAAGGATGATAACCCGCTGCCGCGCGGGGGGGTGCGCGGTCATGTGCGAGGCGTGGCTGGCCACCCAGACCAGCCGCTGCGACAAGGCACCGTCGCATTGCGCCATCGCCGAGGATTTGAACCGACTGGCGAAATAGGCGGACCCTGGGGCGCCGACATGCAGATCGCAGGGCGGCCCGCGCTACGTCGGGCGGGTGCGGGGAGGTCTGCGCGACGGGGACGGGTCGAGGGGCGCCGCCCGTCGGGCAAAGGAAATGCGAGGGGCTCTGCCCCTCGCGCTCCCCGGAGTATTTTTCGCAAGATGAAGGAGCGGAAAGCGCACTGCCCTGCCGGAGGGTCTTCCGGCGGACGGCTGCTCTGGCGGCCGGGTCAGGCGGCGCGGGGGCCGAAATGGCGGTGGCCTTCGGCGCCGTGCCAGAAGCCGTTGGAGAGCGGTGCGGGCAGGTTCAGTTCCTCGAGCCGGGCAAGCGTTTCCGCGCCATCCGCGCGGCCCGCGATCCGGTCGGCGAAGATCCGCGTCACGGCCACCATGTCCGCCCGCTGCGGCAGCACGCGGAAATGGGAAACGCCCATGTCGCGCATCTCGTCGATCTCCGCGGCGAGGCAGAGATAGGAATGCGACAGGGTCTGGATACCGTTGACGACGAGAAAGCTCTGGTCTGTGACCGTCGTCAGGGGCATGCCGTCGGGGTCTTCCTCGCAGACGAACTGGCAGTTGTCCTTGGTCCGGCAATGGGCGCGGGCGTGGTAGCAGCGCGCCGAGACGGCGAGTGAGGCGCGGCCGAAGACCTGCACTTCGACCCCGACCCCGCGTTCGCGGGCCGCGGCGGCCATGGCCCCGACCACGCGCCGGGGCAGTTCGACCGGCAGGGTCGCATGCGTCGCCCCCCTGGCCGCGAGCCCACCCAGGGTTCGTTCGTTGTAGACGTTCATCAGCGGCCCCAGCCGGTGCGGGCGGCCGTCGATGTGGTAGAGGCCGGAGGTGTTGTTCAGTTCGATCTCCTGGCTGTCGATTGCGCAGAAGTCGCGCATCATGTTGCGTTCGCGGGGGATCACGACTTCGGAGAGGGACGAGAGCACCACCCGCTTGCCGCCGCGTTCGAGGCGGTCGATCACCCGGGCCAAGTGCCGTTCGCAGAAGGGGGTGCGCTTGGAGCAGATCACCTCGCCCAGGTAGACGGTGTCCACCGGGGATTCGTCGGCGATGCGGGCATAGAAGTCGCATTTGGTGTCGGCATCCCAGTGGTAGAGGATCGGGCCGAGGGTGAGCGTGCCTGTCATGTCTGGGGCTCCGGTGAGGTTGTGGTGGCGGGGATCACGGCATGAGGAGGGGTCGCGGGCGGGCGCCGCGCCCGTATGGTGTCTGCGGCGGGTGCCGGGGGCTCTGCCCCCGGACCCCCGGGATATTTGCGGCAAGAGGAAGGAACGGGCGGGCCGGTTGCCGCCCGGCGGCGGAATCGGCAGCGAGGATCAGTTGCAGCGTCATCGCCATTTCTTGGATCCGAACGCGCCCACGGTCTGTTTCTGGCCTTCGGTCAGCGCCACGAGGTCGTCCAGGTGCGGCTCTTGCCCGGCCAGCACCTGGTCGATGGCGGCGCGGAAGTTCGACACCACCTGCCGGACATAGGCGCGCGAGCGCTGCCGGCCTTCGATCTTGAAAGCTTCGACGCCGGCCTCGATCAACTGCGGCAGCAGTTCGGCGAGGTTCAGGCTGACCGGTTCCTCGAAGGCATAATAGGATTCGTCGCGGGCGGGCGTTGTATAGCGGCCCTTGCAGATCGTGGGATAGCCGGCCTGTTCGTCCGGGCCGAAGCAGTCGAAGGTGAAGTCGCCCAGCCGGGTGGTCACCGATCCGTCGGGGCCCTTGTCGTAATGCACCTGGGCTGCGGGCGAACAGACGCCGTCCATGTTGGTGGACAGCCCCGTCACATAGTTGGTCAGGCAGCAGCGACCCTCGACCATAAGCCCGTGATTGCCGAAGACGAAGGTTTCGATCTCGCAGGGGATTTCGCTCTTGATCTGGCGGATCTCGGCCACGGTCAGGATGCGCGGCGGCACCACCCGTTTCACGCCGAATTCGCGGACGTAGTAGCGGATCGCCTCGGGGCTGGAGGCGGCGGCCTGGACCGACAGGTGCAGGCGCAGGTCGGGGTGACGTTCCGCCACATATTCCGCCACGCCGATATCTGCCACGATCACCGCGTCCACGCCGAGGCGAGCCCCGGCATCCACGGCATCGCGCCACAGATCGAACCGACCCGCGGTCGGGAAGCTGTTGACCGCGAGCAGCACCTTGGCACCGCGGTCGTGGGCATAGGCGACGCCTTGCGCCATCTCGTCCGGGGTGAAGTTCAGCCCCGGAAAATTGCGCGCATTGGTGGCGTTCTGGAACCCGCAATAGACCGCGTCCGCGCCGGCATCGACGGCGGTGCGCAGCGCGGCGGGGGTTCCGGCGGGGCAGACAAGCTCGGGACGCGACATCAGCTTCCTCCCCGCCGGTCCCCTGCCCGGCGCAGGGCGGCCAGGATGGCCCGCCCCGGTGCCCCGAACAGCCCGGCCGCGTCTTCGGCAATGGAGCCTTCGACATCGTCCAGCGCGTTGCGCAGGCAGACGACGGCCTCGGTATTGCCGGTGATGTCGAGATCGCGGGAGAAGAACAGCGCATCCCCGTCGCTGTTGCCGTCCACCAGCGCCAGAAGATCGAAGAAATTCCCCGCGATGCGGGCATCCGACTGCGGCTCGCGCCGGCGCGGTTCGGCCCGGAACACCAGATTCTCGGGGTCCGGCACCAGCAGCAGCACGAAGGGCAGCCCGCGCGGGTCAATCACGAAGCACGCGGTCCGGTGCGGGCCGAGGCGGTCGAAGAGACTGGGATGCAGCCCGGCCACGCGACGAGCCACGCGGGCGAGGATCGGCTGCAGCAGGAACAGCGGGGGCGGCGGCAGGAACCGGAGCGGCCCGGCCCCCGTCGCGTCAGGCTTGCCATGTGCGATCTCGGTCATGGGGCCTGCGATAGCACGGCGCGCGTGCCCCTGAATTGACGATAGTCAAGACCGGCGCCGGGGGCGGCGGTTTCAGGCCAGATGCGCGGCCACCCGCCGGCGATGGGGGGCGTCGCGGTGCTCGAACAGGTAGATCCCCTGCCAGGTGCCCAGCACCGGCGCGCCTGACGCGACCGGAATCGACAGGCTCACCGGCAGAAGCGCGGCCTTGATATGGGCGGGCATGTCGTCGGGGCCCTCATAGGTGTGCCGCAGATATGACATGGAGGGATCGGTGCTGGGCGGCACGAGGCGGCGGAAAAAGGCGTGCAGGTCGGTCTGCACCTCGGGGTCGGCGTTTTCCTGCACGACCAGCGAACAGGAGGTATGCCGGACGAACAGCGTCAAGAGCCCCTCGCGCAGGCCGCTGCCCCGCACCCAGCCGCGCAGGTCGGATGTGAATTCGTAGAGCCCCGCGCCGCGCGTGGCGATGGTGAATTCCGTCTGCATGGGCCGCAGCCTGCCGCAGGCCGGGGGCACTGTCCAGCCTGCTCTCCAGCCCGCTGGACAAGCCCCGCCGATCGGCGGATAGTGTGGCCATGTCCCTCCCGCATGGATTCCTTGACGAGCTGCGCAGCCGCACGAGCCTGGCCCAGGTGGTCGGGCGCAAGGTGATGTGGGATGCGCGCAAGTCCAACCAGGCCAAGGGCGACATGTGGGCCCCCTGCCCTTTCCACCAGGAAAAGACCGCCAGCTTTCACGTCGATGACCGCAAGGGCTTCTATTACTGCTTCGGCTGCCACGCCAAGGGCGACGCGATCAGCTTTGTCCAGGAAACCGAGAACGTGAGCTTCATGGAAGCGGTCGAGATCCTGGCCCGCGAAGCCGGGATGCCCATCCCCGCCCGCGACCCGCAGGCACGGCAGAAATCCGACCGCCGGGCGCAGCTGGTCGAAGTGATGGAACAGGCGGTGCAGTTCTACCGCCTTCAGCTGCGCACCGGCGCGGGGGCTGCGGCGCGGGACTATCTGGCCGGGCGGGGCCTGGGCGAGGATGCGCTGGAGCGGTGGGAGATCGGCCTGGCCCCGCCGGGATGGGAGAACC
Source organism: Jhaorihella thermophila (assembly GCF_900108275.1). Lineage (GTDB taxonomy): Bacteria > Pseudomonadota > Alphaproteobacteria > Rhodobacterales > Rhodobacteraceae > Jhaorihella > Jhaorihella thermophila. Next base: position 128,581 of record NZ_FNVD01000009.1, read on the forward strand.
TGCGCGAACACCTGCGCCGCAAGGGCGTGCCGGACGATCTGATGCTGGCAGCGGGGCTGGTGCGGCCGTCATCCCAGGGTCGCGAGCCCTACGACACATTCCGCAACCGGATCATGTTCCCGATCCGGGATCCGCGCGGGCGGGCGATCGCCTTTGGCGGGCGGGCGCTGGACCCGGGCGACAACGCGAAATATCTCAACTCGCCCGATACCGAGCTTTTCGACAAGAGCCGCGTGTTGTTCAACCACGGCCCCGCCCGGGTGGCCGCGGGCAAGGGGCACAGTCTGATCGTGGCCGAAGGCTACATGGACGTGATCGCGCTGTCGCAGGCCGGGTTCGAGGCCGCGGTGGCGCCGCTGGGCACGGCAGTGACCGAGACCCAGCTGCAGATGCTGTGGCGGATCGCGCCCGAGCCGATCATCGCGTTGGACGGGGACAAGGCGGGGATCGCCGCGGCGATGCGGGTGATGGATCTGGCCCTGCCGCTGCTGGAGGCGCCGAACGCGCTGCGCTTTGCCCTGATGCCCGAAGGGATGGACCCCGACGATCTGATCCGCGCGCGCGGGGCCAAGGCGGTGCAGGAGGTGCTGGACCGCTCGATCCCGATGGTGCAGCTGTTGTGGCGGCGCGAAACCGAAGGCCGCGTCTTCGACAGCCCCGAGCGCAAGGCCGCTCTGGACAAGGCGCTGCGCGAGAAGATCAAGCAGATCAGGGATCCGTCTATCCGCGCCCATTACGGACAGGAAATCAAGGATCTGCGCTGGCAGCTGTTCCGGTCGTCGCGGGCCGGTCCCGCCGGATCCGCCCCCGCGCGCAAGGGCCACGGCCGCACACCGCCCGCCGCGCCGACCCCCGGCGCGCGCTCCTCGATCCTGGTGGCGCAGGGGGAGACAGCAGAAACCCATCTGCGCGAAGCGGTGATCCTGGCCACCGCGCTGGCCACGCCGGAGGTGATCCCCGAATTCGAGGCGGGGCTGGAGGCGATGACCTGCGCCGATCCGGTCCACGCCCGGCTGCGCGACCTGATCCTGCGCCACGCGGCCGAGGATCCTGCGACACTGGTCGAAAAAATCCGCGCCGAAGCGGGGCCCGAGACCCTTGAAAACCTGCATGCGCTTCGCCATGTCGCAATCAGCCCGTGCGTCCGCAAACCCGGCGACGTGGACCTGGCCCGGATGACGATGGCCGAGGAACTCGCAAAACTCGAAGCGCGGCGGGGGCTGGAGGCGGAAATCGCCGAAGCGGCCGAGGATCTGGCCAGCGCGGCCGACGAGGCGCTGACATGGCGGCTGAGCCAGGCCGCCGAGGCGCGCAACCGGGCGCTGCGCAGCCAGTCCGAGGACAAGGTGGAATACGAGACGGGTGACAATGGAGCGCGAATCAACCGGCACGAACGCGAGGCCTTCGACGCGTTGTTGCGCCGCATCACCTATGCCAAACCCCGCCGCTGAGGCGTTTTCGTAAGGAACAGACTGACATTTCCGGGTAAACGGGTGGCCGAATCACCAGATCGCGCTAATGATTCGCCCGACCCTGAATCACCCGACCCTGCAGGAGCACCGAATGGCCGCGAAGGACACCGACAACGCCAAGACCGAAGACCAGGAGCCGGAGATCTCTCTGGACATGAGCCAGGCGGCGGTCAAGAAGATGATCGCCGAGGCCCGCGAAAAGGGCTTTATCACCTATGACAAGCTGAACCAGGTGCTGCCGCCCGATCAGGTGAGCTCGGAGCAGATCGAGGACGTGATGTCGATGCTGTCGGAGATGGGCATCAACGTCATCGAGGACGAGGAAGAGGCCGAGGAGGAAGAGCAGAAGGGTTCGACCGACATCGTCGCCACCAAGGACGCGCGCGAGGTCGCGCTCGCCGGCCAGCAGACCGAAAAGCTCGACCGCACCGACGATCCGGTGCGCATGTATCTGCGCGAGATGGGCAGCGTCGAGCTTCTCAGCCGCGAGGGCGAGATCGCCATCGCCAAGCGGATCGAGGCGGGACGCAACACGATGATCGCGGGGCTGTGCGAAAGCCCCCTGACCTTTCAGGCGATCTCGATCTGGCATGACGAACTGCTCAGCGAAGAGATCCTGCTGCGCGACGTGATCGATCTGGAGGCCACCTTCGGCAGCCAGATGAACGAGGACGGCGAGGTCGAGGAACCGGTTGTGGATCCCGGCGCGGTCGCCGCCAGCTCCAAGCCCAAGGAAAAGGGCCCCGAACTGGACGCCGATGGCAACCCGATCGTCAGCGACGACGACGATGACGACGAGGATCAGGCCAACATGTCGCTCGCGGCGATGGAAGCGGCGCTCAAGGACAAGGCGCTGGCCACGCTCGAGCGGATCTCGTCCGACTATGCGATGCTGTCGGAGATGCAGGACAAGCGCATCTCGGCCACGCTGAACGAGGACGGTTCCTTCACCCAAGAGGACGAGGCCACCTATCAGGCGCTGCGGGCCGAGATCGTGCAGCTGGTAAACGAACTACACCTGCACAACAACCGGATCGAGGCGCTGATCGACCAGCTTTACGGCATCAACAAGAGGGTGATGTCGATCGACAGCCGGATGGTCAAGCTGGCCGACCAGGCCCGCATCAACCGTCGCGAGTTCATCGAGGCCTATCGCGGGCGCGAGCTGGATCCGAACTGGCTCGAGGACATGGCGAAAAAGCCGGGCCGCGGCTGGCAGATGTTCATCGAACGCTTCTCGGACAAGGCCGAGGAGCTGCGCGCCGAGATGGCGCAGGTGGGCCAGTATGTCGGCCTCGACATCAGCGAATTCCGCCGCATCGTCGCCCAGGTCCAGAAGGGCGAGAAGGAGGCGCGCCAGGCCAAGAAGGAGATGGTGGAATCCAACCTTCGGCTGGTGATCTCGATCGCCAAGAAATACACCAACCGCGGCCTGCAGTTCCTGGACCTCATCCAGGAAGGCAATATCGGCCTGATGAAGGCGGTGGACAAGTTCGAATACCGCCGCGGCTACAAGTTCTCCACCTATGCGACGTGGTGGATCCGCCAGGCGATCACCCGCTCGATCGCCGACCAGGCACGCACCATCCGCATCCCCGTGCACATGATCGAGACGATCAACAAGCTGGTGCGCACCAGCCGACAGATGCTGCACGAGATCGGCCGCGAGCCCACGCCCGAGGAGCTGGCCGAAAAGCTGCAGATGCCGCTGGAAAAGGTCCGCAAGGTGATGAAGATCGCCAAGGAGCCGATCAGCCTGGAAACCCCGATCGGCGACGAGGAAGACAGCCAGCTGGGCGATTTCATCGAGGACAAGAACGCGATCCTGCCGCTGGATTCGGCGATCCAGGAGAACCTCAAGGAAACCACCACGCGGGTTCTGGCCTCGCTCACCCCGCGCGAGGAGCGGGTGCTGCGGATGCGGTTCGGCATCGGCATGAACACCGATCACACGCTGGAAGAGGTCGGCCAGCAGTTCAACGTGACCCGCGAACGGATCCGCCAGATCGAGGCCAAGGCCCTGCGCAAACTCAAGCACCCCAGCCGGAGCCGCAAGCTGCGCAGTTTCCTGGACCAATAAGCCAGGTCCGGCAGGGCTACCCCAAACCGCATGCGGCCCTGCCGGCCGAACTCTTTGGCCGGCAGGGCGGGCACGGGAACGCCGCTGTCTTATGCCCCGTCACCGGTCGGGGCCGCGCGCGCCCTGCCCCTTCATCTTGCGTCAAATACTCCGGGGGGTCCGGGGGGCTGGCCCCCCGGCGGATCGGATTGGCGCAGCCAATTCGATACCGGCCAACGGGTTGCGCCCGTCACACCGGCCAGCAGCACCGCCTTCACCGCCCGAACTTGTCCTTCAGCGCGTCATTCACCAGCGGCGTCACAAAGGGCGACACGTCTCCGCCCAGCCGGGCGATTTCCTTGACCAGCTTGGACGCGATCGCCTGCCGGCGGGCGTCGGCCATCAGAAACACGGTCTCGACGGACGCGTCCAACGCACGGTTCATGCCCACCATCTGGAATTCATACTCGAAATCCGCCACCGCCCGCAGCCCGCGCACGATGATCTGCGCGCCCACCTCATGGGCGCAGTCGATCAGCAGGTTCTCGAATGGATGCGCGACGATCTCGGTGCCCGTCTCCTCGCTCAGCTTGGCGCATTCGGCCTCGATCATCGCCACGCGCTCCTCCAGCGGGAACAGCGGCCCCTTGTCCCGGTTGATCGCCACCCCGATCACCAGTTTGTCCACCAGCGCCGCCGCCCGGCGGATGATGTCGATATGACCCAGCGTAATCGGGTCGAACGTGCCCGGATAAAGGCCAACGCGCATGCTCTCATTCTCCCTGCGGTCCGCGCCACGCGCGCACGCAAGCAGAACTGCCCCGCCATTTCAAGGCCGTAGAAATACGCCCCTGCGTCACCAAGGACTCAGAAGCCCTTGATCATGTCCTCCAGCGCGCCCTTTTCCATCTCGAGCTGCGTCAGCTGCGCCTTGACCACGTCGCCGATCGAGATCACGCCGATCATCTTGCCGTCCTCGACCACCGGCAGATGGCGGAACCGGCCTTCGGTCATCCGCGTCAGCAATTCGTCGGCCGAGGCCCCCTTGGCGCAGGTCACGACCTCCCTGGTCATGTAATCGCGCACCTTGCCCGACAGGCAGCTGTCGCCCGACCGGGCCAGTTCGCGCACGATGTCGCGTTCGGACAGGACGCCCTCGACCGTCTCGCCGTCGCTCGACACGACCACGGCGCCGATGCGATGCCGGGACATGAGCTGCGCGGCCTCGCTGATCGTGTCATCGGGCGCAATCGTCACCGCTTTCTGCTCGGGTTTCGAATTGAGAATCTGTTGAACCAGCATTGGGCGGCACCTCCTGAAATTTTCTTTCGTTTTTCAAAGCGTCGCCGCAATATGACTGCCTGTCAAGTCAACCCTTCCAATCGGGCCACTTCCGCGCGCATTCCCTCGCACAGCATCTCGGCGAACCGGTTCAGCCGTTCGCTGCGCTGATCCCCCTGATGACGGACAAGATAGAAGCTGCGGGTCAGGCTGATCCGGTCGGCCAGCACCTTGCGCAGCGGCCGGTGCGAGGGCAAAGAGAAATCATGCGCCACGCACAGGCCCGCCCCCTGAACCGCGAACCGCAGCTGGACGGTCACCGAGTTGGACGCCAGCGGCACCCGCTCGATGCCCAGATCGGACAGATAGTCGAGTTCGGCATCGAAGATCATGTCGGGAATGTAGCCGATCATGCGCCGCCCCCTGAGATCCTCGATCGTCTCGAGCGGCGGATTGGTCCGCAGATACAGGCGCGAAGCGACCAGATGCAGGTGATAGTCGGTGATCTTCTGCACCAGCAGCTTGCCGGCGGTGGGCGGGCTGACGGCGATGGCCATGTCGGCCTCGCGCCGGCTGAGATTGACCACCCGCGTCAGCGCCACGATCTGGATGTCGAGATCGGGATGCGCCTCTCCGATCCGGGCGCAGACCTGCGGCAGCAGGTAATTGGCGCAGCCGTCCGGCGCGGCGATGCGGATCTGGCCCGACAACGTCTCGCTGGTGCCGCTCAGCGCCTCCGCGGCCGCGCGCATGGCCTGTTCCGCGGCCTCGGCATGGGCCATGAGCCGCTCTCCGGCGGCGCTCAGCGCGTAGCCCTGCGGCGACTTGGCGAACAAGGGAACGCCCATGTCCGATTCCAGCCGCGCGATACGGCGGCCCACCGTGGCCGGATCCAGCTTCAGCTGCCGCCCCGCGCCGGACAGGCTTTCCTCGCGCGCGACCGCCAGAAAGACGCGCATGTCGTCCCAATGTGGATCCATTTCCGCTTGCCCCCGTGCGAAATTGCAAAACCTTTTTGAATTCTTGCCCCTGTTCTTGGGGATTTTGCAAGTCTATCTTTCGCCCGAACCAGAAGGAGGAGTCGTCCCATGCAGGAACTGACGCATTACATCAACGGCGCCCATGTCAAGGGACAGTCGGGCCGCTTTGCCGATGTCTACAACCCCGCCACGGGCGAGGTGCAGGCCCGCGTGCCGCTGGCCAATGCCGAGGAACTGGCCTTTGCCGTGGACGTGGCCAAGGACGCCCAGCCGGGCTGGGCCGCGGTCAACCCGCAGCGCCGCGCCCGCGTTCTGATGAAGTTCGTGGACCTGTTGAACCGCGACATGGACAAGCTGGCCGAGGCGCTCTCTCGCGAGCACGGCAAGACCCTGCCGGATGCCAAGGGCGACGTGCAGCGCGGGCTGGAAGTGGTGGAATACTGCATAGGCGCCCCGCAGATGCTGAAGGGTGAATTCACCGACGGCGCCGGCCCCGGCATCGACATCTACTCGATGCGCCAGCCGCTGGGCGTGACCGCGGGCATCACCCCGTTCAACTTTCCCGCCATGATTCCGATGTGGATGTTCGCCCCCGCCATCGCCTGCGGCAACGCGTTCATCCTGAAACCCAGTGAGCGCGACCCCTCGGTGCCGCTGATGCTGGCCGAACTGATGGAAGAGGCCGGCCTGCCCAAGGGCATCCTGCAGGTGGTCAATGGCGACAAGGAGGCGGTGGATGCGATCATCGCCCATCCCGACATCCAGTCGATCGGCTTCGTCGGCTCCACCCCGATCGCCGAATACATCTATGGCAACGGCTGCGCCGCAGGCAAGCGGGTGCAGTGTTTCGGCGGCGCCAAGAACCACATGATCATCATGCCCGACGCCGACATGGACCAGGCGGCGGATGCGCTGGTGGGCGCGGGCTATGGCGCGGCGGGCGAACGCTGCATGGCGATCTCGGTCGCGGTTCCGGTGGGCGACGAGACCGCCGACCGCCTGATCGAGAAACTCGTGCCGCGGATCGAGAAACTCAAGATCGGCCCCTACACCGCCGGAGACGACGTGGATTACGGCCCGCTGGTCACCCGCGAGGCCAAGGAACGCGTGCTGGGTCTGGTCAATTCAGGCATCGAACAGGGCGCCAAGCTGGTGGTCGATGGTCGCGACTTCACCCTTCAGGGCTATGAGAACGGGTTCTTCGTCGGCCCGCACCTCTTTGACCATGTCACCCCCGACATGGACATCTACAAGACCGAGATCTTCGGACCGGTTCTCAGCACGGTTCGCGCGGGCAGCTATGAAGAAGCGCTGAAGCTGGCAATGGATCACGAATACGGCAACGGCACCGCGATCTTCACCCGCGACGGCGACACCGCCCGCGACTTTGCCCACCGGATCAATATCGGCATGGTCGGCATCAACGTGCCGATCCCGGTGCCGCTGGCGTATCACACCTTCGGCGGCTGGAAGAAATCCGCCTTTGGCGACCTGAACCAGCACGGGCCGGATGCGTTCCGGTTCTACACGCGGACCAAGACGGTCACCGCACGCTGGCCCAGCGGCATCAAGGAAGGCGGCGAGTTCCACTTCAAGGCGATGGACTGATCCACTCCGCCATTCGGAAACTCAGGGCCCCGGCAATCGCGCCGGGGCCCTTTTTCATGCCCCCCGCCGCCGGTCGGCTGTTGCCTTGACAAACGCCCCCCTTTCCGGGGAATTTCGCATTTACAGAACAATGTTCCGCAGTGCGGAACTTAAACAGACAGGGGGGAGCGCATGATCGGCTTCATGCAGGATATCAGGGACAGCGTCGGCTATGAGATCGGGCTGTCCTCGTGGATCACTATCACCCGCGAGATGATCGAGGGTTTCGCGCGCCTCACCGGCAACGCCCCGCTGGGCGAACCACCCGCGCAACGCAACGGGCCGCAGGTGGCGCAGGGACAGCTGATCCTGTCGCTGCTGCCGCGCATGCTGCTGGGAGAACTGACGCGGCCGGGAGAGGACGAAACTCCGATCAGCTATGGCTTTGACCGGGTGCGGTTCGTGACGCCCGTGACCGAAGGCGCTCAGGTGCGCGGCCGCTTCGCCCTCATGCGCTGCGAGGAAACCGCCCCCGGCACCACCCGGCTGCACTGGCAGGTGACCGTCGAAATCCGCGGCTCCAGAACGCCGGCGCTGGTGGCCGACTGGATCACCATGCGCCTGCCCCGGTCGGAATTGCCGCGCCTGCTGTCGGCGGCATGAAACCGGCCCGCCCCGGCGTGGGACGAGCCGAAACGCGGCTGTGCGACGGGCTCAACCGAACATGTCCGAGGTGATCCCCGCATACCAGCCGAGGCTCTCCTCGTAGGTCGCCTTGCGCAGATCGGCGGACTCTCCGGTCTGCGAGATGAAGCCGTCCACCTTGGCGATCTTTTCGTCGGTGGCCTCGTAGGTGGCGCCGACCTTGACGCCATCGTCGGTGCCCAGAAGCGACCAGCAGGTGTTCGAGAACTTGGCCGGGAACTGCTTGGTGCCGGTCAGCGCCGCGCGTATCGCCATTGCCGCCACCTTGGCCTGGCTGTTGGCGGAAAAGCCCGATTTCGGCATGTCGCCCTGCGCGCAGGCATCGCCCAGCACGTGAATGTTCTCGTCGATCCGGCTTTGCATCGTGTGGCCCGTCACCGGCGCCCAGTTGCCGTCATTGATGCCAGCCAGCTCGCAGATGCGGCCCGCCTTCATCGCCGGGATCACGTTGCAGACATCGACCTTGTTGACCTCGCCGTCGATGGTCACGGTCATCTCGTCGGCGTTCACCTCGACCTTGTCGCCGCCGAAATCGGGGCCAAGCCATTCGATCATGCCGCCATAGTGGTTCTGCCAGCCTTCCTGGAACAGCGCCATCTTCGAGAACTTCGGCTTGGGATCCGCGATCAGGATCTTGGCGGTCGGGTTCCTCTGCTTCAGCACATGCGCCACCATCGACACCCGCTCATACGGCCCCGGCGGACAGCGATAGGGGTTCGGCGGCGCGATCATGCAATAGACCCCACCTTCGGGCATCGCCTCGATCTGCGCCTTCAGCAGTTCCGTCTGCGACCCGGCCTTGTAGGCATGGGGCATCCTGTTCTGCTTGGTCACGTCCCAGCCTGGCACGGCGCCATCGACGAAATCTATGCCGGGACTCAGGATCAGCCGGTCATAGGGGAGCTTGGCGCCGCCGGCCAGGCTGACCGTCTTGGCATCGCGGTCAATGCCGACCGCCCAGTCATGCACCACGTTGATGCCATAGTCCGAGGCCAGCTTGCCATAGGTGTGAGCGATGCTCTCCAGGGTGCGGAACCCGCCCAGGTAGAGGTTCGAGAAGAAGCAGGTGTAATAGGTCCGCGTCGGCTCGACCAGCGTCACGTCGATCGCGCCCTTGGAGCCCTTGGCGATGTGGCGCGCCGCCGTCGCACCGCCCGCTCCGCCGCCGACCACCACCACGCGCGGCTTGCCCTGCCCCAGAACCATCGGCGCGCTCAAACTGGCCGCAAGACCGACCGTCGTTCCCAGAAAAGCCCTTCTGTTCAGTGCCATCTTGAGTTCTCCTCCCTAAGAAAATCCGCGCCGACCTAGTTCAGCGCGGAAAAATACGCCGCCAGGGCGGCTATCTCTTCGTTGCCCAGCCGCCCGGCCATCATCTGCATCACCGGGTGCGGGCGCACCTTCTGCTTGTAGGCGTGCATGGCGATCACGAAATCCTCGGTCGGCCAGCCGACGATCGAGGGAATCCCTTCGTCGTCGCCGTCGGTCTGGTGGCAGGTCATGCACTCGCTTGACAGGTATTCGCCGTAGTCCGGGTCGCCCTCGATATTCAGGATGTCGTCGGACAGGCGCACCTCTTCGGTGATCGCGGTCGGTTCGGCCTCGGGGATGTCGCGCGGCCGGTCCGAGAACTGCCGCAGATAGGCCATCACGTCCAGCCGGTCCTGCTTGTCCTTGAGGCCGCGGAACCGCATGTTGGTGCCGGTCACCAGCACCTTGGGGTTCTCCAGATAGGCCTCGAGCTTCTCGATGGTCCAGACCAGCCCATCGGCGCCGGCGCGGCGCATCGCCCTGGAATAGTCGAAATCCCCAAGCCCCGCCGCCTTGCGCCCGAACACACCGTTCAGATGCGGGCCGACCTTGTGGCGCGCATCCGGCCCGACCGCATGGCAGCTCTTGCACTTCTCGAAGACCTTGGCGCCGCGCTCCGCGTCACCGATCAACTCGTCCGCGGCGGCCCCGGTGGCCGCCGACCCGGAAAACGCCACGAACGCGGCCAGGATCCCCCGAAGAAAAATAGCGTGCATGGCAAATCCTCCCCCTTGCCACATTGAAAACCAATGACTCAAACCGCCCATTCCCTGCTTTGTTCCATCACCAAGGGTTCAACATTCCTCACGCGCCGACCACCTTGACCGAGCGGTTCGGCGGCACCTCCACAACGCCCTTGCGGCGCACATGTCGTTCCACCACGTCCCAGATCATCGGGCCCTCGGTGCCTTTGTTGACGCTGGCCCAGCCGGCCACGACATAGGATTTCGCCGGATCGATCGGTTCGCCGGTCTTCAGCAGCGTCATCTCCGAAATCCGCTGCCCCTGCGGTTTCGAGATGTCGATTCGGAAACCCATGCCGCCCACGCGCACCATGTCGCCGCCCTGCTGGTAATAGGGATCGGGGTTGAACAGGTTGTCGCCCACGTCCTCGAGCACGATCTTCAGGAATTCGCCGGTCATCTCGGTACGATAGGCCTGCCCGTAGGTCATCGCGGTCACGTTGAAGATCGCCTCGCGGGTGATGTCCTCGCCCGGCATCAGCGACGGTCCCCAGCGCACCCCGGGCGACAGCGCGATGTCGGCCTCGCGCTCCTCGAGCAGCGCCTGACAGATCAGGTCGTCCCAGGTGCCATTGAAATTGCCGCGGCGATACAGCAGGCTCTCGGTCCGCCCGATCACCTCTTCCAGCTGCGCCCTGAACGGCGCGCGCTGCTCGTCGATCAGCGCCGACATGGCCGGATCCGGCGCAATCACGTCGGCGAAGACCGGGATCAGCTTGTGTTTCAGCCCCATCATCCGGCCATCGCGCACGTCCACGTCGACACGGCTGACGAACTTTCCGTTCGAGCCGCTGGCGATGATGTAGGTCTGGCCCACCTGCACCGGCTCGGGCAGCGCGTCATGGGTGTGACCCGAAAGGATCACGTCGATGCCCTGCACGCGCCCGGCCATCTTCCTGTCGACGTCAAAGCCGTTGTGGCTCAGCACCACCACCAGTTCGGCGCCCTGCGCCCGCGCTTCGTCCACCATCGCCTGCATGTTCGACTCGCGGATGCCGAACGAATATTCGGGGAACATCCAGCGGGGATTGGCGATCGGCATGTAGGGAAAGGCCTGGCCGATCACCGCGACCTTCGCTCCGCCGCGCTCGAAGAACGCATAGGGCTTGAAATCCTCCGACGGCTCGTCCCATTCGGCGTCAAAGATGTTCTGCCCCAGGGCCGCATAGGGCAGCTCGCCCGCCAGTGCGCGCACCCGCTCGCTGCCCAGCGTGAACTCCCAGTGAAAGGTCATCGCGTCGGGCTTCAGCGCGTTCATCACGTTGACCATGTCCTGACCGGCGGTGTGATGGCAGGTATAGGATCCATGCCAGGTGTCGCCGCCATCCAGCAGCAGTGCATCCGGCCGCTCGGCCCGGATCGCGTTCACCACGGTCGCCACCCGGTCGAGCCCGCCGACCCGGCCATAGGCCCGGCCCAGCGCCACGAAATCATCATGGGTCAGCGCATAGGCCAGCGGGCTGCCATCCTCTATCCCGTAGAGCCGCCGGAACGCCGCGCCGGTGATATGCGGCACCTGCCCGCGGTTCTCGCCCACGCCCAGGTTCACCTCCGGCTCGCGAAACCAGATCGGCTTCAGCTGCGCGTGGATGTCGGTAACATGGATCAGGCTGACATTGCCGAAGGTTTCGAACGCCAGCAACTGGTCCTGGGTCAGCGCCTGCCGCGCGGCCAGCCGCGCCCAGTTGCCGAACCCCGAAGACCCCAGCAGCGCCGCCGCCGCCATTGATACCTGCAGAAAATCGCGCCGCGAGATCATGTTCCCCCCAGACGGTTTGAAGAGCCCTGGCCCGATACGCCCGGCCCCGCCGGGCGCCCCCCCTTCATCTTGCGGAAAATACTCCGGGGGGTGCGGGGGGCAGCGCCCCCCGCCTCGGTCGGGCCGCCATCGGCGGCCCGAAAACCATCCTCAGTTGCGCACCGACGGCGTCTCGACCGAAAGGCCGTTGCCGCGGCTGGCCACATAAAGCTCGAGCGTCACGAATTCGGGGCTGCCCGGCTTGTAGGTCTCGGCACGGGTGTCGCGCACGCAGCCCTTGAACCGCGCATGAGCCGTGTTCAGCTTGGCATTCTTCAGGCGATAGACCGGGAAGCCGTTGATCTGACCCTGGCTCAGATGGTCGGCCCGGATCATTCTGTCATAGTTCTGCTCGTGCCAGGAGGCGCAACTCAGTTCGAGCTGGCCGGTCCGGGTGTAGTAGAGTTCCCGGCCCTTCTCCCAGGTCGCGCGCGCCGGCCCGTCGATCGCCACATTGACCGGCATGCCGCGCGACTGCAGGCCGATCAGCGCCTTTATCGCCGCCATCTGGCCGCCGGCGTACTTCCAAGCGTCCGCGCCCATCCGCTCGGTCCGGCACTCATTCACCATCTGCGCAAGAGTGCGCACCTCGCCGGCGGTTTCGTTCCACTTCGGATAGACCGCGCGCACGCCCTTCATGCTTTCCTCGACGGCGCCGTGGCAATCCGCGCAGGACTTGCCCTCGGACCCGTCGGGCGTATTCCAGACCTCCCAGGCCTTGTCGACGAACACCATCGCCGGATTGTCAAAGTCGTCCATCTCCAGCGCCTGGGTCTCCTTCGACCGGAACACCCAGCCGGAATAGATCGTGTCCAACCGGTCCTTGAGATGGTCCGGAGCCGGTGCCTCGACGGTGATCCGGGTCTCGCCGTTGATCACCAGCTCGGGATGGTCGACTTCGCCGGCCTGGGCGGCCGCGCCCAGCACGCAAGCCGCCGCCAACGCGGCAAGGGTTTGGGTCCCTCTTGTTCTGGTCATGCGTTTTCTTCTCCTCCCCGTCCGGCCGTTCAGGCGACCGCGATCGTTTTTCTTTCTTCGTAGACCGAACCGTCGTCGTCGAACCACTTGAACACGAACTCGCCCGCCTCGGGCACCTTGGCCGAGAACTGGATGTAGGGGTTCGTGGAAATCGCCGGTTCAAGCGTGATGTCGATCACGTTCTGACCGTTGAAGTCGCAGGTAAAGCGGTTGATGATCTGACGGGGGATCGGATTGCCCTGCTTGTCCTTGCGCAGACCGCTTTCCATCTTGTGGCTGATGAGCGTCTTGATGGTGATGACGTCGCCGGCAGCGGCCGACTTCGGAACCTTGACGCGGGGTTTGACAGCAGATGCCATGTTTCAATTCTCCTGTATCTCGGGGATCGGTCGATGCCGACGGGCAATCAGCCGCCGCAGCCCCCGATCGTCACCTTCACGGCCACCTTGGCGCTCTTGAAGCTGCCATCGGCCATCTTGGCGATGGCCAGAACGTCCTGGGTCCTGGCCAGGCGGATGCGCAGCGCGCAGGACTGGTTGCCCGCCAGCGGACCGAAGTTCACGGTCGCCACCTTGGGGCTGGGGTTGCCGGTGGCGATGATCCGAACCGCGACCGCGCCCGGCGCGTCAAAGCTGATCGGCACCGTGTTGCCGTTCTCGGCGATCTCGGGGGCGGTCAGCGTGACGCCGCCCTCGACGACCTCCGCACCGCCGGTGAAGTCGGCGATTTCCTCGTCGACCGATGCCATCCCCCGGATCGGCAGCACCGCCAGGGCCGCAGCGCCTGCGCCGATGGCGAGGGTTTCGCGACGTGTGAATTCCATTCCATTCCTCCTCCTAGAGCCAGGTGAAACGCGCGCCGGCACGGCTCACTCCTTCAGCGTAGCCAGAAACGCGATCACGTCCTCGATCTGCTGGGCGCCGAGCAGCGGTTTCAGTTCGCCTTCCTTCGCGGCCTTGCCGGTGAATCCGTTGCCGGGCCTGATGAACCCCCCGATCTTGTGAAAAGACGGCATCACAGTATCCGGAAAGGTCTTCTTCGCATCCACCAGGATCCCACGCAGCTGCGCCGCATCCCAGCGGTTGCCGACCCCGTCCAGCGACGGGCCGACATCGCCCTGGAACGGCACGTCCGGCAGGGCCGAGACCTGATGACAGGCCACGCAGTTGCCCTTTTTCTTGGAACCCGCGATCGAAGCGCCCTCGACCGGGTCGCCGGGCGTATCCGTCAGCGACACGGCCAGTGTCAGTGTCGTCGGCTTCATGTCTCCTCCCTGGTTGCCGTTACGGTCACGGCTTTTTATCTGTCCCCGGACCTAGCGTAAGCGACAGGCCCGGATTTTCGCAACAACAAATTCGCGATCATGAATTTTTAGGAAAGTTGCTGGCCGCCCAGGGTAAATAAAATAAAATTATCATGCACTTATTGCCCCTGCGGCAGGTGTCATTCCGTCCTGCCGTCGTTGCGTTCGCGAATCATCCGGGCGTGATAGCGCTGGAAATCCTCCTCGTCCTCGTTCAGGTAGCGCTCTTCCAGAACCCAGTTCAGCATGTCGAAGGTGGTCCCGCGCCCGAACGCGCCCGGCATCACCGCGACCGCCTGTTCGATTGCCGACCGGGATGCGTCCAGCTCGCGCGGCAGAAAAATCAGCGTGGGTGTGAACAGTATGTTCCACTTGCGCATCGCCTTCTTTTCGGTCAGCGCCTCGCCGTCGGTGTCAACGATCTCGATGTCGCCATGCAGGTTGATCTGAATCGGATAGAACCGCGTGCGCAGCAGCGCGTCGATCCGCGGATCGGGAAAGGTTTCTTCGTGCATCTTTCTGCAGTAGATGCAGCCGCGCTGCTCGACCAGAAGCACCACCCGGCGCCCCTCGGCGGTGGCTTCGGCGAAATCCTCCGGCAGATCCTTGAAGGTGTCGCGCAGCCAGTCGGGCTTGTGCAGACCGTCGTCGCCGATCTCGATTGCCGCCGCCGGCAGGGCCAGCCAGGCCCCCGCCAGAAGAATCATAACAAACTTGGAAACTATCGCTTTCATCTCTCCTCCCGAAAAATCCGGAACTCGGGTCAACCGATCCGCGCGAAGCCGGGGAATATCTCGATCATCCACTGGCCGATGAGGTTCACCCCGCCGGTCGCGATCAGAACAGCGAACAGGATCAGCATTGCCCCCATTCCCTTTTCCACCCAGGCAAAGGCGGCGCGGCGCCGCCGGACGAAGGCCAGGAACGGTTTGGCGAAAAGCGCGGCGATGATGAACGGGCCGGTCATTCCCGCCCCGTAGACGAACAGCAGAAACGCACCGCGCCAGATCTCGCCAATGCCCGAGGCGATGAACAGGATCGAGGCCAGCGCCGGCCCGACGCAAGGCGTCCAGCCAAAGCCGAAGGCCAGCCCCATCAGGTAGGCGCCAAGGATCGTGCTGGGCGCGGCCGCGCTTTCCATCCGCGCCTCGCGGTAGAGAAGAGGAACCCGGATCACACCCAGAAAATGCAGGCCGAACACCACAAGGATCGCCGCGGCGACGTAGGACAGCGGCTGCAGATACTGGCTGAAGAGCTGGCCCAGAGCGGTTGCGCCCATGCCCAGCATCATGAAGATCGTGGTCACGCCCAGCGCGAAGAACAGCGCCGACACGAAAAGCCGCTTTTGCGCGCCCGGGGCGATCTCGTCGTCGCCGCGAAGCTCGGCGATGCTGAGCCCGCCCATGTAGGACAGGTAGAACGGCACCATCGGCAGCACGCAGGGCGTGAAGAAGCTCAACAACCCCCCGCAAGCGCGCCGAAATAGGAAATCTAGAGCATGCTCCACTCTCCCCCGGACGACCATCCACCGGAGCCCGCACGGCGCGCGAGGGCCGTATCCCGGCGCCGCCGATGCCGCAACGCCACGGTCCGCGTTGTCCTGTCGCACCTATCTTGACCTATTCACACATTCATATTATGTTATAAAATAGCGTTGCGTCAACGATTGACGGACAGGGAGCGTGGCAGATGGCCCTCGGGCGACTGATTGGCGGCGGATTCGTCGCTCTGTTCTTGGCTGCCCAGGCGATGGCGGTCGAACTGGTGATGGTCCAGCAGCCGGGCTGCGAATGGTGCGAGCGCTGGCATACCGAGATTGGGCCGTCCTATTCCAACACCAGCGAGGGGCGCTTTGCCCCGCTGCGGCAGGTCGATCTGCGGGCACTGCGCGAGGACCTGGCGGTGGCGCGTCGGGTCGCCTATACGCCGACCTTTCTGATCGTCGAGAACAACCGGGAACTGGCCCGGCTCGAAGGTTATCCGGGCGCGGACTTCTTCTGGCCGCTGCTGACGGCGCTGGTGGCAGAACATGCGGGCTTTGATCCCGCCGCGCCTGCCGATGCGGATGGGACACAGCCCATCCGCGCCGAAATCATCGAGGCTGGCGCGACCGGGAAAACGTGATAACAGCATGCGGGATTCGACCGCCCGCAGCGCAAGGTGAACGAGGACCGACCGGATGACGCTTCCGAAACTGTCGCCCGACATGAACGAGGCCGACCTCGACAAGCTGTTGGACAGCGCGACCACCGCCTCGAACTTTCTCAAGGCGCTAAGTCATGAAGGCCGGCTGATGATCCTGTGCCACCTGGTCACCGGCGAGAAATCGGTGACCGAACTTGAAGAGCTTCTGTCGGCGCGCCAGGCCGCGGTTTCGCAACAGCTGTCGCGCCTGCGGCTCGAAGGGCTGGTGGTTCCGCGCCGCGAGGGCAAGGCGATCTATTACCGGCTGGCCGACGACCGGCCCAAGAAAGTGCTCGAGGTCATCTACGATCTCTTCTGCAGCGACGACTGCCAGGACGTCGGTACGGCGCGGGGTTGATCGGCGCCGCGAATTCCGCAAGACTTTCCGGAACAGGGTCATCGTCGGAGGAGGAGACGACCGATGCCCGACTGGGTGGCCGAAAGCCACATGGTGGCCTTGGTGGGCCTGTTCGGCGGCGTGCTTCTCGGGCTGGCCGCGCGGTTGGGGCGTTTCTGCACGCTGGGTGCGATCGAGGATCTGCTGTATGGCGGCAGCGGGGTGCGGATGCGGATGTGGATCCTGGCGATCGGCACCGCGGTGGTCGGCACCTTTGGCCTGATCTCGGCGGGGCTTCTGGAGCCGACGCAGACCTATTACCTTTCGATCCGCTGGGCGCCCGCGGCGTCGGTGGTGGGCGGGCTGATGTTCGGCTATGGCATGGCGCTGTCCGGCAATTGCGGCTATGGCGCGATCGCGCGGCTGGGTGGCGGCGACCTGCGATCCTTCGTGATCGTGCTGGTGCTGGGGGTGTCCGCCTATGTGGTGCTGATGGGGCCGCTGGCTCCGCTACGGGATTTCCTGTTCCACCAGGAGCCGGTCACGACCGACATGCCGCCGGGACTGGCGCAGGGGCTGGCTGCCGTCACCGGGCTGCCGGTCACGGCGATCGGGCTGGCGATCGGGCTGGCGATCTGCGCCGGCGCGCTGGCCTCGCCTGCGTTCCTGTCCGAACCGAAGGCGATCCTTTGGTCGGTGGTGGTGGGGCTGGCGATCGTATCGGGCTGGGCCGGAACGGCATGGGTGAACGCGCATGGCTTCGAGGATCTGCCGGTGGTGTCGCATTCCTTTTCCGCGCCGGTGGGCGAGACGGTGCTGTTCTTCATGACCGGCAGCGTGCGGCCGGTCTCCTTTGCCGTGGGGTCGGTTGCCGGGGTCTGGACCGGGGCCTTCATCGGTTCGCTCTTGCGCGGCCATTTCCGGTGGGAGGCCTGCGAGGACCCGCGCGAGTTGCGCCGCCAGATCATCGGTGCGGCGATCATGGGCGCCGGGGCGGTGATCGCGCTGGGCTGCACCGTCGGCCAGGGGATGAGCGCCTTCAGCGTACTGGCCTACAGCGCGCCGGTGACCTTCGCCGCGATCCTGGCGGGCGCGGCGATCGGGCTGCGGCAGCTGATCGAGGGTTTCCGGCCGGCGGAGTGACGGTTCGGCTCGGGCGAACCCGAAGGTGCGCCTGCGGCGCGCGGCTTCTGGCACTGCGTGCGGATTGGGGCGCTGCCCCAAACCCCGGGGTATTTGCCACCAGAAAGAAGCGGGTTCGGCTCAGGGGGCGAGCGCGGTGACTTCGATTTCGATACGGTATTTCGGATCGATCAGGCCGCATTCGATCATGGTCGCGGCAGGCGGGTTGGGGCCGAACGTGTCGCGCAGGATCGGCCAGCAGGGTTCGAATTCGGTGCGGTCGGGCAGCATGTAGGTGACGCGCACCACGCGGTCGAAGCCGGAGCCGGCCCGTTCCAGCGCCCGCCCGATCGTCGCCAGAGCCGAGCGGCATTGTTCGGTCACGGTATCGCCCTGCCCCACCGTGCCCGCGACATGGACGAAGCCGCCCGCCACCACGGCGCGGCAATAGCCGACACGGGGTTCGAATTCGCCGCCCGAGGAGATACGGGTGATGGTCATGGGGTGTCCTCCGAATGAAAACGGCCCGGAAGACCGGGCCGTGATGGATGCCGTCGCCGCGCGGATCAGCCTGCCGTGGCCGGTTCCTTTTCGGCATCGGCGTGGATCATCAGGGGTGCTGCCTCGCCGCGGGCGGCCTCTTCGTTGACCACGACCTTGGTCACGCTGTCGAGGCTGGGCAGGTCGAACATCGTATCAAGCAGAATGTCCTCGAGAATCGAGCGCAGGCCGCGCGCGCCGGTCTTGCGTTCGATGGCGCGCTGGGCGATCGCCTTGAGCGCATCGTCGGTGAAGACCAGTTCGACGTCTTCCAGCTCGAACAGGCGCTGGTATTGCTTGACCAGAGCGTTCTTGGGCTTGGTCAGGATCTGCACCAGCGCATCCTCGTCGAGATCCTCAAGCGTGGCGATCACCGGCAGACGGCCGACGAATTCCGGGATCAGACCGAATTTCAACAGATCCTCGGGTTCGAGATCCTTGAAGATCTCGCCCACGTTGCGTTCGTCATTGTCGCGCACATCCGCGCCGAAACCCATCGCCGAGCCCTTGCCGCGCTGGGCGATGATCTTGTCGAGCCCGGCGAAGGCGCCGCCGCAGATGAACAGGATGTTGGTGGTGTCCACCTGCAGGAATTCCTGCTGCGGATGCTTGCGCCCGCCCTGCGGCGGGACGGAGGCCACGGTGCCTTCCATCAGCTTCAGCAGCGCCTGCTGCACGCCCTCGCCCGACACGTCGCGAGTGATCGAGGGGTTTTCCGACTTGCGGGTGATCTTGTCCACCTCGTCGATATAGACGATGCCGCGCTGGGCGCGTTCCACGTTGTATTCGCTGGCCTGCAGCAGTTTCAGGATGATGTTTTCCACGTCCTCGCCGACATAACCGGCCTCGGTCAGAGTGGTGGCATCCGCCATGGTGAAGGGCACGTCGAGGATGCGCGCCAGCGTCTGCGCCAGCAGCGTCTTGCCGCAGCCGGTGGGGCCGATCAGCAGGATGTTGGATTTCGCCAGTTCGATGTCGCTGGTGGCCTTCTGCGCGTGGTTGAGCCGCTTGTAGTGGTTGTGCACCGCCACCGACAGCACCCGCTTGGCCCGGGCCTGGCCGATCACGTAATCGTCCAGCACCGCGCAGATGTCCTTGGGCGACGGCACGCCATCCGTGGCCTTCCGCCCCGAGGCCTTGGTTTCCTCGCGGATGATGTCCATGCACAGTTCGACGCATTCATCGCAGATGAACACGGTCGGGCCCGCGATCAGCTTGCGCACCTCGTGCTGGCTCTTGCCGCAGAAGCTGCAGTAGAGCGTGTTCTTGCTGTCGCCGCCGTTCTTGGTTGCCATCGTCAGTCTACCTTTCCGGGCTCCGATTTCCGCCTGTGGCCCCGCGGTCGCGGGAAAGAGTCACCCACCTGTCTGGTCAGCTTAGGCCAGCGGGCCGGGTGCCACAATCTCAAATTGCCGCTGAACCCTCACGGAACGGCAAGATGACGTGACTGCGACACGCCATGCGGAAATCAGCCCTTGTTCTCTTCTTCCTCGGGGCGGGCGCGGCTTTCGACGATTTCGTCGATATGGCCCCATTCCTTGGCCTCTTCAGGGCTCATGAAATTGTCGCGCTCCAGCGCCCGTTCGATTTCCTTCTTCGGCTGGCCGGTATGCTTGACATAGATGTCATAGAGCCGGTCCTTGAGCTTTTGCGTCTCGGCCGCGTGGATCATGATGTCGGTGGCCTGCCCCTGATAGCCGCCCGAGGGCTGGTGCACCATGATCCGGCTGTTGGGAAGGGCAAAGCGCATCCCCTTTTCGCCGCCCACCAGCAGCAGCGAGCCCATCGACGCCGCCTGGCCGATCACCAGCGTCGAGCAGGCCGGCTTGATGTATTGCATCGTGTCGTAGATCGCCAGACCCGAGGTCACCACGCCGCCGGGGCTGTTGATGTAGATCGAGATTTCCTTTTTCGGGTTCTCGGCCTCCAGATGCAGGAGCTGCGCCACGACCAGGTGGCACATCCCGTCATGGATCGGGCCGTTGACGAACACGATCCGTTCCTTCAGCAGGCGCGAGAAGATGTCATACGCGCGCTCGCCCCGGCTGGTCTGTTCCACCACCATGGGGACCAGAGTGTTGTTGTAGGTGTCGATGGGATCAAACATGTCGGCTGCCTGCTCTTCTGGTCGGTCGGGACGATACCCGGTTTTCGGTTACCCGAGTCTTAGTGTCGCCCCTTGGGCGCTGCAAGGGGCCGCGGGAGAAATTGCGCGTGCCCCGCAATCGCCCCCCTTGCGGACGGTCACGTGCGGGACTATGCGCAACCGGTCGCGCGATCGGCGTATTCGGGGTATGGTGAGGGCCTCGCAAGGGATGGAGACAGGATGACGGACCGGGACCGTTTCGTTCAGAAAGGCGCGGCGGCGAGCCTGCCGGTCGCCTATGACGGACCGCCGCGCGATTTCTATTTCCTGCTCTTGCCCAAGGCGACCATGCTGCCGGTGGCCGGCGCGATAGAGCCGTTGCGGATCGCCAATCAGGTCACGGGGCGCGAGCTCTACCGCTGGTTCATCATGACCGAGGACGGCCGGCCCGTGACCTGCTCCAACGGCATGACGGTCACGCCGGACATGGCGTTGCAGCCCCTGCCGTCCGAGGCGACCGGCTTCGTCTGTTCGGGGGTCGAGCCGCAGCACGCCGCCGGCGAGGCCACGCTCAACTGGCTGCGGCACGAGGACCGGTTCGGCCGGCGGCTGGGCGGGATCTGCACCGGCGCCTTCGCGCTGGCACAGGCGGGGCTGCTGCGCGGGCAAAGTTTCACCCTGCACTGGGAGAACCAGCCGGGATTCGTGGAGGCCTTTCCCGACCTTGCGCCGTCGCCCGGCATCTACGAGATTTCGGGCCGCTACATGACCTGCGGCGGCGGCAACGCGGCCACCGACCTGATGCTGACGCTGATCGAGGAACAGCACGGCAAGAATCTGGCGATCATCGTCGCAGACATGTGCCTGCACATGCGCGCCGGCCGCAACAGCGCGCCGCAGAAGTCGAATTATGCGGTGGCGATCGGGTCGCGCAACCCGCGCCTGCTGACCGCGCTGCAACTGATGCAGGAGGCGATCGAGGATCCGCTGTCGATCGCCGAATTGTGCGCAAGACTCGGCATTTCGCGCCGCCAGCTGGAACGGCTGTTCCAGCGATACCTGGGCCAGTCGCCCAAGCAGGTCTATTACGAGATGCGGCTCAATCACGCCTATGCGCTGATGAGCGAAACCTCGATGAGGGTGACCGAGATCGCGCTGGCCAGCGGATTTTCCAGCGCCACGCATTTCTCGCGCCAGTTCAAGGCCCGCTTTGGCGCGAGCCCGCATTTCTTCCGCAAGAGCTGGTCCTGAGGCCGGGTCAGTCGAGCCGTCTGGAGAGCGTGAACACGCCGCGCATCTCGCCGCTGCGGAAGCCGCGCGCCCGATCCTGAGGATAGAGCCGAGCCAGCGCGGCCTCGACCTCGGGCTTGACCTGATCGCCGCCGTGACAGTTCAGACAGACGCCGCCGGTCGGGATCGCCTTGACCATGCGGAACACCTTGTGCCCGTCCTCTTCGACGATTTCGGCCTTGACCAGAGTGTCGGGCTTTTCGCCCGCGTCCTGGCGTTTCAGGAACTCTTCGATGGCCGCGGCGGTATAGGCATCCGGCGCATTCGCGGGATTGCGCAGGCGGTGGCTGGACCGGCCGACCGACCAGCCGCTGTCGGCCGAAATCCGCGCCGCGATCTCGGGCGCGCGGGTGTTGCAGACTTCGATCGCGTGAACCGGCCCCTTCTCCTTCATCGCGGCCTGCAGTTCGGCCTTCAGTGTCCCGCCGAATTGCTGGATCAGGGTCTTTGCTTCCTCGACAAGCCCGGCCTTGTCCTGAGCCGATGCGGCACCGGCGCACAGCATTGCGGCCAGAAGGGCAATCGAAAAGTCCCGTTTCATCGTCATTCCTTTCCTCGGCAATCTTCGGCCTGTTCATCAGGGCAAGATATATAAGATTTTCGGAATACGATTGCCGGGCCGCGACGTGAACCCGCAACCCGGCACAAGCGACCAAAGGCCGCGCCCGGAATCAGCCCATCTGATAACCGGGTGTCGAGCGCATCAGGGCGATCTCTTCGGCATCCATGTCCGCCTCGATCCCGTCAAAGAGCGGGGTCGAAAGATAGCGTTCGCCCGTATCCGGCAGCATGGCCAGGATCACCGATCCTTCGGGGGCGGTCTCGGCCACCTTCATCGCCACGGCAAAGGTGGAGCCCGCCGAGATGCCGCAGAAAATCCCCTCTTCCGCCGCCAGCCGTTTCGCCCAGGCGATGCCCTCGGCGCCGGCCACGGGGATCAGTTCGTCATAGCGGCGCTCGTCCAGCGTCTCCTGCAGCACCAGCGGGATGAAATCCGGCGTCCAGCCCTGGATCGGGTGGGGCTCGAAGGCCGGGTGGCTGGCGGCGGGTTCACCGTCCTGGTTGCGGTCCTGCCCGGTGCCCGAGGCCACCAGCGCGGCGTTGGCGGGTTCGGTCAGGACGATCTTCGTCTCGGGCCGTTCACGCCGCAGCACCCGGCTGACGCCCGAGACGGTCCCGCCAGTGCCATAACCGGAAACGAAGTAATCCAGCCGCTTGCCCGCGAAATCCGCCATGATCTCGCGCGCGGTGGTGTGTTCGTGAATGTCGGCATTGGCCTCTGTCTCGAACTGGCGGGCCAGGAACCAGCCGTTCGCCTCGGCCAGTTCCTTGGCCTTCTGATACATGCCGAAGCCCTTGAGTTCCTTGGGCGTCAGCACCACCTTGGCGCCGAGGAACCGCATCAGCTTGCGGCGTTCGACCGAGAAGCTTTCGGCCATGGTCACCACCAGCGGATAGCCCTTGGCCGCGCAGGCCATGGCCAGCCCGATCCCGGTGTTGCCCGAGGTCGCCTCGACCACGGTCTGGCCGGGTTTCAGCGCGCCGCTTTTCTCGGCCGCCTCGATGATGTTCAGCGCCAGCCGATCCTTGACCGAGCCTGCGGGATTGAACGCCTCGAACTTGACATAGACGGTGACGTGTTCCGGCGCGATGCGGTTGATGCGGATGCAGGGCGTGTTGCCCACGGTATCCAGAATGTCGTCGTAAAGACGCCCGCGTCCCTCGGTCTGGCGTGTCATGGGTGCCTCCTGTCCAAAAGAAAGACCCGCCGCGACCGGCGGGCCCCTGTCGTCATCTTTCCGGCCGCGCCAGAGCGGGTCAAGTCTGATCGCGGAACAGCTGGTCCATCTCGACCGACGGGTGTTCGCACCCCGCCTCGCCGACGATGCGCGCCGGAACCCCGGCGACCGTGGTGCAGGGCGGCACCTCCTTCAGCACCACCGACCCCGCCGCGATGCGCGAACAATGCCCGACCTTGATGTTGCCCAGGATCTTGGCACCTGCGCCAATCAACACGCCGTCGCCGATCTTGGGGTGACGGTCCTGATCCTCCTTGCCGGTCCCGCCCAGCGTCACCGAATGCAGCATGGACACGTTGTCGCCCACCATCGCCGTTTCGCCGATCACGATGGAATGGGCGTGGTCGATCATGATTCCCTTGCCGATCCGCGCGGCGGGGTGGATGTCGATGCCGAAGATCTCGCTGGTGCGCATCTGAAAGAAATAGGCCAGATCCTTCTGGCCCCGGGTCCACAACCAATGCGCCACGCGATAGGCCTGCATGGCGATGTAGCCCTTGAAATAGAGCACCGGCTGCAACAGCCGATGGCAGGCCGGGTCGCGTTCATACACTGCCATCAGATCGGCGCGCGCGGCCTCGACCAGTTCGGGGTCGTCCTCGTAGGCCTGATCCACGATCTCGCGCAGCACCATCATCGACATTTCGTTGGAGGTGAGCTTGGCGGAAATCCGGTAGGACAGCGCCTTGTCCAGCGACTTGTGATGCAGAATGCAGGCGTGGATCAGCGCCCCCATCAGCGGCTCCTTGCGGACCGCTTCTTCAGCTTCCTTGGTGATCCGGTCCCAGACGGGATCCACCGGGGCAATCTTTGCGCGCGTTTCGGCCATGGCATACCTTCCTGTCGTCGGCTTAGAATAGCCATGTAGTCCCGAAACGCCAAACGCAAAGCCGTGATGGGGGAAATTCCGATCGTGAATGAAGCGGAACAGGCCAAGTTCGCCGCGCTGATACGGGCCCGGCTGATGGAAATCGAACGGGAAAACGCCCTGGGCCAGGACGGCCGGTCCGTGGTGCAGCTGGACCAGCAGTCGGTCGGCCGCCTCAGCCGCATGGACGCGCTGCAGAACCAGGCGATGGCCAAGGCCCAACAGGCCCGGCGCGATCTGGAATCACGGCGCCTGCGGGCGGCGCTGGCCCGAATCGACGAGGGCGAATTCGGCTGGTGCGAGGATTGCGGCGAAGAAATCCCGATCCGGCGCCTCGAACTGGACCCCGCCGCAACCCGATGCGTCAGCTGCGCCGCCGGCTGATCTTGTGCTCGATCAGAGCGCGCAGCACCATCTCGAAACACTCGCAGTAATCGGGGTCGTCGAATCCCGGCTCGTCGGCCAGCCGGCGGCTTCGTGCGGCCGCCATCAGCGACCCGTTCCCCCAGAAAGGATGCAGCCGCCCGGTGCGGCGGACATGGACATCCGCCGCCTCGGCCTCGTCGATCATGCGCCGGCAGAGCGCGCTGCGCTGCCGGCGTGGAGCGGCCAGGAGCGCCCGCGCCGCGTTGCTGACGTCGCCATGCAACAGGGGCCGCATGAGGATTATTCCTCCACCACCAGTTCGGCGAACGGCCCCGGCCCGAACCGCGCCGAAACCTGCGCCACCCGTAGCGTGACGGGCCCGCCGGCCAGATCCGCCGCCCGATCGGCGGCCGCCCAGGTCCAACCGGGCGCGGAAACCTCCGCCTCGCGCAGAACCGTGCCGCCCCGCATGACCCGCACCAGATAGCGTTCGCTTTCCTCGCCCAGGGGCACCTCGGGCACGTCCCAGCTGTCGCCGTCGATCCGGGTGCGCCGGATCCAACGGAGCCGCGTGTCGCCGCCGACCGTCTCGACCTGCAAATGGCAGGGCGCATAGGGGCGCAAGCCGATCCCGTCGAACGCCTCCACCAGATGGGTGTAGGCGGGGTCGTCATAGCCCCGCGCCGCCGGCCCAATCCGGTAATGCCGCGCCACGCGCCGCTGCGCGCTGGTCAGCGGAATCTGCGCCGGCGTGCCGTCCAGCAGCACGAACATGGACCCTTCGGGCCAGACCTGCGGCATGATCCCGTCCGTCCCCAGCTGTCCCCTGAGCCGCCCGCTGATCCACCATGTGGACGGCCCGATCAGTTGCGCGTCGCGGAACTGGAACAGCTCCCAGTTTCCGCTGGAGCCATCCCCGATCGCCGCGAGATTCGCCCCGTTCAGCACTGCCTCGGCCGTCTTCGACTCCAACGCCCCGGAAATCAGCCTCACCTGCAAGGCCGCGCCTTCGTCCCACAACCCCGCCGGCGCGGCGGCCAGAGGCGTTTCCGTGATCCCGATCACCGAGCGTTCGGCGTGGGTGGACAGCAGCGAATAGCCGTCATCCGAATCCGAGGCATAGACCGCGACCTCTCCCGGCCAGGGCCGGGCCGTGAGCGCCAGATGCGGGGCATGCGGCACCTCGTCCCCGGTCATCATCGGCAGATCGAGGAACACCGGCAGCACCGGCACCGGCGCGGCAAAGGGTCTCTGGTCCGGCAGCCCGCCGGGCGGTTCCGACGGCTCCCAGGTGGAGGGTTCTATCCGCACCGCCTCGATCAGTTGCATCCCCGCCTGTTCAACCCGGTCGATCCGATAGAGCGCCTCGCCCGCCTCTTCCGGCAGGCGCACCACGTCGCCCGCGCCCAGCGCCATTCGTGACGGCGGCAGCGCAAGGCGAACGGTATCCCGCGACAATCGCGCCTCGGCCAGCCAGCGCTCGGCCACCGCGCGGCCCTCGGCCCGTGTCATCGAAAGCGCCAGATCGCGTGTCGCCACCGCGTGGGTTTCGTCGCTGGGCAGAACCGCCTCTTCCGACACGATGTCGTGGTCGGCCCCCCATTCGACGAACCGCACCCGCACGCGTCCCGAAAGTTCGGCTTCGGCCTCGCGCATGCGCTCCACCGTTCCGTCCAGCTCGTCGCTGAGCGCGAACCTTTCGGGATCCAGCGTGACCGCACCCGTTCCCCGCCGTCTTCGGAACACCAGCTTGCCGTCGCGCTCGATCGCGTCGAACCCGTAACGCAGCATCAACGGCTGCAACGCCGCGCGGGCATCGGCCACCTCCTCGACCGCATAGCCGCGCACGATCTCCTGCAGGTCCGAGACGTCGATCTCCTCCAGGCCCGACCGGGCGCAGATCTCGGCCACCACCGCGTCCAGCGTGCGCGCTCCGATCCGCCCGTTCAGCCAATGGCCCCGCAGGTAGTTCTCGCCATCGCCCCACAGATCGGCCCGGTTCGGAAACGCCGGGAACGGCCGCGCGTCCCAGGCCCAGACATAGGCGTTGGCCAGATCCACCATGCGCCCGCCATAGCGCTCGGACACCGGGTTGTGCTCTGCCCGGCTCCAATGCCCCAGCACCGCCTGAAGATAGCGCAACTGGATCAGGTCGTCACGCCGGCCCGAGGAATACCACGGCAGCCCCGATTCGGACGACTTCGGGTCCAGGAACCGGTTGGGCTGGTTGGTGCCTTTGTCCACCGCCGCACAGCCCAGTTCGGTAAACCAGATCGGCTTGGATTTCGGCTCCCATGCGGTCGGCGTTGCCTGCCGGACGCCACCGATGCGCTCGTGATGAGGGTTCTCCCACCAGCCACGCAAGTCCTTCACCCGCCAGATCCAGGGCTCGCCATGGGCCTCATCGGTGATCGGCGTGCGGATCTGGGCCGCGCGGGCTTCGTCGGAGTGATAATACCAGTCGAACCCTTCGCCGCCCTCGACATTGGCCTCCAGATAGGCCGTGTCGTGGATGTCGCGCCATCCCGCGCGGGCATCCAGGTGATCCTCGCCATCGCGCCAGTCGCTCACCGGCATGTAGTTGTCGATGCCGATGAAATCGATGTTATCATCGGCCCAAAGCGGGTCGAGGTGGAAATACCGGTCCCCGCTGCCATCGGTCGGCTGGTAGCCGGAATATTCGGTCCAGTCGGCGGCATAGCCGAGCTTCACCTCCGCCCCCAGCAGCGCGCGCACCTCGGCCGCCAGTTCCCGCAGCGCCTGAACCGCCGGGAAACCGGAGGCACCGCGGATCCGCGTCAGCGCGCGCATCTCAGACCCGATGCAAAAGGCCGACACGCCCCCCGCCGCCGCGCACAGCGCCGCATAGTGCAGGATGAACCGCCGCAGGCCCCATTCCTCGGGACCGGTATAGCTGACAGTGCCGTCCCCCACGACGAAATCAGACGCCCGCGCGGACCCAAAGAACGCCGCAACTTCCGCCTCGGCCGTCGCCGTCCCGTCCGGGCTGCCGGCCCGGCCCGGCGCCACCGACAGCGTGATGCGGCCCCGCCAGGGAAGCTGCGGCTGATCCTCGCCCCCCGTCCAGGGATCGGTCAGGCCATTGCCGGCCATCTGGTCCATCAGGATGAAGGGATAGAACATCACCCGCTTGCTGGCCGCGTTCATGTGCCGGATCGCCTCGACCACCGAGGCGTCCGCCGGCGTGCCGCCATAGACCGGCCGGCCGGCCGCCTGCGGCACCGCCTGCGCCGCGCCCCGGTCCAGCCCCGCCACCGCCCAGGGCATGTCGCGCCCGTCGGCCTGGTGCTTTTCCACCTTGGGCCGGATCGCGCACTGCCCGCAGCGCAGATCGTTGCCGAACCAGGACACCACCAGCGAAACCGCCTCGCAGCCCGGCACCTCCTGCGTCAACTGTTCGAAGGACGTGACGAAATCGGTCTGCCCCGACGGCGTGCTCAGATTGGCCGGGACGTTTCGCCCCGGCCCCCAGTCGTAATAGACGGGCGTGGTGGCCAGCGAATATTCCCCCGTTCCGGGGATCAACGCCACGCCCCGCACCATCCGCGCCGGGTCGCTGGCGAACCGCTCCGTGCCCGGCTGTTCGGCCCTGACCACCTCGAAGGAAAACTGCGGCACGCGGTTGCCGAATTGCGCAAGCGGCAAATCCTCCATCACCACATAGGCCGTGCCGCGATAGGCGGGCACCTGCCCAGCGCCCTCGATCGCCTCCATCACCGGATCGGGCATCTGGTCCGCGCTGCCCGGGTAGACGGTCATATTCAGATCGGTCGGCGACACTTCCTGCCCGTCCGCCCAGACGCGCGGAACGCTCAGGATCTCGCCCTCGCACAGCGCGATGGCCAGTGACACCGTGTAGCTGTAGCTCCGGGTTCTGGGGCGCCGCGACGTGCCCTTGCCGCCGCCGCTGACCGAAACGCTCTCCTTGAAATCCGAGGCCCAGATCACCTGCCCGCCAACACGCATCCGCCCATGCACCTGTGCGATGGCCGCGCCCTCGCCCGCCTGCGTCAGACGGAAACGATCCACCTTGCCGGTTTCCACCGGCTCGGACCCCGCGCCCAGGATGCGCTGGTCGATCATCTGCCCCAGCGTCGCCCCGACCGCGCGGCCGATCACGACCGAGCCCAGCCCGGCGAGCGACCCGCCCACGGCCCCGCCAACCGCCGCCCCCGCGGCGGCAAGAACGATCGTCGCCATCAGCCGTCCTCCTTCGGAAATGCAAACCGCGCCACCACGCGCCGCGCCCAAGGCCCGCTCAGCGGACTTTCGACAACCCCATGCCCGCTATAGGCATGCACGAAACGCGGGGCCTCGCCCGTCTCGGTCACGATCCCCAGATGCTTGGCAACCGATCCCGCCCGCATCCGAAACAGCAGAACGTCCCCTGGCGCCGCTTCGCCATTCGGCAACTCCCGCAAATGCCGCCGCGCGGCCGCCCACAACCGTTCTTCGCCCTGCGGCTCGGACCAGTCCATCGAATAGGCCGGCGGCCGTTCGGGCTCGGCCCCGCACACCGCCCGCCACACCCCGCGCACGAGCCCCAAGCAATCCGCCCCCGCCCCCCGGCACGAGGCCTGATGGCGATAAGGCGTGCCGATCCAGGCCCGCGCCTCTGTCACGATCCTGTGCTGAAACTCCGTCACCGCCGGCTGCCCCCCGTGTTCGCATCGCCCGATTTCGGCACCGCCATCATCCAATCCTCGCCCGGAATGTCGGGAAATCCCTGAAAGTTCAGCACGTTGTCGAACTTCAGCCGGCAGGTCTCAAACCGCTTGTCGCAGCCTGCTTCCAGCCGCACGCGATCGCCCGGCGCGATGGGCGCCGGTATCGGCTGCCACAGCTCGACCTCGCGCCTGCCCTCCACCCGGCGGTCGCGCTTGATCGTCCCCCACAACCCCTCGGCCGCGCCGGACAGAACCGACAGGCGACCCCGCGCGAACCAGCCCTCGTCGAAACCCGGAAAGGCGTCCCAGCGGAAAATGCGGGCCGCCTCGGCCTCCACCACGACTTCTTCGCAGGAATAGCCCGGCGCGGACAAATCGACCCGGCAGGCGCCATCCCCCAGAACCGCGGTGCAGGGTTTCTGATAGACCCGCCCCAAGGGCCGGTTCAGCGCCTCGGTCAGCCCGCGCAGCTCGGCATGAAACGCCCCGCCAGCGCGGCGGATCTCGCCCAGCGTGCCGCGAAACTGCAGCCAGCGCACCGACACGTCCGCCCAGTTCACCAGCCAGGCCCGCACTTCGGCCCCGTCGAACCGCCCCGCCTCTATGTCGGCCTCGGAAATCGCCGCGCTGCTCAGGATCCCCACCGCCTCGGTATTGTCCACCGACAGACCCGTGGTCTGCTGCAGGGCCTGCGCCGTCAGCCCGCTGTCGGCGCGGAATGTGATCCCGTCAAAGGACAGATCCCTGTCGTGATCGGTGAACCCGTATTCCACCCCGTCCGCGCGCCGGATCGTCCAGCAGCGGGCCAGCGTGGTCACCCCGCTTTCCAGATGCGCCCGGAATGCCTGATCCATGCCGCCCATCAGACCCGCACCTCCACCACCGGAACGCTCGGCACTTCGCCGGCCTGGAAACTCGCCACGCTGGTCTGGATCCGGTCGGTGTCGAAGCGCACCGGCACGTCGAACTCGAACCCGGCGACGACCTGCTGGCCCTCGACCGGCGCCACCGCCAGCGTGACCAGCCCGGTGGTCACGTCCACCTCGTAGTCCACCCCCTCGCGCAGTTCGTCCTGCTCGACGCCCACGCGCACCGTGCCCGCCACCGGTTTCCTGATCGGCCGCACATAGTCGTGCCCCCCCGATCGATAGACCTTCGCCAGCTGGAACACCTTCGTCGCGCCATCGCCGACCCCGATCACTTGGTCGTCAAAGGCCGGTTCGGCACTGGCGCGGCAGGACTTGTAGTCCGACCAGTCCTTCCAGCGGAATCCGAACATCTGCCCGCGCCGCGCCTCGAAGAACGCAATCAGCGTCTCGATATCGTCCAGCGATCGCATCGCCGCGCCCGCGTCGTAACGCCGGCGCGAGTCAGCCCAGGGGCTGTTGCGCTCCTCGAACCCGTTGGCCAGGGTGACCACCTCGGTCCGCCGCTCCGGCCCGCCGGCCGAGCCAAAGCTCAGCGACGCCGGAAACCTCACCTCGTGGAAATTCATCGCTCCCTCCGATTCAGCGATTGCGCGCGCCGCGGCTCAGCGCCCGGCCCATCTGCGCGGCGATCTGGCCCCGGCTGCGCCGGAAGCCCTCGACATCCGGCGTCGTGATGTTCATCACTACCGTCACCGGCCGCCCGCCGCCCTCGGCGCGAACGCCCAGCTTGCCGTCGGCCCCGCGCGCCAGCGGCATGATCGCCTCGGGGCCCGCCTCGCCCATCAGCCCCAGCCCGCCGCGCATCGGAAAGGCGACCGGACCGGACACCACGCCGCCATTGGCAAAGGGCATCACGCGGCCCTGGGCAAAGCTGCCGCCATCGGCAAAGGGCAGAAGCCCGCTCACCAGCTTGCTCACGCCACCCGCGAGCCAGCCGCCCACATGGTCCATCACCGGCTGCACCGCCGCGGAATAAACGGTTTGCGACATCGACCGCGCCACGCTTTCCAGCGCGTCCGACAGCTTCGCCCCGTCCAGCACCACGCCGTCAAAGGCCCGGCGCAGCCCGCGCGAAAACCCCCGCTCCAGCCGCGCCACATCCGCCCCGGTCTGGGCCAATGACGCCCGCATCCGCCGCAATTCGGCATCGAACCCCGCGGTGACGTCCGCCGCCGCGCCCAGGGAGTCCTCCAGCGCCTGCGCGCGCACCTCCAATTCGTCAAAGCCGTCCTGTTCCACCGTCTCCCGCTCCTTTTCCTTCGCCCAAGGGCGCGTCGGGCCAGGCCGCCATCAGCGCCTCCAGCCCCGCCCGCTCCATCGGCGCCGCGCTCCCCGCCTGCCCCAGCATCAGCCGCAACTCGGCCGGGGTCAGCGCCCAGAACTGGCCGGGCGTCAGGCGCAGGCCCACCAGCCCCGCCCGCATCAGCGCGGGCCAGTCGAACCCGGTCACCGCTCGTCCGGCAGCATGAAGGCCCGCGCCAGCAACTGCGCCGCCGCCCGCGCCGCCGCCATCGGCCCGCCCGCGATCTCGGCCCGCCGCAGCGCCTCGGCGTCCAGATCCGACCCGCCCCCGCGCAGCCCCGCCGCCAACACCGCGATCACGTCGCGGCTGGAGAACCCGCCACCCTCGAACCGCTGCACCAGATCCACCAGCGAACCCGCCTCCAGCGCCGCTTCCAGCTCGGCCAGCGCGCCCAGCGTCAGCTTCATCACATGACGCCGGCCGTCGATCTCCAGCGCCACCTCGCCCGCCCACGGATTCGCCATGTTCAGATCG
Organism: Jhaorihella thermophila; assembly: GCF_900108275.1. Lineage (GTDB taxonomy): Bacteria > Pseudomonadota > Alphaproteobacteria > Rhodobacterales > Rhodobacteraceae > Jhaorihella > Jhaorihella thermophila. The sequence goes on from NZ_FNVD01000009.1 coordinate 160,784, forward strand.
CCGTGAAGGTCAACGCGCCGGCACTGGCAAGCGACAGCTCATAGGTCGCCTCGCCGTTATGGCTGCCCGCATAGTCGATCGCAGTCACCTGGAACGGCCCCTGCACGATGCCGAAATCGGGGATGATCACCTGGAAATCCGGCGTCAGCCCGTCAAAGAACAGCTGCCGCGTGCGCTCGTCGGTGCCCGCGTCCTTGAATACGCCCGACCCCGAAATCGAGGCCGACCGCACCCCGGCCCCGGCCAGCAGTTCGCGCCAGCCGCCTTGGCTTTCCAGGCTCGTGACATCCACACTCTCCGCGTTGAAACTGATCCGCGTGGCCCGCAGCCCCGCGATGGTTTCGAACTGACCGCCGCCGGTCATGTCCACCTTTATCAACAGATCCTTGCCGTTCTGGGCTCCCATCAGCCTTGCTCCATCTTGCCGTTCGTCAGTTGTCTTCCACGCGGGCGCGGAACCGCAGGTCGATCCTGCGCACCTGCCCCGCACTGCCGCTACGCCGGGCGCTGGCGCGCTCGAACCACAGCCCCACCAGCCGCCCCCGGCTCAGCGACAAGGGCGCGTTCAGCAGCGCATCCCCCACCGCGCCGGCCACCGCCTTGGCCGGGGCGAAACCGGGCGCCTCGCTGATGACCGAAACCGTGAACCGATGTTCGGCCCCCGCCCCGTCCGCATCCGACCGGTCGCGCACCTCCTCGGGGCCGAGGCTCACATAGGTCTCCGGCATCGCGCCCGAGGGCAGCGCATCATAGACCCCGCCCCCCACCAACGCGGTCACGCCCGGATCGGCCAGCAGATGCTGATAGACCGCCTCTTGCAGGGCTCCCGCCACGCCGTAACTCATGCCGCCACCTCCTCGTCGCAGAAACAGATCAGGAACCGGCCGTCGGGGTCGCGTTCGGCCACGGCGCGGATCGCAAAGATACGCGCCCCGTCACGGAACCTCTGCCCGGCCTCGGGCCGCATCGACGCCCCCACGGGCGCGGCGCGCAGGACGATCCGATAGACCACGGTGGACACCGGCATCCCCGCCTCGCCCCGTTCCCGGCCCGTGCGCGCCGTGACCTCGGCCCAGACCGTGCCCAGCGCCTCCCATGCTTCGGAAAAGCCCCCCGCGCCATCGGGCGCTCGCACGGGCCGCTCCAGCACCAAGGCCCGGTTCAGCCGAGGCGCCCTCATTGCACCGCCCCCAGTCCCAGCCGCACCGGACGATAGCGCTCGATCAGACTGGTCACGCCAAACGGCATGCAGCCCCGGCCCAGCGCGGTCTCGTCGCGGTATTCGTAGTAATGCGCCGCCAGCAGCATGACCGCCTGCCCCAGATCGGCTGGCAGCCCGCCCCAGTCCGCCGCCATCCCGGCGGTAAAGCCGACGCGTGCGCTTCCGCCCGTCGGCACCGCCGGCAGCACCAGCCCCGCCGGCCGCAGCACCGGGCGCTGGTCATCCTCTTCCAGCCGCCAGGCCTCGGCTGCCAGCACGGTTTCCAGCCCCTGCGCATCCACCAGTGCCACGCGCGTGACCGCAGTCACCGGCGCCACTGGCAGGACCTGACCCGCCTCGTCGCTCCAGCGGGTCACGACCAGCGTGAAATCCCGCGAAATCAGCACCTTGCCCGTGCGCGCTTCGATCGCCGCGATGGCCGCGCGCAGGAACCCGTTCAGAATCCCGTCCTGCAACGCGGCTTCGGAAAACCCGGTACCCAGCCGCAGATGCGCCTTGAACTGCTCCACCGGCAGCGCCGGGTCGGGCACGGTGGTCTCTTCGATCAACCTCATCGATTCACTCCGCAAATCCGGCCCCTCCGGGCCCTTCCTCCGCCAGTTGCGGGCGCACGCCGCGCCCCGCGCCGCTCGGACGGAGGGAACAGCTGGACGACACGGGGTGTCTCCGGCGACGCACGCCCGCGACGGGACCGGCCCCACCCGGGCCCGCCGCCCGGCCCGCCTCAGGCGATGCCGAGTTTCAGCAGCTTGATCGCGGCAAAGTCGCTTACGTCGCCGCCCACGCGCTTGGTGGCGTAGAACAACACATGCGGCTTGGCGCTGAACGGATCGCGCAGCACGCGCAGATCGGGCCGCTCGGCAATGGTGTAGCCGGCCGCGAAGTCGCCAAAGGCGATGGCAAAGGCATCCGTGGCCGGGTCCGGCATGTCCTCGGCGATCAGCACCGGATAGCCCATCAGCCGCGCCGGTTCCCCGGCGGCCAGCCCGTCCGACCACAGGAAGCGCCCGTCGGCATCCTTCAGCTTGCGCACCTGCCCGGCCATCTTGGAGTTCATCACGAAGCTGGCATTGGCGCGATATTCCGCCCCCAGCGCATAGACGAGATCCACGATCGCATCGCCGTCCACGGCGCCGGCCGTGCCCGAGGGCACATAGCCGATATTGCCCCAGGCCCAAACGTCATTGTCCACCGTCGGATGGCTGAGGAACCCCTTGGGCTTGTCTATCCCGTCGCCATTGACGAAGGCGGCCGCCTCGGCGCGCGCGAACTTGTCGGCGATCCGCGCCGCCAGCCAGCCCTCGATGTCGAAGGCGCTGTCATCCAGCAGCCGCTGGCTGACCTTGGGCAGGGCGCTCAGCTCGTGCAGCGGGATGGTGATGCGGTCGATCTGCGGCGTGCCGGTCTCGGCCGTGGCGCCGGTCTCGCTCGCCCAGCCCGCCCCCACGTCCGAGTGGTCGATCAGCACGTCATAGCTGGTGGCCTCCACATTCACCACCGACGCGATGGACCGGATCGAAGCCGTGGCCTGCAGCACCGACCGGATGCTCTCGGCGGTTTGCGGGTCCACCAGATAGCCGCCGTCGCTGTTGACGGCCGAGGACATCGCCTTGCCCTCCAGCTCGAGCCCGCGCAGGCCGTCATCGTCGCCGGTGCGCAGATAGGCGTTGAACGCCTTGCGGTGCGGCGCGCCCTCGTCGGTCGTGGCGGCCAGGTGCGGCCGCGCCGCAATGTGAGATTTACGATCCAGCATGGTCACTCGCTCTTCCGTTGCCTTCAGTCTTTGTTCAACTTTCCCCTGAAACCCCTTGAGTTCTTTGGCAAAGTCGGCCATCGCCCTGCCGACCTCCCGAACTCCGGGCACAATCTCCCCGGCCAAGGCCGGCTCTCCGGTCTTGCTCATCGCTCCGTTCCCCTTTGGTGAATGTCCGGCGCTCAGCCCCGCGCCAGCGCCTGCGCCGCGTCCCGCAGGACCGCCGCCAAATCGCGGAAGGCATCCCCGGCGCCGGGCCCATCGCCCTTTGCCGCCACCCGCGCACTGGGCAGCATCGGAAAGGTCACCAGCGACACTTCCCAAAGCTCCAGTTCCTTCAGGACCCGCCGGCCCTTTTCATCCTTCGCCGCGCGGCGCGTGCGGTATCCGATCGACAACCCGTCGATCGCCCCCGCCGCGATCAGCGCCGCCGCCTCGCGCCCCTTCTGGGTGCTTTCCAGAATGCGCCCCTTGACCCACAGGCCGCGGGCATCCTCGCGCACCTCGTCCCAGACCCCGATCGGCAAGGCCGGGTCGTGCTGCCACAACATCTTGACTCGACGCCCTTCGGCGGCCAGCGCCTTCAGCGATGCCGCATAGGCGCCTGCCGCCACCACGTCGCCGCCCTGGTCCACCTCGCCGAACAGGCTTGCGTAACCGGCGATCACCGCACCGTCCTGCTCGATGCGCACACCCTCGCCAAACCGCGCGAACTTGTGCTCGAGCCCCGCTTCCACTTGCATGAAATTCTCCTCACAACCCTTTGATCTTATTGAGCAGACATGAAGGATTGAAACGCCTGCGCCAGGATCACGCCGGCGACCCCGTAAACCGCCAGCCACAACCGCCGCTCCAGCCGTTCCATCATCTCCTCCAGCCGGTCCAGCCGCGCATTCAGATGCTCCTGATGGATCGCGCTCACCCGCTCATGCGCGGCCAGTCTCAGGCCCGGCGCGCATTCGAACGCCTCGAACCGCCGACCGTCCTCAGCCATCCCGACCGCCTTCCTCGACCGGCAGTCCCAGCATCCGCCGCTTCTCGGTCGCGCTCAGGAACTCCGCGCCCGCCACCCGCGCCCATAGCGCATCGCGCTCCGGCGCCAGCGCCGGCACCTGATCGGGATCGGGCTTCAGTTCGACCGGCGCGCCGTCAAATCGCGACAACCAGTCCGCCAAGGCCGCCAGCACCCGCCCGGCCAGCGGCAGCACGGTCAGCCGGTAAAAGGCTCGATGCGCCTCCTGGTAATTGGCATAGGTCGCGTCCCCCGGGATCCCCAGCAGCATCGGCGGCACTCCGAAGGCCAGGGCAATCTCGCGCGCCGCGGCCTCCTTGGTCTTCTGGAACTCCATGTCGCTGGGCGAGAACCCCATCGGCTTCCAGTCCAGCCCGCCTTCCAGAACCATCGGCCGCCCGGCATTGCGTGCACCCTGGAAATTCGCCTCGATCTCGTCGCTCAGCCGCCGAAACTGCTCCTCGGTCATCACGCCCTGCCCGTCGGCGCTGTTCCAGACCAGCGCCCCGCTCGGTCGCGCCGCGTTGTCCAAGAGTGCCTTGGACCACCGCGACGCCGCGTTGTGCACGTCCACCGCCATCGCCGCGGCCTGCATCGGCGAGAACCCGTAATGGTCGTCCTGCGGGTGGAAATTCCGGATGTGACAGATCACCGAGGCATCGAACCGCAGCTTCTTCGCACCCACCGTATAGGTGTAACCCACCGGCCAGCCATCGTCCCCGGGCACCACACGCATGCGGTCCGAGCGCAGCACATGCAGCTCGACCGGCCAGCCGTCTCCGCCGCCCACGGCTTCGACATAGCCATCCCCCGACAGCAGCAACTGGCCGTAAAGGGACTCGAGGAAAGCGGCCCGCCCCTGCGCGGCATTGGGCCGGGCGATCAGATCCAGAACGGGATGCGTCTCATAGCGCTGCGTCCGGTCCTGCGCCATCACCGGCAGCGCCGCCGCGGCCTCGGCCACCAGCTTCACGCAGCGGAACCCCACCGGATTGCCGGCATACCCACTGCGCGTCAAAGAGGCCACGTCACGCGGGCTCCAGGATACCCTGCCGGTGCTTGCCCAGGCCACCAAGGGCCCAGTCGCGCTGGCCTTGGCCTCGGGCGCTTTCTGCGCACCGCCACGCCTCAGGAAATCAAAAACCATGCCCAAGCTCCCCTCTGCTGCTCGCGGCCGACCCGCCCGACCGGCTGTGGCAGCACTTATGCAGCGAGAGTCCCAACAGCCGACAAAGCGACCGCACGCCCAAGCTGCAACACCGCCGCGTGATGCACAGAGGCTGCGGCCTGCGGAGGAATTTCCTTTTGGCTTCCGACTGGTCGCGAACAGTTGTCGCGTTGGGGAGGCGGCGAATTCGGATAGGGTTGGAGTATCGACAAAGCGACCGCGCTCGGCAGGCCGATCCCGGCAAAACGCCGTCTCGGTCAGCGGAACCGCATTTCCGGGCGGCCGCACACAAACCACGAAAGGTGGACACAGCCCCGCCGACGGCGGCGACAATTCGCGCAAATTCTTCGAGAAACCGTTGAGAGAGATGGTAGCGGAGTGAGCTACTCCCCAATGTCTGGACAGTTTCCGGCTTGATTTAGGCTACTCTTTGCTCCTGCTGACCGGGTTGGGTTTCGTCTTTTCTCAGCCAGTAGACCACGGCTGGGGGTTTGCCGCCAAGGGCGGAATGGGGGCGCTTGCGG
>NZ_FNVD01000033.1 GCF_900108275.1 Jhaorihella thermophila
GCGAATGCTGCTTCCGTTTCGACATCTCTGATCTCATCTTCGTCGAAGATCAGCAGACAGCAATTTGTAGCCTACGTCAGCGTCCGATTTTCGGGGAGTAGCTCAGCCTTTCGTTCGAACTGAACGGGGCTTATGAAGCCGAGTGACGAGTGCCGTCTTATCGGGTTATAAAACCCGTCGATGTATCTGGCGATGGCGTTTTCGGCCCGTTGCCGGGATTTCCAGGCCACCGGCCAGATCAGCTCCGACTTGATGGTCTTGAAAAAGGCTTCGACCATCGAGTTGTTGTAGCAGTTGCCCTTGCCGCTCATGGAGATCGGGAAGCCCTGTTTCCGAAGCTCGGCCTGGTAATCGACAGAGCAATACTGGCTGCCGCGACCCGAATGACGGATCAATCCATCTCGTGGTCTCCTGGTGGTCACACCAGCCATGAAGAAGCAGGTTGACGCCACTTCCTCCACCACTTCACGGAACACTGCCCATTTTGGTCTTGAGCCTCTGAAGAATCGCAGTTATCTACGAACTACTGTCGCGGGGTGGAGCAGCCCGGTAGCTCGTCAGGCTCATAACCTGAAGGTCGCAGGTTCAAATCCTGCCCCCGCAACCAACAAATTTCCCCAAACATTACAAAGCCTTAAGCCAGCTTTGGCGGCAAATCGGCGCGAGAACATTCACCGCATTCGGCCGCAACAAACCGCAAACAAAGTCGGAACACGTCGGCCGATTTGACCCCGGCGGTTGGCGCTACGTTGGCGGTAATTGCCTCCCCATCGCTTCATTCGAAGGTCTGCTCGCGTTCTTCATCGCGGCTTCTCTCCGCTTCTCGTTCCCTACAAATTTGCTTCTTCACCTCTGGGACTATGCTTTCTGCCGCCGAGGCAATCGCCTCGTTCGAATGAACCATCAAGGACTCCAGAGCACCGAGCCTACTTTCCATTATGTCCGCTCGAGAACCAGACCAGAACATGGGTGCAATCTTGCTGGCATAGGCTCCCAGGATTTCGTCCGGACTAGGAGCCGCCTCGAGGAATTTTATTGCCTGTTCACTTAACTCGACTCGGTTATTGGTGCCATCTTCAACCCAAGGATTGATGCTCGCTGCTACGGTTCGCCAGACCTCCGGAGCTCTGTTTCGGTTGCACCATTCGATCAGTGTATCACCTGCAATGGCTCCCAGCGAAGTTTTGTCCAATCCACCTCGCTCCAAGAGAAATATTCGCGTGCGCTGAGTTTCCTCATCGCCTGAAAAGACGCGATCAAGGAATTCTTCAGGGCACTTGGCAGCTGTGACACGAACTGCATTTTCGAAAGAATGAACATATCCGTGCCGCTCGTCGATCACCGAAAAAATGGCATCAAGCCAAGCCGTCTTCAGATCTTCGTTTCCGTCGAAAGAGAGCGCGGCTTCGATGACCTTCTCAAGAGCGTGGTCAATCGTGCCCCCGGGGTCATTGCGGCTTCGTTTAATTATGCGCGCTGCAGCCTTCAGCCCGATACGGCGGAACTCGCGGCCCAGCGCGTCCTTGGCCGGGGAAGCCCGATGAAGTTTCATCGAGAGAGCATCCAACACGATTGCGTCACCGTTGGGCTTGTCCAGTAAGCGTTCTGCAAGTTCCCGCAAGCGCTTTTGGGGAATACCAGCATAGGAATCTCGCCACAGGAGGTCGCCATACAAGAAGCCGGTCACATCGGGGTGCTCAAGGGCTGAAATGCACCGATCCAAGTCCTTTTCGTCGAAACTTCCCGCCGGGTGCAGACCGACAAGAATGGGTCGCAGCAGTGCGTCGTCGAGGCATTGGTCCAGCAGTGCCTGGGCGGTGGAGCGATCGGTTTCATCGAGCGCTTCCATGAAACCGCTCAGGACAGCGAAGTTGCACTTGTCCGGTTCATGTCGATGAAATGCCTCAACAAGTCGGGACCATGTTTCCTGCTGGTCGAAAGCGCCTTTCGCCAATCCCCGGCCGAAAGCGTGGCGATAAGCCATCCACTCAGTTGAAAACAGGCCCGGGAGTAACGTCTCAATCGGCTGGCAGGAGCGTGCAAATTCCTCTCCAAGCTCCTCTACCTTTGCTGCCAACCTTTTGTCGGCTTCGCTGTACTTATTCGGATCGCTGTCGTCGAACTCATCATCCAGCTCCCAGCGATGGCCCTTCCCAAGGACGTAGGTCATGATCTTGGCCATCAAGTCTTTTGGAGCCAGTTCGGCTTCGAGAGACGCGAGGCTACCGGGAATGGGTTCGATTTCCTCTTCTCCTGCCTTCTTCCTGTAATCGAAGTAGATGATTGACCGCACAGCTTTCCAGCCCTCAACCCATGGATGGTGTCGATTTAGCGTTCTTGCTGCCTTTATTAGATCGTCCCGGATATCTTGCTGGTCCCACAGGCCCCGGAATTTCTGGGCCAGAACGGCCCTGGTTTTGCTGGCAAGATCCACGTCGCGCAAATTGCCAAACTCCACGGCGAGGGAAAGGAAACGCCTGCGCCAATCAGCGAGTTCTTCGTAGTTGGGACTGTAACCGAAATCGCGTGGCCGTGCGCCGAAATCGATGGATCCGTCACCGAGCCAGGGAGGTCCGCCGAGTGCCGTTTCGAGCATGCGCAGGCCAAGACTTTGCCGCCTCGAACTGTTCGAGCTCAGAAAGCTTTTCGCCCATGCCAATCTCTGTTCGAGAGATGCGTGTGTGCCGGACAGATACGCTTGGAAAAATCGAACGATTCTGTCCGTAACGGCATCACAGGAGTTTGATCCGTCTTCGAAATCCGCCACGCGAACAAGCAGGCGGATGCACCGATCAAAAAGCGCGGGCTCGTATGCAAGCGACTGCAGTATGCGGAGAATGGTGGTTCTTCGGAGGTTTCGAATGGAATCAAACCCGGAGAATTCTGGAGAATTCGTCTCTTCCTCGATCCGCTCGAGGACGGCCTCGGGTGCGACGGGCGCGATATAGTCGAGAATCCGCGCGTTCATGTCGTCCAAGGCGGAAACCTGTCTCAACCGGCCCCCTGCGACCAGCCACGATTTGACGATCTGCTGCGCCACGGGATGGTCATGCATCAGCCCCAGTCGGTGGGCAAACGACAGAAGCAGCCGTTCCCTTCCCGGGGCCTCGAAAGTTCGCAGCAGAGTCTCGATCGGCACATTCGCAAGTGCATCGTTCGCAAGACGGTTCGCAATGGCGTGCGGAAGGATTGCCCTCCAATGGGAACGTTGCTGGGCAATTCCCCGGCGGAGGAGCTCTGACGTGGAACGGAAGAGCTGTTCCCGCGAAATGCCGCCAATCTCCCCGAGAACGGCAAGTTCGTCGACTTCCACATCCAGGGATTTCACCGAAAAGGAATACACGAGCGACAGGATTTCGGCATGCTGGCGCAGGTTGCCTTCGGGCTGATTTCTCTGGTGGAACAGCCGGTCGAACAACTGCGCGTCAGAAAGATGAGCCAGTGATTCTCCGTCTTCCGCTCTCTCGGCTACGGCCAATGCAACCCTCGCATTGCCGTCAGCAAAATTTGCTATCCTCCTCGCATTGACTTGGCCGATAGTGGGAAATCGGCGGAACACCAATTGTTCGGCGATATCCGGCCCATCGGCCGTAATCTGGACCACTTCCGTCGTCTGGGGCTTGTCATCTCTGATGTCATACTCGACGGTAATCAGAGAAATCCGTGATCCGGCTGATGATACGCGAGATGCCAGTCTTGAGTGCAGGTCCGGTGGGCAGTTATCGATGACCATGATGGCTGGACAATTTTCTGCAATCAACATGTCCAGCATTCTGTTGGCGGAAGGATCAGGGTTGGCACCTATATCGACGTACACGGCTTGGGTCCGGTCCAGAGCCTTTTCCCCAACATCGTCTTCGAACAGGGCCTGGACGAACCGGGTTTTCCCGACGCCCGATAATCCCGTGATCCGTATGGCCTTTGTTGTCTTGCGGACAAGGTTGCGCACGGGCTCTATGGCATTCTGGAGATCCAGTTTCTCGCCGGTCGGCAGGGTGACTGAAATGCCAGGCGCGAGGATCAAGGTATCATCAGCACCAGCGGGCGGGTTGCTCCATGGGCCAAACGGGCGCCATCCTGAAAGGCTTTGCCCTAACGCGCCACGAACCCAGAGCATGACCGATGGATGCTGTCGTAGCCATTGGTGCAGTTTGGATCGATCGTAGAAATCCAGATGGATCTGGTCCTTGTTGGGAACGTCGTCCAGCAAGCTCCGCATGGCATCCAAACGGTCTTTTCTCCGGGAATCGGTGCAATCGTCGGCTAGGCTAACGATTACATAGCTGCCTCCGATTTCAGCTTGGCGTGCGATGATAGGGGAAAGAGTGCCGTTTGGGCACATCTCCTGCCTGATCCGACCTGCAGGCATGGAGTGCGTTTTTGCTTGGAAAATCGTGTTTGGGCGGAAGATGTACCCGGAATTCAACCGTTCTGCCGGTACAACGACTCGAACGTCAACGCCCCCATCCGGGGCGGTTGTTGATCCGCCCCAGAAAACGCATGCCGGGCTGTACCCGGCCGCCGCGATTTCTGCCTCGGCCAAGCGTGCAATCAGTTCTTCAAGTTGGCTATCGGACAAACCCAGCAGCGCATCTTTATCGAGCTCAAGGATGGTCAACCGGATAGTCTCCCAGAAAAAGCGAAGGCGATTGCCAAGTCGAGTCCGGTGCTAATTTACTGCGCGTGCGTTGTGCAATCCATCTCGGTATCCTCCCTACAACTTGCCGGGGCAACCCCGCCGCCGGTTCCGCCGCGACGCCACCCCTTCCTCCCACTCATAGGTTGATTCGACGCGCAACACACGCCTCATGTGTCGTCGAGGAGACCTGTGCCGATGCAGCTGACGGAAGCCTGCCTGAAGGGACTTGAGCCGAAACCCCGCCGCTACCGGGTGAAGGACGACAAGATCACCGGCTTCGGGGTGCGGGTCTATCCCAACGGCACCAAGGTGTTCCGCTTCGAGACACAGCTTGGCAGGAAGCAGATCTCGATCCGCATCGGAGAATGGCCCGCCTGGAGCGTCACCGCCGCGCGGGAACGGGCGCGGGAGCTTCGGCGCATGATCGACCTCGGCATCGATCCGACCGAGGAGCGCAAGCGCAAGGCCGGCGCCACCGTGGCGGAGCTGATCGCACGCTACGAGGAAGAGCATCTGCCACATCTGGCGCGGCGCAGCGCCTCGGATCAGAAATCCATGCTCCACCGCTACGTCATGCCCCACTGGGGCAACCGGCCGGTGGGTGAGATCGAGCCGCGCGACGTGAACCAGCTTCTGACCATGATCGCCGAGGGCACGGTCGATCCGAAAAGGAAGGACAGGCCCAAGCCCGTCCGCGCCAACCGCACCGGCGAGGTGCTGCGCAAGATGTTCAACCTCGCCATCGAGTGGGGCATGCGCAAAGACAACCCGGCTTCTTCCTTCCGCAGGCGACTCGAACATGAGCGCGAGCGCTTCCTGACCCGTAAGGAACTCGAGCGCCTTGCCGCCGCGCTCGAGGCGGACCCTGACGACCGGACGGTGGGTATCATCCGCATGTGCATGCTCACCGGCGCGCGGCTTGGCGAGGTGCGCTGCGCCCGCTTCGAGCATTTCAACCTCGAGCACATGACCTGGACGAAGCCCGCCTCGATGACGAAGCAGCGCAAGATCCACCGCCTGCCGATCTCCGAGGAGGTCGCGGCCATCGTGCGCCAGCGCCGTCTGGTGGTGCCGGAGGGCTGCCCGTGGCTTTTCCCCGGCGAGGTTGAAGGCCAGCCTGTGCAGGAAATCCGGCGTGGCTGGCACCGAATCCGCGCAGCCGCGGGGCTTCAGGATGTGCGCATCCACGATCTGCGCCACACCTTCGCCTCGCTCCTTGTCAGCAGGGGCGCCTCGCTCGAGATGGTGGCCAAGCTGCTCGGCCATGCGCAGGTGCAGACCACCCAGCGCTACGCGCATCTTGCCGATGCACCTCTGCGTGGCGGGGTGGATGCCGTGGCCGAAATGCTCCGGCCACGGCCGAAGGTGGTGGGCGACCGTCAGGCCGGACCCTGAAGTTCGCGCCAGAGCGGCATCAGCCGGCGCCGCACCGTGCTCTCGTCGGGCACATCGCCGCGCGTGGCGAACCAGTCCTGCGCCCAGCGCACAAGCTCCGACTGGCTGGGCGGCGCGCCGTCCTTCGCCACCCGCGCCACGAGTCCGTATCCCAATTGCTCCCAGTCATAGCGGATCGCGCCACCGGCGCGAACGAGGACGAGCCCTTCCTCGATCTCGAACCGGTCGGCATCGCTGCGCAGGATCGCAAGATCGGCAAGCGTCACGCAAATGCCTTCGGCGGGCTCGGTAACCGTGCACCACTTGTCCTTCTGGCTGAGCGGCCGGATCCGCTTGAGATACGCCGGCTCGTCCGAGCGGCCCTCGCGGAGGAACAGCGGCAGGATGTCGGCCGAAGCGACCTCGACCAGGCCCGCGACCTCTTCTCCGCAGCAGATCACCGGCGAAATTCCGGTGACGATCGTGAGCCGCTCCATGGCGGCCCATCCGCCGATGTCAGCGTAGGTGCATCCCCACCGCGCGGCAACGCGTTCAACCGAAATGACAACTCGAGACCCCGAGCCGCTCATGCGCAATTTCCTCCTCTCTGTCCGGTCCAAGGGCAGACGGGGTCGAAATGCGCGCACGCCACCGCTCCGCGGAATCGCGGTTGATCCGACCTGCCAGCGGGTCATGCAACGCCCGTCGGTTCAGGTCCGGTGGACCTGCTCGAATCTCTTGCCCATAAGCCCTGTGGGGCCGATTTTGCGCACGGTCCACGCGAGCGAGTCAATGTGGAAATCTCGCTCCGGTAGCAGTGCCCGATGACTTGGCTTGTGGCCTGAGAGGGGTGGCGAGTCCGCCCGCCGGTTTTGCCGCGACGCCACCCGGGGCACTCGAATGTCCTCGGTCTCGTTCGCAGACGAGGAGGATCGCATGAGCGACATGGAAATCGACAACCGCCCCGAACATGAGACCCGGCTTCTCGACGGCTGGTTCAGTCGTGAGGAGCTCGCCCGCGAGCTTGGCGTCTCGGTGGACACGCTGGCGCGCTGGGAGACCCGCCGCATCGGCCCGCCCAATGTGCGCGTCGGCAGGCGGGTGATCTACCGTCGCGCCGCCGTGCTCGCCTGGCTCGAGGCGCAGGAGCGGAGGCCGGTCAAATGAGAGGGTGGGTAGCGAAGGACAGGTTCACGCGGGAATCGGCGCGCCGCATCCTCGAGCGCCCCGACCTGCACTCCGACGACGATCTGCGTGACGCGGCGACTTGGCTTTTGGTGCATGGTGATTGGATCGACGTGGTGCGCGCCACGGAGATCATGCGCTGCCTCGATGACGGCGAGGCGCCTCGCCCGATGCCTCCGCGCACGGGCTTCTCGGCCGCCGAGCCTTCCGAAGCCCAGCGCGCGGCGGCGGTGCATGGGCTGGTGCGGAACCGCCTCGCGCGCCTGCGCAGTACGGGCCAGCCGTCTGGCTCCCAGCGCAAGGCGCTGTTCTGGTCACTGGGCACGCTGGCGGGGATCGTGCTCGCCGCACTTGGCTGGAGGGGCCTGCCATGATGCGCGACAGGATCTGGGCCGCCGTGGAGTGGGTGCGGGCGGAGGGAGGCCCGGCCCAAGGGCAGCAGCTCATCGACGGTGCCCGTGGCTGGGAGTTCTGCGCCCGCCGCGAATGCCTGGTGGCAGCGACCGATGCGGGCAACGGCTGGGTCGAGGTGCGGCTGAATGGGCGCGGGGAGATCGTCGTCTCGGTCTACGAGCCGGGCATGCTCACGCTCTGGACGGCGATGCTTCCCGACGGCGTCCGCGAGGCGCGTCGCCGCTGCCCGGCCTGCGACCGCTTCGTTAACCGCGAGGGGAACGGACATCTTGCCGGCTGCCCGGAGGACGCCTGCCTCGCGCTTCCCCTCGAGGAGGGCGCGCGATGAGCCATTACGCAACCACCTGGGCGATCCGCCAGCGCGGCCTGAAACCGGCGACCAAGCTCGTGCTGTGGTATCTCGCCGACCGGCACAACCCGGACTACGGCTGCTTTCCCTCTCAGGAGAGCCTCGCGCGCGACGCGGAGATGTCGCGCGCCTCTGTCAACCGCCACCTTGCGGCGCTGGAAGACATGGGCCTCATCCGCCGCGTGCGCCGGACCGATCCGGCCACCGGCCGCGTGCTCGCCACCCGCTACCTTCTGGCCTTCGAGGACGAGTTCGATGAGGCGCCGGAAACGCCGCCGTGTCTCGATTTGACACACGGCCCGTGTCTCAAATCGGACGAATCCCGTGTCTCAGATTGCGACACTAACCTTGTAATAGAACCCGTAAGGAGGATGATGATGAAAGAGGCGGGCGATTTCCGCGCCCGTCTTCTGGCCGCGCTGGGCGCCGATCCCGAGAGCGGGGTGATTGCCGGCGAGGACGCCCCTCTCGGGACGGCTGCTGACATGGTCGAGGCCGAGCGCTGGAAGTCCGATCTCGGGCTTACCGAGGATGACTGCGTCGCGGTGATCGCCGACGTCATGCGCCGCGCGCCCGCCCCGCCCCGGAGCTTCCGCTATTTTCGCGAGGCGATGCGGGCCTTCGCCGCGGCGAAAGCCGAAGCGCCGCTCGCGCCCCGCAAGCGCCGTGCCCGCAAGGCATCGCCGCCCATCCGCGCGCGTCTTCCCGAGGAAATCCCGAACCGGGAGGCGCGCGATGGCGGGGCGTGAGATCGTGTCGCGCGCGTTCAACGCCTGGCTCGAGCGCTACGCGCCACCCATGCACCTTCGCGACAAGCCCGAGGCCGCCCAGCGCGAGGCCGATGCGCTTCTCGCCGCCGCCCTGCGCCACATGCCGGAGCGGGAGGTGGAGGTGTGGGTCACGGCCCTGTGCGACGAGCTTGACCGCAGCGCCACGACCCGCTGCTGGCCGACGGTGCGCGAGGTCGAGGCGGCGGCAGGCAAGGCGCATGTCGCGCTGGGCCCGGTGCGGGAGGCGCCGGCCGACTGGCGCCTCGACGACGCGGCCATCACCGCCCAGCGCATCCGCAATGGCGAGCCCTTCGCCGCCGCGCATCTGCGGGGGGCGATTGCCGACGAGATGCTGCGGCGCGGGCTTATCTCCAGCGCCGAGCTCGCGGCGCTGCGCGAGCAGCTGGCGCGGCGGGAACGGGACTGGAGATAGGCCATGGCGCGCAGGAGACCCGCAGGCAGGGGCGGCCTGAGCCCCTCGGAGATCGCCGACCGCCTCGAGGAGGCGGCCCGGACGCTCCGCCGCCTGCCTGATCCGCCGGGCTCGGGGCCGCGGGGCTATGGCCGGTCCTGGCCCGAATACATCCACGAGGCCAAGGACGCCTACGGCTGGCACGAGGCGCGCCTGCGGGTGCGCCCTTCTCCTGCCGACATCCAGCAGATGGAGGAATGTTTCGACTGGCTGCGCCTTGTGCCGGTGGAGGAAGCGCAGATCCTCTGGTGGCGCGCGGAGGGGCTGCGCTGGCGCGAGGTCGCCATCCGCGCCGGATGCGTGCGCCAGACTGCCTGGCGCCGCTGGGTGGCGGCGCTGGCGACGATCGCGAAGAAGCTGGAGGCGCGGGGCTGACGAAAAGAGACGCAGGCCGTCTTCACGAATTCTTTGCCTGTTTCGAATATTGCGATTATCCTCGGGCTGTCCTATCTGCGGAGAACGGGCGGCTGCGAGCCAATGCGTATCGCCTCGGGAGAATGCGATGACCATCAACGCCAATCTGGCCAGGAAATTCGGGGACGGGCTTCCGACGGATACTGATCGGGCGGCGGCGGATCAGTTGCGGCGTCTGCTTGTAACCGCCATGACCGAAGCGAGAACGGAAGAAGGCGTGGCCGTTTCGTTCGTCGATCCCGAAACGCGCAGGAAGGCCGAGATCATCCTGTCGCCGCATCTCGCCCAGCTCTTCATCGAGCTCCTGCGCCACATCTCCGACGGAGACGCCGTTACCCTGATCCCGGTGAGCAAGATGCTGACCACACAGCAGGCAGCTGACATTCTGAACGTCTCGCGGCCGCATCTCATCAAGCTTCTCCGCAGCGAGGACAACCCCGGCGGCATCCCCTTCGAGATGATCGGACGGCACCGCCGGATCCGGGCGACCGATCTGTTCGAATTCAAGCGCAAGCGAGACGAAGAGAGGACCCGCGCGCTCGACGAGCTCATGGCGGCTGACGCGGACCTGATCTGAGGCGTGTTCGCCAACCGCTTCACCATCGCCGGCGCAGCCAGCCCTTCCTCCCTTGCCACTCCATGGCCAGTCCCGATGAGTTGGGAGTCGCGCTGAGCGGGCACACCAACAGAGGCTGGCACGAGGCCTTCGTGAATGCCTCCTGACGGTGTGAGGGAGGACGTAACATCTCTCCGGGACGCGAGAATGCATTCGCTATACGGGAAATCCCGTATAGGGCGATTCGCAACTCGCCACCTCCCCGCTGTCGCGAGGCACGCGCAATACGGGAATTCCCGTAAAGCGATCGCCTTGAACGTCCCGAAATCGCGACTGGGGATCGCTTGCTCAGGATGGAAAGCAACGGGCTCCTCGATTCAGCCAACATCCTGCGTGAGCACATCGACGATCTCTGAGGCCCCCGCCCCTGGTTCCTCCGTCGCGGCGGACGTATGCGGGAGGGCGGCGCCCGTTTCAACGCCAGCGTCAGGAAAGATTTTTGGGTTCGCATCCCGGCCCGGGTTCGCACCCGACGACGGGTGGTGATCGAGCCGGACCTTCCGCGAAGGCGCCCCCCAATCGGCTGATATTCCCGCAGAAATCAGGACTTTTCAGACTTCTTCGCCGCCTCACGGTCTCTCCCACCGCATCGTCGGAAGGTGCGAACCCAAGGTGCGAACCCGCAGGGTGCGAACCGGGGCGTGGTTCGCACCTGTCCGGTCGCGCGCTGACATGGCCGAAAGCGTCGAACTTCTGGCGCGACAAAACGGCCCCGATCAGGCAGGATTTACGGCAAGATCGGACGAACACCGCCCATCGCTCACGGAACTCTCTCCTCCCAGACCTCACCCGCCGCGCCTCGCGCCCGGCGGGTTTCTTTATGTGCCCATGAAGATCGTACAGCGCCCGCTTGCCTCGCTCACGCCCTATGCCGGCAACCCCCGCACCCATTCCGAGGAGCAGATCGCCCAGATCGCGGCCTCGATCGCGGAATTCGGCTTCACCAATCCGATCCTTGCCGACGGAAAGGGCGTGATCATCGCGGGTCACGGCCGGCTTCTCGCGGCGCAGCGGCTTGGCCTCGAGAAGGTTCCGGTCATCACCCTCGGGCACCTCACGGAGGCGCAGCGGCGGGCGCTGGTGATCGCCGACAACAAGATCGCCGAGAATGCCGGGTGGGACGAAGAACTCCTGCGCGCCGAGCTTCGCGCGCTCGAGGACATGGACTTCGAGCTCGAGCTGACGGGGTTCTCGGACCTCGAGCTCGACGAGCTTCTTGCGGATCTGGACGGGGAGGACGACCCGGAAACGGGGCGCGCGCCCATCGTGGTTCCCGAGCCGCCGCGCAACCCGGTGTCGCGGACGGGCGACCTCTGGATTCTCGGCGATCACCGGCTGCTCTGCGGCGACAGCACGAACCATGAGGATGTGCGCCGCTTGATGAACGGCGAGCGCGCGGTGCTGTTCGCGACCGATCCGCCTTATCTCGTCGATTACGACGGTTCCAACCACCCGACGCGCAACAAGGATTGGAGCCAGAGCTACGGCGTCACCTGGGACGACAGCAGCCAAGGCGCCGAGCTCTACGATGGTTTCATCGCTGCGGCGGTCGCCGAGGCGATCACCGAGGATGCCGCCTGGTACTGTTGGCACGCCTCCCGCCGCCAGGCGATGCTGGAAGCCTGCTGGGAGAAGGCCGGGGCCTTCGTCCATCAGCAGATCATCTGGGTGAAGGATCGCGGGGTGCTGACCCGCTCCCACTACCTCTGGAAGCACGAGCCCTGCTTCATGGGCTGGCGCCGCCCGAACCGGCCGCCGAAAGTGGCCGAGGAAACGCTTCCCTCGACCTGGGAGATGCCGTCCTTTGCGAAGGACGAGCGCCCGGATCACCCGACACCGAAACCGCTCGACGCCTTCGGGATCCCCATGCGCCAGCATGTGGCGCGCGGCGGCCTCTGCTACGAGCCCTTCTCGGGCTCCGGCTCGCAGATCATGGCGGGCGAGGCCAACGGCCGCCGCGTCTTCGCGATGGAGATCAGCCCAGCCTATGTCGACGTCGCCGTCGAGCGCTGGCAGGCGGAGACTGGCAAGGACGCGATCCTCGATGG
>NZ_FNVD01000053.1 GCF_900108275.1 Jhaorihella thermophila
GCGCCCCAGAGGCCGGAGACGTCGATCCGCTCCTCCGCCAGCCCGGCGCGCAGGCAGAGATGACGCACGAGCGCGGCGAGCGAGACCGCGCCGAGGCGACCGGTGAGCCAGTGTCCGAGTTGCCAGTTTGCGCCGTCCGACCAGACGTCGGTGAGCGCGGGGAAGAAGGGATGCGGGCGCGCGTCCCAAGTCCAGGCAGCGCATTCCGCCACCTCCACCATGGGCACGCCGTAGACGCTCGAGACGGGATTGTTCGCGGGATCGGCCCAATAGAGCGCGGTGGCCTCTAGGTAGGCCCGCTGGATCGGATCGTCCCGCCAGCCGCGCGAGAAGTATGGCAGCGCGCTCTCCGAGGATTTCGGATCGACGAACACGTTCGGCTGGTTCGTGCCCCGGTCGACGGCAGGGCAGCCGAACTCGGTGAAGCGGATGGGCTTTGACTCCGGCACCCATGCGGTGCTGGATTTGCCCTCGATGATCGCCTCGATGCCGAAGGCGAGCACATCCTCGCCGGCCGTGGCCGAACGCGGCCCGAGGCGCAGCTGGTAGTTGGACGCGGCGACCGTCACGTCCACAACCATGTCGATGCGCCAGACGCCGCCGAGATCGACGAGCGCCTTCGAGACCATGGGGTTGGGGCCCTCGAACCAGCTCTCGATCGCGCCTGTGGCAAGGTTCACCACCACGCCCGTGTCGCCCGCGCCCGAGGCCGCGAAGTCGAGCATGGCCTTGCCCGAGCTTCCGGCCGAGACGTAAGCCGAGATCGCGACCCGCTCGCCGCCTGCGAAGGAGAAGAAGCCCGGCGTCGCCCCGTGCCAGGTCGCCCCGCCGCTCGCGATCAGCGCCGGCGCCGTGAAGCCCCGATGGCTGCCGCTGCCGGCCGCGAGCGTGACGCCCGAACCGATGGGATTCCAGCCGAGCAGCTCCGCGCCCTGCGTGGCGATGCCGAGGCGCATCCCGGCCGGCCGGTCGTGATGGGACTCCCGCCACCAGGAGCGCAGATCCTTGAAGCGCCAGATCCAGTCCTCGCCGTAGTCCCCATCCGTGATCGGCGTCCGGTTCTGAGCATCGCGATCCGCCTGGCTCGCGTAGAACCAGTCGAAGCCCTCGCCGCCCTCCACGTTGGATTGCAGGTAGGCGCGGTCGTAAATGGCGGGCCAGCCTGCCTGCGCGTCCAGATGCTCGAAGCCGTCGCGCCAGTCGGAGATCGGCATGTAGTTGTCAATGCCGACGAAATCGATCTCCGCGTCGGCCCAGAGCGGATCGAGATGGAAGAACACGTCGCCCGAGCCATCGGCGGGTTGGTGGCCGAAGTATTCCGACCAGTCGGCGGCATAGCTAATTTTCGTAGACGGCCCGAGGATCGTGCGCACGTCGGCCGCAAGGCTCTGAAGCTGCGCCACCGCCGGATAGCTGCTGGCGCTGTCGCGGATGGTGGTCAGCCCGCGCAGTTCGGAACCGATCAGGAAGCCGTCAACGCCGCCGGCAATCGCGCAGAGATGGGCGTAGTGCAAGATCATCCGCCGCCAGCCCCAGTCCCCGGACGGGCCGGTGTAGCTGACCGATTCGCCCGAGATCGCGAAGTCCGCCGGCGTCGCCTTTCCGAAAAAGGCCGAGACCTGCGCCGCGGCAGTCGCCGTCTTGTCGACCGCGTCAGCGTAACCCGCCGCCGGCGAGCAGGTGATGCGCCCGCGCCAGGGATAGGCCGGCTGGCCTAGGATCGTGGCGTTGTCGGAATAGGGGTTCGGCAGGCTGTTGCTCTCGGGCACATCCATCAGCAGAAAGGGATAGAAGGTGACGCGATAGCCGCGCGCCTTGAGCTCGCGGATCGTCTGCACCACGGCCGCGTCGCTCGGCGTGCCGCCATAGACGGGCCGGTCCTCGGCATCGGTGGAGACCAGATGCGCCGATGCCCGGTCCACGCCGTTGACCCGCCAGGCCTGCGGCGTGGTGGACTTGGCGCTGGTCTCGACGCCGGGGCGGATCTCGCACGCCCCGGCGCGCAGGTCGTTGCCGAACCACGAGACTACCAGCGACACGCTTTCGACCGCCGGCGCCAGCGCCTCGAGCCGGTCGAGGGAGACCAGAAAGTCGGCCCGGTCGGTCTCGGCATGGACGTTCTCGGGTGTCGTCTTCGCGCCTTCCACCCGCATCACCGGCTCGGTGGCATAGACGAACTCGCCCGCGCCGGGGA
>NZ_FNVD01000035.1 GCF_900108275.1 Jhaorihella thermophila
GACCACCAGTTCCACAGATCCTTGTATCGAAACACCCATGGCTCGCCGTAAACGCCATCGGTGATTGGTGTGCGGACCTGCGCGGCGCGGTCGGTGTCGCTGGCATAGAACCAGTCGAAGCCCTCGCCGCCGGCGATGTTCTTTTGCAGATAAGCCCGGTCGTAAATCGCGGGCCAGCCCTCTTGCGCATCGGCGTGCTCGAAGCCATCGCGCCAGTCCGACAGCGGCATGTAGTTGTCGATGCCGACGAAATCGATCTCCGAATCGGCCCAGAGCGGGTCGAGGTGGAAGAACACGTCGCCCGAGCCATCGCCGGGCTGATGGCCGAAGTATTCCGACCAGTCGGCAGCGTAGCTGATCGCCGTTCCGGGCCCGAGGATAGAGCGCACATCGGTCGCGAGGCTTTGAAGCTGCGCCACCGCGGGATAGGTGGTGGCGCTGTCGCGAATGGTGGTAAGGCCGCGCAGCTCAGAGCCGATCAGGAAGGCATCGACCCCGCCCGCGGCCGCACAGAGATGGGCGTAGTGCAGCACCATGCGGCGCAGCCCCCAGTCGCCGGAAGGCCCTGTCCAGGAGACGGTCTCGCCCGAGACCGCGAAGTCGGACGGACTGGCGCCGCCGAAGAAGGCCGTAACTTGCGCGGCCGCAGCGGCAGTCTTGTCGACGCTGCCGGCATAGCCCGCCGCAGGCGAACAGGTGATCCGGCCACGCCAGGGGAACGCCGGCTGGCCCGTCTCGGCGGCGCTGTCGGAATACGGGTTCGGTAGCGTGTTGCCGAGCGGAACGTCCATCAGAATGAACGGATAGAAGGTGACGCGGAGCCCACGCGCCTTCATCTCCTTGATCGCCTGCACGACCGCGAAGTCGGCCGGCGTGCCGCCATAGACGGGGCGGTCCTGGTCGTCGCGGCTGACGAGATGGGCGGCCGCGCGAGAGACACCATTGACGGACCATGTCTGCGGGCTGGTGGTCTTCGCCGACACCTCCACGCCGGGCCGGATGGTGCAGTCGCCCGCGCGGAGATCGTTCCCGAACCAGGCGACGACGAGGCTGACGCTCTCGACCTTCGGCGCCATCGCCTGCAGACGATCGAGCGCCACCACCATGTCGGCGGTATCCGAGAGCGCGTTCAGGTTCTCTGAGGTCTGCGCGCCGCCGCTGCCCTTGCGGATGCCGGTCGTGGCATAGGTGAACTCGCCCGAGGCCGGGATCATGGTGACGGCCTGCGTCAGCCCCTCGGCGGTGTCCGGATCGGCAAGCGGGCGGAAGACCTCGAAGGAGAGTTGCGGCAAGCGGTTGCCAAAGTTACCGAGCGGGAGGTCTTCAAAGACGACATAGGCGGTGCCGCGATAGGCCGGGGTGTTGGCCGCGCCCATCTTCGCCGCGATGAACGGGTCCGCGGCCTGCGCTTCGTCGCCCGGACACCAGCGCCATGTGACGCCGGAGAGGTCCATCGGCTTGCCGTCGGCCCAGATGCGGCCGATCCCGGTGATCGGGCCCTCGCAGAGGGCCACGGCGAAGCTCGCGTAGTAGAGATACTCGGTGGTCTTGACCTTGCCGCCGCCCCCGCCGCCCTTGCCGCCGCCCTGCGTTGTGGTCTTGGTCTCCTCGCGGAAGTCGGTCGCCCAGATCACGTTGCCGCCCATGCGCATGCGGCCGTAGACGCGCGGGATGACGGCGCCCTCGGTCGAGGACGTGATCCGCAAGGAATCGAGCCGCGGCCCCTCGATGCGCTGGGTGGGCGCGAGCGACGAGACGATCCAGTTGTCGACAACCGACCCGATGGTCGAGCCGACGAAGCCGCCGATGGTCGCCGCGCTCACGCCGAGGATCGCGCCGCCGATCGAACCGCCGATGGCGGCGCCTGCTGCGCCGAGGACAAGCGTTGCCAAGGTTCAGACCTCGTCAGGAAACAGGAAGGCGAAGGCGATGCGCCGCCGCCAGGATCGAGTGAGCGGTTCCTCGATCACGCCGAGGCGCTCATAGGCGTGGAGGAAGCTGTCGGGTCCGGTCAGGATCCCGACATGCTTGGCGATGGCGCGGGGCATCATCCGGAACAGCACCAGTGCGCCGGGCCCGGCTTCGGCGGGCGCCACCTCGATCATCATGGCGCGCGCGCCCTCGGCCAGAACCTCTCGCGGGCCGGTCTCGCCCCAATCGCGGCTGTAGGCCGGGATCGGGAAGGGTTCAGGGCCGACGACCTCGCGCCAGATGCCCCGGGCTAGCCCAAGGCAGTCACAGCCGACGCCGCGCAGGCTTGCCTGGTCGTGATAGGGCGTGCCCAGCCAGGACCGCGCCGCCGCGATCACCCTGTCTGGGTCGGCGGTGGCTCTCGTGCATCGCGAAGCGACGCACTGCCGCCCGTCGTTTCCGCTGGAAACGACGTTGGTCACAGCACGCCCCCATCGTGGCCGCCGTCCTTCGTGGCATAGCGCAGGATCGTGTCCTGGCCGGGGATATGCGGGAAGCCACGGAAATTGCCGGTGTTGGCGAACTTTGCCCCGCAGGTCTCGATCCGCTTGTCGCAGCCGGCGCGGATGGCGAAAGCGTCGCCCTCGGCTATGGACCGCACCGGCGCCTCGAGCAGGGTCAGGATCGCGATGCCGTCCGTGACGTCATGGCCCAGCACCTCGGTGCGCCGCCCCGCATTCGCCCCGCTCGTCCATTCCAGCGTGCCGAAGGTGAACCAGCCGGCATCGAACCCAGCGAGCCCCGAGGCGGTGAAGGCCCGGTCGCGCAAAAGGTCGATTACCGCGCCGGTTCCCTTGAAGGTCAGGTCTTCCAGATCGACGCCGCAACGTGCATCGCCGAGCGCCGCATCGCAAGTCGCCTGGAATGTCCGCCCCACCGTCTGCCCGAGGACGTGGGCGAGCGAGCGGACCTCCGCGACGAAGGCCAGCCGCCCACGCCGGATCTGTCCGATGGCGCCGCGTCGCATCAGCACGCGCTGACCCGTGTCGGCCCAGTTCACGCGCCAGACCTCGACCTCGGCGTTGTCCCACCGGCCATCGAGAATATCGGTCTCGGTGATCCTGTCCGAGGTGAGCACGCCCTCGGCGTCCTGAGCATCGACGGACAGGTCCGAGCCCGAGCGCACCTCGGAGGCCGTGAGTCCGCTCTCCGGCTCGAAGTCGGTGCCGTCGAAGCTCAGCGTCCGGTCGTGGTCGGTGAAGCCGAAGGGGACGCCATCGGCGCGGGTGATGCGCCAGCACCAGGCGAGCGTGGTCGTCCCCTCTTCGAGATGGGCCTGCAGCGAGGGCGAAAGGGATTTCATCGGCAGGTTCCCGTCATGCGGTCATCGAGATCGGCAATCCAGTTCGCCCATGCGGGTGGCACTGCGGTGACGGTCTCTGCAGGTGGCCGTGCCAGCCGCCCCTCTGCGTAGGAGATGCAGCCCGCGTCACCAGGCACCGTCGTTGTTGCGCAACCGCTCAGCAGGATCGCCAGCGTCGCGGCCATCGAGAACCGCGTTGCGCCCGCGCTCGGTGCGTTCGACCGTGTCTTCCAATGCATCGCGTTCCGCCTCCCGTTTGCCCGCGCGCCTGCCTTCCACACGTCCCAAGATGCGGCCGAGGACAACGCCCCCGACCGCGCCCAGAGCCGCCACCAGCCAGATCAGGAATTCAGCCATCGTTCCGCTCCCCGCGCCCGGCGGCGACGCAGAGGGCGACAATGAAAACGCCGATACAGCCGCCCAGTATGAACCCCGCCAGAAACTCAAACATCGCCCCGGAACCCCCGTTCGATCCGGTCACGCAGGCCGATCAGGCCGAGGCCGAGGAAGATGAGCCCGGCGGGCGAGGCATCCCCGGAGCCTGCGAGCAGTGCAACGAGGCGGGAAAGCTCGCCAACTGGTCCAGTGGCGGGCAGCGCGACGGAGGCGATGCCAGTCAGCATGGCGAGCAGGCCCGCCCACCAGGTGAGCGAGTTAGGTCGGATGTAGCGCATGGGGATCAGCTCCTCCGGATCAGGGTGGAGAACAAGGCGATCAGCCGGGCGAGCCAGCCGGTCGACAGATTGGGTGTGGCGGGAATGGCGGGCTTGGCGGGACGCAACAGTTTCAGCGCCTCATTCTCGGTCAGGCGACGGATCGGCCGGGAGAAATCCACGCGGCCTGCCCGGTCCACGGACCAGACCGGGATCGTGCCACCGGGATAGCGGCCATGCCGAAACAGGTCGCGTTCGGCCTCCCGGCGCGGAATGATCGAGGCGGGCTTGCGCCAGTTCAGAAATGCATCGGTGGCGGCTACGCGATTGCCGGCGTTCAGGTGCCGGGTCAGCGCCGCGCGGGAAATTCCACCGGTATTGTAGCGAAAGCTGACCAGCGCATCGAATTCGTGGGCCTCAAGCGGCACGGTCACGGCGCGCAGCACGGCGGCTTCGTAGCGGGCCAGATCGGTGCGAAACACCCGGAACGCCTCTTGGATCCCGGCGTCCAGATCGTCCGGCATCCCGCGGGGCATCTCTGCCGGATCTGGCGGTCCGGCGGCGGCCGTGTGGCCGATGCCGAAGGTCCAGGTGCCGGTGGAATCGCGGTAGGGCCCGGGCACGACGCCTTCGTGCCGGGCAAGGGCCAGCAAGCCCCGGTCTGTCATGTGCATGGGGTTACCTCAGGAGCGAGAGGAGCAGGATCAGCGCGGCGACCGCGAGGCCGATGCGCAGACGGTGCGCGAAAGCGTCGCGTGGGTCGTCGGTCAGACGTCGCAGGCCGCGCAGGACACGGACGAGCTCAGTCATCGCCGCCCTCCCGCGCCTGGCGAAGGCGGGCGAGCACCAGTTCGATCACCGCCGGACCGAAGACACCGACGAGATAAGCGGCCGATCCCGCTGCCCCGCCCGCAGGGATCGCCTGCGGCGGCAGGCCGAGCCAGCTGGTGATGACGGCCATCGACAGGCTGCCCATGCCGGCGGCGATCAGCCCACCGAGCAGGATGTGACGCAGCGCATCGCGCAGGCGCATCTTCGTGGTCAGCGCGTTTGTAGCCCCGCCGAGCGCGCCCCAGGCGGCAAGGATCACGGCCGTCGAGGCCGCGAGGTCGCGCAAGACGCCCGCGACGAAGCCGGAATTGTCATTCATCGCCGGATCTCCAGGAGCGGGATGGAGGTGATGGAGCCGAGCCGCTCGAGGTCGAGCGTCACGTCGAGCGTGTCGGTGTCGAAGCGGACCGGCACGTCGAACTCGAACCCTGCGGTGATGGAGACGCCTGCCGCGGGCGCGCTGTCGAAACTGACGATGCCGGTGGTGGTGTCGACCGACCAGCCGCCTGCCTGTTCCACGCCGTCGACAGCCACCGTAACGCTTCCGACCACTGGCTTGGTGATGGTCCGGGTCCAGGTCTGGGCGCCCGAGGCGTAGGCCTTCACAAGCTGGAATGCCGTCGTTGCTCCATCGCCAGTGCCGATGACCTGATCGGTCGCCGATGGCGTCCGCGACGGTGCGCACGACTTCCAGTCTGCCCAGTCCTTGAAGCGGAAGCCGTAAAGCCTACCGTTGCGCGCCTCGAAGAAGGCGACGACGGCGGCGAGATCGTCGGCGCGACGGATGCCGTAGGCGACATCGTAGCGCCGTCGCGAGTTGGCCCAGCTGGCATTGCGCTCCTCGTCGCCCGAGGCCAGTTCGACGATTTGCGTGCGTCGTTCCGGCCCGCCGCGCGCGCCCCGGCTGATGTCGTCCGGAAAACGAACCTCGTGGAACGCCATAGCCTAGAGCCCTCTGCGGCCCAGCGACACCGCCCGGGCAATGTCCGCCGCGACTTGCATGCGCGACTGCCGGAAGCTTTCCGCATCGCGGGCGTTGATATTTATCGTGACGCCACCGCCCGCACCGTAGGCCTGCGCCTCCTGGCGCGAGAGCACGCGTTCGCCGCGCTGGAGGATCGCGGGCACCTCGTCATGCCGTAACCCCGCCCAGCCTCCCGAATGCATCCGGGGCGCGCCGGCAAAGGCCATGGCCGGGACCATGCGCGTGGGTCCACTGGATCCGACCATCCCGCCCGCATGCAGGACGTTGGCAAAGAGCCCACCCGCGCCGCCGAGGATGCCGCCAAGCGCGCCTGCGAGCGGGCCGAGGACAAACCGCCGGACGGCGAGCCGCGCCAGATCGGCGATGAGCGACGTCACCAGATCGCGGAAGTCGAGCTTGCCGGACTTCACGAACTCCGCCACCGCGTCCTCGGCGCTTCGGAATGCGCCGACGAGGGACTGGCCGATATCGGCGCCGATGTCGCGGGCCCTGGCGGCATAGTCCGCGAGCGTCGCGGTGACCGCCGCCCAGCCCGTTGCCGCCTGCTCCGCGCCATCGGCATTGGCCGCGCCCGCAGCCCGACCCGCCTGGCCGGCGGTGTCCAGCGCCTCCGTCACCCGGTCGGCCGCCGCCCTCGCCTCGTCGAGCGCATCCGCGCCGTCCTCGCCGCTTGACTGCATCGCGGCCCTCAGCGCGTCCACCGCCGCGCGCACGCCGTCGAAGGCATGGGCGCGGGTGTCCGCCGCGCGTGACCTCAGCGCATCGGCCTGGTGGCCGGCATTGCTGGCGGCGTGGTCGAGAAAGGAGGCGTAGCTCTGCGCGCCGAAGACGTCGATGCGTGCATCCGCCCCGATGCGCTCCGAGACCGCGTTGAAGGTCGGCCCGATCTGGGCGAGGAAGTCGGCCCACCTCGAGGAAAGGAAGGCCATGAGCCGCAGCCAGATCGCCTCGATGTCGGCGCGCATGGCCCGGAAATCGTCGACGAAGGAGGAGACGGTCACCTTGATCCCGTCCCAGACCGCCTTCGCGACATTGCCCATGAGTTCGAGCGCCGTGCCAAAGCCGCCGGCGCCGCGCACGAGCTTCGTGAACTGGTAGATCAACTCGCCCGCGCCGACGATCAGCGCACCGATGCCGGTGCGGATGAGCGCCCCGCGCAGGACGACCAGCGCGGTGGCGAGACCACGGACGGACAGGGCCGCGCCGGCCATGCCAGCCACCCAGCGGCTGGCGAGGAAACCCGCGAAGGTCGCGGCATAGGTGGTCAACCGGCCGATATTGTCGAACAGCCGCGCAATGGCCTGGCCCAGCGGCCCTGTGCGGCTGGCAACTGCGGCCATGGCATCGGCGACGGCTTCCAGCGCCGGTGCGGCGGCAACGGCAAGCTGGTTCGACAGCCCCCGCCAGATCAGCCCGAGGCGGGAGATGGCGTCGTTTGTCCGTTCGATCTGGTCGGCGTCCGTCTCCGAGACCACAACCCCGAAGGCGCGCACATCCTCCGTCGCCTGGCGCAGCGTCGCCGTGTCGATCCGGCTCATGGCGATCGAGCCTTCCTCGCCGAACAGCTGCCCCGCGACCGCCGCGCGCTCGGCGGCTGGCACGAAGTCTTCGATGGCGGCATTGATCGCGCCGACGCGCTCGTCGAGCGGCAGCGCCAGCAGGTCGGAGGCCGAGAGCCCCAGCCGCTCAAGAGCCTGCGCTGCCGGGCCGGTTCCCGCAGCCGCCTGGCTCAGCCGCCGTGTCAGGTCCTTCGTCGCCTGTTCGATGCCGGACATCGACACGCCGGCGAGTTCCCCCGCGCGTTCCAGCGTCTGGATCGAGGCGACGGTGGTGCCGAGCGATTGCGCAAGCTTCGCCTGTGCATCGACCGTCTGCAAACCGGACCGCACCATGGCGACGCCCGCCGCCGTTGCGGCGGCGACAGCGGCGGCAGCGGCCACCCGCACGCGCCGCGCAAAGCCCGCGAGACGCGCGTTGGCCGACTCCATCTCGCGGCTGAGGCGCCCGAAGCTGCGGGCGCCGGCCTCGCCCACGCCCTCCAGTTCGGCGCGCACCTGCCGCCCGCCGACCGCCGCGAGGCGGACGCTAACCCTCTTCTCGGCCATGCGCGTGTTCCATCTGTTCGTTGAGCTTGGCCACCATCACCGCTTCGATGACGGGCAGCAGTTCGGCTGTTGCGAGTGATGGGACGCCAAGGGCATCGCCAAGCGACAGCGCGGCCGCCATGTCCCAGCCGATCACGGCGCCGGGCAGCACGCGAAGCTGGCCGCCGAGACGCCCGACCAGGTCCCAGACCTGCCAGCCCTCAAGCGTAAGCGGCTGGTTCAGCCGCGCCGGGCAGTCGGGGCACGGCCCCTGGCAGGCCTCGCAGTATCGCTCGCCCCCGCCGAAGGACCACTCGGCAAGGGCGCGGAGGCGTTTTTTTCCTGCTCCAACAGCAGGCCTTTGGAGACGTAGGCGAGTTGGAAGGCCTCGAAGATCGGCCAGATGTCGAGCAGCGCATCGATGGCTTGCGCGCTCGGATCGATCGCATTGCCGTCGGCATCGCCCACGCCTTCCCACGCGAGCACGGCGCGCCGCGCTAGCGCCTTCGCGAACGCCAGCGCGCGCTCCTCGTCGGACGCCTCCTCGTGCACCGCCTCGACGGCCGGATCGCTGCGCGTCGCCACCATCAGGGCGGTGGTCAGCGGGCGAAGATGCACCCGGACACCGGGCGCCAGCTCGTGCCAGCGGGGTTCGTTGGTGAGATCGAGGTTCAGCATGGTCAGTAACTCGCAACTGCGTTCTTGAGGACGATTGTGCACATCTGTCCGGCAACGGCATCATGGGCCGCCTGCCAGTCGAAACTGGCCTGGATGCCCTGTGGCCCCTGGATTTCCACTCGGGGGCGCGGCAGGTAGACCGCGTGTGCGGTGATGGTCAGGCTCACATTGGCGGAGATGGTCCACGAGAACTCCAGCGATGCGGCCGTC
Organism: Jhaorihella thermophila; assembly: GCF_900108275.1. Lineage (GTDB taxonomy): Bacteria > Pseudomonadota > Alphaproteobacteria > Rhodobacterales > Rhodobacteraceae > Jhaorihella > Jhaorihella thermophila. Next base: position 8,716 of record NZ_FNVD01000035.1, read on the forward strand.
CCGTTCAGCGCCTGGTCCATGAGCGCCGTGTCGGCAAACCGCACGTCGATCTTGCCGGTGAGCGCGGCAATCGAGGGATCGGCCCCGTCGATGCGCCCGTCGTTGCGGATGGTCTCGATCCGCTCGACATTGTTGGCATAGGTAAGATCGGCCGAGACGATGTTGCCCAAGCTCGTGCCGTTCCGCTTGATCGCGCCGTTGAAGTGGCCGAAGCGTTGCAGGGCGTAGGCCGTGGGCGTGCCCGCCGCCGTGGCGGTGGCGACGTTCTCACCCTGGGCCACCAGCTTGACGTCGGCGGTCAGCAGGCCGGAGCGCTGCATGGCAATGCTGAGCTGATCGAGCACGCAGCCGGTGTACATGGCGAAGCGCGGGATCTCCGGCATCGCGACTTCGATGGCCATGCTCGGGAGCGACCACGAGCCCGACTTGAAGGTGTGGGTCTTGTTCGTGGTGCCGGTGGTGGTCGGCGCCCCGAAGGCCGCCTTCAGCCAGAAGCCGAAGGCCTCGGCGTCGAGCGGCACGGTGATGTCGCCGTCCGCCGTCACCGCGTCCTTCAAGGGCGCCAGCGGGTCGCGGCCGTAGCCGAGAAGCTCGGAAGCCAGCAGCGGCTGTTCGGCCCCGAGAGAGGCGCTGGCAAAGGGCATCTGCATGAAGCCCGAGGCCGGCGCGGTGCCATAGGTGGTCTCGAACGCGGCCGCCAGCTGCGACCGCGCCCCCTGGGCGCGTGCCATGGTGTTCTCCTTGAGTTGGGATCAGGCCAGGGGATCGGCCGTTGTGTAATGCAGGACGACCGTGATCACCGCCGCCTTCAGGCTCGCCGCACCCTCTACGGCCAGATCGACCGGCCGGGGCGCTTCCGCCTCGACCCAGTCACACAGGCCGCCCAATGTCCGGTCGGCTGCCAGGGCTGCGCCGATGCTGGCGATCAGCGTATCGAAGGCCGCGTCACGGTCGGCGCCCTGGACCACCGCCTCGATCTCGGCGCGGTGCTGGTAGTGATAGACGAGCGGCGACAGCGTCACCTCCGGCTCCCCCGGCTCGCCATCGCGGAGGATCAGCAGGCCTTCGGTCGGCACCCGCTCGGGCAGCACCTCGCCGCGCAGGGCGGTGGCGGGAAGCGCCGAAAGCCGCGCATGCAGCGCGGCGAGGATGGTTTCGCGAGGGGTGGGCATCGAAACCTCGAAGCTACAAGATGGGTCCGGTCAGTCGTCCCGGCGCGCCAGTTCGGTCAGCCGCGCGGGCAGATCGCGCCGTCCATGCAGGAAATCGACGATGATCACCCTGTCGGACTCATCCACGAACACGATCAGATGCTCGCCGCAGCGGGTGAAGAGCAGATCCTCGGGCAGGCGCGGATCAATCACCTTGCGGCAGCGCTGCCACGGCGCCTCGTCCCGCGCGATTGCCGCGCAGCGCTCGATCAGGTCGGCCTCATAGGCCTCGGCCTGTCGCGGGCCGAAGGTCTCGATGGTCCAGAGCGCGATGTCGACGAGCGATGCTTCGGCTGCCCGTGTCAGCCGCCACGGCTTGCCGCTCACCGACCGGACCGCGCGGCGCGGAAGGCCCGCCGGATAGCGTCTTCACCCGAACCCTCGGCGAGATCGCCGCGCCGGGCCTGATCCAGACCTGTCTCGAGCCGCGCACGCAGGGCATCGAGTTGCGCCTCCTCGCTTTCCAGAAGCCGCAGCCCTGCGCGCAGGGCCTCGCTGGCATTCTGATATCGCCCAGTGGCGACCAGGCGATCGACCAGCGCGGACTGGCTTTCGGTCAGGACGACGTTTCTCGTGGCCATGGTGCTTTCTCCGTAATTGGCAATATATGCCAATCGAAGGGAACTGTCGACCATGGGCTTCAGAGGCGGGTTTCAAGCCAGTTCGCCAAGATCAACCCCGGCACACTATCAAGTGCCCGCTCGGCATCGCGGTCCAGATCCAGCCGCTTCGGCAGTTTGACCTGCGGCACCAGCAGGAAGATCGGCACGGTTGCGCGACCCCGGCCGGTCTTGGAGCGGGAGGCGACACCGAGGCCCTTGGTGTTCAGCCGCCCTTCGGCGACCAGCAGGCTGGGGCCACGCCGGCGATAGACGAAGCGCAGGCGCATGCCCCTCCGCCGTTCCCATTCGCCCGGTGTCAGCTTTGCCCCGCGCCGCCCCCTGCCGGCGGCGGGCAGCGGGATCGCCAGCCAGAAGCCGTCGCGGGAGCGGATCAGCGGGCCGGTGTCGTGGGCCCCGACGATGACCGGGGCCTTGGACCAGACCAGCGCGGCGGCGTTCAGGCTCTCGCCCACCTTCGGGTAGGCCTGGCTGCGGATCGAGTTAGCGAGCCGACGCCCGAGCCCCGCGCCCGTGATCTGGCCGCGCCAGGCAGTCTTGAGCCCGGAGCCCGCCTCGCGCATGGCGGC
>NZ_FNVD01000069.1 GCF_900108275.1 Jhaorihella thermophila
CCCGGCGACCGCATCGAGATCGACGGCGCGGCCTTCCTCGTCCAGGGCGAGCCCGTCCGCGACCGCGAGCGGCTGGTCTGGACCGTGGACCTGCGGCCGTCCTAGAACGAGTTGGGCGAAAGGTGCAGGGACACACAGGAGGCCAGATGCGACACGATTGGAGCCGTCTCAATCACATGCAAATCGGCCGCTATGCGGAGTATTTCGCCAAGATGCATCTCGTGCTGCTCGGTCTCGACGTTTACTCTGCGGAGGTTGACGACCGTGGGATCGATTTCGTGGTGCGTCAGGAGCCGGACAGGTATTGGGATGTGCAGGTCAAATCGGTTCGCAAGCTGAACTATGTGTTCATGCGGAAAGAGGTCTTTCGCCTGCGGCACAACCTGCTTCTCGCCCTTGTCCTTTTCGAGGAGGAAAGGGAGCCGGACCTGTATCTGATCCCAGCCTCGCGTTGGGAGACGCCGGACGGGCTGTTCGTCGACCGCGACTATGACGGAAAGGCCAGCAAACCCGAGTATGGTCTGAACCTGTCCCGCAAACGGCTTCCTGAACTCGATCCGTTCCGTTTCGATCATGCAGGGGCCAGCATTTTTGGTCCAAGCGCTCCGGCCTGATTGCCTGCGTCGCTACGATGAAGCTGAAGCTCGACGTCACGCCGGATCTCGTCGCCGCCATGGCGGCCGAAGTGAAGGCGGGCGAGAAGGCCGTCACCGCCGCCATGACCGAGGCCGGGACCGGGCTCAAGACCGCCTGGCGTGGCCAGATCACCGGCGCGGGGCTTGGCCGGCGGCTGGCGAACTCGATCCGGCTCGCCACCTACCCGAAGGCCGGAGAGAGCCTGAACGCCGCGGCGCTGGTCTGGTCCAAGGCCCCGGTCATCGTCGGCGCGCATGACACCGGCCCGCTGATCCGGTCCCGCGACGGGTTCTGGCTGGCGATCCCGCTGCCCGCCGCCGGCAAGGGGCGGCGCGGCGCGAAGATGACCCCCGGCGAATGGGAGCGTCGCCGTGGCCTG
>NZ_FNVD01000024.1 GCF_900108275.1 Jhaorihella thermophila
GCGGTTGCCCGCAAACTCGTCACCATTGCAAACGCTCTGTGCAAAATGAGGCGAAAGTGGGCTCCTCAACCCGCCTGAGAAATACAGTTGCTAGCCACGAAATCGCGAGCACGGATCTCCGTGTCCCCCGGGGAGCACCATCGCCGAGGTCAGGAAGATGCTGCGAGCCCCTTCATCTTGCCGGAAGCACTCCGGGGGAGCGCGAGGGGGCAGCGCCCCCTCGCATCGGTCGGATTGGCGACAGCCGATCCGAAACCACCCGCCCGCCCCGCCGCGGGCGAAACCGCCGGAACGCTCAGGATGCCGCCTTCAGCATGTCCTGCCGCTTCAGCTCATCCAAGGTCTCGTCAAGAGCGATGCGGGCACGGTCGATCAGCACGTCAACTTCCTCCGGCGAAATCACCAGCGGCGGCGCGATGATCATCCGGTCACCGACATGCCGCATGATCAGGTTGTTGGCGAAACAACGTTCGCGGCAGATATAGCCCACGGTGCCGGGCTCCGTGGCAAAGGGCGCGCGTGCCTCCTTGTCCGGCGTCAGCGCGATCGAGGCCATCATGCCCACGATCCGTGCCTCACCCACCAGCGGATGATCGGTCAATGCCTCCCACTTCTGCTTGAGATAGGGCGCGGCGACCTTCTGGACGTGTCCGATCAAGTCCTCCTCCTCTATGATCTCGAGGTTCTTCAGCGCCACGGCCGCCGCCACGGGGTGGGCGCTGTAGGTATAGCCGTGGTTGAACTCGGTCCGGCCGATCACCTCGGCCACCTCGTCGCGGACGATCGACCCGCCGATCGGCTGATAACCCGAGCTCAGCCCCTTGGCGATGGTCATGATGTCGGGGCGGATGTTCATGGTCTGGCTGCCGAACCAGTTGCCCGTGCGCCCGAAACCGCAGATCACCTCGTCCGCGATCAGCAGGATCTCATACTTGTCACAGATCCGCTGGATTTCCGGCCAGTAGCTGTCCGGCGCCACGATCACGCCGCCCGCGCCCTGCACCGGCTCGGCGATGAAGGCCGCCACGTTGTCCTCGCCCAGATCCAGAATCGCCTGCTCCAGCTGGCGGGCGCGTTCCAGCCCGAATTCCTCGGGCGTCATGTCGCCGCCCTCGGCCCACCAGTTCGGCTGGTCGATGTGGTGGATGCCCGGAATCGGCAGCCCGCCCTGCGCGTGCATCCCCGCCATGCCCCCAAGGCTCGCCGATCCGACAGTCGAGCCGTGATAGGCGTTCTTGCGGCTGATGATGATCTTCTTGGACGGCTTGCCCTTTTCCGCCCAGTAAGTGCGCACAAGGCGGATATTCGTGTCGTTCGCCTCGGACCCGCCCGAGGCGTAGAAGACGTGATTCAGATCCCCCGGCGCCAGCTCCGCCAGCTTGGCCGACAGCGCGATCGCCGGCACATGCGTGGTCTGGAAGAAGGTGTTGTAATAGGGCAGCTCGCGCATCTGGCGCACGGCAACCTCGGCCAGCTCGTCGCGACCATAGCCGATGTTGACGCACCACAGCCCGGCCATGCCATCCAGGATGCGCTCGCCCTCGCTGTCGGTCAGATAGACGCCCTTCGCCCCGGTGATGACCCGCGCGCCCTTGGCCGCCAGTTCGGCGTTGGCGGTAAACGGGTGCATGTGATGCGCCGCGTCCAGCGCCTGAAGCTCGGCCGTCGGCATGTGGTTGGTGATGACAGTCATGGGTGGACTCCTGCTATCTCGGCTTGGGGCAGAATATGATCAAATTTTGCCCTGTCAAATCGAATCGCTGTCAGGACCGCCGCGCGGCCAGGGCTTCGGCAACCATCTGCATGCCCTGCTCGACATCCTGCTCCATCGCATGGGCCGCGGCCTCGGCATCGCCGGCCTCCAGCGCCCGCAGCATGTCCTTGTGCCGATCCGGCAGGTTCTGGGTTCCGAACCGCCCGCAGACCACGCGCAAGGACGGACCGAAGCGCAGCCACAGGCGGTCTGCCAGATCGGTCATGATCGGCGCACCGGCACGCGCATAGATCAGTTCGTGAAATTCGTGGTTACGCTCCAGATACCCCCCGACATCGCCGGCTTCGATTGCGGCATCGAGATGCCCGTCGATCTCGACCAGCCGTGCCAACGTGTCCGGGTCCATCTGCCGCGTTGCCCGCCGTGTCAGCTCGGATTCGATTGATTTTCGGACATAAATCAGCTCTTCCACATCCTCCCGGGTCAGCAGCGGAACGCTCACCCGCCGGTTGCCCTGAAAGACCAGCGCCCCGTCCGAGATCAGCCGGCGGATCGCCTCGCGCACGGGGGTCATGCCGGCGCCAAGCGATTCGGTCAGGCCCTGAATGGTGACCGCCTGACCCGGCGCCAGCTCGCCGAAAAGGATTTGTGCCCTCAGACGGCGATAGACCTGCTCATGCGCAGGAACGCCCGCTGCCGAATCTTGCGGCTTGGCCGCCCTATTTTTGATCAAATCCAAAGGTTTGTCCCCGCACTGGTGATGAAAGTGCTTGCCCGACAGCAAGGGCTTGGCAACCATATCCGGGAGAACTCGAAAAAGCAAAACTTGATCAAATCACCGAAATGGGGAAAACTCGCCCCCGTGCATCAGGGAGACCATTCATGACAATCAAGACGTTCACGCTTGCCGCCGTCGTGGCTTTGGGAGGAGTCGCGGCCTCGGCCGAAGAGGTCCGCGTTTACAACTGGTCGGACTATATCGACGAGTCGCTGCTGGAGAAGTTCGAGAAGGAAACCGGCATCGACCTGATCTACGACGTATTCGACAGCAACGAGGTTCTGGAGACCAAGATGCTGGCGGGCGGCTCGGGCTATGACGTGGTAGTGCCGTCGGGCACCTTCCTGCAGCGTCAGATTCAGGCGGGCGCGTTCCAGAAGCTGGACAAGTCCAAGCTGCCAAACCTGAAATACATGTGGGACGTCATCATGGAGCGGACCGCAAAGTATGACCCGGGCAACGAATACTCGATCAACTACATGTGGGGCACGACCGGCATCGGCGTGAATATCGGCAAGGTCAAGGAAGTGCTGGGCGAGGACGCCCCGATTGACAGCCTCGCGCTGATCTTCGAGCCGTCCAACATGGAAAAGCTGGCCGGTTGCGGTGTGCATCTCCTGGATGCACCGACCGAGATGATCCCGGCCGCGCTGAAATACCTGGGCGAGGATCCCGACAGCCACGACCCCAAGGTCATCGCCAAGGCCGAGCCGGTTCTGTCGACGGTGCGCCCCTATGTGCTGAAGTTCCACAACAGCGAATACATCAACGCGCTGGCCAATGGCGACATCTGCGTGGCCTTTGGCTGGTCCGGCGATATCCTGCAGGCCCGCGACCGCGCGGCCGAGGCCGACAACGGTGTGGAAATCGCCTATCACGCGCCCAAGGAAGGCGCGCTGATGTGGTTCGACCAGATGGCGATTCCGGCCGATGCTCCAAACCCGGACGGGGCGCACAAGTTCCTGAACTTCATCATGGATCCGGAAAACATCGCCGCGGCGACGAACTACGTCTATTACGCCAACGGCAACAAGGAATCGCAGAAATACGTCCTGCCCGAAATCCTCGAGGATCCTGCGATCTATCCTGACGAAGAGACGCTGAAGAACCTCTATACCACAACGCCCTACCCGGCGAAGGTGCAGCGGGTCGTGACCCGCATGTGGACCAAGATCAAGTCTGGCACCTGACGGTGCCCCATGCGGCCGGGGCGCCTGTCCCGGCCGCGACCACGCGCAATCACCCGACGACCATCGCGGCGAGCCGATCTCGCCAAGGGAGCAGCAAGCCTTGCAATCCTCGACCTTCGAGCCCTGGAACGATCCAGAGGCCACGCCCCTGATCCGGTTCTGGAACGTCACCAAGAAATTCGGTGACTTCACCGCCATCCACGATCTGTCGCTGGAAATTTTCGAACGCGAATTCTTTGCCCTGCTGGGACCGTCGGGCTGCGGCAAGACCACGATGATGCGGATGCTCGCCGGGTTCGAGGAACCCACCCGCGGCACCATCGAACTGGCCGGCCAGGACATCGCCCATGTGCCCCCGAACAAGCGGGCCGTGAACATGATGTTCCAGTCCTACGCCCTGTTCCCGCATCTGACCGTTTGGGACAACATCGCCTTTGGCCTGCGCCGGGACCGCAAACCCAAGGACGAGATCGCCGCGCGGGTCGAGGAGATGCTGAAACTGACCCGGCTGGAGAAATTCGCCCGGCGCAAGCCCGACCAGATCTCGGGTGGTCAGCGGCAGCGCGTGGCGCTGGCCCGCAGTCTGGCCAAGGCGCCGAAGCTTCTGCTGCTGGACGAACCGCTGGGTGCGCTGGACGCCAAGCTGCGCCAGGACACCCAGTTCGAGCTGATGGACATTCAGGAAAAGACCGGCACGACCTTCGTGATCGTGACCCACGATCAGGAAGAGGCGATGACAGTCGCCAGCCGCATCGCGGTGATGGACGAAGGCCGGCTGATGCAGGTGGACACGCCCGACAGGATATACGAGGAACCGGGCAGCGTCTATGTCGCGGACTTCATCGGCGACGTGAACATCATCGAGGGCCGCGCGACGCCGCAGGGCGAGGGCAGCTATCGCATCGACTGGGCCGAGGGCCAGCCGCCCCTGACCGCGCGATCGGAGCGCCGCCTTGCCGCCGGGCAGACCTGTTACCTGGCGATCCGGCCCGAAAAGGTGGCGATCACCGCCGACCGCCCCGCCGATGCGGCCAACGCGATCCAGGGCAAGGTCCACGACATCGCCTATCTGGGCAACCTGTCCACCTATCACGTGCGACTGGCCGACGGGCAGATCATCAAGGCGCAGACCTCGAACCGGCGCCGCATCGCCCGGCGGCAATTCACCTGGGAAGACACTGTCTGGCTGTCCTGGACGGCCACCGCCGGCGTCCTGTTGGAAAACTGATGCGACGCCTCATCCTCATCGCAGTTCCCTATCTGTGGCTGCTGGCGCTGTTCCTGGTGCCCTTCGTCATCGTGCTGAAGATCTCGCTCAGCGACACGGCGCTGGCGATCCCGCCCTATACGCCGACGCTGGATCTCTCGGCCGGCTGGCAGGGGATCAGGGACTTCTTCGCCGAACTCGATTTCGAGAACTTCGTCTGGCTCACGCAGGACGATCTCTACTGGAAGGCCTATCTCAGCAGCCTGTGGATCGCGCTGGCGTCCACCGCGATGACGCTGCTGGTGGCCTACCCGATCGCCTATGGCATGGCCCGCGCGCCCGAAGAATGGCGCCCCACCCTGATGATGCTGGTGATCCTGCCGTTCTGGACCAGCTTCCTGATCCGGGTCTATTCCTGGATGGGGATCCTCAGCCAGGAAGGGTTCCTCAACCAGTTCCTGCTGTGGACCGGGGTCATTTCCGACCCCCTGCAGATCCTCAACACCAACACGGCGGTCTATATCGGCATAGTCTATACCTACCTGCCGTTCATGATCCTGCCGATCTATGCCACGCTCGACCGGCTGGACATCTCTCTGATAGAGGCAGCCGAGGATCTGGGCTGTTCGCGCGCCTCGGCCTTCTGGCTGGTGACTGTGCCGCTGTCGAAGAACGGCATCATCGCGGGCTGTTTTCTGGTGTTCATCCCGGCGCTGGGCGAATTCGTGATCCCGTCGCTGCTGGGCGGCTCCAGCACGTTGATGATCGGCAAGGTGCTGTGGGAAGAATTCTTCTCGAACCGCGACTGGCCGGTTGCCTCCGCCGTGGCGGTGGTGCTGCTGCTGATCCTCGTAGTGCCGATCGTCCTGTTCCAGAAGAACCAGGAAAGGCAGCAGGAGGCCGAGAAATGAATCGCCTGAGCTGGTTCAACACGGTGTCGCTGACGCTGGGCTTTGCCTTCCTCTACATCCCGATGGTGATCCTCATCATCTTCAGCTTCAACGAAAGCAAGCTTGTGACGGTCTGGGCGGGGTTCTCGACCAAATGGTATGGCGAGCTGTTCCGCGATCAGGCGTTTCTGAATGCGGCTTGGGTGACGCTCAAGGTGGCGGTGTTCTCGTCCACGCTGGCGACGGTTCTGGGCACGATGGCGGCCTATGTCATGGTGCGCGGCGGGCGCTTCGCCGGGCGGACCCTGTTTTCCGGCATGATCTACGCGCCGCTGGTCATGCCCGAGGTGATCACCGGCCTGTCTCTGCTTCTGCTGTTCATCGGTATCGGGCTGGATCGCGGCGTGTTCACCATCGTGCTCGCGCACACGACCTTTTCGATGTGCTATGTTTCGGTGGTCGTGTCGTCGCGGCTGGTCACCTTCGACCGGTCGCTGGAAGAGGCCGCGCTGGATCTGGGCTGTTCCCCGGCCGAGGCATTTCGACTCGTCACCCTGCCGATCATCGCGCCCGCGGTGATCTCGGGCTGGCTTCTGGCCTTTACGCTGTCGCTGGATGACCTGGTGATCGCGTCCTTTACCGCCGGCCCGTCAGCCACCACCCTGCCGATGAAGATCTTTTCCTCGGTGCGGCTGGGGGTCAGTCCAAAGATCAATGCGCTCAGCACCATCATGATCGCGATCGTGACCGTGGGCGTGATCACGGCATCGCTGATCACGAAATCCAGCGTGGCCCGCCAGCGCCGCGCCGAACAGGAAGCGGCCCGCGCGTCATGAGACGGATCTTTCCCGCCTATGCCTATGGCGACGGGCCGCGCCGGGGCTGCTGGTGGGACGAAACCGTCCCCGCCCCGGACTGGCCGGTGGCGGCGGGCGACATTTCGGTGGACGTGGCCGTCGTCGGCGGCGGCTTCACCGGGGTTTCGGCGGCGCTGCACCTGGCCGAGGCAGGGGCTTCGGTCGCCCTGTTCGAAGCGATGAAGCCCGGCTGGGGCGCCTCGGGCCGCAATGGTGGCTTCTGCTGCGTGGGCGGAGCGAAGATCTCCGACGCCGCGCTCATCAGCCGCTACGGCGCGGCGGAAAAGGATGCCTTTCGGGGCGCCGAGGTCGAAGCGGTCAACCTGGTCGCGCGCCTGCTGGAGCGGCACCGGATCGACGCCGACACCCATTCCCGGGGCGAAACGCAACTGGCCCATAACCGCCGCGCCTATGCGCGCATGGTCGCGCAGGCCGAGGCGGACGAAGGCGTCCTGACCCCGCCCGACCAACTGGCCGCGCAGGGGTTCGGCGGGCCCTTTCACGGCGCGATCACCTATCCGGTGGGGTTCGGGCTGAACCCGCGCAAATACCTCTTTGGCCTCGCCCGCGCCGCCGAAGAGGCTGGCGCACGCCTGTATCAGCAAAGCCCGGTAGAGAGGCTGGAACGCGGCGCCTCCGGCTGGCGGCTGCGGGCGGGGGCGGCGTCCGTGCGGGCCGATGCCGTGCTGATCGCCACCAACGGCTATTCCAGCGAGGACATGCCGGGCTGGCTCGCCGGGCGCTACATGCCGGCGCAATCGACGGTGATGGTGACCCGGCCGCTGACGCGATCGGAACTGGACGCGCAGGGCTGGGCCACCGACCAGATGGCGTTCGATTCGCGCAATCTGCTGCATTACTTTCGCCTGATGCCCGATCGGCGTTTCCTGTTCGGGATGCGCGGCGGGCTGATCTCCGGCCCCCGGGCCGAACCCCGCATCCGCCGCCGCCTGCGCCGGCATTTCGACGCGATGTTCCCCGCATGGCGCGGGGTCGAGGCCGATCACATGTGGTCGGGCATGGTCTGCCTGGCCTGGAACCGCACCCCCTTTGTCGGCCCCGTGCCGGACCGGCCGGGGCTGTTCGCGGGCCTGGCCTATCACGGCAACGGCGTGGCGATGGGCAGCTATTCGGGGCGCCTGCTGGCCGACCTGGCGCTGGGGCGCTGGCCCGACCTGCCCTGGCCCGCGCCGATGCGCGACCCGATGGCGCGATTCCCGCTGGGCCGCGCGCGCCGGGCGCTGATGTGGCCGGTCTACGGACTGCTGGCGCTGGCCGACCTCTGAAGCTCCAGCCGCCCGGCGCCGAACCGGCTGAGCAGCACCATCCACGCCGCCACGCCCAGACACAGAGGCAAGCCGCCCGCCTGATAGCTCAGCCCCGACAGCAGAGTGCCCAGCAGCCGCCCCGCCGCATTGGCCATGTAGTAGAACCCCACATCCATCGTCACGCGCGCATCCTGCGCAAAGGCAAGGATCAGGAACGAATGCAGTGACGAGTTCACCGCGAAGAGAAACCCGAACAGCAAAAGCCCCGCCACCAGCGCCACCGTCAACCACGCCGTCGGCGCACCGGCCCACCACGCCAGCAGCGCCAGAACGCCCGGCACCACCGCCAGCCGCCCGGCCCAGCGGCGCGCCTCGGCCACCAGTTCGGGTTCGGGCCGGTCCTTTGCCCGCAGCAGTCGGGGCGCGCCGGCCTGCACCGCGCCGTAAAGGATGATCCACACGGCCATGAACCCGCCGACCAGAAAGAACGCCAGCCTGTTGCCCGCCTCGGACCCGTCCGACAGGACCGAGGTGAAGTAGACCGGAATGCCGACCACGAACCATACGTCCCGCGCGCCGAACAGAAACACGCGGGCAAAGCTCAGCCAGTTGATGTTGCGGGTCTTCGAAAACACCTCGTGGAACCGCGCGCCCTTGCGGCCCTGCGGCAGGCCGGCGGGCATCCACCGCATCGCCGCGACCAGAATCGCCCCCAGCACCGCCGCCATGCCCAGCACCGACGGCACGAACCCCGCCACCGCCAAAAGCCCCGCGCCCAGCAGGAACCCCAGCCCCTTGACCGCGTTCTTCGACCCGGTCAGCGCCGCAACCCACCGGAACAGGCCGTCGCCTTCCTTGGGCGCCAGCAGCTTGACGGCGGATTTGCTGCTCATCTTGGCCAGATCCTTGGCCACGCCCGACAGCCCCTGAACCGCCATCACATATGCGACCGACACCCCCACGGCCCAGGCGGGATCGAGCTGCGCCAGCGCCACGAGCGCCCCGACCTGCAGCGCCAGCCCGGCATATAACGTCGTGGCCAGGCCGAGCCGCGCGGCGATCCAGCCCGCCGACAGGTTGGTGACGATGCCGGCGACCTCGTAGAGGATGAACAGATAGGCCAGCTGCACCGGAGTGAAGCCCAGCGTGTGAAAGTGCAGCAGCACCAGCATCCGCAATGCGCCGTCAGTCAGCATGAAAGCCCAGTAGGCCGCCGTCACGGCCACATAGGCCCGCAGGCCCGGATGCCGGCCGGTCATCTCGTCCGTCCCCCCTGCCCCGGCGGCACGCAGCCGCGACCCGGCCAAGCGCGCCGCATCACAGCGACCCGCCCACCATCAGCGCCACGTCCACCAGCCGGTGGGCATAGCCCATCTCGTTGTCATACCAGGCATAGACCTTCACCTGCGTGCCGTTGACCACCATTGTCGAAGGCGCATCCACGATCGAAGACCGCGTGTCGTTGACGTAATCGGCCGACACCAGCGGGCGCTCCTCATAGCCCAGAATGCCGTTCAACGGTCCCTCGGCCGCTTCTCGGAACAGCGCATTCACCTCTTCGACCGTGGTTTCGCGCTCGACCTCGAACACGCAATCGGTCAGCGAGGCATTGAGCAGCGGCACCCGCACGGCATGGCCGTTCAGCTTGCCCTTCAGCTCGGGATAGATCAGCGTGATCGCCGTGGCGCTGCCCGTGGTCGTGGGGATCAGCGAATTCAGCGCCGACCGCGCCCGCCGCAGATCCTTGGCCGGACGATCCACGATGGTCTGGGTATTGGTCACGTCATGAATCGTTGTCATGCTGCCGTGGCGGATGCGCAGGCTCTCGTGAATGACCTTGACCACCGGGGCCAGACAGTTGGTGGTGCAGCTCGCCGCCGTCGCGATCCGGTGCCGGGCGGGGTCATAGATGCCCTCGTTCACCCCCATCACGATGTTCGCCGCATCCCCGTCCTTGACCGGGGCCGACACCACCACCTTCCTGACACCGGCCGCGAAATAGGGCGCAAGCCTGGCCTCGGTCTTTAAGGCGCCGGTGCAGTCGATCATCACGTCCACCCCCTGCAGCGGCAATTCTTCCAGCCGCCGCGTCCGGGTCACCGGGATCCGAACCCCGTCGATCGTGATACTGCCCTCATCATGGGAAAACCGCGCCGGCCAGCGGCCATGCACGGTGTCGAACTCCAGCAGATGCGCGTGCATCGCCGGATCGCCGACGGCATCGTTGACAAAAGCAACCTGCGCGCCGCGTTCCAGCAGCGGGCGCAAGGCAAGCTTGCCCATACGGCCAAGGCCGTTGATGGCATAGACGGTCATGCGGACGTCTCCTCGGTGACAATCTCATCGTCGCAAAGCGGCAAATCCACCCCCGCCCGGCGCGCGGGATGGCAGATGCGGGAACGACGGCTCCGAACCCCTTCATTCATTCACCCCGGATAATCGGTCTTTGTAACGTTTCCACGAAAATCCGCCACCACGCGACGCGCCTCCCGTTCCGTCGGCGCCACCGCCCCTTCCTCTTGCTGGAAATATCCCGGGGGAGTCGCCCACAGGGCGACGGGGGCAGCGCCCCCTCACACCGCCCCGCATGCGGAATACCGCCACCCGGGATCGCAAGCCCCCGCTCGACAGGACCGTTTCAAACCACAAAAGAAATCTGGAGCGGGTAGACGGAATCGAACCGACATCACCTGCTTGGAAGGCAGGGGCTTTACCATTAAGCTATACCCGCTCAGGGTCTTCGCTGGTTATTTCAAGCCGCCCGCGTCGTCAAGCGCGATCTGGCACGGCCCGCGCCCTATTCCGCGGCAACCCCGTCGGTGAACTGCAACCGCGCCAGCCGGGCATAGAGCCCGTCCTGCCGGACCAGTTCGTCATGGTTGCCCGAGGCCACGATGCGCCCCGCATCCATCACCACGATCCGGTCGGCCTTCTTCACGGTCGCCAGCCGGTGCGCCACGATCAAGGTCGTGCGCCCCTGCCGCAGCGCGTCCACGGCTCTCTGAACCGCCAGTTCGCTCTCGGCATCCAGCGCGCTGGTGGCCTCGTCCAGCAGGAGAACCGGCGCGTCGCGCAGGATCGCGCGGGCGATGGCGATGCGCTGGCGCTGCCCGCCCGACAACATCACCCCGCGTTCGCCGAGGTAGCTGTCATAGCCCTGCGGCAACGCCTCGATGAAGTCATGCGCGGCGGCCGCGCGGGCGGCGGCCTCCACCTCGGCGTCCGTTGCATCGGGGCGGCCAAAGCGGATGTTTTCGCGCGCCGATGTCGCAAAGATCACAGGATCCTGCGGCACCATCGCCATCTCGGCCCGAAAATCCCGTCGCGACAGGCTCCGCAGATCCAGACCGTCCAGCGTCACCCGCCCCTGATCGGGGTCGTAGAACCGCTGCAGCAATTGGAAGATGGTGGTCTTGCCCGCCCCCGACGGCCCGACAAAGGCCACCGTTTCGCCCGGCGTCACGGTCAGCGACACGTCATCCAGCGCCGGCGCATCGGGCCGCTGCGGATAGCGGAAGGTCACATGGTCAAAGGCGATCTCGCCGCGCACCGGCCGCGGCAGTGTCACCGGATTGGCGGGATCGTTCACCGTGTCCTCGGCCTGCAGCAGTTCCACGAGCCGCTCGGTCGCGCCGGCCGCGCGCTGCAATTCGCCCCAAATCTCGGATAGCGCGCCGACGGAACCGGCCATGATCACCGAATAGATCACGAACTGCACCAGCTCGCCTTCGGTCATGGTGCCCGCGCGGACGTCATTTGCTCCCATCCACAGCACGCCGACGACACCGGTAAAGACCAGAAAGATCACGATCACGGTCAGCAGCGCCCGCACCTGGATCCGCGCCAGCGACACGTCATAGGAGGTTTCCGTGATCCGTGCGAAATCGGCGCGCGCCGCGTCCTCGTTGGTAAAGGCCTGCACCGTCTGCGCCGCGCCCAGCGCCTCGCCCGCATTGCCCGAAGAGGCCGCAATCCAGTCCTGATTCTCGCGGCTGACCGCGCGCAGGCGCCGGCCCAGCACCAGGATCGGCACGATCACCACCGGCACGATCAGCAGCACCATCCCCGTCAGCTTGGCCGAGGTCAGCAGCATCAGGGCCAGCGAGCCGATAAACAGCAGGGTGTTGCGCAGCGCCACCGAGGCCGACGAACCCAGCACCGACTGAATCAGCGTGGTGTCCGTGGTGATCCGGCTGAGCACCTCGCCGGTCATGATCTTCTCGAAAAAGGCGGGGCTCATGCCGATCATGCGGTCGAACACGGCCTTGCGGATGTCGGCCACCACCCGTTCGCCCAGCTTGGTCACCAGCGCATAGCGCACGCCCGTTCCGACCGCCAGAATCGCCGCCAACGCGAGCGCGCCGAGGAAATACTGCTCCAGCATCCCCTCGTCATCGACGCGGAAATTGTCCACCACCCGGCGCACCGCCAGCGGCAGGCTGAGCGAGGTCATCGCCGTCAGCACCAGCGCCGCGCCCGCCCCCGCCATCAGCCCCTTGTAGGGCCGCAGGAACGGCCAGAGCGCGGCCAGGCTGCCGACCCGTTTCGATGCTTCGCGCTCTTCCGTCGAACCCGGTGTCACGCCCGCTTGCGGGGATCTTGCCATGTCCCGTCCTCGATCCGTTGCGTGGGCCGCGCGTGGCGACCGGTTTCATGGCGACCTGGCGGCGGCGAATGCCGCGGCCAAACGCCGGTTACTTTCGCGCCGCCTTTTCGGCGATGCCGGAGGTGCCTTCGCGGCGGGCCAGCTCCGCCAGCACGTCGCTCAGGCTCACGTCACGCGCAGCCAGCATCACCAGCAGGTGAAAGAGCACGTCGGCGGCCTCGGCCGTCAGCCGGTCGCGGTCGCCTTTCACCGCCTCGACGATGGCCTCGACTGCTTCCTCTCCGAACTTCTCGGCGCATTTCTCGGGGCCGCGGGCCAGCAGCCGGGCGGTCCAGCTGCTGTCGGGGTCGGCGGATTTGCGCGCCTCGATGGTGGCGGCCAGGATTTCCAATGCGTTCATTCCAGCCTCATGGGGATGCCGGCGGCGGCCATGTATTCCTTGGCCTCGCGGATGGTATAGTCGCCGAAATGGAAGATCGAGGCCGCCAGCACCGCGCTGGCGTGCCCCTCGATCACCCCGTCGACGAGGTGCTGCAGGGTGCCCACACCGCCGCTGGCAATCACCGGCACGTCCACCGCGTCGGCGATGGCGCGGGTGAGCGCGAGGTTGAACCCCGCCCGCGTGCCATCGCGGTCCATGGAAGTCAGCAGGATCTCTCCCGCGCCCTTTTCGGTCACGGTGATCGCGAATTCCACCGCGTCGATGCCGGTGGGGCGGCGGCCGCCATGGGTGAAGATCTCCCAGCGGCCTGGTTCGACAGTCTTGGCGTCGATGGCGCAGACGATGCACTGGCTGCCGAAGCGGTCGGCGGCCTCGGCCACCACGTCGGGGTTGGCGACGGCGGCCGAGTTGAAGCTGACCTTGTCGGCGCCCGCCAGCAACAGATCCCGCACATCTTCGTGGCTGCGCACGCCGCCGCCCACGGTCAGCGGGATGTAGCACTGTTCGGCGGTGCGTCGCACCACGTCATACATGGTGCCGCGGTTTTCATGGGTGGCGTGGATGTCGAGAAAGCACAGCTCGTCGGCGCCGGCCGCGTCATAGGCGCGGGCCGATTCCACCGGGTCGCCGGCATCCACCAGGTCGACGAAGTTTACGCCCTTGACGACGCGCCCGTCGGCGACGTCGAGGCAGGGGATGATGCGGGTCTTGAGCATGGGGCTATATAGGCGCGGAATGGCGGGCGGGGAAAGAGGGGGCGCTGCCCCCGTCCGCGCAGGCGCGGACTCCCCCGGGGTATTTGCGACCAGAAAGAAGCATCAGGCGCGCAGGGCGGCGAGCGCTTCGCGCAGGTCGATGGCGCCGTCGTAGAGGGCACGGCCCGAGATCGCACCGGCGATCACGCCGGTGTCGCGCAGGGCGATCAGGTCGGCGAGCCTGGACACCCCGCCCGAGGCGATCACCGGGATCGAGACGGCGCGGGCCAGGGCGGCGGTGGCCTCGACATTGGGGCCGGCCATGGCGCCGTCGCGGTTGATGTCGGTGTAGATGATGGCGGCAACGCCCGCGTCCTCGAAGGAGCGGGCGAGGTCGGTGGCGTCCACGTCCGTTTCCTCGGCCCAGCCGCGGGTGGCGACGCGGCCGTCGCGGGCGTCGATGCCGACCGCCACCCGGCCCGGAAAGGCTCGGGCGGCTTGGCGGACGAGGTCGGGGTTTTCCACCGCCACCGTGCCGAGAATGACGCGGGCGAGGCCCTTGTCGAGCCAGGTTTCGATCGTGGCCATGTCGCGGATGCCGCCCCCCAGCTGGGCGGGGATGTCGATCGCGGCGAGGATCGATTCGACGGCCGCCGCGTTCACGGGTTCGCCAGCGAAGGCGCCGTTGAGATCCACCAGGTGCAGCCATTCGCACCCCGCCTGAACGAAGGCGCGGGCCTGGGCGGCGGGGTCGTCGTTGAAAACGGTTGCCTTGTCCATTTCGCCGCGCAGGAGCCGCACGGCCTGTCCGTCCTTGAGATCGATGGCGGGGTAAAGGATCATGGTTGCGGCCTTTTCTTGCTCTGTCGGCGGGGTAATGCCGGGCAAGGCGGGAAAATGCAATGCGGCCCTTCGGTCAGGCTTGCCTGTCCCGCCCAGCCTGCGTCACAGTGTGCGCAGGAAAAGGGAGGCTCATTCATGCGGAAATTTCTTCTCGGCTTCGCGCTGGGGCTGGGCATGGGAACGGCGGCCGTGGCGGCGGATCCGGTCGAGGGTATCTGGAAGACGGCCGAAGGCGAGGAAGGCGGATACCTTTTTGTTCGGATCCAGGAATGCGGCGGCGCGATCTGCGGCAAGATCGACACGGCCTTTGACAAGACGGGCAAACACGACCCGGGCTACGAACATCTGGGCAAGCGCATGATCTGGGACATGAAGCCCGATGGCGAGGGCCATTATGCGGGGGGCAAGATCTGGGCGCCGGATTCGGACAAGACCTACAGCTCGAAGATGCGACTGAATGGCGGCACGCTGACCGTGAAGGGATGTGTCATGGGCGGTCTGATCTGCCGTGGACAGGACTGGACGCGGGTCAAGTAGCATCGCAGAGGCGCTGATTTGACCAGCATGACAGAGGCGGGATAGCCTGTCCGTGAATGTCCGGCGCGCCAAGGTGCCGGGCGTGCGGGAGAGGGGTCATGCGAAGTCCCGAAAGCTTTTTTGCCGTTCTGGCCATTGCCCTCGTCGGCTTCGCGACGGGGGCGAGGGCGACCGATCCCCTGACCGGAACATGGGCGACTCCGCCCGACGGCAAGGGGATTTATGCGCATATCGAGGTGAAGCCCTGCGCCGGACCAGATGCCGGCGTCTGCGGAGTCATCGCACGAACCTATGACCAGGAGGACCGGCTGGTCCACACCCGAAACCTGGGCGTGCGGATCCTCTGGGACATGCGCCCCGAGGGGGCGAACGAATGGCGCGGCTGGGCCTATGTGCCGCTATACCGGAAGACCCTGAAGGGCCGGATATCATTGGAAAGCCGCCGGCACATCAGGGTCGGGGGCTGCATCGGGCCGGTCTGCAAGTCGCAGGACTGGGCGCGGGTCTGGTAGGCGTCAGGGGGTCCAGTTCAGAAAATTGGCGATAAGCCGCAGGCCGGTCTTCTGGCTCTTCTCGGGGTGGAACTGGGTGCCGACCATGGTGTCGCGCCCAACGACCGCCGTCACGTCGCCGCCGTAATCCACATGCGCCAGCCGTTCTGCCGGATCGTCCACCCGGAACTGGTAGGAATGGACGAAATAGGCGTGGTCGCCGGTCCTGATGCCGTCGAACACCGGGTGGTCGTGGTCGATCACCAGATCGTTCCAGCCCATGTGCGGCACCTTGAGCGACGGGTCGGAGGGCTCGATCCGCACGACCTCGCCGCCGATCCACCCCAGACCCGGCGTATCCTCGTATTCCCGGCCCCATGTAGCCATGAGCTGCATGCCGACGCAGATGCCGAGAAACGGCCGGCCTTTCTGCTCGACCGCCTCGCGCATCGCGTCGTAAAGGCCCGACTGCCCCCGCAGCGCCGCCGCGCAGGCCGGAAACGCCCCGTCGCCCGGCAGCACGATACGGTCGGCGCGGGCCACCACGTCGGCATCGGCGGTCACGACGACCGTGCCCGCGCCGGTTTCCTTCGCCATCCGCTGGAACGCCTTTTCGGCGGAGTGCAGATTGCCGCTTTCGTAGTCGATGATCGCGGTCAGCATGGGATCACAGCGCGCCCTTGGTGGATGGCACCGCGTCGGCCTTGCGCGGGTCGGTCTCGACCGCTTCGCGCAGGGCGCGCGCCACGGCCTTGAACGCGGCCTCGGCGATGTGGTGGCTGTTGAAGCCGTGCAGCCGGTCCACATGCAGGGTGATGCCGCCATTGGTGCTGAAGGCGGTGAAGAATTCGCGCACCAGTTCGGTGTCGAAGGTACCGATCTTGGGCGTCGGCAGATCCACGTTCCACACCAGATAGGGCCGCCCTGACAGGTCCAGCGCCGCCCGCACCAGCGCATCGTCCATCGGAAGCAGGCATGACCCGTAGCGGCGGATGCCGGTCTTGTCGCCCAGCGCCTGCGCCAGCGCCCTGCCCAGCGCGATGCCGGTATCCTCGACCGTGTGGTGATCGTCGATATGCAGATCGCCCTTGGCGCGGATTTCCATGTCGATCAGCGAATGCCGCGCCAGCTGATCCAGCATGTGGTCGAAGAACCCCACCCCCGTCTGGTTGTCATACCGGCCCGTGCCGTCGAGGTCGATCGTGACCGAGATCTCGGTCTCGGCGGTCTTTCGGGTCACCGTCGCTGTGCGCATGGTCGAAATCCTCTGTCCTGCCCGGCCCTTATAGGCGGACAGGTCGGGCAGGCCAAGAGACTGGCGCACCCGTCCGGGGATTGCGCCGCCGCCGCCGATGTGACAGCGTGGCGCAAAACCGATCGAGGCTGCCTCATGACCACTTGCGTATTCGTCCAGATCCGCTGCAAGCCCGGCACCACCTACAAGGTGGCCGAGGAAATCGCCCTGCGCGAAATCCATTCCGAGCTGTATTCGACCAGCGGCGAATATGACCTGCTGATGAAGCTGTACATCCCCGAAGGCGAAGATATCGGCAAGTTCATCAATGAACACCTGCTGGACATAGACGGGATCGAACGGTCGCTGACCACTCTGACCTTCAAGGCATTCTGAGGCGCCGCCGCGCGGCTTGACCTTACCGCGCTGGAATCTGCCATCCAGTTGGCCGAATCAGTCCGGGACGCTGGCCGCCCCTGAGCCGTCAACATGGAGGAACGGATTTGACCTTTGGAAAAGGGGCCGCGGTGATCGGCGCGGTGGCGGCCGCCGGCGTGGCCGCTCTGGTGTTGTGGACCACCGCCCCGACCGGGGACCATGAACAAACCAAAGCGGCCGGCGGCGGAACGGAGGGCGCGGCGATCGTGACGGTCCGCGTGCCGGCCCAGTTCAGCCCGCTGGCCCGAACCGGAAAGGCCGCTTTCGAGGCGAAATGCGCGGCCTGCCACGGCAAGAATGCCTCGGGGATCGAGGGCAAGGGGCCGCCGCTGGTGCACAAGTATTACCACCCCGGCCATCACGGGGATGCTGCCTTTTTCCAGGCCGCCCACAACGGCGTCCGGTCGCACCACTGGCGTTTCGGGGACATGCCCCCGGTCGAGGGACTGACGGACGCCGACATCAAGGCGATCGTGCGCTATGTGCGGGAACTGCAAAAGGAAAACGGCATCTTCTGACGCCATGCGGCAAAGATCTTCTGACGCCATGCGGCAAAGGCGGCCGCCGTCGGGCGGCCGCCTCGCGTTTCATGTCACCCGTAAACCAGCCGCGGCAGCCACAGGATGATCTCGGGAAAGACCATGCACAGGATCAGCCCGATCAGCTGAATGATCAGAAACGGAATGGCCGACATGAAGATCTGGCCCATCGAGATCGAACTGGGCGCCACCCCGCGCAGATAGAACAGCGCGTATCCGAAGGGGGGCGAGAGAAAGCTCATCTGCATGTTGACCAGATAGAGCACCCCGAACCACAGCGGATCAAAGCCAAGATCCTTGATGATCGGCACGAAGATCGGCACGCAGAGCAGCAGGATCCCCACCCAGTCCAGGAACATGCCCAGGATGATCAGGATCACCTGCATCAGGATCAGGATGCCCCACGGCCCCAGCCCGGTCGCGTTCAGGGCCTCGGTGACAAAGGCCTGACCGCCTTCGAGCACATAGAGCCCGACAAAGATCGTGGCCCCGAACATGATCCAGATGACCATGGCGCTGGCCTTTAGCGTGCCGATGCAGGCTTCGCGCACCGTCACCCAGTCGAGCTGGCCATGCAGCGCGGCGACGATGAAGGCGCCGAAGGTGCCGATGCCGGCGGCCTCGACCGGGGTTGCCGCCCCGGAAAACAGCGTGGTGAACACCACGAGGATCAGGATGATCGGCGCCGCCATCTTGCGCAGCAGGATCAGCTTTTCGATGAACGAAATCCGCTCTTCCACCGGGATCGGCGGCCCGAGATCGGGGTTCAGATAGCTGCGGATGGTGACATATACGATATACATCCCCGACAGCAGCAGCCCCGGAAACACGGCGCCGATAAACAGCTCGCCCACCGACTGTTCGGCCACCACCGCGTAGATGATCGCCAAGATCGACGGCGGGATCAGGATGCCCAGCGTGCCGCCGGCCATGATCGCCCCCATGGCGATCTTGGGTTCGTAATTGCGCTTCAGCATCGCCGGCAGCGCGATGATCCCCATCGTCACCACCGCCGCGCCGATCACGCCCACCATCGCCGCAAGGATCGTGGAAGCGATGATCGTGGCCGAGGCCAGCCCGCCCTTGAGCCCGCCGAGGATCTTGTAGATCACGTCGAACATGTCCTTGATGATCCCGGCGCGCTCAAGCATCGAGGCCATGAAGATGAACAGCGGGATCGCCGAGAGCTGATAGTCGGTCATCAGCGGAAAGATCCGGCTGGGCACGATGTTCAGCGTCTGCGCGTCGCCCAGGATGAACAGGAACACGCAGGCCAGCCCGCCGGTGACGAATGCCAGCGGCAGCCCCGCCATCAAGAGCACCAGCAGCGAGCCGAACATGATGAAGGTGAGGGTGCCGATTTCGATCTCAAGCCCCATGGCTCAGCCCTCCCCTCGGCGAGATGACGGTGGCGACGTCCTTGGCCACCTTGGATATGCCCTGCAGGATCAGCAGCACCGCGCCCAGCGCGATCACGCATTTGACCGGCCAGTACTGGATGCCCCATTCGGTAAAGCTGACCTCGCCCTGGGCGATGGAATCGCGGGCGAAGATCCAGCCGGTGACCAGCAGCGTGCCCGCGAAGATGAAGAAGAAGACCGAGGTCAGCAGATCCACGATCGCCTTTCCGCGAGCGGAAAACTTCGCATAGAATATGTCCACGCGCACATGGCTTTCGGTCAGCATCGCATAGGCGCCGGCCACCAGATACTGCATGCCGAACATCAGGAACATGCTCTCATGCGCCCAGTTGGTGGGCGAGTTGAACACGTAGCGCACCAGGACCTCGTAGTAATAGACGAAGACCGCGATTACCGACCAGAAGGCCACATATTCGCCGGCAAACAACGACAGCCGGTCGATCGCGCCGGGCCATCCCGTTCCGGCCAGCTTTCGGTCGTCCACGAGGTCTTCGCGCTCTACCGAATCGTCGGGGTTCGCCGCCATCTTTTCCCGACAGCGCGCCAGCATGGATGGCATCAGAACCGCGTCGATCGCCATCAGCGCGAGGATCGCGTAGAACGCCCAGCGCGCATTGCGCGCCCATTGCGCGCCCTTGGCTTCGGCCGCCTCGATGGCCGGTGTCAGCGACTTGCGCTCTTCGGCATAGGCGTCGAGCTTGGCGCGCGCATCCGCGACCTTCTGCCGTTCCTTTTCGATCTTGCGCTGCAGCCGTGCCGCGGCGCTGCTTTCGGGGTCGTCGATCTCGGCCAGGCTCGCCTGCGCCTTGGCGATCGCGGCTTCGGCCTTGGTGATCCGGCGCTCCGTCCGGGTCACCGCGCCTTCGAGCCCCTCTACCGCGGCGCGCGCGTCGGTTATCTCGACCCGCGCCTGCCGTTCCATCGAGGACGAAAACAGGATGATCCCGAAAAGGGGCCAGAACAGGAACCCCCACACGTTTTTCAGATAGAACCTGTGCAGCCCGAGGAAGCCCCCGACCAGCCAGATGAAATAGGCCAGCCCCAACGTCCGGGATCCCGGTTCGGGGCGCTGGCGACGCGACAGCAGCATGGCGATGGCGGGAAAGGCGATCAGCCCCAGCCAATACAGCCAGTGCGGCAGCACGAAGTTGACGCTTGGCATTCGCAGTTGTTCTCCAGAAAACCTTGTTGCGCGGGCGACCTGCCCGCCAAGGAAAAGGCGCCGCGGGAAACCGCGGCGCCGCTTCGCATCAGGCGATCAAAGCTTGAGCTCCTGGCCCTCGATCATCTCGGGGGTCACATAGCCCAGCGATCCCGACATCATGTAGTCGAGCTGGATCTTGAAGACCCGCGCGGCGTCCTTGTCCTTGTTAGCCCACTGGAACCAGCGCGGCACCGCGACTTCGGTCATCGCCTCGACGTCGTCCTGGGACAGCCGCGTGACCTCGGTGCCGTCGGCCTCGAACTTCTTCCAGGCCTCCTGGTCGGCCTTCTGGATCTGCGCGTGGTGCATGTCCGAATAGACGTGAACCTCCATTTCCACGAAGGTCTTCATCTCCGGCGGCAGCGCGTTCCAGGCGTCCATCCCCACCGTCAGGTCCATCAGGTCCACCGGCTGATAGAGCGACATGAAGCCCGGCGGGCCCATCGAGATGTATTTCGTCACCTGGCTGAAGCCCAGCGCATAGTTGATCGCCGGCCCAACATAGTCGGCCACGTCGATCGTGCCCTTCTCCAGCGCCGGGAAGATCTCCGACCCAGGCAGCAGCGTGGTCTTGGCGCCCAGATCCTGGAACACTTCGGCCACCATGCCGCCCGGCAGGCGCATCTTGCGGCCGCGGAAGTCGTCGATCGACCGGATCGGCACCTTGGAGTGGATGATGTTCGGCCCGTGATGGATCGGCCCGACGTAATACATGCCTTCGCGGGCGAAGATTTCGCGCGCGATCTCCAGCCCGCCGAGCCCGTAATAGAACACGTCCCATTCATGCGGGCCATTCATGCGGGCCATTCATGCGGGTTGCGCAGGCCCATCGGGTAGTAACTGAGGAACACCGAAGCCGGGATCCGCCCCGCCCAATAGAGCGTGAAGGGGTTCATCGCCTGAAGCACCCCGTTCTTCACCGCGTCAAAGAGCTGGAAGTCGCCCACGACGTCCTTGGCGCCGAAGGGAATGAATTCCAGTTGCCCGCCGGTCTTTTCCTTGATCGAGGCGCACCAGTCCTTGAAGATCTGCAACCCGATCCCGCCGGGCCAGCTGGTCTGGATCTTCCAGGTGATGGTTTCCCCGGCCGCCGTCGCGATCGCCGGCGCGGCCAGAGACGCCGCACCCCCCGCGGCAAGCGTCTTGAGCGCCTTGCGGCGGCCAATCCGTTCATTGGTCATTTCTTTTTCCTCCCAAACGTGCTGACGGCCCCCGTCACAGGCGCCACCACCCCGATCACAACCGGATACTCCTTGCTTTGGTAAGAAAAATTTCCCAATTCGGGCGGACTGCGTGTCGCACCCCGTCGCGCGCCCGTCCCGGAGGCCGGGCAGATCGCCGAATGCGACACCGGTGCCTCTTGAACTCGCGCATCTCGTGGGTATCTAATGCTGAACCCTCAAGGTGTTGCGGACATGATCCAGTATGCTTTGAAATGCGCCGATGGCCACAGCTTTGACAGCTGGTTCCAGTCATCCGATGCGTTCGACAAGCTGCACGCGGCGGGCATGGTGGCCTGTGCCGTCTGCGGCTCGACCGAGGTGGAAAAATCAGTGATGGCGCCCCGGGTGCAGGCGTCGCGCGACAAGGCCAAGGCGCAGCCCGATGCCCCCAGCCGCCCGCTGAGCGAACCGGCCAGCCCCGCCGAACAGGCGTTGGCCGAGCTGCGCCGGCGGATCGAGGCCAATTCCGATTATGTCGGCCGGAACTTCGCGGCAGAGGCCCGCGCCATCCATGACGGCGAGGCCCCGGCGCGGTCGATCTATGGCGAGGCCCGCCCCGACGAGGCAAAGGCGCTGATCGAGGACGGCATCCCCGTGGCCCCCCTGCCCTTTCGCCCGCAACGAAAGTCGAACTGAATGCATGTCCTGATTACGGGCGCCAATCGCGGGGTCGGCCGGGCGCTGGCCGACGGCTACCGGGCGGCGGGCGCTGATGTCATGGGCACGTCGCGCGACGGCAGAACAGGCTGGCGGCTGGACGTGACCGCCCCCCACCAGCACAAGTCCTTCGCGCAGACGCTGGCGGGCCGGCCGGTCGACATGCTGGTCTGCAATGCCGGGGTCTATCTGGACAAGGGGCAGGATCTGGATACCGGCTACCCGGCCGAGATGTGGACGCAGACCTTTGCCGCCAATGTCACAGGGGTCTTTCTGACCATTCAGGCGCTGCTGCCGAACCTGCGGCTGTCGGAGAACCCGAAAATCGCGATCATCTCGTCGCAGATGGCCTCGCAGGCGCTGGCGCCGGGGGGCAGCTACATCTATCGCGCCTCCAAGGCCGCCGCGCTGAACCTGGGCCGCAACCTTGCCGCGGACCTGAAACCGCGGGGAATCGCGGTGGGCATCTACCACCCCGGCTGGGTGCGCACCGACATGGGCGGCGGCGCTGCGGAGATCGACGCCGCCACCGCGGCCGCCGGGCTGATCCAGCGGTTCGCGGAACTGTCGCTGGAAACCACGGGTTGTTTCCGCACCTGGGACGGGCGCGATCATCCCATGTAATGCGCCGCCCGCCCGGCGCGACATTCCGGACGTCTTGCGCAGATGCGCGTCACCGCGTAAACCCCGCCGGGACCAAGGATCCTGGGGAATGAGCGATGCCCGTTCTGGTGATGAAATTCGGCGGCACTTCGGTCGCCAATCTGGACCGCATCCGCCGCGCGGCCAAGCGTGTCGGCGTCGAGGTGGCCAAGGGCTATGACGTGATCGTCATCGTCTCGGCCATGGCGGGCGAAACCAACAAGCTGGTCGGCTATGTCGAGGAGATCTCGCCGCTTTTCGATGCGCGCGAATATGATGCGGTGGTCTCCTCGGGCGAGAACGTGACCGCCGGGCTGATGGCGCTGACACTGCAGGAAATGGGCGTGCCCGCGCGCAGTTGGCAGGGATGGCAGGTGCCGGTGCGCACCACCGACGCCCATGCCGCCGCCCGGATCGAGGAAATCCCCACCGACAACATCAACACCAAGTTTGCCGAAGGCATGCGCGTCGCCGTGGTCGCGGGTTTTCAGGGCATTGGCCCGGACGGGCGGATCACCACGCTGGGACGCGGCGGATCGGATACGACCGCGGTGGCCTTTGCGGCGGCCTTCGGGGCGGAGCGCTGCGACATCTACACCGACGTGGACGGGGTATACACCACCGACCCGCGCATCTGCGAAAAGGCGCGCAAGCTCGACCGCATCGCCTTCGAGGAAATGCTGGAACTGGCCAGCCTGGGTGCCAAGGTGCTGCAGACCCGTTCGGTCGAAATGGCGATGCGCTATCATGTGAAGCTGCGAGTGCTCTCCAGCTTCGAGGAACAGTCGGACGAGGCCGGAACCCTGGTCTGCGACGAGGAGGATGTCATGGAATCGAAACCTGTGGCGGGCGTGGCCTATTCGCGCGACGAGGCAAAGCTGACCCTGCTGAGCGTGGCCGACCGGCCCGGCATCGCGGCGACGATCTTTACCGCGCTGTCGGACGCGGGCGTGAACGTGGACATGATCGTGCAGAACATCTCGGAAGAGGGGCGCACGGACATGACCTTTTCCTGCCCCGTGGGCGAGGTCGCCCGCGCCGAGGCGGCGCTGTCGGAGATCAAGGAAAAGGGCGCGCTGAACTATTCCGAACTGGTGGTGGACCGCGACGTGGCCAAGGTGTCGGTGGTCGGCATCGGCATGCGCAGCCAGTCGGGCGTGGCCGCCAAGATGTTCAAGGTGCTGTCGGACGAAGGCATCAACATCAAGGTCATCACCACCTCCGAGATCAAGATTTCCGTGCTGATCGACAGGAAATACATGGAACTCGCTGTTCAGGCGCTGCATGATGCGTTCGAACTGGACAAGGCCGCCTGAAGGGAGCTGACACGGCGGGCCTGACAACCGGGAGGTGAATCGGCGCCCATGCCTGACGGGACCGAAAGCGAAAGCCGCAAGCTGTTGCGACGGCTGCGCGAGGTCATGGCCAGCCCCGAGGCGGGCCAGGCCCGGCTGGACCGCATTGTGCACCTGATCGCCGACAGCATGGGGACCGAGGTGTGCTCGGTCTATCTGTTCCGCGACAACGAAACGCTGGAGTTGTGCGCCACCGAGGGGCTCAAGCCCGAAGCGGTGCATCAGACCCGGCTGCGGCTGGGCGAAGGTCTGGTGGGGCGCGTGGCCCGGACCGGCCAGGTGATCAACACCGCCGACGCGCCGGCCGAACGGGGATTCCGCTAC
The DNA here is from genome assembly GCF_900108275.1 of Jhaorihella thermophila. Lineage (GTDB taxonomy): Bacteria > Pseudomonadota > Alphaproteobacteria > Rhodobacterales > Rhodobacteraceae > Jhaorihella > Jhaorihella thermophila. Next base: position 24,556 of record NZ_FNVD01000024.1, read on the forward strand.
ATGCCGGAGACGGGCGAGGAACGCTATTCCTCGTTCCTCGGAATTCCGATCCAGCGCGTCGGCGAAAAGCTGGGCGTTCTGGTGGTGCAGTCGCGCGAGGCGCGGGATTTCTCGGCCGACGAGGTCTATGCGCTCGAAGTGGTCGCGATGGTTCTGGCGGAAATGGCCGAACTGGGCGCCTTTGTCGGCGAGGGCGCGGCGCTGTCGCCGCTGCACCAGCAACCGGTGATGATTCGCGGCACGGTCGCGCAGGAGGGCACCTCGGAAGGCCATGTCTGGCTGCACGAGCCGCGCGTCGTGGTGACCAACCCGGTCGCGGACGATCCCGAACGGGAACTGGAGCGGCTGACGAACGCGGTCGAACAGCTGCGCGTGGGCGTGGACAAGATGCTGGCGCAGTCGCGGGACGCCGACAAGGAACACCTGCAGGTACTCGAGGCCTATCGGATGTTCGCCAATTCCAAGGGGTGGATGCGGCGGATGGAAGAGGACATCGCCCGCGGCCTGAGCGCCGAGGCGGCGGTGGAAAAGGAGCAGAGCCTCGCGCGGTCGCGCATGGAGCAGGTGAACGACCCCTACCTGCGCGAACGGCTGAGCGATCTGGACGATCTGAGCAACCGCCTGCTGCGGATCCTGACCGGACAGGGCGAGGAAACCGGTGCCGAGATGCCCGCCGATCCGGTTCTGGTGGCCAAGAACATCGGACCGGGCGAGCTGCTGGACTATGGGCGCCGGCTGCGCGGGATCGTGCTCGAGGAAGGCTCGGTCGGCAGTCACGCCGCGATCGTGGCCCGGGCGCTGGCGATTCCGCTGATCGTGAATGCCAAGCGGATCACGACCGAGGCGCTGAACGGCGACCACATCATGGTGGACGGCGAACAGGGCATCGTGCATTTGCGGCCGGACGACACGGTGGTCACCGCCTTTCGCGACAAGATCGCGATGCAGGCCGAGGCGCAGCAGCGCTATGCCTCGATCCGCGACAAGCCGGCGACGACGCGCGACGGGGTCACGATCTCGCTGCACATGAATGCGGGGCTGATGGCCGACCTGCCGTCCCTGAACAGCTCCGGCGCCGAAGGCGTAGGGCTTTACCGCACCGAGCTGCAGTTTCTGACACGCGCGCACATGCCCAAGCGGTCGGAACTCGTGGAATATTACGCGCGGGTGATGAACGCGGCGGGCGACAAACGGGTCGTGTTCCGAACGCTGGACATCGGGTCGGACAAAGTTTTGCCCTACATGAAATCGGTCAATGAGCCGAACCCGGCGCTGGGCTGGCGCGCAATCCGGGTCGGTCTGGACAAGCCGGGCGTGCTGCGGATGCAGTTGCAGGCGCTGGTGCGGGCCGCAAACGGCCGCCCCTTGGCGATCATGTTCCCCTTTGTCGCGCAATGGGAAGAATACCGCGCCGCACGCGCCGAGGTGCACAAGGTGATCGAAGGCGAACGGCGGCTGGGCCATCCTTTGCCGGACGCGCTGGAAGTGGGCGCGATGCTTGAAACCCCATCGCTGGCCTTCGCGCCCCAGAAGTTCTTTGACGAGGTGGATTTCATCTCGATCGGCGGGAATGACCTCAAGCAGTTTTTCTTTGCCGCCGACCGCGAGAACGAACTGGTCCGGAAACGTTATGACACGCTGAATGTCAGCTTTCTGAGCCTGATCGAGCGGATTGTCGAACGCTGCGCGATTTCGGGAACGCCGCTGAGTTTCTGTGGCGAGGACGCGGGCCGTCCGGTCGAGGCGCTGTGCCTGGCCGCAACCGGGATCCGCATGCTGTCGATGCGGCCGGCCTCGATCGGGCCGGTCAAGAGCCTGTTGCGCCGCGCCGATCTGGGCGAGGTGCGCAAGATCATCGCCGATGCGCGCCACCGCGGCGACCAGTCGGTGCGGCCGGCAGTGATGCATTGGCTGCGGGAGAACGGTTAAAAGCGGCGACCGGAGTGGCGGAGGCAGGTGTTTCGGATCGCTTGCGCGATCCGACCGACGCGGGGGCGCTGCCCCCGCACCCCCGGAGTATTTTCCGCAAGATGAAGGAAAAGGGGCTTTTGCAGCCCCGGTCCGGGATCGGCGTGTATCATGCATCGGCGGCAGGCGTGTTCGTTCGAGATTGGCCCGCCCGTCCCCTCAGCCAAGGCGGGGGCGCATTCTTTGGCGAAGACGTTCGATCAGGTCGGCCTCGGGGATGTCGGCCTCGATCGCCAGTTTGCGCAGACCGAAATGGACATGCGCGATCTCCTGGTAGTAGCGCGTATAGGCGTAATTGGTTCCCGCCCCGGCCAGCGCCCCGAGAAGCGGGACGGTCTGGGCGGCGAGCTTCTGCCCCAGAACGGCGGCGAGGCGAGGGGCCACCATGGCAATCAGCCGCTGCATCGTGCCACCCGTCAGCGTGAGCCGCAGGGTGATGAAGCCGAGATCCGACCCATCGTCCGATGACAGGGGGCCGGCCGCCGCCAGCACCCGCACGCAGTCGAACTGCACGCTTTCCGAGGCGGGGTCGAACCCGTGCTCGGCGGCCACGCCCTGGATCGCACGGAGCAGGACGGTCACCGTGGCGGGCAGTTCCACGAACGCGGTCGGCAGGCCTCCGAACCCGCCCGCGGCGCCCATCGCGGTGGTCACGGCCGTGTTCACCCATTCGGCCTGGTCGGGCACGGTCTTGCGGGTTTCGTGAGCCGCCTTCATGGCGATGGCCAGGGCGCGTTCGGTCGCGTCGTCAAGTCCCTCGCGCAGCGACGGCGGCAGGCGGTCGAGAAGCCCCTCGGCCTTGCTGCCCAAGAGGTTCAGCAGATGCACGCCCGCACCCCCGGCGGCGCGGTAGCGCGCGGCGAGCCGATCGAGTTCGGTTTCGACTTCGGCGGGCGAAAGCGTGGCAAATTCGGTCATGCGGTCCCTTGCAACGGTCCTTTTCCAAGATCGGGGCAAGGGCGCGCGGATTCAATCCCCGATTTCGTCAGGCGCCTCGCTCCAGCGTTCGACCTTGCCCCGAACGCCCGCCCAGGCGCCGGGAACAAGTTCCAGCCCCAGCACCCGGTCGGGGTTGGTGGGCGGCGGCATCTCCACGCCTTGGAGTTTTTCGAACCCGAAGCGGTTGTAATAGGGCGCATCCCCCACCAGCATCGCCCGCCGCCAGCCTCTTTGCCGCGCGGCCTCGAGCCCGTCGCGGATGAGTGCGGCCCCCAGGCCTTCGCCCTGGTGGGTGGGGTGCACCGCGACCGGCCCCAGCAGCAGGACGGGCTGCCCCGCGACGCGGACCGGCCAGAAGCGGATTGCGCCGGCAAGGATGCCGTTTTCGTCCCGCGCGACGAGCGACAGGCCGGCAACGGCGGGAATTCCCTCGCGCAGGCGATAGGAGGAAAGGGCCTCGCGCCCCGGAGCGAAGCAGAGGTCGAACAGGGCTTCGACCTCCCACCAGTCGTCGTCGATTTCCGGTCTCAGACGGATCACCCTGCGCCTGCCTCTTGCCGAAAGCGGTGGCGTTTGCCCTAGCACGGCGTTACCCCTTGGGCAAACAGATGGAGACGCGCATGTTCTACCGCCCCGAGGACGGCCACGGCCTGCCCCACAACCCGTTCAACGCGATCATCACCCCGCGCCCGATCGGCTGGATTTCGACCCGGTCCGGCGACGGGGTGAACAACCTGGCGCCCTATTCGTTTTTCAACGGGGTCGCCTATGTCCCGCCGCAGGTGATGTTTGCCTGCACCGGGGGCAAGCCGGATCAGGATGGCGTGAAGGACAGCGTGGCCAATATCCGCGAAACCGGCGTGTTCTGCGTGAACGTGGTGGAATACGCCATGCGCGAGGCGATGAACACGTCCTCGGCGACGCTGCCGAGGGAGGCGGACGAGTTCGCCCATGCCGGCGTGCAGGCGGCGGAGTGCGAGACGATCCCCTGCGCGCGGGTGGACGGGGCGCCCGCGGCGCTGGAGTGCCGGTTGACGCGGATCGTGACATTGCCGGGCGAGGCGAACACGGTCGTGTTCGGGGAAGTGACCGGCATCCATCTGCGCGACGATTGCATCCGCGACGGGCGGTTCGACGTGACCATGTTCCAACCGCTGGGCCGGATGGGATATCGCGACTATGTCCGGGTGACCGACGTGTTCGAGATGATCCGTCCCGACGACTGATCCGGCGGCCGGGGGAGGAGGGGGCGCTGCCCCCTCGGCCTGCGGCCTCACCCCCGGGGTATTGGGGACCAGAAAGAAGCAGGGGCGAGTGCGGTCAGTGTCCGCCGAGGACGCCGGTTCTTTTCGAGTAGTCCACCGCCAGTGCATGATCGGGGTCGTCGTCGCTGTCGACCACGAGGTGTTCCGCGTTTAAGGCGCTTGTGACAGTCACGGCTGAGGTGGCGCAGCTGGATCTTCTTGCCGGGAGTTTCGTATTTGGCGGCCAGCTACTCGATCGCCTGCAGCGCGGACTGATCCACCACGCGACTGTCGGCAAAGTCGACGATCATGTGGTCGGGGTCGGCTACGGGGGCGAACAGTTAGGCGAACCCGTCGGTCGCGCCGAAGAACCGTGGACCGCGGATTCGGCAGACGCGGGTTCCGTCCTCGGTCTTGTATGTTTCGGCATCGATTCGGCGGGCGTTGTTCCAGGCATGGGCCGGCACCGAGACGATCAAGCCCACCACCTCGGCGGTGGCGAGGTCGGCCATCACGGTGACGGCGGTGATCAGAACAATGGCGAACGCGTCCGTGCGCGGCACCGGGCGCGGGATGCTCAACGAATTCCGGGCGAAAATGCCGATCACGACCATGAACATCACCCCGACCGGCGTCGCCAGCGGACTCAATTCGATCACGGGGGCTGCGTAGACGATGAAGATGAGCGGGAAGAGCCCGGCAGCGATGCCGGCGATCCGCGTGCGCCCGCCGGACTTGGCGTTGATCATCGACTGGCCGATCGTTGCGCAGCCGCCCATGCCGCCGAAGAATCCGGTCACGGTGTTCGCAAGGCCCCGGGCGATGCATTATTGGCTGGCACCACCGCGGCGTCCGTCCGGTGATCTCGCCCACCAGGTTCAGCAACTGTATTTCTCAGGCGGGTTGAGGAGCCCACTTTCGCCTCATTTTGCACAGAGCGTTTGCAATGGTGACGAGTTTGCGGGCAACCGCCGT
>NZ_FNVD01000025.1 GCF_900108275.1 Jhaorihella thermophila
TCTTGTTCATCTTCGCTCCTTGATGGCTTCGATGAACCAGAAATCCTCCGTTGCTCAAACCCCTAAATCTGTCCGATAGGTGCTGACTTCAGACAGGCGCAAGCCCGTCCGCGCCAACCGCACCGGCGAGGTGCTGCGCAAGATGTTCAACCTCGCCATCGAATGGGGCATGCGCAAGGACAACCCGGCTTCCTCCTTCCGCAGGCGGCTCGAGCACGAGCGCGAGCGCTTCCTGACCCGGAAGGAACTCGAGCGCCTTGCCGCCGCGCTCGAGGCGGACCCTGACGACCGAACCGTGGGCATCATCCGCATGTGCATGCTCACCGGCGCGCGGCTTGGCGAGGTGCGCTGCGCCCGCTTCGAGCATTTCAACCTCGAGCACATGACCTGGACGAAGCCTGCCTCGATGACGAAGCAGCGCAAGATCCACCGCCTGCCGATCTCCGAGGAGGTCGCCGCCATCGTGCGCCAGCGCCGTCTGGTGGTGCCGGAGGGCTGCCCGTGGCTTTTCCCCGGCGAGGTCGAGGGCCAGCCTGTGCAGGAAATCCGCCGGGGCCGACCGCGTGGCCCACCTCTATGAACGTCAGAGGGTGCAGAGCCGGGGCGTGCCCTGGGGGGCACCCGCGATGCGCGCCCTGCGCGATCTCGGCGACTGGCAGGCGGCCGAGCTCGTGCGCAAGAAGACCGAGGCCTGCCTTGTCGGTGTCGTCTTCGGCGCGGAGGAAGCCGAGCAGGGCATGGCGCCCTCCGTCGTCGATGCCGACAACCGGGTGATCGAGGCCTTCGAGTCGGGGCTCATTGCCTATGCGCGAGGGGCGAAGGACATCCGCTTCAACCAGCCGGGCAGCGGAACAGGCATCCGCGAATGGTTGCAGGTGCAGATGCATCTGATCGCCGCGGGCTTCCGGGTTCCAGAAATCTTCGGAGGGAGGCTCAGCGCTGGAAATGATCTTTGCCCGCTTCTGCATGGCCTCGAGCAGCTCTTCAGTCAGGGGCGTCGAGTGCCGATCGAGCACGTCGAAGAGTTCGAGGACGTCCTCAGCCATCTCGTCTGTGATCTCGGATTCAGGAAAGAAGCAGCCGGCTTCGACGTTCTTGTACCATGCGTTTGCGGTCAGGTTCGCGGAGCCGATATAGAGGCCGTATTCTCGCCACCAGATCACCTTCGCATGGTGATGCTGAACGAGGCGGCAGGCGCGCATTCACGGCACGCAGACTTCCTGCTTGCTCCGAATAGCATGGCGTGGCTGGCCGAAGGCAACTTCCTTGCCCCGACCTTGCGCCAACGTAGCGCCAACAGGCGGGGTCAAATCGGCCAACGTGTTCCGCCTTTGTTTGCGGTTTGTTGCGGCCGAATGCGGTGAATGTTCTCGCGCCGATTTGCCGCCAAAGCTGGCTTAAGGCTTTGTAATGTTTGGAGAAATTTGTTGGTTGCGGGGGCAGGATTTGAACCTGCGACCTTCAGGTTATGAGGCAACCCAAGGCGCTCTGAATAACTTCGTGAAATCAGTTGCTTAGGCGATTTTCAGGCCCGCAACGTCATCCACGTGTCGCACGGAGCAAACGCAAGTCATTGGGAAGAATCGGGAATCCCGCCGCCATCTCGGTTGCGCTCGGCCAGTGGCGGGCCGGGATCGCAGGGTCGGCCGAACCAATCGCGGTCCCTGAGCGCTTCATTCTCGACGTTCCGCGCAGAGCAGCTGGGAAGAAACGGAACAGTGTTGCCATCGTAGAGGAGACCGGGACCGACCCATCTGGTGTAGTATCCATCGCATCCACTCCCGTGGCTCAGACCGCTCATCCTCATGGCTTCGGCATAATCCATCCGCACCCTGCCGTTGGTCTCGGCGTCATAAAGGCCGGTGGACTGCCAGTCATAGGACTGAACAAGAACATAGCGGTCGTCGAAGCAGATGCCTTCAATGTCTCGAGCGAGAGTATCTACCCCGTTCGTCGCAAGCAGGTCGTTCCGCCCAGAACGAGACCAGTCGAACGAACGGACCAAGACCATGCCGTTAGGAAGTGTGACCTGATCCCGAAACCGCGACGTCCATCCCAGCATGAAGATGGTCAACAATGCACCGACAAATACGAACGTCGCTGCCAGCGACGCGAACAGCAAGCGCCTTGTCGGCTGATTCCTTACCATCAGTCGCTTCTCGGCCTCTGACGAAAGTTGCTGTCCTCGCGTTGCGCGAGGACTTCCGCCGAGAACCGTGCGGTCCAGCCTCCATAGATGCGGTACGGCACGCCTAACTCAACGCCAATGTCAAACGGATCCTGGAAAATGTCGTGGAATTCGAAACGAGTATTGCCATTGATGGTCATCATGCGGCCATTTCGCGTGGCCGAACCAACGAATACCCCGCGAACGGTTCCGTCGCCGTGAGCAAAGTCCACGGAGCCGAAATCGTATACGAATTCGAAATCATAGGTGAAATTACGCGACCCACCTTTTCGCGCTTCGTCGGCAATCTGGTCTGCAAGCCTACGGAACGCACCTTCAATACCGTCGTCATAAGCATACTGTTCGGCGATCTCTCGGAGATGGCCGATTTCGAGCAGACTTACCGCGCGACCATTTCCGTTTTGGTAGTGATCCCAGAAGTCCTCCGTGCTCCACCGATCATAGCTCGACGCGAGGCTCGTGGTGAACTCGTGAAACCCGAACTCGGTCTCGCCTGCGACGAAGGGGACTGCCTCGCAGCGGCAGTTGTAGTCCTCGCCAGGATGCCCAGTGGCGGGCGGATCGGACCACGAGAACACGCGGCCGTCGTTCATCCGGTGCGACCGGCGCACACGCTCGTCGCGCCGGGTGCGCCAGACATACTGATCCGTGACCCCGGCCTGTTTCAGCGACAGGCGGATCGGCGTTCCCCTGCGGAGATATTCGCCGAAGGCCCTCCGATAGGCCTCGGTGTAGGTGATGGTCATGATGGCGGGCCTCTGCGATCGGCCGCGCGATCATCGACGATTTGACTAAAGATCGCGTTAACCGCCCGCGTGATGCCGGTCACCCCAGCAGATTGGCCTCGACCTCGGCCATGGCGTTCTGGTGGTCGGGCGACGGGAACAGGTGGCCGTAGCGCTCCATGGTCATCTGGATCGAGGAATGGCCCGCGAAGGTCATCACCTCCTTGATCGAGAAGCCCTGCTCGATCCAGAGCGACACGGCGAAGTGGCGCAGGTCGTGCCAGCGCAGCTTCACGCCGACCTGCTCCTGCAGCTTGCGGAACCGGGACTGTGTTCTGGTGTGCTGGAGGACGCCGCCGCGCGGCGCGGGGAAGACAAGCCCGAGATCGCTCTTCGGGCAGCGCAGCTTCCAGCGGCGCAGGGCGTTCAGCACCATCGGCCCGGCGGGGATGTCGCGATAGCCCGCGCGGGATTTCGGCTCGCCCATCTGGTTGTAGGCGTCGGCGCGCTGGCGCACGTAGATGAAGCCCTTCTCGAAATCCACGTCCTGCCAGCGCAGGCCGCGCAATTCCGAGGCGCGCAGGCCGGTCAGCGCCGAGACGATCAGGTGCGGTTTGAAGTCCTCGTCGGCAGCCTCGATCAGCGCGCGAATCGTCTCCTTCGACGGCACCGGCGCCTTGTAGTCGATCCGGCTCGACTTGATCACCCGCACGCCCTGCGCGGCGTTGGTGAACAGCTGGCCGTTGTCGATGGCATGGTCGAGCAGCAGCTTCAGCACTGAGAGCGCGCGCCGCGTCAGATGCTCGGACCGGCCGTTCAGCAGCAGCCGGTCGCGGAACTCGTTCACATGGCGGCGGGTCAGCTGGACGATCAGCTTGTCCCCGATCACGACCTGCGCGTCCGTGATGTGCAGCCGCACATAGTCGCTGTAGCCGCGCAGGGTGGACCGCTCCATCCGCCGCCCCGTCTTGCACCTCACCTCGCAATGGTCGAGCCACGCCTTGGCGGCGTCGGCCACGGTGATGCTCTCGCTGTCGGCCAGATAGGTGTTGTTGGCGACCAGCGAGCGGACCTTCACGAGATAGACGTCGGCGTCCTTCCGGCGCGGGAACAGCTTCGAGCGGCGCTTGCCGGCCTGATCGGTGAAATCCACCTGCCAGCGCACCAGGCCCGAGGGCAGTGTTCTCTTCCGGATCGTCGCCATCCGATTTTCCTTATTCCCGACAATGCGTTGAGCATCGTCAGCCTTCCGCATTGCCATTCTTCTTCCGGCATAGCGAGGCGAAACCGACCGCCTCGGAACCCAGTAATGGATTTTTAGTCCGAAACCACCTTGTGCGCCAGAGGTTTTGAACCTAAGGTCCGAAACAAGTTCGGGAGACCCCGCCGCAATGGCAAAGCTCAGCGACCTCATCCCCACCCTCGCGCAGGTGCTGCCGATGCCCGAGCAGACCGTCGCGGTGATCGCGCGCGCATTGCGGAAGGAGCGGCTGATCTCCACCGGCGGGCGCGGCCCAGGCGCCGCCGACATGACGCCTGAGGATTGCGCCCGGCTGCTGCTCGCGATCATGGCGGCCGATCAGGTGAAGGACGCGGTCGAGGCGTCGCAGCGGTTCTGGGATTTCCCCGTCGAGGATCTGCACAGCCGGGACACGATGCCCGAGGACGAGCGGGACGCTTGGCTCCCGCTGCCGGAAGCCATGCGGGCGCTGACGCAGGTCCGAACATTCGGGGAGATGCTGGCCGGGCTGATCCTGGCGGCGCGGGACGGTGCGCTCGACGCGGCGCTCGGCGGTGTCATGCTCCCCTTCATGAAGATCGAGGTCGAGCGGCGGTTCCACACCGCGTCCGTCTCCCTCGCCGGGTCCAGCGACGGGCTGCTGCCCGACCGGACCGTGATGATCGCGAGCTTCGCGCCGCCGAAGGCGCAGCTGCGCAGGCTGATGGAGGCATCCGGATTTCACGAGGGCGGCGATGCGATGGTCACGTTCGCCGTCAGTCAGAGAACGATCAACGCGCTCGGCGCGCTGATCCGCACCTAGGAGGACAGGACATGCAGGAGCATTTGCGGGCTGGACCCGCCACGGGAGAGGTTTGCCCGACGCTGGCGGAGGATCTGTTGCGGGGCGCGGACGCCATCGCGCTCTTCGTCTTCGGCGACGCGAAGGAGCGGCGGAAGGTCTACTACTACGCCAGCGAGGCCAAGGTGCGGATGCCCACCTTCCGCATGGGCAACGTGATCTGCGCGCGGAAATCGCGGCTTCTCGACTGGATCGAGCAGCAGGAGGCCGCGCGATGAGCGACTTCCGCGACCCGCTTTCGACCGACGATCATGTGTTCCTGGGCAACTGCCTTCGCAACACCCGCGATGCGCTGATCCATTTGATGGCCTCGGCCGTGCCTGGCACCTCGACCTATCGCGAGGCGGATCGAACCCTTGCGGCGCTGGACCGGCTGCGCGCCGAGCTCGATCACGACCTGCGCGGGACCACCTCCTGGGAGCGCGATCCGCGCGGCCTGACCGGCAAGGTCTACTACGGCCTCGTCAGGCTCATCGGCAGCGCCGAAGCGGCCGAGGATCACGCCCAGGATGACTTCGCCGCCTGAGTTCTGGACGGAGAGTAAGCATGGAGGACGCCATCCGCACGACCGAAGACATAGCCCATGCCGATGCGTCGGCGGATGCGTCCGCCAGCGCGCCAGCGCTTGCGGCGCCTGAGGATCCAACCGAACTGCGCCTGCAGCTGCATCGCCACGGCTATCGTCCGGTGCCGGTGCTGGGCGCGCACGTCGCGATGAAGGCCGCGGGCAAGCGGCCGATGATGAAGGGCTGGGAGACCGTCTGCGCCAGCGCCGACGAGGCCGAGATCGCGCGCTGGACCAAGGCGCAGCGCAACTGCACCAACACCGGCCTGCTGTGCGGGACGCTGGTCGGCATCGACATCGACGTGCGCGACCACCAGCATGCCCACCGGGTGACCTGCATCGCGACCGAGATGCTCGGCATGACGCCCGCCTGTCGGATCGGGCGCGCGCCCAAGATCCTGCTGGCCTTCCGGACCGACCAGCCCTTTGACAAGATCCAGAAGCGACAGGAATAAACGAGACGAGCCATGAACCACCCCTACCGAACCGAATGCTGTGACACCGGCTATCCATACTGCGGTTCAGGACCGGAGGGTTCAAGCGCCATCGGACGCGAACGCCTGCGGAACGAGCCTTGGCCCCGTGTCGCATCCGTGTTGCACGGAGGAATCGGAGCTGGTCGTAAGCCTTTGAAATCTTTGGGGAGCGGTCGGGACGGGCTTGCAACTCGACGCGACACGAAAAAGCTGCCCGGAGGGCGGTCTAAGTGTTTGATATATTGCCGAAAAGTTTGGTTGCGGGGGCAGGATTTGAACCTGCGACCTTCAGGTTATGAGACCGCTGGTCGGGATACTCGAACAGCGATAAATGTAGCCTTTTCAAATACATAAATGCCAATGGCAGGCAAGTTTAATCATTGCGCCAACGTAGCGCCAAGCCCGGCAAAGAGCGTCAGGAAGCAAGTAGGGCGGGCATCGCGTTCCCTGCTGGCGAAGCCAACTCCAGCACCCTTAGAACCAGACATCCGCCGTTGCGAAACGTTTTGACGCGCTCGTTCACTCAACTTCCGGCAGATTGCAGGTGCAGCTTCGTGCTCTACCAGCTATATCTCGAGCACCGGATAGAAACCCCTGATGATGATGTCTGAGACCATCTTCACAGACTTCTCGCGCAGGACGTGTCGCGGTCCTTGCGCGGTACGGCAGAGTGCGGCACCGGCGAACCATGGGCGCCCCACTAGAATCGCCATGTGAACAGGGATTGATTAGGCGGAACGCAACAGCATGAGCACATTGGAAGAGATCAGGCCGGGCGCCCGGCTCAAGGGCATCGCACCTGGCGGGACGGTAGAGGTGGTCTCCACCGAGTGGATCGGAACGCAGGCGGTCAATGTCGTGTTCCGCGACCCTGCCGGCGCGGTTACCGAAACCACGCTGTTTCGAGAGGACGAGGCGCGGGTTCAGCTGGAGCAGGCAGGGCGCGCATGGTCCTTCGACGCCGACGGAGCTCTCACGCGCCTGGTCACCGAGGCAAACAGGATCAAGCTTGCTCATTACTTCGATCCTTACCTCGCGATCCACACGAGTCTGATCGACCCGCTGCCGCATCAGATCTCGGCTGTGTACGGCGAAATGCTCCCCCGACAGCCGCTGCGCTTTCTGCTTGCCGACGACCCGGGGGCCGGGAAGACCATCATGGCGGGGCTACTGATCAAGGAGCTCATCGCGCGAAGCGATCTGGAGCGCTGCCTCATCGTGGCGCCGGGAAGTCTCGTCGAACAGTGGCAGGACGAGTTGGGCGAGAAGTTCGGCCTCGAGTTCGACATCCTCTCACGCGACATGATCGAGACCTCGCGTTCGGGCAACCCGTTCAACGACCGGCACAGGCTCATAGCGCGGCTCGACATGTTGGCCCGCGATGATGACCTGCAGCAGAAGCTCGCCTCGGCGACCGAATGGGATCTGATCATCGTCGATGAAGCGCACCGGATGTCGGCCACCTATTTCGGCAACGAGGTCAAATACACCAAGCGCTACCAGCTGGGGCAGAAGCTCGGGGGTATCTGCCGCCATTTCCTTCTGATGACGGCAACCCCACACAACGGCAAGGAGAAGGACTTTCAGCTCTTCATGGCGTTGCTTGATGGCGACCGCTTCGAGGGGCGCTTCCGTGACGGCATGCATGTCGCCGACGTCGAAGACATGATGCGCCGCCTCACCAAGGAGGAGCTGCTGCGTTTCGACGGTCGGCCGCTCTTTCCCGAGAGGCGCGCGTATACCGTCAAATACGAGCTGTCGCCGCAGGAAGCGGCACTCTATGCGGCTGTCACCGATTATGTGCGCAATGAGATGAACCGTGTTCAGCGGTTCGCCGAGGAGGATGGGCGCAAGCGCAACATGGTTGGTTTCGCGCTCCAGATCCTGCAGCGGCGCCTCGCTTCCAGCCCTGCGGCCATCTATCAGTCACTGAAACGACGCAGGGAGCGACTTGAGGCGGAACTCGCCGAAGCGCGTCTGGTCGTGCGAGGGCGTGGCCTGGGGCAGGACATCCCGGTGTCTGACGATTTCCTCGAAAACATCGACGAATTCGGTCAGGAAGAAATCGACGAGATCGAGGAGCGCCTTTCGACCACCGTCACCACTGCCGAGACGATCGAGCAGCTCGAGATCGAAGTCACGACGCTCAAGGAGCTCGAGCGCATGGCATTGTCGGTGCTGCGCTCGGGCAAGGACACGAAGTGGCAGCAGCTCGATCGTATCCTCGATGACGATCTGATGATTGACGCGCAAGGCAATCGCCGAAAGCTGATCGTCTTCACCGAGGCAAAGGACACGCTCGATTATCTGCGCGACAAGGTCACCGCGCGCCTGGGCAACCCCGATGCCGTCGACGTGATCCATGGCGGCGTCTCGCGCGAGGAGCGCAGGAAAGTCGTCGAGCGCTTCATGCAGGACCGCGATCTTCTCGTCCTCATCGCGAATGACGCCGCCGGCGAGGGCGTCAACCTCCAGCGCGGTCATCTGATGGTGAACTACGATCTGCCGTGGAACCCCAACAAGATCGAGCAGCGCTTCGGCCGCATCCACCGCATCGGTCAGACCGAGGTTTGCCATTTGTGGAACTTGGTCGCCAAGGACACTCGCGAGGGCGAAGTCTACGCCCGGCTTCTGGAAAAGTTGGAAGCCGCGCGCGAGGCGCTTGGCGGCCGTGTCTATGACGTTCTCGGTGAACTCTTCGAGGAGCGCCCGCTGAAGGATCTGCTCTTCGAGGCTATTCAGTATGGCGAGAAGGAAGAGGTAAGGGCCCGTCTCTTCCAGGTGGTGGACGGCGCTGTCGACCAGAGCCACCTGATGGAGCTCCTGCGCAAGCGGCAATTGACGAACGACACCCTGCCCGCCGAGCAGGTGCACGAGCTACGCCTCGAGATGGAAAAGGCCGAGGCCCAGCGCCTGCAGCCGCACCATGTGCAGAGCTTTTTCCTCGAGGCCTTCCAGCGCCTGGGAGGGCGGATCAAGCCGCGCGAGGAGGGGCGTTTCGAGATCACCCATGTGCCGCTCGCCATTCAAGAGCGTGACCGGGAGATCGGCATCGGAACACCGGTGCAGAAGAAGTACGAACGCATCTGTTTTGACAAGAGCAAGATCAACCAGCAACCGGTGGCCGAGTTCGTCTGTCCCGGCCATCCGTTGCTCGAGGCGGTGATCAGCCTGGTGCGCGAGCAGAATAATCACCTGATGAAGCAAGGGGCCGTCCTCGTGGACGACACGGACGACGGTCGCGACATCTCGGCCCTTTTCATGCTCGAGCACAGCGTGCAGGACGGCCGCCCCACCCGCACCGGCAAGCCCCATATCGTCTCGCAACGGCTCCAGTTCGCGACCATTGACGCCCAGGGGCGGATTGCCAATGCGGGCATCGCCCCGCACCTGAATCTGCGCCCGGCCAAGCCCGAGGAGCTGGAGGCCGTGCGCGATCTGCTCGAGGCCGACTGGCTGCGCGAAGACATCGAGAAGCGGGTCGTGCAATACGCTACGGTCGAGCTTGCGCGGAAGCATGTGGAAGAAGTACGCGCCCGCCGCCTGCCCGAGATCGACAAGGTCGAACGGGAGGTCAAGGCGCGCCTCAAGCGCGAGATCAACCACTGGGACGCCCGCGCGGCCGAACTGCGCGAGCAGGAACGGGCCGGCAAAAAGACGCGGCTGAACTGGCAGAACGCCCAGCGCCGGGCGGACGAGCTGGCCGAGCGGCTCAAGCGCCGGCTGGAGCTGATCGAGAAGGAGCGCTTCATCTCCTCCCAGCCCCCGCGCGTGCGCGGCGGGATGATCGTGATCCCCCGCGGCCTCCTCGCCGCGCGCTTGCCCGCCATGGCCGCGGCAAACGGCTTCTCCGAAGACCCCATCGCGCGGCGCGAGATCGAGCTCAAGGCCATGGAGGCGGTCATGGCCGCCGAGCGCGCGCTCGGCAACGAGCCCGAGGACGTCTCGGCCCAGAAGCTCGGCTACGACATCGCCTCCTACGACCCGAGGGCCGACCGCCTGCGCTTCATCGAGGTCAAGGGCCGCATCGACGGCGCCGACACGGTGATGATCACTCGGCAGGAGATCATCACCTCGCTGCACGAGCCCGAAAAGTTCATCCTCGCCATCGTCCAGGTGAAGGATGGCTTCGCTTGCCAGCCCCGCTACATCCACGGCCCCCTTGACAGCCGCGAGCCGCCGTTCGACCACAACGCAATCCAGTTCAATATCAATAAACTACTCGAACGAGCAGAGGCACCACAGTGAAGATTACCAAAGGTCTGATCATTGCCGACCCCTGGATCGGCTACATCCTGGAGGGGAACAAAACCTGGGAGATGCGCTCCACCGCTGCCAGCCTGAGAGGCTGGTTCGGACTGATCCGCAAGGGCACGGGAGCCGTCTGGGGCGTCGCCTGCCTCGTCGATGTCCTGCCGCCGCTCTCACCTGACGAGATGCTCGCAAACATCGACAAGCACCGCATCCCGGCGGAAATGATCCGCTCCGGCGAGGTCGCGAAATGGAACACGCCCTGGGTTCTGGCAGATGCACGGCGCCTTCCGCGGCCCGTCCCCTATCGCCACCCGCCCGGGGCCGTGACGTGGGTGACCTTCGAGCCGGAAGTTTCCGAGGCCATCGCGGCGCAACTCGGTGACCTTCCCGCAGACCTTTCGGCCGGCCCCGCCGCTTCACCGAAGAAGCCAGCGGCGCCGCGCCCTGCTCCGCTGTCAAGCCACGAACCCCGCCGGGCCGCCAGCGCGGCCGTTGCGCCGGCACTTTCCCCGAGCAGAGACGGAACGATCATCGGCCGCACCGAGCTGACCGAGGGTAACATCAAGAACAACCACTTCCACGTTCGCAGCTTCATCGACAAGTTTCCGGCAGACGCCATCGGCGGCTCGAACGCTGCCCAGAAGGCCCCGCGCGAGGTGGTTGTCGACTGGGGCGGCGAGACGCCCGTGATGACCGATATCGACGGGCAGAAGAAGTTCTTCCGCGCCCGTGGCTGGATCCGCAGCTTCTTCGAACGCACCGGCGCGCGGGCCGGAGACGTGGTATGCGTCGAACAGACCGGCCCCTACGCCTACCGCGTCAGCCTCGAGAAACGGAACGCCTGAATGACCCACCCCAAGAAGAAACTCATCGAAGTCGCCATCCCGCTCGAGGCGATCAATGCCGCCTCGGCGCGGGAGAAGTCGATCCGCCATGGCCACCCGTCCACGCTGCATCTGTGGTGGGCGCGCCGGCCGCTTGCGGCCTGCCGGGCGGTGCTCTTTGCCCAGCTGGTCGATGACCCTTCGGCCCATCCCGACCGCTTCCCCACGGCAGAGGCGCAGGAGGCCGAGCGCAAGCGGCTGTTCGGCATCATCGAGGAGCTGGTGAAGTGGGAGAACTCCACCAACGAGGAGGTGCTGGAGCGCGCCCGCGCCGAGATCCGCGCAAGCTGCGGCGAGGCCCTGCCGCCGGTCTATGACCCCTTCTCGGGCGGCGGCTCGATCCCGTTGGAGGCGCAGCGGCTGGGCCTGCCGGCCTATGGGTCAGACCTCAACCCCGTGGCGGTGATGATCGGCAAGGCGATGATCGAGATCCCGCCCCGCTTCAAGGACCGCCCGCCAATCCACCCCGGGCTGAAGGAGCGCAACCACTACCGCAACGCCGAAGGGCTGGCCGAGGACGTGAAGCACTACGGCGAATGGATGCGCGAGCGCGCGTTTGAGCGCATCGGCCACCTCTACCCGCAGGTGGAGCTGCCGAAGGAATATGGCGGCGGCAAGGCGACGGTGATCGCCTGGATCTGGGCGCGTACCGTGCCCAGCCCCGACCCGGCCTTTGCCGATGTGCAGGTGCCCATCGCCTCGTCCTTCCTCTTGTCCTCGAAGAAGGGCAAGGAGGTCTGGGTCGAGCCCATCGTGGACCGGCAGGAAAAGACCATTACCTGGCGCATCCGCCACGGCGGCACGAAGGAGGAGATCGCCAAGGCGAAGGAGGGCACGAAGGCCGGGCGCGGGGCGAACTTCCGCTGCCTGGTGTCCGGCGCGGCGATTGCGCCTGATTACGTCAAGCGCATGGGGCGCGAGGGCAAGATGGGCCAGACGATGATGGCCATCGTCGCCGAAGGCAACCGCAGCCGGGCCTATGTTGCGCCGAACGATGAGCACGTGCGCATCGCATTCGAGGCCAAGCCGGACTGGAAGCCTGAAACGCCCCTGCCGAACGATATGCGGGCCTTTTGGACGCCGCCATATGGCCTGACCACCTTCGGCGATCTGTTCACCGACCGGCAGCTGGTGGCGCTGAATACCTTCAGCGATCTGGTGCATGAGGCGCGGGAAGAGATCGAGAAAGACGCCCTCGCCGCCGGCCTCTCGCCCGACCCCACGCCGCTGCGCGAAGGCGGCACCGGCGCCCGCGCCTACGCCGAAGCGGTGAGCGTGTATCTGGGGTTTGCGATTGACCGCGTGGCAATGTCTGGAAACAGCTTGGTTAGATGGAACCCGGTTGGCCAAAAGGCCCAGCATATTTTCGGGCGGCAAGCGATCCCGATGTTGTGGGACTATGCCGAAACGAATCCCTTGGGGAATGCCACGGGCGCGCTCAATGCCGCCTATAAGATGGCAGAAAACGGGCTGCGGACCGTTCCTTGCGGGGTTGGCGAAATCGCGCAGCAAGACGCTCAGGGAGTTTCTATCCACGAAGGTTCTGTCATTTGCACAGACCCCCCCTATTATGACAACGTCGGTTATGCCGACTTGTCAGATTTCTTCTTCGTCTGGATGAAACGGGTGCTGCGTCCGATTTACCCCGAATTGTTTGGAGTTCTGGCAACGCCAAAATCGGAAGAACTGGTCGCGACCCCCTACCGCCATGGTGGAAGGGATTTGGCCGAAGCACATTTTCTTGATGGAATGCGCACGGCTATCGCCAACATGTCGCAGCAATCTTCCACCGACTATCCCACGATAATCTACTACGCCTTCAAACAAAGTGAGGTGGCGCAAGACGGTATTAGCTCAACCGGGTGGGCAACTTTTTTGCAAGCCGTGATTGAAGCAGGGTTTTCAGTTCTCGGAACTTGGCCTGTAAGAACCGAGATGCGCACACGGCAAATCGCCATGGGCACCAACGCCCTTGCCAACTCGGTGGTCCTCGTCTGCCGCAAGCGGGCGGAGACGGCCGAGACGATCACCCGGGCCGAGTTCATCCGCGCGCTCAAGCGCGAGCTGCCGCCCGCCATCGCCGAGCTTCAGGCCGCCAACATCGCGCCGGCCGACATGCCGCAATCGGCCATCGGGCCGGGCATGGGCATCTTCTCGCGCTACGCGTGCGTGCTCGAGGCCGATGACAGCAAGATGAGCGTCAAGACCGCGCTGCAGCTGATCAATGCCGAGCTCGACGAGTTCCTCAACGACCTGCACGGCAATTTCGACCCCGAGACGCGCTTTGCCGCCACCTGGTTCGAGCAGCATGGGTTCGCCAAGGGCGACTATGGCGCGGCCGACAACCTTGCCCGCGCCCGCGGCATCTCGGTGGACAGTGTGCGCCATGCCGGCATCGTCGAAAGCCTCGCCGGCAAGGTGCGCATCCTCAAGCGATCCGAGCTCGACCCCGAGTGGGACCCGGGGACGGACGATCATCTCACCGTCTGGGAATGCTGCCAGCACCTGATCCGCGTGCTGGAGAATGACGGCGAATATGCCGCTGCGGTGCTGCTGAAGAAGATCGGCGGCGAGCGGGCCGAGATGGTCAAGGATCTGGCCTATTACCTCTACGAAGTCTGCGCCACCAGGCGGCAGGACGCCAAGGAAGCCACGGCCTATAACGGGCTGATCGCGGTGTGGTCGGACCTCACCCGCGAGGCGGCGCAGATTCACGATACCGACATGAACCGCCAAGGGCGGCTGGATATTTGAGGGCAGGCATAGATGGCAAAGAGTGCACGGCAGACGGTTTTCGAGGGCATGGAGTTGCTGCCCGAGGCGCTGATCCCCTTCGTGGAGAAGCGGCTGGAGGCGACCATTCAGGGCCACTGGCAGGTGGCGGTGGTCGAGCAGGTGAGCGGGCTGCGCCCCAACTCGAAGGGCGCGGTTGCCTGGGATCAGGCGAGCCTCCTGAAGGCGATGATGGCCTTCTGGAAGACGAGCTTTGCGGGCGTGCTCGGGCCGATCGAGCGCTCGATCGTCTCGGAGCTTCTGGAGGTGCGCAACCGGCTCTCGCACAACGAGCCGTTCAGCTATGACGACGCCGAGCGCGCGCTCGATTCCATGCGCCGGCTGATGGAGGCGATCAGCGCCGGCGAGGTGGCGGCCAAGCTTGGCCGGATGCGCGACACGATCCTGCGCACCAAGTATCGCGAGCTCGCCCGGAGCGAGGAGCGGCGGGTGCAGAACCCTTCGATCCAGACCGGGGCGATGGCCGGGCTTCTGCCCTGGCGCGAGGTGGTCGAGCCGCACCCGGACGTGGCCACGGGCAACTTCCAGCAGGCCGAGTTCGCCGCCGATCTGGCCAAGGTGCATCGCGGCACCGCACCTTCGGAATACACCGACCCGCGCGAGTTCTTCGCCCGCACCTATCTGACCGAGGGGCTGAGTAACCTTCTGGTCGGCGCGGCGAAACGGCTGGCGGGCAAGGGCGGCGATCCGGTCGTCGAGTTGCAGACCAACTTCGGCGGCGGCAAGACCCACTCGATGCTGGCGCTCTACCACATGGTGGGCGGCACGCCGGTCTCGGACCTGCCGGGGCTCGACCAGCTCCTGCGCGAGCACGGGCTCGATGTGCCCGGCAAGGTCAACCGCGCGGTGCTGGTGGGCACCTCGACCGGGCCCTCGGACGTGAAGCAGCGCGAGAAGGACTATGGCCGGCCGATCAACACCACATGGGGCGAGCTTGCCTTCCAGCTGGGCGGCGAGGAAGCCTTCCAGATGGTGGCCGAGCATGACGCCAAGGGCATCGCGCCGGGCTCGCACCTGCTGGAGGAGCTGTTCCGCAAGTGTGCGCCGAGCCTCATCCTGATCGACGAGTGGGTGGCCTACCTGCGCCAGATCTACAAGGTGGACGGTCTGCCCTCGGGCTCGTTCGACGCAAACCTGTCCTTCGTGCAGGCGTTGACCGAGGCGGTGAAGGCCTCGCCGCAGACGCTTCTGGTCGCGTCCCTCCCGGCCTCGCAGATCGAGGTGGGCGGCGAGGGCGGCCAGGAGGCGCTCGCGCGGCTCAAGCAGACCTTCAGCCGGGTGGAGTCGTCCTGGCGGCCGGCCAGCCAGGAGGAAAGCTACGAGATCGTGCGGCGGCGGCTGTTCAAGGAGATCCCCGGCGACAAGTACATGCACCGGGACAATGTGCTGAAGCAGTTCGCCAAGCTCTACCGCGAGAACCCCAACGACTTCCCGCAGGGCTGTGCGGACGAGGACTATCGGCGCAAGCTCGAGAAGGCCTATCCGATCCACCCCGACCTGTTCGACCACCTCTACACCTCGTGGGGCGCGCTCGAGAAGTTCCAGCGCACGCGCGGTGTGCTGAGACTGATGGCGCAGGTGATCCATGAGTTGTGGATGGCGGGCGATCCTTCGGTGATGATCATGCCGGGCAGCGTGGCGGTCAGCTCGCCCCGGGTGGAGCCGGAGCTTCTGCATTATCTGCCGAACGCCTGGCAGGGGATCATCGCCGGCGACGTGGATGGGGCGAACTCGACGCCCTTCAAGATCGACCAGGCGAACCCGAACCTGAACCGCTACTCGGCGACCCGCCGCGTTGCCCGGGCGATTTTCATGGCAACCGCACCCTCGGAGGGCCAGCAGAACCGGGGCATCGACGACAAGCGGATCAATCTCGGGGTTGTCCAGCCCGGTGAGCGGGTGGCGAGTTTCGGGGACGCCCTGCGCCGCCTGACCAATCAGGCCAAGTTCCTGCACAGCGACAGCGGGCGCTACTGGTATTCGATGACGCCGAGCCTCAACCGCGTGGCGGCCGACCGCGCGGCCCAGTTCGAGGAGGCGCTGATCCTTGACGAGCTCGACAGGGCGCTCAAGACCTACATCAACGGCCTGAAGGATCGTGGCGACTTCGATGCGGTTCAGGTTGCGCCCGGCGATTCATCGGAGGTTCCCGATGAGCCCGGTGGCGTCAGGATTGTGGTGCTTGGCGTGGCGTATCCGCACCACAACGGGCGCGAAAATTCGGAGGCGATGACGGAGGCACGCAACATCCTGCAGCAGCGCGGATCAACGCCAAGGGTCTACAGGAATACCCTTGTGTTTCTCGCACCCGACGAGAAGCAGCTCGACCATCTCAAGCAGGCGATGCGCGCCTCGCTTGCCTGGGCGGAGATTGTCCGGGATGCGGAATCCGGGCGGCTCGACCTCATGGTCAGCGATATCGCCTTGGCCAGGGACAAGCTGAAGGAGGCGCAATCCACCCTGCAAACGCGACTGCAGGAAACCTGGTGTTACCTGATCTATCCCTACCAGGAGACGCCGCAGGCGGACGTAGCGTTCACCAGCGCGCGTATCCCCACGCAGGATGGCGTCTTGAGCCGGGCGAGCCGGAAACTGGTGAACGACGAAGCCCTGTTCCCCGAAATCGGCCCCGTGCGGCTCAATTCGGTATTGGAAAAGTACATCTGGAACGACAAGCCGCATCTCTCGCTGGGGGATCTGTGGGAATATCTCAATCGCTACATCTACCTGCCCAGGCTCAAGAACCGAGATACGCTCGCACGGTCGGTTCGTGCCGCCGTGAGTGGACTGGTTCCCGGCCCATTCGCTTATGCAGAGGCGTGGGATGAGAAAGCGCAATCCTATCGCGGATTGGTGCTCGACCACGGGGACAAGGCAGTCGTGTCGATTGGCGGCGACTCCGTTATCGTCCGGTCAGACATCGCCGCCCGGTCCAAGAAGGAGCGCGAGCAACCCGCACGGGCAGAGGCCACCGGTAAGGCCGGCGCAACCGCAACGGGCGGGGTTGCTCACGGCCCGATGCCCTCGCCCGGTGGAAGCGAAACACCGGATGAGGCCCGCCTTCCGACGCGTTTCACAGCCACTGCCTTCCTTTCACCTGAGAGGCCGGCTCGCGACATGTCCAACATTATCGAGGGGATCATCGACCAGTTGACCACCATTCCGGGAGCGGAAGTCACGATCCGGGTCGAAATCGATGCCGAAGTGCCGTCGGGCCTTGACCGCAACAAGGTCCGGACGCTGACCGAGAATGCCAACACGTTAAAGATGGAAAAGCAAATTCGCTGACATCTTGGTCAACAAACGACATTCATCGATTGGAGGGAGGACTGCAGCGAAACTGACGCAGCGCCGAATAGTCTCCCAACATCTCCTCGATTGCCGATCCCTCGGGCAGGCGCTCGAGCTCCTCGGCCGCGCGCGCCTGCAATTCCGGGCTGTACTGCGGGACCGGGAGGCAGCCAAGGGGCGCTGGCACTTCAGAATCGCCCCGCGCGCAGGCGGCGAGCAAGCTCGTCGCGAGAACGAAAGCGGCGTGTCGTGGCCTCAAGCATTCGGCGTTGCGCGGCATTGATCCTCTCCATCTGTTCGAGGCGTTCGGCGAGACGCCCGGCACGCTCGGCCGAGCGCCGGAAGGCGGCGAGAAAGAGGCCCACGGTGAGCGCGATGGCGGCCCATTTCGCGATGGCGCCGCCGAGCCTTGAGCCGGCAAGCCAGGAAAGAACGCGACCCATCAGCGCCGCCCCTTCCGCCAGTCGTCCCAGCGCGCGTAGATCATGAGTGCGATCCCGCCCAGCGCGCAGGCCAGGAACGCCCAGCGCAGCGTGTCGAGCCAGGGCACGAGCGGCTGCACCGCCGATTGCGTGTCGGCCAGCGTCTGTTGCAGGAGATCGACGCCGGCGGCGCCCGTGGTGGCAACGCCCGCTACACCGCCGCCCTTCATGGTGCGGCTGTCGGCGAGGCTCTCGCGAGGGCGGGGAGGCTCCTCGGCGAAACGGCTGCTCCTTTCGGGAAACCGCTCGCCCCATTTGCGCACGGGGCCGATGTCGATGTGCATGAAGTTCTGGGGGGGATAGTAGCCGAAGCCGGTGAAGCCCGCCTCCCGCGCCGCCGCCTCGAAGGCGTGCGGGTCGTGGTTCGCCATGGAGATGTCGAAGGCCGCGCCGAGAAGATGCTGCGAGCGCGGGGCGCCGCCGACCTTCCGGTTGTAGTCCGGGCTGCGATAGGCGGAATGGACAATGATCGGGCGCGCGAGCCGGTCGCGCAGCGCCTGCAGGCGGTCGAGCGCCGCCTCGTTGACGCGGATGGTTCCATCGCTGCGGCAGGCGATTTCCTCGGGGCTGAAGTTGGGCCAGCGCCAGAGGCCCGCGGGCACGTCACGCCAATGCGCAAAGTCGTGGATCGTCATCAGGTGTCCTCCAAGAGAAAACCCGCCTTGCGGCGGGTTGGTGGGCGGATGCGGGGGTGTCGCGCGGCGCGTCAGCCGAAGAACCTCAGGCGAACGGCGATGCCCGCTATCAGGGCGATGAGGAGCCCGGTGGTGACGACATGCACCGTTGTCTGCCAGACGGTGCGCCGCGCGATGCGCAATGCCGCGAGCAGCGTGCGCAGGTCGCGTATGTCGACGGCGGCATCTTCACCTTCGAGGCCGACATCGGCCAGCGCGCGCCGCGCGCCGCGCTCGGCGGCGAGGGCCAGGATTTCCTCGAACTCGTCCGCGGGCATGCGGACAAAGCCCTGCTCGGATCTGGGAGGTGTCATGGCGGCCTCAGTCTGGCGCGGTGAACTCGAAGGCATGGATGGCGATGCGCACGGCGCCGCCGGTGAAGTCGCCGCCATTGGCGGTGAGGACGATGGGCGTGTCGGCCCAGAAAGCCTCGGGCCAGATGATGCCGAGGTTGGAGGCGCCGGCGGCGGTGCCGAGGGAGCCGCCGAACTTCGCGGGGCTGCCAATGATGCCGCAGTCGTAGCTTGTGGCGCCGGTGATCGCGCTGGTGGTGCGGGTCGAGACGCACAGCGCGATGGCGCGCGCGGGAATGACGATGCTCGAGGTAACGGTCGGGCCCGCGAGGTTCGTCAGTGTCTCCTCGGCGACGGTGAGGCGCGTCGCCGCGCCGTTCGGGCTCAGCGCGAGGGTGACGTCTGTGCTCTGCTTGACAAGTCCGAGCGCGGCCTCGAGCGCGATCCATGCACCGGCCGTTCTCACGAGAAGCATCGCCTCGTCTTCGACCCAGACCCGCCAGCCCTCGCGCGCGGGAAGGCGAACCCACGCGCCGCCAGAAAGCATCGCCACGTCCCCGTCCCAGCCGGCCCACGCGCCGGTCGCGCCGGTGGCAACAATGTAGCGATCACCTTCCGTCGGGATCGCCGGCGGCGCGGTCAGATCCCGGTCCTTCACCGAGAGCTGCACGAGGCCATCGATCCGGTCGAGGGCTTCGTTGTGGGTGACATGCTTCTGCGCCTGAGCGGCGGCGATATAGGGGAGTGCGAGGTTCGGCGTCATTGTCGGAGCCTCAAATAATGGTGACGATGTCTTCGGTGGGAGTCCCGCGTCCGAGCGAGGGCGAGAGCTGGGCCACGCGGATGGTCAGGGCGGTGCCCCGCGCCCGTGCTGCGCCCCAATCGGCCACCTGATCGGCCGTGCTGTAGGTGACGCTGGCTGTCCCCGCCGCCAGCGTGCGCTTGACCGTCGCGCCGTGGAGGATGTCGATCTCCCAGGCTTCGGGTTGATCGAGGAGCGGCACCTCGGCAGCTTCCCAGCTGTCGGCGGCCGGATCGCGGGAGCGGCGGGTCCAGGTGAGGGTGATGTCGCCTGAGGCCTCCGCGCGGGCCGCGAGGTGCACCGGGGCGAAGGGCCGGAGCGAGGCGCCCACAGGCGTCACGGACAGGATCGTATAGGTCGTGTCCGACACCGGTCGCGTTGCCGGTCCGACGGCGAGGTTCCACGGCAGGCCGATCTCCCCGACGGTGAAGGGCAGTTCGGTGACGGCCCCGTCCAGAACCACGACCCGCGCCCCGGCCGGGGCGGGATTACCGATGGCATGCTCCGTCCCCCGCTGGCCGCGCAGGAGCGTGGTGAGGCGATAGCGGCCGGGGGCGACGAGCATCGCGTCGCGGGCTTGCAGGATTTCCCATGTGCCCGGCGCGCTTTCGACGGCAAAGGCGTTACCGCCCGCGAAGAGCTGCAACTCGGTGACGCTTTCAAGCTGGCCCCAAGGCAGATCGATTTCCAGCACTGCGCCGCGATCCCAGTGCCAGACCGGGCCGGCGGGAAGGTCGGCGGCTAGCGCGCCGATCCGCGCGCGGCGGTTGATGGTGGCGAAGCTCGCCCAGCCCGATGTTTCGGGGCTACGCAGGACGGCAACCGTGCCCGGCCACGGATCGGCGTCGACGGCAATGAGCGGCCGAGGCGGCGAGTGGGCGCTGGTCAGTTGCGGCAGATCAAGGATCGCCACCTGCGGCGCGCCGAGCGGCACGGAGCGAGCGACAGCGGCGGTGCGCTGCGCGCCCGGCGGCAGATCGTAGACCTCGCGGTCCTGCCGAATTGCTTCGATGCGCCGGGCAAGCCCGTCGGCGATGCGCGTGAGACGGAGCTCGGTGGTCGTGCCGTCGGTGAAGATCACCACATCGCCTGGATCGAGGGAGAGGCGCGAGGGCGGCAGGGCAAAGCTCGCCCGTTCGCGCCCGGTCCAGGCCTCCATCAGGGCCCGGCGGCAGCGTCGTTCTGCTTCCTCGGGGGCGACGGCGACGGGGAAGCTCTCGGCGGTGATGCGCACCGCGCCGGTGGTAATGCGGCGGGCTTCGACAAGGGCGCTGTCATAGTCCTCGTCGGCGCGGGCGACACTCCAGCGCAGGACCTGCGGAAGCTCGGTTTCCTGTCCGCGAGTGCGCTCGATGTCCTCGCCGTTCCCGGCCACCAGATTGTCCGGCGTGATGGTGACCACGGACGCGCGGCCGCGCATGACAAAGCGGATCACGCCCTCGCTCTCGACGGCGTCGAAGCCGAAGTGGCGGGCGAGCATGGAGAAGGTGGTTCGGGGGCTTTCGATGGCGGGGATCACCAGCCCCTCGACGGCACCCCAGAGGCCGGAGACGTCGATGTGAGCGGCGTCCATGCCGGCGGCGAGGCACAGGCGCCGCACGAGCGCGGCGAGCGAGACAGCCCCCAGCCGGCCCGTGAGCCAGTGGCCGAGCTGCCAGTTCGCGCCATCCGACCAGACGTCGGTGAGCGCGGGGAAGAACGGATGCGGGCGGGCGTCCCAGGTCCATGCGGCGCATTCCGAGAGATCGACCATCGGCAGGCCGGTGAGGCTGGAGGCCGGGTTGTTGGCCGGTTCAGCCCAGTAGAGTGCGGTGGCTTCGAGATAACTGCGCTGGATGGCGTCGTCCCGCCAGCCCCGCGAGAAGTAGGGTGCGGCACTCTCGGATGACTTCGGGTCGAAGAAGACGTTCAGCTGGTTGGTGCCACGATCGATGGCCGGGCAGCCGAACTCGGTGAAGCGGATGGGCTTCGACTCCGGCACCCATGCGGTGCTGGATTTGCCCTCGATGATCGCCTCGATGCCGAAGGCGAGCACATCCTCGCCGGCCGTGACCGAGCGCGGCCCGAGGCGCAGCTGGTAGTTGGTGGCGGCAATGGTGACGTCCACCACCATGTCGATGCGCCAGACGCCGGCGCCGAGATCGACAAGCGCCTTCGAGACCATCGGGTTGGGGCCCTCGAACCAGCTCTCGATCGCGCCGGTGGCGAGGTTGACCACGACGCCCGTGTCGCCCGCGCCGGAGGCGGCGAAGTCGAGCATGGCCTTGCCCGAGCTTCCGGCCGAGACGTAAGCCGAGATCGCGACCCGGTCGCCCGGCGCGAAGCTGAAGAAGCCCGGCGTCGCGCCGTGCCAGGTCGCCCCGCCGCTCCCGATCAGCGCCGGCGCCGTGAAGCCCCGATGGATGCCGGAGCCGGCCGTGAGGGTGACGCCCGCGCCGATGGGGTTCCAGCCGAGCGGCTCCGCGCCCTGGCTCGCGATGCCAAGCCGCATGCCGGCCGGCCGGTCGTGATGCGGCTCGCGCCACCAAGAGCGCAGATCCTTGAAGCGCCAGATCCAGTCCTCGCCATAGTCGCCATCCGAGATCGGCGTCCGGTTCTGCGCCTCGCGGTCCGCCGCACTGGCATAGAACCAGTCGAAGCCCTCGCCGCCGGCGATGTTCGATTGCAGGTAGGCGCGGTCGTAAACGGCAGGCCAGCCCGCTTGCGCGTCCAGATGCTCGAAGCCGTCGCGCCAATCGGACAGCGGCATGTAATTGTCGATTCCGACGAAATCGATCCCCGCGTCCGCCCAGAGCGGATCGAGGTGGAAGAACACGTCACCGCTGCCGTCCTGCGGGTGATGCCCGAAGTATTCCGACCAGTCGGCCGCGTAGCTGATCTTCGTGGACGGCCCGAGGATGGAGCGCACATCCGCAGCAAGCATCTGCAGCTCCGCCACCGCGGGATAGCTGGTGGCGCTGTCGCGGATGGTGGTCAGCCCCCGAAGCTCCGAACCGATCAGGAAGGCATCGACCCCGCCAGCAACCGCACAGAGATGGGCGTAGTGCAGGATCATCCGCCGCAGGCCCCAGTCCCCGGACGGACCCGTGTAGCTGACCGACTCGCCCGAGACCGCGAAGTCCGCCGGCGTCGCCTCTCCGAAGAAGGCAGAGACCTGCCATGCGGCAGTCGCCGTCTTGTCGACCGAACCGGCAAAGCCCGCCGCCGGCGAACAGGTGATCCGGCCGCGCCAGGGAAGCGCGGGCTGGCCGAGGGTCGCGGCGTCGTCGCTGTAGGGGTTCGGGAGGCTGTTGCCCTTCGGCACATCCATCAGCAGGAAGGGATAGAAGGTGACGCGGTAGCCCCGCGCCTTCAGCTCCTGGATCGCCTGCACCACAGCCGCGTCGCTCGGCGTGCCGCCATAGACGGGCCGGCCGTCGGCGTCGGTCGACACTAGATGCGCCGCGGCGCGGTCCACGCCGTTCACTTGCCAGACCTGCGGCGTGGTGGACTTGGCGCCGGTCTCGACGCCGGGGCGGATCTCGCACTCCCCGGCGCGCAGGTCGTTGCCGAACCACGCCACCACCAACGACACGCTCTCGACCGCCGGCGCCAGCGCCTCGAGCCTGTCGAGGGAAACGAGGAAGTCGGCCCTGTCGGTCTCGGCATGGACGTTCTCGGGTGTCGTCTTCGCGCCTTCCACCCGCATCACCGGCTCGGTGGCATAGACGAACTCGCCCGCGCCGGGGA
>NZ_FNVD01000026.1 GCF_900108275.1 Jhaorihella thermophila
CCGCAAGCGCCCCCATTCCGCCCTTGGCGGCAAACCCCCAGCCGTGGTCTACTGGCTGAGAAAAGACGAAACCCAACCCGGTCAGCAGGAGCAAAGAGTAGCTTAAATCAAGCCGGAAACTGTCCAGACATTGGGGAGTAGCTCAAAGCGCATGCTGGAATCGGGCGAGTTCACCACCATCGTTGAGTTGGCCGAGCGTGAACCTGATTAATGATCTGGCTTGGGATCAGTGGATCCTTGGCCTGCTTAGCTTCACAGGTGACCAGTACAGAATCTGGATTCTTGGGGTCGCCAGCCTTCCCGAGAAACAGCGCATCGATCTCTGTCGAGCGGAGCTTGATGCCCATCTGCAGGTGCGTGAGCTCCAAGAGTGGATACGCTGGCGCGATTGCGAAGTGCGTCTCGACCACGCGGAGATTGATGGCCGTCTGGATTAGCCAGGTCTCGTCTGACCTGCCGAGCGATTTCGTTGCGAGCGGAAGGCTTATCGATTGAACCGGGTAACGCGGCGCGTCGGCTCGAACCTTGAATGCGTCTGGAAAGGGCTCCGTCTGGCCCGGACGATAAGGGATGAACTCGAAACACTCGCCATCGCCCGTGCGTTGAATTCCCGTAAACTTTCGCTTGGCAACGGAGGCTGGCCAATTGTTCGATGCGTTGGCTCCGCGAAGCAAATCCTTCATGAAATTCGCAGGGTTCCTGTCGCTAAGCGTCAACCCATACAGCTTGTTGCACTCTCGGATCGCCTCGGCCACGTCGTCGAGGCTCATCAGCGTCTTGTCGAGCACGCCTCTGGTCTCGTTCCAATGCTTGTTGAACAAGTACTCGATAACCTGCGTTTTCTGCGATCTTGCCATGTTACTTGTTGCGGAACATTCTGTTTTGGGAGGATGGTATTCAATGATTATGCCGGTCCACAAGGGGGCACTACGCGACCGGTCGAACCGATCAAGCCGCCGCAACGAAAAAGGGTTCGATCTGAGTTCTTTTTGGCTAACGCCACCGGCATCGAAGTGTTCAGGTTGCGTTGCAAATTTTTCTTTCGAAATCAGTGGATTGCGAAAATTTCACCAAATCCGTGCAGTCAACAGGTTCAGAGAATATCAGCCCGTAGAGACAGATTTCGGCCGTCTCGCGCCGGCGAAGGTGAATAGCCCCACCCGCACAACCCTCGAAAACAACGGAAAATTCCGACCGCAGCCGGACCCTGAGGACGCTTTCGCGGGGGCAAGTGGCGGAGGGGAAGGGACTGGGGGCGAACGTTCTCCACAACTTGCGCGAGATCCAGCCCGTTCGCTGGCGGCAGCAAACAATCCGCGATCCGGGCGGATGATGGCGTCACATCAACGGTTCAGCCACCAGAAGGCGGCGTTGAGGATCGTCGCGAAGCCGACCCATCCGAGGTAGGGCAGAAGCAGAAGCGCGGCGACCCGGTCAACCTTCCATGCAAGCCCGGCCAGGAGCGCGGTGGATGCGAACATCAGCACGATGAGCACCAGCGCTCCGCCGAGGTCATGGGCGCCGAAGAACACCGGTGTCCACAGCGCGTTGAGCACCATCTGCAGCGCCCAGAGACCGAGGCAGACTGCCACCAGTGCAGGAGCGTCCG
Organism: Jhaorihella thermophila; assembly: GCF_900108275.1. GTDB lineage: Bacteria > Pseudomonadota > Alphaproteobacteria > Rhodobacterales > Rhodobacteraceae > Jhaorihella > Jhaorihella thermophila. The sequence goes on from NZ_FNVD01000026.1 coordinate 1,610, forward strand.
CGCCCTCAGCGTGCAGCGCGAGCCGTGTGCCGGCCGCCGCGATCATCACGTAGAGCACGGTCCAGACCGGCCCGAACAGCCACGGCGGCGGGCGGAAGGACGGGGCACGAAGGCTCTGATACCAGGCGCCATTGACCTCGAAGAAGGCCCCCGAGGCCGCGGCGGCGAGGGCGGCGGCGAAGAAGGGCAGCGCGACGAGAGTGGTCGTCATGTTCACGGTAGTGTCTCCTCGGATCTGGCCGGTGCGGCGTCATGTCTGTGCCACGTTACCGCGAAGCGCGTGCCAGGCCGCGAGCGCGCGCTCGCGCGAGGCGGCGAGGTCGACGATTGGCCGCGGATAGTCGCGCCCCAGCCGCAGGCCTGCCCGCGCCAGAACGGTTTCGGGAGCCGTCCAGGGCGCGCCGATCCAGCGGTCGGGCAGCGGCGCGAGCTCGGGCACGAAGCGGCGGATATAGGTGCCCTCGGGGTCGAACTTCGCGGCCTGGATGGCGGGGTTGAAGATGCGGAAATACGGTGCCGCATCAAGCCCCGAGCCGGCCACCCACTGCCAGCTCGCGGCGTTCGACGCGGGGCTGTGGTCCACCAAGCAGTCGGCGAACCAGCGCGCGCCCGCGCGCCAGTCGATGAGCAGGTTCTTGGTGAGGAACGAGGCCACCACCATCCGCACCCGGTTGTGCATGTAGCCGGTTTGCCACAGCTCGCGCATGCCGGCATCCACCAGCGGCACGCCCGTCCGCCCCTGCTGCCAGGCCGCCAACGCCTCTGCGTCCTCGCGCCAGGGCATGGCGGCGAATTCGGGCCTGAGCGGTGCTTCGGGCAGATCGGGGAAGTGAAAGAGCTGGTGGGCGCAGAACTCGCGCCAGCCGAGCTCGGCGCGGAAGGATGCCACATCCTGCGCGGGGCCTGCGCCCTCGACGGCGTGCCAGACGGCATTGGGCGAGATCTCGCCATGCGCGAGATGCGGCGAGAGGCGCGAGGTATGGGAAAGGGCCGGAAAGTCGCGCCCCTTCGCATAGCCCGCGAGGCGCTCTTCGACGAAACGCGCGAGTGCCGCCTTCGCCGCCGCCTCGCCGATCTGCCAGTGGCGGGCGAGCTTGCGCTCCCACGGCGCCTCGGAGCGCGTGGTGACGCCCGGCTCGTCACCCGCGCGCGGGACCGGGTCGAGCCGCGGGGCGGGCAGCGGGCGGCGCGGCTGGGCGGCGCCAAGGCAGCCGCGGCGGAAGAAGGGGGTGAAAACGAGGTAAGGCGCGCCGTCGGGCTTGACCGTCTCCCACGGCTCCCACAGGAGCGCGCCGTTGTGGCTTTCAACGCTCAGCCCGCGCGCCTTCAACGCCGCCTTGACGGCGGTATCGCGGGCGATCGTCCAGGGCTCATAGGCGCGCGTCCAGGTGACGAGGCTTGCGCCGTGCCGCGTCGCGAGATCGGTGAGAAGCGTTGCCGGATCGCCGCGCAGAACCCGCAGGGCGCCTCCGAGCGCGCGGTCGAGCGCGGCACGCGAGCGGTCGCGCCACCAGGCGAAGGCGCTGCCCGGCGGGTGAGCGGCCTCGAGCGCGGGGTCATCGATCACCACCGGCACCACGCGGCCCCGCGCGTCGGCGGCGGAAAGCGCGGGGTTGTCGGCCAGCCGCAGGTCGTGGCGGAACCAGTGGATGGCGATGGCGCTGCCCATCTCAGATGCGGAAGATCGGCTGCAACAGCCGCGGGACGAGGGCGCGGAACCTGAGCGGCGCGTCGGTGGCGGCGAGGCAGATGCAGGGCGTGCCCTCATCGGCCACGGGAGTGTGCTCGAGGCTCGCATCCGCCACCTCGATGTCACCCACGCCGAAATGCCCGGTCTCGTCGTGGAACGCGCCCTGCAGCACCAGCGTCAGCTCCCGCCCCTCGTGACCATGGTCGGGCACCGCGCGGCCCGGGGGGATGTAGAGAAGCCTGAGCGAGCCGTCCTTGCCCGCGTGCAGGAGCGACTGGCGGATCCCCATGCCGAGCGAGCGCCAGCGCGGCGGGCGGCCCTTGAGCGCGGCCATGACGGGGCCGGGAAAGATGCTTGAGGGCGCCGGCGGCTCGGGCGGTGCGGCGGCCGGGTCGTCAAGCCGCGCCATGACGCGCGCCATGAGATCGTCCGAGACCGGCTCGGGCGGCAGTGTCTCGAGCACCGCGCCGCCGGCGGCCTCATGCGCGGCGAGCCGCGCGCGGCACTCGTCGCAGAGCGAGACATGGGCGGCGACGGCCACCGAGAAGGCGTGCCCCAGCCGGCCGGCGGCATAGTCGGCCAGCATCGGCTCGGGCAGGTGGTGGGTGATGTGGTGCGTCATCGCAGGCGTCATGGCTGGCGGAGATCTTTGAGTTCGTGGCGCAGGCGCTCGAGCGCGAGGCGGATGCGCGACTTGATGGTGCCGAGCGGCAGGCCGGTCGCCGCGGCGATTTCGCTGTGGGACAGCTCGCCGAGATAGGCGCGCTCGACCATCTCTCGCTGGGCCGGCGGCAGCGCCTCGAGCGCGGCGCGCAGGCGGCGGGTTTCCTGGTCAAGCGCCAGCGCGTCGGCGGCGTCAGGTTCGGGCGGCGGCGACTCGGTGAGTTCGTCGGGCACCGGGCGGCCCTCGCGGCGGAAGATGTCGATCTGGCGGTTGCGGGCGATGCGGTAGATCCAGGCCGAGGCGCTGGCGCGGGTCGGGTCGAACTGGGTGGCCTTGTGCCAGACGGCGAGCATCGCCTCCTGCACAACCTCCTCGGCCTGCGCCTCGCCCATGCCCCCGCGCCGCAGCATCGCCTTCAGCCGCGGCGCGTAATGGGCAAAGAGTGCGGCAAAGGCCTGACGGTCGCGCCCGTCGCGCACCCGGATGAGGAGCCGGGTTTCCTCGCTGATCGTATCGACCTCGCCGGTCATGCCTGTCCCTCGCTGCCGCCCGTCCGCGCCCGCCTCCCGACCGCAGCGAGACGAGGCGCTCGTTCCGAGACACAGAAGCGCCTCGCCGGCCCGAAGGCAAGTCGAAGGGGGCGGGGCGGCGGGCGCGAAGGTGTCGCAGGCAGTGTCAGGTGCATGATCGAGGGTCATGTCGGAGTTACGCAGACGCTGCATGGCCGGATCACTCTCGAAGGGCAGAAAGATGCGCCGGTTGCGCTCGATCTGATCCGGCCGTCTGGCTGATGCGTAATACGAGGTGACGATAGCGAAAGGATTTGCCCATGGCCTTCGACACCCACCCGGCAGCACCGCGCCGCATTGCCGTGATCGGCGGCGGCATCTCCGGCCTTTACGCGGCGCGGCTTCTCGCGCCCGCCCACCAGGTCACGCTGTTCGAGGCCGCACCCCGGCTTGGCGGGCATGCGCGCACCGTCGTGGCCGGACGGACCGGTGACCGGGCGGTGGATACGGGCTTCATCGTCTTCAACCATGCCAACTACCCCCATCTCGGCCGGCTTTTCGACGATCTCGACGTGCCGGTTCAGAAGAGCGACATGAGCTTCGGCGCCTCGCTTGCCGATGGGCGGATCGAATACGCCCTGCGCTCGCCCGGCGCGCTGCTCGCCCAGCCGCGCAACGCGCTTCGCCCCGCCTTCTGGGGCATGATCCGCGACATCCTGCGCTTCAACGCGCGCGCGCCCGAGGCGGCAACCGACGACATGACGCTCTCCGATCTGGTGGCGCATCTGCGGCTGGGGCGCTGGTTCGAGCACCATTACCTGCGGCCGATGTGCGCGGCGATCTGGTCCACGCCGGCGGTGCGGATCGGCGACTTTCCCGCTCGCGCCATGGTGCGCTTCTTCCTCAATCACGGTCTGATGTCGGCCCGCGGCCAGCACCAGTGGTGGACGGTGAGGGGCGGCTCCATCGCCTATGTCGAGCGCCTCGCCGCCGACCTGAAGCGCCGCGGCGTGGCCTTGCGCACCGGCACGCCGGTCGCGCATGTCCGCCGCGAGGGCGGAAGTGTAACGCTCGGCCTGCCTGGCGGAGCGCCCGAACGCTTCGACGAGGTGGTGTTTGCCTGTCATGCCGATGTCGCCCTGCGGCTTCTGTCCGATGCCACGGCGCAGGAGCGCACCGCGCTCTCGGCGATCCGCTTTCAGGACAACCGCGCCGTGCTGCATGCCGATGCCGCGCTGATGCCGCGCCGGCGCAAGGCGTGGTCGGCATGGAACTATGTCTCAAGCCGCGAGGCAGGCGTAAAGGGCGTTGGCGTGACCTACTGGATGAACCGCCTTCAGAACATCCCCGAGATCGATCCGCTCTTCGTCACCCTCAACCCGCCGCGCAGGCTGCGCGAGGAGCGCATCTACGACGAGACCGTCTTCCGCCACCCGGTCTTCGATCGCGCCGCGCTTGCCGCGCAGGCGCGCATCGCGGCGATGCAGGGCGCGAGCAACACCTGGTTCGCGGGCGCATGGCTGCGCCACGGCTTTCACGAGGACGGCTGCGCAAGTGCCGCGCGGGTCGCGCGCGGGCTCGATGCCAAGGCCCGCAGGCTCGGCGCTGGTGCAGGGCGCGCCGAAGGGATGCTGCCGGCATGAGCGCGCTCCCTGCCATGCCGCTGCGCCTTGCCGGGCGTACCACCCACCGCCGCCGCGGGCCGGTGAGCCACAGCCTGTCGCACCGGGTGGAGATGGTGCTGATCGACCCCGAGGCCAACGCCGAGGCCGAACCCGAGGCTGGCGCGCCACTGCCCTGGCCGCTGCGCCGGGGGCGGTTCGGCCTGCTGGCGGTGCGCAGTGTCGACCACGGCGGCCCACCCGGGCGCGGACGGGGTGCGCCTTGGGCGCGCGAGGTGCTGGGCCGCCGCGGCATCCGGCCCGACCGGCTGGGGCTTCTGACGACCCCGCGCTTTCTGTGGTGGAGCTTCAACCCGGTGAGCTTCTGGCTGGCGTGGAAGGGCGGCGCGCTGGTGGCCGTGATCGCCGAGGTCACCAATACCTGGGGCGACCGCCATTCCTATCTCTGCCATCACCCCGACGGGCGGCCGATCGCCCCGGAGGACACGCTGACAGCGGCCAAGATCTTTCACGTCTCGCCGTTTCAGGACGTGGCCGGCGACTATGCCTTCCGCTTCGACATCCGCCCCGAGGCGCTCGACATACGCATCCTGCACCGCAACGGCGCAGAGGGCGTGGCCGCGAGGCTCACCGGCCCGCTGATCCCTCTCGCCCGGCGCGCGGCCTTCGCCTTGCTTCTGCGCCATCCGCTGGGGCCGTTGCGCACGCTCGCCCTCATCCACTGGCATGCCGCCCGCCTTGCGCTCAAGGGCGCGCGCTGGCGCGACCGCCCCGCTCCCCCGGCCCAGGAGACCAGCCCATGACCGACACCTTTGCCAACCCGGCGGCCGCGCCGTCGCGCCCTGCGATCCTGCGCCGCTCGGTGCGCTCCGCCTTTCTCGATGCCTGCGCCTCCATCCGCCAAGGCAGCCTGCGGCTGACCACCCCCGAAGGCGCGGTGCATCACTTCGGGCGCGGCGAGCCGCAGGCCGAGCTGATCTTGCGCGACTGGTCCGCCGTAACGGCGATGCGCGCCCGTGGCGATGTGGGTTTCGGCGAGGCCTATGTGGCCGGGCTCTGGGACAGCCCCGACATCGAGGCGGTCTGCGCGCTCGCACTTCTCAATCTTGACGAGCTGGGCGGGTTCGACCGCCCGCGGCCGCTCATGCGCCTGGCGCTGCGCGCGCTCGACCGGCTCCTGCGCGCGAATTCGAAGGCGGGAGCGGCGCGCAACATCCGCGCCCATTACGATGTGGGCAACGAGTTCTACCGCCAGTGGCTCGATATGGGGATGCACTACTCCTCGGCGCTCTATGCCGGCGGCGAAACCTCGCTCGAAGCTGCGCAGCTGGCCAAATGCGACCGAATCCTCGAGAAGCTCGGCCCCGCGACGGGGAGCCTTCTGGAGATCGGTTGCGGCTGGGGCGGCTTCGCCGAGCGCGCCGCCGAGCGCGGCCATCGGGTGACCGGCATCACCATCTCGCCCAGCCAGAAGGCCCATGCCGACGCCCGCCTCGACGGGCGCGCCGAGATCCGCCTGCAGGATTACCGCGACGTGTCCGGGCAGTTCGACAACATCGTGTCGATCGAAATGATCGAGGCGGTGGGCGAGCGCTACTGGCCCACCTACTTCGGCACGCTCAAGGCGCGGCTGAAACCCGGCGGGCGGGCAGTAATCCAGGCGATTACCGTGCCCGATGCCACCTTCGACATCTACCGCCGCGGCACCGATTTCATCCGCCATCACACCTTCCCCGGGGGGATGCTGCTGTGCGACGCGGTGATCGCGCTCGAGGCGCGCCGGGCGGGGCTGAAGGTTGTGGACCGCTTCACCTTTGGTGCGGATTATTCCCGCACCCTGCGCGAATGGAACGCCCGCATGCAGGCCCGAGCCGGCCGGCTCGCCGACTACGGCTTCGACGCCACCGCGCTCAGGACCTGGCGCTATTACCTCAATGCCTGCGCCGCCGCCTTCGCCACTGGGCAGACGGATGTGGTGCAGGTGGTGCTCGAGCATGGCTGAGGCGGCCGCCCTTTCGCTCGCGCCCACTGACGCGCGCTGGCGCGTGGCGCTGATGGCGGGGCTTCTGGCCTCGGCCGGGCTGCCGCTTTACGTGCATCTGCCGCGCTTTGTGGCCGCGCTGGGGCTGCCGCTGGCCTCGGTCGGCGGTATCTTGCTGGCGCTCCGCGTGCTCGATTTCGTGCAGGATCCGCTTCTCGGGCGGCTGGTGGACCGGATGCGCTCGCGCGCCGGAGGGCTCGCGGCGCTGGCGCTCCTCAGCCTTGGCGGCGGCTTTGCGGCGGTGTTCGCCGCACAGCCGGGGCTGTGGCTCATGGCAACGGGGCTCGTGGTGCTGTTCACCGCCTACAGCCTGGGCACGATCCTGCTCTATGCGCTGTCGGTCGAGATCGCTGCAAGCCGCGAGGCCGGCCCGCATCTGAACCTCGCCGCCTGGCGGGAGAGCGGCGCGCTTGTGGGTGTGCTCGTCGCCTCGGTTCTGCCCGCGTTTCTCGCCGCCGGGCTCGGGCTGCGCGCCGGCTATGCCGCCTTTGGTATCGTGATGGCCCTCGCGCCCCTTGTGGTCTGGTGGGCGGCGCGGCCGCTCTGGGCGGGCATCGCGCCGCGCGCCGCCGCGCCGCCTGCGCTGCGCCCGCTAATCGCCGCGGGCGGCGGCTGGCTGCTGGCGCTGGCGCTGCTGAACGTGCTTCCAGTCGCGGTGACGGCGACGCTGTTTCTGTTCTTCGTCGAGGATCATCTGCGGCTTGGCCCGCTTGCCGGCGCCTATCTCGCCGGGTTCTTCCTTGCCGCCGCCGTGGCCGCTCCGGGCTGGGCGGCGCTTGCGCGCCGGTTCGGCACGCGCCCGGTGCTGGCGGCGGCGATGCTCCTGGCCATCGCCGCCTTCGGCTGGGCGGCGGTGCTGCCCGCGGGTGCCGCCTGGCGCTTTGGCGCGGTGACACTCGGCTCGGGCGCGGCGGTGGGGGCAGAGCTGGTGCTTCTGCCTGCGCTCTTTGCCGCGCTTCTGGCCCGCCATGACCTGCCCGAGGGGCTTGCCTTTGGTCTGTGGTCCTTCGCGGGCAAGCTGGCGCTCGCGCTTGCCGCCGCGCTGGTGCTGCCGGTGCTGTCGCTCGCCGGCTATGTGCCCGGCACCGCGCCGGACCCGGCCGCCGCCCGGGCGCTGGTGCTCGGCTATGCGGTCCTTCCCTGCCTTCTTAAACTCCTCGCGCTTGGCCTTCTGCTGGCGCTGCCCCGAAAGGTCTTCTGATGCTCAAGCTCTTCGCGACCCTTTTCGTGCTGCTCGCGCTCGGACTTGCCGCCCAGCGGCTCTTCTTCAGCTTCGCCGCGCAGTCGCCCGCCCGTTATGCCGGCACCGAACCGGCCTTCGACCTGCGCACCCATCTCGGTGGCATGATGATCTCGGAAGGCGTGATCTTCGGGCCCACGGGCGCGGTGACAAGTCGCTTCGTGGCCGAGATGAACGGCGCGTGGGAGGGCGCGACCGGCCGGCTTTCGGAAAGCTTCCGCTACGCCTCGGGCATGACGCAGGAGCGCGCCTGGACCATCACGGTGCATGAGGGCGGCCGCTTCACCGCCACCGCGCCCGACATCATGGGTCAGGCAGAGGGCGTGGTCTCGGGGGCGACCGCGCGGCTCACCTACCGGCTGCGCCTTCCGCAAGCGGCCGGCGGGCATGTGCTCGACGTGGTGGACTGGATGTATCTCGCCCCCGACGGGGTGATCCTCAACCGCTCGCAGATGCGCAAGTTCGGGGTCAAGGTGGCCGAGCTCGTGGCCACCATCCGCCCCGCGGCGGAGCGCGGGCAATGAGCGGCTTCACCGGCCAGCGCTGGTGGATCGTGGGCGCAAGCGCCGGCCTCGGGCGCGAGCTTGCGCGCCTGATGGCCCGCGAGGGGGCTGAGGTGATCGCCTCGGCCCGCTCCCGAGAAGCACTCGAGACGCTGGCGGCGGAAGAGCCGCGCATGACCGCGCAGCCGCTGGATGTGACGGATTCGGAATCCGTCGCGCAGGTGGCCGAGGCGGTGGGCCTGCCCAACGGGGTGATCTATGCCGCCGGCGCCTATGAGCCGATGAGCGCGCGCGCCTGGCGGCCGGGCGTGGCCGAGGCGATCGCGGAGGTCAACTTCACCGGCGCGCTCACGGTGCTGTCGCATGTGGTGCCCGGCATGGCCGCGCGCGGGGCGGGCCGGGTGGTGCTGATCGGCTCGCTTGCGGGCTTTCGCGGCCTGCCTGGTGCCATCGGCTATGGCGCGTCCAAGGCCGCGCTGATGCATCTGGCCGAGAACCTGCGCGCCGATCTTGCCGGATCGGGCTTGGTGGTGCAGCGCGTCAACCCCGGCTTCATCCGCACCCGGCTGACGGCGAAGAACAGCTTTGCCATGCCCCAGATCATGGAACCGGAAGACGCCGCCCGCCGCACCCTGGCGGCGATCCGCTCGGGGCGGTTCTCGACGAGCTTCCCCGCGCCGTTTGCCTGGGCTTTCACGCTCGGGCGCTTCCTGCCGCTGCCGCTCTTTCACGCCCTCTTTCGCGGCAGCGGCGCGAAATCTTCACAGGAGGACCGGACATGACCAACCGTCGCACCATGCTTCAACTGATCGCCGGGGCCGGCGCGATTGCGCTGGTGCCAGCCACCGCCCGGGCGCAGACCGCCTGGGACTTCACCTTCGAGGCGCTCGAGGGCGGCGCGATGCCGCTGTCGCAATGGCGCGGCAAGGTGCTGCTCGTCGTCAACACCGCGTCGTTCTGCGGCTTCACGCCGCAATACCGCGACCTCGTCCAGGTCTGGCAGGACTATCGCGACCGCGGGCTGGTGGTGATCGGCGCGCCCTCGACCGACTTCCGGCAGGAATATGACGAGGCGGGCAAGATCAAGGACTTCTGCGAGCTGACCTATGGCGTCGATTTTCCGATGACGGCGCCGGTGCATGTGGTGGGCGCGGCGGCGCACCCCTTCTTCAAATGGGCTGCGGCCGAGTCCGGCCAGCGCATGCGCTGGAACTTCAACAAGTATCTCATCGGCCGCGACGGGCGCATCATCACCTGGATGCCGAGCACGTTCAAGCCCACCGCGCGCAAGGCCCGCGCCGCGATCGAGGCGGCGCTGGCCGCGCCCGCGGCATGAGCACGGCCCGCGCTGCGGCGGCGCTCGGCACGGCGGGGCTCGTTCCCTTCTGGGGCCTTGCGGCTCTGGCCCATCTCGCGCCGGGGATAGGCCTGGCCTACGTGGCGCTTCGGGCCGAGCTGACCTGGGGCGCAGTCATTCTCGCCTTCATGGCCGGCGCCCGCTGGGCGATGGTGCTGGCCGCCGGCGGCGGCGCGCTGCGGCAGGCGGGCTTCGCACTCCTCGCCCTGCCGGCCCTGGCCGCGCCCTTCCTGCCGCCCCTGTCCGGGCTTGCCCTTCTGGCTGCGGCCTTCGCCGGCTTGCTCGCGGCCGAACGCACCGCGACGGCGCGCACCGAGGCACCCGCCTGGTATCCGCGCCTGCGCCTCTGGCTGACGGCGGGCGCGATCGCCGCGCTTGCCCTTGCCGCGCTCGCGGTTTGACGGTCAGACCGGCTCGCCCGCGTCCAGCCGGGCAAGGAACGCCTCGGCCTCGGCCAGCACCCGCGCGCGGGCGGCACCGTCGCGCCCGTCCCAGCCGCGGTATATCTGCGCCATGCGCGGGTTCGCGGCGAAGCGGTTGCGGTGGCGGTCGAGAAAGTGCCAGTAGAGCAGGTTGAAGGGGCAGGCATTCGGGCCGGTCCGTGCCGTCACGTCATAGGCGCAACCGCGGCAGTAGTCCGACATCCGGTTTATGTAGGCGCCCGAGGAGACATAGGGCTTTGACGCCACCATCCCGCCATCGGCGAACTGGCTCATGCCCAGCGTGTTGGGCGCCTCGACCCATTCGACGGCATCGGCATAGACCGAGAGATACCACCGATGCACCTCCGCCGGATCGACCCCGGAGAGCAGCGCGAAATTGCCGGTGACCATCAGCCGCTGGATGTGATGGGCATAGGCGCGCCGGCGGGTCTGGCCGACTACCTCGGCCATGCAGCGCATCCGCGTGGGCGCGCCCCAGTAGAGGGCGGGCAGCTTGCGGCGATGGCCCAGCGCGTTGCGGCGCATGTAGTCCGGTCCTTCCAGGGACCAGACCCCGCGGATGAACTCGCGCCAGCCGAGGATCTGCCGGATGAAGCCCTCGACCGCGTTGAGCGGCGCCCGGCCCGCGCGCCATTCGGCCTCGGCCGCGCGGCAGACCTCGAGCGGGGAGAGAAGGCCGAGGTTCAGCGCGGGCGACAGCAGCGAGTGGAACATCACCGGCACCCCCGTCACCATGGCATCCTGAAAGTCGCCGAAGCATGGGAGGGCGCGGCGCAGGAAATGGGCCAGAAGAGTCAGCGCCTCGTCGCGGTCGGTGGGCCAGCCGAAGGGCTCGAGTTCGCCGAAATGCGCGCCGAAGCGGTCGGCGACGATATCGAGCACCTCGCGCACCGTCCGGTCGGGGGCAAAGACGGGCGGGTCGGGAAAGCCGAGGCCCGCCTTCGGCGGCTTGCGGTTCTCGGCGTCGAAATTCCACCGCCCGCCGGCGGGGGCGTCGCCCTCCATCAACAGCCCCGTCCTGCGGCGCATCTCGCGGTAGAACCATTCCATCCGCAGCGTCTTGCGCCCCTTGGCCCAGGCCGCGAAGTCGCGCGCCGAACAGAGGAAGCGGTCATCCTCCAGAATGCGCAGCCTCAGCGGCACCGCCTCGAGCGCCGCGCGCAGCCGCCAGTCGCCGGGCGCGGTGGCGATCGCCTCGAAGGCGCCGGTCTCTTCGGCGCGGCGCAACAGCTCGGCCGGGATGGAGCCAGCGTTTTCCGGGTCATCCAGCCGGGTGTAGGCCACGCGCCACCCAGCCGCTTCGAGGAGCGCGGCAAACTTGCGCATGGCGGCAAAGACCAGCGCGATCTTCTGCGGATGGTGGCACACATAGGTTGCCTCCGCCATCACCTCGGCCATCACCACCACATCGCGCGAACGGTCGGCGGCAGCAAGCGCCGCGATGCCCTCGGTCAGCTGATCGCCGAGAACGAGGACGAGACGCGGCGCTACCACGGCACCGCCTCGCCACGGTGGTCGAAGAAGCCGCCCGTCTGCGCGGGGGTCAGCCCCTCCATCACATCCGCCAGCCGGCGCGCGGCCTCGGCCGGGTCGAGCTTTTGGTGCCCGCGATAGGCGGCGGTGAAGGGCGTGTCCACGGTGCCGGGGTGCAGGGCCACCAGCGCCGCTTTCGCATGCGTTCGGGCAAGCTCAATGGCGGCGGTATGCACGATCTGGTTGGCGGCCGCCTTCGAGGCGCGGTATGAGAACCAGCCGCCCAGCCGGTTGTCGCCGATCGAGCCCACCCGCGCCGTCAGCACCGCCGCAACGGCTGGCGCCTCGCGGGGCAGAAGGCGTGGCAGGTGCCGCAGGATCAGCGCCGGGCCGATGGCGTTGACGGCCATCACCTCAGCCATGGCTTTGGCGTCGATCTCGGCCAGGCTCTTCTCGGGCCGCCGGCCTGCCGGCGCAAGGATGCCAATGGCCACGACGACGCGCGCGAAGGGCCCCTCGACCCCGCCCAGCACGCGCTCGACCGATGCCGGGTCGGTTACATCGAGCCCGTCGGCCCGCCGCGACAGGCCGGTGACGGCATGGCCCCGTCGCGTGAATTCCTCGGCGAGGGCGTCACCGATGCCGCCCGAAGCCCCGATGACGAGGGCGCGGTCGCTCATGTCTCTGTCTCGCTTGGCAATTCCCCGTTTCGGTCCTGTCGGGCATGATGGCGCGCCTGCCAACAGCTCATCGAGCAAGGGCGTACCTCGCCCAGCACCGGCGGCCATGCGTGCCCCCGCCTGAATGCAAATTGGCGGCCCGAGGCATCCTCGAGCCACCAGAGCGCCGGCTCCACGATGTGGAGCGGCAGGACCGGTCCATGCTGGATGGCGCGCGAAAGCGGGGAGTTGTCACTTGCGCGAAGGTCGCGCTTGAAACACACGACCTGCAGGGAGTTTCGCCCAGCCATGGGACCGGAACCGTTCCGACCGTCACTCGGCGGGCAGGATCACCGTGTCGATCACGTGGATCACGCCGTTCGAGGTTTCGATGTCGGCCTGAACGATATTGGCGTCATTCACCTTGGCGCCGCCCATCAGCGAGAACTTCACCTCCTGACCCTGAACGGTCTTGGCCATCATGCCGTCCTTGAGGTCGGAGGACATCACCTTGCCCGGCACCACATGGTAGGTGAGGATGGCGGTAAGCTTGCCCTTGTTCTCGGGCTTGAGCAGCTCTTCCACCGTGCCGGCGGGGAGTTTGGCGAAGGCCTCGTCGGTGGGCGCGAACACGGTGAAGGGGCCCTCGCCCTTGAGCGTCTCGACAAGGCCCGCGGCCTGCACCGCGGCCACGAGCGTGTTGAAGCTGCCGGCCTCGACGGCGGTATCGACGATGTCCTTCTTCATGTGGGCGCCGGCGAGCGCCGGAACGGGCGCGAGCGCAAGCGTCGCCGCGGTGGCGAAGGCCATGGTGGCAGCGGCCATCGTGAGCGCGGCGCTGGTGGCCAGTTGGGTCATGCGGAACATGGAAGTCCTCCTCTTGGGTTGGTTGTGATGAAGATACGGCTCGCGCCGGCGCGCGGTTCACTCTTCGCCAAAGATTCGCGCGAACAATCTCAGCGGGCGGCGCGCTTGTCCGCCGCGATCACCCCGTCGCTGATCACGACGCGGCGGCCGCAGCGCGCGGCGATCTCTTCGTCATGGGTCGAGATCAGGAAGCTGGTGCCGCTCTCCCGGTTGATGCGCGCCAGCAGATCCATCACCTGCATGGCGTTCTGGCGGTCGAGGTTGCCGGTCGGCTCGTCGGCGAGGATGAGTTCGGGGCCGTTCATCAGCGCCCGCGCGATCGCCACCCGCTGCTTCTGCCCGCCCGAAAGCTGCGTGGCGCGAAAATCCGCCCGCTCGCTCAACCCGACCTGCGCGAGAAGCGCCGCCGCGCGCGCCCGCGCCTGCGCCCGCTCGCGCCCCGCGCGCACGGCGGAGGGGAACATCACGTTCTCGAGCGCGGTGAAGTCGGGCAGCAGGTGGTGGAACTGGAAGACGAAGCCGATATGGCGGTTGCGAAACTCGGTCAGGGTGTCGTCGTCGGCGCGGGTAAGGTCCTCGCCCAGCATCGTCACCTGCCCCGACGTGGGCCGCGCCAGCGTGCCGAGAATGTTGAGAAGCGTGCTTTTCCCCGAGCCCGACGCCCCGATCAGCGCCACCATCTCGCCCCGGTCGATGGCAAGGCTCACGCCCTTGAGCACATGCGTGGCCGTGGCCCCCTCGCCATAGACCTTGTGCACTTCGCGCACTTCGAGAACCGGCGCGCTCATTGCTGGATCGCCTCGACCGGATCGAGCCGGGCCGCCGCGCGCGCGGGCAGGAGCGCGGCAAGCGTTGCCCCGAGCGTGGTGAGCCATATGGCGAGCCCGATCGAGCCCTGTCCGAGATCGACCGGCAGCTGGCCGGGCTGCACCTCCTCGATCGGGGGGAAGGGCGACAGGGCCGCCACAGCCAGAAGCGCGCCCGCCAGCCCGCCCGCCAGCCCGATCAGCGCGCCCTCCAGCACGAAAACATAGAGGATGAAGCGCCGGGTGGCGCCGAAGGCCCGCATGATGCCGATCTCGCCGCGCCGGCGGAAGGTGGTCAGCATCAGCGCCGAGGCGATGCCGATGACCACGGTGATCATGGCAAATACCTTGAGGATCAGCCCGGTGTTGCCCTGCGCGCGCAGCGCCTCGAAAAGCTGGGCGCTTGTCTCGGTCCAGGGCGTCACGTCGAGCCCGGTGGCGGCGGCAATGCGCGCGGCCACCGCGGGCGCGGCATAGAGGTCGTCGAGCTTCAGCTCGATCGCCGAGACACGGCCCGGCCGCTCCAGCACCGCCTGTGCGGCGCTGATGGGCACGAAGGCGGCCGCCTCGTCGAGCTGGCCGAGGCCGAGGCGGTAGATGCCGCTCACCGTCAGCGTCACGCTGTTGCCGTTGTCGGCGCGGAAGGTGACGGCCCGGCCCACGGACAATCCAAGATCGCGCGCCAGCGTCTCGCCGATCAGAACCCCGCCCGCCGCCAGCGCCGCCGTGCCCGCCACCATGGACCTTTCAAAACGGATGATCGCGCTCTCGCGCCCCGGCTCCAGCCCGGTCAGCGTCACCGGCCGGGTCACCTCGCCCCGGATCAGCACGCCGCTGCCCACGAGCTTCGGCGCGATCACCCGCACGCCGGGGAAGGCTGCAAGCGTCGCCTCCCAGGCGCGCGGCGCCGCGAGCCCCAGGCTGGGGCTGGTCGAGGCCTGCCTTGCGGCAAGGATGTGGCGCCCCTGCGCAGGCACGAGGAGGGGCAGCGGCCGGTCCGGGGCTGCGACGGTGACATGGGCCTGATTCCCGAGCGTGCGGTTGACCAGAAGCTCCGCCAGCCCGCCGATGAGCGCGCTCATGAAGATGAAGATGAACACCGCCGCGGCCACGCCCGCCACCAGAAGCGCGGTCTGCCCCGGCGCGGACCCCAGATGCCGCCACGCCATCTTGGCCCCGTAGAGCATGGCTCAGCCCGCCCCGCCGGGGGGCGGCGCGGCGCGCACTTCCTGCCCGTCGGCCAGCCCCTCGGGGTTCAGGATGACCGTATCGCCTGCGGCCAGCCCGCCCGTGATCTCCACCCGCTCCGCCGGCCAGTCGATGATCTCGACCGGGGCCTTCACCGCCCGCCCGTCGCGCAGCACGAAGACCGCCGGCCCCTCGACGAGCGCCGAGCGCGGCACCGTCAGCGCCGCCGCGCTTTGTGCCACGGTGATGTTCACCACTGCCGTCAGGCCCACCTGCGCCCCCTCGGGCATGTTCTCGAAGGCGATACGAACCGGCACCGTTCCGGTGACGGCATCGGCCTCGGGCGCGATCCAGGCGACGCGCCCCTCGAGCAGCGCATCCCGCCCCGCAAGCTCGACAACCGCCCGCTGGCCGGGACGGACGGCGGCGGCGAGAGCTTCATCCACCTCGACAATGACGCGCAGCCTGTCGAGATCGGCAAGCCGCAGGAGAAGCCGGCCGGGCTGAACCGTCTCGCCCGGATCGACGGCGCGGCTCAGGACAGTGCCGGCGAAGGGCGCGCGAATGCTGTAGTCGGCCAGCGCAAGGCGCGCCTGTTCGACGGCGGCCGAAAGGCGCTCCTCCTCGGCGCGGGCCTGAGCCAGCGCCTTCTCGGCGCGGTCGCGTTCGACCTTCGGCACGACCGCACCCAGTTCCTCGGCGCGCCGGGCGTCGTCCTCTGCCTGCTGTCGGCGCAGCATCGCGGCATCGAGGGCGGCAATCGCCTGCCGGAGTGCGGCGCGCGCCCTGCCGTCATCGAGGCTGACAAGCTCGGCGCCCTCGGCAACCCTTTGCCCCTCCTCGGCGAGGACCGCGAGGACGGTGCCCGCCACGGGGCTGGTCAGATCGGCGGAGAGCGCGCTTTCGGTTCGTCCCGAGACGATCAGCACCCGCTCGGCCGGCGCCGGCGCAAGAACCTCGACCGGAACGGCCGGCCCTCCACCGCCGCCGCGCATGAAGGCCAACCCCGCACCGGCGAGAATAACGACAAGCGCGACAAGCCACGGCCACCGGCGCGCCCGGCGTGCGGGCGCGTCCTCGCGCGCGGGCAGCGGCACAAGCGCGCTCTCCCCCCCCGCGCCCGTGCCGGTGCTCGTGCCGGCGATGCCGGGGGCAACGGATTTCCGGGTCGGCTCGGTCATGGCGTCCTGCCTGTTGTTGCGCTGGCCGAATGCGGTGATGGGCGCGCTCGCGGTGGTCAGGTTACGGCGGGGGCGCCGTGAAGATCGGGCCACGCCGATCAATACCACCCCAGCCGGCGCACGGCCAGATCGGCCTCATGATCGCGTCCATAGGCGACCACCGCGATGCTGCGGATCCGCTCGGGCGCGATCGGCCGGCCGAGGATCATCCCGCGCGGGCGGAAGGCGTCAAAGGGGATGCGCACGACGCGCAAGTCGGCGGCGGCCTCGAACGGCGCCTGATGGAACTGCCACGGCAGGGAGGGCCCGCGCCCGCGCAGATGGACATAGTAGGTCTGGTCGTTGCCGCGCACCTCAAGCTCGAGCCCCCGGGCCGTTGCCGGGAGAGGGCGCTCGAGCATGAGCCGTGCCTGGATGAAACCGCCGTTTTTCTCGGTGCTGACCCGCCCGGTCAGATGCAGGAATGCCTCGCCATCCGCTCGCTCAAGCGTGGCCTTTCCCGTCGAGACCCCGCCCATCACCTGATCGGTGACGAAGGACCAGTCCGGCGACAGGCCTTCGCTGAAGTCGTCCAGAGTGTTCATCCTCTCCCCCGCCGCAGCCGCCAGCGACATCACCGCGGCAAGGCAGATCCCGGCCATGCCCGCCAAGGCGCGCCTCATGCCACGCGCCCTCGACTCAACCGAACCACCCGGGCCAAGAGCGGTCGCACCGGCAGGAACAGCCGGTAGAGCCCTTCGAGCAGTGCCAGCACTCCGGGCAGCCCGGCCACGTGGGCCAAAAATCGCCAGCCTGGCAGCTGCGCCCAGACGGTCACGAACGCCCGCGCGCCCGAGCGTAGCCGACCATCCGGCGCCAGCGCGTGGAACCGGGCCATCAAGGCCGCGCGATCAACGCCTTCAGGCAGGCGCTCCGTAGGTTTGGATACATCGACGAACTCAAGGGCGCCGCGCCGATCCCTGCGCCGGTAGTGGTCGATTTCCGCCGTGCACAGGGGGCAGCTGCCGTCATAGAACACCGTTGTCCGCCACATGCTGTCGACCGCCTTTCTTGTTCGTCTTTCTCCTTACGGTTCTGCCCGCAGGTTGGATCAGGTTTCGGGCAAACTCTTCACGCCCCCGTCCCACCAGCGGGCTCGGGCGAGGCATCGTTCTCACATTTTTTCTTCGGCCCATCCCTGCAATGGAAACCATCAAACCAGGGGCGCGACCTACCTTCACAAGGGCTTCGCAAATCTGGGGCCCCTAAGCCTTGGGAAAGGCCGGTCGGCGCGCAGCCTCCGCGACAGGTGCCTCGTGGGCGAAGTGGCAACTCGTCCTCGGGCATGCGGACAAAGCCCTGCTCGGATCTGGGAGGTGTCATGGCGGCCTCAGTCTGGCGGGGTGAATGCGAAGGCATGGATGGCGATGCGCACGGCGCCGCCGGTGAAGTCGCCGCCATTGGCGGTGAGGACGATGGGCGTGTCGGCCCAGAAAGCCTCGGGCCAGATGATGCCGAGGTTGGAGGCGCTGGCGGCGGTGCCGAGGGAGCCGCCGAACTTCGCGGGACTGCCGGCGATGCCGCAGTCGTAGCTTGTGGCGCCGGTGATCGCGCTGGTGGTGCGGGTCGAGACGCAGAGGGCGATCGCGCGGGCGTGGATGGCAATGCTCGAGGTGACGGTGGGGCCCGCGAGGGTCGCGAGCGTCTCCTCGGCGACGGTCAGGCGCGTCGCGGCGCCGTTCGGGCTCAGCGCGAGGGTCACGTCTGTGCTCCGCGTCACCAGCCCGAGCGCGGCCTCGAGCGTGATCCACGCGCCGCCCGATCTCACGAGAAGCGTCGCCTCGTCCTCGACCCAGACACGCCAGCCTTCGCGCGCGGACAGGCGCAGCCAGGCACCGCTCGAGAACAGCGCCACATCCCCATCCCATCCGGCCCACGCGCCCGTGGCGCCGGCAGCGACGATATAGCGGTCGCCCTCGGAGGGGCTCGCGGGCGGCGCGGCCAGATCCCGATCCGTGACGGAAAGCTGCACGAGGCCATCGAGCCGGTCGAGGGCTTCGTTGTGGGTGACATGCTTCTGCGCCTGCGCGGCGGCGATGTAAGGAAGCGCGAGGTTCGGGGTGGTCATGGGAGCCTCAAGTAATGGTGACGATGTCTTCGGTGGGAGTCCCGCGTCCGAGAGACGGCGCGAGCTGGGCCACGCGGATGGTCGGCGCGGCGCCCGGCTCCAGCGTCGCGCCCCAGTCGGCCATCTGATCGGCGGGGGTGTAGATCACTTTGGCTATGACTGCTGCCAGCATCCGCTTCACGGTTGCGCCGTCGAGAATGTCGATCTCCCAGGCTTCGGGCTGATCGAGGAGCGGCACTTCGGCCGCCTCCCAGCTGTCGGCCGCAGGGTCGCGGGAGCGGCGCGTCCAGGAAAGGGTGATGTCGCCTGAGGCCTCCGCGCGGGCCGCGAGGTGCACCGGGGCGAAGGGCCGGAGCGAGGCGCCCACGGGCGTCACGGACAGGATCGTATAGGTCGTGTCCGACACCGGTCGCGTTGCCGGTCCGACGGCGAGGTTCCACGGCAGGCCGATCTCCCCGACGGTGAAGGGCAGTTCGGTGACGGCCCCGTCCAGAACCACGACCCGCGCCCCGGCCGGGGCGGGATTGCCGATGGCATGTTCGGCCCCCCGCTGGCCGCGCAGGAGCGTGGTGAGGCGATAGCGGCCGGGCGCGACCAGCGTCACGTCGCGGGCCTGTAGAATTTCCCATGTGCCCGGCGCGCTCTCCACGGCGAAGGCATTGCTGCCGGCAAAGAGCTGCAACTCGGTCACGCTCTCGAGCTGGCCCCAGGGAAGGTCGATCTCCATGACCGCGCCCTGATCCCATCTCCAGACAGGTCCGGTGGGAAGATCGGCGGCCAGAATGCCGATCCGCGCGCGGCGGGTGATCGTGGCAAAGCTCGCCCAGCCCGATGTCTCGGGACTGCGCAGGACGGCAACCGTGCCCGGCCAGGGATCGGCATCGACCGCAATCAAGGGGCGCGGTGGCGTGTGAGTGCTGGTCAGCTGCGGCAGATCGAGGATCGCCACCTGCGGCGCGCCGAGCGGCACGGAGCGGGCGACAGCGGCCGCGCGCTGGGCTCCCGGCGGCAGGTCGTAGTCCTCGCGGTCCTGACGGGCGGCCTCGATGCGCCGGGCAAGCCCGTCGGCAATGCGCATGAGGCGGAACTCGGTGGCGGTGTCGTCATCGAATTGCACCACGTCGCCCGGATCGAGCGCGAGCCGCGAGGGTGGCAGGGCAAAACTCGCCCGTTCCCGCGCGGTCCAGGCCTCCATCAGCGCCCTGCGGCAGCGGCGCTCTGCTTCCTCGGGGGCGACCGCAACGGGAAAGCTCTCGGCGGTCACGCGCACCGCGCCGGTGGTGATGCGGCGGGCCTCGACGAGGGCGCTGTCATAATCCTCGTCGGCGCGGGCCACGCTCCAGCGCAGGATCTGGGGCAGTTCGGTCTCCTGGCTGCGGGTCCGCTCGATGTCCTCGCCGTTGCCTGCGACCAGGTCGTCGGGCGTGATGGTGGCGACCGGCGCCGTTCCCCGCATGCGGAACCGGATCACGCCCTCGCTCTCGACCGCATCGAAGCCGAAGTGGCGGGCCAGCATCGAGATGGTCGTGCGGGGGCTTTCGATGGCCGGGATCACCAGCCCCTCGACGGCGCCCCAGAGGCCGGAGACGTCGATCCGCTCCTCCGCCAGCCCGGCGCGCAGGCAGAGATGACGCACGAGCGCGGCGAGCGAGACCGCGCCGAG
>NZ_FNVD01000028.1 GCF_900108275.1 Jhaorihella thermophila
CCGCGGCCGTTCTCGATGCGGGCCGAGCCGGGCACGACCGAGCCGATCACCGCATCCAGCGTTTCGATCTCGTGCACCTTCAGAAACGGCGCGCCCGCGTTCAGCCGCTCGAGCCGCACATGGCCCGGATCGAGGCTCAGTTCTTCGTCGTAAGGTTCGCCGAACAGGGTCGAGCGGCGCACACGCGCCCCTGCCGACCAGATCACCTCGACGGTGCGGGCCTCGGTATCGGCCGTGTTCGGCGCAAGCTCCGCCGACCGGCGCAGGGCCGGCAGTTCGATCATCGTGTCCATGGGGTCAGTCCTGTTGGTCGGTCGGTGCCGGGTCGGTCGTTGTGTCGGCGGCCGGATCGTTGCTCTGCGCGCTGCCGGTCTTGGTGACCCGGCGCGGATCGCTGTCGAGCACCAGTCCGAGCGCGTCGAGTTTCGCGTTGGTGGCGGCAATCTCCGCCAGCACCGCATCGGGATTGCGGCCCTGTTGCGCGATCACCTCGGCCAGCGTCATCGTGCCCGAGCGGATCGACAGGAGGTTCGCCATCGCGTCCTTCTGCGGATCGACCGCCTCGAACTTCGGCGGCGACCATTCGACCGGAACGTCGGGCGTCGGGATCCGGCCCGCAGCCCATGCGGCCTCCGTGAACCAGCGCCAGACCGGCGCGCAGAGCATCGGAATGAAGAGCTGCCATTGCACCGCGTCGATCATCCGCCGGAACTCGACGAGTCCCGCCCGGATCGAGGAATAGTTGACCTGGGACAGCCTTCTGACGCCCGAAGCAGAGGACGCCGCCTGATGCCCGGCACCAACACGATCCGCGTCCACGTGCCGCTCACCTTGCGCAAGCGCGGCGGCCGCCCGCGCATCCTGCCGCCCAAGGAGATCGAGGTCGCATCGCCCACCGGCCAAGATCCCCGCCTCCTGCGTGCCATCGGACGGGCCTGGCGCTGGCGAAAGATGCTGGAGGCCGGCGAGGTTGCCACGCTCACTGATCTCGCCGCCGACGAGGGCCTCTCCGACCGCTACCTCAGCCGCCTCACGCGCCTCGCCTGGCTGGCACCCGACGTGCTGGAACGCCTCGTCATCCGCCGCGAACCATGCGCGATCACCATTTACGAGCTGTGCCTGATCGCCTCGCTGCCGTGGGAGGAACAGGTGGAGAGGGTGTTTGCGTAATCGTCAATGAAAGCCCGCCTGAAACGTCGTTGGCGTCAGCGAGACATGCGCGTCGAGCGGCGGACGTAGTTCGAAGGCCTTGGGCTCGCGCGAAAACCGGTAGAGACGGAACAGGCACCATTCCTTGCGCCGTTCCTCGGCAACGGCCAGTTCGTTGCGGCCGATGTAGAACGGCGTGCGTTCCCAGCCATTCGTCGTCTTCACCTCGATCAGCCGCGATTGCCCATCCGGTGCGAAGCTGGCGATGTCGTAGCCCGCTCCGTCGCCATCCTCCTCCGACACCCACCGCACCTTGCCCGCCAGTTCATCCCGACCGGCGGCCTTGAGCGTGGCCCGCTCATGGGCCAGCACGCGTTCTTCGCCAGCACGACCCAAGGCCCGGTTGCGCTCGTCCCGGCCGGCGACGTCGAACTTCGCGGCCACATGCAGCATCTGCTCCAGCTCCTGCGGTGGCGGCTGGTTCGAGAGCGTCGGCGCCGGACCGACCCAGAGCGGCGCGGCCTCGTGCAATCCGTCGGCGGTTTTCGGCAACCGCCCCAGCCAGGCCGGGTTCAGCGCCAACCACCGCGCCACCGCATCGATCAGGGATGTCTGGAAATTGAAGGCGGGCTTGTAGCCCGGGATCCAGTCCTCGCCCAGCCCCTTCAGCACCGCGCTGATGTTCTGGTGCTTGAACTCGACCGATCCCTCGGACCGGCCATTCAGGAGCGGCAGGAGCGCGCGGCGATGTTCGGCCTTGTTGTAGGGCCGCCCGGCCAGGTCATCGGCCAGCATCGCGAAGTAATCCGCGACGATCAGGTCGTTTTCTTCATCGGTCCAGGGCGCTTTCGACATCGCGGCCAAGCTAGAGACGGATTACGCTTTTGTCATCAAGGCTTTCGCGGTCGGACGGGTGACATATGCCGTCACCCCTACGCACCAGCCTGCCACCAGCCCCAGCCGCTACGCCTCCTGTTTGTTCGGGCCACGTTCCGCTTGTAGGCATTGGAAACAGGGGGCGAAGTTTTGGCGGGATTGAAACTCAGGTCATTGAAAACGCTTGCGAAAACTACACCGAACCGAACTGCGCGAGGTTCGCTCGACCAGAAACAAAGGGCGGTTCAGAGACCGAAACCGGGGGTGCGGCCCGTCTCAGAGGTTCGCACCCATCCCGCAAACCCCTTTGAAAACAGGGAAAATTCCGGCGCTGGCCGGGTGAGGTCGATCTTTCGCAATGGTGATTGTGGCGGAGGGGAAGGAATACCGAAAATCCCGTCTCAACGTAGCCGCCAGTGGCCGATGACAATTCGAGGAATCGAGGCGGGTGTTGTCTGATACTCTTGATCTCTCTGACCTTGCTCGCAGCCTTTGTGTTTCGCGCAAACTTCTGACTTTACTCGCTTTTCCATTCACGCCTTGGTTTGCGAGCAACCAAACCGAGTTGTGCGAAAGGAGAGAAACATGAAATCGACTTGCTTGAACCAGAAGGAATTGGCGGCGCGCTGGAGGATCAGTCACCGGACGCTTGAGCGCTGGCGGTGGGCCTGCGAGGGGCCCGTCTACATGAAAATCGGCGGACGTGTGGTGTATCGGCTGGAAGACATCCTGGCGTTCGAACGCGCCATGCTTCTGGGTAAGACACGAGATCAGGTCGCGGAACAGAGGTAAGACGGGTGCCCGTTCCTCCTCATTTGAAGCGCCACAAAGGTTGAAGCGTGCTGTTCTGTTTCCCAACCGCCTTTTTTTGCTGGTATCGGTCGACTTCCCGACCTATTCGCCAAACCCGAAATCATCGCGGAACCTGTCGATTTGGTGCATCCTCTCGCGAAGAATTGTGACGATGCCGATGTCGCCATTTTCAAGGTGCCGCCAATAGACGAAATGGCGCTCGTAGCGAAAGAAGAAGCCTTCAACGCCGAACTCGGCCGGGACGGGTCTCGAGGTGACCCCGTGCGTCGAGATCTTGTCGAAGGCTTCAAACAGGCCGGTGATGTATTTGTCGGCCTGATCGTCGCCCCACCTGTCGCGCGTATAGCGGTAGATGTCATCAAGGCGAAGGGACGCCCTTTCCTGGATCCGAATGGCGGGCACCGGATCACCCCCGGTTCCGCGCGATCACCTCGGCTGCGGTCAGTGGCTTATAGGTCTCGTCCGGGGCCGCGAAGGCATGGGCCAGTTCGGCCTTCAGACGGTTGAACGCCTCGGCCTCGGCGCGTTCCTTGTCGCGCCGGATCAGGTCGCGGATGTATTCGCTGACATTTTCATAGGACCCATCTTCGCCCACGTTGGCCGACACGAAATCGCTCAGCGTCCCACTAAGGCGGACGGTCATCGTGGTCGTTCTGGCCATGGCGCGGCACCTCTCTTTCTGATCGTATTCAATATAACCAATAACGCACACGCTACAAGAGCCTCAAGACCATGTCAGCTTGTACCGCCGGCTTCAGGACACACTTTTCTGCACCGATTGGCAGTGGGTCAGGTGGCCAACGCTTTTTGGCACAGCCGCCCATTTGCCTTCCACTTTGACCACATGGCATCACGGTGGTAACTGATCGCCAGAAAGCGAGGGAAGCCCTTTGAAAATCAGCGTCATTACAGCCGTTTACAACTCCGAAGCCACCGTGGGCGAAGCCATCGCCAGCGTCGCCGCGCAGGAGTATTCAGACGTCGAGCATCTGATCATCGAAGGCAAGTCTCGCGACGGATCCCTCGCCGCCATCGAGGCGGCTGCGCATGACCGCATGGTGTTGGTCAGCGAGCCCGATACGGGCATCTACGATGCTTTGAACAAGGGGATCGTACGCGCGACGGGCGACGTGGTCGGCTTTCTGCACAGCGACGATTTTCTGGCCCACACACGTGTACTCTCGCGCATCGCCGAGGCGTTCGAGGACCCTAACGTTGAGGCGGTGTTCAGCGATCTCGATTATGTCTCTCAGTCCGACACCGGCCGCGTCGTGCGCCATTGGGTGACCGGGCCGTTCGAACCTCGGCGACTGAAATGGGGCTGGATGCCCGCCCATCCCACGCTGTACTTGCGTCGGTCCGTCTATGAGACGATTGGCACGTTCGACACATCGTTCCGCATCGCGGCGGACTATGACTTCATCCTGCGGTATTTCACACAGACCAAGGCGCCTTCGGTCTACATTCCCGAGGTACTCTACAAGATGCGCCTCGGCGGCGAGAGCAACCGGGACCTTGGCCGGATCAAACGCAAGTCGATGGAGGATTATCGGGCGATCCGCCGCAACGGCGTCGGCGGGCCGCTGACTCTCGCATCAAAAAACCTCTCCAAGCTAGGCCAGTTCCTGCCCCGCTGACGCGCTGATCGCTCACACCGCGCGAAGCTGCTCCGCCCTGATCGCAACCCGGGTCTGGCTTCCCATCAGGTCCATCAGTACCCAGACCCGCCGGTCGGGGGCGATCTGTTCCACCTCGGCCACGAAATCCGCAAACGGCCCTTGGGTGATCACTACCTGATCGCCGGGTTTGACAAGCTTCGGCGGAAGCAGTTTGCCGTGCGTATCACAGCGCAGCATCAGCTGTGAGATGAGATCAAGCGGGACCCGCGCGGGCTCGCGCCCGAAGCTCACAAGCCGCGTGACGCCCTGGGTCGAGTTGATCTTGCGCCAAAGGCCGCGGGCGGCATCGAAGGCCACGAAGATGTAGCCTGGAAACAGCGGTCTGGTTCTGGTGACGAACTTGCCGCCGCGCTGCCGTGTTAGGTCTTCGAGGGGCAGGAAGGTCATGAAACCCTGACGCTTGAGATTGCGCTCGGCGATGCGCGCCGAATTGGGCTTGAGCTGGGCCAGAAACCATGTCGCATCGGGATCGTAAAAAGCCATCGTCAACCTCAAAAAACGTTGCGCCCACCTATTGTTCAAATTCGGACGGATGCAAGCCGAATTTCCCGCCAGGATTGTGATTTCCTGAAGGCGATCGCCTGTGCGATTCCCCTAGCACCCTAATAGAATGGGTTAATTCCATTTTCTCGACTTGATACCTGCAGCCGCCCACGCAAACGTCCGACCGGCCAAAAGACGGAACGGAGGTTGCGTTGGACGGAACGGGCGAGGTCATGGAAATGCGGGCGGCGCAATATGTGCGTATGTCAACCGAGCACCAGCAGTATTCCACGCTCAACCAGTCCGACAAGATCCGGGAATATGCCGAAAAGCGCGGTATCGAGATCGTCAAGACCTACGCCGATGACGGCAAAAGCGGCCTCTCCATCGGCGGGCGCGCGGCACTGCAGCAGTTGATCGCGGATGTGGAAGCCGGCGCGGCCGATTTCAACGTGATCCTGGTTTACGACGTGAGCCGATGGGGCCGGTTCCAAGATGCCGACGAGAGCGCCTATTACGAATACATCTGCAAGCGCGCTGGCATCCAGGTCGCTTATTGCGCCGAACAGTTCGAGAACGATGGCTCACCGGTCTCGACCATCGTCAAGGGCGTCAAACGCGCCATGGCCGGCGAATACAGCCGCGAGCTTTCCGCCAAGGTTTTTGCGGGACAATGTCGTCTGATCGAGTTGGGGTTTCGTCAAGGCGGGCCGGCCGGGTTCGGGTTGCGCCGGGTGCTGATCGACGAGCGGGGAAGTATCAAGGGCGAGTTGAAACGCGGTGAGCACAAATCGCTGCAGACCGACCGCGTGATTCTGATGCCCGGGCCCGACGAAGAAGTGGCCTGGGTGGGCCGGATGTATCGCTGGCTGATCGAAGAGGACCTGTCCTTCCGAGAGATCGCCGACCGACTCAACGAGGAAGGTGTGACCACCGATCTGAAGCGGCCCTGGACGCCCGGCACCGTCCGCACGGTCCTGACCAATGAGAAATACATCGGCAACAATGTCTACAACCGGTCTTCCTTCAAGCTGAAGAAGCTGCATGTCGAAAACCCGCCCGATATGTGGGTGCGCAAGGAAGGCGCGTTTGAGGGTATCGTACCGCTGGAAACATTCCTGACGGCGCAGGAGATCATCACCGTGCGATCCGCGCGGCTCTCGGATGAAGAACTGCTGGATCATTTGAAACGGCTTTACACCGACGCCGGCCAGCTTTCCGGCGTGCTGATCGACCAGACGCCGGACATGCCGTCTTCGGCCACCTATCGCAACCGGTTCGGTTCGCTGGCCCGGGCTTATGAGATGATTGGCTATCGCTCGGACCGCGATCGGGAACGTATTGCACTCAACAGACGCCTGCGTGCCATGCACCCAGAGATCATCGCGCGGACCGAGGCGGCAATTGCGAACGTTGGCGGTGCGGTTGCACGTGATCCCAAGACGGATCTGCTGACCATCAATGGTGAGATGGTGGTCAGTTTGGTGCTGGCGCGTTGCCAACCACTGGGCGACGGGCGGTCGCGCTGGCGGATCCGTTTTGACCCGATGCGCTACCAGGCCGACGTCACGCTGGCGGTGCGGCTCGACCCCGACAATCGCGAGGAGCTCGACTATTACTTGCTGCCCTGGCTCGATCTTCCGCGACAGGAAATCCGCCTCTGCAATCGCACCAGCATCGCCTTCGAGGCCTTCCGCTTCGAAGACCTTGGGTTCTTTTACGGCATGGCCGAGCGGGTCGGCATTCACCGGAAATGGGACGGGTCACAGCGCGGCCAGACATTAACGAAAGCACAAACCATGAACACCACCAGAGAAGGAAAGCACACAGATGATGACTGACACACCCGAGAGCGTCACGCTCGTCCCCATCGACCGGATCGAGGTCCTGAATTCCCGAGATCGAAACATGAAGGTCTTCGAGGAAATCGTGGAAAACATCCGCTCCATCGGCCTGAAAAAGCCGATCACCGTGACCGAGCGCCAAGGCGCCGATGGCGATCCGGCCTTTCTGCTGGTTTGCGGCGAAGGGCGCCTCAATGCCTTCCGCCTGCTTGGCGAAAGTCACATACCGGCGCTTGTGGTCAATGTGAGCGACGAAGACGCCTTCATCATGTCGCTTGCCGAAAACATCGCCCGACGGGGGCACCGCCCGCTCGAGATCCTCGCCGATATCGAGCTCCTGCTCGCGCGGAATTACACCATCGATGACATCATTACGCGCACCGGGTTGTCCGAGAAATACATGCGCGACATCGTCTTTCTGCTGGAAAAGGGCGAGGAGCGCCTGATCGAGGCGGTGCAGAACAAGACCATCCCGCTCACGACCGCGCTTGAGATCGCCCGTGCCAAGCACGACGATGAGAACCTCGGTGAAATGCTGGAAGAGGCCTACAAGACCGGCCAGCTGAAAGGCCACCAGATCACCGACGCCAAGCGGCTCATCGAAAAGCGCAGGCGAAAGGGCCCGAAAACCGGTGGTGATCGCCCGAAGCTGCCGAATTCGGCGCATTCGCTGGTCAAGACCTACCAGCGCGAGGGCGCCCGCCAACACAAGCTGATGCTGAAAGCCGACCACGCACATCAGCAACTGCTCTTGGCAATCCAGGGGCTGAAACGCCTCTTTGCAGATGAAAACTACGTCACCCTCCTGCGCGCCGAAGGCCTCGACAGCCTGCCCAAATACCTCGCTGACCGCATTGAAACCGCCTGATCTGAAAGGACATATGATGGAAGACCAAACCACAGTTGCCCCACTCTACCCCGGGATCTTCCCGCCACCCGACGCCGATGACAGCGATGCGCCCTATCCCAAGGCGCCACTGAACCTGACCCTCGGGTTTGATCTTGAGACATTCCAGATCCCGCTCGAAGAATTGATGCCGTCGAAAAAGGTGCCGGACGGGGTGATGACGACGCGTAAGTTCAAGCAGATCGTGTCTTCGATCCGGGAAATTGGGCTGATTGAACCGCTTTCGGTGATCAAGCCGGATCCGGAGGCCGCAGGGTTCCTGCTGCTCGATGGCAATCTACGGGTGCTGGCGTTGAAAGAATTGGGCCAGGACACCGCGCCCTGCCTCATCGCCAAGGATTTCGAGACCTACACCTACAATCACCGGATCAACCGCCTTTCGACAGTGCAGGAGCACTACATGCTTCGCCGCGCCATCGACAAGGGCGTGAGCAAGGAGCGCCTTGCGCGCGCCTTCGATGTGAACCTTTCGACCATCAACCGGCGCGTCAATCTTCTGCACGGGATCTGCCCTAGGGCGGTGGAGTTGTTGCAGGATCACCAGTTCGCACCAGACGTGACTCGACATCTGCGCAAGATGAAGGCCGCCCGCCAAATCGAAGCGGTCGAGTTGATGATCGCGGCCAACACGATCACCGCCGCCCATGCGGATGCCCTGCTGAAAGCCACGCCACCCGAGCAGCGCACCGACTACAATCCGCCGAAACCGGAAGAGCCCAAGGGCGACCCGCTAGAGCAAATCGTCAAGTTGGAACGCGAGATGAGCCAGGTGCAGGAGAAATACAAGCACGCTGAGGAAAATTACGGGTCCGAGTTGCTGAACCTCGTCGTCGCAAAAGGCTATTTGAAAAAACTGATGGAGAATGCGGCTGTCCGTTCCTACGTCGCTCGGCATGCGCCCGAGATTCAGGAGCAATTCGAAACGGTGCTGAACACGGTCAGCATGGAGGAAGCGGTGGACCAGGCTGAATGGAATGAAAGAACAGCGATGGGAGAAACAGCCGTCGACGCTCGGAAGCGGACGGGCGACATTCATGATGATCGCGCAGCGGACGACGGTGAGTGACGTTCAATAGGGTGAGAGTACCAATCGTCGCCATTTGGCGCTGATCGCAAAAAAGCGCCTGCTTCGCGGGGCAAGGAAGCGTCACCATCCCGGCGCTGGCAGCATAGGCGTCGCGCTATTGCCCAACGGAGGCGGGACTGTTGTCGAAACGCAGCTCGTCACTCGCCGACTGATACTAGGGGCGTCTTTCGGTCCCGACGAGATTGATGAACGGTGGGCTTTTCCGAGCAACCTCCGCCCCAAACAGATCAAATTCATGTTAAATTTCGACTTGTGTGCCGGTGCAGCATTAGATATCGCTCAGACGTGAGCGATGCCCATCCCATCGATCACGTCGCCCCCCCCCCGCAAACAAGGCGCCCTCGAGGAAGCCTTGTGCGGTAGCCTGAGCAAATCCAGGACATGACCAGCAAGCGTAGCAAACTTCAGGAAGACACGCGTTTTCGTGTGCTTCGCCTGCTGCAACAGAACCCAGAAATGTCGCAGAGAGATCTGGCCAAAGCGGTTGGGATTAGTGTCGGAGGCACACATTATGTGCTGAATGCCCTGATCGAGAAAGGGCTGGTGAAGCTTGGGAACTTCACGGCCGCTAAAGACAAGCGCCGGTATGCCTATGTTTTGACGCCAAAGGGTATAGCTGAAAAGGCCGAACTGACTCGGCGATTTCTATCCCGCAAGATGGAAGAATTCGAAGCGCTTAGGGAAGAGATTGATGCTCTTTCGGCGGAAGTCGATAATAAAGAGATGCCATCCGCCAAGGGGGCGCCAAGAACGCGAATTTGGGGAACCTTTTTGTTCGAGGATCGGTCCTCGACCAGGGGGAGCGCCCAAGAGCTCGCGCCTCGATCCCAGCATTCCAAAGAGTGACGAAGCATTGCACAAATCGTTTGTCGACCAGTTGGAAACTGCTCCATGCTTCTGCGCAGAGAGATCCGTGAGGGGGAGCGATGTTGGGCTTTTTACCCGATGTTCATCGAAGTGGTGGTTGCGTGTCGAAGAGTGCGGCGTGACCCGCGACGAGGCGAACAATTGACTACGTCTTTTGCCCGTCGTGGGTTGGTGCTTTTGGCCATCAGGATCTTTGGCGTCGGAATGACCTTCGTCGTCAATATCCTGCTGGCTCGGGGGCTTGGGGCGAGTGGCTATGGGGCATATGCCTTTCTGTTCGCGATTGTCACGCTTGCGGCCCTTCCTACACAATTCGGTTTGCCGGATCTCGTGGTGCGCGAGACGTCGCGTGCAGCCACAGCCGAAACACCGGGGCTGATGTTCGCGCTTTGGCGCTGGGCGCACAGCTTTGTCTGTGCCACCTCTCTGATGGTTATCATCGCCGTTTGGCTCTGGCTGAGCATGACAGACGAGACGGGCAACGGAATCGCCGCCGCCAACTTCATCGCACTGATACTGATCCCCCTCATCTCGCTCTCAAACCTGCGCGCGGCGATGCTGCGGGGTCTCGGCCATGACCTGTTGGGGCAATTGCCAGAACACGCGATTCGGCCGACGCTTTTCGCCATCGTCCTCCTAATAATGCTTTTGTTGCCGGGGCCACCCTTGAGTGTGGCGAACGCCTTCGTTGCGCAATCCATCGCGGTGGGACTGGCCACGGCCTTCGGCATGGTGCAATTGTGGCACCTGGCCCCCCGCGCGACGCGAGTCACACCCACGTCCCGACAGAAAGCGGGCTGGTATCGCGCCGCATTCGCCATGGGCTCGATCTCAGGGCTCGTGCTGATCAACAATTCGGTCGACATCATCATGCTCGGATTATGGAAATCCGATGCGGATGTCGGCCATTATCGTCTCGCCAGCACGGTAGGCGCGCTGATCACGCTGGGTCTTCAGACGATGAACATGTACGCCATGCCACATCTGACGCGCTCCGTCGTCACCGGCAAGAAGGCCGACCTGGCCCGTGTCGTCCAGCATAGCACCCAGCTTTCCTTCGGTTTCAGCATGATTGCACTCGCGGGAATTCTGGTGCTGGGGGAGCCCGCACTGGCCTTCGTGTTCGGGCGCGATTTCAGCGATGCCTATCCGGTGCTGCTGGTTCTGGCCGCCGGGCACATCACCAACGCATTCTTCGGTCCGTCCCACACCGTATTGATGATGGCCGGTCAAGAGCGTGTGGCGGCCTTTCTCACAGGACTCGGGACCGTGGCCAATGTCGGACTGAACTTCCTGTTGATCCCGACATATGGACCAATCGGAGCCGCTGTTGCCTCCGCGGTTGCGATCGTTGTCACCAAGGTGGCGGCATTTATTCTGGTATGGCGCATGCATAAAGTGTTGAGTTGGCCATTCCCAAAACAAATATTTGGACTGAAATGACGGATATCCCACCCCGAGTCTTTATCAATTCTCTGCCAAAGGCCGGTACCAACTTGGTATCGCGCGCCTTCGACCTCGCCGGGGTTCCTTATGGCAAACTCGGTATCGCCGGAACTCTCTTGCTGGGGGACCGTTACTACGTCCGACAGTTGTTGCGGCGTTCGTTCTTTGAGCGCGACCCGGTGATGGTCGGCCTCGACGTACAAATGCCGGTTCGGCGCGCATGGCTCGAGAGGCGCCTTTCGCGCGTGCCGGAGGGTGGCTATGTCACGGGCCACGCCAATTGGAGCATGGGGCTGGAAGACCTGCTGGCTGCGCACGGATTTCGCACTTTGGTTGTCATACGTGATCCCCGCGATGTGCTGCTTTCGCATGGCCATTACGTCGCCACCTCAAAAGCACATTTCCTGAAGGCGACCTATAGCCGCCTCAGCATAACTGAGCGCACTCTACTCACACTGAAAGGTGGCCGCATCGATGGACTCGACGTCGCCCCGTTCACCACGATGCTGGAGCGGATCGACCACTGGATCGGACGGCCAAGTGTTGAGGTGGTGCGCTTTGAAGACATTGTTGGGCAACGCGGCGGTGGATCCGTTGAGCGCCAACATGCCGTTTTTGATATGCTTTCCCGCTTGACGGGACGCACATTTGACCCAGCGCGGATGGATGCTGAACTCTACGGGCGATCGCACACGTTCAGGAAAGGCAAAATCGGAACGGCAGCTGAAGAGCTCGATGCGGATACGTTGGCCCGCGTAGATGAAGAACTTGAACTGATGCGCCGAAAATGGGGTTACACGGATGACTGATACGGCCAAACCCCCACTGATTTCGGTGATCACCATCACCCTCAACGACCGGGATGGCCTCGCCCGCACGATCCAGAGTTTGCAGGCGCAGGTCGGTGCGCCCGAGGTGGAACACATCATCGTTGACGGCATGTCGGATTACGATGTCGCCAGACTGCTTGCCGAACTCGGCTCGACTGCGATCCTGCATCAGGGCCGTGACGCCGGGCTGTACGACGCGATGAACCGCGGGACGAGCCTCGCGCGGGGTGACTACTTGCTGTATCTCAATGGTGGAGATGTTCTGGCCCGCGAGAACGTGCTTGCCACGGTTGGTACGGTGCTCACTTCTGAACGGCCTGACTTCCTTTTTGGCGACAGCCTCGAAAAACAGCTCGACGGCGAGATTCGCTACAAACCCTCACGCCCCATAAAACGCCTGCCGC
Source organism: Jhaorihella thermophila (assembly GCF_900108275.1). GTDB lineage: Bacteria > Pseudomonadota > Alphaproteobacteria > Rhodobacterales > Rhodobacteraceae > Jhaorihella > Jhaorihella thermophila. The sequence continues at coordinate 12,386 of NZ_FNVD01000028.1, forward strand.
TGGGGATGATCACGCATCACCAGGCGATGGTATTTCGCCGCGCCGTGATCGAGGAAAACGCGATCCGCTACGATCTGAACTACCGGATCGCCGCCGACTACGATTTCGTTCTAAAGCACTTCCGCGCCAGCAAGATCATACACTACCTGCCGGAACCAATTTGCATTTTTGAAACAGGCGGGGTTTCATTCACCAAGAACCATCTAGCCCGAAAAGAACAATTCCTAATCCGCCGAAAGGCATTTGGTTCATGGTTGTTCGCCGCCGTGATTTATACCTTGCAATTGTACCTTCGAACGATACGGATCGTCTCACCTTCAGCGTATTGGGTAATTCGTGGCGGATCGCGCTCCCGAAATAGTGGCGGAGTTTAAAATCTGTGGCCAGTACAAGTTTTTCTCCAAGGGCGCAGGGCCGGAACGATAATGCGTGGAAAGGTCTTGGCGGGAATAGCATCATCCTATCGGCATCTAAGCGGGATTTTTTCCATGCCTATGCGCTGAGTTTTTTTCTTCTCGTGATATCGGCCAGTTGGGTCGCCAATCTCGGTGCCGACTGGCTTCAGATCATGTGCACAGCTACGGTCTTGGCATACGCAATTTTTCGGACCGATCTGACAGGGGTGAATACGAAAACTTTTTTTGCCATGCTGTTCTTGTCATCGAGCGTACTTGCTATCCCGACGATTCGATCCGGCGCGCCCCAGCCCACCGACATCCTTTTCTTTTCGTCCATCCTGATTGCCGCCTTCTCGGCCGAGGCCACCCGAAGAAACATTGACGAGGCCCTGCTGGCCTTCGTCCATCTCAACTATCATCTGGCCGTTGTTTCACTGCTTCTGTTTCCGCTTGTCTTCATCCTACCAAACCTGATTGTGCCCGTCCCAGATGCACTACAGAATTTCCTTGACAGTGAAATCAACGGTGACAGACGTTTCTATACGATATTCGGCCTAACCTATTTTGCGACTAACTCCGGGGTCGACGGGATCTGGCGAAACCAGTCCATTTTTTGGGAGCCCGGGATGCTTGGCTTCATTTCAGTGCTGTCCTTAGCCCTCGCCGATGCGTTTGGGGTCGGCCTGCGTAAGCGCATCGTGTTTGTCCTCACTACACTCAGTACCTTCGCGCCAGGGGCATATGCCCTCCTCATTATTTATTTCGGCCTGAAGTTAATGCGCAGCGGCCGAAAGGGCGTACTCAGGCCACTGTTCACTCTTGTGATCTTCGCGGTCGGAGCCGCGGCGACCCTTCCCATGCTGAGAGAGTTGTTGCTTCTCTTGTTCGGGCGCGACATCTATATGGATCCGAGCATTTACATCCGATCAACCGATTTCTGGTTACCTTATGCGGTGGCCCTAAAATCTCCGTTCTTCGGGTTTGGGTCTATCGAACCCTATCAGATTGCAATGCAAATTGCGATCGAGCGGCGAATGGATGGCATTACTAATTCAGTTGGATCATACTTCTACAGATACGGATACATTTGGGCACTCGGCTTTCTGATCTGGGTCATAACGAGCTTCTCGCGCGGGAGCAGGCCCTTTGTACTGATTCCCATAGTGATGCTGCTGGGTGTCATGTACGAGCCTATCGGTTTTTCTGCGGTCTTTCTTTTTCTCGTCTTTCTCGCGCGAGCATCTCGCTAGGCTCCGGGTAAGGAGGAAACGCGGGGCCATCGAACCAAGAAATGTGACGGGCGAGGTCCAGCGATTGGAAGGTTGAAGCACGGAAAATCGTGCCTCCGCCGGGTGGTCGCGTCGGCAACACGTCATTCAGGGCTCCTCACCGCCGCGCAGTCGAAATCCTGTTTGAATCCCAGTTCCAACACTTCACAGAACATGACCCTCACCGTCGTCATCCTCACCAAGAATGAGGCGCGCCATATTCGCCGGGCGATTGAGAGCGTGGCTGCTGTGGCGGACCAGATTCTCGTGGTCGATTCCGGCTCCACCGACGATACTGTCTCACTCGCCGAGGGGTTTGCCGCAAAGGTCATCCACAATCCGTGGCGCAACTACGCAACGCAGTTCAATTTTGCCCTCGATCACCTGCCGGACGGCACCGATTGGGTTCTGCGTCTCGATGCCGACGAGATCGTTTTGCCGGAACTTGCCGAAGAGATCGCGGCCAAACTGGGCGGACTGAACCCCGATGTGGCCGGCATCTATGTCTCGCGGCGCATGTGCTTTCTGGGGCGCCCCATCCGGTGGGGCGGTGTGTTTCCGATTCGGGTTCTAAGGCTGTTTCGCGCGGGGCGTGGCCGATGCGAGGATCGCTGGATGGACGAACACATCCTCGTGGACGGTCCGACCGTGGATTTCCATGGCGAGATCCTGGATGACAACCTCAATTCCCTTACCTGGTGGACAGAGAAGCACAACGCCTATGCCTCACGGGAAGTAGTGGATCTGCTGAACCTCGAATACAGGTTCATGAAACACGAAACAGTGGCGAATTTGCGCGGGGGGCAGCAGGCCGGTGTGAAACGCTGGCTGAAAGAAAATATCTATGCGCGTTTGCCGGGGGGCTCTCGCGCATTTGCCTACTTTCTCTACCGCTACGTTTTTCGCCTTGGATTTCTGGATGGGCGCGAAGGCACTGCGTTCCACGTCCTGCAAGGCTTCTGGTATCGGTATCTGGTGGACGCAAAACTGCATGAAGTCCGCCGCTACATGGAACAAAACGGCGCAGATCCTGTGACTGCAATCCGCGACGTTCTCGGAATCGAGCCCCTGAAGTGATGGCCGCCGCGTCATTTGGCGACACACGATTCATGCACAAATTGTGCAGCAAGACGACACAATCTCTCGATCAAACTACGAAGGCTACCGTATGACCAAACGCGCACTCATCACCGGCATCACAGGACAAGACGGGTCCTATCTTGCGGAATTCCTGCTGGAGAAGGGTTACGAGGTGCATGGGATCAAGCGGCGTGCGTCGCTGTTCAACACCCAGCGGGTCGATCACATCTACGAGGATCCGCATGTCGATCACGCGCGGTTCCGGCTGCATTACGGCGATCTCAGCGACACGTCGAACCTGACGCGGATCATGCGCGAGGTGGAGCCGGACGAGGTCTACAACCTCGGCGCGCAGTCCCACGTGGCGGTCAGTTTCGAGGCCCCCGAATACACCGCCGATGTCGATGCGATCGGCACGCTGCGCCTGCTGGAGGCGATCCGGTTTCTCGGGCTGGAGAAGAAGACCCGCTTCTACCAGGCCTCGACCTCGGAGCTCTACGGGCTGGTGCAGGAGATCCCGCAGCGCGAGACGACGCCGTTCCACCCGCGCAGCCCTTACGCGGTGGCCAAGCTCTATTCCTACTGGATCACGGTCAACTACCGCGAGGCCTACGGGATGTATGCCTGCAACGGGATCCTGTTCAACCACGAGAGCCCGCGCCGGGGCGAGACCTTCGTCACCCGCAAGATCACCCGGGGGCTGGCCAACATCGCGCAGGGGCTGGAGCCCTGTCTCTACATGGGCAATATCGACGCGCTGCGCGACTGGGGCCATGCGAAGGACTACGTGCGGATGCAGTGGATGATGCTGCAGCAGGACGTGGCCGAGGATTTCGTGATCGCCACCGGGGTGCAGTATTCGGTGCGCGAGTTCATCACCTGGGCGGCCGAGGAACTGGGACTGACGCTGGAGTTTTCCGGGCAGGGGGTGGACGAGATCGCCACCGTCACCGCCATCGAGGGCGACCGCGCGCCGGCGCTGAAGGTGGGCGACGTGGTGATGCGGATCGACCCGCGCTATTTCCGCCCCGCCGAGGTGGAGACGCTCCTTGGCGACCCGTCGAAGGCGAAGCAGAAGCTCGGCTGGACCCCCGAGATCACCGCGCGGCAGATGTGCGCCGAGATGGTGGCCGAGGATCTCAGGACCGCGCGCCGCCACGCGCTGCTGAAGGCGCATGGCATGGACGTGCCGGTCTCGACCGAGAAGGGCTGAGGCGATGGTGCGGATCTACGTCGCGGGCCATCGCGGCATGGTGGGCGGCGCGATCCTGCGCCGGCTGGAGGCGCGCAAGGCCGCGGGCGAGGCGCTGGAGCTTGTCACCCGAACCCATGCCGAGCTCGACCTGACCGATCAGGCGGCGGTGCGCGGCTTCATGCAGGCCGAACGCCCGGACGTGGTGATCCTCGCCGCGGCGAAGGTGGGTGGGATCCATGCCAACAACACCTATCCGGCCGAGTTCATCTATGAAAACCTGATGATCGAGTGCAACGTGATCCACCAGGCCTTTGCCGCCGGGGTCACGCGGCTGCTGCAGCTCGGCTCGTCCTGCATCTACCCGCGCGCGGTGCCCCAGCCGATGCGCGAGGACGCGCTGCTGACCGGCGTGCTGGAACCCACCAACGAGCCCTACGCGGTGGCCAAGATCGCCGGGATCAAGCTGTGCGAAAGCTACAACCGGCAATACGGCACCGACTACCGCTCGGTGATGCCCACCAACCTCTACGGCCCGGGCGACAATTTCCACCCCGAGAACAGCCACGTGCTGCCGGCGCTGATCCGCCGCTTCCACGAGGCGGCGCGCGACGGGCTCGACGAGGTGGTGATCTGGGGCACCGGCACGCCGCGGCGCGAGTTCCTGCATGTCGACGACATGGCGGCGGCCTCGCTCTTCGTGCTGGATCTCGACAAGGCGACCTATGACGCCAATACCGAGCCGATGCTGAGCCATATCAACGTCGGCTGCGGATCCGACGTGTCGATCTTGGAACTGGCGCGGATGGTGGCGAAGGTGACCGGCTTCGCGGGCCGGATCGTCACCGACCCCACCAAGCCCGACGGCACCCCGCGCAAGCTGATGGACGTCTCGCGCCTCGCCAGGATGGGCTGGACCGCCTCGATCGGGCTCGAGGACGGCATCGCCGAGACCTACCGCTGGTTCCTCGAAAACCAGGGCCTGTTCCGCGCCTGAACGCGGAAATACAGAATTTATTCCAGGAAGATTGAAATGACGCAGATCCATCCGGTGATCCTGTGCGGCGGCTCTGGCACCCGTTTGTGGCCGCTGTCGCGCAAGAGCTATCCCAAGCAATTCGTGCCGCTGGTGGGCCACACCACCCTGTTCCAGGCCAGTGCGCAGCGCCTGACGGGGGGCGAGGGGCTGGATTTCGCCGCGCCGATGGTGCTGACCAATGCCGATTTCCGCTTCATCGTGACCGAACAGCTGGCCGCGGTCGGCATCGACCCCGGCCCGGTCCTGATCGAGCCCGAGGGCCGCAACACCGCGCCGGCGGTCCTGGCCGCGGCCCTGCACCTGGCGGCGACCGACCCCGAGGCGGTGATGCTGGTCGCGCCGTCGGACCACGTTGTGCCCGACACGGCCGCCTTTCACGCCGCCGTCGCCCAGGGGCTGAAGGCGGTGCGGGCCCGGGGGGATCTGGTCACCTTCGGCATCATGCCGGACCGGCCCGAGACCGGCTATGGCTACCTGCGGCTGTCGGCCCGGCCCGACGGGTCCGGTGCGGCGGTGCCGCTCGATCGTTTCGTGGAAAAGCCCGACGAGGACACGGCCCGGGCGATGCTGGCCGATGGCAGCCACCTGTGGAATTCGGGCATCTTCCTGTTCGCGGTGCGCGACATCCTCGCCGCCTTCGAGGCGCATGCGCCGGGGCTGATGGCGCCCGTGCGCGCCGCCGTGGAGGCGGCGAAGACCGATCTCGGCTTCCTGCGGCTGGATCCGGCGGCCTGGGCCGGGGCCGAGGACATCTCTATCGACTACGCGGTGATGGAGAAGGCGGAGAATCTCAGCGTCGTGCCGTTCTCGGGCGGCTGGTCTGACCTGGACAGCTGGGCGGCGGTGCATGAACAGAGCGCGCCCGACGCGCAGGGCGTGGCGCGCTCGGGGCCGGTGACGGCGATCGACTGCCGCAACGCGCTGCTGCGGTCGGAATCCGGGGCGCAGGAGCTGGTGGCGCTGGGGGTCGAGAACCTGATCGCGGTCGCGATGCCCGACGCGGTGCTGGTGGCCAGCATGGACCGGGCGCAGGACGTCAAGCAGGCGGTGACCGCGCTGAAGGCCAAGGGCGCGGCGCAGGCCGAGCAGCTGCCGGTGGATCACCGCCCGTGGGGCTGGTTCGAGAGCCTGGTGGTGGGCGAGCGGTTCCAGGTCAAGCGGATCCATGTCCACCCGGGCGCCGCGCTGTCGTTGCAGTCGCACCACCACCGGTCGGAGCACTGGATCGTGGTGTCGGGCACCGCGAAGGTGACGGTGGATGACGAGGTGCGGCTGGTGACCGAGAACCAGTCGGTCTACATCCCGCTGGGCGCCGTGCACCGGATGGAGAACCCCGGCAAGGTGCCGATGGTGCTGATCGAGGTCCAGACCGGCGCCTATCTCGGCGAGGACGACATCATCCGATACGAGGATGTCTACGCCCGCGGGTGAGGGGCGAAGGGCTAACCGACCTTCGCCCCCCAGAACGACGTATGATCCGCCGCGAAATACTCATCCGCCGCGCGGAATTTGCCCTGCAGCCCGACCGTGTCGCCCGCAGTCAGCGGCATCATCGTCTGGAGCCACAGCGCCGTCGCCTCGGAGACATGCGCCCCGCTGATCTCGCCGCGCGACCCG
>NZ_FNVD01000030.1 GCF_900108275.1 Jhaorihella thermophila
CAGCTCAGCGACCGTCTGCTCACCCTTCAGCGCCTCAAGCGCTACCTTCGCCTTGAACTCCGGCGAATGCTGCTTCCGTTTCGACATCTCTGATCCCCTCTTCGTCGAAGATCAGCAGACAGCAATTTGTAGCCTACGTCAGCGTCCGATTTTCGGGGAGTAGCTCACCCGTCCCAATGTCAGCATCAATAGTGTCGAGGCGATGCCAATCAGAACGCCCCCTGCGAGGGACGCGATCGGTGTGAAAGCAGTCTCGATCATCAGCAATCCTTGCAGGTCTTGAGACCAACGATGCTGTAAAGCGGGCAGTTGCCGACAAACGCCGTCAGCGTGAACACGCCAGCGACGATCAGTGCCAGCCAGAACAGGATACCTGCGCCCAAGGCACTGGTGCCAAAGGCGAGAAACAGCAGAACCGCAGCAATCGCGAGGCGTCCGCCACGATCAAGTTTTCCCATGTTGGTGGTCATGTTTCACTCCATTCCGAATCTCTGGGGACGCTATCGCACGGATCGGCGCAATGCTTTGGTGACCAAGTCACCAAACTCGAAAATGACGTGCAAGAAAGGAGAACTACGTCCGCCTCACCGTCAGCGGATGCGATCTAAAGGGTTGTCGTATTGAGCTTTTTTGCGACGATGACGTGCCTTAAAGACCCTTCCGGATGGCGCGCGGTCTCAATGATCTCGAAGCCTGCAGTCTCGATCTCCGTTTCCAGCCGTTTCGAGGGCAAAAACTTGAAAGACGGCGCCTTTCCGAAAGCATGAAGGATCAGAGCAACGGGTCTTAGCAGCGTGAACAATCCGCTGACGCAAGGTGTCTTCGAGACAAACAAGCCGCCGGTTTCGAGAGACTTGTGAATGCTCTTAAGCATCGCTGGTCTGTCATCCAGAAGATGCAGGAAATTGAAACAAAGGACCATGTCGAACGGCCCAGTCGGGTGGTCTTCCTCGCCCAACTCACCGACGTAAAAGTCCAAATTCTCACGAGTTTCGGGTGGCTGCCTTTCCAGGGCAATATCGATCATCTCGGATGAGTAGTCACTCGCCACGTAGTTGCGAACGTACGGGGCTAATTTGAACGCTGTCGTGCCGGTTCCGCACCCCAACTCCAGCACATGATCCGCCTTAGACATATGCGCGCGAATACAATCCAGCGTCTGCTTATAGGCGTCTGGATTGCGCATGTTCATCGCAGCGTAGCGCCTTGCCACCTTATTCCAGAAGGCGCGTGAGTCCGACACGGCCATCATCTAACCCCAAGTTTGGCACGTTCCGAAAAGTTGAACGCGCTCCGTCGAAACCGGCCAGATCATGCTCCGGCAGACTTGACCAATCGCTCCAGGCCATCGCGACCCGTCAGGTGCACTTCGCCACGGGATTGTTCGATCCACCCACGCCGCTGAAACTCGGACAGAGTTCGCGAAATGACTTCGCGCGCAGTCCCCAGTTCTGTTCCCAGAACGGCATGGGTCGCGTGCACCACACCGTTCTCGTCAGCAAGTTCCAACAGCCGGGAGGCCAGGCGCACATCCATACGTTGAAACACGATGTCGTCGATCAAAGTGAAGAGATCGGTGATTCGCCGCGAATAGGCAGTGAAGACAAATTCACGAAACACTGGCGATTTCGCAACGAGTTCGTCAAAGGTCTTTCTCGGGATCGCAACCGCCTCAACGTCGGTCTCAGAAGTTCCTTCTGCAGCATAGTCTTCAAAGGCCAGCATACAGGCTGTCGTCAGCACGCAGCTTTCGCCCGCATGAACGCGATAGAGAAACACCTCTCGTCCCGTGTCGGACTTCTGTTGGACTTTAACGGTGCCGTCCAGAAGCAACCACAAGTTATCTGCGGTCTGCCCTGGAGCAAAGATCCGTGTGCCAGGCGGAACCCGTACGATCTCGCTTCCCGAAACCAGCTCATCCCTGATCTCTGCGGGGAGGCGGCCAAGCCCCTTGAATTTGTCGATCCAGGTCGTTTCCATCGTGTCGTTCCAGGTAAAGCATTGGGTATCAAGCGCGACGCAGCTGCTTCCGACTACGCCGCGCTTTCAGGAGGATGTTCAGAGTGACTTGGTCGAGAAGTACCAGTCCTTGGTCTCAAACCCTTCCGACATGCGGGCTTCTGCGGCCGAGGCGGTTGCCGGGGGCGGTACGATGACATCATCGCCAGGCTGCCAGTTCTCGGGTGTGGCAACCTTGTTTTCGTTCGACGTTTGCAGCGCCTTTACCAAACGAACGAATTCGTCGACGGACCGCCCGTTGGTCATCGGGTAGTACACCATCGCCCGCAAGATGCCTTCCGGATCGATAATGAAGGTCGCGCGCACGGCTTGCGTGTCAGATGCTCCGGGCTGGATCATACCGAAAGCCTGCGCCACCTTCATGTCCAGGTCGGCGATGATCGGGAACGGGATCTCAACACCAAACGTGTCTTTGATCGAGCGCATCCATGCGATGTGCGCATAGTGGCTGTCGATTGACAGACCAAGAAGATCCGTGTTGAGCGCCGTGAAATCATCGGCGCGATTGGCAAACGCCATGAATTCCGTGGTGCAGACAGGTGTGAAATCCGCGGGATGGGAGAACAGGATCAGCCACTTGCCCTTGTAGTCGGCATTGGTTTTGCGACCGTCGGTCGTCAGCGCGTCAAAGCTAGGCGCAGGCTCGTTCAGACGGGGCAAGACCACGGGGACTTCGTTCGATACCGGTGTATGTGCGTTCATGGTCATCTGCCTTTCTTAGTGCCTTGACACCTACATAGGAGATGACGCGTTATTTGAGAAATTGAGTGTATCGCATACCGTCATTCAATAAAGCGATTACCCATGACAACCCTTCGCCAACTCCGTTTCCTCGTCGCCTTGGACGACACGCAGAACTTTTCTCGCGCCTCAGAGCTATGCAACGTCACGCAATCCACCTTATCGACAGGCTTGAAAGAGCTGGAAGAACGACTTGGTGTTCGAGTCGCGGAAAGGACAAAACAAAGCGTCATGATGACCCCTGTCGGCAAGGAATTGGCGGAGCGCGCACGGGGTATCCTTTCCGAAGTTCAAGACTTCGAAGACCGAGCCGCGCGAGAGAACTCCGTCGGCACCTCAAGCATTCGGTTTGGAACAATCCCCACAGTTGGTCCTTACCTCATGCCAAGGGCCATGCCGCTTCTGCGCCAGCGCCTGCCAGAGACGAAATTCTATCTCCGCGAAGAACTCACGGACCGGCTTGTCGACGGTTTGATGGACGGTCGTCTGGACCTTCTGTTGCTCGCCCTCCCCCATCCGCTCCCGCCGCAAATCGAGACAGAAGTCCTGTTCTCGGATGGATACTATCTTGCGACGCCCGCGGATCATCCTTTGGGGAACCGAGACAAGGTCGGTGCCGATGATTTGACGGATCGCCACCTTCTGCTGTTGGAAAAAGGCCACTGTTTGCAAAGACACGCACTTTCCAGCTTCTCCGGCATCAACCTCGACGAGGATGAGAGCTTTTCGGCCACAAGCTTGTCGACGCTTGTCGCCATGGTCGAAGAAGACCTTGGGATCACGCTCTTGCCAAAGCTCGCTGTGGATGCCGGCATCTCGAAGACTCATCACCTTCATCTCGGAGATGTCGAAGGAGCGATACCCCGCGACGTGGCACTCGCGTGGCGCAAGAGCTCTCCAAGCGCCGATACGTTTCGAGATGTCGGAAGCTGCCTGAAGACAGCGCGAGAGCAGCTCGCCGGTTCCTGACTGTATTTCGATTATCTTATTGATCTCTATCAATGAATTATCGATGCAGATTCTTATTCTTGGGCTGCTATCGGCAAAAGGAATCACGGCATGTTTGGTTTGGCTGGCATACTCTACTCTCTCATCAGTACGACACTCGCGGGATCTGCAATCGTCGTGTCGCTGGTGCTGGGCTACGACACCTTGGTGCCGCTGTTGATCGCAGCCGGCATTGGTTTCGCCGCTGCACTCCCAGCCTCCCTCATCGTTGCAAAGCAGATGCGCGGCTAAGGCTCCCGCCTTCACAGTGTTTGCGCTCGTTGGTTCCGCGCCGTCATCAAGGCGTCGGCAACAATGGCTGCCCCCACAAACAGCCCACCGAGCAAGATAAGCTTTGTCGGCTGCTCACCAACGATGAGCGCGACCCAAAGCGGCGATAGAATAACCTCAATGAGGGGTAGCAAAGCCAATTGCACGGCTGGGACAGACCGGGCACCAATTGTGTAGAGGATCAATCCTGCGCCGGTCTGAAAGACACCCATCAGCAACGCTATTATGAGGTCGTTTTGGGGAATGCGTAGGCCGCTGCCATAACTGTTTGCGACCACGAAGCACACGACGCTGGCAAAGATGCCTGACAGCACGACAGTCGGCAACATGTCACCGTCTTTGCGCATCCTCAAAACCAGCGTGAATAATGCAAAGAACATAGCCGAGCCGACTGCGAACAGATTGCCTATTGCGTTGCCCGTCGCAATCGCGCCGCCTTGCATGATGACGATACCGACCAAGGCGATGATGATCGCCCCCCAGGTCGACGGTGCAACGCGCTCTGACAAGGCAAACCAGCCAAGAACAGCCGCAAAAAACGGCGCTGTAGCAAAGAGAAGGACCGCATCTGCGATGGTCGTCATCTGCATGGCCAGAATACCAAATGCATAGGCAACCATGAGGCAAATGGCACCCATAATTCCAGGGACACCCACGTGTAGGGTCGCCTTGAAAGCGCCGCGCCCGTATTGGACGAGTGAGACGGCCGCTAGGAAAAGTGTTAGGGCAAGAGATCTGTAAAAGAGAATTTGCCAGGCGTCAGCCTCGCTCATCAACCTTATTGCCAGACCTTGCGTGGACCAGAAGAGACCAGCACCGAAAACGAGAAAAAGCCCGAGGCGATAGCTTGGGGTGATCAATGTGAAATCCGTTTTTGTCGCTCTTCAAACAAGTCCAATCCTAATCGAACGGAAGTAGAGGGGCCACAGCACCAAACGTGTTGCAGCCCCAATCTAGTATCAGAAGCTCAAGACACGGGCATCGGGATCCATGAGCTTGGCGGCCATTTCGCCCGGGTTCGCGACGCCAATTCCGTCGAGCAGCACCTCGGGTCCCTCGCCACGCCCCGGCAGGTAGATCGCGCAGACTTCGACCGTCGCACCCGTGTTGGCCTGGATCATCTGCATAAGGCCTTGCGGGCTCATATCGCGCGGAGGTTGCCCAGCCGTCGCGCTTTCCGGCGCGTCCTTGAGGGCCAGATCACCAGCGGGGCCACAAAGCAAAATATGGGCTGAGGCACCTTGCTGTGCCGCCTGCATGGTCAGCACCATCGACATCAGCTGCGTTTGTGCATCAGGCGAGGTCACAACAGTGACGACTTTGCTCGGGCCTTCCGCGAAGGCGGAAACGGCGGACGACATGACAAGAACAGCGGAGAGGAGCAGTTTCTTCATGGTGTTTCCTTTGGTTTTGGGGGTTATTCCGGTTTGCAGATATCCCCGGCAACAGCGGCACGAATGGTGCGGACGCCGAGCACGAGAATGGTGAGAGCGAGCAGGCCAAGCAAAGCAAAGCCTGACACGCGAAACAGGTCAGATCCGGTTAGCGCCGCGTATCTGAAAACGGCGGTCGTTAGCGCAGCAAGCGGGAACGACAGCGCCCAGAAAGAAAGAGCGAAGGGGAGCCGAAGCAACGTCGGCACCTGCAGAGCAACAAGGGCTGCAAAGAACAAGCCTGTGTTCATCAAGAACCGCGCGAATGCATCGATCTGACCGCCGTTCAGTTCGATCCACGCAAGGAATCCAACCGCAGGAGGTGCTATCAGAATGACGAGTGTCGGCTGCAACTTGCCAGGCAATGGATCGTGAAAAATGATCCGGTTAAATACAAGCGTGAGCAGGATCAGCCAGAAAATGATACCGACCGAGAAGAAGTACCAACTGGCCTCTTCAAGCCCCAGATGCACGCCCCCCAGGGGCACGATCACATTGGCGACTGCTGGAATGAACCATGCCGGCGACAGGGTCTGATGTGGAAAGGCCCTGTGGGAAATCCACGCCGACACGATCACAACCGTGAGGACCGCCTGTGTGCTTGCGGCGATGACCCACAATGCCGTCGAAAGCGTCGGCGCAATGTTCTGTAACAACAATGATAGCAGCAAGATCGAGATGTTGGCCGCTGGAAAGAACAAAAGGCGGACCGGGTGGTTCCATTCCTCGGCTACTTGTCCGGGAAACCGGATGGCTTTTGCTATGTAGAGCGCCAACAATCCCAGAAACACCAAGGCCCCTGCCCCGGCAACGCCATCAGAAACGGCCGCAAGACCTCCTGCCCGTGCAGCAAGCGCGAGGCCAAACAGCCCCATGGTCGACCCGAAGAGCGTGATCGGGAAATGCGCGAGCCAAGGCTCTTGCCGTGTTGGAACTGTACCGAGATCGGGGATTTGCATGGCTCTGTTTACCCATGTGATATTGCGGTCAAGAATCCACCTCACCCTTGGTCCGTTTCGTGCCCAAGAGCGCTTCGAGCGTGTACACGAGAATTGCCATGCCAACCGCCCCAACCGAAGCAATGCCAAGGAGCACGATAAGGTCCACGGGTCCGCCCAAATCAGAGAGCTTGGATTTGGTCATCACCATCACGAACCAGACCGCCAGGACCGCACCGACGGGCATGGACAGCTGGGCAATCAGGAATTTCTTCCAGCTTACGGCCCAGTCCCGGATGAGCACGTAGAGAAAGGCCAGCGTCACTAATGCAGCGGCGGCCACCATCGTCCAGAACAGGCCGCGCCCGAAGATCTCTTCGAAAACGGCAATGAGGGTTTCGAATGTAAGGTCTTTCATCTCTCGCCCTCCTCAGGCCCGGCCACGCAGCATGGCGTTGTACGTGGCTTTCAGCGCCACTTCCTTCATCAACCAGCTGATCCACAGCTCTTCGAGCGGCGCGATCACGCCCGGGAAGGAAGGGACAAGGTTGTTATTGTAGTCGAACTCCACCAGCATCGCGCGGCCGATGCGTGTGATCAGCGGGCAGGACGTGTAGCCATTGTAGGTTTCCGTCCCCTCGCGGCCTTCGATGGCCGCAATCAAATGATCTTCGACCACCGGCACCTGCCATTTGACCGAGGCCGCCGTTTTTCCCTTTGGGACGCCGGCCACATCGCCAAGCGCGAAAATTTCAGGGTAGCGCAGATGCCGAAGGGTCTGCATGTCGCATTCGACCCAGCCCTGATCCGTCCATTTATCCGCCCAGGCAAGACCGGACTGAACCACGAATTCAGGCGCGCGTTGCGGCGGAATGACGTGGATGTAGTCATAATCCACCTCTTCGGTCCCCGTCTCGGTCGCGAAAGTCGCCCGCTTTGCACTGGCGTCGATCGCCGTCAAAGTGCGGTTCATCATCGTCTCGACACCGCGATCTTCAAACAACATGCGGACTTTTTCGGCCACAATCGGCACCCCGAAGAGCGATCCTTGCGGCGCGGCATAGACCATGTTGACCTTGCCCGCGTTCCCGGCTCGACGCGCGATGTCGTCGATCAGGAACGTGTGCTTGAGCGGCGCACCCGCGCATTTCATTTCCGTGGCAGGCCGCGTAAAGATTCCTGTGCCGCCTTCTTCTGTGAAGCGGCTGGCCGCGGTCCATGTCTTGGCCGCGTATTCCGGGCCGGCATAAAGCGCGCCAATCCCGTTCTCGCCGACCATATCGAGGCTGAAGCCATCGATGGCATCGTGATCCAGGACCAGACCAGGTGCGACGACAAGCCAATCATAGTCCAGCGTTTGGCCACCTTCGGTCGAAACGGTTTTGCTGATCGCATCGACCGCTGACACCTTGTCGGCGACAAACGATACGCCGCTGGGCAACCAATCCGAATTCTCTGACACCACGTAGCTGGCAGGCTTCAGCCCCGCCGCAACAAGGGTCAGACCCGGCTGATACAGGTGATTGGGGCGCGGGTCGATCATCGTGATCTGCGCGCCATCAAGGCGCCGCACCAACCTGTTTGCCAGCGCCATGCCAGCCGCGCCCGCGCCTATGATGACGATCTTCGCAGACGTCCGGACGGTTTGTGCCTTGGCCTGCTCGCCACGCGTGGCCATCCCGGCAACTGCACCGCCGGCAAGGGCAGCAGTCAAAAATGTTCTTCTATCCATAGTTCCTCCTCTATCCATAGTTCCTCCTAGAGTCGGGGCGCGTCACACACAAGCGACTTGCCCCTCGCCCTTTATTCCCCGACAACAACCGGTGACGGTTCGTCGTCTTCTTCCGCAAGCTTCCGGTCACGCTGCAGCTCAAGCCACATGGCGTTCATGACGGCGAAGATTGCGGCGAGCGGAAGGCCAAGCAGCCAAGCGAAATACCACATCAGCTTGTTCCTTTCTCAGTAGACAGTGTCGGAGTTGCTGGTGACGTCGGCCTCGGTGACCTTGCCCCAGAGCACTTTGTAGACCCATGCAGTGTACATCAGGATCAGCGGCATGAAGATCACGGTGCAGACCAGCATGATGAAGAGCGTCTGATGCGAGGACGAGCTGTCCCACACAGTCAGCGAGCTGTTCGGATCAACGGTCGACGGCAGAATGAACGGAAACATGGTCAACCCAACCGACGAGATCACGCCGGTGATCCCGAGTTTCGACCAGAGCAACGTGGACACCTCGCGGCCAGCGATCAGGCCACGCAGCGCAAGCGCCATGCCGACAAAGCCCATGATGGGGGCCGCAATGATCCATGGCCGCTCTGCATAAGCCGAGAGCCAGGACCCACCGCGCGCCACTTCGGAGTAGAGCGGATTGGACGGCCCATCGGTAACCACCTCGCCGACAAGGGCAAAGCCGTCGATTCCAAGGGCCAGCCAGAGCCCGGCCAGCGCGTAGCCTGCCATCGCCACGATCCCGGCATAGGTCCCGATCCGGCGCGCGCGATTGGCTATCAGGCCTTCGGTCTTGAGGCTGAGCCAAGCCGCCCCATGCATGAGCAGCATTGAAAAGGATACGACGCCAGCCAACAGCGCGAAGGGGCGCAGAAGGCCGATGAACTTCGTCAGGAAGTTGCCCGGATACATCGCCATCAAATCCTCGGTCAGATAGAAGGGCACGCCGAGCAGCACGTTGCCCACCGCCACCCCGAACAGCAGCGCCGGCACGGCGCCGCCCACGAACAGCGCCCAGTCCCAGCTGCTCCGCCAGGTCGCACTGTCCCGCTTTGAGCGGTATTTGAAGGCCACGGGGCGCACGATGAGGGCCGCAAGGACGACGAACATCGCAAGGTAAAAGCCCGAAAAGCTGACCGCATAAAGCGGGGGCCAAGCCGCAAAGATCGCGCCACCGCCGAGGATGAACCAGACCTGGTTCCCTTCCCACACAGGGCCAACCGTGTTGATGACTACGCGGCGTTCCACATCTGTCTTGGCGACGAAGGGCAGGAGTGCCCCCACCCCCATGTCGAAGCCGTCAGTGAGTGCGAAGCCGATCAGCAGCACGCCCAGAAGCGCCCACCAGATGACCCGCAAGGTTTCATAGTCGATGAGTTCATAGAGGATCATGTGTCTTACTCCGCGGGGGTTGTGCTTGCGCCGGAGAGGCCATCGTCGACAGCAGAGGCTGCGCGGGCACCCGCCGGGGCAAACGGCCCCTGACCGTCATGAGTCCGCAGGCGATGTTCGTGGCGTGCTTCCCAGGCTTCGGTCTCGGCGACGTCCTGGAACGGGCCCTTGCGGATGTATTTCAGCATCAGGCCGATCTCGACGACAAAGAGGATCGAGTAGAAGATCATGAAGCCCGCAAGCGTGATGAGCAGATCAGCGACGCTCAGGTGGCTGGCCGACAGCGCGGTTGGCAGAACGCCGTCCACAGTCCAGGGCTGACGACCGAATTCGGCCACGAACCACCCCATTTCTGCCGCGATCCAGGGCGTCGGGATCGCGACCACAGCCGCCCAAAGCGCCCAACGGGGATAGGTCTGGCCCTTGAAAGACGACCGATAGAAGAAATAGGCCATCACGCCAATGAACGCGAAGCCAAGCCCCACCATGATCCGGAATGCCCAGAACAGCGGCCAGACGGTCGGAACGGTATCTTCTGCCGCTTGCGCGATCTGCTCAGGTGTCGCTTCGCGCGGATCATCCACGTAGCGCAACAGCAGATAGGCAAACCCAAGATCGCCGGAGTGTTCTTCGAACCGCGCGCGTACATCCGCCGGGGTAGCATCGCGCTGTTCGCGGATGGTTTGCAGCGCATCATAGGCGATAATGCCCCGCTCGACCCGCTCATGTGCTTCTTCAACGAGATCCTCAATGCCGGGAATCTCCTGGGTCAGCGAGCGGGTCCCGATGATGCCCATGACCCACGGGATGCGCACCGCATAGTGCGTTTCACGCGCTTCCTGATCGGGGAACCCGATGGCGGTGAACGATGCAGGCGCCGGTTCTGTCTCCCACATCGCTTCGATCGCGGCGAGTTTCATGCGCTGAGTGTGGCTGGCCGAGTAGCCGGACTCGTCGCCCAGAACGACAACGGCCAGCGCCGATGCAAGACCAAAGGACGCGGCAACCGTAATCGACCGCCGCGCCAGTTCGACATGGCGATTCTTCAGCAGATACCAGGCCGAGACACCAAGGACGAAGACCGCCGCCGTGACGTAACCGGCCGAAACGGTATGGACGAACTTCGCCTGGGCCACCTCGTTGAAGAGGACATCGAAGAACGATGTCATCTCCATGCGCATCGTGTCGGGATTGAACTCCGCGCCGACCGGGTTCTGCATCCACCCGTTCGCGATCAGGATCCAGAGCGCCGAGAAGTTGGAACCGAGTGCGACAAGCCAGGCCACAACAAGGTGTTGGACCTTGCTCAGCTTGTCCCACCCAAAGAAGAAGAGACCGACGAAGGTCGCCTCGAGGAAGAAGGCCATCAGACCCTCGATCGCAAGAGGTGCGCCGAAAATGTCGCCCACGTAGTGGCTGTAGTAGCTCCAGTTCATTCCGAACTGGAATTCCATGGTGATACCGGTTGCGACGCCGAGGACGAAGTTGATCCCAAACAGCGTGCCCCAGAATTTCGTCATCTGCCGCCAGATCGGTCGGCCCGTCATGACATAGACGGTCTCCATGATCGCGACGATGATCGACAAACCAAGCGTCAGCGGCACGAAGAGGAAGTGATACATGGCTGTCATCGCAAATTGCAGGCGCGACAGCTCTACGACATCTAGCTCCATTGAAAGCCCTCCTGATTAGCATGCGGGGTCCGGCCTGGTCAGCAAGGGCCGAGTCGGGCTCCACGAGTCTTCAGGAGGCGGTGTACGTCGGCACACCGGAATATCTTGGTGACAACATCACCAAGTCAAGCAGAAAGTTCGATCGTCTTCTTGAAGACAGAGTGATTAGCCCCAGAATGCATAGTCGCCATGATGAGCGCATCGGGCAAAGCGGCGCGAACACCTTGAATGACAGCATCCGCAGTCTCAGCATCAAGGCCCTCAGTGGGTTCATCAAGAAGAAGTATCTCGCTTCTTTTCAGGAGGTTACGCGCCAGCGCCAAGCGCCTGGACTGCCCGCCGGACAGACCTGCGCCCCCTTCTCCAAGCTTCGTATCAAGGCCGTCGCGCTTGATGAGCGCATCTGCCAGAACGACCGTCTGAAGCGCATTCCACACCTCGGCATCGGTGAAATCGCCACTTAGTGACAAGTTGTCACGCACTGTCCCAGCGATCAGTGAGCTGCGTTGAGGCAGCATGGACACGATTCCACGCAACGTGTCGTCCGCGTAATCGTCTGGCCTGAGGCCCTTCACCATAACCTCGGAGGTCGGCAACAGCCCAGCGATCTGCATCAACAGCATGGATTTGCCCACACCGGATGGCCCGGTTAAGGCCACGGTCTCTCCGGCTCGGAACTCTCGCTCGCCACCTGGCAACCGAAGTGAAAGCAGCGGCGCATCGACCTGACCGTACCGGTTCTCTGTTTGATCTATTCTAGGAAGAAGGTTGCTGATGCGCGCTGCCGCCCCGGACATGCGTCCGAGTTCCGAGACACCGCGTCTGAGCGGAAGAAGCGCCTCCGCGAGCGCCAGTGCAACGAATAATCCGATAACTGCTTTGGCTGGCCCGACAGACCCCGCGTCGAGAAGGGCCGCTCCCATTAGAAAAGCGCTCATGGCAACGCCTGCGATAAGTAGCGACATCCAGAAACCCGACATGCGTTCTGCGCGATCGAGCTGTCTCGCGGCCTCCCGGGCGGCCCCGTCTATCTGGCGCAGGCGGTCTTCCTTGCTCTTCAGGACCGCAGCGACGATCAAAGCCTCTCTATCTCTGATCATGTCGATCACACCGCGGCGCAAGTGCTGGCCCTGCGTTTCGGCTTCGCTGGCTGGGGCCACGGTTCTGCGTCCAAGGCGCAGAAGAATAGCCAACCCGAAAGACAGGTAGAGACCCGCGATGACTACAGCCACCGACCAGCCAACGATTAGACCGAGGACTGCGAATACAAGCACATGGGTCAGGATCGCAGCGCCAAGCGGCAGGATGAGCCTCAGGACAACGCCATCGAGGGCATCCACGTCAGAGACGATCCGCGTCAAAGCGCCCTCTCCCCGTAACTTGGACAGCTCTCGAGCATCGCTTCGTGCAAACCCGCGCAAAAGGACTACGCGAAGGGCTGCCAGCGCCCGAAGGGTCGCATCATGGGTCAGCAAACGTTCCCCGTAGCGCGCCGCGGCCCTGCCCAGGGCCAGAAACCTGACACCAGCAGAGGGTCGAAAGACGTCGAAGGCGATACCGATCCCCGCAAGCCCGGCCAGTCCCGTCGCGGTAATGAACCAACCCGACAGCCCCAACAATGCGGCCCCCATGACTAAGACAGTGACCGCCAAGAGCGCACCCCTTGCCATGGCCCATCGGTCTGCGTTCACAAGGAGGATTGCGATGCTCAAGAGGTGTCTCATCCAGCGACCTCTATGCGGTTATCCATGGCTGCGGCCAACCTCGGGTCATGTGTCGCCACAATCACCGTCCCCCCCCGCGTCTTGGAAACGCTGGAGCGACTTGATGATGATATCGGCGGTCTCTGCATCCAGATCCGCCGTGGGTTCATCTGCAAGAAGCAGGCTGGCACCTGTCATGATAGCGCGCGCCAAGAGCAGTCGCCGTGCCTCCCCCCCCGGACACCCCGCCCCCGCTTTCGCCAAGGCGGGTCTCCAATCCATCCGGCAAGCGCGCTACGATATTCAACGCCGCCGCCATCTGAAGAGCGGATGTCGGATCGGTACCTGTTCCTCTCGGATCCAGCCAGTCCTGCAATGTCTCATCGGGGAAATGCGGTCTCTGGGGCACCAACGCGAGGCGCGCGCGCCAGGCGTCGGCGGTTTTCTCATTCAAAGACTGACCGTTCACCTCGATGTCGCCCGAAGCCAGCGGCACCAGGCCGGCAAGCGCAGCCAAAGCCGTTGTTTTTCCCGCGCCACTTGGACCAACGAGCGCGACGCTCTGGCCTTCACTTAAGGACAAATCCGGCACCATGACTTCACTGTCCGCAACGCGTGCGACCGCGCCCTTGCTCTTGACGCTTATAGGCCCGGCCAACGGCGTGCACGGCTCGGCCTGGCCCACAAACCCGATCCGGTCCGCCGCATCCAACTCATCAAGATCTGCAACCACGGCGAATCCGGCCGCACGATCGTGCCACGCTGTCGCGAGATCCCGCAGAGGCTGGAAATAATCCGGCGCAATCAAGAGCAGGAACAGCCCCTGTCCCAAGGTCAGTCCGTCCCCCCAGGACCCAAATCCGATTTCCCCGAGCAGCGTAAAGCCCACAAAGACCGCCACCATCGCGACGCCAAGCGCCGAGAACAATTCCAGCACCGTCGAAGACAGGAAGGCGACCCGCAGAACTGCCATGGTCCGTTCGCGCAAAGTGTTCGCGCGCGCTTCGAAATCAGCGGCAGAGCGATCGACGGCACCGAGCAAACGAATGTCCAGCATCGCTGAAATCCGGTCCATGACCATATCGTTCATCGATGCGATCTCAGTCATCTGGCGCTTTGAGGCGTCCTCAGCCGCCATGCCGACCAAGGCCATGAACAGAGGTATGAGAGCGCCTGCAACAAGGAGCGTCAGGCCCACGACCCAGGACTGTGAAAACGACAAGACCAATAACAGGACGGGCAGAACCTGCGCCCGCAACATGGCGACGTGATAGCACGTGATCCACGGCTGCAAGAGCGGGAGCTTCTGCACCACAAGAGCCGCGATCTGAGCCGAACCGGCCTCCGTTCGCGCCCGCGCCTCTCGCGAAATGAGGGTCTCACGTTCGCGCGCGATCGTCTTGTCTGCAGCGTCAAACAAGAGCGCCCCTGACCGGTGCTCTAACGCAGCTCGAACAAAGGCGCACCCCATGAATACCAAGGCGGCCGTGACCGCTGGACCAAAAGCCGGCGCGCCAGATGCCCAACGTGACGCCGCCCAAGCGATGGCCGCCGCTTGAACAGGCCAAAAGGCGCCGGCAACCACCGAAAGCCATCCTGCGATGTTCAGCTGCCGCGCAACCGGCGCGATGATGCGTTCTTTCGCGCGCCTCCTGTCATTGCGAGCCGCGCCAGGGTTTTCATGTGTCATGACCAAGAAGACCGGCGTGGTGCGGCTCGTGTTGGAGGTATTTCAGTGTCTTAGTGCTTTAGGTAGCCAGTGAGAGGCATCCCTTGGACAATCGAGCTAGGGCGGCTGGTGCATCAATGTGAATGCGACCGCGTTGCTGAACGATCCAGCCTTTGTTCGCAAAGTCGCGCAACCTGCGCGACACCACTTCCCGTGCCGTCAGGAGATCCTTGGCAATGTCCCCATGGGTGGCGACGACCTCGCGGTCTTTCGCGTGGCACAATAGCCAATCTGCAATCCGGTTGTCCAAGCTGAACCTGTTCTTTGCAGATATCTTGGCGAAGAAGGTCGGCAAGCGCTTGGCATGTGTTGCGAACAAGGCTTGTCTGAAGCCCATGTCGCTATGAACAAGCAGCACGAGGCTGTTCGGGGACAACTCAATCCAGGTTGTGGGTTCCGAGCATTTGGCTCGAACTGTGATTTCCCGTTCGGACAGAATTGCAGCTGTGACCGGCATACAATCCTGCCCCACTGATGCCCGACATTCTGCCCAAGGCACGTTTCGGCCTTTGGTCCGAAAATGCACCGTGAGCTTGCCGCGCGTGATGAGCACAAAGGCGCGCGGATGGCCTTGCCAACGAAACGCCGTTTGACCCTCATCGGCGCTTTTGATCACACCGCCTGCATCCAGAACAGCGCGTGCAAGGGATACGTCCTGGCTCGGCTTGGAATGAATGTTCATCTATGCCTCCATCGCCCGGCTCAGATGAGCCGGGCGTCTGACAAGGGAGAATTCATTCTGCCGGAACAGCGTGGCCATCGGCCGGACGCCCGAAGTGTCGTTTGTTCAGCAAAAGAACGAGAACGATCATCGAGACCTGCGCGGCAATCGCAAGCGAGGTCAGCGACCAGTAGGCGATGCCGAACTTGGCGATCAAACCGGCCCCAACGAGACCCTTGTTGATCCAGAAATGCAGCATCACACTGAGCGCCACACCCGGGCAAACGAGTGCGTAGGATCCCGCCGAGTTGCCCGCTCCGCGTAGATAGGCATCTGCGTATCTCTGGCGCTTGAGCACCAACAGGCCGAGCGCGATAAACACGCCTTGAATCGCCAGGATCGTCGTCGTCAGAAGCAGGTTGTCCGCCACACCGCCATGAGCGTCAAAAGTGGTGTGCAGGCCATGCTCCTGCCGCATGGTCATGATCCCGAGGATCGTCAGGATCGGCACAACAACCATCAACGTCGGCGCGCTTTCCTTCGCAGTCCCGTATTGCAGCATCGAATTGAATGCCACGATCGCAGCCACCACCGTATAAAGCGCGGCGATAGCACCAAGCGCAATCGATAGGACAAGAGAGATGCCAACGGTCGTGGGGACTGTGCTCATGGCTGCAGGCGCGGACATGCCAACGGCGATCATCGACAGCGCAAAGGCTGGCAGGAGTTGAGCGAAAGAGTTGTTCGCGGTGACATCGAAAACCCCGCCTTCACTCAAAACGCGGCCCAGGAAGCCACCGATGCGGTTGAACGCGAGATAGGCGATCAGACCGAAGGCGACCATCGCCATCGGGAACAGGTATTCGACGATATTCCAGAGGCCCGGAACAAAAACGAGGCCGAGGATGAAGCCGGCATTGACGGTCATCGCGAGAGCAAGCGGCATGGCCAAGAACTGCGTCTCGCCATTGGACCCCATCAATTTTGTGTAAGCGTCCGTCTTCTTGAACTCGGCGAGACGTGCGAGGTTCCAGATCAGCAGTTTGATGTTCAGAAAGGCAAATCCGGCGATCCCCGTGACGGCCACTAGGATAGCGGCCTTCAAAGCAATGCCTCCCTGTGAGAAGGCCGCCAAGATGTCCTCGAAGACAGGAACCGGTTGTCCCGGATGCGGCACCCAGAACATCAGAAACATGAAGAAGGTCACCGAGAGCCCCCCTGCCCCGAGCGAGGCAAGGAAGTAAAGCGGAGACCATGTGTCAGCGGGTCGTTGGCTAGAAGTATTCATGGCAGTTCTCCAGTTATCTAGAGAATATATGCATCACATCCTCATCAACCGACGGTGACATAGTCACTGATTGAGGAAAAATCCATACGTGGCCAGCTGTTTGGGCTCGGAAACAAAATTCCAGATCGAATATATCATTTTTAAACAGTCGTTTATTAGCAATACCCCAAATTGCAAACAGGCCGATTTCATGCCCCTGATAGGCTACGCCCGCGTTTCCACAGAGGATCAGACCCCCCTGCCCCAGTCTGAGGCCCTGCAAACTGCGGGTTGCGTCGAGATCTTTGAAGAGCACGCCTCGGGCGGCAATCGCGCGCGACCGGTGCTGGCACGCGTGCTCGAACGCGTCCAGAGCGGTGATACGCTGGTCGTTGTGCGGATCGACCGGCTTGCGCGATCTCTGTCGCCCTTGCTAGAGGTGATCGAACGTCTGGAGGCCAAGGGAGCTTTCTTCCGCTCCCTGCAGAACCCCTGTCCGTCGTCAGAGTTTTTCGGACAGCGCAAGCAGTTTCGTAACGGAGGCTCTGGTTCGGTTTCTGTCTGAGTTTAGGCGGCAGCGGCTTGATGTTGCAACCGGCG
>NZ_FNVD01000032.1 GCF_900108275.1 Jhaorihella thermophila
TTCAACCGGGCGACGCCGGTGACGGGCCCGACTTATGTCGATGCCACCATCGCCGGCAAACGCCTGCGCCGGGGCGCGCGGCTCTGGACGGTGGCCACCTCGACCTTCAAGGCCGAGACCTACCGCTTCCTGCGCCAGGACCGTCCGACGGTGGAAGAGATCGCGGCCGGCGCCGCATACCCGCCTGGCACCGTTCACCTGCCGGGCTGGGCCGACAGCGAGTGGCTCAAGCAACTCGTCGCCGAGCAGCTGGTAACGGTGAGAAACAAGCGGGGCTTTGCGAAGCTCGAATGGCAGAAACTCAGGGAACGCAACGAGGCTCTCGACTGCCGGGTCTACGCCCGTGCCGGCGCCTGGATCCTCGGGGCGGATCGCTGGTCAGAAAAGCAATGGGATGAACTGGCGCGGCAAGTCGCGCCGCCCGAACGGGGTGCCCCGGCGCCGGCGGTGTCGCGGTCAGCGAGGCCCGTGCGCCAGCGCCGATCCGTGCGCTCGAAATACATGGGATAAACATGGCCACACTTGCTGAGATTCAAACCCGCCGGGATGCGCTCACGGCCGCGCGCGCGAGTGGTGTGGCCCGGGTCAGCTATGATGGCAAAACGGTGGAATACCGCAGCCTCGCGGAAATCGATCGCGCCATCGATGTGCTCAACCGCGAGATCGCCACACTCGAGGGTCGCAGGATGATCCGTCAGGTCCGCGTGACCACGACCAAGGGATTGTGATGGGCCTGTTTGATGCCTTCCGCCGCCAGAAATCCGGCGGCCCCTCCGCCGTGCGCGCCCGCCTTGAAGGGGCGATGGCGCGCCGTCGGCTGCGCGGCTGGAACCCGCCGCTCGAGAACATTAACGCGCTGGTGGCGTCGGGCGGTCCGCGTCTGCTGGCCCGCTCGCGCGAACTGGTGGTCACCAATGGCTATGCCGCCAATGCCTGCGAGGCCTACGCGGCCAATCTGGTCGGCGACGGGATCAAGCCCTCGTCGCTGATCGAGGACGGGGAGTTGCGCGACCGGGTTCAGCGCCTGTGGCTCGCCTGGACCGATCAGGCGGACGCCGATGGTCTCACCGACTTCTACGGACTGCAAGCGATGATCGCGCGCGAGATGTTCGTGGCCGGGGAATGCTTCGTGCGTATTCGGCCGCGCCGCGCCGAGGATGGTCTGCTGGTGCCGATGCAGTTGCAGCTGCTGCAGTCGGAAATGCTGCCCTTCGAGAAAACCGAAACCGCCGCCAACGGCAACCGCATCCGCTGCGGGATCGAGTTCGACCGGATCGGGCGGCGCGTTGCCTACCACTTCCGCCGTCGCCACCCCGGAGACAGCACGGACCATGGGGAGGTGATCCCGGCAACGACGCGCGTGCCCGCCGAGGACGTGCTGCACATCTACCGTGCCATCGATGCGGGTCAGATCCGGGGCCTGCCGCATGTGGCGCCGGCCATGGTTCGGCTGTTCCTGCTCGATCAATACGACGATGCGGAACTTGATCGAAAGAAGACCGCCGCGATGTTCGCGGGCTTTGTCACAAAGAATGCCCCCGAAGATCCGATGATGGGGGAGATCGAGGACGAGGGCACCGGGATCGGCATCGCCAGTCTGGAACCCGGCACCCTGCAGGTCTTGCTGCCGGGCGAGGACATCAAGTTCTCGAGCCCCGCCGATGTGGGTGGCGGTTACGAGGCGTTCCAGTATCGCACCCTGCTGGCGATCTCGGCCTCACTGGGGCTGCCGTACCACCTGGTCACCGGCGATGTGCGCCAGGCGAACTATTCGAGCTTGCGCGCCGAACTGGTCGAGTTCCGCCGCCGGATCGGCCAGTTGCAGCATGGGGTGATGGCGCATCAGTTCTGCCGGCCGGTCTGGCAACGCTGGCTCGAGACGGCGGCGCTCTCGGGCGCGCTCGATCTGCCGGACATCAGGGCAGCCAGGGCGGTGCACTGGATCCCGCCGCGCTGGGATTGGGTCGATCCGCTGAAGGACATTCAGGCGCAGCTTCTGGGCATCAACGCGGGGCTCATGTCACGGCGCAAGGCGGTCGAGGCCACCGGCTACGACATCGAGGAAATCGACCGCGAGAATGCGGCGGATGCGGCGCGGGCCGCGGCTCTGGGCCTCCATTACAGCACCAGCCCCGGGGAGGCCCAGGGGCCGCGGGCCACGCCGCAAAAGCAGGCTGATCCAGACAAGGGAAAGTGATCCATGAAAACCTGGTATTCGATCTGCGCCCTCGATGAGGGCGCGGAAATCTCCATCTATGACGAAATCGGCGCCTATGGCGTCAGCGCGAAGGCGTTTCTGGCCGATCTCGGCAAGCTGCCGGATGCGGCTCCCTTGACGCTCAGGCTCAACAGCCCCGGCGGCTCGGTGTTCGATGCGGTGGCGATCTACAATACGCTGAAGCGCCATGCCGGCAATGTCACTGTCACCATCGACGGCATTGCCGCCTCGGCCGCCTCCTACATCGCCATGGCGGGCGATGAAATCATCATGCCGGAAAACGCCTTTCTGATGATCCATGATCCGTCCGGGCTGGTGATGGGCACGGCGGCCGATATGCGGTCGATGGCGGAGGCACTCGACAAGGTCGGGGCCTCGCTCATCAAGGGTTATGCCGCCAAGTCCGGCAAGGCGGAGGACGAGATTGCCAAGCTGATGGCGGCGGAAACCTGGTTCGATGCGTCCGAGGCGATCGACATGGGGCTCGCCGACACCTTGGCCGCGCCGGTCAAGATGGCCGCGCGGTTTGATATGAGCGGGTTCAGGAATACGCCGGAAGCGATTGTGGCGACGATGAAGGCGAAGGCCGACCCCGTCACGGTCGAACCGGAACCGGCTCCGAAACCTGCTGTCGGATCCAAAGCCGGCCCGGAACCTGATCCCGCAACCATCCGCACGGAAGCCATGGCCTACGCCAAAACCGTCGTCGATCTCTGCCGCCTCGCCGGGCAGCCGCAAATGGCGGCGGGCTTTCTCGAGGCGGAAACCAGCCTCGAGGATGTCCGCAAGGCGCTGATCGACGCCCGCGCCGCGGCCGACCCCGACATCTCCGCCACGCATCCGCAACCGGGGCCCGCGCCTCAGGCCAAACCGTGGGGTGATGTGATCGCCCGAACCTTCAAGCGCAAAGGATAACCAACCATGACCACGCTCACCGAAACCACCCACGCTGGCGGCTTTCTCGTCTGGGAAGCCTTCCGCGACTACACCCGCGAGGTCGTCACCATCGCCACCGACGGTGCAAACACGGTCCTGCAGCCCGGCACCGTGCTGGGCAAGATCACGGCAAGCGGCAAATACGCCGCCCATGATCCGGCCGCCACCGATGGCACCGAGACTGCCGTAGCCGTCCTCTGGGGCAAGGCCGATGCCACCACCGCCGATGTGAACGCGGTGGTGCTGCTGCGCGGTCCGGCCATCGTCAACGCCAACGATCTGGTGTTCACCGGCACGCCGACCCAGCCCGAGATCGATGCCGCCCATGCCGCGCTCGCCGCCGCCGGCATCCTGGTGCGCTGACACCCCCAACACTGAAAGGAACACGCGATGCCCACCATGGACATCTTCGACACCGATGCCTTCTCGGTGATAGAGCTTACCCGCGCGCTCGAAAACATCCCCTTCAAGCCCGCCACCCTCTCGGGCTCCGGCCTCTTTGCCGATCGCGGCGTGCGGTCCCGCACCGTCGTCATCGAGAGCCGCGACGGCACGCTGTCGCTGATTCCGTTCTCCGAGCGCGGCTCGGCTTATGAGCAGCAGATCCCGGAACGACGCGACGTGCGGGCCTTCGTCTGCCGCCAGTTCAAGAAACAGGACGTGCTCTGGGCCTCTGAAATCCAGGGCATCCGCGCCTTCGGGTCCGAGTCCGAGACCCAGCAGATCCAGGCCGAGGTCGCCCGCCGCCTGCGCCGTCTGCGCAATGATGCCGAGGCCACCTTCGAGTATCACCTGCTGAACGGCATCCAGGGCAAGGTGCTCGATCCGAAGGACGGGGCCACCGTGATCGACTACTTCACCGAGTTCGCCATCACCCCGGCGGCAGAGGTGAACTTCGATCTTGCCGCCACCAATCCCGCCTCGGGCGCCCTTCGCAAGAAATGCCAGGCGCTGATCGAAAGCGTCGAGGACAGCCTCGGCGGCCTCTCCACCGGCGCGGTGCAGCTGCGCGCGGAATGCGGCTCGGCCTTCTTCGCCGATCTCGTCGCCCACAAGGAGGTGCGCGAGACCTATCTCAACACCGCCGCCGCGGCCGATCTGCGCTCGCGCGTCGCCGACGAGGTCAGCTTCGGCGGCATCGCCTTCCGCCGCTACCGGGGCAACGCCGCCTTCGGCGTACCGCCCGACAAGGCCTTCTTCTACCCCGAGGGCGTCGAGGGGCTCTTCGAGATCTACTACGCTCCGGCCGACACCTTCGAGACCGTCAACACGCTCGGCCTGCCGCTCTACGCCCGCTCGATCCCCGACCGCGACCGCGACGAATGGGTGCGGCTCGAGATCGAGTCGAACCCGCTCCCGATCTGCACCCGCCCGCAGGTGCTGCGCAGCGCAAGGCGGACCTGATGACGGCCTTCGCCGTCGCCCTCGACGCGCTCTTCGCCGACCCGCATCTCGGCCGCGACGTGGTCTACACCGCCGAGGGCGGCGCGCCCGTGCTGGTGCGCGCCATCCTGCGCCGGCCCGACGACGTCACCGGCTTCGGCGATGCGCGCCTTTGGTCGGAAACGACGCGGGTGGATCTGCGTGTGGCCGAGGTCGCAAACCCGCGCCCCGGCGACCGCATCGAGATCGACGGCGCGGCCTTCCTCGTCCAGGGCGAGCCCGTCCGCGACCGCGAGCGGCTGGTCTGGACCGTGGACCTGCGCCCTGCGTGACCTGCGATGAAACTGAAGCTCGACGTCACGTCGGATCTCGTCGCCGCCATGGCCGCCGAGGTGAAGGCGGGCGAGAAGGCCGTCACCGCCGCCATGCGTGAGGCCGGGACCGGGCTCAAGACCGCCTGGCGAGGGCAGATCACGGGCGCCGGGCTCGGGCTTCGGCTCGCCAACTCGATCCGGAGCCAGACCTACCCGAAGGCCGGCGAGAGCCTGAACGCGGCGGCGCTGGTCTGGTCGAAGGCGCCCGTCATCGTCGGCGCCCATGACACCGGCCCGCTCATCCGCTCTCGCGACGGCTTCTGGCTGGCGATCCCGCTGCCCGCCGCCGGCAAGGGGCGGCGCGGGGCGAAGCTGACCCCCGGCGAATGGGAGCGGCGGCGCGGCCTGCGCCTGCGTTTCGTCTATCGCCGGCGGGGGCCGAGCCTGCTGGTCGCTGACGGGCGGCTCAACACCAAGGGCCTAGGCGTGGCCTCCCGTTCGAAGACCGGCCGCGGCCGCGCCACCGTGCCGATCTTCCTGCTGGTCCCGCAGGTCAGGCTGCCAAAGCGGCTCGACCTTGACCGGGATGCCGAGCGCGCGCTCGACAGCGTGCCGGGGCTGATCGTGGCGAACTGGGTCGAAAACAGAGGGTCGTGATGTGCTGTTGGCGCTATCTCAAGGAAGACACCCATACCTGGAAATCTTTGAAAAGCCTCCGAATTCCTTCACTGGAAATGACCCAGTCAGCCTTGGACTCTTTGAACCACAAATCCTCAAGATCGACATGCTCGTCGGACAGCAGTCTGTCGAAAAAAGCATTCAGTTCATGCACCGCCTGATCGCCATATCTCCCGCGGAAGCTCTCGTAGATGTCATGGCGAGCCGTGGGGGAGTCAGACCCCCAATCCGGATAGACCACGTCAAGATCCTGGTGGAACTGCAGCGTAAAGTCATGGAAGGCTTGGGGCGGTTTCATGTTATTCGTTCCTTGGATAGGATGTTATGATTATGAAGCCATTCGGCATATCCGGCGCATGGCGAATGTACGTCCCCACACCGTAGGTTGTCCGCAACCGAATTGGCGAGGAAGCCCTTCGGGTCAACCGATATGCCTCCTGCCCCGTCACGCTAGAAAAGGTACTCGTGATGAAAGCGTCCTCCACTCGTCCAGTGGCGACTGCATTCACAACGTCTGCATTGCGGGAGAGGTTCGCGTTCGTCAACCTTTCTGCGGCCGCGAGCGAACTGAAGGAACCGTGGCGCCAGCGGTAGACCGTGTAGAACAGCGACTGGGCTTGTGGCACGGTGACCATGCCGATGAGGAAGGCTTCGCTCTTGCCGACATGCAGTTTGATCGTATGCCCGCCCTTGGCCTCATGTTCGGCGAGGTCTTGGAGAGGATAGCCCTCTCCGGTGGGCACATAGTCGACAAAGGTTACGGCGCTCGGGTCACCGGGACGGATTGGTTCTGCGTAACACCGGCAGTTGTGCGCCTGGCCCGGGTGGCCGCCCTCAGTTGGTTCGTCCCAACGGAAGACATGGTCGTCATACTCCGAATGGCTGGCGCGGACCCTGGCATCATCCTGCGACCGCCAGATATATCGCTCGATGCCGAGGTCTTGCTGTCTGAGCTGGTTGATCAGGCCCGCAAAGGCCCTGAGCAGGCGTTCTTCCATGCTGGCCCGCAACGGGCGCAGGCGCTGCGGATGGGTTTGATACTGAGCGTAAATGGCAGTCAGACGCTCATCCCATTGGCGGAGCGCTTCTTCCTTCGCGTCGGAAACATCCCGCAGGTCCGTTTCCGTCACCCAAGGGACGGAGTCCGGTGGCGTCAGCGCATTCAGCAGCATCCGCGCATTGTTGGCGATTACGCGGTCCAGCTCGGCGGCGAAATCGGCGCGAAGTTCGGAATGGCCGGGAACAAGGAATTTGACCGAAATATGAGCGCGATACCCGTACACCGTTCCCTTGTGCGCAGTGAGGATGAACTGGCCGTTTCCGCCGTGGCGGAGGAATTCCCGAAAACTCTGCTGCATGGAGACTCCCGACGAACTGCGGGACGAAAGTTACCAGCAATTGGTTAATGAGCATTCTCCAGAGCGTTCGCTGCCACCAAAGCTGCATTAACCAGAAAACCAACAAGGCCCGCTTCGATGCCCACCCCCCGCGAAACCATCCTGCAGGCCCTGCTCGCAGCCCTGCAAACCGTGCCCGCCACCGCACTGCGGGGTGATGTGCTGCCCGAGCGCGTGCCGGCCGAGGGGCTGCTGATCCTGCGCGACGGCGAGCCGGGGGAACCCGAGGTGACGCTGTCGCCGCTCGCGTATCATTACCAGCACCGGGCGGAGATCGAGGTGGTCGTGCTGGGCGCCGACCGCGACGCCACCTTCGACACGCTCTGCGCCAGCATTGGCGCGGCCCTCGCCGCCGATCGAACCTTGGGCGGGCTCTGCGACTGGGTCGAGGCGGAAGCCCCGCGGCCGGTCGATCTGGCCGTCGAGGGGGCGGCGAGCCTTAAGGCGGCCGTTATTCCAGTCGTCCTGCACTACACCACGGCCGATCCCTTGGCCTGACCGCAACAACCTCAGGAGAACACCATGGCACGCGCCCAGGGGGCGCGGTCGCAGCTCGCGGCCGCGTTCGAGACGACCTATGGCACCGCGCCGGCCTCGGGCTTCATGCAGATGCCCTTCGCCAGCGCTTCGCTCGGGGCCGAGCAGCCGCTGCTGGCCTCGGAGCTGCTCGGCTATGGCCGCGATCCGCTGGCGCCGATCAAGGACGCTGTGACGGCCGATGGCGACATCACCGTTCCGCTCGATGCTGAGGCCTTCGGCTTCTGGCTCAAGGCGGCCTTCGGGGCGCCGACGACGACGGGGACCACCAACAAGACCCACACCTTCAAGTCGGGCTCGTGGTCGCTGCCCAGCATGGCCATCGAGGTGGCCATGCCCGAGATCCCGCGTTTTGCCATGTACACCGGCTGCGTGCTCGATCAACTGAGCATCGCCATGCAGCGCTCCGGCCTGCTGACGGCAGATGTGAAGCTGGTGGCACAGGGGGAGACTGTCGCGACATCCACCGCCGCTGGAACGCCGACAGCCTATGCCCTCCAGCGCTTCGGACATTTCAATGGCGCGATCAAGCGGAGCGGCACGGCCTTGGGCAATATCGTCTCGGCGGACCTGACCTATGCCAACAATGTCGAGCGGATCGAGACCATCCGCAACGATGGCCGCATCGACGGGGCCGATCCCTCGATTGCCGCGCTGACCGGCAAGATCGACGTGCGCTTTGCCGACACCACGCTGATGGACCAGGCGCTGAACGGTACGGCGGCCAGCCTCGAGTTCTCCTGGGTGATCTCGGCGAATGTCAGCCTGACCATCACCGCCCATGCGGTCTATCTCCCGCGCCCTCGGGTGGAAATCCAGGGGCCGCAGGGCATCCAGGCCAGCTTCGACTGGCAGGCGGCCTACGATTCCGTGGCCGGGCAGATGTGCACGGTCGTCCTCAAGAACCAGGTGGGGAATTACTGACCATGTTGACGCTCGATCTTTCCAACGAACCGCGCTGGCACGACCTCGCTCCCGGCGTCCGCGTGCAACTGCGGCCGCTGACCACCGCGCTGATGGTGGCGACGCGCAGCGACCCCGTAGTGGAGGCGGTGCCCCGGGAGGCCTCCGACGAGGAGCGCGCGTTGGCATTCGCCAAGGCGCTGGCCCGCCGCGCGGTGCTTGCCTGGGAGGGCGTGGGCGACGCCAACAGCCAGCCCATCGATCCGAGCCCCGAGGCAATCGATGCTCTTCTCGACATTTGGCCGATTTTCGAGGCCTTCCAGCTCGCTTACGTCTCGAAGGGCCTCCTTCTGGAGCAGGAAAAAAACGCCTCCGCGCCCTTGCCGAGTGGTCCTTCGGCGGGGGCGAGCGATACTGCGACGCCTGTGCGCAAGCCTGTCCGGACTGCCCGGCGCGGCTGAACCGGCCGCTGACTTTTGAGGGCTGGCAGGTCTGGGACCTGGTCGGGCGTCTCGGCGGCCAGCTTCGCCTGCTGCCCGGCGCCGTGATCGGCTGGGACATGGCGGCGGCGCTCTTGCTCGGAGACGCCCTCGGCGTGCCGCCCGTCGCCACGGCCGAACTCTTGCCCGTCATCGAAGCGGTGATGGTGGCCAAGCTCAACGAACAGATGGAACATTCCGATGGCTGAGAAGCGTGTGTCCGTCCGCCTCGCGGCGGTCGGCGGACGGCAGGTCCGCGCCGAACTGCAAGGCGTGGGTGAAGCCGGCGCCCGCGGCTTCGGCCGTTTGAGCCGAGAAATGGAAGCGGCCAACGCCCGACTCGCGGGCTTTGCGCGACGCGTGCGGGTGGCCGCTGCCGCTGCCGTCGCCGCTGCCACGGCCGCAGGCGTCGCCATGGTCCGCTCCGGCCTGCAGACCGTCGATGCGCAGGCCAAGCTCGCGCAATCGCTGGGCACCACCGTCGCCTCGATCCAGACGCTGGAACGTGCAGGGGAACTCGCCGGCGTGTCGATGTCAGGCATCGAGCAGGCGACCAAGGACCTGACCCGGCGGCTGAGCCAGGCCGCGGCCGGTGGCGGCCCGGCCGCGCAGGCGCTGGACCGGCTCGGGCTCTCGGCCGCCGACCTGCTGGCCCTCCCACTCGACGAGCGCGTCGGCGCGATCAATGCCGCCATCGAGGACTTCGTGCCCGCCGCCGAGCGTGCCGCCGTCGCGGGCCAGCTCTTCGGCGAGGAAGGCTCGATTGCCATGTCGCGGATCGACACCGCCACGCTGCGCCAGGCGACCGAGGACGTGCGCGCCTTCGGGGTCGTGGTCTCCGAGACGGACGCCGACCAGATCGAACGCACCAACGATGCGATCTCGCGGCTGGGGCTGATCTGGCGCGGGCTCGCGAACCAGCTTGCCGTTGCCGCCGCACCGGCGCTGGAAGCGGTGGCCGATGCCATGGCCGTGGTTGCCAGCAGGACTGGCCCGCTCGGCAAGGCCATCACCGGCCTCTTCGACAATATCGGTCGTCTGACGACCTATGCCGCGACCTTCGCGGGTTTCCTCGCAAGCCGCTGGGTGGCCGGCCTTGCCGCCGCTGCCTTGTCCGTGCGCGGCCTCGCTACGGCGCTCGTCGTCCTGCGCGGGGCGCTCATCCGCACCGGCATCAGCGCCCTCATCGTCGGTGCGGGGGAGCTGATCTACCAGTTCACGAAGCTCGTGCGCGGCGCCGGCGGCTTTGGCGAGGCGCTGGAGCTCATGGGCAATGTCGCCAAGGCGGTCTGGGTCGGGATCAAGGTCACCGTCACCTCCTTCGTCGACGATTTCCGGGCGATGCGTGCCGACATCGAGGCCATCTGGCTCCGCCTCATGGCATTCCTGTCCCAGAAATGGGCCGACTTCCTCGCCCAGATCGGGCCGACCTTCAACGCGGTCTCCGAGCGGATCGGGGCGGATGCGCGGATCGACGTCTTCGGGGCTCAGAGCTACGCGTCCTACCTGAACCATGCCGCCAGCAACGCGGGCCACCGGGCCGATACCCTTCGCAACCGCGCAGCGGATACCCGCGCCCACGCC
Organism: Jhaorihella thermophila; assembly: GCF_900108275.1. GTDB lineage: Bacteria > Pseudomonadota > Alphaproteobacteria > Rhodobacterales > Rhodobacteraceae > Jhaorihella > Jhaorihella thermophila. Next base: position 10,430 of record NZ_FNVD01000032.1, read on the forward strand.
TTCGATGGGGTCCGCGAGGCCGTGGACGCGCTGCGAGCTGCGATGCGCGCAAGCGGCGAGGACGGGGCGGATGCGCTCGACCAAGCCGCTGAGGCGGCCGACCGGGTGACGGAGGCGCTGGACACCGCCGGTCAGGCGGGCCGGGCAGCGGGCGCGGCCAATGCCGACGGCGCGGAGCAGGCCGCGATCGGCTGGGCGGCGGTCACTGCGACACTGGCCGATTACGCCGCCAAGGCCCGTGACATCGGCGCCGATATCGGCCAGAGCCTCGTCGGAGCCTTCAGAAGCGCCGAGGACGCGGTGGCGGAATTCGTGCAGTCCGGCAAACTCGACTTCCGCGATCTCGTCACCTCGCTCATTGCCGATCTGGCGCGGCTCGCCGCCCGGCGGTTCATCCTTGGCCCACTCGCCAGCGCCCTCGGGGGCATCCTTGGCGGCGCGGGCGGGCTCTTTGCTGGGGTGTTCCACGCGGGCGGTGTGGTCGGCGGGCCCGCGCCGTCGCGCATGGTCCCCGCCATGGCCTTCGCCGGGGCGCCCAGGATGCATGCCGGTGGCGCAGTGGGCGGTCCCACCTGGGCCGGCCTGCGCCCTGACGAGGTGCCCGCGATCCTGCAGCGGGGCGAACGGGTGCTTTCGCGCCGCGAGGCGCAGGCCTACGGTGCGGGCGGTGGCGTCACCATCAACATCAACACCCGCGACGCGGAGAGCTTCCGGCAGTCCCGGACACAGATCGCGGCCGACATCGCCCGGGCGGTGTCGCTCGGACGCAGGGCGCTCTGAGCCATGGCATTTCACGAGGTCCAGTTTCCCGACAATATCAGCCGGGGCGCGCGGGGCGGGCCAGAGCGGCGCACGCAGATCGTCGAGCTTGCCTCGGGCGACGAAGAACGCAACGCGAGCTGGGCGAACAGCCGCCGGCGCTACGATGTGGCTTATGGCATTCGCCGCGCGGACGATCTCGCCGCCGTCGTCGCCTTCTTCGAGGCCCGCAACGGCCGGCTTCACGCCTTCCGCTTCAAGGACTGGGCCGACTGGAAGTCCTGCTTGCCGTCGCAGACGCCCGCGGCGACCGATCAACTCATCGGCACCGGGGATGGCACCACCACCGACTTCCAGCTTGTGAAGGCCTACGCCTCGGGCACGCAGACCTGGAACCGGGCCATCACCAAGCCGGTCGCGGGCAGCGTGACGGTTGCGATCGACGGGGTTGAGCAGGCCACCGGCTGGTCCATCGACACGACCACCGGCCTCGTCACCTTCAACGCCGCCCCGGCCTCCGGCGTCTCAATCACTGCCGGCTTCGCGTTCGACGTCCCCGTCCGCTTCGACACCGACACGCTCGACGTGACGCTCGATCTCGAGCGCCTCGGCTCGATCACCTCCATTCCGCTTCTGGAGATCCGGCGATGAGCGACAATTCCGGTTTCGTGGCGACGGTGTTGCGCGACCTCGCGGCATCGACGGCGGTGATCCTCGCCGCCTGGGGCGCGCTCGGGGGCGCCACCAACGCCCTGACCACGAAGATGCGCCTGCGCGATGCGCTACGGCACATCCTGCTGGGCGGGCTGATCGCGGCCGGCATGGGCAGCCTGTCGATGGCGGTGATCACCAGCTGGCTCGGCCTGCCGCCGCAGGCGATCCCGGCCGGGGGGGCTGCCGGTTCCGCCGCCTATCTCGTCGGGGTCTTCGGCCCGGCGGTGATCGAGCTGGTGCTCGCCCGCCTGCGCCAGGCGCGGGAGGGCCGCGATGACTGAACTCGTCCGTGTCCTGCGCGGATTGCGGAGGCTGACCGACGACCCGCGCGATGCCTTTGCTCACCGTCTGCGCATCGGCCTCGCCATCGCCGCGCTGATCCTGATCCTCTCCTTCCTGAGGTAACCCCATGCACATGACAGACCGGGGCCTCATGGCCCTTGCCCGGCACGAGGGCATCGTCCCCGGGCCTTACCGCGATTCCGCCGGCACCTGGACCTTTGGCATCGGCCACACCGCCGCCGCCGGTCCGCCCGATCCGGCGCTGATGCCGCGCGGAATGCCGGACGATCTGGACGCCGGGATCCGCGAGGCGTTCCGGGTGTTTCGCGCCGATCTGTCTGCTTACGAGGCCGACGTCCTGCGCGCCGTGACCGTGCCGCTGGCGCCGCATGAGTTCGATGCGCTGGTCTCGTTCCACTACAACACCGGCGGCATCGCAAAGGCCGCGCTGACCCGGCATCTCAATGCCGGCAATCGCGTAGCCGCCGCCGACGCGTTTCTGAACTGGCGACGCCCGGCGGCGATCATTCCGCGCCGCGAGGCCGAACGGGACCTGTTCCGCCACGGCCGCTATCCCACCGGCACCATCCCGGTCTGGGATGTTGACGCGCAGGGATGCGTCGACTTCTCGCGCCCCGTCCGTTGGCTCACCGAGACGCAGGCCCTGTTGCTGCTTCGCCCGTCGCCAGCACCGCCGCCGTCCGCTTCCAAACCCGACGCGCCGACCGGCTGGCTCGCTCGCTTGGTCGATTTCCTTTCCACCCTGATCCGGAGGACCTGATCCCATGCGCTACGTTCGCCCCAAGTCCCTGACATGGTGGGCGGGGCTGCTCGCCATGCTGACCGGCATCGCCTCCGTCGCGCTGCCCGCCACGGGCCCGGTTGGCGAACTTTCTCGCCTCGTCGCACTGCTGGCTGGCTCGGGCGACGCTTCGCCTGCGGGGCTGATCTTCCTCGGTCTCGGGCTCATCGGCCTGCGCGACCGGATCGAGCGCGGGTTCCGCGGCGATGCCTGAGTTTCTGGCAGGCATGATCGTGGGCGGCTGCCTTGGCGTCTTCATTGTCGCCCACTGTGTGGCCGCCGCGCGTGGGGAGCGGGACGATGGCTGAGTTCGTGATCTGGCTGGTGGCCGCTCTGGGTGCTGTCGGTGGCGTCGTCCTCGGCCGCATCTGGGGCCGCGTCGAAGGCAGACGCGCAGGCAAAGAGGAGGCGGAACGCGATGCGTTGGAAGAGACAATCGGGAAGGTCGAACGTGGCCGTGATGCGGTACGCGACGGCCGCGACGCTGGCGACCCTGCTGAGCGGTTGCGCAACAACGACGGTGCCTGGTGATGTCGGCTGCATCTCCTACGCCGAGGCGCGGCTGGCCCGGCCACCCGCTGCGTCGGTGGTGGCGGTGCCGCCGGACTGGGCGGACTGGATCGCCGATCTCGATGACCGCATGACGGGGACCTGCCGATGAAATCCCTCTCGCCAGCCCTGCAGACCCATCTCGACGAGGGCACGACCACGCTTGCCTGGTGCTGGCGCATCACCCGCGCCGACGGCCAGGTGTTCGGCTTCACCGACCATGATCGGATGCTCAGCTTCGATGGAACGAGCTTCGAGCCAGAGAGCGGATTTGCGGCTTCGGAACTGCGCGCGGGGTCCGATCTTGCGGTTGATGCGCAGGATGCGGAGGGCGTGCTGCGGTCCGGTGTCATCACCGAGGTGGACATTGCCGCGGGGCTTTGGGACGGCGCGGCGGTCGAGGTCTGGCGGGTGAACTGGGCGGATACCGACCAGCGCGTGCTCATGCGGCGCGGGGCCATTGGCGAGATCCGGCGCGGGCGGGTTGCCTTCACCGCCGAGATGCGGAGCCTCGCCCATGTTTTGGATCAGCCCGTGGGGCGGAGTTTCCAGGCCGGTTGCGACGCGGTGCTGGGTGACGGGCGTTGCGGGGTCGACCTCGAGAACCCGGCCTGGAAGGGCACCGGCACGGTTGCGGTGCTGCTGCGAGCCCGCGCCTTCTCGGCGGCGGGGCTTTCCGGTTTCGCCGCAGGGCTCTTCACCTTTGGCACGCTGACCTGGGACTCGGGCGCCAATGCCGGGAGGAGCGTGGAGGTGGAGCGCCATGAGGTCGCCACCACCGGCGAGGCTGTCATCACGCTGCTGGAATCGCCTGGCAGTCCCATTGCTGCGAACGACGCCTTCACCATCCGCGCCGGCTGCGACAAGGCCTTCGCGACCTGTCGCGATCGCTTCGCCAACACCGCCAACTTCCGGGGCTTTCCGCATATCCCCGGCAACGACACCGTGCTGCGCTACGCCTCCCAAGGGAAGGCGAATGACGGGAGCGTGCTGTGAGCGCGGGCTTCATCCGTCGCCCCGTTGCGCCGGCGAAGGTGATCGCGGCGGCGCGGTCCTGGCTCGGCACACCCTATCACGACCAGCAGAGCGTCCGCGGCGTCGGCTGCGACTGCCTCGGCCTCGCGCGTGGCATCTGGCGCGAGGTGGTGGGCCCGGAACCCTTCCCGATCCCTCCTTACAGCCGGGACTGGGGCGAGGCAGGGCCGGTCGAAGTGCTGGCCGAGGGTGCCCGCGGACGCATGATCGAGGTGGCACCGGATGATCCACCACCGGGCGCGCTCCTGATGTTTCGCATGCGCGAGCGCGCCATTGCCAAGCATGTCGGCATCCTGACCGACGTCGGAACACTCATCCACGCCCGCGAATGGCTGGGCGTGATCGAGGAACCCTTCACCCGGTCCTGGCAACGGCGTCTCGCCTTCGCCTTTCTCTACCCGCAACCCCGGAGGCGATAATGGCCACGCTCGTGCTCGGTCTGGCCGGTCAAGCCATCGGCGCCTCGATCGGCGGCGGCATCCTCGGCATCTCCGCCGCCACCATCGGCGGCGCGATCGGCACCATGGCGGGGTCTGTCGTCGACAGCTGGATCGTGGGCTCCCTGCAGCCCGACCAGCGCTACGAGGGCGCGCGGCTCGACAGCTTGCGGGTGACATCCGCCACCGAAGGCACCACCATTCCCCGCGTCTTCGGCCGCATGCGCCTTGGCGGCAACATCATCTGGGCGACTGACTTCACCGAGCATGTCACCACCACCACCCAAGGCGGCGGCAAGGGCGGCGGACCGAAGGTCACCACCACCGAGTATTCCTACACCGCCTCCTTCGCCGTCGCGCTCTGCGAAGGCCCGATCACCGGCATTGGCCGCATCTGGGCCGATGG
>NZ_FNVD01000029.1 GCF_900108275.1 Jhaorihella thermophila
CATGGGCTACAGAACTGCGGCGGGCCTCTTCACGGCGGCGGAAGTCGGGGCGCCCCACAAGCGGGAACGGCTCTTCATCCTCGCCCACCGCGAGCGCGACCACATGGCCGACCCCGCGCGCCTGCTCCGGGACCCGTTCGAGCGGTGGGAACCGGACCAAGATGCTTGCCCGCTGGCCGACGCCGATGGCGAGCGACGGAAACAAGCCGAGCGCTGGAAAGCGCAAGACGGCCGACCTGACCGGTGTGAGCCGGATGTGGATGACGCCGACGGCGCGGGACCACAAGGACGGGGCGACGAGCCTTGCCAACACGCCGGTGAATGGCCTGCTTGGCCGCCAGGTCCTGGTGACGCCGATGGCTGGCGGGAGTTCCTGCGACACGCCCCGGACATTGAACCCAGCATTCGTCGAGGCGCTGATGGGCTGGCCCACCGGGTGGACCGCCTTCGGCTCTGTGGCAACGGCGTGGTCCCGCTGGTTGCCGCGCATGCGCTTCGAACTTTGGCGGCTGAATTGCTGGCCGACGGATGAGGGGGCGCGATGAAGCAGAGCCGGGCCATGTCATTGATCGAGGCGATCGCCAACGTGGCGCTCGGCTACGTTCTGGCCATCGTCACGCAGATCATGATCTTCCCGATCTTCGGGCTGCAGGCGACTTTGACGCAGAACCTGAAGATCGGCGCGATCTTCACCCTCGTGAGCATCGCGCGCTCCTTCGCCCTGCGGCGGCTGTTCGAGGCAATCCGTGTGCCGAGGGCGCAATGAGCACCGCCGCTCACGCAGGGCGGCGGTAGCAGGGTTCTGAACGCCGGTGCCTCAGTCGCAGGCGATGCGGTAGACCCGTCCGCGCCCCTCGACCTTCTCGGAGGTGATCGTCAGGCCGAGCCTCTTCTTGAGGGCACCGGCAAGGGCACCCCTCACAGTGTGGGGCTGCCAGTCGAGAGCCTTTGCGATCTCGTCGATGGTCGCGCCGCCCTCGGCGCGGAGCATCTCGATCAGCCGGGCCTGTTTGGTGCCGCTGCGCGGCTTGCGGGTCTTGGGCGCGGGAGCGGGTCCGGCGGCTTCCGGCGCGTCGTTGTCGCCACGCTCGATGCCGATGGCGGCGAGTCCCGCGTCGGTGATGCGCAGGAGGATGGCGCGGCCGTCCTCGTCGTTGCGCCAGATGCGGTTGAGCGCGGGATCGGCCTTGGCCAACCGGTCGGTCGGGGTCTCCTCGACCAACTCCCGCCGGAGCAGGGCGCCGATGACCTTGTGCGCGGCGCCGCCGCGCAAGGAGCCGGGCAGCGGCAGAACGTTGCGGTCATCGCGCTGGGCGGCGGCGGAAAGGATGATCAGCTGCGTGTCGGAAAGGCCGGACATTGTGGGTCTCCTCGTTGAAGAACAGTGGGCATCGGGGTCAGGCATCCTCGCCGAAGGCGAATGCGGTGATCTCGCGCAGCCGCTCGGCGATGTGGCCGAGGGTGCCGACGTCCGCCCAGTTCACCTCGTCGGGCGAGCGCCAGAAGTGGTCCTCGCTCAGCGCCTGCAGGCGGGCGAGCATCTCGTCGATCTCCGCCTTGCGCGACACGAAGGCGGCGAGCGCGGCCTCCTGCGTGCGCCGGGCTTTCTCTTCGCGGGTGAGGGGGCTGTGCGTCATGGGCCGAACTCTCTGGCTTGAGTTGCATCCTCCGTGTGATGACAGCTTCGCTCCGGCTCCGGGGCCCATAAAGCGAATAAGCGCATGATTCCAAAGAATAATCTCCTCAAAGGCCAGCGTGGCTCCGCGCCTTCATGCGCCAATGCGCCGGCGCGTGGAAACGTGGCCCGGAGCGGCTGAGACGGAGGCGATCCCGCCGGTCGGGGCGGAGGCCGGATGGGACTTTCGAGACGGCAATACGCGCGGCATCGCGGGGTGAGCGAAATGGCCGTGCGCAAGGCGATCGCCGCCGGACGGATCACCCTCGAGCCCGACGGGACCATCGACCCCGACAAGGCCGACCGGCAATGGGACGAGCGGACCGATCCGGCGAAGACACGGGGCCGGGCGGTGCCGCGCGATGCCGTGGAGGCCGTCGACGAGGCGCTGGGCGAGAGCGGCGGCAACAGCGGCGCGGTGTTCATGCGTGCCCGCGCGGCCAACGAGGTGATCAAGGTCAGGACCGGCCGCCTGAAGCTGCAGAAGCTCGAGGGCGAGCTGGTGGACCGCCGCCGGGCCGAAGAGATGATCTTCGATCTCGCCCGGCGCGAGCGCGACGCCTGGATCGGCTGGCCCGCGCGGGTGGCGGCCCGCATGGCCGCCGAACTCGGCGTCGAGGCGCGCCTCGTCGAGACGGTGCTCGACCGGTTCATTCGCGAGCATCTGGAGGAACTGGTGGAGATCGCCCTTGAGCTGCGCTGAACCCTTCGCCGGGGCGGCGGCGCTGGCCCGCGCCTGGTCGGCGGGACTCGCACCGGATCCGGCGCTGTCGGTCTCGGACTGGGCCGATGCGCACCGCGTCCTGTCCTCGCGCGCGGCGTCCGAGGCCGGCCCCTACCGCACCGCCCGCACGCCCTACATGCGCGCGATCATGGATGCGCTCGGGCCCCACCATCCCGCCAAGCGGGTGGTGTTCATGAAATCCGCCCAGGTCGGCGCGACGGAGGCGGGAAACAACTGGCTCGGCTACTGCATCCACATGGCGCCGGGGCCGATCCTCGCGGTGCAGCCCACGGTGGACCTTGCCAAGCGGCTGTCGCAGCAGCGGATCGACCCGCTCATCGAGGAAAGCCCCGTGCTGCGCGAGCGCGTGGCCCCGAGCCGGTCGCGGGATGCGGGCAACACGGTGCTCGCAAAGCGCTTCCCGGGCGGGCAGATGATCCTGACCGGGGCCAACTCGGCGGTGGGCCTGCGCTCGATGCCCGCGCGCTGGGTCTTCCTCGACGAGGTCGACGCCTATCCCGGCGATGTCGATGGCGAGGGCGACCCGATCGCGCTTGCCGAGGCGCGCACGGCAAGCTTCGGCCACCGGGCGAAGCTCTTCCTCGTCTCCACGCCCACCATCAAGGGCGCGAGCCGGATAGAGCGCGAATGGGAGCTGACCGACCAGAACCGCTATCACGTGCCGTGCCCCCATTGCGGCGGGTTGCAGTGGCTCCGCTTCGAGCGGCTCCGGTGGGAGAAGGGGCGGCCGGAGACGGCGGTCCACATGTGCGAGCATTGCGAGGCCGCCATAGAGGAGCGGCACAAGCCGCAGATGATGGCCGAGGAGAACGGCGCCAGATGGCTGCCGACGGCCGCGCCGGACATGGTCGAACGGGCGCGGGCGCTGGGGATCGTCGGCTTCCACATCTCGGGGCTCTACTCGCCGCTCGGCTGGCGCTCCTGGGCCGACATCGCGCGCATCTGGGAAGAGGCGCAGGGCAACGATGCCGCGCTCAAGACCGCGAAGAACACCGTGCTCGGCGAGACCTGGGCCGAGCGGGGCGAGGCGCCGGACTGGCAGCGCCTCTACGAGCGGCGCGAGGACTGGCCGCTCGGCACCGTGCCCAAGGGCGCGCTGGTGCTCACCGCCGGGGCCGACGTGCAGCGCGACCGGATCGAGGTCGATGTCTGGGGCTGGGGGCGGCGGCTGGAGAGCTGGCTTGTCGATCACGTGGTGATCGAGGGCGACACGGGTGGCGCCGAGGTCTGGCAGGAGCTCACGCGCTTTCTCGATGCCACCTGGCCACATGAGAGCGGCGCCCGGATGCGACTTGCCCGGCTCGCGATCGACGCGGGCGACGGGCTTACCACGGGCGCGGTCTATGCGTGGGTGCGCTCGGTCAGCCCGGGCCCGGCGATGGCGGTCAAGGGAGTGCCTGGTTTCGACCGGGCGGCGCCCGTGGACGGGCCGAGCCATGCCGAGGTGACCGAGAACGGGCGGCGGCTGCGCCGGGGCGTGCGCTTCTGGAAGGTGGCGGGCGCGGTGTTCAAGGGCGAGCTCTATCGCTTCCTGCGCCAGCCCGTGCCGACCGACGAAGAACTGGCGCAGGGCAAGGGCTGGCCGCCGGGCTTCGTGCATCTGCCGCGGGGCGTCACGGCCGAGTGGCTGCGCCAGCTCACCGCCGAGCAGCTGGTCACGGTGCGCACCCGCACCGGCTTCGCGAAGCTCGAGTGGCAGCAGATCCGCGAGCGCAACGAGGCGCTCGACGCCCGCGTCTATGCCCGCGCCGCCGCCTGGCTCATCGGCATCGATCGCTGGGACGAGGCGCGCTGGGCGGATCTCGAGGCGCAACTCGTCGAGGCGGGAGCACAGGAGGCGCAGCTGGCGGGCGATCCGTCCCGCCGGGGAAAACCGGCCGGGCGGAGGCCCACGGGGTGGTTCGGTTATGGCCGAAGGGAATGGTTTCGATGACGTGGACGGAAACGGAGCTCGAGGCGCTCAGGGCCGCCTACGCCGCGGGTGTCCTTCGGGTGAGCTATGACGGCAAGAGCGTCGAATACGGCTCGGAGGCGGACCTCTTGCGCCGGATCCGGGTGATCGAGGCGGAGATGTCCCGGAGCCGGCCGGGTGGCCTGCCAAAGGCGGGATATGCAAGCTTCAGGCGGGGCGGATGAACATGAAGCCGGTGGATCCGCGCCCGGGGCTCATCGACCGGGCCGTGGCCGTCTTCGCGCCCCAAGCCGCCGCGCGCCGCATGGCCGCGCGCATGGCCATGGCCAACATGCAGCGCGCCTATGAGGGCGCGGCGCGGGGGCGGCTGACCGAGGGCTGGATCGCCACAAGCGGTTCGGCCGACGCCGAGATCGCCGCGGCGGGCAGGGTGCTGCGCGACCGAATGCGCGATCTCGTGCGCAACAACCCTCTCGCCGCGCAGGCCGTGCAGGTGCTGGTGGGCAATATCGTGGGCACCGGCATCCGCCCCCGCGCCGCCTCGGGTGACAAGGCGCTCGACGAGCGGGTGAACGCGCTCTGGCGGGAGTGGTCTGCCCGCTGCGACGCGCATGGTCACACGGATTTCCACGGGCTGACCACGCTCGCGGTTCGCGAGATGATCGAGGGCGGCGAAGTCTTCGCATTGCGCCGCCTGCGCCGGGAGCGCAGGGAGGCCGGGCGCATCCCCTTCGTGATCGAGTTGCGCGAGGCCGACCATCTCGACGAGGCCGCGCGACCTGCCAGCCGCGAGGCGTCGGTTCGCCAGGGGATCGAGTATGACGCCTCGGGCCGGCGGGTGGCCTACTGGCTCTTCGACGAGCACCCGGGCGATGCGGCGCTGGGCAGCGCGAAGCTTCCGCGCTCGCAGCGGGTGCCGGCCGACCGCGTGGCCCACCTCTATGAACGTCAGAGGGTGCAGAGCCGGGGCGTGCCCTGGGGGGCACCCGCGATGCGCGCCTTGCGCGATCTCGGCGACTGGCAGGCGGCCGAGCTCGTGCGCAAGAAGACCGAGGCCTGCCTTGTCGGTGTCGTCTTCGGCGCGGAGGAAGCCGAGCAGGGCGTGGCGCCCTCCGTCGTCGATGCCGACAACCGGGTGATCGAGGCCTTCGAGCCGGGGCTCATTGCCTATGCGCGAGGGGCGAAGGACATCCGCTTCAACCAGCCGGGCAGCGGCGCAGGCATCCGCGAGTGGCTGCAGGTGCAGATGCATCTGATCGCCGCGGGCTTCCGGGTTCCCTACGCGCTCATGACCGGCGATCTGAGCCAGACCAACTTTTCCTCCTCGCGGGTGGGGCTCAACGAGTTCCGCCGCATGGTGGAACAGCTGCAATGGAACACGGTGATCCCGATGTTCTGCGAGCCGGTTTGGAGCTGGTTCGTCGAGGGCGCGCGCCTGCGGGGCCTGATCCCGGTTGAAGCCCGCGTTCCCGCCGAATGGGCGCCGCCCGCGTTCGAGAGCGTCAACCCGCTTCAGGATGCGCAGGCCGATCTTCTCGAGGTGCGGGCGGGGTTCTCGACCATCGCCCAGCAGGTGGCGCGGCGCGGCTACGACCCCGAGGAGGTGATGGCCGAGTGGCGCCGCATGGCCGAGCAGATGGACGCGCTGGGCCTTGTCTTCGACAGCGACCCGCGCCGCGTGACCAAGGCGGGGCTGCATCAGACCGACGCGCCCGCGCCTCCCGACGCAGACTGACAGGAGAAGCCCATGCCCGAGGACAGGGTTGCGCTGCCCGCGCTCACGCGGGCGGCCGAGATGGTGCCGGCCTCGCTCAACGAGGCCGAGCGCACGGTGGATGTGATCTGGACCACCGGCGCGCGCGTGGCGCGGCCGCGGCTCTTCGGCGATCCCGTGGAGGAGGAGCTTTCGCTTGCGCCGGGCGCGGTACGGCTCGAGCGGCTCAATTCCGGCGCGCCCTTCCTCGCCGGCCATGGCCGGGGGCTTGGCGATGTGCTCGGCGTCGTGGTCGAGGGTTCGGCGCGCATCGAGGACGGGCGCGGGATCGCGACGATCCGCATTTCCCGGCGCGAGGAGGTCGAGCCCTTCTGGCGCGACGTGCGCGACGGGGTCATCCGCAACGTCTCCGTGGGCTACCGGGTACATCGCTTCGAGGTCACGGCCCGGCGCGACGGGCCAGACCTGTACCGCGCCGTCGACTGGGAGCCCCTCGAGATCTCCGCCGTGGCCATCGGCGCGGATCCCGGCGCGCGCACGCGCGCAAGCGATGACGCGGCGCTCTGCCACATCATCAGACCCACCAGCACCAGAACCGAGGACGACGACATGCCCGAAGCCACCCCCACGACGCCCGCAGAGGACGAAGACCGGACCCGCGCCGCCGCGACCGAGGCAGGGGCCGAAGCCGCACAGGTCAGCGCGCCGCCGCCGGCGGACGAGGACCGCATTCGCGCCGAGGAGCGCGCCCGCGCGCGCGAGATCCTCGCGCTCTGCCGCCGTCACGGCATCGAGGAGGACGTCGCCGAACGGCTGATCGCCGAGGGCGCCACGCTCGACGCCGCCCGCGCCGCGATTCTCGAGGCGCTGGCAAGCTCCGATCCGCTCGGCGAGCGGGTGGTCGAGCCCGCGCCCGCCCGCGCGCGTGACGACCGCGCCGACCGGGCGCAGGCCGAGGCGATCGCGTCGGCGCTGATGCACCGCTTCGACCCGGGGCGGGAGCTTGCCCCCGGTGCCCGCGACTTCCGCGGTCTCAGCCTGATGGAGATTGCCCGCCACGTGCTGGAGCGTGGCGGGGTGTCCACGGCGGGTCTCACGCGCATGGAACTCGCCGGTGCCGCGCTGATGAGCCGGGCGGGGATGCACTCCACCTCCGACTTCCCCGCGATCCTTGCCAATGTCGCCGGCAAGACCCTGCGCACGGCCTACGAGCGCACGCCGCGCACCTTCACCGCCTGGGCGCGGCGCACCGCGATCACCGACTTCAAGCCGGTGAGCCGCGTGCAGCTTTCGGGCGCGCCGGATTTGCAGAAGGTGCTCGAGGGCGGCGAGTTCCAGTACGGCACCATCGGCGAGGGCAAGGAAGTCTATGCGCTGGCAAGCTACGGGCGCATTCTCGCCATCACCCGCCAGGCGCTCATCAATGACGATCTCGATGCCTTCACCCGCATCCCGGCTGCCTTCGGCGCCGCCGCCGCCGATCTCGAGAGCGACATCGTCTACGCGATCCTGAACCAGAACCCGGCGATGGCCGATGGCAAGGCGCTGTTTCACGCGAGCCACGGCAATCTGGCCTCCGGCTCCGCGATCACCGAGACCGCGCTTGCCGAGGCCTGGCGGGCCTTCGGCAAGCAGACCGGACTCGAGGGGCGGCTCATCTCCGTGCTGCCGCGCTGGATCCTCGTGCCGCCGGGCACGCGGGCGCTCGAGGCGCGCAAGCATATGACGGCGACGACGCCCGCGAGCGCGGCCGACGTGAACCCCTATGCCGGTCGGCTCGAGATCGTCGAGGAGCCGCGTCTCATCCCCGCCTCGGGCAATGACCCGTGGTTTCTCGCCGCCGATCCCGCGCGTGTGGACACGGTGGAATACGCCCATCTCGAGGGGCACGAAGGCGTCTTCATCGAAACCCGCTCCGGCTTCGAGGTGGACGGGATCGAGATCAAGGCCCGACACGACTTCGCCGCCAAGGCCATCGACTGGCGCGGCCTCTACAAGAACCCCGGCGCCTGATCGCGCGCCCCGAGAGGAAAGGACCACCCCATGAAAAACTACATCGCGGCGGGCACCACGCTGACCATCACCGCAGCGGCCGACATCACCTCGGGCGAGGGCGTGCTGGTGGGCGCGCTCTTCGGCGTGGCGGTCACCGACATCGCCACGGGCGAGGCGGGCGAGATTGCGCTGACCGGCGTCTATGAGCTGCCCAAGGCGCCGAGCCAGGCGTGGACGCAAGGTGGCAGGGTCTACTGGGACGACACCGCGAAACAGTGCACCACGGCGGCGACCGGCAACACGCTCATCGGCGCCGCCGTGCGCGCTGTGGGCGGCGGCGCCTCGGAGACCATCGGCACCGTGCGCCTCAACGGAACCGCGTGATGGGCGCCTTCGCGCAGATGGCCGAGCGGCTGTTTCTTGACCGCAACCTCGCGCAGGCAGCGGTCTGGAGCCGGCCGGGCGGGACCACGGCGCAGGTGCGGGTGATCCTGCACCGGCCGGACGAGATCTTCGAGTTCGGCGGCGCGCGCATTGTCTCGAGCCGGGCGCTGCTCGATGTGCGGGTGGCCGAAGTGCCCGATCTCGCCCCCGGCGACAGCTTCGCCATCGGTACCGACAGCTGGGTTGTGCAGGGCGAGCCGCTGCGCGACGCCGAACGGCTCGTCTGGCGCGCCGAGGTGGTGCTGGAATGAGGCTCAGCTTCCGCCGCGAGGAAGACCTGCAGGCGGCGCTTCACGCCGAATACCTCGCGGGCGAACGCGCGGTGACGGCGGCCATGGATCGCGCCGCGCGGCAGATCAAGCAGGACTGGCGCGGGCAGATCACCCGCGCCGGGCTGGGCCGGAGGCTCGCCAACACCATTCGCGCCAGACGCTTCCCAGAGCGCGAGGCCAGCATGGATGCGGCGGCGCTCATCTGGTCGAAGGCGCCCGAGATCGTGGGCGCGCACGCGCGCGGCGCGCTCATCCGCTCGCGCGGGGGCTTCTGGCTCGCCATCCCGCTGCCTGCCGCGGGCAAGGGGCGCGGCGGCGCCCGGCTCACCCCCGGCGAGTGGGAACGGCGGAGGGGCATGCGCCTGCGCTTCGTCTATCGCCGCGGGGGCCCGAGCCTGCTCGTCGCCGACAGCGCGCGGGTGAGCCGGCGCGGTGTCGCGGTCGAGAAGCGCGGCCGGAGGCGGAAGACGGACGGCATCCTCACCGGCGAGCAGACGGTGCCAGTGTTCCTCCTCGTGCCGCAGGTGCGGTTGCGAAGGCGGCTCGACCTCGTCAGCGGCGCAAAGCGGGTGCAGACGGCGGTGCCGGGGTTGATCGTGGCGGGGTGGGTGGATGTCAAATCTTGATATGGACAATGGCTGGCAATCGGTCCTTTGCTTGATGGGCGGAAACTGAAAGGCTACCTATCTCGAAGAGCTTATTCTTCCGGGGTTGTCATGTCTCTCAGGCCATTTCTCCTTTCCGCGTTCATCGCCGCCTCCCTCCCTGCACAGGCGCAGGAGCGAAACTTGGCGTTGGAACTCGCCGAAATCGAGCGTCAGATCAGTGAAGTGGAAGCCGAGGCAGCAAAATATGATGGCGGTTTGATCGTCGGTTTGATCAATGCTAGGAAGGAAGCGCTCTTGCTCGCGCGAACACTGATCCAGAACCGCCTTCTTGCGGAGGAAGGCAATGCAACTATCGAGGTGATCGTACCGGCAATTCAGCCTGATCCGACTCGTGCAGAGCAAATCCTGGGCGAGATGGCAGCAGCGCAGGCACGCATTGAGGAAGCTGAAAAGGAAGCTGCCAACGCTGGAGGGCTTATTCAGGCTCTCGCGCTCAGTCGCGTGGAAACGGAAAAGCTTACACTGGCCCAATTGCAGATGGGGTACCTTCAGGCCCGGTACGGCATTGCCTTCCCGATCACACAGGTGCAGGCTCCTGAATCTGCAGATCGTAGCCCCGCTGCAGCAGATCCGGTCGACGACCCGGTCGAGGCAGGACAAGCGGTTGCTTGGGCAGACCCCCGCTTTCCAGAAATCGACTACACCCTCCAGCCGTTCGAACAAGCACACAAGGAAGGCCACAGGATCTCAGGTTGGTGGGTGATCCAGACCGAGCGAGCGGCGGTTGATGACAGTCCGTTGGTTACAGCGGTTAACTATTCGGAGTACGAACCACGTAATTTCATGGGTTTCACCGCCCTGATCGCACGCTGCATGGAGGGTGAGACGGCGCTGATCTTCGTGCAGGACGACTTCCTGATGAACGACTTTCGGCGGAATTCCTTCGAGATGACAATTCGGATCGATGACAAACCGGCTCGACAGATGCGATGGAGCAGCCTCACAAGCAACAAGGGAGCCGGCCTCTTCGGTCGTGACGCGGAAACCTTCATCCGCGCGATCTACGATGCTGACCGACTGTTCCTGCGTCTTGTGGAGTCGAACGGTCAGCGCCATGACGCGGTCTTCGACCTGTCCGGTGGGCAAGATGCCTTTGAGGAAGTCGCCGCAGCATGCGGATGGACCACATTGTCGCTATCCGCAGACGACTATCGCGCGATCCAGACCTTGCTCAACGCAGGCGGGTTTAATGCCGGCGCGCCCGATGGCAAGTGGGGACCAGCATCGCAAAAGGCAATGCGTGCCTATCAGGCGTCGGTCGGGTTGCCGGAGACTGGCGCGCCAGACAGGGCGACCCTTCGTAGCCTCGGGTTCGAGCGCTGACACGACCGAGCCGCCTAAGGCTAATCTTGGTGCGGCCCTTCAGACCGTTGTTTACTGAATTTCCTTGTAGAGTGGTATGCCCACCACCCGCGAAACCATCCTCTCCGCGCTGCACGCGCGGCTCTCTGCCCTGCCCGCAACCGTCCTGCGCGGCGAGGTGCTGCCCGAGCGGGTGCCGGCCGGGGGGCTCGTGATACTGCGTGACGGAGATCCGGGCGAGCCGGAAGTCACGCTCTCGCCGCTCATCTGGCACTACCGCCACCGCGCCGAGCTCGAAGTGATCGTGCAGGGGCGCGACCGGGATGTCGAATTCGACGCTCTCTGCGCCGCCATCGGCGCCGCGCTCGCCGCCGACCGCACGCTGGGCGGGCTCTGCGACCGGGTCGAGGCCGAGGCGCCCGCGCCGGCTGACTTGCCCCTCGAGGGAGGCGCGAGCCTCAAGGCCGCCGTGGTGCCGGTGGTGCTGAGCTATTCGACGAGCGATCCGCTCGCCTGATCTCAAACGAAGGAGTAAACACATGGCACGCGCCAGCGGGGCGCGGGCGCAGCTCGCGCTCGCGTTCGAGACGACCTATGGCACCACGCCCGCCTCGGGCTTCGTGCGGATGCCTTTCACGAGCTGCGGTCTCGGCGCCGAGCAGCCGCTCATCGAGAGCGACCTTCTGGGCCTCGGACGCGATCCGGCCGCGCCCATCCGCGACGCGGTGACGGTCGACGGGGACATCGGCATTCCGGTGGATGTCGAGGCGATCGGCTACTGGCTGAAGGCGCTCTTCGGCGATCCGGTCACCAGCGGCACCGGCCCCTACACGCACGAGTTCCGCTCGGGTGCCTGGAGCCTGCCCTCGATGTCGATCGAGGTCGGCATGCCCGAGGTGCCGCGCTTTGCCATGTATGGGGGCTGCGTAGCCGACCGGCTGCAACTGCGCATGGAACGGGCCGGAAATCTCGCCGCCACCGTCAGCCTCGTCGCGCGGGGCGAGACCACGGCCGCGAGTTCGCAGGCGGGCACGCCCGCCGCCATCGCCTTGCAGCGGTTCGGGCATTTCCACGGCTCCATCACCCGCAATGGCGCCAGCCTCGGCAATGTCGTGGTGGCCGAGATCGAGTATGCCAACAACCTTGACCGGATCGAGACCATCCGCGCCGACGGGCGCATCGACGGCGCCGACCCTTCGGTGGCCGCGCTGACCGGCACCATCGACGTGCGTTTCGCCGACACGACGCTCGTCGATCAGGCCGTGGCGGGCGGCGCCTGCGAGCTCGAATTCGCCTGGGCGCTGCCGAGCGGTGAGAGCCTGACGATCACCGCCCATTCGGTGTTCCTTCCGCGCCCGCGGCTTGCGATCGAGGGCCCGCGCGGCGTGCAGGCAAGCTTCGCCTGGCAGGGCGCGCGCGACGATGCGCTGGGGCGGATGTGCACCGTGACCCTCGTCAACAATGTGAGCGCCTACTGATGCTGAAACTCGATCTCACCCACGCCCCGCGCTGGCTCGACCTCGGCCGGGGACTTCGGCTGCACGTTCTGCCGCCCATGAGCACCCTTGCCGCCCAGGTCTGGCGCGAGATGGCGGAGGCAGGCGCCTTCGACGAGACCCCGGCCGTCGATCCGGGCGTTGCCGAGGCGAAGGCATGGGCGCGGCGGGTGGTCATCGGCTGGGAAGGGGTCGGCGATGCCGATGGCAACCCGATCGAGGCCCCGAGCCCCGAGACCATCGACGCGCTGATCGACGTGCCATGGGTCTATCTTGCCTTCCGCGCGCGGTTCCTGGCGCCGCTCCACGCGTTGGAGCAGGAAAAAAACGCCTCCGCGCCCTCGCCGAGTGGGAATTCCGCGGGGGCGCCGAATACTGCCGCGCTTGCGAGGGGCCCTGCGACGACTGCCCGCGGCTCGTGAATGCGCCCGCGAGTGTCGAGGGATTGCAGGCCTGGGAGCTTGCGCGCCGCCTTGGCGGCCAGCTTCGTGTCGGCCCGACCGGTGCCGTCATCGGTTGGGACTTCGCGGCGGCACTGGCGCTGGCGCGGGCGATGGGCGCCGATCCCGCGGCGGTCGCGGAATTCCTGCCCGAGATCGAGGCGGTGATGGTGGCGCGGCTCAATGAACGCAGCGGAGACTGAGCATGGCCGAGCATCGCGTGAGCGTGCGCCTTGCCGCGACCGGCGGGCGCGAGGTGCGCGCCGAGTTCCGCGGGATCGGCGAGGAGGGCAGCCGGTCCTTCGCGATGGTCGGGCGCGAGATCGACAGCCTCAACCGGCGCATGGGCGGTCTCGGGCTCGGTGCGCGGAATGCGCGCGGGGCGATGCGCAATGTCGGGCTGCAGCTCAGCCAGGTGGCTCAGCAGGGCGCCGTCACGGGCGACTACTTCCGGGCGCTCACGGTGCAGATGCCCGACCTTCTTCTCGGCTTCGGCGGGCTTGGCATCGCCATCGGCGCGGCGGCGGCCGTGCTCGGGCCGTTCGTGATCGACCTATTCGAGGCGGCCGACCGGTCGAAGGAACTGGCCGAAAGCGTGGGCGCGCTCGAGAAGGCCGTCGGCGCCTTTGCGAGCCGCGCGCGCGAGGCCGGGGCGAGCACGTCCGAACTTGTCAGAACCTACGGCGCGCTCGCGGGCGAGGCGCGTGAGCTTCTGGCGGTGGAGCGCGATCTTGCCCGCCTTGACGCGCTTGAGCAGATCGCGGCGTCGGCCGAGGCTGTCCGCGCGGCGCTGGGCGACATCGGCACGCGCACGCGCGCGGAGTTCGCGCAGGCGGCAGCGCGGGTGGCCGAGGTGAATGCCGAGATCGAGCGGCTGCGCGCCGAGCAGCGCGCGCTCCTCCGCGAGGGGCTCGATGTGGGCGACAATGTCCAGCGCAACCTCGCGATTTCGACCGCGCTTGCAGAGCTTCAGAACGGCCTTCTCGAGATCGGCGCCCTGACGGGCCCGATCTACCGGCTGCGCGACGCGCTGGGCATCACCTTCGAGGATGCCGCCGCGCTCGCGGGCGCCATGGCCGATCTGAGGGACGCGCGCGGGATCGAGGCGCAGTCCCGCGCGCTCGAAGCCCTGCGCGCGAGCTACATCGCGGCACTTGGCGGCCTCGAGGCGATGACGGCCGAGCAGCGCGCCTTTCTCGCCCGCCTCACGGATGCCTCGCTTGCCGCGATCCGCTTCCGCGCGCTGATGGATGAGGCGGGCGCCTCGGTCTCGACGGCGGCGGGCAGCGCCACCGCGCTTGCCGACGAAATCGGCCGCGCCGCGGCAAATGCGGCGTCGCTCGCCGCCGAGGGCCTGTCGGCGCTTGCCGAGAGCGAGATCCGCCTGCGCTACCGCGACGATCCGGTGGGCCTTGCAGGGGCCCTTGCCGGGGCGCGGTTCGATGCTCGGCTTGGCGACATCAGCGGGTTCGATCCGATCCTGCAGGAAGGCCTGCGCCGCCAGCGCGAGGCCTTCGTCGAGAATGCCAGGGCCGCCGCGCGGAACCGCCTTGCCTTGCAAGAGTGGAACCGGGAGCAGCGCGCGGCGGCAACGGCCGCCAGCGCCACCCGTACCGCGCTCGAGGAGCAGGCCAAGGGGTGGGGCGCAGTGGCCGAGAGCCTCGCGGCCTACGCGGAGGAGGCCATGGACTGGAGTAGCCAGCTCGGTGACGCTTTCGTCGGGGCGTTCCGAAGCGCCGAGGACGCGGTGGCGCAGTTCGTCTCCGGGGCAAAGCTCGAGATCAGCGACCTCGTCGGCGCGATCCTCGCCGACTTCGCCCGCCTCGCGACGCGGCAGTGGATCACGGGCCCGCTTGCCACGCTTCTCGGCGGCGCGCTGGGCGGGCTGGGTGGCGCCACGGGCGCGGTTCTGCATGCCGGTGGCATGGTGGGAGCAGGCGGACCGCAAAGGGCGCTCACGGGCGCGCTGTGGGCCACGGCGCCGCGGCTGCACGCGGGAGGCTGGCCCGGACTCAGGCCCGACGAGGTGCCGGCCATCCTGCAACGGGGCGAGCGGGTGCTTTCGCGCCGGGAGGTCGCGGCCGGATTCAGTGCGGCAGCGCCCGTTCAGGTCACGATCATGGCGCGCGATGTGGAAGGCTTCCGCCAGTCCCGCGCGCAGATTGCCGCCGACATCGCGCGGGCGGTGTCGCTCGGCCGCAGGGGGCTCTGATGGCGTTCCACGAGGTGCGGTTTCCCGAAGACATCAGCCGGCGTGCCAGGGGCGGCCCCGAACGGCGCACGCAGGTGGTGACGCTGGCAAGCGGGGAGGAGGAGCGCAACGCCAGCTGGGCGAACAGCCGGCGGCGCTACGATGTCGCCTACGGCATCCGGCGCGCGGACGATCTCGCCATCGTCGTCGCCTTCTTCGAGGCACGCAACGGCAGGCTCTACGGCTTCCGCTTCAAGGACTGGGCCGACTACAAGTCCTGCGCACCCTCGCAGGCGCCTTCGGCGACCGATCAGCAGATCGGCACCGGCGACGGCACGACGACCACCTTCCAATTAGTCAAAGCCTATAGCTCGGGCTCGCAGAGCTGGACTCGCACCATCACCAAGCCGGTCGCGGACAGCGTGACGGTTGCGATCGACGGCGTCGAGCAGGCAAGCGGCTGGTCGGTCGAGACCACGACCGGTCTCGTCAGCTTCGACCCCGCCCCCGCGACGGGCGCCGTCATCACCGCGGGCTTCGAGTTCGACGTGCCCGTCCGTTTCGACACCGACACGCTCGACGTCACCCTAGATTTCGAGCGGCTCGGTTCCATCACCTCCATTCCGCTTCTGGAGATACGGCGATGAAATCCCTCTCGCCCGCCCTGCAAACTCATCTCGACGAGGGCACAACGACGCTTGCCTGGTGCTGGCGCATCACGCGGGCCGACGGGCAGGTATTCGGCTTCACCGACCACGACCGGGTGCTTTCCTTCGACGGCACGAGCTTCGAGCCCGAGAGCGGCTTTGCGGCTTCGGAACTGCGCGCGGGCTCCGATCTGGCGGTCGATGCACAGGATGCCGAGGGCGTGCTGCGGTCCGGCGTCATTACCGAGGCCGACATTGCCGCGGGGCTCTGGGATGGGGCTTCGGTCGAGGTCTGGCGGGTGAACTGGCAGGATACCAGCCAGCGCGTGCTGATGCGGCGCGGTGCGATCGGCGAGATCCGGCGCGGGCGCGTGGCCTTCACCGCCGAGATGCGGAGCCTCGCCCATGTTTTGGATCAGCCCGTGGGGCGGAGTTTCCAGGCCGGTTGCGACGCGGTGCTGGGTGACGGGCGTTGCGGGATCGACCTCGAGAACCCGGCCTGGAAGGGCACCGGCACGGTAGCGGTGCTGCTGCGAGCCCGCGCCTTCTCGGCGGCGGGGCTTTCCGGTTTCGCCGCAGGGCTCTTCACCTTTGGCACGCTGACCTGGGACTCGGGCGCCAATGCCGGGAGGAGCGTGGAGGTGGAGCGCCACGAGGTCGCCACCACCGGCGAGGCTGTCATCACGCTGCTGGAATCGCCTGGCAGTCCCATTGCTGCGAACGACGCCTTCACCATCCGCGCCGGCTGCGACAAGGCCTTCGCCACCTGCCGCGACCGCTTCGGCAACACGGCCAACTTCCGGGGCTTTCCGCATATCCCCGGCAACGACACCGTGCTGCGCTACGCCTCGCAGGGCGGGGCCAATGACGGGAGCGTGCTGTGAGCGCGGGCTTCATCCGTCGTCCGGCCGCGCGCGGGAAGGTGATCGCGGCGGCGCGATCCTGGCTCGGCACGGCATACCACGACCAGGCGAGCCTATGCGGCGTCGGCTGCGACTGCCTCGGGCTGGCGCGTGGCGTCTGGCGCGAAGTTGTGGGGCCTGAGCCGTTCCCGATACCGCCATATTCTCGCGATTGGGGAGAGGCCGGGCCGTGCGAAGTGCTCGCCGAGGGCGCGCGCGGCTGCATGATCGAGGTGGCGCCCAGTGAGATCCAACCCGGCGCACTGCTGATGTTCCGCATGCGCGAGCGGGCCATCGCCAAGCATGTCGGCATCCTCACCGACACGGGCACGATGATCCACGCCCGCGAGCGGTTGGGCGTGATCGAGGAACCCTTCACCCAAGCTTGGCGGCGGCGCCTCGCCTTCGCCTTTCTCTTTCCAAAACCCCGGAGGCGATAGTGGCCACGCTCGTGCTCGGTCTGGCCGGTCAGGCCATCGGCGCCTCGATCGGCGGCGGGATCCTTGGTATTTCCGCCGCCACCATTGGCGGGGCGATCGGCACCATGGCCGGTTCCGTCGTGGACAGCTGGATCGTGGGCTCGCTCCAGCCCGACCAGCGCTACGAAGGCGCCAGGCTCGACAGCTTGCGGGTGACGTCCGCCACCGAAGGCGCCACGATCCCGCGCGTCTTCGGCCGCATGCGTCTGGGCGGCAATATCATCTGGGCGACCGATTTCACCGAGCATGTGAGCACCACCACCCAGGGCGGCGGCAAGGGCGGTGGGCCCAAGGTCACCACCACCGAGTATTCCTACACCGCCTCCTTCGCCGTCGCGCTCTGCGAAGGCCCGATCACCGGCATTGGCCGCATCTGGGCCGATGG
>NZ_FNVD01000040.1 GCF_900108275.1 Jhaorihella thermophila
ATCGTGTGGCTCAGGGCGAACCGGAAGCCATGGAAACCGATCTGCTGGCAATTCGGCCTGTCGCGCACCGCTGCCACCAAACGCTGGCAGTACGGCATCGCCCTGATTGTCTGGCGCCTCAACGGGCGTGTTCCGCCGCGCCGACGCTCGCAGCGCTTCGTCGTTGAGAACGCCGACCGCCTGTCAAGGAAAATCGTCCTTTGAGGAAACTTTCTGGTGTACATCGCAAGGCCTTACAGATTTCCGGAATGAGGGTAGAAAACGAATATGCTCGGGAGAGGCGCGCGCGGGACGGCCCGGGGCGCTGGCGTCCGAGAGTCCATCGAGGGGACCAGCGGGGTCCAATCCGCTAACCCTTTGAATTCAATGGTTCCTTCTGGGCCGAATTCGTATGCTGGCGGGCTTGGCGCGCAATATCGCCAGCGACAGGGCCGGTTTTTTGGGAAGCCACCCGGAATCCGGATCCATGAAAACCCCGCGCAAACCCCAATAAACACTGGCCTTCCGGCCGGATACCCCCGGATGCCGCTGGACCCCGCGAGGAGTCCAGCGCGGCATCCGGAATCCGCCGCGCTGGGATCCACCACATTCACGGAACATCGCCCATGACGCTGAGCTTCGCCCCCGAGCGGATCGAGACCTGGCCGCTGGCCAAGCTCCAGCCCTACGCGAAGAACGCGAAGGTGCACGGGGCCGAGCAGGTGGCGAAGATCGCCGCCAGCATGGCCGAGTTCGGCTGGACCGTGCCCTGCCTCGTCGGTGATGACGGCGAACTGATCGCCGGCCACGGGCGCGTGCTGGCTGCCACGCAGTTGGGGCTGACCGAGGCGCCGGTGATCGTGCTGGGGCACCTGAGCGAGGCGCAGCGGCGGGCCTATCGTTTGGCCGACAATAAATTGACCGAACTCGGAACATGGGACGAGGCGCTGCTGTCGGCCGAGTTGCAGGACCTGCTCGCCGACGACTACGACCTGTCGCTGGTCGGCTTCTCCGACGGCGAGCTCGACAAGCTGCTGGCCTTCGATCCTGACGGGGGCGGTGAAGAAGAAGGTGGCGCCGGGGGCTCGGTGCCTACGGTGACCATCCCCGAACCGCCGCGCAACCCGGCATCGCGCACGGGCGATCTCTGGATCCTCGGCGATCACCGGCTGCTCTGCGGCGACTCGACCAGCCGCGACGATGTGCGCCGGCTGATGAACAGCGAGCGCGCGGTGCTGTTCGCGACCGATCCGCCGTATCTCGTGGACTACGACGGGTCGAACCACCCGACGCGCAACAAGGATTGGAGCCAGTCCTACGGCGTCACCTGGGACGACAGCAGCCAGGGCGCCGAGCTCTACGACGGCTTCATCGCCGCCGCCGTCGCCGAGGCGATCACCGAGGATGCCGCCTGGTACTGCTGGCACGCCTCCCGCCGCCAGGCGATGCTGGAAGCCTGCTGGGAGAAGGCCGGCGCCTTCGTCCACCAGCAGATCATCTGGGTGAAGGACCGCGGGGTGCTGACCCGCTCCCACTACCTCTGGAAGCACGAGCCCTGCTTCATGGGCTGGCGCCGCCCGAACCGGCCGCCGAAGGTCGCCGAGGAAACGCTTCCCTCGACCTGGGAGATGCCGTCCTTTGCCAAGGAGGAGCGCCCGGACCACCCGACGCCGAAGCCGCTCGACGCCTTCGGCATCCCGATGCGCCAGCACGTGGCGCGGGGCGGCCTCTGCTACGAGCCATTCTCGGGCTCCGGCTCGCAGATCATGGCGGGCGAGGCCAACGGCCGCCGCGTCTACGCCATGGAGATCAGCCCGGCTTACGTCGATGTCGCCGTGGAGCGCTGGCAGGCCGCGACCGGCCGGGATGCGATCCTCGACTGCGACGGCCGGACCTTCGCGCAGGTGAAGGCCGAGCGGTTGGGCGACAAGGCCGATGCCGCCCCATCCGAACAGAAGCCCGCAGCCTGAGGCTATGGATGACCTGGCTCCACCTTCCTCCGGCCTGCCTGCCGGAGCCGGCGACGCGTGCCTGTTCGGCCTCTCGCTCTGCTCCGGCGCAGGCGGGCTCGACCTCGGGCTCGCCATCGCCTTGCCCGGATATCGAACTGTGGGCCATGTCGAACGGGAAACCTACGCCGCGGCCATTCTCGTGGCGCGGATGGAAGACGCGGCCCTGGATCCGGCGCCTGTCTGGGACGACGTTGCCAGCTTCGACGGCCGCCCGTGGCGCGGCGCGGTGGATATCGTCACTGCGGGCTATCCGTGCCAGCCGTTCTCCGTCGCGGGCAAGCGCCGGGGCGCGGACGACCCCCGCCACCTCTGGCCGCATGTCGCCCGCATCATCGGCGAGTGCACACCGCCCTTCGTCTTCCTCGAGAATGTCGCCCATCATCTCCGCCTCGGCTTTCCCGAGGTCGCCACAGGACTGGTCGGCATGGGCTACAGAACTGCGGCGGGCCTCTTCACGGCGGCGGAAGTCGGGGCGCCCCACAAGCGGGAACGGCTCTTCATCCTCGCCCACCGCGAGCACGACCACATGGCCGACCCCGCGCGCCTGCTCCGGGACCCGCTCCAGCGGTGGGAACCGGACCGAGATGCTCGCCCGCTGGCCGACCCCGATGGCGAGCGACGGCAACAAGCCGAGCGCGGGCAAGCGCAAGACGGCCGACCTGACCGGTGTGAGCCGGATGTGGATGACGCCGACAGCGCGGGATCACAAGGACGGGGCGACGACATTGGCGAACACGCCGGTGAACGGCCTGCTTGGCCGCCAGGTCCTGGTGACGCCGACGGCTGGCGGGAATTCCTGCGAGACGCCCCGGACCTTGAACCCGCTGTTCGTCGAGGCGCTGATGGGCTGGCCCACCGCGTGGACCGGCTTCGGCTCTGTGGCAACGGCGTGGTCCCGCTGGTTGCCGCGCATGCGCTCCGAACTCTCGCAGCTCAATTGCTGGCCAATGGATGAGGACGTGGCATGAAACAGAGCCGCACCATGTCGCTGGTCGAAGCCATCGCCAATGTCGCCGTCGGCTATGTTCTGGCCATCGCCACTCAGATCGTCGTGTTCCCGTGGTTTGGGATCGAGACTGGGCTGGCTGAGCATCTCACCATCGGTCTCGCTTTCGTCGGCGTCTCGCTGGCGCGCGGCTACCTCCTGCGCCGGTTGTTCGAGGCGCTGCGGATGCGCGGGACGAAATAAGCACCGCCGCCCGTTTGGGGCGGCGGCTACAGAATGGACCGGGTGTCAATCGCTGGCGATACGATAGACTCGCCCGCGCCCCTCGACCTTCTCGGAAGCGATCGTCAGGCCCAACTTCTTCTTCAGCGCGCCGGACATGGCGCCTCTCACAGTGTGCGACTGCCATCCCGTGGCGGCAACGATCTCGCCGATGGTCGCGCCACCCTCAGCGCGGAGCATCTCGATCAGCTTCGCCTGCTTCGTACCCGTGCGCGGTGTGCGCGCCTTGGGTGCGGGGTCAGGAACCGGTTGCTGCGGCTCGAAGCCGATGGCGGCGAGCCCCGCGTCGGTGATGTGCAGGAGGATGGCGCAACCGTCCTCGTCGTTGCGCCAGATGCGGTTCAGGGCGGGATCGGCCTTCGCGAGTTGGTCCGTCACCGTCTCGGCGATCAACCCGCGCTTCAGCAATGCGCCGATTACCTTCTGTGCGGCGCCTCCGCGCAAGCTGCCGGGAAGCGGCAGGACGTTGCGGTCGTCGCGCTGCGCGGCGGCGCTAAGGATCACGAGTTGGGCGTCGGAAAGCTGGATCTGGGTCACGGGGTCGTCTCCTTGATCGGGGCCGCGACCGTCGCGGCCCTTCCACGACCCCAAGCCGCGCATCGGCGCGGCGGGAGTTCCGGCGGCGGCGCCGGTCAGGCGTCTGGCGCGTCCTCGCCGAAGGCGAAGGCCGTGATATCGGCGAGCCGCTCGGCGATGTGGCCGAGGCTGCCGACATGGCTCCAGTTCACCTCGTCCGGGCCGACGTTGAAATGGTCGTCGCTGAGCGCCTGCAGGCGGGCGAGCATCCCGTCGATCTCGGCCTTGCGCGAAACAAAGGCGGCGAGCGCAGCGTCGCGGTTGCGGCGTGCCCTTTCGGCGCGGAGTTCGTGGCGGGGTGTGGTCTCGGGGTTCAGGCGGTTCATGGCTGGCTCCGGGTGAGTTGCATCGTCCTTGTGATCGGACGTTCGCTCGAGGCGCCCGGCTTATCAACTCGATAAGCACCTGAGTTTGAATGATAATCGGAACCCGTCATGCATGGCATGAGCGAGCGCCAGTATGCCGCCCGCGTCGGCCTGTCACGCGGCGCGATCCAGAAGGCGAAGGCGGCCGGAAGGCTCGTCCTGCACGAGGATGGCAGCATCGACGCGGATGCGTCCGACAGGCTTAGGGCCGAGACGACCGACCCGTCGAAGACGAGGAAGGCGCAGAAGCTGAAGCCCGTCCCCGAAGCGGCGGTGTCGGCGGTTGGCGACACGCTGCGCGAACAGGGGCTTGCTGCCCCAGCGACCGGCGGCGGCACGACCTTCCTGCAGGCAAAGACCGCGCATGAGGTGCTGAAGGCGCAGGAGCGGCGCATCCGGCTGCAAAAGCTCAAGGGTGAGCTTGTCGACCGCGCCCGAGCGGAAACGCTCGTGTTCCGCCTCGCGCGCGAGGAACGCGACGCGTGGGTGAACTGGCCGGCGCGGGTGGCGGCGCCGCTGGCAGCCGAACTGGCATTGGCGCTCGCACAGGCTGCGGATGCCGAAAACGCAAATGCACAACCGGCGGTCACGACCGCGCTGATCCAGAGACTGCTCGAAACCCATGTCCGCGCCCAACTCGACAGCCTCGCCGAGGTTCGGCCGAGGCTCGGATGACGGTGCGGAGGAATTCGACGGGGCGGAGGGGATTCTTCGGGCCTGGCGGAGCGGCATCCGGCCCGATCCCGACCTGACGGTCTCGCAATGGGCGGACCGCCATCGCCGGCTGGGGACCCGCGCAAGCGCCGAGCCGGGGCGTTATCGCACGGACCGCACGCCCTACATGCGCGAGATCATGGATCGGCTGAGCCCCGGCGATCCGACCCAGCGGGTGGTGTTCCAGAAAGCCGCGCAGGTGGGCGCTCCGCTGGCGCTGGATACGCCCGTGCCGACGCCCTTCGGCTGGACCACCATGGGCGAAATCGCGCCGGGCGATCTGCTCTACGACGAGGGAGGGCGCATCTGTCGGGTCACGGGTCTGTCGCCGGTTTTCACCCACCGCGCCTGCTTCGAGGTCGAATTCGACGATGGCGAACGGATCGTCGCGGATGGCGATCATCGCTGGCCGGTATGGGACTTCACGAACGACCGCCCCGTCGCGCGCACGCTGACCACGGCGGAGATGGCCGGACGCGTGACGATCGGGGCGGGCAAGCGCCGGCGCTATGCCATAGACTGTTGCGACGCGGTCGACATGCCGGAGCAGGATCTGATTCTGCACCCTTACGTGCTCGGGCTCTGGCTCGGGGACGGCGCGTCGATCATGAACCATGTCTCGGTGCATGAGGATGACGCCGAGATCGTCGAGCATCTGCGCGCCTGCGGGGTCGAGGCCGAGTTCCGGCTGCCCAAATGGCGCAAGGGTCGGATCGCCAATGTGGTGATCGACCCGACCTTCCGGCTGCGGCGGCCGGACGGCGCGTCGGTTTCGGAATGCTTCCGCTCTCGCTTCGTGACGAGGCTGCGCCAGCTCGACGTGCTCGACAACAAGCATGTGCCGCTCGCGTACATGCGGGCGAGCCGCGCGCAGCGGCTCGAGCTGGTGCGCGGGTTGATGGATTCCGACGGCACCATCACGCCAGATGGCAAGCGCTGCGAGTTCTCGAACGCGGATCGCGGGCTGGTCGACGCGATGGTCGAACTGCTCCGCAGCCTCGGCTACAAGCCGGCGGTCTATCGCATGGCCAGTCGGCGCAAGGTGTTCGGGACGGACGGGCGCGTGACGCGTTCCGCGCAATACTGGCGGGTGTCCTGGACGGCCTATGCCGAGGAGCCGATGTTCCGGCTCTCGCGCAAGCGGGCGCGGATGCGCTCGATCGAGAGCGGACGGCCGGGGCGGAGCCGCCGGCGCCGCATCGTTGCGATCCGGTCTGTGCCGAGCGTGCCGGTGCGCTGCATCGAGGTGGACTCGCCAAGCCACCTGTTTCTTTGCGGCAAGGGCTGGATCCCGACGCACAATACCGAGGCCGGCAACAACTGGATCGGCTTCGTGATCCACCACGCGCCGGGCCCGATGCTGGCAGTCCAGCCGACGGTGGAGCTCGCCAAGCGCAACTCGCGCCAGCGGATCGACCCGCTGATCGAGGAAAGCCCGGCGCTGAAGGAGCGCGTCCGGCCCGCCCGCGCCCGCGACAGCGGCAACACGCAGCTGTCGAAGGATTTTCCGGGCGGCGTGCTGGTGATGACCGGCGCCAACTCGGCGGTGGGGCTTCGCTCGATGCCGGCCCGCTACGTGTTCCTCGACGAGGTGGACGCCTATCCCGCCTCGGCCGACGAGGAAGGAGACCCGGTCGGGCTTGCCGAGGCGCGGTCGCTGACCTTCGCCCATCGGCGCAAGGTGTTCCTGGTCTCAACCCCGACGATCCGGGGGCTCAGCCGGATCGAGCGCGAGTTCGAAGCCAGCGACCAGCGCCGCTTCTTCGTGCCATGCCCCCATTGCGGCGCGATGCAGTGGCTGCGCTTCGAACGGCTGCGCTGGCAGAAGGGCAGACCCGAAACGGCGGCCTACCATTGCGAGGCCTGCGAGGAGCCCATCGAGGAGCACCACAAGCCGGCGATGCTGGCGGCGGGCGAATGGCGGGCCACCGCCGATGCACGCGATGCGCGGACGGTGGGCTTCCATCTCTCGGCGCTCTACTCGCCGCCGGGGTGGAAGAGCTGGGCCGACATCGCGCGGGACAAGGAGACGGCCGCGGGCTCGGACGAGGCCGAGCGGGTGTTCCGCAACACGGTGCTGGGCGAGACCTGGATCGAGACCGGCGACGCGCCCGACTGGCAGCGAATCGCCGAGCGGCG
>NZ_FNVD01000062.1 GCF_900108275.1 Jhaorihella thermophila
ATCGTGTGGCTCAGGGCGAACCGGAAGCCATGGAAACCGATCTGCTGGCAATTCGGCCTGTCGCGCACCGCTGCCACCAAACGCTGGCAGTACGGAATTGCCCTGATCACCTGGCGGCTCAACGGACGCGTGCCGTCTTCGAAACGATCGAAGCGCTTCGTGATCGAGAATGCCGACAGGCTGTCAAGAAAAATCGTCCTGTGAGGAAATTTTCGGAGAGACATCGCGCAGGGTTCACCGAACCCGGGCCAAGGGATACAAACCGGATATGCTCGGGAGAGGCGCGCGCGGGATGACCGCAAGCCGCTGGCTCCCGAGAGTCCACCGAGGGGACCAGCGGGGCCAAATCCGCTAACCCTTTGAATTCTTGGTTCCTTCTGGGCCGATTGCGTATGCTGGCGGGCTTGGCGCGGGATTTCGCCAGCGACAGGGCCGGATTTTTGGGAAGCCACCCGGAATCCGGATCCATGAAAACCCCGCGCAAACCCCAATAAACACTGGCCTTCCGGCCGGATACCCCCGGATGCCGCTGGACCCCGCGAGGAGTCCAGCGCGGCATCCGGAATCCACCGCGCTGGGATCCACCACATTCACGGAACACTGCCCATGACTCTGAGCTTCGCACCCGAGCGGATCGAGATGTGGCCGCTGGCCAAGCTCCAGCCCTACGCGAAGAACGCGAAGGTGCACGGGCCCGACCAGGTCGCGAAGATCGCCGCCAGCATGGCCGAGTTCGGCTGGACCGTGCCCTGCCTCGTGGGCGAGGACGGCGAACTGATCGCCGGCCACGGCCGCGTGCTGGCGGCAACGCAGCTCGGGCTGACCGAAGCGCCGGTGATCGTGCTTGGGCATCTGACCGAGGCGCAGCGGCGGGCCTATCGTCTGGCCGACAACAAATTGACCGAACTTGGCGACTGGAACGAAGCCGTTCTTTCGGCAGAACTGAACGACCTGCTGGCCGAGGACTTTGACCTGTCGCTGGTCGGCTTCTCGGACGGCGAACTCGACAAGCTGCTGGCTTTCGATCCGGACGAGGGCGGTGAAGAGAAGGGTGGCGCCGGGGGCTCCGTGCCGCCGGTGACCATCCCAGAGCCGCCGCGCAACCCGGTGTCGCGGACGGGCGATCTGTGGATCCTTGGTGATCACCGGCTGCTCTGCGGGGACTCGACCAGCCGCGACGATGTGCGCCGGCTGATGAACAGCGAGCGCGCGGTGCTGTTCGCGACCGATCCGCCCTATCTCGTCGACTACGACGGCTCGAACCACCCGACCCGGAACAAGGATTGGTCCGCCTCCTACGGCACGACCTGGGACGACAGTTCGCAGGGCGTGGAGCTCTACGACGGCTTCATCGCCGCCGCCGTGGCCGAGGCGATCAC
>NZ_FNVD01000060.1 GCF_900108275.1 Jhaorihella thermophila
GAACCGGAGCCTGCGTTCGCGCCGATGGTTATCGAAGAGTTAACCGACCGTACGGTGGGAGCCGGGGACGCAACGGTTGAGATCGTCTGCGGTGATGTGGTGATCCGGCTGGACGGGGCGACCCCGGCGGCACGGATTGCAGAGATTGTGCGGGCACTCGGGGCATGATCTTCCCGTCGAACCGGGTACGGATCGTCGTGGCGACGAAGCCGGTGGACTTCCGGAAAGGCCATGACGGGCTGACGGCGCTGGTGAAGAACGAGTTGCGCAAGGAGCCGTTCACTGGGACGGTGTTTGTGTTCCGCGCCAAGCGGGCCGACCGGTTGAAGATGCTCTATTGGGACGGCACCGGCCTGGTGATGACCTACAAGCGGCTGGAGGA
The DNA here is from genome assembly GCF_900108275.1 of Jhaorihella thermophila. Taxonomy (GTDB): domain Bacteria; phylum Pseudomonadota; class Alphaproteobacteria; order Rhodobacterales; family Rhodobacteraceae; genus Jhaorihella; species Jhaorihella thermophila. Next base: position 383 of record NZ_FNVD01000060.1, read on the forward strand.
AACGACATTTACCTGGCCGGCGATCCGGGACGGCCTGATGTCGCTCAATCATGCCCAGTTCGAGGCGCTGTTTGCGGGGCTGGATTGGCGGAAAGTGAAGGCGCTGGCGGCGCGTCCGCCGTCTGCGGCAGAGTGACTCGGGACGGCATTTGAGCGGGTAACCGGATGCCGGATTTGGTAGACCCCGGCCATGTTGAACGCGGCCGATCTTCCCGATGACATCGATACGTTGAAGGCGATGATCCTGGCCGCAGAGGGGCGCGAGGAGCGCCACGTCGAACGTATCGCGCAACTGGAAAAGCTGCTGGCCGACGTCAAACGCGCGCTGTTCGGGCGCAAATCCGAGAGGGCTGATCCGGATCAGTTCGAGCTGGCGCTGGAAGACATCGAAACGGCGGTTGAGAGCCTCCAGGCCGCCAAGAGGCCGCCGAAGAGGCCGCCGAAGAGGCCGCCGAAGAGGCCGACGAGCGGCAGGTTGCTGGCAAACCCCGCCCGCGCAAGGCCAACCGGGGATCGCTGCCGAAGCATCTGCCGCGTATCGAGGAGGTGATCGAACCGGAACGCACGGTCTGCGATTGCGGCCATGAGCGCCACATCATCGGCTGTGATGTCAGTGAGCGGCTGGATATCGTTCCGGCGCAGTTCCGGGTGATCGTCACACGGCGTCCGAAGTATGCCTGCCGCTCCTGCGAGGGCAGGATCGTCCAGGCCCCGGCACCCGCGCACCTGATCCCCGGCGGCATGCCGACGGAGGCCACGGTGGCGCATGTCATCGTGTCCAAATACGCCGACCACCTTCCCCTGTACCGGCAGGCCCAGATCTACAGCCGCCAAGGCATCGATCTCGACCGCTCGACGCTGGCAGCCTGGGCCGGACGCGCGGCGTTTGAACTCAAACCCGTCTATGACGCGCTGCTGGCGAACCTGAAGCGGTCCACGAAGCTGTTCATGGACGAGACCAGGGCGCCGGTGCTGGACCCGGGGCGACGGAAGACCAAGACCGGCTACTTCTGGGCCTTGGCTCGCGATGACCGGTCCTGGGGTGGGGACGACCC
>NZ_FNVD01000003.1 GCF_900108275.1 Jhaorihella thermophila
GTTGTGGGCGTGCTGATCGAGGTGCCGGTGATGCTGAGCGTGGTGAAGATCGTCAACGCCACCAAGCCGTGGTATGAACGCGGCCCGGCGGTCCGGAAGGTCGGGGCCAAGGGACGCCTTCATACTTGAACCCGCAGCGCTCCAGCCGCCCGCGCTGACCGGCTTTGGTCACTTTACCGCTCTGCTAGGGCTGATCCCCGGCCGGATCACCACCAACCCCAACTGGCCGACCTGGCCGGGGCACAAGCCATTCCCCCGGTCCCTTCTACATTCTTTCGGCCAGCGGCAACGCAGCGGCCACGCCGGGGCTGATCCTGTGGGTCGATCCAGTGCTCACCCGCCTGCGTCTTGCCCCCTGGCTGGCGGTTCCGGGTCGCCAAATTCTGACACTTTGCATGGCCCATACCCTGATCGGCATGGGGATCCCGGACGAAGCAGGACTGCTCGACGGCAGCCTCGGCCCCGAACAGACTTCCTCTACAGCCTCGGCTTTTGCACCTGCGCAGCACTATACGCCCGGCTCTGGGCGCTGTTCGCCGGACGCGGGCCGCTTGAGGCGCTGATGCGCCGCGTTGCCGGTTGACACCGCACCGCGATCGGGGGCTTCTGGCGCGGCTGACCACTGCGGGAGAGTCCCTGATGGATCTGAGTCTCTGGCTGGCCTTCGTCGCCGCGACGGTCGTTGTGCTGATCATTCCCGGCCCGACGATCCTGCTGGTGCTGAGCTATGCGCTATCCAAGGGCCGCAGCGTGGCGGTGGCCTCGGCCGGCGGCGTGGCGCTGGGGGATTTCGTGGCGATGACGACGTCCCTTGCGGGGCTGGGGGCGCTGGTGGCGACTTCGGCGGCGTGGTTCACGGCGCTGAAATGGGTCGGGGCTGCCTATCTGCTCTATCTCGGCGTGAAACTGTTGCGTTCGGCCCCGTCCGCGGGGCTGGAGGCCGTCACCCCCAGCCGCGAAGTGACGGCGCGGGGCGTGTTCGGACACGCTGCTGCGGTGACGGCGCTGAACCCGAAATCCATCGCCTTTTTCATCGCTTTCGTGCCGCAGTTCATTCACCCGAGCGAACCTCTGGGGCCGCAATTCGCGGTTCTGATCGCGACCTTCGTGGCGCTTGGCGCGCTCAACGCACTGGCCTATGCACTGGCCGCCGACCGGCTGCGCCGCTGGATCGGGCGGCCCCGCGTGGTGCGGGGGATGACGCAGGCCGGAGGGTTGACCCTGATCGGAATGGGGCTGGCGACCGCGGTTTTGCGCCGGCCGGTCTGACGCCTGCGGCGCAGACGCCTCTTGATTTGCGGTCGCGGTTGCGCCAAACCGCGCCCCGGTCGGCCCAAACAAGGAAACACCCCATGCCCCGAAACCGCACGGTCAAGGACTACATCCGCACCATCGTCGATTTTCCGCACGAGGGAATCATGTTCCGCGACGTGACGACGCTGTTCGCCGACGCGCGCGGATTCCGCATGGCGATCGACCAGATGCTGCACCCCTACGCCGGGGAGCGGATCGACAAGGTGGTGGGGCTCGAGGCGCGCGGCTTCATTCTGGGCGGGGCGGTTGCGCATCAGCTGTCGGTGGGCTTCGTGCCGATCCGCAAGAAGGGCAAGCTGCCCGGCACGACGATCAGTCAGGAATACCAGCTGGAATATGGCGAGGCGATCGTCGAGATCCACGACGACGCGATACAGGCCGGCGAAAAGATCCTGCTGGTCGATGATCTGCTGGCCACCGGCGGCACGGCCGAGGCCGGGATCAAGCTGATCGAGCGGCTGGGCGGAGAGATCGTGGGCTGCGCCTTTGTCGTGGATCTGCCCGATCTGGGCGGGCGGAAGAAGCTGGAAGAGATGGGCATGGACGTGCATGCCCTGTGCGCTTTCGAGGGCGAATAGGCGCTGGACGGGAACGCCGCCTCGCGGCGGCGTGCCTCCGGCGGGGGTATTTCGGACCAGAAAGAAGCAGGGGCACGACAGCCGGGCGAAGGGCGGCGCGTCAGTCTGCCGGGCCGCGCAACACCGCGCCGGGATTCATGATTCCATGCGGGTCGAGCGCGGCCTTGATCGCCCGCATCGCCGCAAGGCGCGCGGGATCGGCGTAGCGTTCGAGGTCGCCCACCTTGAGCCGCCCCACGCCGTGTTCGGCGCTGAAGGATCCGCCCAGCGCGTACACGAGGTCATGCACCATGCGTTTTATGGCTTCGCGTTGCGCGGCAAAATCGGCTTTGGAGCGGCCGCGCGGCGGGAACACGTTGTAGTGCAGGTTGCCGTCGCCCAGGTGGCCGAAACAGTTCACGCGCAGATCGCCATGCCGCGCGACGGCCGCGCCGGCGCGGGCGATGAAATCGGGGATGGCCGCCAGCGGCAGAGAAATGTCGTGGCTGGAGATCGCGCCGATCAGGCGGTTGGCTTCGGGGATGCGTTCGCGGACGGCCCAGAGCGCGTCGCGCTGCGCCTCGTTCTGCGCGATTACTCCGTCCAGGGCCAGATCGCGCGCGGCGGCAGTTTCGAACAGCCGCACCAACATGTCCTGAGCGTCGAGGCCGGCGAAAAGCCCCAGTTCGATAAGCACGCACCAGTCGGGGCGGGCGTCGAAGGGTTGGCGCACGTCCGGCAGGGTTTCGTCGAGAAAAGCCAGTCCTTCCCCGTGGATCAGTTCGAAGGCGCTGATCCCGTCGCCCGTCAGGTCGCGCGCCAGCGTCAGCAGCTCCAGCGCGGCGGCCGGGTCCGGCACGACCAGCATCGCCGTGCCCGTGGAGGCCGGGATCGGATGGAGCTTGAGCGCGGCGGCGGTGATCACGCCCAGCGTGCCTTCGGCCCCGATCAAGAGGTCGCGCAGGTCATAGCCGGTATTGTCCTTGCGCAGCCGCGTGAGCCCATGCCAGATGCTGCCATCGGGCAGCACCGCCTCAAGCCCCAGGCACAGATCCCGCGCATTGCCATAGCGCAGCACGTTGACGCCTCCGGCATTGGTGGAGAGGTTGCCCCCGATCCGGCATGACCCCTCGGCCGCAAGCGACAGCGGGAAAAGACGTCCTGCATCGCGTGCGGCAGCCTGCACGTCGGCGAGGATCGCGCCGGCTTCCGCCACGATCACGTTTTCCAGCCTGTGCACCGCGCGGATCGCGGACATGCGTTCCAGCGACAGGATCAGGGGCGCCGGCCCGCCTGCGCAGATCTGTCCGCCGACGAGGCCGGTGCCCCCGCCATAGGGCACGACCGGCACACGCGCCCGAGCCGCGGCGCGGATAAGTTCGGACACTTCCTCTACCGTGCGCGGCAACGCCAACAGGCCGGCGGTTCCTTTGAACAGGCCGCGCGGCTCTTCGAGATAGCGCGGTTCGACCGGACGGAACAGATCTTGGGACAAGCGGCCACGCAGGGCCTCGGCACAGGCGGAATCGGCGGGGTTCAGGGTCATGGTCCCATCTGTGCCCAAGGCGGCGCGGATGGGCAAGCTTTCCCGGTTCCGCCGACCCCGCGTCATAGCGCCAGCGCGGCCTTGCGTCCTTCGTAAATCGCGTAGGCCGCGTTGCGTGGGGCGTTGGCGTCGCCGATCAGGGTGCAGGCGATGCCGCGCGCCGCAAGGTCGTCCCGCAGGTCCATGTCGGCGTGGTTGGTCGTGGCCATGACCAGGTCATCCGCTTCGATCAAGGTCACATCCCCCGTCAGAAGCGACAGAACCCGCGCCCCCTGCCCCGTCCATTCGGCGATCGCGCTGTCGGTGACGAAGCGCACGCCCAACCGGGCAAGGGTGCGCCGCAGCGGCCAGTCGGTGGCGCTGCGCTGCAGCTCCTTGCCGACCAAGCCATCGGGAGTGACGATCGTCACCGCGTGGCCCAGCTCGGCCAGCCACCAGGCGGTGCCACAGCCGCGCCAGTTGCCGCCCTCGTCCAGCACGATCACGCGCCGCCCCGGACGCGCGGCGCGGGTCATCACGTCCTCGGGGGACCAGACGCGGCCGTGCTCCAGCCCCGGCAGGGTGGCCAGATGCGGCAAGGCCTTCTGAAAGCCGGTGCCGGGCGGCTGCGACCCCGTGGCAAGAACCACCGCATCGGCACCGAAGGCCGTAATGTCGTTCGCGTCCATATAGCTGTTGTAGCGCAGATCCACGCCCAGCTTTTCCAGCTGCCGCCGATACCATCCGATCAGGTCGCTCACCTGCCCCCGGCGCGGTTGCAGGCCCGCCAGCCGGAACTGGCCGCCGATCTCGGGCCCGGCCTCGGCCAGCGTCACGCTGTGCCCGCGTTCCGCCGCCGCCCGCGCGGCCTCCAGCCCCGCCGGACCGCCGCCGACCACCAGCACGCGTTTCGGCACGGGCGCGGGCGTAAACCGCTCCCCGCCCCAATCGTGTTCGCGCCCTGCGGACGGGTTCACCAGGCAGGAAATCCAGTAATCCCGGCTGCGCCGGCCCCAGCATTGCTGGTTGCAGGAAATACAGCCGCGCACATCCTCGTCCCGCCCCTCGGCCGCCTTGGCCACCAGATGCGGGTCGGCGATCTGGCCGCGCACGATCGACACCAGATCCGCCTCGCCCGCGCCCAGCACGGTGTTGGCGTTCTCGGGCGTGCGGATATGCGCTTCAGCGGTGACCAAAGCATGGCTCACGACGCCCTTGAGCGTCTGGGCCAGGTCCACGCCCAGCTTTTCGCCATAAAGAAAGGTTGGCATCAGCTTGTAGAAGTCGAAATAGCTGCCCACGCCGCAGGTGACGTAATCCATCGCCTCTTCGGCATCGTGCAGGGCGATGATCTCGGACATGCTCTCGCGGCTGAGCGCGGCGGGCATGTCCGGTTCGTCGTTCACCGCCAGCCCGATGATGAAATCATCGCCGCAGGCGCGGCGGATGCGGTGGCAGATCTCGCGGCTGAACCGTGTGCGGTTTTCAAGGCTGCCGCCCCATTTGTCGTCGCGGGTGTTGGAAAAGGGCGTCCAGAACTGGTCGAGCAGACAGTGATAGGCAGCCCAGACCTCGACCCCATCGAACCCGGCCTTGCGGCAGCGGATCGCGGCCTGAACAAAGCCGTCGATGGTTTCCTCTATCTCGGCCTCGGTCATGGCGTGGCTGCCGTCGCTGTCATGCCAGCTGGGGCCGCCCGAGGGCGACCAGTGCGCGTGCCAGGAGTTGTCGGCATCCCCATGCGCGCCGACATGGTAGAGCTGTTGCAGGATCACCGCGCCCTCGTCATGCACCGCCTCGGTGATGCGGCGGAAATGCGGGATCACCGCGTCGGTGCCGGGGCGGAAATTGCCGCGAGTGAGAACGGCGGCGGGGTGCACCGGCATCGGCTCGACCACGATCATCGCCGCGCCGCCCTTGGCGCGTTCCACGTAATAGGCAAGGTGCTGATCGCCCGGCAGGCCGTTCACGCTCATGTTGGTGGTATGTGCGCCGAACACCACCCGGTTGCGAAGGGTCTTGTGGCGCAGCTGCGCGGGCCTGAAGATATGCGGGAATTTCATCCGTTTTCCTCCAGCCGGTCCAGCCCTTCGCGCAAGCGATCGCGCATTCCGCTTTCCTCCATGAAGAGCCGCAGGCGCTGGTTGTAGCCGCCGGGGGTGTTCAGCGCCTCGATCAGCGGCCCGCAGGCGCTGGCCGACAGGCTGGAAGAGACGAGCGCGCGCAGGAACGCCTCGCCCTTGCCCGGATCGGACAGGCGGTCGCCCAGCCAATCGGCGGCGTCGCCCACCATCCGCACCACGGGCGACAGCACCGCCTGGGCGCACAGGCAGGCGGCCATCTCGGCGTCGTCGGCCATCTCCACCACCGTGTTGCGCGCACCGAAAATTTCGCGCACCAGCGCCGCGTCGCCCTGTACCAGTATGGGCGAGTCGCCCCGTGCGATGGCCGGAAAAGGCAGCATCAGGGCGGCGGCGCGCGCCGGGTGGACCATCTGCCCCACGGCATCCAGCGGCATCCCGGGCATGAAGGAAACGACCTTCTGGTCAGCGCGAAACGCCAGCGCACGCAGCACCGCCGACGCGACATCGGCCATGAGCCCGACGAATACGATATCGCTTTGATCGACGACCGACTGGTTGTCCGCGACGGTCACATTCGCGTGGCTCTGCGCCAGCGCACGCGACACGGCGCGGCTGCGTTCGGACACGGTGATCTGGTGCCCGTCGCCCGCGATCCCGCGCACGACCGCACCCGAAATGGTTCCGGTGCCAATGAACCCCAGCCGCATCAGGTTTCCTTTATATCCAAAACATGGATCAAAGATCCTTCACCAGCCGCAGCGCATCATGGATGGCCGCGTGGATATTGCGCGCCGACACCGCGTCGCCGATCCGGTAGAGACGGAACTGCCCGTCGGGGTTGGTTTCCACCTCCTGCGGCCGTCCCGCGATCAGCGCATCGTAATCCACTTCGCCAAGGTTCACCGACAGCGGCCTGAGATCGAAATAGAGGTCCGCCAGCGGCTGAGTGCCATAATTCAGCACCACCTGATCATATGCCGCCTCAAACGTGTGGTCGCTGTAATCCGTGCCGATGGTGGCGACCAGCCGGTTGCCCTCGCGCCGGACGTCCTTCAGCCGTCTTGCCACGGTAAAGGTCGCATCCTTGTCCTGCAGGCTGCGCATGTAGGGCACCAGGTTCATCCCCATCACGTCCGGCGCAAACGTGCGGTCCGGCGTCATAACCTCGACACGGGCACCCGCATTGACCACCACCTCGGCGGCCTGCAACGCGGCGTGATCGCCCACCTCGTCGTAGATCAGCACCGATCCGGCCGGCTTGACGTCGCCCGACAGGATGTCCCAGCTGGTAACCAGCAGGTCGTTTTCCTTGCCGGTCTCGAACAGTTCGGTCGTCGGCAACCCGCCGGTGGCAACGATCACGACATCCGGTTTCAGGGCGGTCACATCCGCCGCCTCGGCCCAGGTATTGAAGCGGAACTCCACGTCCCGCGCCGCGCATTGCGTCATGCGCCAGTCGATGATCCCGATCATCTCGCGCCGGCGCGAGCTCTGTGCGATCAGCCGCACCTGCCCGCCGGGGTCCGGCGCGGCCTCGAATACGGTGACGGCATGGCCTCGCTCGGCGGCGACCCGCGCGGCCTCGAGCCCGCCGGGACCCGCACCCACGACCACCACCTTTTTGCGCGCGGCCGCCGGGGCGATGGTGTGGGGCATCGACAACTCCCGCCCCGTGGCCGGATTGTGGATGCACAACGCCGGCGCCCCCTGATAGATCCGGTCAAGGCAGTAGGTGGCGCCGACGCAGGGCCGGATGTCGTGCTCGCGCCCCTCGACGATCTTTCTGACGATATGCGGATCGGCCATATGCGCCCGCGTCATCCCCACCATGTCCAACAGGCCTGCGGCCACCGCATGCCGCGCGGTCGCCACGTCGGGGATGCGCGCGGCATGGAATGTCGGCAGCCCCGTCTCGGTCCGCACCATGCCGGCAAAGTCGAGATGCGGCGCGCTGCGCATCCCCTGCACCGGGATCACGTCGGTCAGCGCCGGATCGGTGTGAATGCGACCGCGAATCACGTTGATGAAATCCACTTGTCCCGTCGCCTTGAGCCGTTTGGCCATCTCCACGCCCATCTTGGGTGAAATGCCCCCGACCTGCGCCTCGTCCGCGGTGAAGCGCACACCCAGAACGAAGTCGTCGCCCACCCGTTCGCGGATCGCCGCGATCACGTCGAGGCCGAACTTCATCCGGCTCTCCAGCGTCTGCCCGCCATAGGGGCCGTCCAGATCGTTGGTCAACGGCGACCAGAACTGGTCGATCAGGTGGCCATAGGCCTCCAGCTCGATCCCGTCCATGCCGCCGTCCTTCATCCGCTCGGCGGCATCGGCAAAGTCTCGAATGATCCGGGCAATGTCCCAATCCTCGGCCAGCTTGGGAAAGGCGCGGTGCGCAGGCTCCCGATGGCGCGAGGACGACACCGAAGGCAGCCAGTCGCCCTTGTCCCACCCAGTCCGGCGCCCTAGGTGGGTCAGTTGAATCATGACCGCCGCTCCGTGTTCGTGACAGGCATCCGTCAGCCGCCGGACCCAGGGCACGACCTCGTCCTTGTAGGCAAGGATGTTGTTGAACACGGGCGGGCTGTCCTTGCTGACTACGGCCGAGCCTGCGGTCATCGTCAGAGCGATCCCGGCCTTGGCCCGCTCTTCATGATAGGCGCGATACCGATCCTTGGGCATCCCTTCCTCGGGATAGGCCGGTTCGTGACTGGTCGTCATGATCCGGTTGCGAAGCGTGAGATGCTTCAGCTTGTAGGGTTGCAGCAGGGGATCGTTCGACATCGAACTGCTCCGTAAGTTCAGCACGACCAGATTGCGCCGCTTCGCGGCACGCCATTTTTCATTGCGCCGCGCTTGCGCGGCGCGGTGCCTCCGGCAGGGATATTTGAGGCAAGAGAAAGAGAGATCGTCTTTTCCTCTTGCCTCAAATATCCTGGGGGGTGCGGGGGGCAAAGCCCCCTGCGCCGGTCGGATCGCGCAAGCGATCCGAAATCCCTAATACCAGGCATCCGCCATCATCTCCTTGCGCTTCGCAATGAAGCCCTTCAGACCGTCATCGATTCCCTCGTCCAAAGCCGGCGCCTCATATTCGTCCAAGAGCTTTTTCCAACGTTTGTTCGCCCTCGTCGCCATGTCGCTTCCACCCTGCTCGTCCCAGGTCTCCCATGGCTGGTTGTCGTCCAGGGCGCTGTCCCAATACGCCGTCTGATAGTGACGCAGGGTGTGGGCGGTTGAGAACAGGTGCTGTCCCGGCCCAAGCTCCGCCAAGGCATCGAACCCCAGCGTATCCTCGCTCACGTCCAACCCGCGCATGTAGGCGTGCAACGCTCCGCACAAGTCGGTATCGATCACGAATTTCTCGTAGGACATGCTGAGCAACCCGTCCAGAAATCCCGCCGAATGCAGGATGTAGTTTGCCCCGCATTGGACCGCCGACATCATCGACATCAGCGCCTGACTCATCGCCTGCGCATCCGGCAGTTTGGAATTGGTGAAGTTCCCCGCGCAACGCAGCGGCAGGTTCAGCCGCCGCGCCAGTTGCCCCATTACCAGCGACCCCAGCGCCGCCTCGGGCGTGCCGAAGGTGGGCGAGCCGGACCGCAGCGACATGGTGGACTGGAATGAGGCCAAAACCACCGGCGCGCCGGGCCGCACCAGTTGCGTCAGCGCACAGGAGGTCATGCTTTCTGCCAGACATTGCGCCACCGACCCCGCCATGGTCAGCGGCGACACCGCACCGCCCAGCAGGAACGGCAGGTGGATCGAACCCTGCCCGGCCGCGGCATAGGTGCGGATCCCCGCCGTGGTCACGCCATCCAGCACAAGCGGCGATGTGGTGTTGAAATTGCCCATGATGACGCAGTTTTCGTCAACGAAATCCGCGCCGAACAGGATCCGACACATCTCGATCGAATCCGCGGCCCGCTCGGGCGCGGTGATCGATCCCAGAAAGGCCCGGTCGGAATAGCGGATATGCGCATAGACCATGTCGAGATGGCGCTTGTTCACGGGTATATCGGTCGGCTCGCAGATCGTACCGCCGGAATGATGCAGCCAAGGCGAGGACTGGCCGAGCTTCACGAAGTTCCGGAAGTCCTCAATCGTGCCATAGCGCCGCCCCCTGTCCAGGTCCATCACGAAGGGCGAGCCATAGGACGGCGCGAACACCACCGCGTCGCCGCCGATTTCGACCGAATTGGCCGGGTTGCGGGCGTGCTGGGTGAAACGCGAGGGTGCTGTCCTCAGGATTTCGCGGATCATGCCCGGCTCGAACCGGATGTTCCAGACATCCTTCGACAGCTCGCGCACTTCGCCGCCCGCCTCGCGAAACAGGCGAACGGTTTCCGCGTCTTCGCGGAACTCCATGCCGATCTCGGCCAGGATCCGGTCTGCGGTCTGCTCGATACGGACAAGGCTTTCCTCGTCCAGAAGATCATAGGTCGGAATGCGCCGGGTGATCCAGGGCACCCGCAGATGCGCGTTGGGTTCAGCCCCGCCGCCTGCCCCCGCTCCGCCGCGCCGCGCGCGTCGGCGCGCCGTCCGCTTCGCCTCTGCCGCCGTCATTGCCGATCCTCCCTGCGCGAGTCATGTTACTTGACATATCTGTCCGGCAACAAGACGCTTATGTCAAGTTTCTTGCGACCCGTCGGCCCGGCTGATATGGAGCAACCATGAACATCGAGATCTCACAACGTCAGCGCGGATCCGAAGAGACGTGGCTGGACGCCGCCTATGAGTTGCTGACCGAATCGGGCGTCGAAGCGGTGAAGATCATGCCGCTGGCGCGCCGGCTGGGGCTGTCGCGCACCGGTTTCTACTGGCATTTCAAGGATCGCGAGGCGCTTCTGGAAGCGATGGTCCGCCGCTGGGAGGACAAGAACACCGGCAATCTCGTGGCGCGCACCGAAGCCTATGCCGAGAACATCTGCGAGGCGATGTTCAACCTGTTCGACTGCTGGCTGGATGACGATCTGTTCGATGCGCGGCTGGATCTTGCGATCCGCAACTGGGCGCGCAACGACCCGGCCCTGCAAACGCGGCTGGATGCCGCCGACGGCCGGCGCAAGGCCGCGATCATGGCGATGTTCACCCGCTTCGGCTATGGGCGGGAGGAGGCCGAGGTGCGGACCATGACGGTGATCTACACGCAGATCGGCTATATCTCGATGCAAGTGAGCGAAGACCGCGCGGCGCGGATCGCGCGGATGCCGGCCTATGTCGAGGTGTTTACCGGCGTGAAACCGTCAGAGCGCGACGTGCTGCGGTTCATGGCTCGCCACGACGCGGATCACGGGATCTGAGGCGTCAGCCGCGCCCGCGATAGGGCGCAACACCCTGATCGGGGATCCACACGCCTTCCGGCGGCTCGCCCGTCTGCCAGAACACGTCGATCGGGATGCCGCCGCGCGGATACCAGTAGGCACCGATACGCAGCCATTTCGGGTCCAGCAGATCGACCAGCCGCTTGCCAATGTCGATCGAACAGTCCTCGTGAAACGCGCCGTGGTTGCGGAAGGAATGCAGGTAGAGCTTGAGGCTCTTGCTTTCTACCAGCCAGTCGCCGGGGATGTAGTCGATCACGATATGCGCGAAATCAGGCTGGCCGGTCATCGGGCAGATCGAGGTGAATTCGGGCGCGGTAAAGCGCACGACGTAATCGGTGCCCGCATGGGACGCGGGCACCTTTTCCAGAACGGCCTCTTCGGGGCTGGCGGGGGCGTCCACCTTGGCGCCCAGCTGGGTCAGCCCCGATACATCCGTTTTCGGCATGAATTTCCCCTCAGACCGCTTTCTTCAGCGCCTCGACCAGATCGGTCCTTTCCCAGCTGAACCCGCCTTCGGCATCGGGTTCACGGCCGAAATGGCCATAGGCCGCGGTGCGCTGATAGATCGGCCGGTTCAGTTGCAGATGCTCGCGAATCCCGCGCGGGGACAGGTCGATGACCTGGCTCACGGCCTTTTCAATCTCGGCATCGGGGATCTCGCCGGTGCCGTGAGTGTCCACATAGATCGACAGCGGCTTGGAGACGCCGATGGCATAGCTCAGCTGCAGCGTGCAGCGTTCGGCCAGGCCAGCGGCGACGATGTTCTTGGCAACATAGCGCGCGGCATAGGCAGCCGAGCGGTCCACCTTGGTCGGATCCTTGCCCGAGAACGCCCCGCCCCCGTGCGGGGCCGCGCCGCCATAGGTGTCAACGATGATCTTGCGCCCGGTCAGACCGGCGTCGCCGTCAGGCCCGCCGATCACGAACTTGCCGGTGGGGTTGACGTGCCATTCGGTTTCCTCGGTCAGCCAGCCTTCGGGCAGCACCTCGCGGACATAGGGCGCGACGATTTCGCGGATGTCGTCGCTGGTGAGGTTTTCATCCAGATGCTGGGTGGACAGCACCAGAGAACTGACGCCCACGGGCCGACCGTCGCGGTAGATCACCGACAGCTGCGATTTCGCGTCCGGACCCAGGGCCGGGGCGGCGCCGCTTTTGCGGACCTCGGCCAGGCGGCGCAGAATCGCGTGGGCATACTGGATCGGCGCCGGCATCAGCGCAGGCGTTTCGTTGGTGGCATAGCCGAACATGATGCCCTGGTCGCCGGCGCCCTCGTCCTTGTTGTCGGCGGCATCCACGCCCTGGGCGATGTCGGCGCTCTGGGCGTGCAGATAGCTATCCACCTGCATGTTCGCCCAGTGAAAGCCCATCTGTTCATAACCGATGTCGCGCACGCATTCGCGGGCGATCTCCTCAACCCGCTCGATCACGCTGGCCGGGCCGCGCACTTCGCCGCCGATCACGACGCGATCGGTGGTGGCAAGCGTTTCGCAGGCAACGCGCGCATGGGGGTCTTCGCTCAGAAACGCGTCCAGGACGGCGTCGGAGATGCGGTCACAGACCTTGTCGGGGTGGCCTTCAGACACGGATTCCGAAGTGAAGACATAGTTCTTGCGGGTCATGAAAGGTGCTCCATTGAGTTTTGTCCCCCGCCACGCCAGGAAGCCGTTGTGACGGGTCAAACGCCCAGTTAAGGAACCGCCGCCCGGCGGTCAATTGTTATTTTCGCCGCGCATGACGGAACTGTTGCAAAAGCATGACCCCGATCATTGCCGTCAGCATCACCGCCAGCGCCGTCCAATCGCCGGTCCGGGCATAGAGCGTCGGCGGCAGCGGCGCGGGGAGCGCGGCGTCCAGATATCCCGCCCGCCCGAGCGCCAGGCTGGCCGTGATCCGCCCCAGCGGGTCGATCATCGCCGAGATGCCGGTATTGGCCACGCGCACCATTGGCAGGCCCTGTTCGATCGCGCGCATCCGCGCCTGCGCCAGATGCTGCCAGGGGCCGGAGTTGGTCCCGAACCAGCCGTCATTGGTGACCTGCAACAGGAAATCCGGCCGCTCCGGCGCGGCTTGCACGTCCTGGGCAAACACGGCCTCGTAACAGATCAGCGGCAGCGCGGTTCCCAACGCGCCGATCCGCAGCAGGCGCGGGCCGGGACCGGCGCTGTAGCCGTTGCCCAACTGCGCGGCCAGCCCGCGCAACCCGAACCGCGCCGCCAGATCGCCAAAGGGCACATATTCCCCGAACGGCACGAGGTGATGCTTGTCGTAAACGCCTGCCACCGCCCCGGTTTCGTCCAGCACCGCCAGAGAATTGTAGAACCGTGCGCCTTCGGTTCGCTGGATGCCCACTGCGACCGGCACGCCGCGGGCCGCCCGCGCGATCGCCTCGAAGGCGGGGCCCGCCTCCTCCAGCAACACCGGCACCGCGCTTTCGGGCCAGACGATCAGATCGGGGCGTGGCGCGGCGGCGGTATAGTCGAGCTGGCGGCGGAAAAAGACCGGAATCCATTCGGGATCCCACTTGCGATCCTGCCGCGCATTTGGCTGGACCAGACGGACGGTCTTGTCCGTGGTCACAGGCTCGGGCCGCGCCCCGGCCACCGCGAGCGCCCCCAGCGCCAACCCCAGGGCCGGGCACAGGCCGAAAATGACGGCACGGGCCCCGCGTCGCAGCGCGACGGCATGGCCCATGGCCAGACCCACTACCAGCGTCGCGAGCCCCAGCCCGTGCGGGCCGATCCAGGCCAGAAGCTGCGCGACGGGCGTGTCCACCCAGACCTGCGCCAGCCCCGCCCAGGGAAAGCCGGTGAAGAGATAGGCCCGCGCGAGTTCGGCCAGGCCCAGCGCGACCGCCAGCAGCCAGAGCCGCCCGCCGGCTGTGCGCCCGAACCGATGCGCGCCCCAAAAGGCCGCACTCCAGAACAGCGCCAGCCCCCCGGCCATCAGCCCCAGCGCAAAGGGCGCCATCCAGGCGTATCTGTCGGGATCGACGAAAAACGGCTCGACAAGCCAGGTCAGCGCGCGCAGGAAATAGCCCGCGCCAAAGGCCCACCCCAACATCGCGGCTTGCCACGGGGTCGCCGCCGCCGTCAGCAGCGCGGGCAGCACCGCCAGCCCCAGCAGGGTCAGGGGCCACGCCCCCCAGGGCGCAAGCCCCAGCGCGGCCACCGCGCCGATCACCGCCGCCAGCGCCAAGCGAAGCCACAACGGGCGCGCTTCGAATGCAATCATGCAGCCTGCGGCAGACGCACCCGCAGCCGCTTGATGCGGCGGGGATCGGCGTCCATCACTTCGAACTCGGTGCCGTCGGGATGCACGATCACCTCGCCCCGCGCGGGCACCCGCCCCGACAGCATGAAGACCAGCCCGCCCAGCGTGTCGATCTCTTCCTCGTCCACGTCGTCATGCGCGGTCAGCGACCGTCCGATTTCGGCCTCGAACCCGTCCAGCGGCGCGCGGGCGTCGGCGACATAGCAGCCGGGCTTTTCCTGCACCCAGGGCGTGTCTTCCTCGGTGTCGTGTTCGTCCTCGATCTCGCCAACCACCTGTTCGATCAGATCTTCGATCGTCACCAGCCCGTCCACGCCGCCATATTCGTCAATCACCAGCGCCATGTGCCGCCGTTCCGCCTGCATCTTGGCCAGCAACACGCCGATCGGCATCGACGGCGGCACGAAAAGCAGCGGCCGCAGCATCGAACGCAGGTCGAAATCCGCGTTGTCGCAGTTGAACCCGTGGGTCAGCGCCAGGTCCTTGAGGTGAACAAAGCCCAGGGGCGAATCGAGCGTTCCGTCATATACCGGTATCCGCGTAAAGCCGCTTTCGCGGAACACCTGAACCAGATCGTCCAGCCCGATGGTGACGGGCACGGCGACGATTTCCGCAGTGGGCACGGCCACGTCCTCGACCCGCATCCGCCGAAGGTTGATCATCCCCCGCGGCGGCGCGGTAGACGGGCCGGGCTGCCCGTTCAGCTTGTCATTGTCACTGTCCGATGGTGTCAGGGCCTCGAAGAGGCGCCCGAAAAATCCGGGCCTTTCGCCTGTCTGTGGCTCAGCGGCATCCCGCTGGCCGGTTTCGCCGAAGCGCGCGCCTTGCGCCGCGCCAGGACTTCCGTCTGATCCGTCCATTGTTCCTGTCCGAAACGGGCCGTCATGGCCCCTCTGTATCCATATATGGGTCATCGATACCCATTCTGCCAAGTATGCGCGTCTCCAGACCCTCCATCAGGGTGGCATCCGCGTCACGGATGTGGTCATAGCCCAGCAGGTGCAAAAGACCGTGAACGATCAGGTGGGTGACGTGATCCTCGATCGGTTTGCCGGCGGCACGGGCCTCGCGTTCGCAGGTGTCCCATGAGATCGCAATGTCGCCCAGTTCCACCTCGCCGGCAAAGTCCGGCTCCGGCCGGCGCGGGGTGCCTCCCGGCGCATCCGCCGCAAGACCCTGCGCCGGCCAGCTCAGCACGTTGGTGGGGCCCGGCTTCTCGCGAAACTGGGCATTCAGCGCGGCGATGCGCGCGTCGTCACAGCCCAGCAGGCTGATTTCACAACCCTCCGGGTCCAGGCCCAACTCACGCAGCGCCACGTCCGCGGCCCTCTCGGCCAGGGCCGACAGGTCCAGCGCCGCCCAGCGGTCGTCTTCGACTGAGATTTCCAAGCTCATCGCGGCCTTTCAAACGAAATTGCCCGCCCCGTCAAGCCGAACGCGCCTATCGCCGCCCCCGCAGAATCTGCCTCAGCGCCTAGGTCATCTCGGCGGCTCTTCCGGCGTCAGCCGCGCGTGCCCACCTGCCAGGAACGGCCCCACGGCACGCCCCGAATAGCGGCCTTGAAGCACACCATCGCGCTCCATCAGGTTCAGTCTGGCGAAGCCATACGCCCTGTCATGACATGTGCGGCAACGGTCGCGGAAGGTGGCATCCGACCGGATCTGGGCGGCGAACATCTCCAGCAGGCCCAAGATCTCCTCGTGCGGCAGTCCGCCCGCATGGCGGGCCAGAAAGGGGGACGAGATCCCGGCCCGACCGCCCCCTGACACCCTCGGGCCCAACCGCGAGCCTTTCGCGCGCGAAATCGCCCGAATGACCGTGGCAGCTGCTGCAACGGCTTTCGAACAGGGCATGGTAATCCGTCGCCTGCGCCGCCCCCGCCAGTATCATCAGACAGGCAACCCAGGCGGCAAGGGCTCCGTCAGGCTCCCGGCCGGTCGGCATCATAGGCTTCGATGATGGCGGCGACCAGGGGGTGGCGCACAACGTCCCTGGCGGTGAAATAGTTGAATCCGATGCCGGAAATGCCCTTTAGCAGCCGCTCGGCATCGGCCAGCCCCGACGGCATGCCGCGCGGCAAGTCCACCTGGCTGCGATCGCCGGTGATGACCATGCGCGACCCTTCCCCCAGCCGCGTGAGGAACATCTTCATCTGCATCGCGGTCGCGTTCTGCGCCTCGTCCAGCACGACAAAGGCATTCGACAGGGTGCGCCCCCGCATGAAGGCCAGCGGCGCGATCTCGATCCGCTTTTCCTCGATCAGCTTGGCCAGCTGCTTGCCCGGAAGAAAGTCGTTCAGCGCGTCATAAAGCGGCTGCATGTAGGGATCGACCTTTTCCTTCATGTCGCCGGGCAAATAGCCGAGCTTTTCGCCCGCCTCGACCGCCGGTCGGCTGAGGATGATCCGGTCCACATGCCCGCCGATGAACATCGACACCCCCACGGCGACGGCCAGATAGGTCTTGCCGGTTCCCGCCGGGCCGATGCCAAAGGCCAGTTCGTTTTCGTAAAGCGACAGGACATAGGCCTTCTGCGCATCGGTGCGCGGCTCGACCAGCTTGCGGCGGGTCTTGATCTCCACCTTGCCGCCCTTGAACATCTCGAGCTGTTCGCCCGAGGACGGCGCGGGCCCCGGTTCGCCCCCGCCCATGCGGATTTCGCGGTCGATGTCCTCGGATGCGATCTCGCGCCCCGATTCCAGCCGGTCATAGAGCGCCTCCAGCACCTCGACCGCCTGTTTCTGCGCCCCCGGTTCGCCCATCACCGCCAACTGGTTGCCGCGCCGCACGATCTGAACCCCGGTCCGGTTCTCGATGTCGGCAAGGTTTCGGTCGAACTGGCCGCACAAGTCAATCAGCAGCCGGTTGTCGGGAAACTCGATCAGCACCTCGTGATGCGTGGTCGGGTCTTGCGCAGGGGTCAGGGCACCGATGGCCAATCCGCTCTCCTTTTTTGGTGTTTCAGGAAAAAGGTGCCAACTCGGCCGCCCCCGTTCAAGGCGAAGCGGCCGGATTTCACGTGATTGAAACAAAAAATGGCCGCTCCGTGACCGGAACGACCATTGCGTGACAGGATCGGATCAGACATCAGAGCACGTCGTCGATCGTGTCCCCCTTCTTGAAGGGGCCGACCGCATAGCCCGGCGGCGCCACACCCGAGCAGACCGGCTTGCCGCTCCGGTCGAGCCGCTGCGAAAGGTAGCCTTCGACACCGTCGTCGATGATCCAGTGATCGCAGCCGGTGGGATCAACCCAGATCCCCGCCTGCAGATCGCTCAGATCGTGCTTGTCGAAAAAGTTGTAGTCCACGGTCTTGTCGACGCGTTGGTCGCACCCTGCCAATATGCCCGCAGTCAGGAGAAGGGCGACCTTGATCGAAGTTTTCATGTCCCGTCCTCCCTCACTTCACGCAGATGATTTCGACACGGCGGTTCTGCGCCATATGTTCGGGGGTGTCGTTTGGCACACGCGGCTTGCTTTCGCCAAACCCCTTGACCTCGTAGACCGCGGCTCCGACGCTCCTGGCCACGCGGGCCACGGCATTGGCGCGATTCTGCGACAGACGCCGGTTGTAGGCGTCCGAGGCGCGGCTGTCGGTGTGGCCGTGAATCATGTAGCCCTTGGCCCCGGTCGTGCGGAAGAATTCGCGCAGCTTCTTCTGCCCGGCGGCGCTGATCCGATAGCTGTCGGTGGCAAAGAACTGATCCGTCGGCAGCGTGCCGCACATGTTGACCGTTCGGCAGACCGGCTTGCCGTCGCGGGTGACATGCGGCGTCATATAGCCTTCGGCGCCGTCGTCCATCACCCAGTGCTCACAGCCGTCGGGGTCAACCCAGATCGTCGGCATATAGCGTTCGCCCACGACCTTTTTCTGTTGACTGCCCTGCGCGGCGGCACTGGACGCGGCCGCCGCGACAGCGATCGCGCACAGCGCCGCAGTGCCTCTTTTCAAATTGATTTCAAACACCGCTTCTTGCCCCTCACCTTTTAATCGTCACCGGACTGCCCGCCTGCAACGACAAGGGCGCCCCGGACCAAAGCTGGCTCAAGGTTAGGGAAAAGCCTGTGGCTTGTGAAGGAAAATCCACCACATCTTGTGACATTGTGGCCGATTTGGACACAACAGCGGCAACAAACACAGATTGTTGTTGATTTTTGCAAAGCGCCGCAACCGCGGCGGCCGCCCCGAGGCGAAGTTTCGCAAATGCTTCTAGCCGATAATCTCGCCCGCCAAAGAATTCGCCCCCGAGGCCACGATTCTGACCCGCGCCAGATCGCCGGGCCGGATGCCCTCGGCCTCGACATGCACGGCATGCAGATGGTCGGACTTGCCCACCATCTGGCCCGGCTTGCGGCCGGGCCGTTCGAACAGCACGCCGACCTCGCGCCCGACCATCGCTTCCTGCGCCTCGCGCTGCTGGCGCGTGATCAGCGCTTGCAGCCGCTGCAGACGCTCGTCGGCCACATCCGCCGGCACCTGCGCGCGCTCGGCCGCCGGCGTGCCAGGGCGGGGGGAATACTTGAAGGAATAGGCATAGCCGTATTTGACCTCTTCGATCAGATCCAGCGTGGCCTGAAAATCCTCTTCGGTTTCTTCCGGAAAGCCGACGATGAAATCCCCCGACATCAGGATGTCGGGCCGTGCGGCGCGTATCCGCTCGACCAGCCGCAGATAGCTTTCGGCGGTGTGGCTGCGGTTCATCCGCTTGAGAATTCGGTCCGAGCCCGACTGCACCGGCAGATGCAGATAGGGCATCAGCTTCTCGCACTGCCCGTGCGCCTCGATCAGATCGTCGGTCATGTCGTTGGGATGGCTGGTTGTGAACCGGATCCGCTCCAGCCCGTCGACATCGTTCAGGGCCCAGATCAGGCGGGCCAGCGACCAGTCGCCGCCATCCGGCCCCACGCCGTGATAGGCATTCACGTTCTGGCCCAGCAACGTGATCTCGCGCACGCCGCGATCGACAAGATCGCGCGCCTCGGCCAGCACGCGATCGACCGGGCGCGATACCTCTGCCCCGCGGGTATAGGGCACCACGCAGAAGGCGCAGAACTTGTCGCACCCCTCCTGCACCGTCAGAAAGGCGGTCGGCCCGCGCTGCGCCTTGGGCCGGTCCTTGAGAACGTCGAACTTGTCCTCCTCGGGGAAATCGGTGTCCAGCGCCTTTTCCCCGGTCCGGGCGCGTTCCTCCAGTTCGGGCAGGCGATGATAGCTCTGCGGCCCCACCACCAGATCCACCAGAGGCTGACGGCGCATGATCTCCTCGCCCTCGGCCTGCGCCACGCAGCCCGCCACGCCGATTTTCAGATCCGGCCGCTCCGCCTTCAGCCCCTTGAACCGGCCCAGCTCGGAATAGACCTTCTCGGCCGCCTTCTCCCTTATGTGGCAGGTGTTCAGCAGGATCATGTCCGCCTCTTCCGGCCGGTCGGTTGGGACATATCCCTTGCCGCCCAGCGCCTCGGCCATGCGTTCGCTGTCATAGACGTTCATCTGGCAGCCATAGGTCTTGATGAACAGCTTCTTCGGGGTGGTCATTGGGACAGGCCTTCGCAATCGCTGGATCAGCGCGTCACATAGCCCTTTCGGCGCGGCCTTGCAATGCACGCCTGTTTCACCGAATCTCTGGCAAAAGAACGCAGGCGAAGCGGAGCAGAACCTTGTCGAACCCGACGCTGGACCAATTTCTGAAACAAGGCGCCCCGGCTCTGAAAAAGGCCCCGGTCGCCATGATCTTCATCGAGGACGACACCGAAACCGCCTCGACCCTGCGCCACCATCTTGAATGCGGGTTCAAGTCGGTCCTCGCCCTGATGCCCGACGCCTTCGCGCTGCCGCGGGACGTGGCCGAAAACGACAGGCTCACCCGCATCTCCTTCGATTGCGGCCCGCGCGGGGCGGTCTTCGCCGCCATCAACCGGATGATCACCGCCGCCCCGACGGGCACCTGGATGTATTACTGCTACAACGCCGAATACCTGTTCTATCCGTTCTGCGAAACCCGCACCGTGGGCGAGATGCTGGCCTTCCACGCCGAGGAACGGCGCGACGCGATGCTCACTTACGTCATCGACCTCTATGCGGACGACCTGACCGCCTTTCCCGATGCCGTGTCGCTGGACCGCGCCCACCTGGACCGATCCGGCTACTATGCCCAGTCCCGCCCCGATCCCGAAACCGGTCACCCGCGCGAACGCCAGCTCGACTTCTTCGGCGGCGTCCGCTGGCGCTACGAGGAACACATTCCCAAACCAGCCCGCAAGATCGACCGGATCGCCCTGTTCCGCGCCAAGCCGGGGCTGGAGCTGCAACCCGATCACACCTTCAACGACCAGGAATACAACACCTATTCCTGCCCTTGGCACCACAATCTGACCGCGGCGATCTGCTCGTTCCGCACGGCCAAGGCGCTCAAGCGCAATCCCGGCTCCACCTTCGACGTCCAGACCTTCGTCTGGCACAATTCCGCGCCGTTCGAATGGCACTCCCGTCAGCTGCTTGACCTCGGTCTGATGGAGCCGGGGCAGTGGTTCTGACCCCGCCGCCTGGCTCCGAACTGTTCAAACCGGCTTTTTTCATTCATAAATCATGGTGATTGAATGAGAGTATTCAGGGGAGAACGCAATGACCATTGCGCGACGCACGCTTCTGGCCGTCGCGGCGACCGCGCCGATGCTCGCTACCCGAACCCGCGCCAGCGACGACGATCACGAACCGGCCGTGGACGATGACGGCCTTTATACCCAGGACTGGTTTCACACCTCGTTCCTCGACATGTCCGAGGACCTTGCCGAGGCCGCCAGCCAAGGCAAGCACCTGATGATCCTGTGGGAACAGCGCGGCTGCCCCTATTGCCGCGAACTGCACCGGATCAACTTCCGCCGCGACGACATTGTGTCCTATCTCAAGAAACATTATGTCGTGCTTCAACTGAACCTATGGGGCGACCGCGAGGTCACCGATTTCGACGGCGAAGTGCTGTCGGAAAAGCAGATCGCCAAGAAATGGCATGTCAACTTCACCCCGACGGTGATCCTTATCAATGGCCGCGACGCAGGCGCGAAATCCATGCGCGAGGCCGAGGCGTTCCGCATGCCCGGCTATTTCAAGCCGTTCCACTTCCTCGCGGGACTCGAGTTCGCCGCCGGCAACACCTATCGCGATCAGCACTTCCAGCGCTTCGTGCAGGAAAAGGCCGACCACCTGCGCGACCAGGGCCAGCCGGTCACTCTCTGGGACTGACCTGCCGCTTCTTTCTGGCCCCCAATACCCCCGCCGGAGGCCGGCGCGCTGCAGGCGCGCCCAGCAATCGGTGTCGCGCCGCAGGCGCGGCCGCCTGAAAACCGCTACCGGCGAAAGATCACCGGGAACCAGTCCTCGCGCAGCCGCTGGCCGGGCCGCATGCCATGCCCCGGATAGGGCGGCGACGTCCGCCCCGGCCGATCGACATAGCGCGCATCTTCCCCCACCAGCCGCAGCGAAAACGCCCGCCGCCTTGATGCACTCATGTTGCCGCGCGCCCCGTGCAGGGTGCGGAAATCGAAAGCCAGCGCATCCCCCGGCCGCATCGGATGTTCCACGATCCGCATCCCCTCGGCCTCCGGGTCGGGGACCGGCATGTATTGCCCCTCGTCGGGGAAATAGCCCTCTTCCGTGACCCAGCGCGTGGGCAGCACCTCCTTCTCCCAGCGGTGCGACCCCGCCACGCAGCGCAGCGTCGCCTCCTCCACCGGGTCCAGCGGCACCCAGAAACTGACGGTCTGCCGACCCGCAACGAAATAATAGGGCCCGTCCTGATGCCACGGCGTCGCCATCGAGGTGCCGGGCTCTTTGACCAGAACGTGGTCGTGGAACATCTGCACCGTTTCGGACCGCATCAGGCCCGCCGCGACCTCGGCCGCCGGGGAATGGCGCACCACCTCGGCGAATTGCGGGATCCGCTCCCAGTTGCAATAATCGTCGAAGAACCGCCCCGTCTCTCCGGGCTTCTCGTTCTCCGACGCATAAGGCCCGGGCGCGGCCATGTTGGCCTCGACGCCCGCGCGCAGCAGTTCGACGTAATCCGCCAGCAACCCCCGCACCAACACCACGCCGTCGCGCTGGAAGGTGTCGATGTCCGCGTCAGTTATCAGGGGATGCGTCATGCGCCCGCTCCTTGCCGTCCGCAGACACCCTGTCGCAACGCCGCCCCCCGGCGCCAGAGCGCCGGATCAGGATTTCCGCCGCAGCCGGATCACCACATCGACAGAAGCCACCTCGACCCCCTCGGGGGCCTGCGGAAGGCGCGCGATCTCCAACTCATCGGCGGGCGCATCGGACAGCCGGCCTTCATCCTCCCAGTAGAAATGGGGATGGTCGTGGGTGTTGGTGTCGAAATAGCTCTTCGATCCGTCCACGGTGATTTCCTGCAATACGCCGGCCGCGCAAAAGGCGCGCAGCGTGTTGTAGACGGTCGCCAGCGACACCGCCGCGCCGGCCTCGCGCGCGGCCTCGAACAGGCTTTCGGCGGTGACATGGCGGTGCTTGCCGTCGCCCACCAGCAGCTCGGCCAGCGCAATCCGCTGCCGCGTCGGGCGCAGCCCCGCCCCGTTCAGCCAGTCGCTTGCGATCCGCAGGCTTTCGCGCGTCATGCCCAGATCCGTTCCGTTGCGTCGCCCCGCACTATACGATGCGGCCGGTCTGGATTTCAATTGAATTTCATTCGCAGCTGAACGCGCCGAACCGAACGGCACCCCGCCCGTTGCGGCCTTGCGGGCGGTGACGCCACGGTGCTACAGGGGCAACAAAGACCCCTGACGGTCAGGCGGCGGAGCGAGGAGAGCCGACAGCATGTCCCAATACCCGAAGAGCTTCGACAAGGAAGCCCTGTTGAAATGCGCCCGTGGCGAATTGTTCGGCCCCGGCAACGCGCAGCTTCCCGCGCCGCCGATGCTGATGATGGACCGCATCACCGACATCAGCGCGGACGGCGGCGCACATGGCAAGGGCCATGTGGTGGCCGAGTTCGACATCGACCCCGACCTGTGGTTCTTTGAATGCCACTTTCCCGGCAACCCGATCATGCCCGGCTGTCTCGGGCTTGACGGGCTGTGGCAGCTGACCGGCTTCAACCTGGGCTGGCGCGGCTGGAAGGGGCGCGGTTATGCGCTGGGCGTGGGCGAGGTCAAGCTGACCGGCATGGTCCGCCCCGACCGCAAGATGCTGACCTATTACGTCGATTTCACCAAGGCGATCCAGACCCGGCGGCTGACCATGGGTGTGGCCGATGGCCGGGTGGAAGCCGATGGCGAGGTGATCTATCAGGTCAAGGACATGAAGGTGGCGCTGTCGGAGAGCTGACCTCTCTGGCCGTGCCCGAAATTACTGCTACAGGAGTTCGTCCATGCGTCGCGTCGTCGTCACCGGACTGGGGGTCGTTTCCTCGATCGGCAACAATGCAAACGAAGTGCTCGCCGCGCTCAGGACCGGCAAATCCGGCATCGAGTTCAGCCCCGACATGGCCGAGCACGGCTTTCGCAGCCGGGTGGCCGGCACGCTCAAGATCGACGTGGCGGACCATGTGGACAAACGCACCCTGCGCTTCATGGGCCCCGGCGCGGCCTATGCCTATATCGCGATGAAAGAGGCGATCGCCGATTCCGGTCTGGAAGAGGGGGACATCGTCAACCCGCGCACCGGACTGGTCGCCGGGTCCGGCGGCCCCTCGACCAGCGCCCTGCTGACCGCGCATCAGACCGTGCTCAAGACCGGCGCGACCAAGCGGATCGGCCCCTTTGCGGTGCCGAAATGCATGTCCTCGACGGTGTCGGCGAACCTGGCAACGGCGTTCAGGATCAAGGGCATCAACTACTCCATCACCTCGGCCTGCTCGACCAGCCTGCACTGCATCGGCAACGCGGCCGAGCAAATCATGATGGGCAAGCAGGATGTGATGTTCGCCGGCGGCGGCGAGGAACTGGACTGGACCCTGTCCTGCCTGTTCGACGCGATGGGCGCGATGTCCAGCAAATACAACGACACGCCGGAACGCGCCAGCCGCGCCTTCGACGCCGACCGCGACGGGTTCGTCATTTCGGGCGGCGGCGGGATCGTGGTGCTGGAAGAGTTGGAACACGCCAGGGCCCGCGGCGCGAAGATCCATGCCGAGGTCACGGGCTACGGCGCCACCAGCGACGGGCACGACATGGTCGCGCCTTCCGGTGAAGGCGGCGAACGCGCGATGCGGCTGGCGCTGAGCACCCTGCCCGAGGGCCGCAAGGTGGGCTACATCAACGCGCATGGCACCTCGACCCCCGTGGGCGACGTGGGCGAGGTCGAAGCGGTGCGCCGCGTATTCGGCGAAGGCAGCACCCCGCCGATCAGTTCCACCAAGTCGATGACCGGCCATGCCCAGGGTGCGGCCGGCGTACTCGAGGCGGTGTTCAGCCTGCTGATGCTGGACAACGACTTCATCGCGCCTTCGATCAACGTCGAAACGCTGGATCCGGCGATCAGGCCTTCGGAGATCGCACTGGAGATGGTTGAAAACGCGGGGCTCGACAGCGTGATGACCAACAGCTTCGGCTTTGGCGGCACCAATGGCTCCATGATCCTGTCCAAGTATCTCGGGTGACCAAACCATGACCAAAGTCCTGCAGGGAAAACGCGGCCTCATCATGGGCGTGGCCAATGACCGCTCGATCGCCTGGGGCATCGCCAGGGCGATGCACGAAGCCGGGGCCGAGCTGGCCTTTACCTACCAGGGCGAGGCCTTCGGCAAACGGGTCGCGCCGCTGGCCGAAAGCGTCGGGTCGGATTTCATGGTAGATGTGGACGTGACCGACGACGCCTCGCTCGGGACCGCCTTTTCGGCGCTGGCGGATCGCTGGCCGACCATCGATTTCCTGGTGCACGCCATCGCCTATTCCGACAAGTCGGAACTCACCGGGCGCTTCATCAACACCTCGCGCGAGAACTTCAAGACCTCGCTGGACATCAGCGCCTATTCCTTCATCGAGGTCGCGCGCCGCGCCTATCCGCTGATGAAGGACAATGGTGGCACGCTGCTGACTCTGACCTACCAGGGATCGACCCGCGTGGTGCCGAACTACAACGTGATGGGCGTGGCCAAGGCGGCGCTGGAATCGGCCACGCGGTATCTGGCCAACGATCTCGGCCCCGAAGGCATCCGGGTGAACGCGATCTCGCCCGGCCCGATGAAGACGCTCGCGGGCGCGGCGATCGGCGGGGCGCGCAAGACCTACAAGTTCACCGAGGCCAACGCGCCCCTGCGCCAGAACGCGACGCTCGAGGCGGTGGGCGGCACGGCGGTCTATTTGGCTTCCGACGCGGGCAAGTTCACCACGGGCGAGATCATCCGCGTGGATGGCGGCTATCACGTCCTCGGCATGCCGCAGCACGAGAACATGTGAACCCGACAGGGTTTCCGGGAAATTCCATCGCCTTGCCCCAACAAGGTCACACTCGGGCGCTAACCGGGGGACATGGCACATTTCGACCGGATAATCGACGACCCCGAACAGGCGCCTGACCGCCGCCCTGCCGCCCGTCGGCGCCTCCATGTTCTGCTCGTGACGCTGTGCGGGTTTCTCATGATCCTCGTCCTGCTGTCGAACCCGAAAGTCTCGACGGCGATCAAGGGGGCGGGGAGTTCGGTTTCCGAACGCGTGGGCCAGCTCTTGCCGATGCCCGAGACAGAGCCCGAAACCGTCGCCGCGATTCCCGAGCCGGCACCGGTGGTCGTGGTGCCCGATGGCGCCGCGGACAACCCCGAACTGGTCACCCGCAGAGCGGCCACGCCGCAGGCTTCCGTCGAAAAGCCCCCCGTGCGCCGGATGCCGCAAAGCCGGGTTCCCGTGCGCCGGTTGGGGGCGGGCCATTGACCGTTGACCGCCAGCCCGGCCGAATCGACGCCATCGCCCGCGGAGAACCGGCTCAACAGAGGTAACGGCTCAGCGGCCTGACCGCCCGCGTCCATGCCCTTGCCCGCGCTCCAGCCGCGCGCGGACACAGGGCGCCCGGCCTCCTTGCGGTCTATCGGCTCTTCATCTTGCCCGAAATACTCCGGGGAGCGCGAGGGGCAGCGCCCCTCGCACCGATCGGATTGGCCTGGCCAATCCGAAAACCTGCTGGCCGGGATCAGGCGATCTCGACCAGTTCGATCGCAAAGGTCAGGTCCTTGCCCGCCAGCGGATGGTTGGCATCCAACGTGACCTCGGTTTCGGTGACGTCCACCACCGTCACCGGAACGACCTGGCCTTGGGGCGTCTGCATCTGCAGCATGGTACCGATGTCCAGCGGAATCTCGGGCGGAATGCCTTCGCGCGGAACGGCCTGCCGCATCTCGGGGTTCACCGGACCGTAGGCCTCGGACGACGGCACTTCGACGACCTTTTTCTCGCCGACTTCCATACCTGGGATCGCCTTGTCCAGCCCCGGAATGATCTGGCCGGAGCCGACCTGGAATTCCAGCGGTTCGCGCCCCTCGGAGCTGTCGAAGGTGCTCCCGTCGCTGAGGGTGCCTTTGTAGTGGATGCGAACGGTGTCGCCGGTCTTGACCTGGGTCATATGTGCTCCGATACGTCTGGAGTTGCAGAAAGGGCTAACGTAGTGGCTCAGACCGGGATGTAAACCCGATCCGCCGGAAACTTCGGCCCGAAGGACGCGAATTCGGTGAAAATCGCGCCCCGAGGTCACTCCTGCCGCAATCGCGCGCGGCTTTCGGCCCATTTCTCGACAAAGCGATCCTCGTCCCCGTAATCCATGAAATCGGCATAACGCTCATGTGTGCCCCGCAGCCGCCGGGCATGCTTGATCGGGCACCAATAGGCCTCGGTTCGCGAGGCGACCTCGCGCACATAAGCAATCAGCCCGTTGGCATAGCCGCAATAGACGCAGTTCAGCTTCTGCAGCGCGTTCAGATAGGCCAGGTGATGGCGGTCGATGGCGATGAAGTCGCGCCGGGGCACGCGCGGGATGCCATAGACCGGAAAACAGATCAGCTGATAAAGGTTGACCGCGATGTCCAGCAGCACCAACGGCACGATCAGCCCGTAGATCACCGGCGCGGTCAGAACCACCAGCGGCCGGGTCTGCGCCAGGAAATCGCGCCACCGGATCCGCGCGGCGCGATGGCGGCGGCGCACTTCGTCCTCGAACCGAACCCGGCCGCGTTCGACGTGGATCCGCAGTGCCGCGCGCCGGGCTTCCCATTCCTCGTCCATCTGCCGTTGCAGATCGCGGATGCGGTCCCGCAGCGTCTCGATCCTGTCCGGCATGGCCAGCCCCTCTGTCGCGCTTATCGACGCCAACATAGGCGCCCCCTTTCCCAGGGCCAAGCCCTGTGCCAATGTCGCGCCCGAAAGGGAGGAAGACGTTGCCCATAACCACCTGCATCTTCGACGCATACGGAACGCTGTTCGACGTCTCCGCCGCCGCGCGCCAGGCCGCGGCCGAGCCGGACTTTCCCGCGCTGGCGGACCGCTGGCCGGAACTCGCCGCCCATTGGCGCGCCAAGCAGCTGCAATACACTTGGCTGCGCGCAATCACGAACGCGCACACCGATTTCTGGACCGTCACGCAGGAGGGGCTGGACTGGGCGCTTGAGGCGACCGGACTGGCGGACGACGCAAGGCTGCGCGAAAGGCTGCTCGCCCTCTACTGGGAGCTTCAGGCCTACCCGGAGGTGCCCGCCATGCTGGCCGCGCTGAAACGGGCCGGGTTCAACACCGCAATCCTGTCCAACGGCTCGCCCGACATGCTTGAGGGCGCGGTGCGCTCGGCCGGGATCGGGGACGTGCTGGACGACGTGCTCTCGGTGGAAACCGTCGGGATCTTCAAGCCCGACGCACGGGTCTATGGATTGGTGAACGACCGTTTCGGCTGCGCCAGCAAAGAGGTTCTGTTCGTGTCGTCAAACGGCTGGGACGCGGCCTGCGCCGCAGGCTTCGGCTTCGTCTCCGCCTGGGTCAACCGCGCGGGCGAACCCGTGGACCGCCTGCCATGGAAACCCGCCAATGTCCTGCCGGACCTGACCGGCATCCCGGCGCTTGCGGGGACATGATGGCGGAGTTCACCACCTCGGACGGGCTGCGCCTGTATTACGAGGACGACGGCACCGGCCAGCCCGTGCTTTGCCTCTCCGGCCTCACGCGGAATGCGCGCGATTTCGACTTCGTCGCGCCGCACCTGCGGCATGCGCGCCTGATCCGCATGGACTGGCGCGGGCGCGGCCGGTCCGATTTCGCGCCCGACTTCATGACCTACAATGTCGGCCGCGAAGCGATGGGCGCCCTCGAACTTCTGGACCATCTGGGTCTCGAACGCGCCGTGGTTCTGGGCACCTCGCGCGGTGGGCTGGTGGCGATGGCCATGGCGGCAACCGCGCCCCAGCGGCTGGCCGGGGTGGTGCTGAACGATGTCGGCCCGGTGATCGAACCGGGCGCCATCGCCCGCATCGTGGATTACGTCGGGCGCAAGCCGGCCTTCTCCGACATGGAAGGCGCAGCGCAGGGGCTGGCCGCGTTCCACGCCGCGGCCTTTCCCGGCGTACCGATGGACCGCTGGCGCCACATGGCCGCGGCGCAATACCGGGCCACGCCCGAGGGGCTCGCGCTGAATTACGATCCGCGCCTGCGGGATGCCCTGATCGCCCAGGCCGAGGCGGAGCCGCCCCCCGATCTCTGGCCGATGTTCGACGCCCTGGCGCCGATCCCGACCGGCCTGATCCGCGGCGCCAATTCCGATCTTCTTGCCGCCGAAACCGTCGCCGCAATGCAGGCGCGCCGCCCCGATCTGATCACCGCCGAGGTGCCCGACCGCGGCCACGCGCCCTTTCTCGACGAACCGCAATCCCTCGACCTGATCCACCGTTTGCTGGAGCTTGCCCGATGACATCCATCGCCATGATCGAAGCCGCCGCCGACCGGTTACGCGGCCACGCGCGCCGCACCCCGCTGCTGACCTCGCCCTTTCTGGACGAACTCGCAGGCCGGCGGGTGCTGGTGAAGGCCGAATGCCTGCAACATACCGGCAGCTTCAAGTTCCGCGGCGCCTGGTCGGCGATCTCGGCACTGCCCCCCGAAACCCGCCCGCGCGGCGTCATCGCCTTTTCCAGCGGCAACCACGCCCAGGGCGTGGCGATGGCCGCGCACCTGCACGGGGTGCCCGCAGTGATCGTGATGCCCTCGGACGCGCCACGCATCAAGATCGACAACACCCGCGAACTCGGGGCCGAGGTGGTGCTCTACGACCGCGCCACCGAAAGCCGCGAAGAAATAGGCGCGGCCTTGGCCGAAGAGCGCGGCCTGACCCTCATCAAACCCTATGACGACCCGCAGGTAATCGCGGGCCAGGGCACCACGGGGCTGGAAATCGCCGAACAGGCGGCCGAACTGGGTGTTGCGCAGGCGCAGGTTCTCGTCCCCTGCGGCGGCGGGGGGCTGACCTCGGGAATCGCTCTGGCGCTCGAGGCGCGCGCGCCGGGGATGCGAGTACGCCCGGTGGAGCCCGAAGGCTTCGACGACACCGCGCGGTCGCTCGCGTCAGGCCGGATCCAGCACAATGACCGGCTCATCGGCTCGATCTGCGACGCGATCATCACCCCCGCGCCGGGGCAGGTCACCTTTCCGATCCTCAAACGGCTCTGCGGGCCAGGGCTCGTGGTCAGCGAAGACGACGCCCTGCACTCGATCGCCCAGGCCTTCGCCCGGCTCAAGGTCGTCGCCGAACCGGGTGGCGCGGTGGCGCTGGCGGCGGCCCTCTTCCATGCCGACCAGATCGAGGGAGAGGCGGTCATCGCCGTCATCTCCGGCGGCAACGTGGACACCCCTCTCTACCGCAAGGCGCTGGAACGGTTCGCCCCCTGACCCCGCCCCTGCTTCTTTCTGGTGACAAATACCCTGGGGGAGCGCGAGGGGGCAGCGCCCCCTCGCCCCGGTCGGATCGGCGCAGCCGATCCGAAACCCCGCGCCCTCACCTCAGCGCCGATACAGAAAACATCGCCCTGGCACCGCGCCGGGCGGCAGGGGCAGTTCTTCCAGAGTCTCGAAATACATCCGGTCGGAGGACACCATGATCCCGCCCGGCGCCAGCATCGGCTCGATCAGCGGCGACACCTTGCGCGCGAACGCATCGTTCTTCTGCAGATTGTGCCCGCCCAGATCGGCATGGATCAGGCTTGCCACCGGGCCGAACCTCACCAGTATGGCCGGCAGCGTCTCCATCACGTCGCCCAGCACGGTCAGCTCCTCGGGCGGAGTCGAATCGGGATGGGACTCCACCTTGCGCTCGAACACATAGATATGGCGCCCCTCGATCTTTTCCCGCATGTGGTGATAGGTCCGCCCGTTGCCCAGCCCCAGTTCGTAGACCGGGCCGGTCATCTGCGCGGTCTCGGCGATGGCAAAATCAAGACAGGCCCTCTGCGACACCATGCGGTCGATGAACACGTCAAGTCTGGTCGGCACGGCTCTTCCCTTTCGCGGTTTGAGCCTCTCATGCCAGATGGGCGCAAAGATGTGTAGCCCATACCCCCGCAAATCCCGGAAACCCGGCGCTTTTCGCCATTTGGGGTTTGACGACACCGCCCACCACAAGCGAAGGTGAGCCAGGAAGAGGTGGGAGTTTTTCGATCAGGTCATGTCACGCAATGAACGGACAGATGGCGACGGCTGAATGGCGCCCCTTCTGACAGTCGAGAATCTGACCATTGCCTTCGGCAAGGGCGAGCCGGTCGTGCGCGACGTCTCGTTCGAGCTCAACCGCGGCGAGACGCTGGCGCTGGTGGGCGAATCCGGCTCGGGCAAGACCGTGACCTGTCGCGCCGTGCTGCGCATCCTGCCCCGCGCGGCCCGGTTCCTGTCGGGGCGGATCCTGTTCGATGGCGACGAAGGCCCGCTGGCGCTGAACGAAATCAGCGAACGCCGCATGCGCCATGTGCGCGGCAACCTGATCTCGATGATCTTCCAGGAACCGATGCGATCGCTGTCGCCGTTGCACCGGATCGGCAACCAGGTGGCCGAGGTGCTCTGGCTGCACCGCGGCATGTCCGAACGCGAGGCAAAACGCGAGGTGCTGGACACCTTCCACCGAGTCGGCTTTCCCGATCCCGAACGCACCTGGCGCAGCTACCCGTTCGAGCTCTCCGGCGGCATGCGCCAGCGGGCGATGATCGCGATGGCGATGGTGGCCAGACCCGATCTGCTGATCGCTGACGAGCCGACCACGGCGCTGGACGTGACCACCCAGGCGCAGGTGCTCGGCCTCATCAAGGATCTGCAGCGCGACACCGGGATGGCGATGATCCTGGTCACGCATGACCTGGGCGTGGTGGCCAACATGGCCGAAAACGTGGTGGTGATGTATCGCGGCCGCGTGATGGAGGAAGGCCCGGCCGAACCGATCCTGAAAGACCCGGTCCACCCCTATACGCGCCAGCTGTTTCAGGCTGCCCCGGCGATCCCCGCCACCCCGCACCCTGTGGAACCGCCGCCCGAGGACGACCTGATCCTTCAGATGCGCAACGTCTCCAAGACCTATACCCTGCGCACCCGCAACCCGTGGAAGCCCGACATGGAAATCCGCGCCTGCCGCGGAATCGACCTCAACCTGCCGCGCGGCACCACGCTGGCCATCGTCGGCGAAAGCGGCTCGGGCAAGACCACGGCGGCGCGGATCGCGCTGGCCGCCGAACCGCCCGATCCCGGCGGCGAGGTGCTGTTCCGCCCCGAACCGGGCAGCGAACCGATCGCCGTGCACGCGCTCAACCGCGCCGCCCGCGTCGCCTTTCAGCGCGAGGCGCAGATGGTGTTCCAGGATCCCTATTCCTCGCTCAGCCCGCGCATGCGGATCGAGGACGCGCTGACCGAACCGCTTGACATCCACGGCATCGGCACGCGCGCCGAACGCCGCGAACGTGCCGCGCGCATGCTGAAACTGGTGGGGCTCAACGCGGACATGCTGAAACGCTATCCGCATGCCTTTTCCGGCGGCCAGCGGCAGCGGCTGTCGATCGCGCGGGCGCTTATGCTGGACCCCTCGCTTCTGGTCTGCGACGAGCCCACCTCGGCGCTGGACGTCAGCGTGCAGGACCAGATCCTGACACTGCTGGAGGACATCCGCGACCGGATGAACCTCAGCTACCTGTTCATCAGCCACGATCTTGCCGTGGTGGCCCGCATCGCCGACGAAGTGGCGGTGATGCGTCAGGGGCTGGTGGTCGAACAGGCCCCGCCCGAGACGCTGTTCTACAACCCCAAACACCCCTACACCAAGGCGCTGATCGCGGCCCATCCGACGCCCGACATCGAACGCCCGATCAATCTCAAGCTCGTCGCACTGGGGGCCGGCGCGCCCGAGACCTGGGACGAGCCCTTCCGTTTCACCGACACCGTGATACCTTCGCTGGTGGAAGTCGAACCCGGCCACAAGGTGCGTTGCCATGCCTGAACGTCTGAAACCCTTTCTGCTTGTCCTCTGCGCGTTGATGCTGACGGCCCTGCCCCCGCGCGCGCAGGCGCTGGAGCTGCAGGAAAGCGCCTTCTGGCTGGACGAGGTGAAGCAGGGCCACCTGCCCCCGGTCGCCGAACGTGTCCCCGCCGAGCCGCTGGTGGTGGATCTGGAGACCAAGGGCCGCAGCTTCGGCAAACCCGGCGGCACGCTGCGCACCATGGTCACGCGCTCCAAGGACATCCGCCAGATGGTGGTCTATGGCTATGCGCGGCTGGTGGGCTATGACGAGAAATACAACCTGGTCCCGGACATTCTGAAAGCGGTGGACAATGACGGCAACCGCAGGTTCACGCTTCATCTGCGCAAGGGGCACAAGTGGTCGGACGGCGCGCCGTTCACCTCAGAGGATTTCCGCTACTGGTGGGAAGACGTCGCCAACAATCCCGAACTCAGCCCCGCGGGTCCGCCCGATTTTCTGCGGGTCGAGGGCGAGCTGCCCACCGTGACCTTTCCCGACGAAACCACCGTGGTGTTTGCCTGGGACAGGCCCAACCCGCAATTCCTGCAGTCGCTGGCGCAGGCGCGGCCGCCCTTCATCTATCGTCCCGCGCATTACCTCAAGCAGTTCCACGCCAAGTATTCCGACCCCGACAGCTTGGCCGCGGCGATCAAGGATGCCCGGGTAAAAAGCTGGGCGGCGCTGCACAACAAGCGCGACAACATGTACAAGTTCGACAACCCGGACCTGCCGACGCTGCAGCCGTGGATGAACGCCACGCAGGGCAAGAAGGTGCGCAACCTGTTCGTGCGCAACCCCTATTACCACCGGGTGGACGCGCGCGGCGTGCAGCTGCCCTATATCGACGTGGTCGAGATGCAGATCGTCGCGCCGGGGCTGGTGGCGGCCAAGGCCAATGCCGGCGAGGCCGACCTGCAGGGGCGTGGGCTCGATTTCCGCGACATCTCGATCCTGCGCAAGGGGGAATCCGACGGCGGTAATTATCGGACTCTGTTGTGGAAGACCGGGGTCGCCTCGCAGGTGGCGATCTTTCCCAACCTGAACTACGCCGATCCGGTCTGGCGCGAGGTGTTGCGCGACGTGCGGGTGCGGCGGGCACTTTCGCTGGCGATCGACCGCAAGTCGATCAACCGAGCACTCTATTTCAAGCTGGCCAAGCCGGGCGCAATGTCCGTGCTGCCGCAAAGCCCGTTCTACAACCCCAAGCACCACGCCGCCTGGGCAAGCCATGACGTCGATCTGGCCAACAGGTTGCTGGACGAGGCCGGGCTGACCGGGCGCACGCCGGACGGCTACCGGACGCTGCCGGACGGGCGCAAGATGGAGATCGTGATCGAAACCGCCGGCGAACGGCAGGAGGTCGAGAACGCGCTGCAGATCATCACCGACAACTGGCGCGACGTGGGCGTGAAGCTGGTGATGCGGCCGCTGGACCGCGACATCCTGCGCAACCGGGTGTTCGCGGGAACCACCATGGCCTCGGTCTGGTATGGCTGGGACAACGGGCTGCCGCAGGTTTATACATCTCCGGCCTATGTGGCGCCCACCGACCAAGTGTTCCTGGCCTGGCCGAAATGGGGCCAGTACTACCAGACCAACGGCGCCGCGGGCGAGCCGCCCGATATGGAACCGGCGCAGCGCCTGCTGGAGCTTCTGCACCAGTGGGAGCGCGCCACCACGGACGACGAACGCGCCGCCGCGTGGCGCGAGATGCTGCAGATCCATGCCGACAACGTCTTTGCCATCGGCACGCTGAACGAGGCGCCCCAGCCGATCGTCGTCAACAAGCGGCTGCGCAACGTGCCGGAAAAGGGCATGTGGGCCTGGGATCCGGGGGCGCATTTCGGCGTCCACCGCATGGACGAATTCTGGTTCGACTGAGGCAGGGGCACAGGCATGGAGATCCTTCGCTACGCGATCTACCGCTTCGGCACGATGTTGCTGACGCTTCTGGTCGCGTCGGTGCTGATCTTCATCATCATCAACCTGCCCCCGGGCGACTACCTGTCCAACCAGATCGCCGAACTCAAGGCGTCGGGCCAGTCCGCCGGCGTGGCCAAGGCGGAATTTCTGCGGCGCGAATATTCGCTCGATCAGCCGCTGTGGAAGCAATACATGATCTGGATGGGCTTCATGCCGGGGCCGCACGGGTTTTCCGGGCTGATCCAGGGCAATTACGGCTGGTCCTTCGAATTCGACCGCCCCGTGGCGGAAATCGTCGGCGACAGCCTGTGGCTGACCGTGCTGGTCAATTTCGCCGCGGTCATGTTCGTCTATGCCGCCGCCCTGCCTCTGGGGGTGCTGGCGGCGGCGCGGTCACGGACATGGGTGGACTACACCACCGCCTTCATCGGCTATCTGGGACTGGCGACGCCGAACTTTCTGCTTGCGCTCATCATGTTCTATTACGGGCACAAGTATTTCGACCTGCCGATCGGCGGGCTGATGGACCCGGTCTATGAAGGCCAGCCGCTGAGCTGGGACAAGATGAAGTCGATCCTCATCCACCTGATCGTGCCGACCATCGTGATCGGCACCTCGGGCGCCTCGGCCATGCAGCAGCGGCTGCGCGCCAACATGCTGGACGAGCTGGGCAAGCCCTATGTGGAAACCGCCATCGCCAAGGGGCTGTCGCCGGCACGAATGCTGGCGAAATACCCGCTGCGCGTGGCCTTCAACCCCTTCGTCGCCGACATCGGCAACCTGCTGCCCAGCATGGTGTCGGGCTCGGTTCTGGTGTCGGTGGTACTGGGGCTGCAGACCATCGGCCCGACGCTGCTGACCGCGCTCAAGACGCAGGACCAGTTCCTGTCGGCCTTTGTCCTGATGTTCGTGGCTCTGCTCACGCTTGTGGGCACGATGATCTCGGACATTCTTCTGGTGATGCTCGATCCCCGCATCCGGTATGAGGGGCGCGAGGCATGAGGCAGCTTCCCGACGGCCGTTTCGTGGACGAGGCGCCCTATGACCCCCAGGCCAGCATCCAGACGCTGGAGCGGCGGGATCTGGACGCGCCGAACTGGGTGCTGATCTGGCGCAAGTTCAAGACGCACCGGCTGGGGCTGGTATCGGGCATCTTCCTGCTGACGGCCTATCTGCTGCTGCCCTTCGTCGGGTTCTTCGCCCCCTACACCGCGAACGAACGCGACGAGGAACGGCTCTACGCGCCGCCGCAGGCGATCCACTGGTTCCACGAGGGCGAATTCGTCGGCCCCTTCGTCTATCCCACCACTGCCGAGGCGGACCTGGAGACCTTCCAGTGGAAATTCGTGCCGGATACGACCCGGCCCATGCCGCTGGAATTTTTCTGCCGGGCGGGCAGCTACCGGCTGGCCGGGCTGATCGAGACCGACATGCACCTGTTCTGCGCCCC
Organism: Jhaorihella thermophila; assembly: GCF_900108275.1. Lineage (GTDB taxonomy): Bacteria > Pseudomonadota > Alphaproteobacteria > Rhodobacterales > Rhodobacteraceae > Jhaorihella > Jhaorihella thermophila. Next base: position 35,918 of record NZ_FNVD01000003.1, read on the forward strand.
CGAAGGGGCGACGATCTTCATACTCGGCTCGGACCGGCTGGGGCGGGACGTGTTCAGCCGGATCCTTTATGGCGCGCAGCTGTCGCTGACGGTGGGGCTGATCGGGATCGCGGTGTCGTTCTCGCTGGGCATCCTTCTGGGCAGTATCGCGGGCTATTTCGGGGGCACGACGGACTGGATCATCAACCGCGTGATCGAGATCCTGCGCTCGCTGCCCGAGCTGCCGCTGTGGCTGGCGCTCTCGGCGGCGGTGCCGTCGAACTGGGGGCCGGTCGCGGTGTTCTTCATCATCTCGATCATCCTCGGCATCCTCGACTGGCCGGGTCTGGCGCGGTCGGTACGGGCCAAGTTCCTGGCCCTGCGCGAAGAGGAATATGTCCGCGCAGCCGAGATGATGGGCGCGACCTCCGGCCGGGTGATCCGCAAGCACCTGCTGCCGAATTTCATGTCGCATCTCATCGCCAGCGCCACCCTGTCGATCCCGGCGATGATCCTGGGCGAGACGGCGCTGTCGTTCTTGGGCCTCGGCCTGCGCGCGCCGGCGGTCAGCTGGGGGGTGATGCTGAACGACGCGCAGAACCTCGCCTCGATCGAGATCTACCCCTGGACGGCGATCCCGATGATTCCGATCATCATCGTCGTTCTGGCTTTCAACTTTCTTGGCGACGGGCTTAGGGATTCGCTCGACCCCTACGAGCACTGACCGGAACGCCCGACATGCAGTCCCAGAACACCGACACCGCGCGCGGATTTGCCTTTGCGCTGTCCGCCTATCTGATGTGGGGCGTGCTGCCGCTCTACATGAAGGCGCTGGCGCATATCCCGCCGGCCGAGGTGATCGCGCATCGCGTGGTCTGGTCGGTGCCGATCGCCGGCACGGTGCTGCTGCTGATGCGGCGGGTGGGCGACATCCCCCGGGTGCTGCGTTCGCCCCGGTCGCTGGGCATGGGGGTGGTGACGGCGGCGCTGATTTCGGTCAACTGGGGCGTCTACGTCTGGTCCATCGCCAATGACCGGGCGATCGAGGCTGCCCTGGGCTACTACATCAATCCCCTGTTCAGCGTCTTGCTGGGCGCGGTGCTGCTGGGCGAGCGTCTGACGCGGATGCAGATGGTGGCCATCGCGCTGGCGGCGGCCGCAGTGGTGGTGCTGACGCTGGATGCCGGGCGGCTGCCGGCGGTGGCGCTGACGCTGACGTTCAGCTGGGGGTTCTATGCCTATTTCAAGAAGTCCCTTCCGATCGGACCGAACCAGGGGTTCCTGCTGGAAGTGCTGCTGCTGACGCCGGCTGCGCTGAGTTACATGGGCTGGCTCGCGGCATCGGGACAGGCGCATTTCCTGGCCGGCGAGCCTGCCGACACCTGGCTGCTGCTGGGTTGCGGCGTGGTCACGGCGGCGCCGCTTCTGGCCTATGCCAACGGGGCCAAGGGGTTGCGGCTTTCGACCATCGGCATCATGCAATACATTGCTCCGACGATGATCTTTCTGATCGCGGTGTTCGTGTTCGGCGAACCGTTCGGGCGGGCCAAGATGATCGCCTTTCCGATGATCTGGGCGGCATTGGTGATCTATTCGGTCCCGATGCTGCGCAAGCTGCGGCAGGACCGGGCCGGCCGGGCGGGATGAGACGCACCGGCAGCAGCATCGGGCTGGCCGGGTTGACATAGGCCGGGGGGCGTTCCCGGCGAGCGCTTTCCGGGGCTCCGCCCCGGACCCCGGGGTATTTGAGACCAGAAAGAAGCAGCGGGTTCGGCCAGATTGGTGTTTTCAATTCCGACCGGTTTGACTAACAGGAAAAGGGTCGAACGCCGGGGAGTTGGGGCGATGGATGGCATGGCGGCAAGCAGAACGCATCGCCCGATGGCTGCGCCGCTCGGTGACGCCGTGACCGTCCGCCCGATGGGCAAACCGGGCGCGATGGAATATGGTGATGGTGGCATTCCCGGCAAGGCAGGCGCGGGCCTGAAACTTTAGGCAGGACGATGGGCGATCCCGATCCCCAGAACATGGTTCAGACCGGCATGGCACGGCGCCCGCGCGTGATGCTTTACAGCCACGACACGTTCGGGCTGGGGCATCTGCGCCGGTCTCGCGCGCTGGCCGGCGCGATCACGCAGGCGATCCCCGAGGCCACCGCGCTGATCCTGACCGGATCGCCGGTGGCGGGGCGGTTTTCCTTTCCGCCTCGGGTTGACCATGTGCGCCTGCCCGGCGTCGTGAAGCTGCCCGATGGATCGTATGCGTCCAAGACCGACGGGTTGGATATCGGCGCGGTGACCGATCTGCGCACGCGGATCATCCTGGGTTCGGTGCAGAGCTACGACCCGGACATCCTGATCGTGGACAAGGAACCGACCGGTTTCCGGGGCGAATTGCTTCCGACCCTCGAAGAGCGATCGGCCAGCCGCCGCACGCGCGTTGTGCTTGGGCTGCGGGACGTGCTGGACGAGACGAGCGTGCTGGTTGCCGAATGGGACCGCAAGGGCGCGGTCGAGGCGGTCGAGGCGTTCTATGACGAGGTCTGGGTCTATGGTCTGCGCGGCATTCACGACCCGACCGCAGGGCTGCCTTTCAGCCCGTCCACCCGTGGGCGGACCTACTGGACCGGCTATCTGCGCCGCGATCTTGCGCCCGTGTCGGAACCGCCTGAACAGCCGTATATCCTTGTCACCTCCGGCGGGGGCGGCGATGGGTCGGCGCTGGTGAACCTCGTGCTGACGGCCTATGAACGGGATCCCGCCCTGTCGCCGCGCGCCGTGCTGGTCTATGGCCCGTTCCTGTCAGGCGACGTCCGCACCGCGTTCGAGGCCCGCGTGTCCGCTCTGGGCGGGCGCGTGACCACGACCGGGTTCGATTCGCAGATCGAGACGCTTTATGCCGGTGCGGCGGGGGTGGTGTGCATGGGTGGCTACAATACCTTCTGCGAGGTGCTGTCCTTTGACAAACCCGCCGTGATCGTGCCGCGCACCACGCCGCGCCTGGAACAGTGGATCCGCGCCAGCCGCGCCGAGGAACTGGGGCTGGTGCGCATGCTTGACGAAACCCGTGACGGGCTGACGGCGCCGGCGATGATCGCGGCGATCCGCGGCCTGACGGACCAGCCGGTGCCGTCGCAGGCGATGCAAAGCGGCATTCTGGACGGGCTGGAGCATGTCACCCGCCGCGTCCGCGCCTTACTGGACCTGCCGGCGCGGCAGGCGGCCGAATGAGCGGCACGGCCCCGCTCGCGGTGGTGGTGAAGGGCTGGCCGCGGCTGTCGGAGACCTTCATCGCGCAGGAGCTGGTGGCGCTGGAAGAAGCCGGCCACCGGTTCGAGATTTGGTCGTTGCGCCATCCCACCGACACCAAACGCCACCCGCTGCATGACCGGCTGCGGGCGCGGGTGCGGTATCTGCCGGAATACCTGCACGAAGAGCCCGCCCGTGTCTGGCGGGCGCGCGCGGCGGCGCGGGCGTTGCCCGGCTATGCCACGGCCTGGCGTATCTGGCGAGGGGATCTGCGCCGCGATCCAACCACCAACCGGATCCGCCGGTTCGGTCAGGCCTGCGTGCTGGCGACCGAACTGCCGCCGGGCACGCGCGCCTTCTACGCCCATTTCCTGCACACGCCATCATCGGTGGCGCGCTATGCCGCGATCATGCTGGGGTTGCCCTGGGCCTTTTCGGCCCATGCCAAGGACATCTGGACCTCGCCCGACTGGGAGATCGCCGAGAAGCTTCGCGCCGGCACCCACGGCGCGGCCTTCGGGGCGACCTGCACCGCCTATGGCGCGGCGCGGCTGCGGGGGCTGGCGGATACCCCCGAACGGGTCGATCTGATCTATCACGGGCTGGACCTCAACCGTTTTCCCGACCCGCCCGAGCGGGCGCCGCGCGCGACGGACGCCCCGCTGCATCTGCTTTCGGTCGGGCGGCTGGTCGAAAAGAAGGGTTTTGACCGGCTGATTTCGGCCCTGGCGCGGCTGCCGGACAGGCTGGACTGGCGCTGGACCCATATCGGCGGCGGCGAGCTCAAGAGGGAGTTGACCACGCAGGCGCGGGCTTTGGGGATTGCGGATCGCATCGAATGGCGCGGGGCCTGCGACCAGCCCGAGGTGATCGCCGCGATGCGCGCCGCCGACCTGTTCGTTCTGCCCAGCCGGATCGCCAGCGACGGCGACCGGGACGGACTGCCGAACGTGCTGATGGAGGCAGCCTCGCAGCGCCTGCCGATCGTTTCGACCCGCGTCGCGGCGATCCCGGAATTCATCGAAGACGGCCGCCACGGGCTCTTGACCGACGGCACGCCGCAGGCACTGGCGGATGCGATCGTCAGCCTGGCCGCGGACCCGGGCCGCACGGCGCGAATGGCCGAGGCCGCGCTGGCCCGCCTGCGGGCCGAGTTCAGCATGGACGCCGGGATCGCCCGCCTGGCAGATCGGCTTCAGGCGCTGGTCGGTGAGGTAGTGGCATGACCCGCGTGGCCTTCTACGCACCAATGAAGTCACCGCTCAGCCCGGTGCCTTCGGGCGACCGCGAGATGGCGCGCAACCTGATGGCCGCGATCGGCGCGAACCGCGCGCGGGTCGATCTGGTGTCCGAATTCCGCAGCCATGACAAGGCCGGCGACCCGGCGCGGCAGGCCGACCTGATGGCGCAGGCGGGTGCCGAAGCGGCGCGGCTGTCGCAAGCGTTGCGGGGCGATCCGCCCGCGCTCTGGGTGACCTATCACAACTATTACAAGGCGCCCGATCTGCTGGGGCCGCAAGTCGCGGGATCGCTGGGCATTCCCTATGTCCAGATCGAATCCACCCGCGCGCGCAAGCGGCTGACCGGCCCCTGGGCGCGTTTTGCACGGGCCGCCGAAGACGCCTGCGACGCGGCGCGCGTGATCTTCTACCTCACCTCGCACGATCTCATCACGATCAAGCGCGACCGGGTCGAAGGTCAGCAACTGGTCCGCCTGCGCCCGTTTCTGCCGGTGGACCGCCTGCCGCCGCAATCAACCTGCGACGGCCCGGCGCTGGCGGCGGGAATGATGCGGGAGGGCGACAAACTGGCCTCCTACCGGCTGATCGCAGAGGCGCTGGCATATCTTCCAGGCGACTGGCGGCTGGACATTGCCGGCGATGGGCCGGCGCGCGCGCAGGTCGAGGCGATGATGGCCCCTTTTGGCGGGCGCGTGCGCTTTCTGGGTCAGCTTGACCGCGCCGAGCTGCAACGCGCCTATGCGGGGGCGTCGCTCTTCTTCTGGCCCGGCGTTAACGAAGCCTTCGGCATGGTCTATCTCGAAGCCCAGGCCGCCGGCCTGCCGGTGTTGGCGCAGAACCGCCCCGGCGTGCGCGACGTGCTGCTGAAGGGCGACTATCCCAGGCCACGCGAAGGCGCGACGGCGCTGGCCGCGCGGCTGGCAAGGCTGCTGGCCGATGCCCGTCTGCGCCGGGAACGCGGCGCCGCGGCCCGCGCCATGATCGCGCGCAAGCATCTGGCCCCCGTGGCAACGCGCACATTCTGGCGCACGGTCGGCCCCCTGCTGGAGTGCGCGCCATGATCCGCCTTGCCCTGCTGCGCCACGGCCATACCGACTGGAACCGCGGCCAACGCATCCAGGGGCGCACCGACCGGCCGCTGGACGACGCGGCGCGGGTCGAACTGGCCGCGCTGCGCCTGCCGCCGCCTTGGGGCGCGGCGGAACTCTGGTCCTCGCCGCTCTCGCGCGCGGTCGAGACGGCACAACTGATCGCCGGCCGCGCCCCCCGCACCGCGCCCGAACTGACCGAGATGGACTGGGGCGCGTGGGAAGGCCGGCGCGGCGTGGACCTTCTGGCCGAGCCGGGCAGCGGTTTCCGCCATATCGAGGACTGGGGCTGGGACTACCGCGCCCCCGGCGGCGAAAGCCCGGCCGAGCTGTGGCAGCGCCTGCGGCCGTGGCTGGAGCGGCTGGATCGCGACTCGGTCGCGGTTTGCCATATCGGCATCATGCGGGTTCTGCTGGCGCGCGCCCATGGCTGGGATTTCGACGGCCCCGCGCCGTTCAAGGTGAAACGCAACCGCCTGTTCGTGATCGGTTTCGATGGCGATCGGCTGACCGCCGAACCGGAACCGGTGCGCCTGGTGCGGAGGGACGCGCCATGAAGGTGATGATCGTGGTCACCCATCTGCTGGGCACCGGCCACCTGAGCCGGGCGCTGACGCTGGCCCGCGCCTTTGCCGCGGCGGGGGACGAGGTGACGGTCGTCTCGGGCGGGATGCCCGCCCCGCAGCTTGGTGCGCAGGGCGTCCGGCTGGTGCAACTGCCGCCCCTACGCTCGGACGGCACCAATTTCACCCGCCTTCTGAATGACACGGGCGGCGAAACGAATGTGGAGCTGTTCGGACAGCGCCGGCAAGTCCTCCTGAACACCTTGTCGGAGGTCGGCCCCGACGTGCTGATGACCGAGCTCTTCCCCTTTGGCCGGCGGGTGCTGAGCGACGAATTCCTGGCCCTTCTGGACGCGGCCCATGCCCGGCCCCGCCGCCCGGTGGTCCTGTGCTCGATCCGGGACATCCTCGCGCCGCCATCGAAACCGGCCAAGGCCGACCGCGCCGAGGCGATCATTGCGCGCTACTACGACGCGGTTCTGGTGCATTCGGACCCGCGCACGACGCCTCTGTCGGTCAGCTGGCCGGTCAGCGATGCGCTGGAGGCCAGGCTGCGCTATACCGGATATGTCGCCCCGCCCGCAGCCGGGCCGCACCCCGCGCGCGTCGGAGAGGGCGAAATCATGGTCAGCGCCGGCGGCGGCGCGGTGGGGCTGCCCATCTTTCATGCCGCCTGTCAGGCAGCAGCCCTGACACCGGAACGCCGCTGGCGGCTGCTGGTCGGCGGCGGGCCGCAGCGGCTGGCCGAGATACGCGCGCTGGCGGCGCCGGACAATGTCATCATTGACCCGCCACGCCCGGATTTCCGTCAGATGCTGCACCACGCCGCCGCCCTGGTCGGCATGTGCGGCTACAACACCGCGCTGGATCTGTTGCAGGCGGGCACCCCGGCGGTGCTGATCCCGTTCGATGACGGCAACGAGGTCGAACAGACCCTGCGCGCGCGCGCACTCGCCACGCAGCCGGGGATCGAGGTGCTGCGCAACGCCGAGCTTTCTCCAGAGCGCCTGGCGCGGGCGGTTGCGCGTGCCATGGCAGCCCCGCGACGCGACGCGACCGCGCTTGCATTTGACGGCGCCGCGCGATCCGTGGCAATCGCCCACCAGATGGCCGGGGCGCGTGCATGACACCTGACTGGACCGTGCTGACCGAGGAACTGGCGCGCTGGCGCGCGGTGGGCCTTACGCTGCCCCTGTGGTGGCGCGACGACGACGCGGTGGCCATGACCCCCGCGCTGGAACGCCTTGCCGCCCTCTCTGCGCGATTGGGCATGCCCCTGCACCTGGCCGTGATCCCCGCGCATGCGGACGAGACGCTGGCAGAGGCCGTCGCGGCCCACCCGAACCTGGTGCCGCTGGTCCACGGCTGGACCCATGAAAACCATGCGCCCGCCGAGGAGAAGAAGGCCGAATTCGGCGCCCACCGCCCCCGCGCGGCGATGCGGGCCGACACCGAGCTGGCCCTCGCCCGGACGCAGGCGCTTTTCGGCGCACGCCTGCGCCCGGTCTTCGTGCCTCCCTGGAACCGGATCGCGCCCGACCTGCTGCCGGATCTGGCCGCGCAGGGATATGCCGCCGTTTCAACCTTCACTCCGCGCAAGACACCCCTTGCCGCGCCGGGACTGTTGCAGATCAACACCCATCTCGACCCGATCGCGTGGAAAACGACCCGCGGTCTGGCCGACCCCGACACCCTGATCGCACAGATCGCCCGGCAGCTGGCCGACCGGCGCGAGGGGCGCGCCGACAATGCCGAACCCTACGGCGTCCTGACCCATCACCTCGTCCATGACGATGCGATCTGGAGCTTTGCCGAAACCCTGCTGGCCCGCCTGCTCGACGGGCCGACGTGGCGCTGGACCTTTCCCGCGCCCCCAGCCGAAAGGACCGGAACATGAGCCGACTGGATTCCATGCTGCGCCGCCTGACCGCCCAGCGCGACGGGCTGAACTGGGCCGCCGCCCGCATCCGCGACATGGACGGCGACGTGGTCGATCTGGGCCTCGGCAACGGCCGCACATACGACCACCTGCGCGAAATCCTGCCCGACCGCCGCATCTGGGTGATCGACCGGGTGCTGCAATGCCACCCGTCCTGCGTGCCCCCGGAGCAGGACTTTCTGCAGGGCGAGGCCGAACCGATGCTGGAGAAGCTGGCCGCAAGCGGCGCGCGGATCGCGCTGGCGCATTACGATTTCGGTTTCGGCATCAAGGAAAAGGACGTGGAAGAGGCCGCGCGCCTTTCGCCCCTGATCGCGCGGGTGATGGTTCCCGGCGGCTACATCGTCTCGGGCCAGCCTCTGGTCGGATTCGAACCGATCAAGGGCCCCGACACGATCGCGCCGGACCGCTACCTGTTCTACCGCGCCTGAAGCCATGGGTTTTGCCCGATACGCGATATACTACCTTCCGCCGCCGGACGCGGACTGGGCGCGTTTTGCCACGCGCTGGCTGGGCTGGGACTGCACCACCGGCCGGACGACCGTTCCGCCTGCGCTGGACGGCCTGCCCCGCCCGTGGGACGAGATCACCAACACCCCGCGCCACTACGGCCTGCATGCGACGATCAAGCCGCCGTTCCGGCTGGCCGAAGGCGTCACTCTGGCCGACCTCCTGACCGCCTGCGCCGCGTTCTGCGCCACAACCCGCCCCGTGCGGCTCGACGGGCTGAAGCTGACCACACTCGGGCGATTTCTTGCGCTCCGCCCGGTGGGGGACGAAACCGCACTGAACGCGCTGGCCGCCCGCTGCGTGCGAGATCTGGAGCCGTTCCGCGCCCCGCTGACCGCGGAAGAACGCGCCCGCCGCGCCGCTGGCCTGCGCCCCGACCTGATCCGAACCCTCGACCGCTGGGGCTACCCTCATGTCATGGAGGCGTTCCGGTTTCACATCACCCTCACCGGCCCCCTGAAGCCAAAGGAGCGAGAAGCCGCGCGCGAGGTGCTCGCCCGGCATCTGACCCCACTCTTGCCACACCCCTTCATCCTCGGCGAACTGGCACTGGTCGGCGAAGACGCGAATGGGTTCTTCCACAGCCTCCGCCGCTTTCCCCTGTCCGGTTGACTCGACAAGGCGCGAATTCACACCCCCCTCCACCGTCGGCACCGCGCCGCGTATCTGCCCGACCCCACATCTTCATCTTGCTGCAAATACTCCGGGGGGCGCGGGGGGCAGAGCCCCCCGCATCGGTCGGATTGGCGCAGCCAATCCGAGACCCCCCGAATCCGTCCCGCGCCCGCGCGCTCGGGTCATCCCTGCTGCAACCGATCCCTGAACGCCTCCACCAGCTTGTGCTTGAGGATCTTGCCGGTGGGCGCGGCCGGCAGCTCCGTCGCCACGACGATCCTGCTGGGCCTCTTGTAACCGGCCAGCCTCTCGCGCGCGAAGGCCCGCAACTCCTCTTCGCCGGGCATGTTCTCGGGCGACGCCTGGACAAAGGCCAGCACCTTTTCATCCCCGTCCACGACATGGCCGACCACGGCGCACTGCACCACCTTGGGATGCTCGTTCAGCGCCGCCTCGACCTCGGGCGGATAGACGTTGAACCCACCGTGAATGATGAGCTCCTTGCTGCGCCCGAGGATATGCAGGAACCCGCGGTCGTCGAACCGCCCCAGATCTCCGGTGCGCAGCCAGCCTTGGCCGTCCAGCGCTGCGGCCGTCGCCTCCGCGTTGCGGAAATAGCCCTTCATCACATGCGGCCCGCGCGTGAGCACCTCGCCCGCGCCGCCGCCGCCGCCCGGCACCGTCTCGTCGATCCGCACTTCGGCCCCCGGCAGAGGCGGGCCGACCGAGATGTCCGGGTCGCCGATCTCGTTTCGGGTGACGCAGATGGCCGCCGTGGTTTCGGTCATGCCATAGCCGTTCTGCAGCGCCACGCCATAGAACGCCTCGGCCCGCCGCTTCCAGTCCGGGTCCAGCGGCGCCGCACCCGACGACACATAGCGCAGACTGCCGCCCTCGAGCCGGTCAAACCCCTGTTCGCGCGTGTAGGCCATCAGCAGCGCGTGCATCTGCGGCACCGCCGACAGCATGGTCACGCCCTCATGCAGCGCCTGATAGAGCCGCTCCACCCGAAACCGCGGCTCCAGCCGGATCCGGGCGCCCGCGCACATGCCCCCCGTCACCACCGAAGCAAGCCCGAACACATGCGTCACCGGCAACACGCCGTAAATGACGTCCTCCGCCTCAAGCCCCCGGATCATGGCCGAGGACGGGCCAGCGAAACACAGGTTGTCATGGGTCAGCATCACCCCCTTGGGCGTGCCCGTGGTGCCGGTGGTATAGAGCAGCACCGCCACGTCCTCTTCCTCGGCCGGGTTGCTGGGATGGGGCGTGGCCAGGTGCATCGCGCCGAACGGACCGGTGATTTCGCGGGCCCCCATGCGGTCGGCATGGGCCTGCGCGTCGGGGGATACGGCGGTGGTCATCAGCGCCGCCGCCGGTTCGGCATGGGCGAGGATACGGTCAAGCTCTCCGGCAGTCAGCCGCGCGTTCACCGGCAGCGCCCAGGCGCCGATGCGGGAACAGGCGAACAGCGCAGCGATCGAGGCGGCGCTGTTTTCCGACAGCACAAGAACCCGGTCGCCAGCCCGCGTGCCCGCTTGCCTCAATTCATCCGCCAGCGCGTCCACGGCGCGGCCCAGATCGGCAAAGCTCCACCGCGCACCGGTGGTGTCGGTGACGGCCAGCGCATCGGGGCGCGTGGCGATCTGCCGGTCGAGAAAGCCGTGCCAGCGGGTGACGGTCATGGCTTGCCTCCTGCAAAGTTCGCCGCGCGTTTTTCAAGGAAGGCCGCGATCCCTTCCGCCGCCTCATCGCCGCCAGAAGCGCACGCCATGGCGTTGCGTTCGGCGATCAGCTGTTCCTCTTCGGTCACGTCATACGCCCGCGCCACCAGCCTGCGGATCACCCCTTGGGCCTCGCGCGGCCCCTGCGCGATATCGTCCGCCAACGCATGGGCGGCTTCGTCCACTTTTCCATTTTCCGCCAACACGTTGACCACGCCCAAATCGGCCAGACGATTGGCAAAGACCGGCCGCGCCAGCAGGCACATTTCCATCGACAATTGACGCGGCAACGCCCGCGCCAGAGAGGCGGTCAACCCCCCATCGGGCACCAGCCCGGCCTTGACATAGGCGGCCACGAACCGGGCGTCCTCGGCCGCCGCGATCAGGTCGCAGGCCAGCGCGATCGACAGGCCCGCCCCTGCCGCGCCACCTTCGACCGAGGCGATGACCGGCACCGGACAGGCGCGGATCGCGCGGATCACGCTGTTGAGATGCTCGATCCGGTTGCGCCGTTCCTCTTCGGGCAGGCTGCGGCGTTCGATCAGCACGTTCAGGTCGCCGCCGGCGCAGAAATAGCCGCCCTCGGCGGTGATGATGACGGCGCGGATGCGCGGGTCGGCGGCGCGGTCCACCGCCGACAGGATCGCGTCGTAATAGTCTGGCGTGAGCGCCCCGCGCTTGGCCGCGTTCATGTTGACGACGACCAGCCGGTCGCCCAGATCGTCCACCCGGGCCAGTGTCATTTTCCCCGCCTTTCGCTGATCCGTTTGAACACGCCGCTGGCCTTGGCCAGAAGCCGGCCGTCTGCCGCCCGCAGTTCGGCATCGGCGTATCTGATGGTTTTCCCTCCACCGGTTACGTAACCCGTGGCGATCACGCGCCCCTGATGCGCCGAGGCGATATACTGGGTGTTGAGCGCCACCGTGACCAACAGCGCATCACCGTCTTCGGACCAGCTGCGCGAGGCGGCAAAGCCCGAGGCCGCGTCCAGCAACATGGCGACGATACCGCCATGCAAAGAGCCCACCCGGTTCAGGTGCCGCGGCGCGATATCAAGAATGATCCGCGCCCCGCCGTCATGGTGGGAAAGGTCGATGTCATAGCCAACCATGTCTTGGGCGCCGCTGCCGATCAGGTCGAGACCGGCGGCGGCAGGATCATGCGGCCGAGAGCTCAAGGAACCGCTCCAGGTGCCAGTCGGTATCGCCGAATCGGTGGTCGGCCATGGTGATCCGCTTGGCGAAATGCGCAAGTTCGTATTCCTGCGTCATGGCGATGCCGCCATGCATCTGGATCGACTCCTCGGCGATCAACCGGCCCACGCGGCCGATCAGGTTGCGCGCGGAAGAAATCTGCATATCCCTGAAATCAGGAGATTTTTCCAGATTTCCGGCGGCGTTGATAACGGCGGACCGCGCCTGTTCCAGCTCGATCAGCATGTCGGCAAAGCGGTGCTGCAGCGCCTGGAAGGTGCCGATCGGACGGCCGAATTGCTGCCGGGTCAGCAGGTATTCGCGGGTCAGCTCCGTGGCCGTTTCCATCGCCCCCAGCGTTTCGGCGGCCAGCGCCACGTTGGCGCGCGCGATGGCGGTGCGCAGCGGCTCGAACCCTTCCCCGGCCGTGCCAAGGCGCGCCGAGGCCGGCAGGCGCACTTCGTCCAGCGTCACCTCGGCGGCACGCCCGCCCGAAATCATCGGGTATCCGCGCAGAGACAGGCCGTTCGCCCCCGCGGGCACAAGGAAGAGAGAAATGCCGCCCGGGTCGTCCGCCGCGCCGCTTTCGCGGGCCGACACGATCAACTGGCCGGCAGCCTCGGCATTCACCACCACCGCCTTCGCCCCGTTCAGGACGATTTCGCCGCCCTCGGGCGTGGCGGTTGCCCGCACGCGCGACAGGTCATAGCGGCTGCCCGGCTCGTAATGGGCCAGTGCCAGATGCAGACCGCCGCCGATCACCTCCTCGACCAGCGCGCGTTGCGCTTCATCGCCCAGCGCGGCCAGCAGCCCACCGCCAAGGATGGCGGTGTCCAGCATCGGTTCCACCACGCCGGCGCGGCCCAGTTCCTCGAACACCACCGAGATGTCGAACCCGGCGCCGCCAAAGCCGCCCTGATCCTCGGCGAACAGCGCGCCGATCACGCCCAGTTCGGCCAGACCTTCCCAGATCTCGGGACTGAACCCTTCGTCGGACTCGAGGATCCGGTTGCGGGTCGCGGTGTCGTAGCGGTCGGACAGGAAGCGGCGCAGGGTGTCCTGCAGCATCCGCCGCTCTTCGGTCAGTTCGAAGTTCATCGGCCCCCTCCCAGTTTCACCTTGGCGATGATGTTACGCTGGATCTCGTTCGATCCGCCAAAGATCGAAAGCTTGCGGTTGTTGAAATAATGCGCGGCGGTCGGGCCGGCATAATCGGGGCCGATCGGCGGTTCGTTGGCACCCTCGACCGCCTCGGACGGAAACGGCAGCGCGTAGGGGCCGGCAGCGCGGCGGGCGAGATCGTTGATCTCCTGCCGGATGATCGTGCCCTTGACCTTCAGCATCGAGCTTTCCACCCCCGGCGCCTGGCCGGCGGCGGCCTGGCTGATGATCCGCAGGTTGGTGGTGGCCATCGCCATCAGGTCGATCTCCACCTGCGCCAGCCGGGCGGCAAAATGCGGGTTCTCGATCAGGGGCCGCCCCTTGTGCATCTCGGCACGCGCCATGCGTTTCACCGCGTCCAGCCCCGCGCGCGAAAAGCCCACGCCGGCGATGTTGGCGCGCTCATGCGTCAGCAGATACTTGGCGTAGGTCCAGCCCTTGTTTTCCTCGCCCACGAGGTTTTCCACCGGCACCTTGACATCTGTGAACCAGACCTCGTTCACCTCGTGCGTGCCGTCGAGCAGGATGATCGGGCGCACCTCGATGCCGGGCGTGTCCATGTCGATCAACAGGAAGGAAATGCCCTCCTGCTGCTTGGCATTCGGGTCGGTGCGCACGAGGCAGAAGATCTTGTTGGCGTATTGTCCCAGCGTGGTCCAGGTCTTCTGCCCGTTGACGATGTAATGGTCGCCCTCGCGCACGGCGCGGGTCTTCAGGCTGGCAAGATCGGATCCCGCGCCGGGTTCGGAATAGCCCTGGCACCACCAGTCCTCGCCCGACAGGATCCGGGGCAGGTAGTAATCCTGCTGCTCCTTGCTGCCGAACTTCATCAGCACCGGCGCCAGCATCGACAGGCCAAAAGGCACGATGCGCGGGGCGTCGGCCATGGCGGCCTCTTCCTCGAAGATGTGGCGCTGGACGGCATTCCAGGCGGCGCCGCCGAACTCTTTTGGCCAGTTCTGCGCCAGCCAGCCGCGCGCGTTCAGCGCGGCGTGCCAGTTTTCCATGTCCTGCTTGGTCAGGCGGCCGTTGCGCACCTTGTCGCGCAACTCCGGCGTCACCGTTTCATCGAGAAAGGCGCGCACTTCATCGCGAAAGGCCAGTTCCTCTTCGTTATAGTTCAAGTCCATGCAGTTCCTCCCGGACGACCTGTTTGATGCGAGGCTCCGCCTCGCGCTCCGGGATATTTGGGGCAAGAGGAAGAGACGGACGCCCCTTTTCCTCTTGCGAGAAATATCCCGGGGGTGAGGCCCCAAGGGGGCCGAGGGGGCAGCGCCCCCTGCCCGTTCAGTAGATTTCGAACAGGCCGGCTGCGCCCATGCCGCCGCCGATGCACATGGTCACCACGCCCAGCTTGGCGCCGCGCCGCTTGCCTTCCAGTAGCAGATGCCCGACCATCCGCGCCCCGGTCATGCCGAACGGGTGGCCGATTGCGATCGAGCCGCCGTTGACGTTGAACTTTTCGGGATCGATGCCCAGCCGGTCGCGGCTGTAAAGGCACTGGCTGGCGAAGGCTTCGTTCAGCTCCCACAGGTCGATGTCGTCGATCTTCAGTCCGTGGCGCTCCAGCAGGCGCGGCACGGCAAAGACCGGACCGATGCCCATCTCATCGGGTTCGCAGCCGGCGACGGCAAAACCCTTGAAAGCACCCAGCGGTTCGATCCCGCGCTTTTCGGCCTCGTCGCTTGCCATCAGCGTCACGGCCGCCGCGCCGTCCGACAGCTGGCTGGCATTGCCGGCGGTGATGTAGTTATCGGGGCCGCGCACCGGCTCCAGCGCCGCCAGCCCTTCCAGCGTGGTGTTCGGGCGGTTGCATTCGTCGCGGGTAACGGTGACCTCCTTGAAGGAAATCTCGCCGGTTTCCTTGTCCTTGACCGCCATGGTCGTGTCCATCGGCACGATCTCGTGGTCGAACTTGCCCTCGGCCTGCGCCTTGGCGATCAGCTGCTGGCTGCGCAGCGCATATTCGTCCTGGTATTCGCGGCTGACGCCATAGCGTTCGGCCACGATGTCGGCGGTTTCGATCATGGTCATGTAGATCGCGGGCTTGTGCTCTTCGATCCACTTGTTGGGGGCGTGGCGCACCTTGGGCTGCACCATCGAGATGCTTTCCACCCCGCCGGCGATCATCGGGCCGGCGCCTTCGGTCATGATCTGGTTTGCGGCCAGCGCGATCGACTGCAGACCCGAGGAACAGAACCGGTTCACGGTAAAGCCCGAGGTGGTCACCGGCAGCCCGGCGCGAATCGCGATCTGGCGGGCGATGTTCTGGCCGGTTTCGCCCTCGGGAAAGCCGCAGCCAATCACGCAATCCTCGAACTCGGCCGGGTCGAGCCCGGAGCGTTCGACCGCGTGCCTGACCGCGTGGCCGCCCATGTCGGCGCCGTGGGTTATGTTGAACGAGCCCCGAAAGGACTTGGCAAGCCCGGTGCGGGCGGTGGAGACGATGACGGCTTCTCTCATCACGATTTTTCCTTGTTGAGGTCGTCGAAGGTTTTGCCTTCGGCGACGAGTTGTTCCAGAAGCGGCGCGGGCTGCCAGAAGTAGTCGTCTTCCTTGGCCCATTCCTGAATGTCGGCCAGCAGGCCGGGCAGGCCCTGCATGTCGGCCCATTTCATCGGCCCGCCGCGATAGCGCGGGAAGCCGTATCCGTAGAGCAGCGTCACATCCACATCCAGCGGACGGCGCGCAATTCCCTCGCCAACCACCTTGGCGGCCTCGTTCACCATCGCGGCCATGTAGCGGCGCACGATTTCCTCGTCGGTGAATTCGCGTGGCGTGATGCCCTGGGCGGCGCGGTCGGCCTCGATCAGCGGCATGACCTCGGGGTTGGGTTTGCGGTTTCGGGGCCCGTCGGAATAGTCGTAGAAACCCTTGCCGGTCTTCTGCCCGAAATGGCCCGCCTCGCAGAGCTTGTCGGCATAGGTGGAATCGCGAGCGCGCGGATCCATGCCTTCGGCCCGCTTGCGCTTGCGCACGGCCCAGCCGATATCCAGCCCCGCCAGGTCGCTGACCGCGAAGGGGCCCATGGCAAAGCCGAACGCCTCCAGCGCCTCGTCGATCTGATAGGGGGTCGCCCCGTCCAGGATCATGTGATCGGCCGCTGTGCGATAGGTGGCCAGGATCCGGTTGCCGATGAACCCGTCGCAGACGCCGGCGCGTACGCTGACCTTGCCCAGCCGCTTGCCCAGCGCAAAGCCCGTCGCCACCACGTCTGGCGCGGTCTTGTCGCCCACCACGATCTCCAAGAGCTTCATCACATGGGCGGGCGAGAAGAAATGCAGCCCGATCACGTCCTGCGGGCGCGAGGTGGTGGCGGCGATCTCGTCGATGTTCAGATAGGAGGTGTTCGACGCCAGCACCGCGCCGGGCTTGCACACGGCGTCAAGCTGGGCAAAGACCTTCTTCTTGACGTCCATGTCCTCGAACACGGCCTCGATCACCAGATCCACGTCGGCAAGGTCATCGTAGGAGGTCGTGAGCGTCAGCGCCTTTTCCGTGAGTTGCTCGAACTGCTCCTGGCTGATCTTGCCGCGCTTCAGCGCCCCCTGCAGGTTGCCCGCGATCCGTGCCTTGGCGGCTTGGGCGGCCTCGTCCGACATCTCCAGCAGCACAACCGGCAGCCCCGACAGCAGGGCCGCCGTGGCGATGCCCGCGCCCATCGTGCCGCCGCCGATCACGCCCAGCTTGTTCACCGGGCGGGGGCTTACGCCTTCCAGTTCGGGCAGTTTGCCCACGGCCCGCTCGGCAAAGAAGGCGTGGATCAGGCCCTCGCGCTGGTCCGAGTTCATCAGTTCCATGAACAGCTCGCGCTCGCGCCTGAGCCCCTCGTCAAAGGGCAGTTCGCTGGCGGCCTGCACCGCGCGAACAGCCACGGCGGGGGAGAGCTGGCCGCGGCCCTTTTTCAGCGTGGCATTGTAGATCGCGTCGAAATCGGCCGGCGCGGGGGCGGGCATTTCCGAAACGGGTCGGCGAGGCGCACCCTGTTCCAGCAGTTCGTTGGCATAGGCCAGCCCGATCTCGCGCGGGTCACCGTCCTCGATCCGGTCTATGATCCCGGCCTCGAGCGCCTCTTTCGCGCCGACATGGCGGCCGGTGGTGATCATCTCGATCGCCTTTTCGGTGCCAGCCACGCGCGGCAGGCGCTGGGTGCCGCCGGCGCCGGGAAGGATGCCCAGATGCACCTCGGGCAGGCCGACCTTGGCCGACGGCACGGCGATCCGGTAATGCGTGGACAGCGCCACCTCGAGCCCGCCGCCCAGCGCAGTGCCGTGGATGGACGACACCACCAGCAGCGGCGAGGATTCGATCCGGTTGCACAGCTCCGGCAGGTGCGGCGGCTGCGGCGGCTTGCCGAATTCGCGGATATCCGCCCCGGCCGGGAAGGTGCGGCCTTCGCCGTAGATCAGAACCGCCCTGGCGCCCTCCTTCTCGGCGCGCTCGATGCCCTCTTGCAGGCCGGCGCGCACGGCATGGCCCAGCGCGTTCACCGGCGGGTTGTTCACGGCCAGAACCGCGACGTCCCCGACGCGTTCATATCTGACGGCTTCGCTCATTTGGTCTCCCCTCTCGTCTGCGGGCCCGCGGTGGCGGACCGAAAACCCTGAAGCAATAAACCGACCGATCGGTCGATCATATTGCATGCCTAGCGCAGAACCCCCGCCGAGGCAATTTCTTCGGCCCGTGTCGCGGACCCCTCCCGTTTCGTCGCCCCGGCCGGGCGGTCCGCAAGGCGGAACGCAGTTTCGCGGCGAACCTAGCCAGCGCGCGACCATTGGAGCAAGACAAAAACGGCGCCCGCAAGGCAGGCGCCGCCGCGACGTTCCGTCATTTTCGGGCTCAGCCGGTTCGCACGATGCCGTCGCGCACCCAGCCGTCGAAGATCTCAAGCACCTTGTCGGCAAAGGCCGCGTCGTTGATATGGGCGTCCAACTCCACCAGCGTCACGTTGTCCGGGCAACGGGCATGAATCTCGTCGCAGAAGGCGGCGAGCCCCTCGGCGTCGTGCAGCGGCGCGCCCGCACGGTCCCATTCGTTGCAGCCCTGGAGCGGCAGCACCAGGGTGACGGGTGCCGCGGCGCCGGCCAGCTTGTCGCAGATGGCGCGCGCCACCTCGCGGCGTTCGCCCGCGTCCAGCACCGCCGAGGTCAGCAGGCGGTTGTGGGCATGGGTTTCCTTGCCCGCGAGCTTGGGCGGCACGTCCTGCCAGCCGACGAAATCGACCAGATCATAGCAGCCCGGTGCGACCAGTTGCGGGATTCCGGCCCGGCCGGCATTGGTCATCCGGTCGGCCCCGGCCGAGAGCCCCCCGAAAAGGTGGTTGGACACCTCTTGCGGGGCGAAATCCATCACCGCCGCGAACGCGCCCTGCGCGGCCAGCGATTCGAAGGCCCGCCCGCCCATGCCGGTGGCGTGGAACACGGCAACCTCGAAGCCGCGCGCCTCAAGCGCAGGCTTCAGCGCCACCATGTAGCGCAGCACGGTCTTGCCAAACGAGGTCATGCCAATGAGCGGCCGGTCGCGTTTGGGAGGCTCGACCGCGCGGGCCGCCCCCAGCACAGCGCCCGCGGCCTGTGACAGGGACGCCTTGCAGATCGAGTTCAGCCCGTAAAGCCCCCCGGCCCAGAGGATCATCTGCACATCCGCCGGCAGCCGGTCGGGCGGCAGAAGCGGCGAAAAGGACACCGTCGAGACGATGTATTTCGGCACCCCCAGCGGCAGCGCGGAACACAGATCCAGCGCCAGGTCGGTGCCCATCGTGCCGCCCAGCACGATCACGGCGTCGATCTTTCCGTCGCGATAAAGTTCCAACGCCTTGGCCGCGGACCCGCGCGCCATGATCTGCATGGCGGTGTTCTCGTCGCCCGAGTCGATCGCCTGTTGAATCGAGCTGCCCCCCGCCTCCGCCACGTCGTGCTTGGAGATGTCGGTGGGCCGGGATGGGTCGCCCAGAACGGACACGTCCATCATCAGCACGCGCCCGCCCTGCCCCGCGATCACGCCGCAGAGGTAGTTCAGTTCGTCGTCCTTGGTGTCATAGGTGCCCGCGACGAGGATGGTCTTGGTCATAGCTGAATCCACGCTGTTTTCAGGTCCACATATTTGTCGAGCGCATGCAGCGACTTGTCATGCCCATTGCCGGACTGGCCCACCCCGCCCAGCGGCACGGTGATGTCCGCCCCGCCATAGGTGTTCACATGCACCACGCCCGCGCGGATCCCCGCCACGCAGCGATGCGCACGCGACAGGTCGGACGTCCACACCGCCGCCGCCAGCCCGTAATCGGTGGCATTGGCCAGCCGCAGCGCCTCGTCCTCGGTATCGAAGGGCGTGACCGCCAGCACCGGACCGAACACCTCGCGCTGGAACAGCGTGGCGTCGGGCGTCACGCCGGTGACGATGGTCGGCGCCATGTAGGTGCCCCCCGTTTCCTGCAATATCCGGGTTCCGCCGGTGACGACGGTGCCGCCCTCGGCCTGCGCGACCTCCATGAACCGCAGATTCTGCGCCATCTGCGCCTCGGAATTCACCGCGCCGATGTCCTTGGACAGATCCAGCGGATCGCCGACTCGCAGCGCCTCGGCCTCGGCCTTCAGCATCCCGACGAATTCGTCGTGGATCGACCGTTCCACCAACAGCCGCGAACCCGCCACGCAGACCTGGCCCGAATTGCGAAAGATGCCTGCCGCCGACACCTTTGCCGCGCGGGCCAGATCCGGCGCATCGGCAAAGACGATGTTGGGCGACTTGCCGCCAAGTTCCAGATAGACTCGCTTCAGGTTGGACGCGGCGGACGCCTCCAGCAGTTTTCGCCCCGTGGGACCGGAGCCGGTGAAGGTCAGCACGTCCACGCCCATGGAACGGGCCAGCGCCGCGCCGGTTTCCGCGCCGGGGCCGGTCACGACGTTCAGCACCCCCGGCGGCAGGCCGGCGTCCAAACAGATCTGCGCCAGCCGCAGAAGCGACAGCGAGGCGGTTTCGGCCGGTTTCAGCACCACCGAATTGCCCATCGCCAGCGCCGGCGCCAGTTTCCACGCGCCGATCATCAGCGGAAAGTTCCACGGCACGATGGCGCCCACGACCCCCACCGGCACCCGATGCACCAGCCCCAGAACATCCGGCGCTGTGGGCGCGAGCTCGCCCGCCACCTTGTCGATCGCCTCGGCGTAATAGCGGAAGGTGCCCGCCGCGCTGCCCGGCTCGGCCTTCATGGCCATGCCGAATTCGGTCCCGTTGTCGCGGATGCCGAGAACCGCCAGTTCCAGCGCCTCGGCCTCGATCCGGTCGGCGATGGCGTGCATGACCTTCTTGCGCGCCGCCGGCGCCAGCCGCGACCAGCGGCCATCGTCAAACGCGGCCCTGGCCGAGGCCACGGCGCGGTCCACATCCGCGGCGGTGGCGGTCTCGATCGTCGTCAGTAGAGTTCCGTCGATTGGCGAGACAACATCTTGCGGCGCCCCCGAACCACCTTGCCACGTTCCTTCAACAAGAATTTTCTGCGGCGCAACAGGCGCGCGCCGAAGCTCGTCGATCTGTGCCTGGATTTCCATTCGGCCTCCTTGAGCGCCTTGCGGTCCTGCCAGACGTGGCGGGCATGGACAGCAAGGACGATGATGATGACGAAAAACAGGATGAAGGCGATGGGCCGGTCGATGAAATCCCAGGGCGTTTTCACGCGGGCCATGCCGGCGCGTAGCTTCACCTCCATGATCCCGCCCAGCACCATGCCGAGGATGATCGGCACGATCGGCCAGGACAGGCGTTTCAGGATATAGCCCAGCACCCCGAACCCGGCCGCCATCACGCAGTCGCTGACCGAGTTGCGCAAGCTGTAGACGCCGACAAAGCTGAGCGTCAGCACGCAGACCCCGAGAAAGCGGTTGGGGATCTTGACCACCTTGACCAGCAGCCCGGTGGCCGACAGCAGAAAGATCATCACCAGCACGTTCAGGATCAGGAGCGCCAAGTAGAGCGCAACGACGAAATCCATCCTTGACTGGAACAACTGCGGCCCCGGCACGACATTGTGGACGTAGAACACGCTCAGCATCATCGCGGTCAGCGCCTCACCGGGGATGCCCAGCGCCAAAAGCGGCACCATCGCGGCGGCGGGCACCGCGTTGTTCGAGGTTTCGGCGGCGATCAGCCCCTCGGACGCGCCGTTGCCGAAATCCTGCGGGCGTTTCGATGTGCGCTGCGCATAGGTGTAGGACATGAACTGCGCGGTGAATTCGCCGACGCCGGGGATCATGCCCATCATCACGCCGAAACTGGCCGAAACGGTGGCCACGCGCGGGTGGCGGGCCAGCTCGCGCAGGCCCTGGAACAGCGGCCCGCGCAGGCGGGTCATGCGGATCTTCTCGTCATCGCTGGTCAGCAGGACAAAGGCCTGGCTCAGCGCGAACAGCCCCAGAACCACCACGATCAGGTTGACCCCGCCCTGCAGGAACGGCTGGTCGAACGTGTAACGCTGGGTGTATTTCACCGGCTCCATGCCGATGGATTGCAGCCAGATTCCGAACCCCGCCAACGCTCCGGCGATCAGCGACTGGCCGCGATGGGCCACGACCACCAGGATGATGCCCAGAAGTGCAGCAAGAAAGATTTCGCGGCTACCGAACATCGGCGCGACCCTGGCCAGCACGGGGGCGAACAGGATCAGGCAGATCACCGAGAAAATGCCGCCGAAGAATGAGGATGAGTAGGCCAGCGAAAGCGCCCGGCGCGGCTCGCCCCGCGCGGTCATGGGATAGCCGTCATAGGTGGTCAGCGCGTTGACCGCCGTGCCGGGGGTGTTGATCAGCACCGCCGGGATCGAGCCGCCATACATGGAGCTTCCGTAGATGCCGAGCAGCACCGTGAGCCCCACGATCGGGTCCATGGAAAAAGTCGCCGGCAGCAGGATGGCAATGGCGACCGCCGGGCCCACGCCGGGGATCGCGCCGATGACCACGCCGCCGACCGAACCGACCAGCAGCGCCAGCGCCACGTCCCAACGGGCAAGGATGTCGAGCGAAGAAAGAAGAAGCTCCATCGGCGCCCCCGTCAGAAATACAGGATGAACAGGCTGCGCAGGCCGTCGGGCAGGTATTCATAGGCCGCGCCGCCGGGGATCTTCACGGCGAGGAAGCTCTTGAACACCACGACCACCGCCAGCGCGAACAGCGCAGCCAGCCCCAACATCCGACCGCCCCGATAGCCCATGCGCCAGCTCAGCAGCGGCACGAAGACCAGCGTCACCGGCAGATAGCCGATCACCGGCACCAGCAGGACATAGCCCATGAACCAGCCGGCGAATTCCAGCACCGACAGCCACTTGCGCGCCTCGCGCCAGTCATAGCGGGTGATCCGGCGCCAGGGCAGGCGACAGAGGTGGATTGCTGACAGGACCGTCATCAGCCCCAGCCCCACCGCCGGCCAGAACCGCGGCTGCGCCACGAGTTTCGTCTTTTTCACCCACTGGGTTTCACTGCCGATCAGCGCCAGCAACAGGGCCGAAACTGCGAAAAAGAAAATCGCAAAGATCAGCTGCCCGCGGCGGGGACCGACAAAGCGGCGTTCGCGTTCGGTTGCCATGATCTGCTCGTCTGCCCGGTCGGGGAAAGGGCGGCGGCCGAACCGGCGCACCGCCCCGTCGGGGAGATTACTTCAGGATCTCGCCGATCCGCGCCACGGTCTCGATGTCCTTCTCGATCCGCTTGGCGCTTTCTTCCGGCCCCTGCCAGTAGACCAGCGCGCCGGTCTGCCTGGCGACCTCTTGCGCGCGGTCGCTCATCACCGTCTTCTTTGCCACGGCGATGATCTTGTCGCGCACGTCCTGCGGGGTTTCCTTGCGCACGAACAGCCCGTTCCACAGCGCGATGTCCAGCGACGGGTCAAGCTCGCCGATGGTGGGGGTGTCCGGCACCAGCGGAATGCGCTGATCGGTGATCGACACCAGCACCTTGACCTGATCGAGACAGGGCAGGATCAGTTGCAGGGTGGTGTTGATCACATCCGCGTCCCCGCTGGCCAGCGTGTTGCAGTCCAGCGCGTCGAAAGCCGCGTCCGAGCCCCATTCGAAACCGGCATTCTTGGCAAAAGCCTTGGTCACTTGGGTCGGCGTCAGCACGTCGCCGAAATGGCCCAGCGCGACGTCGTGATCCTTGGCATAGGCCGCCAGTTCCTCCATCGACGAATAGGGCGCGTCGCCCGACGTGGCGATGACGAAGGGATAGGTCAGGAAGATCCCCAGCGGGTCGAACTTGGCCGGGGTCAGCGGCGGGATGTCGATCTGGTGGCCCAGCACCGGCACTCCGATCACGAAGGAGCCGATCGTGTACCCGTCGGCAGGCGCATTGGCGACCTCGATCGCGCCGGGGAAGGGACCGCCCCCGCCGCCGGGCTTGTTCACCACCGCCGCCGCGACGCCGTATTCCTTCTGGAAATCCTCGGCGATCATCCGGGTCAGCACGTCCTCCAGATCGCCCGGCGGCCAGGGCACGATGAAGTTCACGGGCTTTTCGGGATACTCCGCCAGCGCCGCCCCGGCGCCCAGCACGACGGCGGCCGAGGCGACCGCGCTCTTGATCAAGGTGGTGAGTTTCATTGTGTCCTCCCAGTCGTTGGTTCATTATTTGAACCGTTGGTTTGAAATAGATTGACAGCCGCCTCGGCAATCTGTCAAGAAAAATGCGTGACCCGGGGTCACATTTTCATCGCGCCGCCGGCCGCGCCCGGGGCAAGCAACAGGAAACCCGGATGGGAACCGTCACCAAGGCTCTGAATCTGCTGTCTTTTTTTACCCAGAACCGGCACGAGATCGGGCTGAGCGACCTCACGCGCCTGTCGGGTCTGAACAAGGCGACGGTCTATCGGCTGATGGGCGAGTTGCAGGAGGCTGGATTCGTGGAACAGGTCGGACCGGACCGCGCCTATCGGCTGGGGCCGGAGGTGCTGCGCCTGGCTGCCCTGCGCGAGGCCGCGGTGCCGATCCTGTCGGTGTCGCGCGGCATCCTCGACCGGCTGTGCGACGCCACCGGCGAGACCGCGCACCTGTCGCTCTTGCGGGGGACGCAACTGGTCACGCTGGGCCATGCCTACAGCCCGCGCCACGCCACGCGGGTGATGATGGACGATGCCGAGATCCTGTCGTTTCACGGCACCGCATCGGGGCTGGCGGTGCTGGCCTGGGCGGACGATGCGTTCGTGGACGCCGCGCTGGCCGGGCCGCTCGCGGCGCACACGACCGACACCGTTACCGACCCGGGCGCCATCCGCGCCATGCTGGATCAGGTGCGCGCCGACGGCATCGCCGAATCGGTCGGCCGGTTCGAGGCCGACGTGCATTCCCACGCCGCCCCGGTCTTTGGAGCCGATCAGCGCCCGATCGGCGCGCTGGCGGTGGCCGCGCCGGTGTCGCGCATGACCCCGGCACAACGAGCCACGATCCGGGCCGAACTGCGCGCCGCCGCCCGCGACCTGACCCAGCGCACCGGCGGGTTCTTCCCGCCCGAATACCCGCAGGAGGCCGCCGCATGAGCCGCGCCCTGATCCTCGATTTCGGCGGGGTCGTCACCCGCACCCTGTTCGAGACCCACGACCTGACCGAAGCCGCGCTGGGGCTGCCCCCCGGCACCCTGACCTGGCGCGGCCCCTTCGCGCCCGAGACCGACCCGCTGTGGCAGCGGATGCAGGCGGGCGAGATCAGCGAACGCGACTACTGGCGGACCCGCGCGAGCGAGGTCGGACAACTGGTCGGGCAGGACTGGGCCGAGATGAGCCAGTTCGTCCGCGCCGCCCGCGGCGCCGACCCTGACGCCGTGATCCGGCCCGAATTCCGCGCCGCGATCGCCGTTGCCTGGGCCTCGGGAGTGAAGCTCGCGATCCTGTCGAACGAGCTGGACCTGTTCTATGGCGCCGACTTCCGCAACAAGCTGCCCTTTCTGCGCGATTTCGACGTGATTTCCGACGCCACCTATACCGGCATCCTGAAACCGGACCGCCGCGCCTATGCCGCCTGTCTCGACGCGCTGGGGCTGCCGCCTTCGGCCTGCGTCTTCGTCGATGACCAGCGGCGCAACGTGGAGGGCGCTCTTGCGCTGGGCCTGCCGACCGTTCATTTCGACGTCGCCGATCCGGCGGCGAGTTACACCCGCGCCCTGACGATGCTGGGCCTGACCGAGGAGGAACCCCGATGAAAGATTCCAACTTCCTGAAAGAGAACAACGCCCGTTCGCTGTGGCACCCGATGGCCCACCCGGCCGACAGCCAAGCCAATCCGCCCACCATCGTCACCGGCGCGCGCGGCGTGCGCATTACCGACGTGGACGGGCACGAGGTGGTCGATGGCGTGGGCGGTCTGTGGAACGTCAACCTCGGCTTTTCCTGCGAGCCGATCAAGCGCGCGATCGCCCAGCAGCTGGAGGAACTGCCCTATTACTCGATCTTCCGGGGCGTCACCAACGACAAGGTGATCCAACTGGCCGAAGAGCTGCGCGATTTCTTCGCCCCCGACGGGCTGAGCCGCGCCTTCTACACTTCGGGCGGGTCGGACAGCGTGGAAACCGCGCTGCGGCTCGCGCGGCAGTATCACAAGATCCGGGGCGAAGCCGGCCGGGTGAAGTTCCTGAGCCTCAAGAAGGGCTATCACGGCACCCATTTCGGCGGCGCCAGCGTGAACGGCAACGCCAATTTCCGCACCGCCTATGAACCGCTTCTGGCAGGCTGCCACCATATCCCGGCGCCCTATGCCTATCGCAACCCGTTCAACGAATCCGACCCCGAGCGGCTTGCGCAGCTGTGCCTGTCGGCGCTGGAGGACGAGATCGCGTTTCAGGGCGCGGGCACCATCGCCGCGCTGATCATGGAACCGATCCTGGGTGCGGGCGGGGTGATCGTGCCGCATGAATCCTTCATGCCCGGCGTGCGCGAGATCTGCGACCGCCACGGCATCCTGCTGATCGCCGACGAGGTGATCACCGCCTTCGGCCGCACCGGCGACTGGACCGGGTCGCGCCACTGGGGGGTCAAGCCCGACATGATGACCACCGCCAAGGCGATCACCAACGGCTATTTCCCCTTCGGCGCGGTGATGATCTCGGACGCAGTCGCAGAAGTGTTCGAAGGTGACGAAACCGGCGCGGCGGCGATCGGCCACGGATACACCTATTCCGGCCATCCGGTGGGCGCGGCGGCGGCGCTGGCCTGTCTCGAGGAGACCCGGCGCCTGAACGTTCCCGAAAACGCTGCCGCGCGGGGCCGGCAGATCTACGAAGGCCTGCTTGCGCTCAAGGAAAAATACGACATCATCGGCGACGTGCGCGGCGGGCACGGGCTGATGAGCGCGCTGGAACTGGTCAGCGATCCGGTCGCCAAGACGCCGATCGACAAGCAGACCATCGCCACCGTCCACGAAACCACCTATCGCGCCGGGGCGATGGTGCGCATGTCGGGCCACAATATCATGATGTCGCCGCCGCTGGTGCTGACCGAAGAGGACGTGAACGTGATCCTGACCGCGCTGGACGCAGGCTTTGCCGCGGTGAGCTGACCACGGCGACGATGGAAGGGGGCTAGTCCCCCTTCACGCAGGTCCAGACCGTGCGGGTGGATGTCTCGTCCACCCGCACGAACCCGGCCTGACGCAGAATGGTCTTGCATTCGCGCATGCCCTCGACACCATAGGCTTCGGGGTGGAATTCGATCACGATGGCGCGGAACGGGCTCAGATCGGCGTGGCGCAACAGGTCGAGCTCTCCGCCCTCGATATCCATTACCAGAACCGTGGGCGAAAGCGCCGCGCAGGTTTCGGCGAAATCCGCGGTCGGCACCTGCACCACCTCGCGCGCGCGGCCGTCGCGGTCGATCAGGGACGAGCCCAGATAGCTGCTGCGGACATGAAACGGCACGGTGTCGGGACGGTCGGGAGCGCTCATCAGCACCACGTTGCGCACGCCGATCCGGTCGGTCAGACCGTTTGCACGGTAAAGCCGTTCGATGGTCGGGATCAAGGCGGGGTTGGCCTCGAAGGCATGCACGGCGCGCGGCCGCGCGTTGAGCGCGATCACCCCGCCCACCACGCCGATCCCCGCGCCGATTTCCAGCACCACGTCGTCGGCGCCCACCACATCCAGGGCGCCGGCGATTTCCTGCCCCTCATAGCGGGCCGCATTGATCCGCCTGATGCGGGTTTCGTTCAGGAACGGCGAGGCCGGCACCTTGAGCCCCAGGCATTCCGCCGCGATCTCCGTCTGCGTTTCTGCTGTCACTGCCCTGCCCTTTCGCGCCGTTTTGTCCCGCATCCTGCGCAGGTCCAGGCGCGAAGGCAAGACCGGTCGCGCGCCGCCCCGGCCCAAACGCCGGGGGCGAGGCCGGACGGCATCGCGTCGCGGATCAGGTTTCGGGCACGATCAGCACCAGCCCGTCGAGTTCGGGCGATGCCTCGATCTGGCAGCTCAACCGACTTTCGGGGCGGCGTGCGCCCTCGGCGATGTCGAGCATCGCGTCTTCCATGTCCTCGGGGGTGCCGGTTGCCTCGCGCCAGGCCGGATCGACATAGACATGGCAGGTGGCGCAGCTGAGGCACCCGCCGCATTCGCCAATGATGCCGGGGACGTTGTTGGCCACCGCCGCCTGCATCATGTTCATGCCCTCTTCCACCTCGGCGGTGATCTCGCCCCCGTCGGGCAGCTTCCAGGTAACCTTCATCGCTCTTCCTCAGATGAAATAGACATAGAAATCGCGCAGCGCGTCGCCTTCCAGATCGCGGGTCTTCTGGACTTCCTTCTTCTTCATGAAGACATGGTTGGCGACGAGCTCCTCGCCCACCGCCTGTGCCAGTTCGGTGTCGCGTTCGAGATCGGCGACCGCGCCCTTGAGATCCACCGCGGCACCTTCGCGCGCGTCGGTGCGTTCGAATCCATCGCCGGTTTCCATGGGCGGCAGGGGATGGCCGTTTTCCACCCCCAGCCGCGCGGCATGCAACACCGCCGCGACCGCCGTGTAGGGGTTGGCCGAGGCATCCGCCATCCGGTGCTCCAGCCGCGCCTTGGCGCCGCCCTCGCCGCTGATGCGTGTGGTGACGTTGCGGTGATCGCCGCCCCAGTTGCGCCAGTAGCCCGAAAGCGACCCCGGCTGCAGCCGCATGTAGGAATTGGCCGTCGGCGCGATCAGCCCGGCAAGCCCCTTGTGGTGATGGATCAGCCCGGCCAGGCAGCCGCGGGCCAGATCGTTCATGTGCTCGGGCCCTCCCTTGGGGCCGGAGCTCAGCGCATTGCCGCCCGACGCGTCGGTGAAGGAAAAGTTGATGTGCATGCCCGACCCGCCGGCCTCGGGGATCGGCTTGGGCATGAAGGTCAGCACGATCCCGTATTCCAGCGCGATCTCGCGCGCCATCAGGCGGAACAGCACGATATCGTCCACCGCCTTGACCGCGTCGTCAAAGGTCAGGGTGTATTCGAACTGCGGGCTGTCATATTCCGCCGTGATCATGTCCAGCGAAAAGCCCAGCCGGTCGGCCATCTGCCAGATCCGGTCATTGAACCGCAGCGGGTCGGAAAACGGCCCCGTGCCATAGACCACGCCGCCCGGCGCGTCATAGGGCACCAGCTCGCCGTTCTCGTTGGCCTGCAGGGCAAAGGCCTCCAGCTCGATCCCGACCTTCGGCGTCAGGCCCTTCTCCTCCCACGCCGCGACGGCGCGTTTCAGCGCGCCACGCGGGCACAAGGGAAGCGGCGCGCCGTCATCGTCGTAGAGATCGCCCAGCACGATCCGGGTCGAGGCGTCCCAGCTTTCGCGGATGTCGTCATGGATCCAGACCAGTTCCATGTCGGGCAGGCCCTGATAGGTCATGGCGCCCGGCGCGTTCAGCAGGTCCTTGTCGTAATGCACGCCAAAGGTCGAGCGGCAAAACCGCGTGCTGCCATCCCCGATCTTGGAATGCGGCAGATACTTGCCGCGCATGATCGACAGATGATCGCAGAACAGCACGCGAAGGCGGTCTTTCATTCCGTGCATCCTCCCTGTTGCCGCGGGCCTCCTCTGCCGGCGCGGCATTATTAACTTGTTTACATATCAGCCAAGCGCGGATCAGGCCAGCCGCACCGTAACCGGAAGCTCCTTGATTCCGCCAACGAAGTTCGACCGCAGGAACCTGTGCGGGCCGGCCGGTTCGATGGACCTGATCCGCTTGACCAGTTCCTGAAACAGCACCCGCACCTCGAGCCGCGCCAGCCACATGCCCAGGCAGACATGCGGCCCGCCCTGGCCGAAACTCAGATGCCGGTTCGGGCTGCGCCGCAGGTTCACGCGGAATGGGTCGTCGAACACGGTTTCGTCGCGGTTGGCCGAGGCGAACCAGTAGAGTACCTTGTCGCCCGCGCGGATGGTCTTGCCGTGCATCTCGAAATCCCGCGTCGCGGTGCGCCGGAAATAAAGCGCGGGCGTGGCCCAGCGGATGATCTCGTCGGGCGCGGTTTCCCAGATGTCGCCACCTTCCTGCATCTGGCCCAGCAGTTCCGGCTGGTGGCACAGCGCCTGAATGCCCGCGGCGATGGAATAGCGCGTGGTGTCGTTCCCCGCCGCCACCAGAAGGCAGAAGAAATTGCGGAACTCGGTGTCCGAAATGACGGAACCATCCTTGGCCGGTTCGCGGATCAGGTGCAGCACGCCGGACGTGTCGCCTTCGCGCTCCTTCCGCGCCATCAGTTCCTTGGCATAGGCATAAAGCTCGGCGCCAGCGGGCGAATTGAACGGCATCATGCGGAATTCGTCGGTGTCCATCTTGTCAAGGACATGGCTGGTGAAATCCGGGTCAGTGTTGGCAATCAGCGCGTCTCCCTTCTCCACCAACCACGGCAGATCCTCGTCGGGCAACCCCACCACCCGCCCCAGCATCCGCATGGGCAGTTGCCGAGCAATTTCCTTGGTGGCGTCGAAGGTTTCCTTCTCCAGCGCCTGATCCAGGATCGTGTCGCACAGCGCGCGAATGTCCTCTTCGTATTGGGCCATGACGGTCTTGGAAAAGGCCCGGACTAGTTTCATCCGGGTCCGTGTGTGCTCGGGCGGGTCGGTCTCCTGAAAGGTGCGGCGGGCGAGGTATTCCTCGTAGGACTGGTCCTCCATCCGGATGCCACGCGCCGACGAGAATACCTCGGTATTGCGGTTCATTTCCAGGATGTCGGCATGCCGGGTGACCGACCAGAAATCCTGGCCCTGCGGGTATTCGGTCCAGTGCAGGGGATCCTCGCGCCTCAGCCGGGCAAAGGTATTGTGCGGCGGGCCGTTCAGAAAGGTGTCGTGGCTGGTCAGATCGGCATGGCCGTCATCGGTGGGTGTCCAGACCGTCATGTTTCCTCTTCCCCCGTCTGTTAACATGTGTATATTATCTGGTATCATAAATATGTAAACAAAAAATATCGGTATAAACTCATGCATCTCGCGATCCTGATGACGAACACGGACGAAAGCGCCTTTGCCCAGCGCCACCCCAGGGATGGCGAGAAGTTCACCGATCTGGTGCAACGCGTCCGCCCCGGTTGGACCACGGAGGTTTTCCCGGTCAAGGACGGCGTGTTCCCCGAAACGCTGGAGCCTTTCGACGGCGCGATGATCACCGGCAGCCCGGCCTCGGTGAACAGCGGCGCGGAATGGACCGCACGGCTGTTCGACCTGATTCGCGAGTTGCATTCCGGGGCCTTTCCCATCTTCGGGGCGTGCTTCGGTCATCAAGCGATCGCTGTGGCGCTCGGCGGGCGCGTGAGCCCCAGCCCGGGCGGCTGGGTGCACGGGCTGACGCGAAACGAAATCCTTGTCCGGCGCGACTGGATGCGGGATCTGCCGGAGGAGGTTAACCTCTACGCCAGCCACGCCGAACAAGTGCTGGAGCCCCCGGCCGAAGCGGACATCCTGGCCCGGTCCGAAGGCTGTCCGATCTCGGGGATGGCGTTCGGCCGTCACATCTACACCACGCAGCACCACCCAGAGATGACGCATGACTTCATCCTCGCGCTGACGGAAGAAATGGCCGGGATACTCGGACCGGATCTGACCAGGCAAGCTCTGACGACGCTTCAAGAGCGCTCGGACATGGACGCCTTTGCGGAAAGCGTGGCGAAGTTCTTCGAGCAGGCAAGAGAAGAGAGCTGAAATCGCGACGGCTCGCGCCGCCGCGATGCCTCCGGCGGGGGTATTTGGAACCAGAAAGAAGACCAGTGAGTCCCTGCTTCTTTCTGGTCAAAAATACCCAAATCCCGCGGTTTTCGCGGGCACTGGCGCGGGCGGGATCAGCCCAGCGCGGCCAGAAGATCCATCACCGTTACCTGATCGAACTGGACATGGGCGATCATCGCGGCTTCCGCTTCTTCGCGGCGATGATCGGAGATCAGCGTGGCAATCTCGCGGTGTTCGTGGGCCGAGGCGGCGATCGCGCCGGGATAGCGGTAGCGGACGCGGTAATAGGCCATCAGCTTGCGCACGTTGGTCTTGATCATGTCGAGCAGAAACGGATTGCCCGCGCCGAGCGCCACGACCTCGTGAAAGCGCAGGTTGAGCTGATAATAGGCTTCGGGATCGGCGTCGCCCTTGTCGCGGGCGTGCAGTTCGCAGGCCTGAACGGCGGCTTCGAGCTCTTCGGCAAGCGGCGGAGACAGACGGCGCGCAGCCAGCCCGGCGGCCTGGCCTTCCAGCCGGGCGTGAACCTCGAGGATGGCCAGGAATTCCTCGAGCGTGGGCTTGAACAGCACCGCCCCTTTGCGCGGAAGGCGGCGGATCAGGCCGGCGGTTTCAAGCTGGATGAACGCCTCGCGTACCGGCGTGCGCGAGACACCGTGGGTTTCCATCAGCGGAGCCTCT
Source organism: Jhaorihella thermophila (assembly GCF_900108275.1). Taxonomy (GTDB): domain Bacteria; phylum Pseudomonadota; class Alphaproteobacteria; order Rhodobacterales; family Rhodobacteraceae; genus Jhaorihella; species Jhaorihella thermophila. The sequence continues at coordinate 68,010 of NZ_FNVD01000003.1, forward strand.
TCGATCACGTCGCCGGGGTTCAGCCGCCCGCCGTCGATATCCGCAAGGATCGCGTTCAGAACCTGTTCCGTCTGTCCGGCCATGCCGTTCCTTTCTGCCTCTGACGGTGCCGAAGGTAGGCGGTCGGTTCGGGCGGTGCAATCAGCGCGCAGGAAAACCTGTCCGTCGCCGCGCGGTTCCGTGCTATCGTGCCGGCATTGGCGGGCAGGCACGCCTGTCGGGCATTGCGAGCAACGATGATTGTCGAATGACGTTTCAGGGAGGAAATCATGTGTGACATCTGCGTGATGAACGCGGTGAAGGAACGGATGCTGTCCCGCCGCGACTTTTTCAAGGCCGGCGCGGCGGCGGTCGGGGCGGCGACGCTGGCCACGGCGGCAACGCCGCCGGCGATGGCCGCCGGGCATGGCGGAGTCGTGGACATGACCCACACCTACGACCCCGAATTCCCCACCTATTTCGGCGCGCCGGGCATCGCCGCCGAGCAGAAGTTCAACTTCAAGGAACACGGGTTCAACCTGTTCCAGCTGTCGCTGAACGAACATACCGGCACGCATATCGACGCGCCGCTGCATTTTTCCGCTGATGGCGCCAGCGTGGACGAGATCCCCGTGTCGGACCTCGTCGTGCCGCTGTGCGTGATCCACATCCACGAACGGGCCGCGTCGAACCCCGATTCCGAGGTCACGCCGGAAGACATCATGGCATGGATTTCGCGCAACGGCCCCATCCCCGACAAGGCCTGCGTGGCGATGCATTCTGGCTGGGACGCAAAGACCGCGACGCCGCAGTTCCGCAATGCCGACGACCAGGGCGTGATGCACTTCCCCGGCTTCCATATCGAGGCGACGCAGATGCTGCTGGAGGAAACCACCGCAGCCGCAATCGGCGTGGACACGCTGTCGCTGGACTACGGCGCCAGCAAGGACTTCAAGACCCATTACGCCTGGCTGCCTGCCGGACGCTATGGAATCGAGAACCTCAACAACCTCGCCAAGGTGCCCGAGGCCGGCGCGACTCTGGTGGTGGGCGCGCCGACGCATCGGGGCGGATCGGGCGGGCCGGCCCGCATCTTCGCCATGGTGTGACATGGGAACCGTTCGCCTGTTGAGCGACGAAGAGGCCAGCGCCGAGGCGCTGGCCGTCTTCGACGAGATCCGCGCCGCGCGCGGCACCGATTACGTCAACAATTTCTGGCGCGCGCTGGCGCATGACCCTGGTCTGCTGCGCGCGACATGGGATCGGCTCAGGGCCGTGATGGCCCCCGGCGCGCTGGATCCCCTGGTCAAGGAGTTGATCTATATCGCCGTCTCCACCGCCAATGGCTGCGAATACTGCGTGCATTCCCATACCGCCGCCGCCAGGGCGAAGGGCATGACCGCCGAGATGCATGCCGAGCTTCTGGCGGTGATCGGCATGGCGGCGCAGACCAATGCGCTGGTGACCGGCCTTCAGACGCCGGTGGACGACATGTTCAAGGCCGATCAGGCGCCCTGACGCTCGAGCCGTGCAGCGCGCGCAAATCCGGTATGTCGCGGAACCGCTGGAAAATTCTGCGCTGCGGCATATATCCACGCACCGAGGGAGGAACGGACCACAACGAAGGACACCGATCCCATGGCTGACATTACCTATTCCGCTCCGGCCTCTGCCGGCATCCGCGAGAAAATCGCCACCTTCTTCGACGGCGTGATCGAAGGGCTGGCCCGCATGGCCGAGATGAATTCCCGCGTTCGCCAGATGAACGCCCTGATGAATCTGAGCGACGAGCAGCTGGCCGCGCGCGGCCTGCGGCGCGAAGACATCGCACGCCACGTCTTTTCCGACAGCCTCTATCTCTGAGGCGAACTGTAGTTCCTCGACATGGGCCGGGCGGCGGATGTCTCCCGGCCCGTCGTTCTTCAGGCCGACGCCACCGCCGCCGCAGCCTTGGCATCGGCGGCGCGGGCCAGCTCGAAATCTTCCTCCGTCAGCGTCAGCGTCAGCGACGGGCAGGTCTTGCCTGGCGACTTGAACAGTCCCTCCTGAATCAGCACCCGATTGAACAGCGCGGCCCGCGCGGTATCCGACCGGAACACGTTGCGGCAGTCGCGCACGGGGTCCGCAGTGAATACGACCTCGAACAGCGTCGGGTCGCCGACGATCCGCAGCTTCTCGGCCGCAGGCCAGCGCCGGCGGCGGCCGCCATCAGTGATGATTTCAATTTCAGACATAAGCATATGCTCAAGGTTATCCTAAAGCCTCCTTGGGCAAGCCAAGGTGTCCGGTCAAAACAGGGGCCAGTTCATGCGATTGGCTGGTTCTTGGCCGCCTGCAGATTTCCCCCGGCTCCATCCTGGCCATCAAACGGCGCACCCGGTGACGTCCCGCAATCGTGCCTTCCCGGCGGAGACTGGCAGTGATCCGGCGGCGACCGAAGAACGGGTATCCGGAGAATACCCGGTCGATCGCCTTCTTCAGCGTCAGCGTCGCCTCATCAATCCCGACCGGCGCGCAGTAGAACGCCGACCGGCTCAGCTTCACCAGCTTGCATTGCAGGCTGGTGCTCAGCTTGGGATGGTCGCGACGGATCATGGCTTTCTTCCTGGCCGAGCTCATCGCTTGAGCCCTCGACCCGAAAAATGATTCTCCACCGCCAGCCTCCCGATCTTGGCATCCGGCTCCTTTACCTCCGCTTCGGTCGGCCCGCCCGCCTTGCCGCCGCGGGCAAACACATCGGCCATGCCCTAGACCCCCTGACGCTTTCACATGCCGACCTGGTTCGGATGCACCTGATGCCTTGCTGCAATCTCCTGGATCGTCCTGTCCCCGCAGCGCCTCAAGCGCGACCTTCGCCTTGAACTGGTTCGTGGACTTCCGGCGTTTCGCCATCTCGTATCCCTGCAAAAGGTTCGGGATACACCTTGGCTCGCTGTCCGAATCTCTGAGACCACTTCAGAGCCCCCATGCCCCGCCCGCCGCCGCCCCCCTTTCCTCTGGACATTCTCCCCTGCTTGCCAGCAAATCGCCGGCATGGATCTGCACGACCGATACCCGGGGATCATGGACCTGAAATGGCGCGCCCGCCGCCGCCTGCCGAAATTCGTCTGGGAATATCTCGACAGCGGCACCGGCACCGAGGCCACCAAAGCCCGCAACCGCGCCGCGCTGGACCGGGTCGGGTTCATGCCCTCGGTGCTGCACGGCCCGCTCGAATTCGATCTCTCCACCGACTTTCTGGGTCAACGCCTGCCCCTGCCCTTCGGCGTAGCACCCGTCGGAATGTCCGGGCTGATCTGGCCGGATGCCGAGGCGCACCTCGCCCGCGCGGCGGCACGGGCGGGCATCCCCTATACGCTCTCCACCGTCGCAAGCCAAAGCCCCGAAGATCTAGCCCCGCATCTGGGCGACCACGCCTGGTTCCAGCTCTACCCGCCGAAAAGGGAGGAAATCCGCCGCGACCTGCTGGCGCGGGCGCGCGATGCCGGGTTCGGAACGCTGGTGCTGACGGTGGACGTCCCCGTGGCCTCGCGCCGGGAACGACAGACCCGGTCCGGCCTGACCCAGCCGCCGAAACTGACACCGCGGCTGCTGGCGCAGGTGGCGATGCGGCCGGCCTGGGCATGGGGCATGGCGCGGCGCGGCATGCCGCACATGCGGACGCTGGACAAATACACCGAACAGCAGCGTAACCTGCCCCCCACCGCCCATATCGGCTATGTCCTGCGCACCTCGCCCGACTGGGATTATGTCAAATGGCTGCGCGACGCGTGGGACGGGCCGTTCATCGTCAAGGGCGTGCTGCGGGCCGAGGATGCCGCACCGCTCGAATCCGCCGGCGTCGATGCGCTGTGGATCTCGAACCATGCCGGGCGCCAGTTCGACGGCGCGCCCGCCACAATCGAGGTTCTGCCCGCGATCCGCGCCGCCACGCGCCTGCCGATCGTGTTCGACAGCGGCATCGAGGGCGGGCTCGACATCCTGCGGGCAATCGCGGTGGGGGCGGATCTGGTGATGCTGGGGCGTGCCTTCCATTTCGCGCTGGCGGCCCTGGGACCGAAGGGCCCCGCGCACCTGATCGACATCCTGAAACGGGACATGGAATCGAACATGGGCCAGCTCGGCGCTGCGAACCTGCAAAGCCTGCCGCCCGCCATTCAACTGTCTGACTCCCAAGGAATTACCGACTGACCGGTCGGACAAGACAGAAAATTCCCGCATCGCGCTCTGCGGCTTTGCAAAAATTTCCGCACCGCAGCATAGCGTGACGATTGTTGGCGCTAAAGGGCCGCGCGCAGCCCCTGTGCAGCTTTACGCAGCCGCTATTACTCCCTAAAACTCCGCGCAACCGAAACCGCGAACACGAGGCCGACCGACACATGACCGACTTCAAGAAGATCCTGATCGCGAACCGGGGAGAGATCGCGATCCGCGTGATGCGGGCCGCCAACGAGATGGGCAAGCGCACTGTCGCGGTCTATGCCGAAGAGGACAAGCTGAGCCTGCATCGGTTCAAGGCCGACGAAGCCTATCGCATCGGCGAGGATCTGGGACCGGTCGCGGCCTATCTGTCAATCGACGAGATGATCCGCGTGGCCCGCGAAAGCGGCGCGGACGCGATCCATCCCGGCTATGGACTTCTGTCCGAGAACCCCGATTTCGTGGATGCCTGCACCGCCGCCGGGATCACCTTCATCGGGCCGAAATCGGAAACCATGCGCGCCCTTGGCGACAAGGCCAGCGCCCGGCGCGTCGCGATCGAGGCCGGCGTTCCCGTGATCCCGGCCACCGAGGTTCTGGGCGACGACATGGAGGAAATCCGCCGGCAGGCGGACGAGATCGGCTATCCGCTGATGCTCAAGGCGTCCTGGGGCGGCGGCGGTCGCGGGATGCGGCCGATCACAGGGCCCGAGGAACTGGCCGAAAAGGTGATGGAGGGCCGGCGCGAGGCCGAGGCCGCGTTCGGCAATGGCGAAGGCTATCTGGAGAAGATGATCACCCGCGCCCGCCATGTCGAGGTGCAGATCCTCGGCGACCAGCACGGGCAGATCTATCATCTCTACGAACGCGACTGCTCGGTCCAGCGGCGCAACCAGAAGGTCGTGGAACGCGCCCCTGCCCCCTATCTGACCGACGCGCAACGGGCAGAGATCTGCGAGCTGGGCCTGAAGATCGCCCGGCAGGTCGGATACCAGAACGCCGGCACCGTAGAATTTCTCATGGATATGGATACGGATCAGTTCTACTTCATCGAAGTGAACCCCCGCATCCAGGTCGAACATACCGTCACCGAAGAGGTGACCGGCATCGACATCGTGCAGGCCCAGATCATGATCGCCGAGGGCAAGACCATCGCCGAGGCGACCGGCATGGCCCGGCAGGAGGACATCCACCTCAACGGCCACGCGTTGCAGACCCGGATCACCACCGAGGATCCGCAGAACAACTTCATCCCCGACTATGGGCGCATCACCGCCTATCGCTCGGCCACGGGGATGGGGATCCGGCTGGACGGCGGCACTGCCTATTCGGGTGGCGTGATCACGCGCTACTATGACAGCCTGCTGACCAAGGTCACCGCCTGGGCGCCGACGCCGGAAAAGGCGATCGCCCGCATGGACCGCGCCCTGCGCGAGTTCCGCATCCGTGGCGTGGCCACCAACATCGCCTTTGTCGAGAACCTGCTGAAGCACCCCAAGTTTCTCAACAACGAATACACCACCAAGTTCATCGACGAGACGCCCGAACTCTTTCAGTTCGAAAAGCGCAAGGATCGCGGCACCAAGGTTCTGACCTACATCGCCGATGTCACCGTGAACGGACACCCCGAAACCAAGGACCGCCCGCGCCCGCCCGCCGGCATGAAGCCGCCGCGCCCGCCGAAGAAAAGGGCCGAGCCGCTGATGGGCACGCGCAATCTGCTCGAACAGAAGGGGCCCAAGGCGGTGGCCGACTGGATGCGGGCGCAAAAACAACTGCTGATAACCGACACGACCATGCGCGACGGGCATCAGTCGCTGCTGGCGACCCGGATGCGGTCGATCGACATGATCCGCGTGGCGCCCGCTTATGCCGCCAACCTGCCACAGCTTTTCAGCGTCGAGTGCTGGGGCGGCGCGACCTTCGACGTGGCCTATCGGTTCCTCAAGGAATGCCCGTGGCAGCGGTTGCGCGACCTGCGCGAGGCAATGCCCAACCTGATGACCCAGATGCTGCTGCGCGGATCGAACGGGGTGGGCTATACTAACTATCCCGACAACGTGGTGCGGGAATTCGTGCGCCAGGCGGCGACCAGCGGCGTGGACGTGTTCCGCGTGTTCGACAGCCTCAACTGGGTCGAGAACATGCGCGTTGCGATGGACGCGGTGATCGACCAGAACAAGGTCTGCGAAGGCACGATCTGCTACACCGGCGACATTCTGGACCCGAACCGGGCCAAGTATGACCTGAAATACTATGTTGGCATGGCAAAGGAATTGGAGGCCGCCGGCGCCCATGTTCTGGGGCTCAAGGACATGGCGGGCCTCTTGAAGCCCGCGTCGGCGCGGGTGCTGATCCGGGCGCTGAAGGAAGAGATCGGCCTGCCGATCCATTTCCACACCCACGACACCAGCGGAATTGCCGGCGCCACCATCCTGGCCGCCGCCGATGCCGGGGTGGACGCGGTGGACGCGGCAATGGATTCCATGTCGGGCGGCACCAGCCAGGCCTGTCTCGGCTCGATCGTCGAGGCGCTGCGCAACACCGACCGCGACACCGGGCTGGACATACGGGCGATCCGCGAGATCAGCGACTATTTCGAGGCCGTGCGCAACCAGTATGTCGCCTTCGAGGCCGGCCTGAGGGCACCTGCGTCCGAGGTCTGGCTGCACGAGATGCCGGGCGGGCAGTTCACCAACCTCAAGGCCCAGGCGCGCAGTCTGGGGCTCGAGGACCGCTGGCACGAGGTCGCGCACATGTATGCCGAAGTGAACCAGATGTTCGGCGACATCGTGAAGGTCACGCCGAGCTCCAAGGTGGTGGGCGACATGGCGCTGATGATGGTGGCGCAGGGGCTGACCCGCGAACAGGTCGAGGATCCGGATGTCGAAGTCGCCTTTCCCGATTCCGTGATCGACATGATGCGCGGCAATCTGGGCCAGCCGCCCGGCGGCTTCCCCGAGAAGATCCTGAACAAGGTGCTGAAGGGCGAGAAACCCAATACCGACCGCCCAGGCAAGCACCTGCCGCCGGTGGATCTGGAAAAGGTCCGCGCCGAACTCAGCGAAAAGATCGGCGGCAAGCCGGTCGATGACGAGGATCTGAACGGGTATCTGATGTATCCCAAGGTCTATCTCGATTACGTCGAGCATCACGACCAATACGGCCCGGTGCGCACCCTGCCGACCACGGCCTTCTTCTACGGCATGGAGCCGGGCGAGGAGATCAGCGCCGAGATCGCCCCCGGCAAGACGCTGGAGATCCGGCTGCAGGCGGTGGGCGAGACCAACGAGGAAGGCGACGTCAAGGTCTTTTTCGAACTCAACGGCCAGCCCCGGGTTATCCGCGTCCCCGACCGGATGGTCAAGTCGCAGACAGCCAAGCGCCTCAAGGCCGATCCCGGCAACCCCGCCCATGTGGGCGCGCCGATGCCGGGCGTGGTGGCCACCGTAGCCGTCACCGCCGGCCAGGCCGTGAAGGAGGGCGATCTGCTGCTGACCATCGAGGCGATGAAGATGGAAACCGGCATCCATGCCGAGCATGACGGCGTGGTGAAAGCGGTCCATGTCCAGCCCGGCGGCCAGATTGACGCCAAGGATCTGCTGATCGAGTTCGAGGCCGAGTGAAGGCGCTCTTCCCCGCGCGAAGGGCGCCCCCGGCGGACCCGCGGATTCGTTGACAATGGAGTCGCGGGTCGGGCATCCCTGTCGGGAACGCGACAAGGTTGGCAATCGAAATGCGCAAGGCAGGCGGACCGAAACCGCCGGGGCTGCGCCACCGGATCATGGCCGGGTTCATCGGCAATGTGGTCGAATGGTATGACTTCGCGCTTTACGGCTATCTCGCCGGCGTCATCGCGCCGGTATTCTTTCCCTCGGACAATCCCACTGCCGGGCTGATCGCCACCTACGGCATCTTTGCCGCGGGGTTCGTCATGCGCCCGCTCGGCGTGGCAGTCTTTGGCTGGTTCGGAGACCGCTATGGCCGGGCACGCACCATGCAGATCTCGGTGACGATGATGGCCCTGCCCACGCTGCTGCTGGGCCTTCTGCCGTCATACGCATCCGCAGGCATGCTGGCCCCGGTTCTTCTGGTGCTGGTGCGCATGATCCAGGGGCTTTCGGTGGGGGGAGCGAGTTTTCGTCATCTGTCACCTACCTCGTGGAAACAGCGCCCGACGGCAGGCGCGGCGTCACCGGCAGCTGGGCCAATGTCGGGTCGATGACCGGATCGCTTCTGGGCGTGGGCGCGGCGGCGCTGGTGGCGAATTTTCTGGATGCGCAGGCGCTGCATGACTGGGGATGGCGCCTGCCGTTTCTCGGCGGTAGCCTGTTGGGCGTAACGGCGATCTGGATTCGGCGGAACCTGCATGATTCGCGCCGCTTCGCCGAACATCACGCTCAGCGCGAGGAAACCTCGCCGCTGCTCGAAGCCTTCACCACCAACCGGCGCGAGACGATCCTGGCCCTGATCTTTGCCGCCGGATACGGCACCTGCTATTACATCGCCTTCGTGTTTCTGCCCGAATGGCTGACGGACCGGCACCTGATGGCGCGCGGCACGGCACTGGCCATCAATACCGCGGCGACGCTGGCGATCATTCCGCTGATGCCGCTATTTGCGATCGTCGGGGACCGCTGGCTTCCCCGTCGCACATGGATCGCCCTGGCAATTCTAGTGCTCGCGGTGCTGGCGGTGCCGCTCTATCTGTGGATGCTGGATTCGGGTGGATCGCTTGCCTCGGTGGTGGTCGCGCATGCCGCATTCTTCGGACTGCTCGCGGTGCCGCTGGGCTCGGCCCCCGCCCTGTTCGTGGAAATGTTCCCGGAACCCGACCGCCTGTCGGGATATTCCGTGGCCTTCAATGTCGGGGTGGGCGTGTTCGGCGGGATGACACCGATGATCTCCACCTCGCTCATGGCATGGAGCGGATCGGACATCGCACCCGCGATTCACTTCACCGTTGCCGCAGCTATTGCGATCCTTGCCCTGGCGCTGACCCCGGACCGAAGCCGCGACCCGCTGCGGTAAGCGTTGCAATGCCCCCCGAGATTTTCCACCCATCTGCGATTTTTCCTCTTGCAGCGTCCGGCGGATCTTTATATCTGACGGCTCACCCAATGGATGCGGGCGTAGCTCAGGGGTAGAGCATTACCTTGCCAAGGTAAGGGTCGTGAGTTCGAATCTCATCGCCCGCTCCAGAAACTCTCCGAAATCTTCGACCATCGTGTGGCGCGCCGCCGCGCTGCCCTGACGCGCGCAACGACATGTCAACATCGTGGAATTGGGCGCGAGTTTCCTCTTGCAGCCGCCGACGATTCTGGGTATCTCCCGCCTCACCCAACGGATGCGGGCGTAGCTCAGGGGTAGAGCATTACCTTGCCAAGGTAAGGGTCGTGAGTTCGAATCTCATCGCCCGCTCCAGAAACTCTTCAGACAGATGGATACAGCGCACCGATGCGCTCTTGGTGATCTGCGCCGCCTGTTCTAACGTGACCGCAGATCCGGTTCGCGAAGGAGCGTCCCCATGCCTCAGATCGACTTCTGGTATTCGATTGGCAGCACTTACACGTTTCTGACGGTGATGCGCCTGCGCGACTACGCCGAATCGCATGGGGTGCGGGTGAACTGGCGGCCCTTCGACGTGCGCCGCATCATGATCGAACAGAACAACATTCCCTTTCGGGACAAGCCGGCCAAGCGCGCCTACATGTGGCGCGACATCGAACGCCGGTCCGAGAAATACGGCCTGCATGCGCGCCTGCCCGCGCCCTATCCCATCCGTGACATGGCGCTGGCCAACCAGGTGGCGATTCTGGCCATGCGCGAAGGCTGGGGGGAACATTACACGATGGAAACCTATCGGCTGTGGTTTCGGGACGGTCTGCCGGCGGGCGAGGATCCCAACCTGTCAGAGGCGATCTTTCGCTGCGACCGCGATCCCATGGCCGTGATAGAACGGGCCAAGACCGAGGAAATCGTTCAGGCGCTGGAGACCGAAACCGATCACGCCCGCGATCTGGGCATATTCGGTGCGCCCAGCTTTACCGTGGATGGCGAACTGTTCTGGGGCGACGACCGGCTTGAGGACGCGGTCAGCTGGGCCAGGTTCGGCCACGTCTGACCCCGATTGAGACAAACGCGCGCACTCCGCGCGGGGCTCTCTCGACAAAACATGGAGCAATGCTGCATCTTTGCTCGGCCCAAGCATTGCGAGCAGCCCATGCCCTATTCATGGATCGAAAACGCCGCCGACGCCGATACGCGCGAATTGCATCTCTGGCCGCATCAATCCATGTCGCCGGGGGGCTTCGTGTTCTTCGTTGCGGCGACCTTTGCGCTGATTTCGCTTCCGCTGCTGATGGTGCTGGGATCGGTGGTACTCTGGGGGCTGCTGCCCTTCGTTCTGGTCGCGCTGGGCGGCATGTGGCTGGCCCTGAAGCGGAATCAGCGCGATGCGCAGGTGATCGAGGTGCTGACGCTGACCCCGCACCGCGCGCGGCTGGTACGGCACAATCCGTCCGGAGAGGCGGAGGAATGGGACTGCAACCGATACTGGGCCGCCCCGGAACTGCACGCATCCGGCGGGCCAGTTCCCAATTATGTCACGCTGCGCGGATGCGGGCGCACCGTCGAAATCGGCGCGTTTCTGTCCGAGGACGAACGAATTTCGCTCTATGAGGAACTTGTCAGTGCCTTGCGGCGCGAGTGACATACGGCACCGCGCATCATTGATTGTCTGCGACGCGCCCCGCCCGGATCACCCCCCGGTCCGGCGCCCAGATCAGCACTGGCCGCTGGCGGCGCAAAGCTGTTCCTTGACCAGCGGGCCGACCTTGCCGAAATCCATCCGGCCGGCATACTTGCCCTTCAGCTCGGCCATCACCTTGCCCATGTCGCGAATCGACCCCGCGCCGGTCGCCTCGACCGCGGCGCGCACGGCGGCCTTGATCTGCTCTTCGTCGAGCGGTCTGGGCAGGAACTCCTGGATGATCGCCACCTCGGTGCGCTCGCGCTCGGCCAGATCGAGCCGCCCGCCCTCTTCGTAGGCGCGCGCGCTTTCCTGCCGCTGCTTTACCATTTTTCCAAGAATCGCAAGTATTTCGGCATCGCTCACGCCGCCTTCGCGCCCTTCGCCACGGGCCGCGATGTCCTTGTCCTTGATCGCTGCGTTGATCAGGCGCAGCGTGGACAGCCGCGCGGCGTCCTTGTCCTTCATCGCCTGTTTCAAGGCTTCGGCTACTCGGGTTCGCAAGTCCATCTTTCGTCCATCCCCATGGCACCTGAACACGGGACATTACCGAATTGGCGTCGCTCGCACAACCGGGCCGGGACGCAGCGCGGGCCTCTCCAACCCGACACGGAAAGCCCGCGATCGTGCCGGCAGACCCCATCGAAAGGGTGCGGGCGGTGCGGTCTTGACCGCCCACCGCGTTGACCGTAGGTATCCGGCGATTTGCCGCCCAGCCCAGCCCCGGAGAGTCGCCATGGCCCAGACCGCCCCGACCAAGCCCACCGCATGCCTGGCCCTTGCCGATGGAACTGTCTTCTATGGCAAGGGATTCGGCGCCACGGGACAGACGGTGGCAGAGCTGTGCTTCAACACCGCGATGACCGGGTATCAGGAGATCATGACCGATCCCTCCTATGCCGGGCAGATCGTCACCTTCACCTTTCCCCATGTCGGCAATGTGGGCGTGAACCCCGAGGATGACGAAACCGCCGACCCGGTTGCCGAAGGCATGGTGGTCAAGTGGGACCCGACCGAACCGTCGAACTGGCGCGCGACCGAGGATCTCAAGACCTGGCTGGCGCGGCGTGGCCGGATCGCCATCGGCGGCGTGGACACCCGCCGTCTGACCCGCGCGATCCGCCAGCAGGGCGCGCCGCATGTGGCGCTGGCCCACGACCCCGACGGAAATTTCGACCTCGAGGCGCTGGTCGCCGCGGCGCGCGGTTTCGCGGGGCTCGAAGGCATGGACCTCGCGAAAAAGGTGACCTGCGCGCAAGGCTATCGCTGGGACGAGATGCGCTGGGCCTGGCCGGACGGTTACAGGCGGCAGGAAAACCCGGTGCACAAGGTGGTGGCGCTGGACTATGGGGCCAAGCGCAACATCCTGCGCTGCCTGGCCAGCGTGGGCTGCGACGTGACCGTTCTGCCGGCCACCTCGACCGCGGCCGAGGTGCTGGCACATGACCCCGACGGCGTGTTCCTGTCCAACGGCCCCGGCGACCCGGCGGCCACCGGCGAATATGCCGTGCCGATGATCCGCGAAATCCTCGACAGCACCGATCTGCCGGTCTTCGGCATCTGCCTGGGCCACCAGATGCTGGCGCTGGCGCTGGGGGCGAGGACGGTCAAGATGAACCACGGCCACCACGGCGCCAACCACCCGGTCAAGGATCTGGAAACCGGCAAGGTCGAGATCACCTCAATGAACCACGGTTTCGCCGTGGATGCCCAGACGCTGCCCGCGGGCGTGGTGGAAACCCATCGGTCGCTGTTCGACGGCTCCAACTGCGGCATTCGCATGGTGGACCGTCCGGTCTGGTCCGTCCAGTACCACCCCGAAGCAAGCCCCGGCCCGCAGGACAGCTTTTATCTGTTCGAACGCTTCGCGGATGCCATGGCCCGGCGCAAAGCCGTCGCCTGACCCACCCGATTTTGCTTTTCACGGCAGTGTTTTAACCGACCGTTAACCTGTTTTACCAAAACCTGCGGTAGTCGCACAACGGACCCGCAGGATGCGTTCCCCACATCTTCAGGTTGTCTCTCAGAACCACTCAGCCGCGCCGAGGCTCTCGCAGCCGGCGCGGCTGGGACAAATCCTGGTCGAGGCGGGAGAGATCACCCAAGGGCAGCTGGTCCGTGCATTGGGGATACAGCTACGGCTGAATGCGCGGCTGGGCGAGATCCTGGTGTCAGAAGGCTGGCTGCGGGAAGAGGTGATCCTGGACGCCCTGGCACGGCAATTCGACACGATCCAGGTTGATCTGTCCGCGGAACCGCCCGACCCCGACCTGTGCCGCCTGATGCCCGCCGATTTCTGGCTCCGGCATCGCGCGCTGGCCTGGGCGCGGCACAATGGCGTCCTTCTGATCGCCACCGCCGACCCGGCCCGATTTGCCGCGGTCAAAGACGGTCTGTCGCGTCTGGGCGAAAAGGTTCGGCCCGTCATCGCAAGTGAAACGGGGATCCAGAAGGCCACGGCGGATGCTTTCAACGATCAGTTGATCGCGCGCGCCAGCGCCCGGGTCGAGCCGCGCCTGAGTTGCCGCACTTGGAGCGGCATGTCGCGGGCGGCGATGTTCGCGACCCTTGCCGCGGCTGCCGCCGTGCTTCTGTCTGCGCCGGCGGCGGTGTTCGGCGGGCTGTTGCTGCTGGCTTTCGGAACGCTGGCGCTGTTCTGCTCGTTGCGCATAATGGGCGGCCTTGCCCGGATGGCGGCCGGCCTCACCGCGCCCGGTGCCGATGCCTGCGTTCGCCTGCCGCGGGTTTCGGTTATGGTGCCGCTCTTCCACGAACAGGAAATCGCCGGAGCCTTGCTGAAACGGTTGCAGAGACTCACCTATCCCAAGGCGCTGCTGGACGTGGTCCTGGTGCTGGAAGAAAAGGACGACATCACCCGCGAGGCGCTGGCGCGGACCAAGCTGCCCCATTGGATACGGGTGATCGAGGTGCCCGAGGACGGCCCCCTGACCACCAAGCCCCGGGCAATGAATTACGCGCTGGACTTCTGCAAGGGCGAGATCATCGGCATCTGGGATGCCGAGGACGCCCCCGAACCGTCGCAGATCGAAAAGGTGGTTGACCGTTTCGCCAATGCCCCGCCCGAGGTCGTTTGCCTGCAGGGTATTCTCGATTTCTACAATCCGCGCAGCAACTGGCGGGCGCGCTGCTTTACCATCGAATACGCCAGTTGGTTCCGCGTGCTGCTGTCCGGCATCGCGCGGCTGCGGCTGGTGGTGCCGCTGGGCGGGACGACGCTGTATTTTCGCCGCGACATTCTGGAACAGCTCGGCGGCTGGGACGCGCATAACGTGACCGAAGACGCCGATTTGGGCGTGCGGCTGTGCCGCGCGGGCTATCGCACCGAGATCATCGACACCACCACCTTCGAAGAGGCCAACCACCGCGCCTGGCCGTGGGTGCGGCAGCGGTCGCGCTGGCTCAAGGGGTTCATGGTGACCTATCTGGTGCACATGCGGAACCCGCTTGGCCTGTTTCGGGATCTGGGCGCATGGCGTTTCTTCGGATTTCAGGCCTTCTTCCTTGGCACGCTGGGGCAGTTCCTTCTGGCGCCAATCCTGTGGTCGTTCTGGCCCGTGGCCTTCGGTCTGCCGCATCCAGCCGCGGACATCCTCCCCGGCGGGCTGCTGGAGCCGATGTTCACGCTGATGATCGCGGCCGAGGTGGTGAACCTGTGCGTCGGGATCTCTGCCGTCTGGGCAAGGGAACGCCGCTTCCTGCTGCCGTGGGTGCCGGCGATGGTGCTCTACTATCCGCTGGGGGCCCTGGCAGCTTACAAGGCGCTGTTCGAACTTTGCTGGATCCCCTTTTACTGGGACAAGACCCAGCACGGCCAGGCCGAGGCCGACCTGCCGGGCCATTGACCCGCCAACTCAGCTCCGTTCCCGTTTGTTCGCGTCCTGCTTCAGCCGGGTGACAAAGGCCGCCGAGATATGATCGTGCAATGCCTTGGCCGCCGCCTCTTCGTCGCGCCGGGCGATGGCGTCCACGATCGCGCGGTGTTCCTGCTGCGCCAGTTCCCCCCGCCCCTCGACCGCCAGCGATGTCGTCGCCATCAGCGCCATGGTCCGATGCACCAGTTTCAACTGCTGCACCAGATAGCGGTTGTGCGATGCCAGATGGATCTGCTCATGGAACCGCCGGTTGGCACGGCTCAACGCCTGCGGATCGTTCACCAGCGCGTCGTCTTCCTGCACCATTTCCTGCAGGACGCGGATCTCTTCCTCGGTCGCGTGACGCGCCGCCAGCCGGGCGGCCAGCGCCTCGAGCTCGCGACGGACGACATAGAGTTCGGCCATCTGGTTGTGGTCGAGCGCGGCAACGAACAGCGACCGCCCGTCGCGTTCCAGCAGGGATTGCGTCTCGAGCCGCTGCAACGCCTCGCGCACCGGGGTGCGGGACATTCCGAACTGCTCGGCCAGATCGCTTTCCACCAGCCGGTCGCCGGGGCGAAACTCGCCCCTGTCGATGGCCTCGAGGATGAGGCTGTAGGCGTCGTTCTGCGGGGGTTTGTTCACGTTCATGGGCTGTGCTCTTTCTGCCCGCCTGTGTATCCGCCGCGCGGGCCGGCGATCAACCCCGCCGTTGCAAGATGCGCGGAACTGTCCTAGACCGGCGGCATGGTGAAGGCGGACTTTTCCCATGTCGAACACTGGGTGTTCGATCTCGACAACACGCTCTATCCGCCGCAGGCGCGCCTGTTCGACCAGATCGAGCTGCGGATGACGCGGTTCGTGATGGAGGCGCTGGGAGTTGCGCGCGACGAGGCCGACCGCCTGCGCCGCCGCTACTGGCAGCTCTACGGCACCACCCTGGCGGGGCTGATGCATGAACACGGCGTGGACCCCGCGCCCTATCTGACCGAGGTGCACGACATCTCGCTGGACCATCTGGACCCCGACCCCGACCTGGCCGAGCGGATCGCGCAACTGCCGGGCCGGCGGATCGTCTATACCAACGGATCCGCCCCCTATGCCCGCCGCGTGCTCGAGGCGCGGGGCCTGTCGGAGGTCTTCGACGCCGTCTATGGGGTCGAGCATGCGGCGTTTCGCCCCAAACCCGAACGCGCCGCCTTCGAGGCGGTCTTCGCGCTGGACGGCATTCAACCTCGCAAGGCCGCTATGTTCGAAGACGACCCCCGCAACCTGGCCGCCCCGCACGCGATGGGGATGCGCACCGTTCACGTCGCGCCGCAGCCGCACGAGGCCGACCACATCCATCACCATACCGACGACCTGGCGTCCTTTCTGAACCGCCTGACCTGACGGGAAGGCGGCTTGCCGCGCCTGCGACATTCCGCGCGTTTCAAACCTGCAGGAAGGCCCTTAAATCGCCGGCTCCTCCTCTCAATCAAGGATACCGACATGACCGACATTGCCTCCGCCAACCTGTCCGGCGATCACGCCGAGCCGACCGATGGAACCGGCTTTTTCTGGGCGTTCGTCATTCTGCTTCTGGCCGCCTGGGCCGGTTCGATCGCCGTGCTCGGCGTGCCGGGCATCGTGCTGCCGGCGCTGGTGCTGGTGCCCGTGACGTGGGTGATCATCGTGCTTCTGACCTGGGGCTGACCGGCCCGCATGTCGCAGGCGCCGCTTGGCGCTTGGATCGGATCGCGCCGCGGCTTATGGTCCGCCGCGAAAGGAAAAGGCGATGATGCGTGACTGCGACATTCTGATCTCGGGCGGCGGCATCGCGGGGCTGACCGCGGCCGCCGCATTCGGCGCTGCGGGGTTCGACGTGATCTGCGTGGATCCCGACCCGCCCATCACCGAACGCGACGTGGACGGGTCCGACCTGCGCACCACCGCGTTCCTGCAACCGGCGCAAGAGCTTCTGGACCGCTGCGGCCTGTGGGCGCGGCTGGCCGACCACGCGGCGCCCCTGCAGATCATGCGCATCGTCGATGCGGGAGGCGAAACGCCGGAGCCCCGCGTGGTGCGCGATTTCAACGCCGCCGACATCTCGGACCGGCCGTTTGGCTGGAACCTGCCCAACTGGCTCTTGCGGCGCGAGATGGTGGCGCATCTGGCCACCCTGCCCAATGTCGATTTCCGCCCCGGCACCGGCACCAATTCGCTGTTCACCCGCGAGATCGAGGCGCGTGTCGGGCTGACCGACGGCTCGCGCATTCGCGCCCGTATGGTGGTCGCGGCGGATGGCCGCAACTCGCCCATGCGCGAAGCCGCCGGGATCGGCGTGCACACGCTGCGATACGGGCAGAAGGCGCTGGCCTTTGCCGTCACCCACCCGATCCCGCATGACAACGTCTCGACCGAGATCCATCGAAGCGGCGGGCCGTTCACGCTGGTGCCGCTGCCGGACCACGACGGCCAGCCCTCCTCCGCCATCGTCTGGATGGAGCGGGGGCCGCGGGCGCTGGAGCTGCTGAACATGGAGCCCGACGCCTTCGAGCAGGCCATGACCGAACGCTCCTGCGGGCTGTTCGGACCGCTCAGGCTGGCCTCGCGCCGGACCATCTGGTCGATCATCAGCCAGCGGGCCGAACGGCTGGCGGGCCAGCGGCTGGCGCTGATCGCCGAGGCCGCGCATGTGGTGCCCCCCATCGGCGCACAGGGGCTGAACATGTCGCTGCGCGATCTGGCGACGCTGCTGGATCTGGCACAGGCACGGCCCGAGGGCCTGGGCGACGCGGCGATGCTGGAGGCCTATCACAAGGCTCGGATCCGCGACGTGGAACTGCGGGTCTGGGGTATCGACCTGCTCAACCGGACCTCGATGGCCTCGGCCCGGCCGCTGCGCGACATCCGCGCGATGGGGCTGAACGCGTTCTATTCCCTGCCCGTGGTGCGGCGGACGCTGATGGAAATGGGGCTGGGCGTTCACTGACGCCCGCCCCCTTTTTCTTCGCGCAATCTCAGATGTGAATCACACGACCGAAGGCGTCCAGCACGCTTTCGTGCATCATCTCCGACAGGGTGGGATGCGGGAACACTGCGTGCATCAGGTCTTCCTCGGTCGTCTCCAGCTGCCGGCCGATCACATAGCCCTGGATCATCTCGGTGACCTCGGCGCCGATCATGTGCGCGCCCAGAAGCTCGCCGGTTTTGGCGTCGAACACGGTCTTGACCAGGCCTTCGGGTTCGCCCAGCGCAATCGCCTTGCCGTTGCCGATGAAGGGGAAACGCCCGACCCTGACCTCGTATCCCAGTTCCTTCGCCTTCGCCTCGGTCAGGCCGACGCTGGCCACCTGCGGGTGGCAATAGGTGCAGCCGGGAATCGATTCGGGCTTGATCGGGTGGACCGTCTTGCCCGCGATCAGTTCGGCCACCATCACGCCTTCGTGGCTGGCCTTGTGCGCAAGCCACGGCGCGCCGGCGATGTCGCCGATGGCATAGAGCCCCTCGACCCCGGTGCGGCAGAATTCGTCGGTCACGACATGGGAGCGGTCGATCCGGACGCCCAGCGCCTCGAGCCCCAGCCCCTCGACATTGCCGACGATGCCGACGGCGGAAATCACGGTGTCGAATTCGTGCTTTTCCACCTTGCCGCCGGTTTCGATATGGGCGGTCACCTTGCCGCCTGCCCGATCCAGCTGCTTGACCATGGATTTTTCCATGATCTTCATGCCCTGCTTCTGGAAAGCCTTCTTGGCAAACGCGCTTATCTCGGCATCTTCCACCGGCAGCACGCGATCCAGCACCTCGACCACGGTGGTATTAGCGCCCAGCGTGTTGAAGAAGCTGGCGAATTCGATCCCGATCGCCCCCGAACCGATCACCAGCAGCTTTTTCGGCATCCGCGGCGGGGTCAGCGCGTGGCGATAGGTCCAGACCAGATCGCCGTCGGCCTCGAGCCCCGGCAGCTCGCGCGCTCTCGCGCCGGTGGCAAGGATGATGTTCCCGGCCGCGATCTCTTCGGTTCCCTTTTCGGTCTTGACGCTGACCTTGCCACGGGCCGGCAGGGTCGCTTCGCCCATGATCACGGCCACCTTGTTCTTTTTCAGCAGGTGCCCGACGCCCGCGTTCAGCTGTTTCGCCACCCCGCGCGACCGTTTCACCACCGCGTCGAGATCATAGCCGATCTTTTCGGCGGACAGGCCGAATTCCCCGGCCCGGTGCATCAGGTGGAACACCTCGGCCGAGCGCAAGAGCGCCTTGGTCGGGATGCAGCCCCAGTTCAGGCAGATGCCGCCCAGGTGTTCGCGCTCGACCACGCAGGTCTTGAGCCCCAGTTGCGCGGCGCGGATGGCGGCGACATAGCCGCCGGGGCCCGCGCCGATAACGATCAGATCAAAGGTTCGTGCTGCCATATGTCCCTCTCGGCCCAGGCGGTTCTGAAACTAGTTTAGCGTTAAACTATCTCTGCCGCCGCATCAATCGATTTCCCCTGCGTCATGCGCGCCGCGCAAGGCCGTCATTCGCTGTGCACGGGCGCAGGGACAGAGTGCATCAAATCAGACCTGTTCACAAAACCGCGATTTGACATGCCCGGCACGGCAACGGTCAACTGATCGGGCGAGTTATCGAATTTTCCGGGAGGATACCATGAAACCGTTGACCCTTTTCGCCGCCGTTGCAATCGCATTCTCGGCCCCAATGGCCTTGGCCCAGGACGGCCCCAGCGCACAGGAAAAGGCGCGGCAGGGGATGATGCGGATCATGGCTCTGAACATGGGCGTTCTGGGCGGCATGGCCAAGGGCGAAGTCACCTATGACGCCGCGCGGGCCCAGAAGGCCGCGGATACTCTGGTGGCGGTGTCGATGATAGACCAGAGCAACCTCTGGCCCGAGGGCACCGACAACGACAGTTCGATGCATACCGGCGCGCTGGCGGCGATCTGGGAGAAGCCGGACGACTTTGCCAAGGCATGGATGGCGTTCGGCGAGGCGGCCAAGGGCCTGCAGGCCGCGGCCGGCAACGGGCGCGAGGCATTGGGTCCGGCCATGGGCGGCGCAGGCAAATCCTGCAAGGGCTGCCACGAGATGTTCCGCGCCAAGCCGAAGTGATCCTCCGAAGACATGCGCCTGATTCGCTGGCTGATCGCCGCCGCCCTGCTGACCGGGGCGGCGTTCTGGTGGCTGACGGGGCCACGTCCGCTGCCTGATGACGCCACCGCGGACCTCGTGGGTGACGCCGGGAGGGGCGAAACCGTATTCTGGGCGGCGGGTTGCGCCAGTTGCCACGCCGCGCCGGGCGCCAAGGGCGCGGCCCGGCTGGTTCTTGCAGGCGGCTATCGCATCGAGAGCCCGTTCGGCACGTTCGTCGCGCCCAACATCTCTCCGTCGCCGCAGGGCATCGGCGGCTGGAGCACGCAGGATCTGGCGAACGCGCTGATCGCCGGGGTGTCGCCGGACGGTCGGCATTACTATCCCGCCCTGCCCTATACCACCTACACGCGGATGACGCTGCAGGACGTTGCGAACCTGAAGGCCTATCTGGACACCCTGCCCCCGTCCGATTCGCCCAGCGCGGCGCATGAGCTGGGCTTTCCCTTCAACGTCCGGCGCGGGCTGGGGCTGTGGAAAAGGCTGAACCTGTCGCCTGACTGGGTGCTTGAGGCCGGGGACGATCCGCAGTTGCGGCGCGGCCGCTACCTGGTCGAGGCACTGGGCCATTGCGCCGAATGCCACACGCCACGCGACGCGTTGGGCGGGCTGGACGTGGCGCGCTGGATGCAGGGGGCACCGAACCCCTCGGGCAAGGGCAGGATCCCGCCGCTGACGCCTGACAAGCTGACATGGAGCGCGGCGGACATCGCCTATTACCTGGAAACCGGATTCACGCCCGATTACGACAGCGCCGGCGGCGAGATGGCGCAGGTCGTCGAAAACCTCGCGCATCTGTCGGCCGAGGATCGCCTTGCCATCGCCGCCTATCTGAAGGCGTTGCCCGGTCCGGCGGCCGACTGAACGGCCCCGTCCAAGCCATGCGCGGTCCGGCGGCCCAGGACCTGTGACAGGTTAGCGGCGGCCGGCCCGCCCTCCCAGCGCCCGCCCCGCGACGCCGCCCATGATCGCCCCGAAAATCGCGGGAAAGACCAGCCCGGTCAGCGCGGCAAAGGGCACGAAGGCGGCTTGCTCTTCGCCGGGGCCGATCGTGGTGAGGTAGATCACCAGCAACAGAGCAACGGCGCCGATCGCGCCGAGAAGCCACAGCAGAAGCCGTACGCCGAAAAAGCGACCGAAGACCAACCCGGCGATGGCGCCCCCGATCAGCGCCACGAGCGGCAGATAGAGATAGATGGCCGCGATATTCATGGTCCTGCTCCTTGCAGTTATCCGTCGGCGGCATCCGGCTTGCGAAGAACCCGCCTGACCCAGCGCACGAGATAGATCACCGGCCAGCGCAGAACCGACATTGCGGCCACCAGCACGATCAACCCCACCCACGGTCCGTTTTCATAGGTGACAAACCCCAGGATAGGGATGCCCACGGCGATCAGCACATACGCATTGCGCCAGTGATTGTCACGCGAGGGAAACATTGCCAGCACGTTGGCGATCAGTGCCCAGACGGCGGCAAGAACCAGTGAGGTGTTCATTCGCGCGACCCTCCCGTCATGCGGCGGGCGATAAAGGCCAGCGGGCGGCGGAACATGGACACGAAGCCCAGCGCCGCGGCAAATGACCAGCCCCAGCCGTGTTGGGCGCCGAGCCAGAGAATCAGCCCCGGCGCGGCAATCAGCAGCGCCAGCCCCGGCACGAACTGCCGGCGCATCGGCAGCAGCGCGACAAAGGTCGCGGCCACGGCCCAGAGCGCGGCCGATATGACCGGGACGCTCATGACCCGGCCCCCAGCGTGAAGAGAAGCCCGCCCGCCGACAGGATCGCCCCCGCGACCGGAACCCAGAACGGCGTGCGGAAAGGCGCGTCGGGCTCGCGGCGCTTTTCCAAAATCAGCGCCAGGTTCACCAGCGTGAACACCCCCAGAAGGATCGCAGACGTCATTTCGGCCAGCGTGGTCAGGCGAACGAACAGCGCAGCGAGGATGACCAGCGTGCCGATCAAGAGCGTCGCGGCGACCGGCGTGCCGAACCGGGGATGGGCGTGGTGGAAAATGGCAAGCGCCGGCGTCCGGCGGCCCAGCCCGAACAGAACGCGCGCGGCCATGACGATCTGCGCCAGCACCCCGTTCAATGCGGCAAAGACGGCGATCGCCGACAGAAACGCCGCATTGTCGCCCCGCGAGGTCTGCCAGACCAGCGCCAACGGACTGTCCGAGGCTGCCAATTGGCCCAGCGGCACGGCACGCACCGCGGCCCAGGCGACCAGCGCATAGATCGTGGCCGTGATCGCCAGAGAAATGAGAATCGCGCGCGGCAGGGTGCGCGTCGGATCGTGGGTTTCCTCGGCCATGTTGACGATGTCCTCAAATCCGATGAAGGCAAAGAAGGCCAGCACCGCCGCGACACCGATCCCCGACCAGACCGGCGCGGCCGGGGCGGTCCAGTCGGCCGAAGGGGTGGCCGTGAACCCGGCCCAGATCACCAGCACCAGCCCCAGCAGTTCCACGGCGGTAAAGATCGCGGCAAAGGCGAGGCTTTCAAGCACGCCGAAGCCGTCCGCCAGATAACCCGCACCGCCGCGCAGCACGGCGCCCGCCGAAATCGTGCCCGAGGCGACGATGCCCAACCCCACCAGCAGCGCGAGCGCCGGGCTGCGCAGCCCTTGGGCGACATAGGCCGCCTCGCCCGCCGCTTCGGGCAGACGGGTCGAGAACTCGGCATAGGACAGCGCCGCGGGGGCGGCGATCAGCCCCGCGATCAGGAACGACACCGGCGCCCAGACGCCCGCCTGTCCGGCGATCGCGCCCACCAATACATAGATGCCCGACCCCACCATCACGCCGACGCCATAGGCCGTCAGAAGCCCAAGCCCGATCCGGCGTTTCAGATGGCCTTCGGTCATGTACTCCAGTCCTTGAGCCGTTCGGGCAGGGCGTTGGCCCAGGCGCTGATCGTGCCGGCGCCGAGGCAGACGACGATATCGCCGGGGCGGGCCTGTTCCCGCACGAGCCGCTCCAGGTCGGCGTCGTCCAGAATGGCCCGCGCGTGGCGGTGCCCGTGGCGGATCAGCCCGGCCACGAGATCGTCGCGCGTCGCGCCGGGAATGGGGTCTTCGCCGGCGGCATAGACCTCGGAGATGCCGACCACGTCGGCCTCGTTGAAACAGGCACAGAAATCGTCGAACAGGCTCGACAGCCGCGTATAGCGATGCGGCTGATGCACGGCGATCACCCGGCCTTCGGTCGCTTGCCGGGCAGCCCTGAGCACGGCGGCAATTTCCACCGGGTGGTGGCCGTAATCGTCGATGATCGGCACGCCGTTCACCTCGCCGACCTTGGTAAAGCGGCGGTTCACCCCTCCGAAGGCAGCCAGCGCGGCACGGATTTCTTCGCCCTTCATGCCCAGATGCCGGGCCACCGCCACGGCGGCCAGCGCGTTCGACACGTTGTGATCGCCGGGCATCGGCAGGGTGCAGCCCTCGATCACGATCTCCTCGGCCTGAAGCGCGACGTCGAAATGCGCCACGCCCCTTTCATAGCGCAGGTTCAGCGCGCGCACGTCGGCCTGCGCGTTGAAACCATAGGTAACCACGCGCCGGTCGGTGATCCGGCCCACCAGCGCCTGCACCTCGGCGTGATCGGTGCAGCAGATCGCCAGCCCGTAGAAGGGGATGTTCGATACGAAGTCATAGAAACCCTGACGCAGGTTCTCGATGCTGCCCCAGTGCTCCATGTGTTCGGCGTCGATATTGGTGACGATCGCCACCGTCGCCGGCAGGCGGTTGAAGCTGCCGTCGCTTTCGTCGGCCTCGACCACCATCCATTCGCCCTGCCCCATCCGCGCGTTGGACCCATAGGCGTGGATAATGCCGCCATTCACCACGGTCGGGTCGAACCCGCCCGCGTCCAGCAGCGTTGCCACCATGGTCGTGGTGGTGGTCTTGCCGTGGGTGCCGGCGACCGCGACGTTGGATTTCAACCGCATCAGTTCCGCCAGCATGTCGGCCCGGCGCACCACCGGCAGGCCGCGCGCGCGCGCTTCGTCCAGTTCGGGGTTGCCCGGCTTGATCGCCGACGAGATCACGACCACGGCGGCACCTTCGAGGTTCTCGGGCCGCTGGCCGATGAAGACCCGCGCGCCCATCCCCAAGAGGCGCTCGGTGATCTTCGACGGCTTCAGGTCCGACCCCTGCACGTCATAGCCCAGGTTCAACAGCACCTCGGCGATGCCGGACATACCGATGCCGCCGATCCCGACGAAATGGATCGGGCCGACATCGCCGGGAAGCTTGGTGACGGGAGTCATGGCTGTTCCTTGTCTGTCTCTGCCAGTTCCTCGACCAGCGCCACGAGCCGCTCGGTCGCATCCGGCATGCCGGCGGCGAGGGCGGCATGGGCCATGTGGATCGCCGCCTGCGGGTTGGTCAGGATCGCCGCCATTTGCGCGGTCAGCGTAGCGGCGTCAAGCGCATTCTCGGGGATCATGATCGCGGCCTCGACCTGCACGAGACCTCGGGCATTCGCGGTCTGGTGGTCGGCGGCGGCCGCGGCATAGGGGATCAGGATCGACGGCCGTCCGATCACGGTCAGGTCCGCGATCGACGAGGCGCCGGCGCGGCTGATCACCAGTTGCGCTTCGGCCATGCGGGCGGGCACGTCGTGAAAAAAGGGCTGCACGTCCGCGTCGATCCCGGCCCGCGCATAGGCCGCGGTGACGCGATCCACGTCCTCTGGCCGGGCCTGATGGCTGACGCGCAGGTGGCGGCGGATCTCTTCGGGCAGGTCAGCAATGGCGGCGGGGGCCACGTCCGACAGGATCCGCGCGCCTTGGCTGCCGCCCATCACCAGAATCGACATCGGGTAGTCGCCCGGCGGGATATAGGGGGCGCCGGCGCGTTCCAGCACCGCGCGCCGCACCGGGTTGCCGACATGGATGCCGTTCGTGCCTTCGGGCAGATCGGTTGGCCAGGTGCCACAGGCCACGCAGGCGACGCGGGTCGCGAACAGCCGGTTGACCCGGCCCAGCACGCCGTTCTGTTCGTGGATCATGCGCGGGATACCCAGCATCACCGCCGCGCCCAGCGCCGGGATCGTCGGATAGCCGCCAAAGCCCACCACCACGTCGGGCCGGTCACGCCACATCTCCCAGGCGGCCGACAGCACCCCGGCGGCGATCTTCGGCCCCGCCACCGCCTTGGCCGCGATCCCGCCGCGCGCGAAGGTGGCCGAAGAGACCTTCACGATCTCGGTCGTGTGGGGAAAGCCCCCCGTATAGCGCGCGCCGCGATCATCAGTGGACAGTCGCACCCGCCAGCCGCGGTTCAGCATCGCCTCGGCCAGCGCCTGGGCGGGGAACATGTGCCCACCAGTGCCGCCCGCCGCGATGACAAGGTAGCGCCCGCTCATAAACCCCGACCCTTGAGAATGTCCTCGATCTGCCCCTGCGGACGCGCGCGGGTAAAGGCCAGCAGCATGCCCACCGCGATGCCGCCGGCGATCAGCGAGGATCCGCCATAGCTGACGAAGGGCAAGGTCATGCCCTTGGCCGGCAACAGGCGCACCGCGACGCCCATGTTGATCATCGCCTGCACGCCGAACACGCAGGCCAGCCCGGTCCCCGCAAGCCGGATAAACGGGTCGCGTTCACGCATCAGCCGCACCAGCGACCGCAGCACGACGATCGCGAACAGCGCGATGATGCACAGCACCAACACCAGCCCGTACTCCTCGGCCGCGACCGCGATGATGAAATCGGTGTGCGCATCCGGCAGCGACCACTTCACCTGCCCCTCGCCCACGCCGACGCCAAAGAGGCCGCCCTCCTGGATCGCATTGGTGGCATAGCCCAGCTGGGTGCGCGGATCGACCTCGGGGTTGAGGAACCCGTCGATCCGGCGCGCGAAATGTTCCGAATTGGAATAGGCCACCGTCCCGCCCAGGATCGCCAGCCCCGCCATGGCCAGCAACAGCACCATCGGCGCGCCGGCCACGAAATACATCACCGCCCACCCGAACAGGACCAGGCAGGCCTGCCCGAAATCGGGCTGCATCACCAGCATCGCCACGATCGCCAGGCACAGCGCCAGCGACCACGCGCGCCCCGGCGGGCCGTTGATCTCCTTGGACGCGGCCATCAGCCAGGCCGCCGTCACCACGAAGGCGGGCTTGAGAAACTCCGACGGCTGCACCGACCCGAACCCCAGCGAATACCAGCGCATCGCGCCCTTGCCGAAATCGGTCCCGAACAGGGGCAGCAGCGCCACCGCCACGAAGGCGCCCAGGAACCCCAGCACCGCCAGCCGCCGCACCAGTTTCGGCGACATCATCGAGGTGACCAGCATCACCACCATCGCCAGCCCGCCGAACAGCGCCTGCCGATGGACATAGTAGAACGGGTTGAGACCGTTGCGTTCGGCCAGCGGCACCGAGGCGGCAAAGCCCAGCAGCAGACCGATCGCGAACAGGATCATGACGCTCGACAGCGACCACTTGTCCACCGTTCTCCACCATTTGGGAAGAATCGGTTCGCCGGCCCGTTCCGGGACCGCGCCATACACCATCTCAGTCATGGGTAACCGCTATGCCTGCCTTTGCCACTGTCTGCCTGCCCGCCCCTGTTTTTCGGGGTCTTGCGCGCAAGTGTAACGCGAAAACCACGTTCAGGCCAGTGTCTTCCTCTTGCGCTCGGCGGCAATCCGCGTCAGGCGGCTGGCATGAAGTTCGAAACCGTGATCATCGGCGCCGGCGCGGCCGGGATGATGTGCGCGGCCCAGTCCGGGCCCGGCACGCTGGTCATCGACCACGCCCGCGCCCCCGGCGAAAAGATCCGCATCTCGGGCGGCGGGCGGTGCAACTTCACCAACCTGCACGCGGGGCCGGAAAACTTCCTTTCGGCCAACCCGCATTTCTGCAAATCGGCCTTGGCCCGCTATACCCAGTGGGATTTCATCGACCTCGTGAACCGCCACCGCATCTCCTGGCACGAAAAGACGTTCGGCCAGCTCTTCTGCGACGGAAAGGCGACGCAGATCGTCGACATGCTGCGCGCCGAGATGACCCGCACCGGCGCAACTCTCTGGCTGCAAACGCGACTGGCCGACCTGCGCCACGGACCCGACGGCTTCACGCTGGATCTCGACCGCGAAGGCGCGCGCCAAACCGTCACCTGCCGCAATCTCGTGCTGGCCAGCGGCGGCAAGTCGATCCCGAAAATGGGGGCCACGGGACTCGCCTACGACATCGCCCGCCGGTTCGGCCTCACCGTTACCGAAACGCGCCCCGCGCTGGTGCCCTTCACCTTCCCCCGGGGCCGCTTCGCCCCCCTCGCGGGCGTCTCCCTGCCCGTCCGGCTGTCGAACCCGCGCGCCAGCTTCGACGAAGCGCTGCTCTTCACCCATCGCGGCCTCAGCGGCCCGGCGGTGCTGCAACTGTCGTCCTTCTGGCGCGAGGGCGAAGAGATCCATGTCAACCTCATCCCCGGCCTCGACCTGTTCGAAACCCTCCGCGCCGCACGCGCGACCGCCGGACGACGCGCGTTGAAGACCGAACTGGCCCGCCACCTGCCCGCGCGGCTGGTGGACTTCCTCGCCCCTGATCTGAAGATCGCCGGCCGCCTTGCCGATCAGTCCGACGCCCGCCTGCGCGCCCTCGCCGGCGCTCTGTCCGACTGGCGGCTCAGACCATCCGGCACCGAAGGCTGGCGCACCGCCGAAGTGACGCTGGGCGGGGTGGACACGAACGGCCTCTCCTCCCGAACGATGGAAGCAAAGACCGTCCCCGGCCTCTTCGTCATCGGCGAGGCGGTGGACGTCACCGGCTGGCTCGGCGGCTACAACTTCCAATGGGCCTGGTCCTCGGGTCATGCCGCCGGCGCAGCGATCGCCGCCCGCCGGACCTGACGCGCCCGCCCCTTCCTCTTGCTCCAAATATCCCCGCCGGAGGCACGGCCCCGCAAGGGGCCGTTCCCCGCAACGCATCCTCACCCGACGACGTTGAATTCCGGCCCATAGGGATAGCCGGTGATGTTCTCGTTGCCGTCTTCGGTGATGATCAGAATGTCATGCTCGCGATAGCCGCCCGCGCCGGGCCGGCCCTCGGGGATAGTCAGCATCGGCTCCATGCTGATCACCATGCCCGGCTCCAGCACCGTGTCGATGTCCTCGCGCAGCTCCAGCCCCGCTTCGCGGCCGTAGTAATGGGACAGTACCCCGAAGGAATGGCCATAGCCGAAGGTGCGATATTGCAGCAGGTCGCGCTCGGCGAAGAATTCGTTGATCTTCTGCGTGACCTCGGCGCAGCTCACCCCCGGCTTCAGCAGCGACATCCCGTATTCATGGGCCGCGACATTGGCCTCCCAGATCTTCAGGCTGGCCTCGTCCACCTCGCCCACGAACATGGTGCGTTCCAGCGCGGTATAATAGCCCGAGATCATCGGAAAGGTGTTCAGCGACAGGATATCGCCCCGTCGCAGCACCCGGCCCGTGACCGGGTTGTGCGCCCCGTCGGTGTTGATCCCCGACTGGAACCAGACCCAGGTGTCACGGTATTCCGCATCCGGGAAACGCCTGGCAATCTCCAGCTCCATCGCATCGCGGCCGGCCATAGCCACGTCGATCTCGCGCACGCCCTCGCGCACCGCCTCGCGGATCGCATAGCCGCCCACATCGGCCACCTGCGCGCCCTGGCGGATCAGCGCGATCTCCGCGGGCGACTTGTGCATCCGCTGCCGCATCGTCGTGGGTGCGATGTCCACCATGGTCAGCGGCTCCAAGAAATCCTCCAGCTTGTCGCGCTGCTGCAACGTCAGGTGGTCGCCCTCATAGCCCACGATCCGGCCCGCCCCGGTTACCGACTTCACCGCGCGCCAGAAATTGTCGCGCTGCCAGTCGGTATAGGTGATGTTGTCGCAGAAACTGCGCCGCCAGGGCTGGCCCGCGTCGATGCCGGCGCTGATGGTCACCGCATCCGTCGGGGTGACGACCATCGCGTAGGGCCGCCCGAAGGAACAGTAGAGAAAGCCCGAATAATAGGCGACATTGTGCATCGACGTCAGCACGGCGGCATTGACGCCCGCCTCTTCCATCCGCGCGCGCAACCCCTTGAGTCGCGCCTGATATTCGGCATCGGCAAAGGGCAGTTTCGCCTTTTCGCCATTGTGGAACCGATACATCTCGGGACGGGAAAGCTGGGATGCGGATTGAACCCGTGCGGTCATGTGACCCTCCTTCGCAGAAAGGTCCCGGCGTTCAGGACTGAGAAACGGGGCGGCATGCCGACCCTTGTGCGGCATGGTGGCGACGCCATCGCCTGTGCCCCGCACCTGTCCTGCCCTGCCGGCGCGAGTCGCGCAAGCCTTTTCCCGCGCACCCTTCATGCCCACAGGCCCGTCATGCCCACCCGGGGTCGTCCACGCCCGTCCCTTCCTCTTGCTCCAAATATCCCCGCCGGAGGCACGGCCCCGCAAGGGGCCGTTCCTGCCGCACCGCCGCCCCGCGCGCAGGTTCTGGACAATTCTCGCGCTTGGGCGTTTGTTGTGCCCGAACCGATACGGAGGAGACCCCCGATGCTGGACCGCACGACCGATCTCAAATCCCTGCTGGACGATCCCACCCTGCTGGAAACCCGCGCCTATGTGGGCGGGACCTGGGTCGAGGGCGAGGGCGGCACCTTCGACGTCACCAACCCCGCCCGCGGCGACGTGATCGCGCAGGTCGCAGACCTGAGCCGCGCGCAGGTAGCCGAGGCCATCGCCGCGGCCGAGGCGGCGCAGAAAGACTGGGCCGCCCGTACGGGCAAGGAACGCGCGGCAGTGATGCGCAAATGGTTCGACCTGATGATGCAGAACGCGCAGGATCTGGGCCGGATCCTCACCGCCGAACAGGGCAAACCGCTGGCCGAAGCCGTGGGCGAGATCGCCTATGGCGCCTCTTTCGTCGAATTCTTCGGCGAAGAAGCCAAGCGCGTCTATGGCGAGATGATCCCCGGCCACCAGCGGGACAAGCGGATCATGGTGCTGAAACAGCCGATCGGCGTGGCCGCGTCGATCACGCCGTGGAACTTTCCCAACGCCATGATCACCCGCAAGGCTGCGCCGGCGCTGGCCGCCGGCTGCACCTTCGTCGCGCGCCCCGCGGCGGAAACGCCGCTCTCGGCGATCGCACTGGCGGTGCTGGCCGAACGCGCCGGCATCCCCGCGGGCGTGTTCAACGTGGTGCCCAGCTCGCGCGCCTCGGAGATCGGCAAGGAATTCTGCGAAAACCCCGCCGTGCGCAAGCTCAGCTTCACCGGCTCGACCGAAGTGGGCCGCATCCTGCTGCGCCAGGCCGCCGACCAGATCAAGAAATGCAGCATGGAGCTGGGCGGCAACGCACCCTTCATCGTGTTTGACGACGCGGATCTGGACGCGGCGGTCGAAGGCGCGATGATGTGCAAGTTCCGCAATGCCGGCCAGACCTGCGTCTGCGCCAACCGCATCTACGTTCAGGCCGGGGTCTATGACGCCTTTGCCGAAAAGCTGGCGGCAGCGGTGAACAAGCTGAGGGTCGGCGACGGTCTGGAAGAGGGCGTGACGACGGGGCCGCTCATCAACCGCGAAGCGGTCGAAAAGGTGCTGGAGCATCTGGGCGACGTGACCGCCAAGGGCGGCCAGGTGCTGACCGGCGGCAAGCCGCATGCGCTGGGCGGCACCTTCTTCGAGCCCACCATCGTCACCGGCGTCACCCAGGACATGAAGGTGGCGCGCGAGGAAACCTTCGGCCCGCTCGCGCCGCTCTTCCGGTTCGAGGACGTGGACGAAGTGATCGAGATGGCCAATGACACGATCTTCGGCCTTGCCGCCTATTTCTATGCCCGCGACCTGTCGCGCGTCTACAAGGTGGCCGAGGCTCTGGAATACGGCATCGTCGGCGTGAACACCGGCATCATCTCGACCGAGCTCGGCCCCTTCGGCGGGGTCAAGCAGTCCGGCCTGGGCCGCGAGGGCAGCCATTACGGCATCGACGAGTATCTGGAGCTGAAATACGTCTGCCTGTCGGTCTGACCGGCGCTCTCCGGGCACTCTCCCGGCGCTTGACAGGAACGCGGGCGCGGTCTTGTCTGGGCGCCGGGAGGAGACAGATGACCAATTCCAGACTTCCGGGCCTGCACAACCTGCCCCGGGCGGAACGGCTGACGCGGGTGGCGCAGGCGGCAGGGCTGGACGCGGCCGCCCGCGCGCATCTCGAGGCTGCCGCCGCCCATGACGGCGAGATCGCCGATCACCTCAGCGAAAACGTCATTTCCGTGATGGCGGTGCCGCTGGGCGTGGCGACCAACCTGCGGGTGGACGGGCAGGACGTGCTGGTGCCGATGGCGACCGAGGAAAGCTCGGTCGTCGCGGCGGTCTGCAACGGGGCGCGGGCCTGCCGCGACGCGGGCGGCGTGGTGACCGAGGCCGACCCGCCGCGCATGATCGCGCAGGTGCAGGTGACCGGGCTGGAGGATCTGTCCGCCGCCCGCGACGCGGTGCTGGCCCGGCGCGACGAGATCGCCGCGCGCTGCAATGCCTGCGATCCCGTTCTGGTGCGACTCGGCGGCGGGTTTCGCGATGTCGAGGCGCGGATCGTGCCGCCCTTTCTGGTCCTGCACCTGATCGTGGACGTGCGCGACGCGATGGGGGCCAACACGGTCAACACGATGGCAGAACGCATCGCGCCTTTCGTCGAGGAGATCACCGGCGGCCGTGTCGGTCTGCGCATCCTGTCGAACCTCGCCGACCGGCGGCTGGTGCGGGCGCGCGCGGTCTGGCCGGCCGAGGTGATTGGTGCGGATGTGGTGGACGGGATCTTGTCGGCCTGGGCCTTTGCCGCGGCCGACCCCTATCGCGCGGCCACCCACAACAAGGGGATCATGAACGGTATTGATGCCGTTGGGCTGGCCACCGGCAACGATACCCGCGCGCTCGAGGCAGGCGCCCATGCCTTTGCCGCGCAAGGCGGATACGGGCCGCTATCGTCTTATGAAAAAACGCCCCAAGGCGACCTGCTCGGCCGGATCGAGCTGCCGATGCCGGTCGGGATCGTGGGCGGCGCCACGCGGGCGCATCCCACGGCGCAGGCCGCGCTGAAGATCATGGGGGCCACCACCGCCGACCGGCTGGCGCGGGTGATGGCGGCGGTGGGTCTGGTGCAGAACTTCTCGGCGCTCAGGGCGCTGGCGACCGAAGGGATCCAGCGCGGGCACATGGGGTTGCATGCCCGCAACGTGGCGATCGCGGCCGGGGCGACGGGGGCGCAGATCGACCGGATCGCGCGGGCGATGGTGGAACGAGGCGAGATCCGCGAGAACGTGGCACGGACATTGCTGGACGAGATGCCGCGCAAGGGCCGCTGAAAGCGCCCCGTAACGGCCACCTTTCCGGCTATGCCTGCCGGCACCACGGCGCCGGGACCAGTTCGCCCCTCTTCATCTTGCGGCAAATACTCCGGGGGAGTCGCCCATACGGGCGACGGGGGCAGCGCCCCCCTACCACGCGCAAGGCGAGGCGGTTTTTCTTGCGCTTTCACGACACTGGCCTAGGCTGCGGGGCGGGAGAGGACGACGATGACGAAGATGGACCTGTGGAAATTGACCGCCCGCGAGACGGCGGACCGGACGCTGGCCGGGGACGTGTCGGTCGAGGCCGTCACGCAGGCCGCCATCGACCGGATGGATGCGGTGAACCCGGCGCTCAACGCGGTGGTGGAAAGCCTGGCCGACGAGGCGCTGGAACGCGCCCGCGCCCTTGACCGGCAGCGGGCGGCCGGCGGTCGGCTGGGCCCGCTGTTCGGCGTTCCGGTGACGATCAAGGTCAACGTGGACCAGAAGGGCCACGCCACCACGAACGGGGTCGAGGCGCTGAGGAACCTGATCGCACCCGCCAACGCGCCGGTGGTGGACAACCTGCTGAACGCAGGCGCGGTGGTGATCGGGCGCACCAATACACCGGAGTTTTCCTTCCGCGCCGATACCGACAACCCGCTTTACGGCCGCACCCACAACCCGTGGGGCGACCACATTTCGGCCGGGGGATCCTCGGGCGGCGCGGCGGCGGCGGTGATGGCGGGGATCGGCGCGTTGGGGCACGGCAACGACATCGGCGGCTCCGTGCGTTTTCCGGCCGCGGCGAACGGGGCGGTGTCGATCAAGCCGGGCCTGGGCCGCGTGCCCGCCTGGAACCCAAGCCAGAGCGCCGAACGGGGCATGCTGGCGCAGTCGATGTCGGTGCAGGGGCTGATCGCACGCGCGGCGGAGGATCTGAATTTCGCGATGCCGTCCATGGCAGCGCCCGACCCGCGCGATCCGTTCCACGTGCCCCTGCCCTGGCGCGGCGCGCCGCTGGACGCGCCGATCAAGGTCGGCTTCACCAAGGAAACCTTCGAGTTCGACCTGCACCCCGAGGTATCGCGGGCGCTGGATATCGCGCGGGATGCTCTGGTGGATGCGGGTTACGAGGTGGTCGAGGTGGACCCACCCCTGCTGCGCGAGGCCGCGCTGACCGGGTATCGCGCGCTGATGGGCGAAATGCAGGCCTTGATGGGCGAGGATCTGCGCAAATACGGTTCGCCCACGCTGAACGCGATTTTTGACGAATATTACGCGCAGTTCCCCCCCTATGAAGGCGCCGACCTGCTGCGCGCTCTCGCCGAACGCAGCCGGTTCGCGCGGGAATGGTCCCTGTTTCTCGAGGGCTACCCGCTGGTGCTGACACCGTTCCTGCCGCAGCCCTTCTTCCGCCCCGACCGGGATGCGGAAGGCGCCGAGGGCGTGCGCGAGGCATTGGGTTCGGCGCTGTGGTCCTATTCGATGAACTTCCTCGGCCTGCCGGCGGTCTGCGTGCCGGCGCGGCTGGCCGAACTGAGCGACGGGCCGGTGCCGATCAACGTGCAGATCGTAGCGCGGCGCTGGCGCGAGGATCTGGCGATCGACGCGGCCGCGGCGATAGAGGCGCGGGTGGGACGGTTGTGCGACTCGCTCTGGGCGCGAATGGGGTGAGCGGGATGCCCAGGTGGCGCTGCCCCCTCGGCCCTGGCGATCCGCCCCTCCGTGATGACCACCCCGAAACCGCCAGCCGCCGGTTGATCTCGCCCGGAACCGCCGCGAGCCGGCCCTTGCGCACGGATCCCACATCACGCCGCTTTCAACACAGCCGAAATCCGGGCCTTTCGTTGAAACCTCCCAAGGGTGTCCACCCGACGGGCGGACGGGGCGGCACTCCTCCCCGTCACAAATCGATCTCGATCGCGCCGCCGGGCTCGGCCGCCCGGCTCTGGCACAGGATGATCGCAGTCTCGCGCTGCCGCTTCGACAGCACGAAATCGCGATGCTCCACCTTGCCCGACACCAGCCCGCACTTGCACACGCCGCAGATCCCGTCGGAACATTTCACATCCACATGGATCCCCGCTTCGTTCAACACTTCCGCCGCGGTCCTGTCCGCGGGCACCACCAGCTCCCGCCCCGACCGCGCCAGCCGCAAAACGAAAGCGTGGTTCTCGTAATCGGGTTGCTCGGGCGCGCTGAAATACTCGAAATGCCGCGCCTCTTCGGGGAACCCGACCTGTTCGGCCGCCGCCAGCACCGCGCTCATGTAACGGTCCGGCCCGCAGGTATAGACGTGCCAGCCGGGGCGATACCCCGACAGGATCGCCTCCAGATCCGCGCGCGTTCCTTCGTCCGAAAAATGATACACGACCCGATCCGCCCAAGGCGCGGCGGCCAGATCCTTCAGATAGGCGGCTGCGGCACGGCTGGAGCAGGAATAATGCAACTCGAACGCCCGACCCAGCGCGTGCAGACGGTGGGCAAAGGCGATCATCGGCGTGATCCCGATGCCCCCGCCCATGAGGAATGTCCGCTCGGCGGTCTCGTCGAGCTCAAACAGGTTCACCGGACGCGAGATGAACACCTTGCGCCCCTCGTGAAAGATCCGGTGCAACAGCTTCGACCCGCCGCGCCCCTCGTCCTCGCGCAACACGCCGATCTGGTATCGCGTCCGGTCCGCCGGATCGCCCGACAGCGAATATTCCCGCAGGAATTCCGGCGCCACCAGCACGTCGATATGGGCGCCGGCCGTCCATTCCGGCAGATCGCCGCCGTCCAGCGCACGGAACTCGTACTTGGTGATGTCCGGCGTCATCGGCTCGACCTTCGACACCTCGACCCGGATCACCGGCGATTCGCCGTCCGCCGTATAGCGGTGGATCACCGACATGTCCCCCCGCGCCAGCCGCTCGCGGTATTCGTAGGCCGGCACCATGGCCCGATAGGCCTCGATCCCCGCCTCGCGATCCATCGGAAAGGGATAGGGCCAGGGGTGCGGCGCCAGCGGCGCGGGATAGACCGCCAGCGTCTGGTCCTCGTATTTCAGATCCAGATCCTTCTGCAGCCCGCGCCGGTTCAACGGATGCTGCGAGGGGCGATAGGCCCCGTCGGGCTGCAACTCGATGTCCCACCACCATTTCTTGACGTCGTTCAGCCCGCCATTGCCCACCGCGTCGTCCAGCCTAGCCAGGGCCGGCGCGGCGGCGGGAATGTGCATCGCGGCCCAGCGGAACGGGGCTTCGGCGAATATGCCTTCGAGGTTCCACGGGCAGGTCTTCATGCAGCGCCCGCACATCGCGCCGCCGGGCGTGGTGATCCGGTAGGTGGCGCAACGCTGCGAGTCGGATTTCCAGATCTCGTAGCCGTTGAACATCAGCTTCGGCCCGGCTGTGATTGCGCCGGAGGGACATTCGCGGGCGCATTTGTTGCAGGCCTCGCAGAACGCCTGAAGCCCGAAGTCGATCGGCTTGTCATGGGTGATGGGCATGTCCGTCGTCACCACGCCCGATTTCAGCCGCGGCCCCAGATATGGGTTCAGGATCACCTCGCCGATGCGGCTGACCTCGCCCAGCCCCGACAGCAGCAGCAAGGGCGGTTGCAGCACCTCGCCGTCCATCACCGTATGCGCCTTGGCCTTGTAGCCCAGGTTGCGGATCTGCTGGGCGATGATCCCGCCCAGCAGCGAAAACCGCAGATAAGCGCGCATCGACTGCGCGACGCTGATCCAGTCGTCGCCGCTGGCGCCTTCCATCGTCTCGTAACCCTGATCGACGATCATGCTGACCGCCTGGTCGTGCGGCGGGTCGATCGGTTCGCCCACGGCGTCGTGCGAATACCAGGCCCAGTCGGGACAGCGCGACAGCCCCACCGCGTCGATGCCGAGGAAATAGCTCGCCGCCTTGAGGTTCGCGGCATTGCGTTCGGCATCGGTCGGACGCGGGCCGGGCGCGCTTTCGCCATCCTGCAACAGGACAAAGGCCCCCAGCGCCCGGCGCTGGGCAAGGGATGGCGCCGACTTGCGCACATAGTGGCCGCCCTTGGCGCCCTCCTGCACCTTGGGGCCGAGGTCACCGAACTGGGCGCGGGCGAACATGTCCGTGCGCTTGGGCACACGGGCGACATTGGCCTCGTCGATATAGGTGGTGGGCCGGTCCACGCGCTTGAGCCGCTCGAACGGGTGGGCGCCGTCCACATAGCGGCGGCGGGCATAGGGGTCGCGGTTCAGCGCCGACTTGGCGTGGCCCAGCCCCAGCTTCCACCCCAGCCCGTTCAACGACCGGCCCTGCCGGGACAGGGGCGCCAGCGGCCTGTCATGGGCGATCTCCATCGTCGTCGTCACCGCCGCCACGCCGAACCGCGGCCCCAGCCAAGGCGCGCGCAACTCGCCTCCCTCAAGGCTCGCCAGCCCCGCCGCCACGGCGAGCCGGTTCAGATCCACCTCCGAGGTGGTGGGCGTATGCGCCCGCGCGTCAAAGCCCAGCGCCCTGATGTAGTTGGCGATCACCACCGCCGTTTCCGTGGCGCGGATGCAAGCGCGGTGGTCCTGCGCGTCGAGGATCCAGTCGCTGCCGGGTTCGCCCGGCTCGGGGTCGCGCCAGTGTTCGTAAAGGAACAGGATGACATGGGCATGCCCCTCCATCGGGCGCGGCGGCGCCTCCATGCTCTCCTTCAGATCGGCCATGATCAGGTCTATGCCACTGGCCAGCGTCTTGGTCTGTCGCGTGCGCAGGGCATGGGCCAGCCGGTCGATATCGGGGTTGCGGCGAGGGGGTTGCAGGATCGCCGCCGCAGGCAGCGGCCCACACCCCACCATCGAGGCGTCATTGAAATAGCCGAATGCTTTCAGATGGTTGGCGCGTTCCACCGGATCGGAGGGGATCTCGGCCCGCGCCGGATTGACGAAACCGTCGCGGATCGCGTCCATCATCGCCTGAAACTCGCCCATCGCGTTGACGATGCTCTCCGGCCGCTCCGGGCGGTGGAAATCCAGCGCCGGCATCGGCGGAACCGCCGACAGGTCGGGCATCTCGTCCACCCGCTGCAGCCGCTCCAGCGGATAGGGGCCCAGATGCACCGGCCGGTTCCGGTCCGAAAAGAATCGAATACCCATGCGCACGCCTTTCGATGGTCTCAGCCTTCATCTAGCGCCCGCGTGACACGAAATCCATTCATGTCTAATAATAGAACATATGAAAGATTTCGATTATTCCAGTCTCGACGGCGCGCTGCTGCGCACCTTTCTGACGATCCTCGAGGAAAGCTCGGTCTCGCGCGCGGCGGATCGGCTGGGGGTGACGCAGTCGGCGGTGAGCCACGCGCTGGCCCGGCTGCGGCGGGTTCTGGGCGATCCGCTCTTCGTGCGCTCGGGCCAGGGGCTGACGCCGACCGAACGGGCGCTATCGCTGCGCGAGCCGGTACAGCAGGTGCTGGACGGGATGCGGGCGTTGACACACGGGCGGCCCTTCGACCCGCTGTCGGAACCGCTGCATTTCCGCATCGCCGCCAACGACATGCAGCGCGAGCTGATCTTTCCCCCTCTGTTCCGCGAAACCCGCGCCGAGGGGATTCGGATGACGCTGGATTTCGTGCCCTCGGGCGTGCCCGACGCGGCGATCCTGCGCCATGACGGCTGCGACCTTCTGCTGACCCCGGTGCCGCCGGATGCGCCGGATCTGTTCCAGAAGCGGCTTCTGAGCAGCCCGCTGATGATCTACTACGACGCCAGCCGGCGCGCCCCGCCGCGCGACTGGGCGGAATACTGCGCCTGCGAACATGTCGAGGTGCGCTTTGCCGGCGGGCGCAGCGCGCAGGTGGTGCTGCGCGGCGTGGGTCAGTCCCGGATCCGCCCGCCGACCGTGACCCTGCCCAGCTTCAACGCGATTCCCGCCTTCGTGAAGGGCAGCGACCTGATCTCGACCGACAGCGCGCTGATGAAACGCGGGCCGCTGCGCGATCTCGACTGCGCACCCCTGCCCTTCGACTGCCCGCCGGTGTCGATCTTCATGGTCTGGCACGAACGCTCCAACAACGACCCCGCGCATCGCTGGCTTCGGCGGCGGATCGAGGCCGTCGCGGCACGCTATTCGGATGCCTGAGCCAGCAGCCAGTCGCGCATCCGTTGCACCGCCTTCGCCCGGCGCGGCGCGCGCGGCGCGACGATGTAGAAGCCCGTGCCATCCTCGATAGTCCGGGACAGCGGACGGACCAGCCGACCCTGCGCGATCTCGTCCGCCACCAGTGGCGCGCAGGCCAGCGCCACCCCCTGTCCCCCGATCACGGCGTCGATCGACAGGCTGGTCTGATTGAATTTGACGATCCTCTGGCCGGGGGACGGCGGCGCGCCCAAGTGGCGTTCGAAATAGAGTGGCCACAGCCCGTGCGCATCCTGCAACAATACATGGGATCGCAGGTCATGCGGCGTGTGCAACGGCGGGTTTCCATCCGCCAGCGCCGGTGCGCAGACCGGGGCATAGACGGCGGGGAACAGCAGATCCGCGCGCAGCCCCGGACCGAACGGCGCCTTGCCCTGCCGCACCGCGATGTCGATCCCGTCGTTTTGAAAGTTCGCCAGGCGCTCGGACCCGGCCACGCGCACGTCCCGATCGGGATTCGCCCGGGTGAAGGCGCCCAGCCGCGGCACCAGCCATTTCTGGGCAAAGGATGGCGGAACCGAGATCGTGAGCACCGTGCGCCCCTGTCCCAGCTCGGCCGTGGCTTCCTCGAGCAGCGCAAAGGCGCGACGCACCCGCGCATGATAGCGGCGCCCGGCATCCGTGAGCGCAAGCCCGCGTGGCAGCCGGTCGAACAGGCGCATACCAAGCCGCGACTCGAGCGCGCGGACCTGCTGCGCCTCCGCACCCTGGGTGACGCCGAGCTCCTCGGCTGCGGCGCGAAAGGTCAGGTGACGACCGGCGGCTTCAAAGGCGCGCAGGGCATTGAGCGGGGGAAGGCGGGACATGCGGCGCGCTCCATTCAGTAGAGTGCCTACAGGATTAGGGAGGCCGGCCGCGCGGGTCAAACCGTCGGGACGATGGCGGCCCGGTCTTTTCGAAAGCCCGCGGTGCCACAAAAGCGCGTTGCGAGAACCGAAGAGCTGGCGGATTACTCCGGCAGTCCCAGTTGCCGCAGGCTCTCGCAGTCCCTGTCAAGCAGGGACTTGTCGGCGAACAACTGCGTTTCGGCCCATTTGGAAATGCGGAAACCGGGACGGTGGCGCATCAGCTCGACCGCGGCGCGCCGCGCGTCCGCTTCGCGGCCCGTGGCCACGTAGATCAACGCAAGGTCCATCAGCCCGAATCCAGCGGCACGTTCGCTGTATTCGCGAAACCGCGCCTCGGCCTCGTCGAACCGACCGGCCATGCGCAGGGCAAAGCCAAGGTTTCCCGCATACCAGCCGGGATATTGGGGATTGAGCCGGATCGCCTGTTCGGCGGCGCTGATTGCCTCCTGCGTCTGGCCACGAAAGGTCAGCGTGATCGACAGCCGCGCCCAGACGTCGGCATGGTTGTGGTTCTGCTCAAGCGCCTGTCGGAATTGCGCGATGGCGGTGTCCAGTTTCCCTTCGATCGCGTCCGCAAAACCCAGAACCGCCCAGGCGTCCGGGTTGTAAGGTTCCAACTCCAGCGAGCGCCTGGCGTTGGCGCGGGCCTCGGCCAGTGTGTCCGGGCGCGAGTCGGTGTAGCCATGCCGCGCCTCGACAGATTGGGCAAAGGCCATTGTGCCATACGCGGCAGCATAGCCGGGATCCAGCTGCACCGCGCGCGTCGCATGGCGGCGGGCGGCGGCGCAGTCCTCGCGGGTCATGCTGCGGGTGCAGGCCACGGCGCGCATCTGTTCGGACCATGCCTCCAGATCGCGGGTGCCGGCGCCGTGGAACCGCGCCATTTCACCTTCGAGCAGTTCCACCTGCAATTCGGTCGCCACGCGCAAGGCAATCTCGTCCTGCACCTCGAACACGTTGTCCAGGCTCCGGTCATAGCGGTCGGCCCACAGATGAGTGGCGGTCGTGGCGTCGATCAGCTGTGCGGTGATCCGGGCACGATTGCCCCCCGTGCGCACGCTGCCCTCGAGCACGAGGTTGGCGCCCAGCTCCGCGCCCACCTGCTTCACATCGACCGACCGGCCCTTGTAGACAAATGTCGAGTTCCGCGCCACCACCTGAAGGCCGGGCAGCTTGCTGAGCGTGGTTATGACTTCTTCGGTGATACCGTCGGCAAAAAAGTCCTGCTCGCGGTCCGTGCTGAGGTTGGCAAACGGCAGAACGGCGATCATCCGGGCCCCGGCCGGGCCGTTCACCCTGACCGTCGCCGTTCCCTGTCCGCCCCATTTGAAAACCGGCACCGGTTCGGGCATGTTCTTGAACGCGCGCGTGCCTGCACTGTGAAACAGCGCGCGCATCTTTTCGTCAACGCTGCGATGCACGATGTCCGAAACCAGAACGGCGCCCGGTTCGGCCGCCTGTTGCAGGCGCGCGGCGACGTTCACGCCGTCACCGTAGATGTCCTCTTCATCCGTGACCACGTCACCCAGGTGCACGCCGACACGCAACCGAAGCTGGCCGGCAACACCGGCCAGCGCCTGCTGCAGATCTACCGCGCAGCGAACGGCCTGGACAACGGCCGGAAATACGACCAGCCAGCCGTCCCCCATGCGTTTGATGACTTCGCCGCCGTGACCGCTGACCGTCGGCTCGAACAGCTCGGCTCGGAACCCGCGCAAGGCAGAAAGCGTGCCGGATTCGTCCTGTTGCATCATGCGCGAATAGCCGACCACATCGGCGGCAAGCACGGCGGAAAGGCGGCGGGTCGTGGTCATGGGTGCTTCGTGACTCCCTTGTCACGTCACAGCCTAAGCCGGTCGGCCCCTTCCTGGATAGCCCCTCGCCTTCAAAGGTCGGGCTGCCCTTGGATCGAAGCCCACCGGCAGGGTTGTAGATTTTCTACAGAATGACGAAAGCAATTCTGATTGGTCAAATCCTGTCCGGATCGGCAGAATCCGCAAAACGGTTCTCAGGAGGCTAACATGACATACCAAAAGACAGCCATCATTACCGCGGGCGGCAGCGGCATGGGCGCGGATGCGGCGCGGCGACTGGCGGCGGACGGGTTCAACGTGGCGATCCTGTCATCCTCGGGCAAGGGCGAGGCGCTGGCGCAGGAGCTGGGCGGCGTGGGCGTTACGGGTTCGAACCAGTCCAATGACGACCTCCGCCGGCTGGTGGATCTGACGATGGAGCGGTTCGGGCGGGTGGACGTTCTGGTCAACAGCGCCGGCCACGGACCCCGCGCCCCGGTGCTGGAGCTGACCGACGAGGACTGGCACACGGGGATGGAGGTCTATTTCCTGAGCGCCGTGCGCCCGACGCGGCTGGTCACGCCGATCATGCAGAAACAGGGCGGAGGGGCGATCATCAACATCTCGACCTTTGCCGCGTTCGAACCGGATCCGGTGTTTCCGACCTCGGGCGTGTTCCGGGCGGGACTGGCGGCATTCACGAAACTGTTCGCCGACCGCTATGCCGCCGACAACATCCGCATGAACAACGTGCTGCCGGGCTTCATCGACAGCCTGCCCGAAAAGGAGGAGTTCCGCGCACGGATCCCGATGGGCCGCTATGGCAGATCCTATGACGAGATCGCGGCCACGGTGGCGTTTCTGGCCTCGGACGGCGCGGGATATATCACAGGACAGAACATCCGGGTAGACGGCGGGATCACGCGGTCAGTCTGAGCCGGCCCGCACGGTGGACCTGGACAGGGCGGTGCCGGGGGGCGCTGCCCCCCCGCCCTGACGGGCTCCCCCCGGAGTATTTCGAGGCAAGATGAAGAGGCGGGTTCAGTCCCGTCGGTTGCGAAAAAAGTC
The DNA here is from genome assembly GCF_900108275.1 of Jhaorihella thermophila. Taxonomy (GTDB): domain Bacteria; phylum Pseudomonadota; class Alphaproteobacteria; order Rhodobacterales; family Rhodobacteraceae; genus Jhaorihella; species Jhaorihella thermophila. The sequence goes on from NZ_FNVD01000003.1 coordinate 110,104, forward strand.
CCGCAGGAGCCGTTCGGCCTCGGCCGCGCCGATGCCGTCATAGATTTCGGGCCTGTGATGCGCCTGGGGGTGGGTGAAGACCCGCGCGCCGTGGGCGACTCCGCCCGATTTCGGATCGGATGCGCCGTAGTAAAGCCGCGCGATCCGGGTGGCCGCGATGGCGGCGGCACACATCGCGCAGGGCTCCAGCGTGACGTAGAGCGCATGGTCGGGCAGTCGTTCGGATCCGGCGGCGGCGCAGGCGGCGCGGATGGCCAGAATCTCGGCATGGGCGGTTGGGTCGTGCCACTCGCGGGTGCGGTTCCCGGCCGCCGCGACGACGTGACCGTCGGGTGAAACGATCACCGCGCCCACCGGAACCTCGCCCCGTTCGGCGGCGGCGCGGGCCTCGTCAAGCGCCTGATTCATATGGGATCTGAACACCATGCCGCAAACTGCCCCGAGGTGGCGCCTTTCGCAAGGGGCGGGAATCGTCTATGGGCGGGGCATGAACATCACACCCACCCCCGGCGAGCGGATCGCCAAGGTCATCGCGCGGGCCGGCGTCGCCTCGCGCCGCGAAGCCGAGCGGATGATCGAGGCCGGCCGCGTCACGGTCAATGGCCGCCGCATCGACAGCCCCGCGCTGAACGTCACCGAAAAGGACCGGATCGCGGTGGACGGCAAACCGCTTGCCCAGCCCGAACCGCCCCGGCTTTGGCTGTATCACAAGCCCGTGGGGCTGGTGACCACGACTCGGGACGAAAAGGGGAGACCGACGATCTTTGACAACCTGCCCGAGGGCATGCCGCGCGTGATGAGCGTGGGCCGGCTGGATCTGAACTCGGAGGGGTTGCTGCTGCTGACCAATGACGGCGAGATCAAGCGGCGGCTGGAGCTGCCCGCGACCGGCTGGCTGCGCAAGTATCGGGTGCGGATCAAGGGCAAGCCGCAGGAGGCTGACTTCGACCCGCTGCGCGAGGGGCTGGAGATCGACGGCGAGCGGTTCCAGCCGATGCAGGTGACGCTGGACCGCCAGCAGGGGGCCAATGCCTGGGTGACCGTCGGCCTGCGCGAAGGGAAGAACCGCGAGATCCGGCGCGCGATGGAGGCGCTGGGTTTCGTGGTCAACCGGCTGATCCGGGTATCCTATGGGCCGTTCCAGCTGGGCAATCTCAAACCCGGCGAGGTCGAGGAAGTGCGCCCGCGGGTTCTGCGGGACCAGTTGGGGCTGGATGACGAGGGCAAACCGCGGCCGCCCCGCCGGCAGCCGCGCAAACCGCCGGGTGCCAAGCCCGCGCCGCGCCGACGGTGAGGCGGGTCCCAGCCTGTTCCCCCTAGCAAGCCTGCCCCGGTTCCCCTAGGTTTCTTCCAAAGGCGGCAAAGAGAGGGGCGAAAATGCTTCCAAACGCGATACAGGCCATTGCCTATGCGGCGCTGCTGGCGCTGATGTTCGGGCTGGCGACAGGGGTGGTCGGAGGGCTCTAGGCGATGGCGCAGCGATACGGCGGCAAGTTCAGCCCGAAGCCACAGGATGATGTGGCGCCCGATGCCGGCGCCTTCGACGGCGCGCGGCCCGATCCCGTCGGCGCGCGGGCCAATGCGCTGTTCCTGCCGCCAGTGGTTTTTTTGGTGATGGCCTACGTCAATGTCGGCACAAAGCCCCTTCCGATCGCGATCGCGGCGGCGCTGCTGTGGACCGCCGCTGCCATGCTGCTGCGCGAAGGTTTGCGGGCCGAGGATGCCTATCGCGCCCGCAAGGTTGCCCGCCGTCCCGCCTTTCCGCGCAAGATCGCGGCCAGCCTGCTGACCGGGCTTGGCGCGGGACTGGCGTCGTGGTGGAACGAGCCGGGGCTGACGGCGGCGCTGGTCTATGGCGGGATAGCGGCGGGGCTGCACCTGATCGCCTTTGGCCCCGACCCGCTGAAGAACAAGGGGATGGAGGGCATCGACAGCTTTCAGCAGGACCGCGTGGCGCGGGTGGTGGAAGAGGCCGAGGCCGTTCTCGAGGCCATGGCCGAGGCGGTCCGGCGTTCGGGCGACCGGGCGATGGAGGCCCGCGTCGAGGCATTCCAGAAGACCGCACGCGACCTCTTTCGCACCGTCGAGGAAGACCCGCGCGACCTGACCGGCGCGCGGCGTTACATGACCGTCTATCTGCGCGGGGCGCGGGATGCGACCGAGAAATTCGCCGACATCTGGTCGCGCAGCCGGGACGCGAAGGCGCGGGCGGATTTCGCGGCGCTGCTGGACGACCTGGAACAGAACTTTGCCGCCCGCACCCGCGAGATGCTGGCCAATGACCGAACCGATCTGACGGTGGAAATCGAAGTGCTGCGCGAAAGGCTGCAGCGCGAAGGCGTCCGGCTGGACGGCTGAACAGGAAGAAAGGAAAACCCATGTCCGAAGACATCCGCAGAAAGGCCGAACAGACGCTGGCCGAGGTCGAGGAGGTGACCGCGAAAATCCTGCCCGAGCCGGCCGGCGGCATTGCCCCGATGGAGGAGGCCGACGAGGATCAGCGCGCCGAGATCCGCAAGCGCATGGACGAGATCGACATGGCCGACACCAATTCGATCGTGTCCTTCGGGTCGGCCGCCCAGGCCGAGCTGCAGGAAATCAGCCAGGCGATGCTGGCCGACGTGCGCAACAAGGACGTGGGCCCCGCGGGCGACAGCCTGCGCGACATCGTGACCACGATCCGCGGCTTTTCCGTCAGCGAACTGGACATGCGCCGCGAACGCAGCTGGTGGGAGAAACTGCTGGGCCGCGCCGCGCCCTTTGCCAAGTTCACCGCCCGCTATGAAGAGGTGCAGAGCCAGATCGACCGGATCACCGACAATCTGCTGGAGCATGAACACACCTTGATGAAGGACATCAAGTCGCTGGACCTGCTCTATGAACGGACGCTGAAATTCTACGACGAGCTGGCGCTCTATATCGCTGCGGGCGAGGAAAAGCTGGCCGAGCTTGACAGCCACGACATCCCCGAACTGGAGGCCGCGGTGGAGGCCGCGCCCGAGGGCGAACAGGTGATGAAGGCGCAGCAGCTGCGCGATTTGCGCGCGGCGCGTGACGATCTGGAACGGCGGGTGCACGACCTGAAGCTGACGCGGCAGGTCACGATGCAGTCGCTGCCGTCGATCCGGCTGGTGCAGGAAAACGACAAGAGCCTCGTCACCAAGATCAACTCGACGCTGGTGAACACGGTGCCGCTGTGGGAAACCCAGCTGGCGCAGGCGGTGACGATCCAGCGCAGCGCCGAGGCTGCGGCGGCGGTGCACGAGGCCAACGACCTGACCAACGAACTGTTGACTGCGAACGCGGCGAACCTGCGCCAATCCAACCGGATGATCCGCGAAGAGATGGAGCGCGGCGTGTTCGACATCGAGGCGGTGAAGAAGGCCAATGCCGAACTGATCGCCACGATCGAGGAAAGCCTTCAGATCGCCGACGAGGGCAAGGCCCGGCGCGCCGCCGCCGAGGCCGAGCTGAAGAAGATGGAGGCCGAGCTGCGCGACACGCTGGCCGCGGCCAAGGCGCGCCGCGACGGGATCGGCGACACTTCCGGCACCTCTGTTCCGGGTTGAGGGGCGCGTGGGGAAAGGGATTCGGAAACGGCTCGCGGCGGCGTTCTGCGTCATGACGGCGCTGGCGGCGTGCGATCCCGCCGCGCTGACGGCCCCGACCAGTTCGCCGGCACCGGCCGCGCGCCCCGAGGTCCGGTCGGCCCGCAGCCGCGATCTGCAACGTTACTACCTTGCGGTGCAGAACGACCTGCTGGCCAACGGGCTGTTGCGCACCGACGGAGGCGGGCCGGACACGCCCTTTGACGCCGATGATCTGGTGCGCAACTTTGAACGCATCGCCTTTTTCGACGAATATTCCCGCGGCGGGCGCGGCGGCGGCACGCTCAGCCGCTGGGAAGTTCCCGTGCGCGTCGGGATCGAATTCGGCCCCTCGGTGCCCCCCGCACAGCGCAATAAGGACGACGCCGACATCCGGGCCTATGTGGCGCGCCTGGCGCGGATCACCGGCCACCCGATCAGCGTGACTGACCGTCGGACGAATTTCCACGTCTTCGTGGCCGGTGAGGATGACCGCGATTTCGTACAGAACCGGATGCGGCAGCTGGTGTCCGGCGTGTCGGATTCGGAACTGTCGCTGTTCCGCGACCTGCCGCGATCCTTCTATTGCTTCGTGGTGGCAGTATCCGACCGCCGGAACCCCAACGCCTATGTCCATGCCGCCGCGCTGATCCGGGCCGAACATCCCGACCTGGTGCACCTGTCCTGCATTCATGAGGAACTGGCCCAGGGGCTGGGGCTGCCCAATGACAGCCCCCAGGTGCGGCCGTCGATCTTCAACGACGACGACGAATTCGCCCTGCTGACAACCCATGACGAGATGCTGCTGCGAATGCTCTATGACCCGCGCCTGTCGCCCGGCATGACCGCCGAACAGGCCCGCCCCGTGGCGCGGATCATCGCAAACGAGCTGATGGGAACGGGGTCCTGACGCCCGTCCTCGCCGCCTGGCCCGGCCGATCGCGGCCGCGCGCCCCCAGCACCCGCTTGCCCTTGCCCCCCGCCCGTTCTAGGACAGGGGAAACAGGTGCGAGGTTCCCATGGCCGACGATCTTTTCAACAGCTTCATGAACGGCCCCGACGAGCGCGGCCGGTTCGGCATCTTTGGCGGGCGGTTCGTGTCCGAGACGCTGATGCCGCTGATCCTGTCGCTTGAGGAGGAATACGACAAGGCCAAGGACGACCCGTCCTTCTGGGCCGAGATGGACCACCTCTGGAAACACTATGTCGGCCGGCCCTCGCCGCTCTATTTCGCCGAGCGGCTGACCGAACGGCTGGGCGGGGCCAAGGTCTATTTCAAGCGGGACGAGCTGAACCACACCGGCGCGCACAAGATCAACAACGTGCTGGGCCAGATCCTGCTGGCCCGCCGCATGGGCAAGACCCGGATCATCGCCGAAACCGGCGCCGGCCAGCACGGCGTGGCCACCGCCACCGTCTGCGCCAAGTTCGGTCTGAAATGCGTGGTCTACATGGGGGCCCATGACGTGCGCCGGCAGGCGCCCAACGTGTTCCGAATGCGGCTTCTGGGGGCCGAGGTGGTGCCGGTGACATCCGGCCGCGGCACGCTGAAGGACGCGATGAACGACGCGCTGCGCGACTGGGTGACCAATGTGCGCGACACGTTCTACTGCATCGGCACCGTGGCCGGGCCGCACCCCTACCCGGCGATGGTGCGCGATTTCCAGTCGATCATCGGCAAGGAAGCGAAACAGCAGATGCTCGAGGCCGAAGGCCGCCTGCCCGACACGATCATCGCCGCGATCGGCGGCGGGTCGAACGCGATGGGACTGTTCTACCCCTTCCTCGACGACGAAAGCGTCCGCATCATCGGGGTCGAGGCCGGCGGCAAGGGCGTGAACGAAAAGATGGAGCACTGCGCCTCGCTCACCGGCGGGCGGCCGGGGGTGCTGCACGGCAACCGCACATACCTGCTGCAGGACGATGACGGGCAGATCCTCGAAGGCTATTCGATCTCGGCGGGACTCGATTATCCCGGCATCGGCCCGGAACACGCCTGGCTGCACGAGGTGGGCCGCGCCGAATATGTCTCGATCACCGACAAGGAGGCGCTGGAGGCGTTCCAGTTGAGCTGCGAGACCGAGGGAATCATCCCCGCGCTGGAACCCTGCCACGCGCTGGGGCATGTGATGAAGATCGCCCCCGACCTGCCCCGCGATCACATCATCTGCATGAACATGTGCGGCCGGGGCGACAAGGACATCTTCACCGTGGCCAAATACCTCGGATTCGACATGTCCGACACCGAGGGCCGCGAGGTCGAGGACTGAAACCTTCGCCACGGCATTTTCGCGTTGCAGGACCGCGCCTTGGACAAACCCGGGGCGCGGTCTTTTTTGTCCGCGCGGCGCGAACACTGGCATAAACCCCGGTTTATGGCCTGCGCCCCAAGGTTTACGACCGGCCGGATAAACCGATCACGAATGGAGCCGTCCGCCGTTCCGACGTCATGTGAGACGTGCCAGCCACCGAAGGCAGTTGTGGCAGGCGTTGCACAACAGTTGGAGCGAGAAAGATGATGAAACGGACCTTCACCTTTGCCGCCATCGGCGCGGCGTTCATGTTCACCGGACATTCGACGCAGGCGGCTCCGGCAACCGGCGTCTCGGCGCTGGCAATTCAGGCGGCCGATTTCGGCAAGCTGCTCGACCACGGATCGCTGGTCACCGAGGTCACGATGCGCAGCTTCAGCGGGCGCGTCGATGACAGTACGGTTTCGGGTGACGATGCTTCGGATGACAGCGGTCGGGGACGGGGGCGAGGGCGCGGGCGGGGCGCCGATGACGGCCCGGACCACGGTGACGACCACGGGCGCCGCGGGCGCGGCATGGACGACGGTTCCGATGATGGTGACGATCATGGCCGTCGTGGACGCGGTGCGGATGACGGGCCGGACCACGATGCAGGCGATGACCACGGCGGCCGGGGGCGCGGGGCGGATGACGGCCCCGGCCACGATGCCGGCGACGACCATGGTGGCCGGGGGCGTGGGGCGGATGACGGCCCCGGCCACGATGCAGGCGACGACCATGGTGGCAACAGCGGTCCCGGCGGTGGCGACGACGGCGACGGCGATGGCGACAGCGACGGCGATGGCGACAGCGACGGCGACGGCGATGACTGAGGCGCCGATCCGCGCAACAGTCGAGACGTGGACGTGAAAGCGCCACGCGACACGAACGCCCTGCGGGGTCCGGGCCATGCCCGGGCCCCGATCGAATGGAAGACACCATGTTGAAACGGCTCCTCCCCCTGTTTTTCCTGGTCCTGATGGCCGCGCCCGCACAGGCCAACCGGATCACGGATGACATCGTGGCCCAGCTCAGAGCCCAGGGGTTCACGGAAATCACGATCAGCCGCACCCTTCTGGGGCGCACCAGGGTCAAGGCCGTCAGCCCCACGATGAGCCGCGAGATCGTGCTGAACCCGCGAACCGGGGTGATCATGCGCGACTATTGGAAGGCCAAGGACGAAACGGCGCGCGGCGCCGTGTCGATCGTGGACCCGAACTCGGGCAGCAACGCCGTTTCCAATGACGACGACGATGGCGGCAAGGGCCGTGGTCGTGGCCGGGGCCGGGGTCGTGGCGGCGACGAAGACGGTGACGATGGCGGCAACAGCGGATCGGGCAGTGACCGCGGCGACGACGGAGATGACGGCGACAGTGGCGGCAACAGCGGGCCCGGAGGAGGCAACGACGGGGACGGCGACGGGGACGGCGACGGGGATGGTGACGGGGATGGTGACGGGGATGGTGACGGGGGCGGCGATGACTGACCCCGACGGGCCGGAGGGTCGCCCATGACCAATCGCTATGTCCTGATCGGATTGCTCGTGCTGCAGGTTCTGTGCGCCGCGTTCTTCGTGCAGGACATCGTGGTGTCGGTGCTCCAGCTGCCGGTGCCGCCGATCAGCTGGGAACTTTACGAGTTGATCGAAATCGGCGCCGCGCTGGGGTTGATCCTCGGCGTGGTGTTCGGCGCGCTGGTTGTGCGGCACTCGGCCCGGTCCGCCGCCCGGGCGCATGACCAGTTGCGCATTGTTTCGGGCGCCTTCATGGAACTGCTCGAGGAACGGTTCGAGGAATGGGGCCTGACCCCGGCCGAGCGCGAGGTCGCCCTGTTCGCCATCAAGGGGCTGACCATCCCCGAAACCGCGGGGCTTCGCAATACGTCCGAAGGCACCGTGAAGGCCCAGACCAACGCGATTTACCGCAAGGCCGGGGTGAACGGCCGGTCGCAGCTGCTGAGCCTGTTCATCGAGGATCTGATGAACGGCGACATCGCGGCCGCCGCGCAGGCGGCGCAGAACTCGAAAAGGACCGCCTGACCGCCGCCGCGGTCAGAGCGCCAGCACCAGCCGCCTTCCCCTGGCACGCGAACAGCAGGTCATCATCCGATCGCCCCGGTCCCGCTCGGCCCGGCTGAGCACCCGGTCGCGGTGGTCGATCTCGCCCTCCAGCACGCGGGCTTCGCAGGTGCCGCACAGGCCCTCGCCACAGTCGGTCTGGAGATCCACCCCCGCCCGGCGCAGCGCCTCGAACACGGTTTCGTCGGGCGCGACCTGAATGGTCATATCGGAATCGGCCAGCACCACCTCGAACCCGTGCTCTCTGGACGGATCCAGCCCCGACGCGCCCGCGCTGAAATATTCGTAATGCAGCGTGCCTTCGGGCCAGCCGCGCGCCAGATCCTGCAACGCCTCCAGCATCCGTTCCGGCCCGCAGGCGTAGACCTGCGTCCCCGCGCCGACCCCCGTCAGCTCAGCGGCCATGTCCAGCCGGGTGCCTTCGTCGCTGACATGCAGGCGCAGCCTGTCGCCGTGATCGCGCATGACACGCTCCAGCAGCGCCATGGCCGCGCGGGTCGCCCCGCAATAGTGCAACCGGTAGGGCCGCCCCAGCGTCCTGAGCCGGTCCGCCATGGCGAGGATCGGCGTGATTCCGATGCCGCCGGCGACCAACACATAGCTCTCGGCGCCCTCGTCCAGCCGGAAGTGGTTGCGCGGACCCGCGATGTGCACCGTCGCGCCCGCCTCGAGCGTGTCGTGGAAATGGCGCGATCCGCCGCGGCCATCCTCTTCGCGCAGGATCGCGATCTGATAGGTCGAGCTGTCCTGCGCATCACCGCACAGCGAATATTTCCGCCGGAACCCGCCCGCCACCAGATCCACATGCGACCCCGGCGTCCATTTCGGCAAGGCCTTGCCGCGCGGATCGGCCAGGCGGTAGCTGCGAACCCCGGTCGCCTCGTCGCGCACCTCCTGCACCACCACGCGGCGCAGGGTGTCGTCGCGCACCGGCGCGCCGATCGGGAAAGACATGGCGCGATCGAGGATCGAGGGATCGTGGCGCTCGGGGTTCTGCGCCGGATCCCATTCCACCAGGAGCCGCGCGGGTCCGCGGAACGAGATATTGCGCAGGTTCTCGAAAGTCTGCCCCGGCACCAGCCGCATGTGCGGCAGGCGGCGGGTGAATTCTTCAAGGAACACGCGCATCTCCATCCGGCCGATATTCTTGCCCATGCACTGATGCGCGCCATAGCCGAAGGTCAGGTGCTCCACCGCGTTGTCGCGGTAGATGTCCACCTGATCGGGGTTCTCCCAATGCGCCGCATCCCGGTTGGCGCTGGCCTGCACGATCAGCAGCTTGCCGCCCTTGGGGATCTTCACGCCGCCTAGTTCGGCGTCATCGGTGGCGATCCGTCGCCAGGCTATGATGGATCCGGCCACGCGCAGGCATTCCTCGACCGCGCTGGGGATCAGGGCGGGGTTCTCGCAGATCTCCTCCCACGCGTCGCGGTGGGTCAGCAGGGTCCAGAACGCGTTGGCCGTGGCGTTCGAGGTGGTTTCGTGCGCCGCAGCCAGAATCGCCATCATCATCGACCGCATGTAGCTTTCGGGCACGATGTCGGGATGTTTGAAATGCTGGCGGACGGTTTCATACATCCAGCCTTCGCCGTCGGGGTTGGCGATCATGTCGTCGAGGATCTCGTTCGCGGTCTGCCAGAACCGGCCCACGTTCTCGGCGATTTCGATCTGCTCTTCGGGGGGCGGCCGCCCCCAGGTGTTGAGCGTGTGCGCCACGGCGAACTGCCGCAGCCTTTCGGCTCCCTCGTCCGGCACGCCGAGGAAATGCAGCGCCACGGTCAGCGGAATTTCATAGAAGATGTCGTTCACCAGATCCGCGTGGCCGCGGTCGATGAACCGGTCCATGTAGTCGCGGCACAGCCGGCGCACCATCGGTTCGTGCCGGGCCAGCCGTTCGGGCAAGAAATCGTCGAGCAGCAGCCGCCGGCGCTCCATGTGCTGGGGCTCGTCCTCGTTCACCATGGTGCGCTGGAGGTTGTAGTTGTATTTTCGCAGGATCGCCTGCGCCTCGGCCGTTGGCGGCGTCATCTTTTCCAGCGCGATCGCGGGCGAGAACAAGTTATTGTCGCGGAAAACCGCTTTCACGTCCTCATACCGTGTCACCACCCAGTAGCCGATGTCGGGGGCGTAGAAGACCGGCTCTCTCTCGCGCGCCCGGCGCAGTGCCTCGGCCGGGTCGAGCTGGTAGGGGCCGTCGAACGGACGAAAGGCGGCGGCATCGGCCGAGATCGGGCAGCCGTTCGGCGCCACGCCATGCGGACAGGGCGCGGTGGAGCTGGTGGCCATCAGGGATACTCCCACGGTTTCGCGTCAGGCATCAGGTCTCCGGCCGATACTGACCCGGTCTGTCCGACGGGTGCAAGGGGGGAGGCTCAGCGGAACTTGTCCACCAGCTTCTGCAGGGGTGAGCGGGTATCCGGTTCGGGGTTCTGCGATGCCCGCTCGGGCTTTGCGGTCTTGCCTTTGTTTCCGGTCGAGGAGCGCGGCGGCGCCGTGCGCAAAGCGACCGCGTTCTGGAACCGCGCTGCGTCGCCTTCGGCGAGCGCGACCGCCCCGTCCGAGATGCCGCGCAGCACATCGCCCAGCCAGTCTTCATCAGCGCGGGAGAAGTCGTGCAGGACATAGCCCGAGACGAGTTCCTTGCGGCCAGGGTGCCCGATGCCGATGCGGACCCGGCCGTAGGCGTCGCCGATATGCTGGTGGATCGACCGCAGCCCGTTGTGGCCCGCATGCCCCCCTCCCTGTTTCACGCGCACCTTGCCGGGGGCGAGGTCGAGTTCGTCATGGAACACGATCACGTCCTCGGGCGAGAGCTTGTAGAAGCGCATCGCCTCGCCCACCGCCTGGCCGGAGAGGTTCATGTAGGTCTGGGGCTTGAGCAGCAGCACCTTTTCGCGGCCGAGCCGGCCTTCGGCCACGAGGCTGTGGAACCGGGATTTCCAGGGTCCAAATCCGTGATCCTCGGCGATGCGATCGACGGCCATGAAGCCGACATTGTGCCTGTTGCGTGCATATTTCGCGCCCGGGTTGCCCAGTCCTGCAAAGATTTTCATGCGCCTTGTCCCGTCTTCGGTACGTGCCTTCATGCACTGAAACCGCCACCGATTCCAGTGCATCCGGCGGGTTCGGGCGGCGCGCCGCGGGTTCTGGCGGCGCGCCTGTCCACCGTTGCCAAGACGGTGCGCCTTCGGCGCAAGTCCTTGTCTCGGCCCCGGCCCGGAGGCCGGGGCCTCGGGTGCCTCCGGCGGGAGTATTTGGCGGCAAGATGAAGGAACAGCGGGATCTCGCCGGAACTATCGGTGTTTCCCGCAAGAGCGCTAATTTGGAAACGCACTGTTTCCAAAACGTGGCGCTCATTGACAAGATTCGCATGAGCCCGCCATTGAGATGATGATGGACAGAAGCAGTGCGCGGATATGTCAGGAGCCGTCGGTCAGGGCGCGGCTGCGTCTTCTGGCGACCACCGATTTGCACATGCATCTGACCGGGTTCGACTACAATCTGGATCGCCCGGATCCGTTCGTCGGTCTGACGCGGGTCGCGACATTGATTCGGCAGGCCCGTGCCGAGGCGGCGGCCATGCGAGCGGGCGTTCTGTTGTTCGACAATGGCGATGCCCTGCAGGGGACCGCACTGGCCGATCTTGCCATCGGACGGACAAGGGGGCGGCATCCGTTGATGGGCGCGCTTGCCGAGCTGGGTTATGACGCGATCGGGCTTGGCAACCATGATTTCGACTTTGGGCTGGACCGGTTGCGGGACGTTCTGGCGCAGGCGCCCTGCCCGGTGATCGGCTCGAACCTCGCGGCCGCGGAGCCGGGTGCGCTGGGGTCCATCAAGCCCCATGCCGTGCTGGAACGAACCCTGCCGACGGCGACCGGCGTTCGGGTCGGGGTCATCTCGCTGCTGCCACCCCAGACGATGCAGTGGAACGCGCATTGGCTGGTCGGGAGAATGACCGTGGGCGACATGCTGCAGGCCGCCCGACGCGCCGTGGCCGAATTGCGACGGCAAGGGGCGGACCTGGTGGTCGCCCTGGCTCATGGCGGGCTGGGGGGCGAAGAACCCCGGACCGGCATGGAGAACCCGGTGATCCCGCTCGCCGCGCTGGAGGGCGTTGACGCGATCGTGGCGGGGCATACGCATCTTGTCTTTCCCGGCCCTCGTCACGCAGGCGTGCCGGAGGCTTCGGGGCCTGTGGATCATGGCGCGGGGACGGTGCATGGGGTGCCCGTCGTTATGGCCGGTTCCGCCGGGTCGCATCTGGGCGTGATAGATCTGGAACTGGAACGGAGCGGGAGCGGGCGGTGGACCGTGACCTGTGCGCGGTCGGAATTACGTCCGGTGGCGCGACGGACCCCCGAAGGTGCGACCGAGAGCGCGACCGAAGAAGATCCCCGGCTGCTGCGGCTGCTGCGTCGTGACCACGAAGCCACGCGCGCCCGGCTTGCCCGGCCGGTCGGTCGGGTTGGCCGCCCCCTGCACAGCTATTTCAGCTTTGTCGCCGAAGATCGCGCCACGGCGCTCGTGGCAGCGGCCCAGGCCGCCGCGCTGCGCCCGCATCTGGCCGACTCTCCCGCCCACGGCCTGCCCGTCCTGTCGGCCGCCGCTCCGGCCCGCAGCGGCGGGCGCGCCGGGCCGTTCGCCTATACCGACATCCCGGCCGGAGACGTGTCGCTTCGCCATGTCATCGCTCTTTGCCCCCATGAAAACACGCTGTGCGCCGTGATCCTGACCGGCGCACAGATCCGGGACTGGCTGGAACATGCCGCCGGTCTGTTCAACCGGGTCCGGCCCGGGGGGCAAGGGCAGGCCCTGATTGATCCATCCTTTCCGGGGCATGATTTCGACATCCTGCACGGGCTCGACTGGATCGTGGATCCGTCCCGGCCTCGCCGGTTCGGCGATGACGGCCGATTGCTGGACTGCGACGGCGGGAGAATCCGCGCGCTGCGCCATGCCGGTCGTCCGGTCCGGCCGGACGAGCGATTCGTCGTCGCGCTCAACAGCTATCGCGCCGCCGGCGGCGGCCATGTGGCGGCGCTTGATGGGGCCAAGGAACTCCCCTTGCCCCGGATCACGATCCGGGACGCCGTGGCGGACTATATCTCGGGGCGCCTGGCAAGGGACGCGTTGGAAGATATCGGCCCCGCGTGGCGGTTCGCGGCGATGCCGGGCACCACGGTCACGGTGCCCACCGGTCCCGGCGCGGCGGCGCATCTGCACGAACTGGAAGGCACCGGCATCAGGGTTCAGGGGCCCGACGCACAAGGTTTCCTGCGGCTGGTGGTGCCATTGTGACCGCCCGGCGCGCGCAATCGCTTGCCAATCCCCCGCCCGCCGCCTATATGCCGCCCCGAGAGGCTGGCGCGGGCAGGCGCCTCGCCAACCCGGTCAGGTCCGGAAGGAAGCAGCCGTAACGAGCCCCGCCTGGGTCGCTGTCCAGTCTCTCACCTTCAGCTCAGATGCAGCCGCCCGGGCCGCCGGGGACCGCTCCGCCCGGCCAGCGCCCATTGCATCTGCGCGTCGGTCTCGATCGCGCAGGGCCGCACCCGGCGCAAATGTTCAAGCGCCGCCTGCGGATCCTCGCCAATCTCGACCAAGAGCCGCAGGGCGATCATCCCCGACCGCCCGCATCCGCCATTGCAATGCACCAGCACCCGTCCGCCGCCCTGCAGCGCCTGGCGCGCGGCCTGGCTGGCCTCGGGCCAGAGACGTTCGACCCGCGGCGCCGGCGTGCCGAAGTCGGCGATCGGCAGGTGCCGCCAGCGGCTGCCCATGCTCTGGATGTCGGTGCCCAGAAGCTGCGCCCCGGCCTTGGCCATCTCCGAGTCGGTCGTCAGGGTCAGGACGAGGCCCGGCTTCCAGTCGCGGATCAGGTCCAGATCGCCCCGATAGCGCCCGCCGCGCCCCGGCAGCGGACAGATGGCCAGCGTCCCCCGGCCCGCCTGCAATGCGTGGATCACCATGCCCGGCATCTTGCCAGCCCCGTTTTCCTCACCCCTGCGGGACTTTAGCCGAACACCGCCCCTGCCCCAAACGGTTTCCGTCCCGGCAATGCTGGACGCCGAGGCGGGCGCGCTCTAGGCTGTCGGGCAACCACGAATCCGCCAGAGCAGAGATGACAGAGACCCCCGCGAAACCCTATCAGGTGCTTGCCCGCAAATACCGGCCCGAAACATTCGCCGATCTGGTCGGGCAGGACGCGATGGTGCGCACGCTGAAGAACGCCTTTGCCGCCGACCGGATCGCGCAGGCCTTCATCATGACCGGCATTCGGGGCACCGGCAAGACGACCACCGCGCGGATCATCGCCAAGGGGATGAACTGCATCGGGCCGGACGGCACCGGCGGGCCGACAACCGAACCCTGCGGCCAGTGCGAACATTGCGTGGCGATCAGCGAGGGCCGCCATGTGGACGTGCTGGAGATGGACGCGGCCAGCCGCACCGGCGTGAACGACATCCGCGAGATCATCGACAGCGTGCGCTATCGGGCGGCCAGCGCGCGCTACAAGATCTACATCATCGACGAGGTTCACATGCTGTCCAACAGCGCCTTCAACGCGCTGCTGAAGACGCTGGAAGAGCCGCCCGAGCATGTGAAGTTCATCTTTGCCACGACCGAGATCCGCAAGGTGCCGGTCACGGTGCTGAGCCGCTGCCAGCGGTTCGACCTGCGCCGGATCGAACCGGAGGAGATGATCAAGCTCTTGCGCCGGATCGCCGATGCCGAGGGGGCAAAGATCACCGACGACGCGCTGGCGCTGATCACGCGCGCGGCCGAAGGGTCGGCGCGGGACGCGACGTCTCTGCTGGATCAGGCGATCAGCCACGGCGCGGGCGAAACCACCGCCGATCAGGTCCGCGCCATGCTGGGGCTGGCCGACCGGGGCCGGGTTCTGGACCTGATGGACATGATCCTGCGCGGCGACGCGGCAGGCGCCCTGACGGAACTGGGCGCGCAATATGCCGAGGGCGCCGACCCGATGGCGGTGCTGCGCGATCTGGCCGAGATCACGCATTGGGTGTCGGTGGTCAGGATCACCCCGGACGCGGCCGAGGATCCCACGATTTCGCCCGACGAACGGGCGCGCGGGGTGCAGATGGCCGAACGCGTGCCGATGCGGGTGCTCACGCGCATGTGGCAGATGCTGCTGAAGGCCCTGGAAGAGGTCGCGGTCGCGCCCAACGCCATGATGGCGGCCGAGATGGCGATCATCCGCCTGACCCATGTGGCCGACCTGCCCAGCCCCGAGGAGCTGGTGCGCAAGCTGCAGGACAGCCCGCCCCCGCCCGTGTCCCCCGGCCCCGGCGGGGGCGGCGGGATGACGGCGGGCGCAACCGGCCCCGCCCCGGCGCAGGGGCGCGCGCCCCTCTCCGGCGGAGGCGGCGGGTCCGCCGTGACGGCGCTCGCGCAGGATGCCGAAACCGCGCTGGCGCGGTTCCCGACCTTCGGCCACGTCATCGAGCTGATCCGCGCCAACCGCGACGTAAAACTTCTGGTCGAGGTGGAAACCTGCGTGCGGCTGGTGTCCTACCAGCCGGGGCGCATCGAGTTCGAACCGTCCGACGACGCCCCCCGCGATCTTGCCCAACGGCTGGGCGCGCGGCTTCAGGCCTGGACCGGCAACCGCTGGGCGATCAGCGTCGTCGCCGAGGGCGGCGCCCCCACCATCGCCGAGGAACGCGATGCCGAAGCGAGCGCCCTGCGCGCCCGCGCCGCGGAACACCCGCTGGTGCAGGCGGTGCTGGCCCGGTTCCCCAAGGCCCGGATCACCGAAATCCGCACGCCGGAACAGTTGCAGGCCACCGCGCAGGCCGAAGCCCTGCCCGAGGTCGAGGACGAATGGGATCCGTTCGAGGATCTCTGATGACAGGCCACGTCCAGGCGCCCAGCCCTTGTGCCGGGGCCGCCGCGCCCGTATCTAGGCGCAAACGCGTTCCACCACAGGAGACCGGACATGCTGAAAGGTTTGGGCCAGCTTGGCGACATGGCCAAGATGATGAAGGCCGCGCAGGAAATGCAGCAGAAGATGGCGCAGCTGCAGGAAGAGATGCACAACCTGCTGGTCACCGGCGAATCCGGGGCCGGGCTGGTCAAGGCCACCTGCACCGCCAAGGGCGAACTGAAGTCGCTGGACATCGACCCGTCGATCTTCAACGCCGAGGACAAGGAAGTGGTCGAGGATCTGATCCTGGCCGCGATCAAGGACGCCCAGACCAAGGCCACCGAGAAGGTGCAGGAGGAAATGGGCAAGCTGACCGAGGGCATGGGCCTGCCCAAGGACATGAAGCTGCCCTTCTGAGGAGTCCGGGCGGGCACCAGAGCCCCGCCCGCCATGCGACATGAGCGCCAGCCGCGAAATCGAGGATCTGATCGAACTGATGGCCCGTCTGCCGGGCCTCGGCCCCCGGTCGGCGCGGCGCGCGGTGCTGCACCTGATCCGCAAGCGGGGGGCACTGCTGGCGCCGCTGGCACAGGCCATGCAGCAGGTCGCCGATTCCGCCCGCGAATGCCTCAACTGCGGCAATATCGGCACCTCGGACATCTGCGACATCTGCGCCTCCGAAAAACGCGCGACGGGCGAACTGTGCGTGGTCGAGGACGTTTCGGACCTGTGGGCGATGGAACGCGCCGGCGTGTTCAAGGGCCGCTATCACGTCCTTGGCGGCACGCTGTCGGCGCTGGATGCGGTGGGGCCCGAGGATCTGCGCATCCCGCGCCTCGTGGAGCGTATCGGCACCGAAGGCATCACCGAGGTGATCCTTGCGCTCAACGCCACCGTGGACGGCCAGACCACCGCCCATTACATCGCCGACCAGTTGCAGGGCCGGGTGCGGCTGACCTCGCTGGCGCAGGGTGTGCCGATCGGCGGCGAGCTGGACTATCTGGACGACGGCACCATCTCGGCCGCGCTGCGCGCGCGCCGGGAATTGTGAACGCCCCGCCCCGGAAACCGTCGGTGCCGCGACCGCCAAGCCCATGGAATATCAGCATGAATGACGCCTCAGACCGATGGTTCAACGACTGCGTGGCCGCGCTCAACGACCCGCGCAACCAGCGCGTCTGGTCGATCATCGTCACCGTGTTCGGCGACCTCGCCCAACGCCCCGGCGACCGTCTGAGCGGCGCGGCACTGTCGCGGATCATCGAACCGCTGGGCGTCCGCCCCGAGGCGATCCGCGTCGCCCTGCACCGGCTGCGCAAGGACGGCTGGCTGGAAAGCGCGCGCGAGGGCCGCGAAAGCCGGCATTTCCTGACCGAGTTCGGCCGCGCCCAAAGCGCCGCCGTCACCCCGCGCATCTATGACCGCGCGCCCGTGGTGGCCGAACGCTGGCACGCACTGATCGCCGGCAATGCGGATGGCGTGGCCGCGCTGCGCGAGTTGTTGCCGGCCGAGAATTACATCGGCGTGGGCGACACCGTGGCGCTGGGCGAAGGGCCACTGCCTGGGAACACGAACGGCCTTCTCGGTCTCGAGATCGGCGCCCTGCGGGTGCCGGACTGGCTGCGGGCGTCAATCATCCCGCCGGACCTGAACGCGGCCTGCAGGGATCTGATGCGGTCATTGGAACAGGCCGACGCGCTGGTGCCCTCCGCCGGGGCGGCCTCGCCCCTGCAGACGGCCACGCTGCGCACGCTGATCGTGCACCGCTGGCGCCGCGTGGTGTTGCGCCACCCCGATCTGCCGGCTGACTTCTACCCCGCCGATTGGCCCGGCGCGAAGTGCCGCGAACGCGTGTTCCGCCTGCTCGATCGCCTGCCACGCCCGCCGATCCCGGAAATCGAGGCCGCGGCCTCTTGAACCGGTTACGCCCCGGTCAGCCGCCCCGCGGCGTGGTCGCTGGCGTCGGTCACCTCGTCCAGCGCGGCCTGCAGGCTCAGCCGCAGCCGCTCCATTTCCTCCTCGCTGGGCTTGCGCGGGACGGTTTCCCGCCATTCCCGGCACATCAGCACGCCCTTGCTGAAAGGCGTGGGCAGCCACATCCTGTCCCACGTGGGAAACTCCAGCACCCGGTTGGCGGAAAACGACACCACGAACACCCGGCATCCCGAACTGCGTGCCCACACCAGCGGCACGGTCGAAGCGATCCGTGCCGGACCGCGCGGCCCGTCGGTGGCGATCCCGATGGAATAGCCGTCGCGGATCTTGCCCAACACCTCGCGCGAGAGCGCGACATGGCGCTTGTGACTGGACATCGCGATTGTGTCGAAACCGAACCGCGCCTGCACCTGCCCCGCCAGCCGCCCCGCCCGCGCCGAGGAGGTCAGCGTGCAGATCCGGCCCAGCGACACGTCGAACAGCCAGGGCGACATCATCAGCCGCTGGTGCCATAGCGCCACGATCACCGGCTCGCCCGCGCGCAGAGCCTCGTCCATCGGCTCGAACCCGATGCGGTCCCAGCTCGAGCTGTCATGGGCAAAGCGGATCCACGCCGCGATCAGCCCCTCGACCGAGCGGTTGAACCATGCGCTGTCCGCGATCTTCTTTCTCAGGCTCATCTGCTCAGGGCGCGTGCGATTGTTCCTGTCGGCCGTGTTCATACTGCACCCGTCCGCCCGCGCAAGTGCAGTGGCATGCGATTTCCTCTTGCCCCTGCCGCGCGGGTGGCTTAGATCGTGCGCGCAACAGGGGTATAGCTCAGTTGGTAGAGCGACGGTCTCCAAAACCGTAGGTCGCGGGTTCGAATCCTGCTGCCCCTGCCATCTCTTCCCCTGCATTGCTTTCCGCGTCACGCAGACTCAGGCGAATCCTGTCGACGATGGGTTTCCTTCACCGTGAATGTCCGTCCAAAAAAAAATTCTGAGACATTTCTACCAATTGAGGCATAATGGAACCCTTAGGGTCACCCCAAAAGGCGTTGTGTCTTGGCATCTTGTCGTTTGTTTCTCATTGCACTTGCCGTTGCTCTGATCTCTTCCGGGCCGCCGACTCTTGCGCATGACATCCGGGATTCGGTTCGCACCGCGCTGGCCTCGAACCCGAAGATGCGGGCGCGGGACGCGGCGGTGCGCGCGGCGGCCTTCGACCTGCTCGAAACCCGCGGCAGCTACATGCCCACCGTGTCCATCTTTGGCACGATCGGCCCGGAATACGTGGACGACCCCGGCGGCCTGACGCCGTCCGACAATGCGCATACCAAGAACGCCCGCGAGATTGGCATCGTGGCCCGGCTGCCAGTGTTCGACGGGCTGCGCCGGGCCAACACCGTCTATGCCCGCGCCGCGCGGCTGGACCGCGAGATGTTCGCCTTTCTCGACGCCTCGGAAACCATGTCGCTGACAGTCGCGCAGGCCCATATCGACGTGGCCCGGCTCGAGGCGCTCATGCGGATCGCGCGGGACCACCTGAACCGCCATCTCGAAATCTCGCGCCAGGTCGAAGAGCTGGTGACTGGCGGGCGCCTGCCGCTCAGCGACCAGCTTCAGGCCGAAACACGGGTCGAAGCCGTGCGGATCACCATCAGCGACCTGGAACGCGACCTGGACCTTGCCAGGGCACGCTATCTGGAGCTGGTCGGCATCCCGCCGCGAGCCCCGCTGACCACGCCGGCGATCCCGGCCCTGCCGCGCAGCCGCGATGCCATGATCCGAACTGCGGTGCGCAACAATTTCCGCATTCGCAGCGCGCAGGCCAACGTGGACGCGCGCAAATTCGAACGCAACATCGCCGAGGCCGACTATCTGCCGCAGGTTTCTGTCAACGCTGGCGCTTCGGTGGGGCGGGATCTCGATGGTTCCAGCGGCGACGAAAGCCGCGTCTTCGTCGGCGTGACGCTGGACTGGCAGATTTTCAGCGGAGGCCGGACCGAACGGCGCCTGGCGTTGATCGAGCGGCAGAACGAGGCGCTCTATGACCGCATGGCGATCATCCGCGAAGTCGAACGGTTGGCTGGCGAGGCCTGGAGCCGGCACCAGTCGTACCAGCGAGTCGCCGATCTGGCGGCGCGGCAGGTGGCGACCAACCGCGAACTGGTGGATCAGTATCTGGTCGAGTTCAACGCGGCGACCCGCAGCCTGCTGGACGTGCTCATCGCCGAGACCGAACTGTTCCACGCGCGCCTGACCCAGTTGAATGCGCGGGCCGGGGCGCTGTTCAGCGCCTACCGCATTCTTGCCGCCGAAAGTCGGCTGGCCGAACATTTCGGGATCGACCGCACCGGCGAACTTCTCGCCCTCGAAGTCCGAGCCACGGAAACGCAAAAACCGTTCAGCGTCATCGACAAGGCCCGGCCGGTCGTGGATAAATGAACCGGTCGGTGGCCGGGGCCGCCCCTGCTCGGCCCGCCGCGCCAGCGGCCGAGGACGAGCGCCTCGATCCGCCGCTGCGGCTGGTGCGCTGGTTCGCCGCGTTTCACGGCCGCCCCTTCACCGCCGCCGCGGTTCTCGCGCGGCTGCCGGCGGGTGCGAATCTTGCCCGGCCCGATGATCTGGAATTGGCGCTGGCGGCGCTGGGTCTGAAGACCCGCAGCCATCGGGCCGACCTGCGACGTCTTGATCCGGCGGTGCCGCCTTGTATCGCGTTTCGCCACAAGGGCAGCCCGGTGGCCGTGGTCTCGATCACCCCCGCGCGCGGGTCGGTCGAACTGTTCGACCCCGAAACCGGCCTGACCGAGCATCACCCGATGCGGGTATTCCGCCGCCGAATCGCGCCAGATCTGCTGCTGGTGGCACCTGAAGAGGATCAGCGGACCCGCCCCGGCGCCCCCCCGGCGCCGACCGCCGCGGCCGACCGGCACTGGTTCTGGGGGCCGGTGCGCGACAACTGGCGCGGCTGGGCACAGGTGGTGCTGGCGACACTGCTCATCAATCTGATGGCGCTGGCGCTGCCGCTTTTCGTGATGAACGTTTATGATCGGGTGATCCCGACCTTCTCGACCGTGACGCTGTGGACTCTGGCGATCGGGGTCGGGCTGGCGATCGCGCTGGACCTGCTGTTGCGGCTGTTGCGGGCGGGACTGCTGGAACGGATCAGCCGGCGGGTCGATCTCAGGGCGGCCTCGGCGCTGTTTCGGCAGGCTCTGAACCTGCGGCTGCTGGACCGGCAGGACGGCGCGGCCTCACTGGCCAGCCGGATCCGGGAATATGAGGCGGTGCGCGAGCTGTTTGCCTCGACCTCGTTCGTGGCGGCGGTGGACCTGCTGTTCGTCGGGCTGTTCATCGGCGTTCTGGCGATCGTCGTCGGCCCGCTGGCCTGGGTGCCGCTGGGGGCGATGGCGGTGATTTTGACGCTGGCGCTGCTGGCGCAGATCCCGATGGCCCGCACCGCCGATACCGCCGGAGACGTGGCCGCGCGCCGTCTGAACGTGCTGGCCGAGGCGCTGGGCGGCGTGCTCACGGTCAAGGCGCTGAATGCCGAACCGGTGATGCAGCGCGAATGGGAACGGGCGGTGGCCGCCTCGGCCCGGCTGAACGGCCGGGCGCGGGTCTGGGCCAATTTCGTGCAAAGCGCGACGCTGGCGGTGCAGCAGCTGACCAGCATCGTGATCGTGGCTTGGGGCGTCTATCTGGTTGTCGATGGAACGATCTCGGTCGGCGCGCTGATTGCCGCGAACATCCTTGCCTCGCGCGCGCTGGCGCCGCTGGCGCTGATCGCCCAGACAGTGTTTCGGGCCCAGTATGCGCGCAAGTCGCTGGGCGCGCTGGACGCGATCATGCAGACCCCGACCGAAAGCACCCAGGCTGTTCGGTCCGGGCTGCGGGTGCGCAGGGGCGAGGTGTCGCTGCGCGATGTGGATTTCACCTGGCCGGGCGCCGCCACCCCGGCGCTGCGGGGCGTGTCGCTGGACATCCCGGCCGGGGCACGGGTGGCTCTGTTGGGCCGAGTCGGGTCCGGCAAATCGACGCTGGGCAAGATGCTGGCGGGGCTGATCGCGCCCGATACTGGCACGGTGCTGATCGACAGCCACGGTGCGAGCCATTACGACCCGGCCGAACTGCGCGCCGGCATCGGCTATCTGCCGCAATCGCCCGAGTTCTTCACCGGCACCCTGCGCGAGAACCTTCTGATCGGGCGCCCCGACGCTACGCAGGACGAAATCGACCGGGCGCTCTACCTGTCCGGCCTCGACGATTTCGTGGCCGCTGCGCCCGAGGGGCTGGCGCTTTTCATCGGCGACCGGGGCGCGCGGCTGTCAGGCGGGCAGGCGCAGGCGCTGTCGCTGGCGCGGCTGCTGATCCGGCGGCCCCGGCTGATGTTCCTCGACGAACCCACCAACTCGATGGACCAGGAAATGGAGGCGCGGGTCTGCCGCCGCCTGGACCGTGATCTGGGCCGCGACTGCGGGCTGATCCTCTGCACCCACCGCCAGCCGCTTGCGGTGATCGCGGATCGTTATGCCGTCCTTGATGCCGGGCGCAAGGTGCTGGACGGCCCCCGCGCCGAGGTGACGGCGGCGCTGTCGGCGGCGCCTGCGGGGGGCGGATAGATGTTCGGACAGAACGCGGAAGAGATGTTCGTGAACAATCCCGGCGCCTCCGTGCATGGTCAGACCGCGCGCGGCGCCGGCGTCCTGTTGCTGGCGATCGCCGCGGCGGTCGGCGCCTTCCTGCTCTGGGCGGCGACTCGCGAGCTCGAGGAATACACCCGCGGTCAGGGCCAGGTGGTCCCGTCGAGCCGCGTTCAGGTCGTGCAAAGCCTCGAAGGGGGCATCGTCCGCAGCATCGAAGTGAACGAAGGCGACCTGGTCGAGCGCGGCGACGTGATCATGCAGATCGACGATACGCGGTTCGCCTCGGAACTGGGCGAACTGAGACAGCGGCGCGGCGCGCTTCTGGCCGAGCGGTTGCGGCTTCAGGCCGAAGCGGCCCTTGCCGACGAGCTGCGCTTTCCCGCCGAACTCGCGGCCGAGAACCCGCGTGCGGTGGCGGCCGAGCGCGAGGTGTTCGAGACCCGCCGCCAGCAGCTGACCCATGAGCTGCAGTTGCGGCAGGACCGACTGCGCCAGCGGCAAAGCGAACTGGCCGAACTGCAAGCCCAGCAGCTCAAGCGCAGCAAGATGATCCGACCCTTGCGCGAAGAGGTCGCGCTGACCGAACAGATGACGAAATCCGGCGCCGTGCCGCGGATCGAACTATTGCGCCTGAGCTCGAAACTGGCGGCTCTGGAAGGCGATCTCGAGGTTGGCAAGGCCACCAGGGCGCGGCTCGAGGCGGCGATCGAACAGGCCCGGACCGAGATCGGAGTGGCAAGGTCGGGCTACGTTCTGGCGGCGCGACAGCGGCTGGCCGAGTTGCAGGTCGAACTGGCAGTGGTCGAGGAAACGCTGCGCGCCGCCCGCGACCGCGTCGCCCGCACCCGGATCCGCGCGCCGGTGCGCGGTGTCGTGAATGCGCTTGGGGTCACGACGCTGGGTGCGGTGGTCAGCCCCGGCCAGTCACTGGCCGAAATCGTGCCCGCCGATGACGGGCTGGTGATCGAGGCCAACCTGCGCCCGGCCCACGTGGCCTTCGTCAAGCCGGGGGCCGAGGTGTCGGTCAAGGTCACGGCCTATGACTATCTGATCTATGGCGACCTGAAGGGCCGGGTGGCGCGGATCGGAGCGGACACGGTTGCCTCGTCAGATGGCACGGAGTTCTTCCGCGTGATGATCGAAACAGACCGCAAGCATTTGGGAACCGAAGACAATCCGCTGCCGATCTCGCCGGGGATGGTGGCGACGGTGGACATCCTGACCGGCCGCAAGACGGTTCTGGATTATTTGCTGAAACCGATCCGGCGGGGCCAATACGAGGCGCTGCGCGAGCGCTGATCACTTCTCGAGCGCGTCGAACACGCCGTCCCAGCCCGGGCCGGGCGGATCCGCCTTCAACCGCCGGATCCGCCGCCGGAACAGCCCGGCATAATGCGACAGATCCAACCGCAGATCGGACGCGCGGCGCTCGATTTCATCCAGCCGCGCGATCGCCGTGTCCCAGTGGCCCGCGCGATATGCCTTCAGCATCGACGCCACTTGAGCCGACAACGCCCGGAACCGCTTTCGCCCGGCCATGCGACGTTCCCCGAACAAGGCGAAAATCCGCTCGGGCCGTGTCTTCCCCTTGACCCGGATCAGATCCAGCTCGATCAGTGCGAAATCGCCCTTGACCGCCTCCGCCGTAGTCGAGCCGACGATGATCGGCACGCCGTAGGTCTTGGACTGTCCCTCCAGCCGCGAAGCCAGGTTCACCGTATCGCCCAGAGCGGTGTAGTCGAAACGCGTGTCGCTGCCCATGTTGCCGACGAAACAGGGGCCCGTGTTGACCGCGATCCCGATCCTGATGGGATGCACCTGTTGCCCCGGTTTCGCCGCACCCCGGCGCTGACGGTTGTATTTCTCGACCGCCCGCATCATCCGCACCGCCGCGCGGCAGGCGGACCGCGGGTGATCGGGATGCGGCAGCGGCGCGTTCCAGAACGCCATCACCGCATCGCCCATGAACTTGTCGATGGTGCCGCGGTGTTCGAGGATCGCGTTCGACATCACCGTGAGAAACCCGTTCATCAGCCGCGTCAGTCCCTGCGGATCGTCGCGGAAACCTTCGGACAGGGTGGTGAACCCCCGCACGTCACTGAACAGCACCGACAGGTCGCGCCGCTCGCCGCCCAGCTTCAACGCCTCGGGGTGATCGGCCAACTGCGCCACGAGATCGGGCGAGACGTATTGGCCAAAGGCATTGCGGATCTCGCGGCGGCGGCGTTCCTCGCGCAAGTAGTTGGTGCTGGACATCAGCATCACCATCAGAACCATCGAGGCCACCGGATAGGTAGGGTCGATCAGCTGCCCGTTTCGCAGGAAGAGCGCGTAGGAAAATGTCGCAAAGGCAGCGACCAGCGCCAGGGTGCTGACGATCAGCCAGCTCGCACGCATCATCGGCGCCAGAGAGATGACCAGCAGCGACAGCGCCGCGATCCAGAACAGTTCCTGCCCCGTGGCCGAGTTGTCCCGCGACAACAGCGTGCCGCCCAGGATGTTCTCGAGCAGTTGCGCGTGGATTTCGACCCCGGCCATCGACACGCCCAGCGGGGTGGGACGGAAGTCCTCTAGCCCGATCGCCGAAGTGCCGACCAGCAGCAGATGCCCCGCCAGCCGCCCCGCCGGCACCCGGCCATTCAGCAGATCGGCAGCCGATACGAACCGGCCTGGGTCCGACGGAGAAAAGCGCGGCCAGACGGTGCCGTCGCCCTGGGTGCGGATCAGCTGGCCGGCGACGACCACGCCGTCGATCCCGGCCTCGTTCGACCGGATCGCGAAGGCGTCGCCCCCTGTCGCGATCCGCAAAAGTTCGGCCGTCAGCGTCAGGCGCAGCGCGCCTTCGACCATCATCACCACCGGCATGCGGCGATAGATGCCGTCCGGGTCGGGGATCACGGTGAACACCCCGCGCCCGGCGGCGGCATCCTCGAGCTCGGGCAGGTTCTGCACCAGCTCGGGAAACTTCAACAGAAACGGCGTGGGATCGGGGCCGATGATGGCGTGGGGCACCTGCCGGATCTGCTGCGCCGAAACCCCGGTCTGGGTGGCGTCGCGCACGCTGGTCTGGCCGGTCACGATCCGGGCTCGGGCAAAGCTGTCCGCCAGGATCATGTCGTTGGACGGCAATTTCAGCATCTCGGCGCGCAGGCGGTCGGGCAGGATCGGGTTGTCCCGCGCGATCAGCGCCGGCGACAGCCGGTCGGGTTCGGAAAACACGATGTCGAAGGCCACCGCGACCGCGCCGGCCTGCATCGCGCGGTCCACAAGCTCGGCGATCTTCGTGCGCGGCCAGGGCCACTGGCCGATCTCGGCGAGACTGCGGTCATCGACATCCAGGACGGCGACAGGAAAAGCACGGTCCTCGGGCGGGGCGATCCGCTGATACAGATCGAACGCCTGCAGGCGGAGCCGCTCGACGACGATCGGATCGACGACCCGCAGCGCCAGCAGTCCGGCCAGCAGCGTCAGACCGGCGATCCGGCCCCAACTGAACATTTCGGCGATCCTGCTCCACACGCGGCTCGACCCTCCATATGGCGGCCAGGGTGAGCATCCCCCCAAGATGTGCCACAGGTGCGGCCGCAACTCCACCAAACCCCCGTAAGTTTAGGATAAATTTCCGTTTCATGCTAATGTGAGCGGATTGGTGATGTTTTTCTGGGTGGGGGGCCGAGATGGTTACGTCGGCCAAGACCGTTTTCGAAACGGGCGATCAAGCTGTTTCACTTGCCGCGAACATCGGCGGAGAGGCGGTCACTCTGCCTGCCGGGTTTCAGTTGTTCTCGGCGCGCTTTGCGCGGCAGGGATCCGATTTGCGGATCGACGCCGTCGACGGTGACCGCGTCGTTGTCACCGATTACTTCACGCGGCTGGCTCCACCCGATCTGGTCACCGCCGAGAACGGCGTTCTGCACGGCGATGCCGTGCGCCTGCTGGCGGGCGCCGGGGTCGGGGCCGAATTGGTTCAGGCCGGCGCAGGCGCCGCGCCGATCCCGATCGGTCAAGTCGAAACGGTCACCGGCAGCGTGCGCGCTCAGCGGCTGGACGGCACCATCGACACGCTGGCGGTCGGCTCCAAGATCTATGCCCGCGACGTGGTGACCACCGATGCCGACGGCCGGGTGTCGCTCACCTTCGCGGACGGCACGATCTTTTCCATGTCCGAATCGTCTCGGATGGTGATCGACGAGTTGGTCTACAATCCCGCGGGCGAGAACAACTCGGCAGCCTTCAATCTGATCAATGGCGGCTTCGTGTTCATCGCCGGCCAGGTCGCCAAGACCGGCGACATGACGGTGGAAACCCCCGCAGCAACGATGGGCATCCGCGGCACCAACGTCTCGGCCCAGATCGAGCGCAGCGAAGAAGTGACCCGCGTCACCGTGGCGCTGAACCGCGACCCCGACGGCAGCATCGGGCAGATCCAGCTGTTCGATCTCGACAACAACCTGATCACCACGATCACCGCGACTGATACGATGTGGGTGATTTCTCCCAGCGATGACCTGGTGCTGGAAATGGCGCGAACCGCCGGTGACGACAGCGACGACGCGGTGCTGATCGCCGATGCTCTGACCGCCTACCAGATCGCGCAGCAGCGGGTCCAGGCCGGCCAGACCTATGTCGAGATGGGCTCGGGCGGCGGCCCGGGGGCGGGCGGGCGCCCCGACACCGGGTTCCCCGGACCCGCACCTGAACAGGACGAGCCGAACGAGCCCGAGGATCAGGATCCCGACACGGATGACACCTTCGACGAAGGCCGGATCGACCTTGACAACGTGCGCGATCCGCTGCGCGCGGCCGAGGCCATCGACATCGAGGTATCGGGTCCCGAGGATTCCGGCGAGGACTCGCCCATTTCCGGGCAGATCGGCATCGACACGGCGGCCATCGTCCCCGACAGCTTCGCGCTCGAAACCGCGCCGTCGAACGGCAGCGCCACGGTTCTTCAGGACGGAACCTTCCTGTACGTCCCCGAGCCCGATTTTTTCGGAACCGACACGTTTTCCTACCAGGTGACCGGCGCGGACGGGACGCCGGTATCCGGGACCGTCACGGTCAATGTCGAGCCGGTGAACGACCCGCCGAACGCTGCCCCCGACGCCTTTGCCGGATCCGAGGACGGCATCATTTCCGGCACGCTTCTGGCCAACGACACCGATGTCGAGGATGACCCGCTCACGGTGAGCATCGCCACCTCTCCGGCACATGGAACGCTCACGATCGCGCCCGATGGCAGTTTCAGCTACACGCCGGACGCGGATTTCCACGGCACCGACAGCTTCGTCTACTCGATCGATGACGGAAACGGCGGCATCGACTCGGCGGGCGTGACTCTGACAGTCGCCGAGGTCAACGACGCGCCGGTCGCCACCGGCGACAGCGTGACCACAAACGAGGACAGCCCCGTCACCTTTGCCGTCACCGCCAACGATGCCGACACCGATGGCGATCCGCTTGCGGTCAGCGCGATCTCCCAGCCGGCCAACGGCAGCGCGGTCCTGAACGCCGACGGCTCGATCACCTACACGCCGGATGCGGATTTTCACGGCACCGACAGCTTTGCCTACACCGTCGCCGACGGACGGGGCGGTTCCGATGCCGGCCAGGTCACCGTGACCGTCGCCGAGGTCAACGACGCGCCCGCATTGAATGCCGGGGCGCTGGCTGCGCGGGAGAACGGACCGGTGACGACTCTGGATCTGGCCGCGCTGGGCAGCGATCAGGACGGCG
Organism: Jhaorihella thermophila; assembly: GCF_900108275.1. Classification (GTDB taxonomy): domain Bacteria; phylum Pseudomonadota; class Alphaproteobacteria; order Rhodobacterales; family Rhodobacteraceae; genus Jhaorihella; species Jhaorihella thermophila. Next base: position 138,251 of record NZ_FNVD01000003.1, read on the forward strand.
ACGATGACGGCGCCACGCTGACCTACACGGTCACGGGTCAGCCATCGCACGGCTCCGCCTCGATCAGCGGCACCACGCTGAGGTTCGACCCGGGGGCGGATTTCGACGGCTTGGCTGCCGACGAAACGCGGTCGGTCACCATCCAGGTCACCGCGACCGACCGGCACGGCGCGACGGCGACGAACGACATTACCGTGACCGTCCAGGGCACGAACCAGGCCCCGGCGGCGCGCTCGGATTTCGCGGTCACGCCGCAAGGGTCGGGCGTCACCCTGGACGTGACGAGAAATGACACCGACGCCGACGGCGACGCCCTGTCGGTCACCGCCGCCACCGCACCTGCCAACGGGAGCGTGTCGTTCGGCGACGGGTCGATCACCTATACGCCGAACACAGGCTTTTACGGGGTGGATACACTGGCCTACACCGTCAGCGACGGTCACGGCGGAACCGACGGCGCAACGCTGACCGTGCTGGTCGAACAGGACACAACGCAGCTGCCGCCGGATGTCCCGGTATCTATCACCTTCAATCCGGACACGCCCGGGGACCCGCCCGGAACCTTCCTGCTGGACGTGACACCGGTTTCGTCGGCGCAGGTGCACCTTGTCGTGGCGATGGACAGTTCCGGCAGCATTTCGTCCTCGGGCTGGAACGACATGAAGGACTCGGTCTCCAGCGCACTCGAGGCGCTGCGGGACGAGTTCACGGGTTCGGCCACGCCGGTCAATGTCGCCTTCGTTGCCTACAGCAACGGAGCCGAGACCACCGCCACCTTCGACCTGATCGATGACTTCGACGCGATGACCGAGACGCTGGACGGGCTGTCCTTCCAGGGGGGCGGAACCAACTGGGAGGCGGCCTTTGACGCCACCGCCGGGCTGTTCGCGGGTGCCGCGCCGGGGGACTCCAGGATTCTCTATTTCCTGACCGACGGCAACCCGTACCCGGAAAGCCAGGACTGGCAGGGCGCGTTGGCCGATCTGACCGCGGGCAATGACGTTGATATCGAGGCCTTCGCGATCGGCAGCAACGTCAACCTGACCAACCTGAATGCGGTGGACTCGGACGGAACCGCAACCACGGTCACCGATCCGGCGGCGCTGGAAAATGCCTTTGCCCAGACGCCACTGTTCAACGCCCAGCTGGTCGAATTCTCGCTGCGGCTGACCGTGGACGGCGTCGATCAGGGCGTGATTGCCGACGAAACCAGCCCCGCGCTACAGACCAGCGGGCTGGATTTCTCGATTTCCCTGCAGGACATTCCCGGCCTCGACGCGCTGCTGGGCGATGTCAACGTCTTTGCGGCCACCGCGGTCTTCGACCTGGACGGAGACCCGGCAACCACCGGCGATCAGATCGAGTTGTTCGCCGGCGGCGTGGTGGAACAGGTGCATGTCGCCTCGGCCAGTTCGGCGATGGTGACGGACACCGACGCCCCGTCGCAACTCGCGCTTCCCAGCGATGACGCGCTGCCGGTGCCGACCGTCGCGGCCGAGACGCAAAGCGCCCAATCCGACGGTCAGGGCGCCCTGTCGCTGGCCGCGCTGTTTGCCCCGCCTTCGGGCGATGGCGACCTGCCCGGCCTGGCGCCGCCGCCCGGCAGCGCCGGACCGTTCGCCCCGGTCAGTGGAGGCGCTCCGGGCAGCAGTCCGGCCATGGGGCTTGGCCTCATCAGCGCCGGCATCCTCGACGGCACCGGGCTGGACGACAGCGCGGCGGCGACGCTGACGTCATAGGCGCCGCCCGCCCCGTGGCCGCCCGTTCCGGCATGGCCCGCATGATGCAGATGGGCAGTGCCATCACCGAAGCGTGGCATAACTGAACGCCGCTGCCGACGCCCCGGTCCGAGGCGCATCGGGACCTTATGCTCAAACCGGTGCGCAACCGGGGTCCGGTCGATGACACCGACGCTCAAGCGTTCCCGGATACGGGGTTCACCACCGAGAACGCGCTTGAAGCGATCCTTGGCCTGGCGCAAAAGGTGATGTCGAATTACGCTTATCGCTTGGCCCGAACGCCGGGGAAAGGGTATTCAAGAACAAGCCTGGACCCGCGCCGATCCGGCGCAAGCGGCCAGCTGACCGTCACGGACAGGAAACACGACCATGAGCCCGGATCCCCTTCGCATCGACATCGTGTCGGACGTGATGTGTCCCTGGTGCGTGATCGGCTATCGCCAGTTGGCGCGGGCGCTGGAGGAAACCGGCACGGCGCATGAAATTCACTGGCACCCTTTCGAGTTGAACCCGCACATGCCGCGCGAAGGGCAGAACCTGCGCGACCACCTGATCGAGAAATACGGCATCACGGCCCAGCAGTCGCGACAGACTCGCAGTCAGATCACGGCACTGGGCGCCGAACTGGGCTTCGAGTTCCGGTTCTCCGACGACATGAGGATGCACAACACCTTCACCGCGCACCAATTGCTGCACTGGGCGCGCGAGCTGGGACGGGCGCATGAACTGGAGATGGCGCTGTTCGCCGCCCATTTCACCCACGGGCGCGACCTGTCGGATATCGAGGTTCTGGCCGACATCGCCGGCGAAACCGGGCTGGACCGCGACACAGCCCTGGAGGTTCTGCGCAACCAGCGTTTCGCGCGCGACGTGCGGGCGCATGAAGGATTCTGGGTAAACCAGGGGATCCGGGGCGTTCCCGCCATGATTTTCAGATCGCGCCATCTTGTCACCGGCGCGCAGGGCGTCGAAAATTATGCCAGAATCCTGAACCACCTGGCCGAGCACGAGGGCTGAACACATGGCGCGCGCAGCCGCATATGATCGCGACACCGCCCTGCAGGCGGCGATGGTTCTGTTCTGGCGCAAGGGGTATCACGCGACCTCGCTGAAGGATCTCGAAGCCGCGCTGAACATGAAACCCGGCAGCATCTACGCCGCCTTCTCGAGCAAGGAAACCCTGTATCTTCTTGCTCTGAAGCGGTATTTCGAGACGTCACGCGAACGGTTCCGGGAACGGGTCGCACAATCTCGATCGCCACTGGCGGCGCTGGCCGACAACCTGCGGGCCTATGTCCGGATCTCGCCGGACGACGCGGCGCGGCGGGTCTGCATGCTGACCAAGACCCTAGTGGACACCCAGGCGACCGACCCAAAGATAGCCGCCGTCACCCGGGACTATCTGGTGCAGATGCGCGGCGAGTTCGCCCAGGCCTTTCGCGCCGCCCGCGATGTCGGCGAATTGCCCCCGGACGCCGACCCGGACCGATTGGCGCGCCGCTATCAGGCGAATGTCACGGCGCTTCGGTTCGAACTGCATCGCGGCGCTCTGCGGCACGAGATCGAGGAACTGGCCGAAGACATGGCCCGCGAGGTCGAGGCACTGCGCCCCTGACCCACCGGCGCCCCGACCGGCAAGGCCGGCGATCTCGCCGGTCCTTTGCCCGGCCCTTCGCCGCGCTCAGGCCTCCAACGCCCGGCGCAGCAGTTCCACATCCTCGGCCAGCTGCCCGTCGGTTTGGGTCAGTTCCTCGATCCGGCGCACACCGTGCATCACCGTCGTATGGTCTCGCCCGCCGAAGCGGCGGCCGATTTCCGGCAACGAACGGCTGGTCAGTTGCTTGCACAGATACATGGCCACCTGACGCGGCCGCGCATAGGACCGCAGCCGCTTGGGGCCGATGATGTCGGAAAGCCGGATGTTGTAGTATTCGGCAACCTTCCTCTGGATTTCCTCGACCGTGATCTTCCGATCCGACGCGCGCAGAACGTCGGCCAGACAGTCCTGGGTGAGATCCATGTCGATCTCGCGCCCCACCAGCGATGCGAAGGCAAAAAGCCGGGTCAGCGCCCCTTCCAGCACGCGCACATTGGTCGAGATCCGATGCGCGAGGAATTCCAGTACCCCATCGGAGATCTCCAGATCCGGATAGGTCGCCCGGTACTGCTGGACCTTGCTTTGCAGGATGCCCAGCCGCAGTTCGTAATCGGTCGGATGCAGATCCACCACCAGCCCGCACTGCAGGCGCGACTTCACCCGCTCTTCGAGATCCTTGATCTCGCCGGGCGCGCGGTCGGCGGAAATGATGATCTGCTTGTTCTGATCCACCAAGGCGTTGAACGTGTGGAAAAATTCCTCCTGCGTGCTGTCCTTGCCGGCGATGAACTGCACGTCGTCCACCATCAGCACATCGACCGAACGGAACAGGTGCTTGAAGTCCATCATCCGCTTTTCCCGCAGCGCCTGGACAAAGCGATACATGAACTGTTCCGCCGACAGATAGACCACGTTCATGTCGGGACGCCGGGCGCGCAGTTCCCACGCGATCGCGTGCATCAGATGGGTCTTGCCCAACCCCACGCCCCCGTAAAGGAACAGCGGATTGAAGGTAACGGGGCCGCCTTCGCTCACGCGGCGGGCAGCGGCATGGGCCAGTTCATTAGGCTTGCCGACGACGAAAGTGTCAAAGGTGAACCGCGCATCCAGAGGGGCGGCCAGCAGGTCGTCCGCCAGCCGCTTTTCGCTGCCCGAAATGCCGTTGCCCGGCACGCGCGAGGACTCGGCCGCGATGGGGCGGGCGGCGCCCTTGTCCTTGCCGTCGCTTTCGGCGCGGGGACGCGTAGGCTTGTTCGAAGCCGTTCGGAAGGCAATGCGCCGGACCGATTCGCCCGAGGAATTCAACTGATACAGGATCACGTCCGAGAAATTCTGGCTGACATAATTGCCCATGAAATTCGTCGGCACCTCGAAAACCGCCACGCCGTCTTCAAGCTCGACGAATTCAAGCGGCTCGATCCAGGTCGTGTAGTTGTTCCTGCCGACGGTCTTTCGAAGTTTCTGTCTGAGCTGTCCCCATTTTTCCTCGGTCATCAAACGCCTCATGTGTCCCGCATTATGGCCGGCCCCATCTCCGGCATCTTTGTATCCGGCATCCGCCAGTACCGATTCACCGACTCACACGGGCCCACGATTGCGACCACACAGCAGCACGGAACACCGACGGGTTCCATTGCCAAGAAAAACACCCAATCCTTGCGGCGGAACGCAGGTATCCACCGCGAATAACCGTCACAGTCATGTTTCTGACAGGGCGCTCGGCCAAGCCGAAAGCGCTGCAGACATCCGGTTCTTGCTTCACCGAACCTTCTGACTGCCCCTTCTCCGGACAAAGCCCGAAGCCCGGATACGGGTGCCGCCTGTCCCCCCAAGCGAGTGAATCGCTGACTACGGGATAGCAATTCCCTCCCTGTCCGGGCAACGAAACTATGCTGTTGACTCGGGATTCCGGAGCAAAGAATCTCTCGCAGGCGCAGCAAAACATCAAGCCGCTACATCAACGAAAAAAGGCGTCGCCCGAGGCAACGCCTTGTCCTGATCTCGTTTTCTCGGGGGTTCCCCCTGGACGATCAGCCCAGCGCCTTCACCCGCGCCGACAGGCGCGACATCTTGCGCGCGGCGGTGTTCTTGTGAAACACGCCCTTGGTGACTCCGCGCATCAGTTCGGGCTGGGCGGCGCGCAGAGCGGCCTGCGCGGCCTCCTTGTCGCCCGAGGCGATTGCTTCCTCGACCTTGCGCAGGAAGGTGCGGATGCGCGAACGGCGCGCCTTGTTGACGGCATAGCGCTTCTGGTTCTGACGAGCGCGCTTCTTTGCTTGCGGCGAATTGGCCATGATCTATCTACCTCGATTCGGGTCCGGTTCGTTCCTTGCGCATGCCGAACCCGAAACAGGCCGATCCCGGCCGGGGTGATTCTAGCCTGAGCGGGCTGCACGCGCATGTATGACGGCGCCGTTTAACGGACTTCAAGCCGTTTGCCAACCGGAAATCCTTGGGTCTCTTCAGTCCTTCATCTTGCCGAAAATACTCCGGGGAGCATGAGGGGCAGCGCCCCTCATACCCGGCCCATGGCGTGCGCCGCAGGCGCGCATTTTCCTAGGCCGCCATCGCGTGGCCGCCACGGATCCGCTCAAGCGCGATTCGCTCGGCGATCTCCTCGGCGGGCACACCCTCGGCCTCGGACCGGCGCAGGATCTCCAGAACGGTGTCGTAGATCCCCTTGATCTTGCGCAGCGCAAGATCCCGGTCATGGGCGGCGAAGATCGGCAGCGAGCCGCGCATCACACCGCCCGCGTTCACCACGAAGTCGGGCGCGTAGGCAATGCCGCGTTCCATCAACGCCCGACCATGCTCCGGCCGCTCGAGTTGATTGTTGGCCAGCCCCGCGATCCCCTTGCAGCGCAGACGTCGAATCGTGTCGTCGTTCAGGATCCCGCCCAGCGCGCAGGGAGCGAACACGTCCACGTCCTGGTCGTAGATCGCATCGGGCGCCACCGCACGGATCCCGTGCTGTTCGACCACGCGACGAAGCGCGGCCTCGTTCACGTCCGTCGCCACCAGCTCGGCCCCGGCGGCGACCAGCTGGCCGATCAGATCGGCCCCGGTCTGACCGACGCCCTGAACCGCGACCTTCAGCCCTGCCAGATTGTCCGCCCCCCGCAGATAGGCCGCCAGCGCCCGGATCCCGTGGAACCCGCCCAGCGCGGTATAATGCGCCGGCGGATCGTCGTCGGCGAATTCCGAGGCGCGAGTAAACACGAACTCGCATTCCTCGGCCATCACGTCCACATCCGCCGGGCCGACGCCCACGTCGATCGCGGTCCAGTAGCGGCCGCCCAGACGCTGCACTTGCCGGGCCAGAGCCCGCAGCAGGTCATGCTTGTTGGCCGCGGCCGGGTCGGCGATGATCACGCATTTGCCGCCCCCGAGCGGCAGGCCGGCCAGCGCGTTCTTCATGGTCATGCCGCGCGACAGGCGCAGCACGTCCTTCAGTGCCGCCTCCTCCGAAGCATAGGGATACATCCGGCAGCCCCCCGCCGCGGGGCCAAGCGTGGTGTCATGCAACGCGATGATCCCCCGCAGGCCGCAGGAGCGGTCGGACACGAACAGAACCTGTTCGTGTTCGTCGTAGGATGGATGCAAAAAAACGTCCGCCATGGGTTCTCCTCCCACTGAAAACTCTGACCCAAGAATACACCCTTTCACAGGGTGAATCCTTGCATTTTTCCTCAACTTTGCGCGATATTGCGCAATATTTCCCTATCAAGTACCAATTAGGCAGAGAAAATGACCATGATCGAACTTGATTCCATAGATCTTCGCATCCTCGAGATTCTCCAGGCCGAGGGGCGCATTTCGAATCTCGAACTGGCCGAGCGGGTCAATCTGTCGCCGACGCCCTGCAGCCGCCGGCTGAAACGGCTTGAAGAGTCGGGGGTGATCACGGGCTACGGCGCGCGCATCAATACCGAGGCGCTGGGGTTCGGCGTCAATGCGCTGGTCACGGTGCGGCTGGCGCGGCAGACGCCCGAGGACGTCAAGGCGTTTCTGGATGCGATCGACACCCTGCCCGAGATCACCGAAACGCTGCTGGTGGCGGGCAGTCTCGACTATGTGCTGCGGGTCATGGTGCGCGACGTGGACGAATTGCGGGCCTTCATCCTCGAAGGGCTCAAGCAGTTGCCCGGCGTGGCGGAAACAACCACCATGCTGATCCTCGAGACGCGAAAGCGCCCGCTGTCGCCCACGCGCCTGCCGCCCACGAAATGAAAAGGGCAGGCGCGGCGGCCTGCCCCGATTCCCGCACGATCCCGACCGGCCCGCGCGTCACTTGTCGCGGAACTGCGGCTCGCGCTTTTCAAGGAAGGCCGCCATGCCTTCCTTCTGATCCTCGGTCGCGAACAGCGAATGGAACACGCGACGCTCGAACAGCATGCCTTCGGACAGCGGTAGCTCGTAGGAGCGGTTGACCGATTCCTTGGCGGCCATGACCGCGATCATCGACTTCTCGGCGATCTTCTGAGCTGCGGCCAGCGCCTCTTCGATCAGTTTCTTGGCCGGCACGACGCGGCTGACCAGCCCGCTGCGTTCGGCCTCTTCGGCGTCCATGAAACGGCCCGTCAGGTTCATGTCCATCGCCTTGGACTTGCCGATAAAGCGCGTCAGACGCTGCGATCCACCCATGCCGGCGATGACGCCCAGGTTGATCTCGGGCTGGCCGAACTTGGCTGTGTCGGCGGCGATGATGAAGTCGCACATCATGGCCAGCTCGCACCCGCCGCCCAGCGCATAGCCCGCCACCGCGGCGATGATCGGCTTGCGGATCGCGGCGATGCGGTCATTGGCATCGGCAAAGAGGTTCTCGGTGAACACCTCGACATAGGATTTGGTGGACATCTCCTTGATGTCGGCCCCAGCGGCAAAGGCGCGTTCCGAACCGGTGATGACGATGCAGCGCACCTTGTCGTTGGCGTCGGCCTCTTCCAGCGCCTGGCAGAGTTCCCCCAGAAGCTGGGTATTCAGCGCGTTCAGCGCATCCGGGCGGTTCAGTCTGATCAGGGCGACGTGGTCCTCGATCTCGACGATGATCGTCTCAAAGGCCATGGAATCTGCTTTCGGTTGTTCACTGTCAGGGGCGATTCCTTACCACGCAGGGGACATGGTTCAAGCTATCTTTGGCATTTCGGGCAGTAGAAGCTGGACCGCCCACCCTGCACGATGCGGCGAATCGTGGCCGCGCAGCCGGGGGTCCGGCAGGGTTCGCCCTCGCGCCCGTAGACATCGAAACTGTGCTGGAAATAGCCCAACTCCCCGTCCGCCTGCCGGAAATCGCGCAGGGACGATCCGCCCGCGGCGATCGCATCTTGCAGCACCTGCCGGATCACCGGCACCAGCGCGGTGACGCGTCCGGCCGCGATCCGCCCGGCCTTGCGGCGCGGGTCGATTCGGGCGCGATAGAGCGCTTCGCACACATAGATGTTGCCCAGCCCCGCCACGATTCGCTGGTCCAGCAGCGCCGCCTTGATCGCGGTCTGGCGTCCCTTCAGCGCGGCAACGAGGTAGGGTTCGTCGAAAGCGTTGCCCAGGGGTTCAGGCCCCAGCCCCGTCAGCAGGCGGTGCGCCTCGGCGGCCTCGGTCGGGAACAGGTCCATAGCCCCGAACCGGCGCGGGTCGTTGAAGGTAACCCGGGCGCCAGAGCCCATGTGAAGCACCACATGATCATGTTTCTGACGCGCCGGGTGGTCGTGCACGAACCGGCCCAACGGGTCGCCCGAAACGGTCATCCGGCCCGACATGCCGAGGTGAATCAGCAGGGTTTCCCCCCCATCCAGATCGGCGAGGATGTATTTCGACCGCCGCCGCAGGCGCTCGACCCGCCGCCCCGTCAGCCGCTCGGCCATGCGATCCGGGAAAGGCCAGCGCAGATCGGGGCGGTTGATGTCGGCGCGTGCGATCACCTGCCCCTCCATCACCGGGGCCAGCCCGCGACGGACTGTCTCGACCTCTGGCAGTTCGGGCATTTTCCTGTCTCTCCTTTGGGCGCCGCCATTGTGCCCGGCCGCAACACGCCTATAACGGGGGCGACTGCGACAATGGGCAAACGCCATGGCCGAGACAAGCGACAAGACCACCCATTTCGGGTTCCAGACCGTGCCCGAGGATGAAAAGGCCAGCCGCGTGCAGGGCGTGTTCAACTCGGTCGCATCGAAATACGACATCATGAACGACGTGATGAGCGCCGGCATCCACCGCGTCTGGAAGGATGCGATGATGGACTGGCTGGCACCGCGCCCGGGCCAGCGGCTGCTGGATGTCGCGGGGGGGACCGGCGACATTTCCTTCCGGTTCCTGAAACGCGCCGGCCACGGTCACGCCACCGTGCTGGATCTGACCGAGCCGATGCTGGTCGAGGGCCGCAAACGGGCCGAAGCCGCGCAGATGGCCGACAGCCTCGACTGGGTGGTGGGCGACGCGATGGCGCTGCCGTTTCCGGACAACACGTTCGACGTCTACTCGATCAGTTTCGGCATCCGGAACGTGACGCGACCCCAGGACGCCCTGAACGAAGCCTTCCGCGTGCTGCGCCCCGGCGGGCGGCTGATGGTGCTGGAATTCAGCCAATTGCCGAATCCCGCGATGCAGAAGCTCTACGACCTCTACAGCTTCAACGTGATCCCGCGCATGGGACAGCTGATCGCGAATGACCGGGACAGTTATCAATACCTGGTGGAATCGATCCGCCGCTTTCCCGATCAGGAAACCTTCCTCGGCATGGTCCGCCAGGCAGGGTTCGGGAACGCCAAGTATCGCAACCTGACCATGGGCATCGCCGCCCTGCATTCGGGATGGAAACTCTGAGATGCGCGGCCCCCACAACATCTGGCGGCTGATCCGCACCGGCGCCACGCTGGAACGCACCGGCGCGATGAAGGTGGTGCTGGACGCGTTCGAGGCGCCCCGGTCGATCCGCTTCCTCGCCCATGCGTTGGGCAAACCCTTCATGTGGCTGGGTTACAAGGGCGACCCGTCCATGCCCCCCGCGACCCGCGCGCTGACCGCGCTGGGGCCGGCCTACATCAAATTCGGGCAGGTGCTTTCGACCCGCCCCGACGTGGTCGGGCAGGAGCTGGCCGACCACCTGCGCGTGCTTCAGGACAAGCTGCCCCCCTTCCCACGCGAAGAGGCCATGGCCGAAGTCGAACGCGAACTGGAACGGCCGCTGTCGGAAATGTTTTCGGAGTTCAGCGAACCCATCGCAGCGGCCTCGATCGCGCAGGTGCACAAGGCGCGTCTGGTCGAAACCGGAGAAGAGGTCGCGGTCAAGGTGCTTCGCCCCGGCATCGAACGCGCCTTTCGCCGCGACATCGACGCCTTCTACTTTGCCGCCGGCGTGATCGAGAAACTGATCCCCGGCACCCGCCGCCTGCGCCCGATCGACGTGATCACCCATTTCGACGGCGTGGTGCAGGGCGAGCTCGACCTGCGGCTGGAAAGCGCCGCGGCGTCGGAATTCGCCGCCAACACGAAGGACGACGAAGGCTTCCGCCTGCCGCCGGTGATGTGGGCCTACTCGGCGCGGCGGGTAATGACGCTGGGCTGGGTCGATGGCGTGCCGCTGGGCGACAACGCGGCGCTGGACGCCGCCGGCCATGACCGCCGGGCACTGGGCGAACGGGTCCTGACCCTGTTCCTGCGGCACGCCCTGCGCGACGGTTATTTCCACGCCGACATGCACCAGGGCAACATGAAGGTGGCACCTGACGGGGACATCGTGGCCTATGACTTCGGCATCATGGGCCATATCGACGAATACACCCGCCGGGTCTATGCCGAGATCCTCTATGGCTTCATCAGGCGCGACTACCGCCGCGTGGCCGAGGTGCATTTCGAGGCGGGCTACGTCCCCGCCGACCGCGACGTGGACGAATTCGCCCGCGCCCTGCGCGCCGTGGGCGAGCCGATCTTCGGCATGGATGCCGCACATATTTCGATGGGCCGGCTCCTGAGCTATCTATTCGAAGTGACCGAGAAGTTCGGGATGCAGACCCGGACCGAACTGATCCTGCTGCAGCGCACCATGGTCGTGGTCGAGGGCGTGGCCCGCTCGCTGGACCCGCATATCAATATCTGGCAGGTCGCCCGCCCGGTGGTCGAGGATTACATCAAGCAATCCATCGGCCCGCGAGCGGTCGCCGCGGACCTGCTGAAGACCGCCCGCGTTCTGGCCCGCTTCGGCCCGCGCCTGCCCGGCATGGTCGAGGCCGCCCTGATCGCCCAGGCCAACCCCGCGCGGGACGACCCGGCGCCGGGGCGGCGCTCGGGGGTCTGGCCCGCGCTCGCAGGGCTGGCGGTCGGCGCAACGCTGGTGTTGCTGGCGGGAAACTTCTGAACCGCTTCCAGGCCTGCATATACACGCCGACCCCTGGACGCCTCGGCCCGCCGTCTCCCCTCATCCTCTTGCGACAAATATCCTCCGGGGGAGCGCGAGGGGGTGGAAAACCCCCTCGCCCCCGTCCGGCGCGGCCACCCCCGCGCGTCCTGCATTATCCATGCCGCGCCGCGACCGTCTTGAGCGTCGAAAACCCGTAAAGCGCCTCGAACCCCTTTTCGCGGCCATGACCCGACTTGCGGACCCCGCCGAATGGCAGTTCCACCCCGCCGCCGGCGCCATAATTGTTGATGAACACCTGCCCCGCACGCAGCCGCCTGGCCAGCCGCATCTGCCGCGCCCCGTCGCGGGTCCAGATCCCCGCCACCAGCCCATAGCCGGTACCATTCGCGATCCGAACCGCTTCTTCTTCGGTCTCGAACGGGATCAACACCTGAACCGGGCCGAAAATCTCCTCCTGCGCCAGCGGATGCTCGGGCGGCACGTCGGCAAAAAGCGTCGGCCGCACATAGGCCCCGGCGGCAGGCGCGTGATCGACGATCACGCCCTGCCCCGCCACGGGCAGGTCCGCGCCGCGCGCCAGGAACCCCTCGACGATCTCCTTCTGCCGGGCCGAGATCAGCGGTCCGACCTTCAGATCCTCCAGCGCCGGCCCAACGGTCAGCGCGCCATAGGCCGCCGCCATCCGCGCCCTGACCTCTTCGTAAACACCGCGCTGGGCCAGAATTCGCGAAGAGGCTGAACAGGTCTGGCCCGCATTCTGACAGCCCGCATTGACCAGAAACGGCAGGGCGTCGTCCAGATCGGTGTCGTCGAACACCAACTGGGGCGACTTGCCCCCCAGTTCCAGCGTCACCGGCACCACGTTGCGCGCCGCCGCCGCCTGCACCCGCGCGCCGGTGGCCACCGAGCCGGTAAAGCTGACATGGTTGACGCCCGGATGCGCCGAAAGCGCCGCCCCGGCCTCCCCCCCCAGACCCGGGACCACGTTCAGCGCGCCCGCCGGCAGCCCCGCGCGCACCGCCAGATCGGCGAATGCCAGCGCCGTCAGGCACGCCTCTTCCGCAGGCTTCAGCACGCAGGCATTGCCCATCGCAAGCGCCGCCCCGACCGAGCGACCGATGATCTGCATGGGGTAATTCCACGGCACGATATGCCCCGTGACCCCGTGCGGCTCGCGCAACGTATAGACGGTGTAACCGCCCAGATAGGGAATGGTCTCCCCCATCACCTTGTCGGCCGCGCCGCCGTAGAATTCGCAATACCGCGCCAGCGCGATCGCATCGTTGCGCGCCTGGGTCAGCGGCTTGCCCACATCCATCGCCTCCAGCCGCGCCAGCTCCTCGACCCGCTCCAGCACCAGCTGCCCCAGCCGGGTCAGAATCCGTCCCCGTTCGAAGGCCGCCATCCCGCCCCACGCGCTCGCCAGCGCCTCCCGCGCCGCCGCCACTGCGGCATCCACGTCCCGCACCCTGCCCCGCGCAATCCGGCAGATCTCCGATCCGTCCGAAGGGTTGACCAACGACAAGGTGCCCCCTTCCATGGGCGGAACCCATTCCCCGCCGATCAGGCACATCCCCGGATCGAACCACATCGCCTCTCCCATCAAATCCTCCCTCCCGCTTCTTTCTGGTCCCAAATACCCCCGCCGGAGGCAACGGCGAAGCCGTTCCGCTGCCATCTCAGCGCTCGCCGACGCCGACATCGGGCAACCGCGGCGCCGCCGCTATCAGCGCCCGCGTATAGGGATGGCGCGGGGCCGAAAACACGTCTTCCGTCGCGCCCTCTTCCACGATCTCGCCCGCCTTCATCACCAGCACCCGATCGGTCACCGAACGCACCACGCTCAGATCATGGCTGATGAAGATGTATGTCAGGTCATATTCCCGGCAGAGATCGGCCAGCAGGTCCAGAATCTGCGCCCGCACCGACACGTCCAGCGCCGATACCGCCTCGTCGAACAAAATCAGCTCGGGCCGGATGATCAGCGCCCGCGCAATCGCGATCCGCTGCCGCTGCCCGCCGGAGAACTCGTGGATGTATTTGCCCGCGTCCTCGGGCGAAAGCCCCACCGCCCGCAACGCCTCGGCCACCGCCGCGCGCCGCGCCGCACCCTTCGGCGGATCGTCCAGCAGATGAAACGGCTCGGTGATCAGCCGCTCGACCCGGTGCCGCGGGTTGAAACTGCCGTAAGGGTCCTGAAACACCACCTGCATCTTCCGCCGCACTGCAAGGTTCGGCCGATGCCCCGTCCAGACCGGCTCGCCATCCAGCAGGATCTCGCCCTCCTGCACCGGCTCCAGCCCCAGAATCGCCCGCGTCAGCGTGGACTTGCCGCAGCCCGACTCGCCGACCAGCCCCAGCCGCTCACCACGGTTGAGAACGAAACTTACATTCCGCACCGCACGGAAATGGCCCGGATCGCGAAACAGCCGCCTGCGCGGCAGGCGGTAGTCGCGGCTGACGCCCTTCACCTGCAACAGCGGCGCGGGCGGCGGCGGGTCTGGCAGATCGACCGCATGGACGGACGCCTCGAACAGCATCCGCGTATAGGGGTGACGCATGTTCGCCAGCAGCGCGCGCGTGGAACCTGCTTCCACCACCTGGCCCCGGCGCATGACCACGATCCGGTCGGCCATGTCCGCCACCACCGCCAGGTCATGGGTGATCATCAGCATTCCCATGCCGTAATCCGCCACCAGCCCCTTCAACAGATCGAGGATCTGCGCCTGCGTGGTCACGTCCAGAGCCGTGGTCGGCTCGTCCGCGATCAGGAGCTTCGGGCGCAACGCGATGGCCATGGCGATCACCACCCGCTGACGCTGCCCCCCGCTGAGTTCATGCGGATAGCGCGACGGGGGAAAGCGGTCCGCCGGCAGGCCCACGCGGTCGAGAACCTCGCGAGCACGGTCACGGGCGGCATCGCGGGCCATCGCGCGGTGGATCAGGATCGTCTCCATCACCTGATCGGCGATGGTCCTGACCGGATTCAGCGCCGTCATCGGCTCCTGGAACACCATGCCGATGTCACGCCCCCGGATCGCGCACATCGCGTCCTCGTCCAGCGCCAGCAGATCCCGGTCGCCCAGACGAATCGCACCGCGCGTCACGGCGCGTTCGGGCAGCAGCCCCATCACCGACAGCGCCGTCATCGACTTGCCCGAGCCGGATTCGCCGGTCACCGCCACGATCTCGCCCGGCGCGACCGACAGCGAAACGCCCTTCAGCACCGGCAGCGCGCCGATCTCCAGCGAAAGGTCGGAGATGGAAAGAAGGGACTCCGTCATCCCATCGCCCCTCTTGCCTTGTGTGACAAGGGCGGCGGCCGCCCGTGGTGGGCGCGAAAGCGCCCGCCTGGGGGGCGGGCGGGCGCTGCCCGGCGGTTCCCGCCGGGCGGAGCAGGTCGGCGACTGCTGCGCAAGATCGTCCACCTCATGCCCGCGCCGCCCGGATCCGCGGGTCCAGCCAGTCGCGCAACCCATCCCCCATAAGGTTCAGGCCCAGCACGGTGACGATGATCGCCAGCCCCGGAATCAGCGCAAGATGTGGCGCGAAACTGACCATCGTCTGCGCATCCGCCAGCATCCGCCCCCAACTGGGCGTGGGCGGCTGCGCGCCCAGGCCGACATAGCTGAGCCCCGCCTCGGCCAGAATACCGAGGCTGAACTGGATCGTTCCCTGCACGATCAGCAGATTCACCACGTTGGGCAGGATATGCTCGACGGAAATCCTCGCATCTGACTTGCCCGCGACCCGCGCGGCCATGATGAATTCGCGCTCCCACAGTGACAGAGCCGCCCCGCGCGTGATGCGGGCAAAGACGGGGATGTTGAAGATGCCGATGGCGATGATCGCATTGATCGCGCCCGCGCCGTAGACTGCGGTAATCAGGATCGCGATGACGAGGCTCGGGAAGGCAAATACCAGATCGTTGCCGCGCATGATGACCTCGTCCAGCCATGACCCCTTGCGCGCCGCCGCCGCCAGCCCCAGCGGCACGCCCAGCCCCATGCCGATCCCCACCGCCACCAACGCCACCGCGATCGAGGTGCGCGCGCCCACCATGATCATCGAAAACATGTCGCGCCCGAAATGGTCGGTGCCGAACCAGTGCCGCGCATTCGGCGTCTGGAGCTTCTCGGGGATGTTCATCGCGGCAAAGTCGTAGGGCGTCCAGACGAAGGAGATCAGCGCCGCTGCAAGGATCAGCGACGACAGCGCCGCGCCAAGGATCAGATTGCGGCTCATGTCCGGCTCCTCAGC
The DNA here is from genome assembly GCF_900108275.1 of Jhaorihella thermophila. GTDB lineage: Bacteria > Pseudomonadota > Alphaproteobacteria > Rhodobacterales > Rhodobacteraceae > Jhaorihella > Jhaorihella thermophila. The sequence continues at coordinate 154,200 of NZ_FNVD01000003.1, forward strand.
CGCGGGTCCACCGCGGCATAGGCCAGATCGACGAGGAAATTCACCACGATCACGGCGAATACCAGCAGCATCACCACCGATTCCACCACGATCAGATCGCGCGAGGAAATCGCCTGGAACACCAGCCGGCCAAGGCCGGGCAGATAGAATACCTGTTCGATGATGATCGACCCGGCCAGCAGAAAGGAAAACTGCAACCCGATGATCGTCAGCACCGGGATCAGCGCGTTGCGCACCCCGTGCCGCCACAGGGCCTGGCGGCGGCTCAGCCCCTTGGCGCGGGCGGTGCGCATGTAGTCCTCGCCCAGAACGTCCAAGAGCGCCGAGCGCATCACCCGCGCCAGAATCGCCGCCTGCGGCAGGGCCAGCGCGACGGCCGGCAGCGTCAGCGATTTCATTGCCGCCCAGGCCCCCTTGTCCCATCCGGCGAAACCGCCCGCGCCGAAGAGCCGCAGCTTGATTGCGAAGATCAGCACCAGCATCATCGCGAACCAGAAATTCGGGATCGCGATGCCCAGCTGCGTCACCCCCATCACGGCAGCATCCGCCGGCCTGCCGCGACGGGCGGCCGCAAAGATCCCTGCGGGAAAGGCAATCAGCGTCGAAAGCATGAGCGCATAGAGCGCCAGCGGCAGCGACACCCACAGCCGGTCCGCCACCATCTGCGCCACCGGGGTCCGATAAGTGTAGGAAGTGCCGAAATCCCCCGTCGCCATGCCGCCGACCCAATCGAGGTATCGCTGCCATTTCGGCACGTCCAGCCCCAACTCCGCCCGCAGCGCCGCCACCGTGTCGGGCTGGGCATTGATCCCCAGCATGAAACGCGCCGGATCGCCCGGTGCCACCTCGACCACCGAGAAGATGACCAGACTCGCCACCGCAAGACTGACGATCAGCGAAGCCAGGCGTTTGAGCGAATAGCGCAGCATGGCCGACAGGTTAGCCCACGAGACAGAGCGTTGGAACCGCTCCGGGCGGGCGGGCCTGTATGCCTCGTCTCTTCATCTTGCCCGCAATACTCCGGGGGAGCGCGAGGGGGCAGCGCCCCCTCGCATCGGTCGGATCGGCGGTGCCGATCCGAAAACCTGCACCCCGCATGACAGGCAGGCCTCTCATCCCGTCCACAAATAGTAATAGGCCGCGAACAGGACCACGCCGGCATAGCCAAAGGGATAGATCCACTTGACCACGTATTTGTCGGCCAGCGCAGCGGCCCCGGCGCGTCCCTTCGCCTCCAGTCGGCTGAGCAGCACGTTGAACACCACGATCGCCCCGGTCACCAGGAACACGCATTGCAGCAGAAAATCGAGGAAGGTCACATAACCCAGTCTGGGCAAGTCCGCGGCGATCGCCCAGTTGAACGCGACAAAGACCAGCAGGTTGCCGCCGGCGATCTCGATCCGCTTGCTGTAATCCTCCAGAAAGAACGAACTCCACCCCACCACGATCAGGATCAGAATCGGCAAAAAGATCCGCAGCGCATAATACTGAATTGCCGATGCGCCTCGAACCGCAATGCCATGCGATCGCTCTCCTGCCCGGAAAGACCGGGCTGCGAGGAAAGCTGCATCCGGGCATTGCCAAAGACCCACTCCTCCTCGCCCAGCAATTCGCCCAGGCCCGAGACATCCTCCAGCGGGTAGAAATGCACCCACTGAGACGGATAGACCGACATGATTTCGAAGAAGAAGGTCTGCGTGTCAAAGGGATAGCGGCGAAAGTTGAAATAGGGTGCCTGCAGCGTCAAAGAGGACTTCTCGAAATACCGGATCCCGCCGCCGGAATCCACGGCGACCACCGCCTGATGGATCCAGCGGTTCGACTGCTGGTTCTCCACCACGAAACAGGGCACAGGCGCCCCCCGCTCGCGCGCCAGATCGATCAGGTCGTCGGGTTGCATCACCTTGACCTCGCCCCCCTCGCCGGCCGGATCGAAGGCCAGTTCCGGCGCATCCCACACCATCCGCAGCGACACCACCGCGCCGAAATTCTCGGATTTCTGATCGACCGAAGTGATCTGGTCGATCTTGATCCCGACCCCCACATCGAGCGGCCGGGCAGGAGGCCGCGACACCGGTGCCGCGCCGGTCGTGGACAGCCCCTCGGCCGCTGCCGGACCGGGCAGAACCGGCAAGGCCAGATGAAGAATCAGTCCGGCGACCAGGATCCAGTTGCGCATGCAAATCGCTCCAATGCGTTGCGGCCCCCTTGGGTCCGTCCGGCCCGGCGCCGAGAATGCGCGCCGGACCGCAAGGATCAGTTCTCCCAATAGACCGCCGTCAGGTCGGTGGCCTGGGTCGGCGCGTTGGCCCAGAGCCCCCGCACGCCCGCCTTGGCCACCGTCAGCGCCGGCAGCTGGAACAGATAGCCGTTGACGTAATCCTCGGCGATGATCCGCTGCGCCTTTTGCAGCAGTTCCGTCCGCTTCGCCGGGTCCGTGGCGGCGTTCAGCTCCTTCATCAGCGCCTGAAAATCGGGGTTGTCATACTGGAAATAGTAATCGGGCCGGGCATAGATACCAATATCCATCGGCTCGGTATGGCTGACGATGGTCAGGGCATAGTTCTTGCCCCGGAATACGGTTTCCAGCCATTGCGCCCATTCCACGTTGATGATCTCGGCCTTGATGCCGACCGCGGCAAGCTGTGCCTGGATGATCTCGCCCCCGCGCCGGGCATAGGACGGCGGCGGCAGGTGCAGCGTGGTTTCGAACCCGTCCGGGAACCCGGCCTCGGCCAGCAGCTTGCGGCTGAGGTCGGGATCGTATGCAGACAGGTCCGTCAGGTCCACATAGGCCGGGTGATGCGGCGCGAAATGGGTGCCGATCGGTGTGCCATAGCCGAACATCGCCCCGTCGATCAGCGCCTGCCGGTCGATCGCATGGGCCACGGCCTCGCGCACCTTCACGTTGTCAAAAGGCGGCTGCTTGTTGTTGGTGGAGAGGATCGTTTCGCCCTCGGTCGAGCCCACCAGAACCTGAAAGCGCGGGTCGGCCTCGAATTGCGGCAGGTTTTCCGGCGCGGGAAAGCCGGTGAAAACATCCACGTCTTCGGCCATCACCGCGGCGAAGGCGGCGGTCGGATCGCTGATGAACTTGAATGTCACATGGTCCAGCTTCGCCGGCGTGCCCCAGTAATCGGGGTTTTTCACAAGCTCGATCCTGTCGCCCTGCACCCAGCTGGAGAACTTGAAGGCCCCGGTGCCGACGGGATGCTGCTTGATGCCGTCGATGCTTTCGGGGGCGACGATCACCGCGTCGCCCCAGGCCATGTTGAACAGGAAATTGCCGTTGGGCTCCTTCAGCGTGACGCGCACGGTCAGCGGGTCCACCACCTCGACGCTTTCAATCCCGGAAAACAGCGCTTTCTGGGCGTTGGCGCTGTCTTCGGCCCGGGCGCGGTCGAGGCTGAACTTCACGTCCTCGGCATCCATGGTGGTGCCGTCATGGAAGGTCACGCCCTCGTGCAGGTGAAAGGTATAGACCGTGCCGTCGTCGGAAATGTCCCAGCTTTTCGCCAGCCCCGGCACGATCGACCCGTCGCCCATGAACCGGGTCAGCCCCTCGAACACATTGGAATAGAGAACCGAATCAATCGCCCCCGCCGCCGCCGAGGTCGGATCCAGATGCGGCGGCTCGAGCTGCATCGCCACGGTTATATCGCCCTGTGCCGACGCCGCGCCGGCCCAGATGGCCGCCGAAAGGGCAAGGGCCGAGCCCATGCCGCGCCTGAAAATGTTGAAACCCATGCCGAAATCCCCCCTGCTGTATCGCCTTGGGACCGGCCCGAAACCGGCCTTGTGACGCAAAGTCTTTCCGCAAATTGCAAACCGATCAAGGATTTGTTGGCGCTACCGCAGTGGATCGCTGCGCTGCGGCGTGTTATTCGGGGCGCCAATCCGAACCGCGAACGGACCGAAGATGAGCGCAAATCCCCCAAAGCCCGCCCCCACGGCCGAAGACATCCGCGCCCGCAAGGGGGGCGAACCGATCGTTAGCCTGACGGCCTATACCACGCCGATGGCGCAGCTGATGGATGCCCATTGCGACTTCGTTCTGGTGGGCGACAGCGTGGGCATGGTGCTGCATGGGCTGCCTTCGACGCTCGGCGTGACGATGGAGATGATGATTCTGCACGGGCGCGCCGTCGCGCGTGGGCTTAGCCGGGCGATGATGGTGATCGACATGCCGTTCGGCACTTACGAGGAAAGCCCGGCGCAGGCCTTTCGCAATGCCGCGAGGCTGATGGCGAAAACCGGCGCCGGCGCGGTCAAGCTCGAAGGCGGGCAGCACATGGCCGACACCATCGCCTTTCTCGTGGCGCGGGGGATTCCGGTGATGGGGCATGTGGGGCTGACGCCGCAGTCGATCAACACTCTGGGTGGCTATCGCGTGCAGGGCCGCGACGACGACGGCGCGCGGGTGCTGGCCGATGCAAGCGCGGTGGCCGAAGCGGGCGCCTTCGCCGTGGTGCTGGAGAAGGTGCCGCAGGGTCTGGCCGACCGGATCACGGCGGAGGTGCCGATCCCCACCATCGGCATCGGCGCGTCGGCAGGCTGCGACGGGCAGGTTCTGGTGGTCGATGACATGCTGGGCTTTTTCCAGGCGTTCAAGCCGAAATTCGTCAAGCGCTATGCCGATCTGGGCGCTCAGGCCGAGGCCGCGATCGCCACATACGCCGCCGAGGTGCGCGCGCGGACCTTTCCGGCGGCCGAGCATGTCTTTGCCGACACCGTCCCGGCGAAGGGAGCGAAGCAATGAACGCGCCGATCCTGCGCAAACTGGCCGACCTGCGGGCGGTGACCGCCGAATGGAAACGCGCGGGCGAGGTGATCGGCGTGGTGCCGACCATGGGCGCGCTGCATGCGGGCCACCTGTCGCTGGTCGAGGCGGCCTGCGCCGCCTGCGACCGCGTGATCGTGACGATCTTCGTCAACCCCAAACAGTTCAACAACCCCGAGGATCTGGCCAACTATCCCCGCACCGAACACGAGGATGCGGAGAAACTGTCGGCCCATCGGGTGGACGCGATCTGGGCGCCGGATGCCGACCAGGTCTATCCCGAAGGCTTTGCCACCACCGTGTCGGTGGCGGGTCTGACCGACGTGATGGAAGGTGCCTTCCGCCCCGGCCATTTCGACGGGGTGGCGACGGTCTGCGCCAAGCTGTTCCTGCAGACGGGAGCCGACAGGGCGTTCTTTGGAGAAAAGGATTTCCAGCAGCTCAAGATCGTGCGGCGGATGGCGCGGGATCTGGACATCCCCGTCGAGATCAACGCCTGCCCCACGGTGCGCGAGCCGTCGGGGCTGGCGATGTCGTCGCGCAACCTGCGCCTGTCGGCGGAGGCGCGGGAAAGGGCGGCGTCGCTGAATGCCGTGATGCGGGACGTGGTGGCCGGGCTGGCCGAGGGGCGCGCCTTTGAGGGGCTGGCGACCGTGGCGCGCATCAGGCTGAAGGAGGCGGGATTTTCCGAGGTCGAGTATCTGGATCTGCGGGCAGAGGAGGATCTGGCACGGATCGAGCGGCCCGATCGACCGGCGCGGCTGTTCGCGGCAGCCTGGATGGAGGGGATCCGGCTGATCGACAACCTGGCCGTGCCGGTTTTGCAGGACTGCTGATCCGACTGCATCCGGACACGGCATTGGTTTCGGATTGGCTGCGCCAATCCGACCGATACGAGGGGGCGCTGCCCCCTCGCGCTCCCCCGGAGTATTTCAGGCAAGATGAAGGAAGTGGGCGCAATCCGTTTCTCGCGCGCGGCAGGCTGTTTTCAAGTCGGCGGACATTGGTCTAACGTCCCCGCAAATCGAACCGGGGGAGACACCGCATGAGCCATATCCTGTCCATCGACCAGGGCACCACATCGACCCGCGCAATCCTGTTCGACAGAGGAATGCGAGTCGTCGCGATCGCCCAACAGGAATTCACCCAGCACTATCCGCAGGCGGGGTGGGTCGAGCATGATCCCGAAGAAATCTGGCGGACCACGGTGGCAGTCTGTCGCGGGGCGCTGGACAAGGCCGGCCTGTCGGCTGCCGATCTGGCCGGCATCGGCATCACCAACCAGCGGGAAACCACGGTGGTCTGGGACCGGGCCACCGGCAAGGCGATTCACAATGCCATCGTGTGGCAGGATCGGCGCACGGCGCGCCTGTGCGAAACGTTGCGCCGCGAAGGCCACGAGGCGCAGATCACCGCCCGAACGGGTCTGTTGCTGGACCCCTATTTCTCGGGCACCAAGGTGCGCTGGATCTTTGACAACGTGCCCGATGCCCGAGAAAGGGCCGGCCGCGGAGAGCTGGCATTCGGCACGATCGACTCGTTCCTGATCTGGCGGCTCACCGGCGGCAAGGTGCATGCGACCGATGCCACCAACGCGGCGCGGACGCTGCTGTTCGACATCCATTCGGGGGCGTGGAGCGAGGAGATCTGCGGCCTGCTGGACGTGCCGATGTCGCTGTTGCCCGAGGTGCGCAACTGTTCTGCCGATTTCGGCACGACCGATCCGGCGCTTCTGGGCGGCGCGGTGCCGATCCTGGGCGTGGCCGGCGACCAGCAGGCGGCCACGATCGGACAGGCCTGTTTCGCGCCGGGGATGATGAAATCCACCTATGGCACGGGCTGTTTCGCGCTGCTCAACACCGGCGAGACTCCGGTCGCGTCGAAGAACCGGATGCTGACCACGGTTGCCTACCAGCTGGACGGCAAGCGGACCTATGCGCTGGAGGGGTCGATATTCGTCGCCGGGGCGGCGGTGCAATGGCTGCGCGACGGGCTGGGCATCATCGACAGCGCCGCGCAGTCCGGCGAACTGGCACAGCAGGCCGATCCGGCGCAGGACGTGATCCTGGTGCCCGCCTTTACCGGGCTGGGGGCACCCTATTGGAATCCCGATTGCCGGGGGGCGATGTTCGGGCTCACGCGCAATTCCGGCCCGGCCGAGTTCGCCCGCGCGGCGCTGGAAAGCGTCGGTTTCCAGACCCGCGACCTGCTGGGCGCGATGCAGGCGGATTGGAGCGGCGGCGCGGAGGTGGTGCTGCGGGTCGATGGCGGGATGAGCGCCTCTGACTGGACCATGCAGCGACTGTCGGACCTGCTGGGCGCGCCGGTGGACCGGCCGGTGATGCAGGAAACCACCGCGCTGGGGGCGGCATGGCTGGCGGGGATGAAGGCCGGCGTCTACCCCGACATGGACGGGTTCGCCCAGACATGGGCGCTGGACCGGCGGTTCACGCCCGGCATGGGCGCCGGCGAACGCGAGGCGCGCTATGCCCGCTGGCAGCGGGCGGTGCAGGCGGCGATGGCGTTCTAGCGGTTGACCCGCGCGCCTTCCGGTATGATCGGCGGGCGCGCGTTCAGCTCTTCGATCGAGAACCCGGCAATGGATTTGTATTTCGCCGCGTGCGCGGCGAGTTCTTCGCGCGGGATCACGTCGTCGATGGTATCGAACGCGCCGCCGCAGCGGTCCTCGACCCATTGCAGCACGGCGTCCGGCCCGCCGCCCGCGCGGTTGGCAAGGCCCACGGCGGTGGTGACCGGGCGGACTTCGGCCTCATAGGCTTCCAGCGCGGCGGGGGTGAGTCCATGCTCCAGCAGCTTGGCGCCGATCACGCGGGCGTCGATGATCGCCTGGCTCGCCCCGTTCGACCCCACGGGATAGGTCGGATGGGCGGCATCCCCCATCAGCGTCACGCGCCCGTCGGTCCAGCGCGGCAGGGGGTCGCGGTCCACCATCGGGTATTCATAGACCACATCGGCCCCCTCGATCAGGGCCGGCACGTCGATCCAGTCGAACCTCCAATCATCGAACAGCGGCAGAAAGTCGTTGATGTCCGCCTGCCGGTTCCAGTCCTCCTTTTTCCAGTCGGCATCCAGCGGGAACTGCTTTTCCGCGATCCAGTTGATCGTGGCGATGCCGGTTTCCGGGTCGGGATCCGAGATCGGGTAGGCCACGAATCGCAAACTGTCATGGCCGATCATCACCATCGCGCCGCCGCCGAAAAAGGGCCGGGGCCTCGGTCGTGGCGCGCCACAGGATGCGGCCGTTCCAGATCGGTTCGCCTTCGTCAGGATACATCTGCGCGCGCAGGGCGGAATGGATACCGTCGGCGGCGATGACGAGGCTGCCCTCGACCCGTTCGCCGTTCTCCAGCAGCAGCGTCGCGCCATCCGCGCGGGTCTCATAGCCCACCGCGCGGGCACCGGTGCGGACGTGGTTCAGATCAGCCCGGCCCACCAGCGCCGAGAACATCACCAGTTGCAGCTTGCCACGATGCACCGAAAATTGCGGCCAGTCGTAGCCCGCCCATTGGCCGCGCGGCTCTTCCCAGATCGTCTTGCCGTGTTTGGAGTAGAACCCGTATTGCCGGGTGCGAACGCCGATCATGTCCAGTTCGGCCTCGAGCCCGAGGTCGAACAGTTCGCGCACCGCGTTCGGCTGCAGGTTGATGCCGACGCCCAGCAGGCGAAGCTGCGCGGCCGATTCGAAGATGCGGAACGGCACCCCGATCTGGTGCAGAGTAAGCCCCAGAGAAAGACCGGCGATCCCGGCGCCGGCGATCAAGACTGTCATGCGCTGCGTTCCCCTTTCGTGAAACAGAGAAACAGGCGGGCGCGTTCGGCGCAAGCCCTAGCGTCGGGCGGCGAGGATCAGATCGGGACCAAAAATCGTGTCGGCGTAGTCTTCGAGATAGATCTTGAGCCAAGGCGTGAAGCGGTCGGGATGGCGGCGCACTTCGGCCAGAAGATCGTGGTAATCGACCCAGCGCGTATCCATCACTTCGTCGGGGTTCGGCGCGATGTCGATGTCATGCCAGGCATGGGCCAGAAAAACGTCCACGGCCTCATGCTCGACCATGCCGTTGCCCACATCGGCGCGATATTCCAGGTGGTGGCGGAATTCGGGGTATAGCCCTGTGATGCCAAGCTCTTCGCGCAGACGGCGCACGGCGCAGGTGGCGGAAGGCTCCTCCCAGCCCGGGTGGGTGCAGCAGGTGTTCGCCCAGAGCCCAGGCGTGTGATACTTGGACAGCGCCCGGCGCTGCATCAGGATGTCACGGCCGCGCACGACAAACACCGACACAGCCTTGTGCCGCAGGCCGCGAACATGCGCCTCGAGCTTGTCCACGGGCGTCAGCTTGCCATCCACCCAGGCCGGGATCAGGGTGGTCATGGCAGGTTCGACCGAGATGCCGGCACGCGCTGGACGGTTTTGCGTGGCTTCGTCAAGATCGGCCCCTCGGATCTGCGTGGTTTCGCGGTTCGCCACCATGTAAGTCGCCCTTGGAGTTTGCCCAAGACCTCTGGGCCGCGACCAGTGCGCATTCTGTCGCTGCGGCCCAAGCGAAAGGCCGCGGCATTGCACCGCGGCCCGTTGTCGATCATCGCCCTTGCGGGCAGGACTGCGCCTTACTGCGAGACGCTTTCGAGATAGGCGTAGATGTCCTCGGCGCCCTTCCTGAGCTTGAAGGTCATCTTGGACTTGGCCTTGGGATCGCCGGTATGCTCTTTCAGGAATTTCTTCGGATTCTTGGTCCAGGCGACGAAATTGTCCTTGTCCCAGACCAGCCCGGCCTCGCCCGCGGCCTTCAGCGAATCGCTGTACTTGAAGCCTTCGACCGAGCCGGCCGGCTTGCCGATGATTCCATAAAGGTTCGGGCCGGTCTTGCCGCCCTTGACGATGGCGGTGCCGTCAGGCGCCACGATCACGTGGCAGGACTTGCACTTCCTGAAGGCTTTTTCGCCCTTGGCGGCGTCGCCGTCGGCAAAGGCCGGAGCGGCCAGAAGTCCGACGAGAGCGGTGGCAATGATCCGTTTCATTCTTGTGTCTCCCATATGATCTGCGCTCAGATGACTGAGGTTGCGTCCCGAAGTCAATTGCCACAATCCGGCGCGACAGGAAATGCGCGGAAGGTCGCATCGCGCGTTTCAGGCATTGTCCTGCGCCCATGTGGGCAGCGTGTCGCCGGGTTCGGGCCGGGCCAGATAGACCGCGCGCGCGATGGCGCGGGCAAGACACAGCGCGGCGGCATGGCCGATCTCGCCCAGCTCGCGATCGGGGTCGGCAAGAGGGCGCGCCCCGGCCGATGCCGCGAAAACGAGATCCCCGTCAAAGGGCGAATGGCTGGGCACGATGGCGCGGGCGATGCCGTCATGGGCGGCGATGGCCATGCGCTGGCACTGTGCCTTGGTCAGCGCCGCGTCGGTGGCGACGATGGCGATGGTGGTATTGACGCGCTCTTCCATCATGTCCAGCATGGTCTGCATGCGGCGGCTTTGCAGATCGCGCCCCAGCCCGCCGGACGGATCGGCGCCGAACCCGCCGAATTCGTCGCCGATCTCGAAGGGCGCGGCCCAGAAATGACGTCCGCCCGCTGTGGTGACGCTGCCCATCGGGTTGGCGGCGACGAGTGCGCCGACCGTTGTGCCGTCGCCCAGCACCAGCGAGGCCGAACCCAACCCGCCCTTGTGCATGGCCGTCAAAGCGCCGGTTCCGGCCCCGGCGGTGCCCAAGTCGAAATCGGGCGCGGCGGCCTCGAACGCGGCACGACCGAGGGCGCGATAGGGGTTTTCGTCCCAATCCTTGTCGCCGCCATTGAGCAGGTCGAACAGGATCGCGCCGGGCACGATGGGGACGATGGCAGGGCCGACGCGGAAGCCCCGCCCCCGCGCCCGCAGCGCATCCATCACGCCCGAGCAGGCGTCGAGCCCGTAGGCCGAGCCGCCGGAGAGGACCAGTGCATCGACCTGGGCCACCGATTTGTCGGGGGCCAGCAGGTCGGTTTCCCGCGTCCCCGGCGCGCCACCCATGACATGGACCGAGGCGGTGAAAGGTTGGTCGGCGGTCAGCACGGTGACGCCGGATTTCAGTTTCGCGTCCTGCGCATTGCCGACGCGCAGCCCGGCGATGTCGGTGATGAGGTTCTTCGGTCCCGGCGTCATGGGGAGAGGTTTCCAAGCGGTGCGCGCTGCGCGCGCGAGGGGTTCGTTTGCGCGCCGGCGGCGCGCGGGTGGGTATTTGGAACCAGAAAGAAGCAAAAGAGCATCAGATGCAACGGCCCCCGTCGACTTCGAGCGCGACGCCGGTGATCATGGAGGCCTCGTCCGAACACAGGAAGGCTGCGGCATTGCCCATGTCCTGCGGGGTCGAGAAGCGGCCCAGCGGGATGGTGGCCAGGAACTTCGCGCGCATCTCGGGCGTGTCCTCGCCCATGAAGGATTTCAGCAGCGGAGTTTCACCCGCGACCGGACAAAGCGCGTTGACCCGGATGCTTTCGGGGGCGAGTTCGACGGCCATGGTCTTGGTCGCCGTGATCATCCAGCCCTTTGAGGCGTTGTACCAGTTCAGTCGGGGCCGCGGACTGAGACCGGCGGTGGAGGCGATGTTGAGGATCGTCCCCGCCTTGCGGGATTTCATGTGCGGCACCAACGCGCGGGCGGTGAGGTAGACGGATTTCACGTTGACGGCGAGGACGCGGTCGAAGTCCTCTTCCGTGACGTCTTCGAGGGGTGCGGGAAGGTGGGTGATCCCGGCATTGTTGACGAGGATGTCGAGATGGCCGAACGCGGACAGCGCGGCATCCGCCATGGCCTGCACCGAGGCTCCGTCCGCGACATCGACCCGTTGCGCAAGCGCGTTCGCGCCGCAATCGGCGGCCATGGCGGTGGCGGCCTCTTCGTTGATGTCGGCGATCATCACTCGGGCGCCTTCGTCGAGGAACTTGCGCACGATGCCCGCGCCGAAGCCCGAAGCGCCCCCCGTTACAATGGCGGTTTTTCCTTGCAGGCGCATGTGGTTCCTCCCCTCGCTGCAGCGGCGTGTCGCCGTGACACTAGTGATCGCGCGGGGGGCGGGCAACCGTCCGTCAGGCGCCGGTTTCCTCGGCCAGAAGCGCACGCAGCCCGGTGCGGTAGTCGGGGTATTTCAGGGTCACGCCCAGTTCGGTCTTTATGCGGTCGTTGCGGACGCGTTTGCTTTCACCGTAGAAGCTGCGGGCCATCGGAGTCATCTCGGCCTGATCGAAGGGAATGGCCGGGGGCACGGGCAGGTTCAGCAGCCGGGCAGCATATTCGATCACCGCCTGCGGCGGCGCAGGATCGTCGTCGCAAACATTGTAGATCGCACCGGGATCGGGGCGGGCGATCGAGGCCGCCAGAACCTGGGCGATGTCATCCACATGGATTCGCGAGAACACCTGGCCCGGCTTGACGATGCGGCGTGCGGTGCCCGCGCGGACCTTGGCAAAGGGGCCGCGGCCGGGACCGTAGATCCCGGCCAGGCGGAAGATGTGCAGCGGCAGGCCCGGGATCGCCGACCACGCCCGTTCCGCGCGAACCCGCCATTCGCCCCGGCGCGAGGCAGGCGCGGGCGGCGTGTCCTCGTCCACCCAGCCGCCGGCATGATCGCCATAGACGGCGGTGGTGGAGAGATAGCCGACCCATTGCAGCCGGTCAGCGATGGCCGTAATCCGGTCGCCCAGCGCGTTCAGCACGGGGTCACCCGCTGCGTCCGGGGCGACCGAGATCAGCAGATGCGTGGCCTCGTCCAGCGGAACCGGGTCGGTGCCCGGCCAGACCAGCGGCTCGGCCCCCGAGGCGCGAACGTCTTGGATGCCTTCGGCCGTGCGGGTCGTGCCGATGATCCGCCAGCCCCGCGGTACCAACAGCCGGGCCAGCGCGCGGGCCGTGTATCCATGTCCGAATGAAAGCAAGGTGCCGGTCATGCCCCGTTGATGGGCGACGGTCGCGCCGGATGCAAGCAAGATGGCTTGATTCGAATCCGCTTTCCGGCGTTTGATGAGGCATGAGCACCAAGACACCCGGTCTGAACGACGCCTATTCACTGAAATCGCCCGAGGACTCCCGCAGGCTCTATGCCGAATGGGCGGGTGACTACGACGAGTCCTTCGCCGCGCGCGAAGACTATCAGCTGCACATTCATACGGCGCGCGCCTTTGTCGCCGCCGGCGGGCAGGGGCCGGTGCTGGATGTGGGCGCGGGCACAGGGCTGTGCGGCGCGGTGCTGTGCGACCTGGGCGTGGGGCCGATCGACGCCACCGACATCAGCGGCGAAATGCTGACGCAGGCGATGCGCAAGGACATCTATCGCGATGCGATCGAGGCCGACATCAACGAAGGAATCCCGGTCCGGCGCGACAGCTATTCGGGCATCGTATCCTCGGGCACCTTCACCCATGGTCATGTCGGGCCAGAGCCGATCGACGAATTGCTGCGGATCGCCCGGCATGGAGCGCAGTTCGCCCTGTCGATCAACAGCGACTTTTTCCGCGAGGCCGGGTTTGCGGACAAGTTCCGTCAGCTCGAGCGGGACCACCGGATCACCAATCTCAAGCTGCACGAGGTGCGGATCTATGGCGATCTGGCCTCGGGGCCGAACAAGGACGATACCGCCTATATCGCCCTGTTCGAGAAGGCCTGATCAGGAGTTTTCTTGCAGAAAGGCGCGCATCCGTTCGATCGCCCGGCGGATGTTGTCCTGGCTGTTGGCATAGCTCAGCCGGATGTAGCCTTCGCCCAGAATCCCGAAATCGGGGCCGCCGATCGTGGCCACGCCCGCCTCTTCCAGCAGTTTCGAGGCCAGCTCCTTGGCCTTGAACCCGGTGCCGGTGATGTTGGGAAAGGCGTAGAAGGCGCCCTTTGGCGTGATGCAGCTGACGCCGGGAAGGTCGTTCAGCAGCTCCACCACCAGTTTGCGGCGGGCGTCGAACTCGGCCACCATTTCAGCCACCGCGTCCTGGGGACCGGTCAGCGCCTCGATGGCAGCATATTGCGCCGGGGCGTTGACGCAGGACCAGGCGTTCACCGCCAGCTTGCGCACCTTGTCATACAGCACATCCGGCCAGACCGAATAGCCCAGCCGCCAGCCGGTCATGGCATAGGTCTTGGACCAGCCGTTCAGCAGGATCAGGCGGTCGCGGATTTCGGGATAGTCCAGCAGGGTGACGTGTTCCTCGCCGTCATAGACCATCTGGTCGTAGATCTCGTCCGACAGGATCGCCACCTGCGGGTGGTCGGCAAGACCCGCGACCAGCCGGTCGATCTCGGCCCGCGGGGTGACACCGCCGCAGGGATTGGCGGGCGAGTTCAGAATCATCAGCCGCGTCCGGGGCGTGATCAGCGACAGCATCTCTTCGCCCGAGATGCCGAACCCGTTTTCTTCGCGAATCGGCACTGGGACCGGGCGAGCGCCGGTGAACTCGATCATCGAGCGGTAGATCGGGAAACCGGGATCGGGATACAGGATGTCCACGCCCGGTTCGCCGAACATGAGAATGGCGGCGAACATGGTCACCTTGCCGCCCGGCACGATGATCACGTTGTCGGGGTTGACCTCGGCATTGAACCGGCGGTGCAGGTCGGCGCACACGGCCTCGCGCAGCGCGGGGATGCCGGTGGCCGGCGTATAGCCGTGCTGGCCGTCGCGCAGCGCCCTGATCGCCGCCTCGACGATATTGTCGGGGGTGCGGAAATCGGGCTGGCCGATGCCAAGGTTGATGATGTCGCGGCCCTCTGCCGCCAGCGCCTGCGCGCGAGCCAGGACGGCAAAGGCGTTCTCTTCTCCGATCCGGTCGAAACCGGCGATGGTAGTCAGCTGTGTCGTCATGGCGCGGACATTAACCACGCCCGCGCCGGACGTGTAGCGAAAAATGGTATGCCATTTCGGCTTCACCCCATGCGCGGGGCGGCAGAGAGCGCCACCTCAGGCGAATGGCCGCAAGACCTCCGTAAGCTTTGCCGCCACCTGTCGGTGCGCCGATGGGCCCGGAAGATGCGCAGCGGCCGGGGCGTTCAGGGCGCCGCCGATCATGTCGCCGAGGTCGCCAGCCTCGGCGGACCGGGAGACAGTGACGTGCAGAACATGCTCTGCCTGGGGGCCCAGCGCCCGCACCATGTCCGATGTCACGAACATCGGCTCTTCCCCCGGCAAGGCTCCATCGGACGAATCCCGATATTGCAACCACAGCGCGACCGTGGGGCAGTCCAACGTCCGCAGCGTCAGCCGCATCCGGGCGATCCAGGCCTGTTCCAGCTCGAGCTGAACCACCGCGAAGCGCCGGTCCGAGCAGCGCCGCAAGGATCCCAGCATGTGGCGAACAAAGTGAAAATCGGTGAAGTCCACCTCGGGGTAGAGCGTCTTCAGCATCGACGAGGCCGCGACGAAACGGTCGTTGCGACGCGGATGCACGCGGTAGAAGCGGTTCGAAAGCGTGTGCGCGGCCGGAAGCTGGATGACCACGGCCTGCGCCGCGCGCGCGATTCGCATGATCTCAACATCGTGGAGAAAGGCATCCAGCCCCGCATTGATGCAGCCAAGATTGACGCAGGGCAGGTCCAGCGCCTCTTCGACCAGTGCGGCGAAGGGCGTCTCGACAAAGCGTCCGAAGGTTTCGGCTCCGCCGAGGAAAGCAAAATAGGGACGATCGAGATCGCGCCTGGGGCCGCGCACCTGCAAGCGCGACACGCCATAGCGGCATAGTTGTGCAGCGGGCAGTCCCGTGCCCGGTATTTGGTAGCTCATGTCACCCACCAGTTCTGTTCACCCGTCGCCAGATTGACCTTGCATCCGTTGCCAAACTGCTAATCTTCGCATTTGCAGAAAACTGACGGTGTCTGGCCGGGCCTTTTGATGCTAGGAGGATCGGAAAGGCCGGATGAGGGATGACGAAAGGCGGGAAAGATGGAGATTTCCAGGGTTGGCGTGATTGGCGCGGGACAGATGGGCAACGGAATCGCCCATGTGATGGCTCTGGCCGGGTACGACGTGATCATGTCGGATATCAGCCAGGAGGCGCTGGACCGCGCAATGGCAACGATCCGCAGGAACATGGAACGCCAGGTTTCGCGCGGGAAGATCACGCAAGACCAGATGAACGCCGCGCTCTCACGGATTCAGACCACCCTGAACCTGCCGGATATCGGCGCCGCGGACCTGGTGATCGAGGCCGCCACCGAGCGCGAAAGCGTGAAACAGGCGATCTTCGAGGATCTTCAGCCGCATCTTCAGCCGCACACGATCCTGACCTCGAATACCTCGTCGATCTCGATCACCCGCTTGGCCAGCCGAACCGACCGGCCCGAACGGTTCATGGGGTTCCATTTCATGAACCCCGTGCCGGTGATGCAACTGGTCGAACTGATCCGCGGCATCGCCACCGACGAGGAAACCTATCGGACCTGCCTGGGCGTGGTCGAGCGGCTGGGCAAGACCGCCGCCAGCGCCGAGGATTTCCCCGGCTTCATCGTCAACCGGATCCTGATGCCGATGATAAACGAGGCGGTCTATACCCTGTACGAAGGCGTCGGCAACGTGCGGTCGATCGACCAGTCGATGCGGCTGGGCGCGAACCATCCGATGGGACCGCTGGAGCTGGCGGATTTCATCGGGCTGGATACCTGCCTGGCAATCATGAACGTGCTGCACGACGGGCTGGCGGACACCAAGTATCGCCCCTGCCCGCTCTTGACCAAATATGTCGAAGCCGGCTGGCTGGGCCGCAAGACGAAGCGCGGCTTCTACGACTATCGCGGCGAGGAGCCCGTGCCGACCCGGTGAGGGGGCTCTGCCCCCGTCCGCGCATACGCGCGGACTCCCCCGGAGTATTTCAGGCAAGATGAAGAGAACGGGTGTTCAGGACTGCTCGCCCGTGTCACCCAGAGACAGGGTGTGTTCGCGCAGCCAGGCCATGAAACGGCGCGGGCTTTCTTCAAGCAGCTCCATCTGCGCGTCGGTCAGCGGAGCGCCGATCACCGGCGCCTGCGGCTTGTTGCAGGAGCGCACGATTTCGTGCAGCAGCAGCCCCTGGCGCAGGATCGGCGAGATCTGGCAGGCGATCTGGTAGGCGCGCGAGTTGCGCCCGGGGAAATAGATCGGCACGACGCGGGCGCCGGACTTTCGGATCAGCTTGGCAGTGAAGGCGCTCCATTCCCTTTCGATCGGCGGACCGAACCAGCTGTCCGATGACATCACTACTCCTGACGGGAAGAGCGCGACAACGCCGCCCCGAGACAGATGCTCCATCGCCTTGGCGCGCATCTCGACCATCTTGCGCTGGGCATCGGGGTCATGCGGGAAGGGCACCGGGATCATGAAGGACGTCGCCGCTTCGTCCAGACCGGTCAGGACCGACCGGGTCAGGATCCGGTAATCCTGGCGCACGCGACCGATCAGTTCGGCCAGGATCATTCCGTCCACCATGCCGTGCGGGTGGTTGGCGACCACCACGACCGGCCCTTCCTTTGGAATGTTGGCGATCTGTTCGGGCGGCGTCAGCAGATCGATCCCCATCACATCCAGCGCGCCGCGCCAGAACTTCTGGCCCCGGTAGTCGGCGTTCCGTTTCTCGAACCGGTCCACCATGCGCAGGATCGTGACCTTTCCGGTGCACCATTCGATCGCCTTGATGGCCATCGCGGTCCAGCGGTCGTCGAAGGAATTGGCATAGGTCAGGGTGCGCCGGTCATAGATCTCGCCCGTGCCCGCGCGACCGCTGTCGTCGAGGTCATCCACCTTGCGGTCTTGCGCAGTCTCAGCCAATGTCGCCTTTCCGTCCGTGTCGCCGCAACATATCGCGCGTTCAGAACTCTTCGCCGAACTTGTCGGCCACCAGCGCTTCGAGCGCCTCGGCCAGAGCCTCGGCGTCGGGCCCCGAGGTTTCGACGTCGATCGTCGTGCCCTTGGACGCCGCCAGCATCAACAGTCCCATGATACTGTCGCCGGAGGCCGACATGCCGTCACGGGAAATCTCGGCCTTGGCGTCGAACCCCTCGACCACTTCGACCAGCTTGGCCGAAGCGCGGGCATGCAGGCCCTTTTCGTTGATGATCTTGAGGCTCTTCCTGACCACGGCTTCTGTCATCATTCCTCGCCCGCCGCCGAATGGGTCGCGCTGACATTCTGCGAATTAATATACTTGCGACCGGCCTCCATCGCCACGCGCACGGCCTCGGCCACCGGCAGGTCGCGGCTCTTGGCCAGCTTGATCAGCATCGGCAGGTTGGCGCCGTAAAGGATGCGACGGTTCGGTTTCATGCATGCCTGAATGCTGAGATTGGATGGCGACCCGCCGAAAAGATCCGTCACGACCACGACGCCATCGCCGGTATCGACCGAATCGGCCGCCTCTTCGATCTCGCGCATCTTTTCGGCCCGGTCATGATTGGCCTCGATCGACACCGCGACGAGACCCGGCTGCCGGCCAACCACATGTTCCGTGGCGGCCAGGTATTCCCTGGCCAAACCGCCATGCGCCACGATTACGATTCCGATCAATCCGGCCTCCCGGTCACGTTCCGGCCTTTGAGTTCGCGGTGCCTTATAGACACCTGCCGGCCGTTTTCTGCAAGGGCCTTGGCCAAGGCCTCGGCCAAGGTCACGGACCGGTGTTGCCCCCCCGTGCATCCAAAGGCGATGGTCAGATGGGCCTTGCCTTCCTCCAGAAAGGCCGGCAGCAGCAGTTCCACCAAGTCCCGCACCCGGTCGAAGAAGGGTTGGAACCGAGGGTCCGCCATGACGAACGCGGCCACGGGTGCGTCGCGGCCGTCGAGATCACGCAAATCCGGTTCCCAATGGGGGTTGGACAGGAACCGGCAATCGAACACCATGTCGACACCGCGCGGCAGGCCGCGCTTGTAGGAGAAGGACTGAACGGAAAGGGACAGCTGGCGCCCCCCTTCCGGAGCGAACCAGCGTTCGATTTCTTCCCGCAGCTGGTGGACATTCAGACGGGTTGTATCGATCAGCGTGTCGGCACGGTCGCGAATCGGGGCCAGAAGGTCCATTTCCCGTTCAATGCCGATGCCCGGGCTTTCGGCAGGGGCCATAGGGTGCCGGCGGCGGGTTTCCGAGAACCGGCGCAGCAGGACATCGACACTGCAATCGAGATACAGAACCGCGAGGTCGATGTCGGGGTGCGCGGCCATGGTTTCGATCAGATGCAACAGGCTATCGGTCGAAAAATCCCGATTGCGGGTATCCACGCCCAGCGCCACCGGACGTTGCGGCGCAGGGCCTTCCAGCAGCCGAGGGAGCAATCGGAGCGGAAGGTTGTCGATCACCTCGTAGCCGAGATCCTCCAGCACCCGGATCGCGGTGGATCGGCCGGCACCGGACGGACCGGTCACCAGCACGATGCGCGCGTTGCGGCTTCCCTTCCGCGTTTCAGTCATGTTTTGCGTCCGTCAGAAATCCCGTCTTAAGGAACTGTAGCAGGGCCGCCGGGAAATGCGCGGCGTCAACCTTGCGAAAGACCGGCAGCCTGACCCCAAGGATCAGGGTTTCACGCAGGGGCGGCAAGCGCTCTGTCTCCGCCCGCCCCAGATCGACCGCGGCCACCAAACGGGCCGAAGCGACGGGTTCGGCGCGGAGCAGACCGACTCCGCGTGCCTCGATCAACCCCCGGATCGCGTCGGGCGAGGTGGCCAGCAGCGCCCTGTCCGTTCGTCGCACGATCACTTGATCGTCGGCCACAAGGCCGGCCCCGAGTGCCAGCAGTTGCAGCGCAAGCCCCGACTTGCCGCTGCCGGAAGGGCCTGTCAGCAGCAGGCTGCGGCCGGCCAAGGACACGCAACTGGCATGAAGAATGGTTTCTTCCGGGTGGGAATCGGCTGCAGCGCCGGACATTCGGTCAGACCGGCAGGCCCACGACGAACCGCGCGCCCAGCGGGTCCGAGGTCACGTCGGCCTCGGTCGGGCGGATGTTTTCGGCCCAGATCACGCCCCCATGCGCCTCAACGATCTGCTTGGAAATTGCCAAACCCAAGCCCGAGTTGTTTCCGAAATGCTCTTCGGGACGCTGGGAATAGAACCGTTTGAAGATCTTGGTCAGCGCCTCTTCGGGGATGCCGGGGCCGGTATCCTCGACCACCACCAGCACCCTGTTCTGCCGCTTGCGCGCCCAGACCCGGATTGCGTCGCCCTCTTCGCAGAAGGAAATCGCGTTGGTGATGAGGTTCACGAAAACCTGCGCCAGCCGCGCCTCCAGCCCGTCCACCATGATCGGGTCGGGCGGCAGATCGGTGATGTAGTCGATCCCCTTGGCGCGGGCATCCTCGCCCAGATACTGATTGAGGTTGCGCAGCATGGTCAGCAGGTCGAAGGTCTCTTCCTCTTCCTTGACCAGCTCGGCATCCAGCCTCGACGCGTTCGAGATGTCACTGACCAGACGATCCAGCCGCCGAACGTCGTGTTCGATCACATCCAGCAGCTTGTCGCGCTGGTCCTCGCGCTTGACCATGCGCAACGTGCCGACCGCGGACTGAAGGCTTGCCAGCGGGTTCTTGATCTCGTGTGCGACATCGGCGGCAAATTGTTCGTTGCTGTCGATCCGGTTGTAGAGCGCCGAAACCATGCCGCGCAGCGCCATGCTGAGGCGGCCGATCTCGTCGGGGCGGCCGCTGAGGTCAGGGATGCGAATCCGGCCGGGATTGACCCGTCGGGCGTGCCGATCCCGGCCCATTTCCGCCGCCTCGGCCAGCTCGGCCAGAGGATTGGCGATGGTAGAAGCCAGAACGAGGCTGAGCCCGATAGAGACGAGCAGCGCCACGATGAACATTTCGAGCACGCGCTCGCGTTCGGCGCGAACCACCGCGTCGATCTCGCCCGCCGGGCTGGCCACGGCAACGACGCCTACGGGCCGGCCGTTATGCATGATCGGCGTCGCCGAGGCGAATACGACCCCCCCTTCGGTTTCCAGGGCCGTATCGACCCGCGTTCCGGACAGGGCGCCGGGGACCATGGCCTGCAACTGATCGGTCAACTTCGGCGCGGGCGCGGCCTGTCTCGATGAGAACGGCGCCGAAATCCAGTTCCAGAGACCTGAAAGCGCGTCGATGATGATCGTGCGCTGCTGGTCCCCGGGATCGATGCCGGCCACCGCGGCGGGGTCTTCGACACCTTCGGCCTGTTCGACCAGCGTGCCATTGGCGTCGTAGATGAAAACCTCGACCCCGCGACGCAGGAACAACCCATCCAGCGCCTGCTCCATGTCGATCCCGTCGCCGGTCGCGAGGTTGACGGGACTGGATTTCGGCAGTTGCGCTTCGACCACGTTGGCGATCAGCCTCGTTTCGCTGACCAATGCGGCCGCGCGCTGCTGCACAAGGCTGTCGCGCGAATTGTTCAGATAGAGAATGCCCGCCACGAGGATCGCAAGCGCGATCAGATTGAAGGTGACGATCTTGCGTGTGAGTGGCGAACTGCGCAGCGAAAGAAACCCGCGCCGGGTGCGCCGCGCCTGCATGTCCTGACCGGCCGACAGCTCCGGCGTGACCCAGTCATCGCCCAGAACGACATCGCCGCCGGCATCGGTCGAGGTATGTCCCGTATCACGCAATCTGGCCACCCGTTTTCGGCTCGCGCCGGCTCCTATTCTTCATTGTAGCGGTAACCGATCCCGTAAAGCGTCTCGATCGCCGAAAAGTCCGGATCGACCGCACGCATTTTCTTGCGCAGCCGCTTGATGTGGCTGTCGATCGTACGGTCATCGACATACACCTGATCGTCATAGGCCACATCCATCAGCTGATCGCGGCTTTTGACGAAGCCCGGACGCTGCGCGAGTGCCTGCAACAGCAGAAACTCGGTGACCGTCAGTGACACGTCCTGCCCCTTCCACGTCACCGAATGGCGCAAAGGGTCCATGCGCAGGTGGCCGCGTTCCATGACCTTGCTCTCCGGGCCGGCCCCGTCGGCTCCGCCGGCGGCGGCCTCCTGCCGGCGCAACAGGGCGCGGATGCGCTCGACCAGAAGCCGCTGGGAAAACGGCTTCTTCACATAGTCGTCTGCCCCCATGCGCAGGCCGAGCACCTCATCGATCTCGTCATCCTTCGAGGTCAGAAAGATCACCGGCATCTGCGTCTTCTGGCGCAGGCGCTGCAACAGATCCATCCCGTCCATGCGCGGCATCTTGATGTCCAGCACGGCCATGTCCGGCAGCTTCTTGTTGAAGGCCTCGAGCGCCGCCTGACCATCGTGGTAGGTTTCAACCTCGAAGCCCTCGGCCTCGAGCGTCATGGAAACGGACGTCAGGATATTCCTGTCGTCATCGACCAAAGCAATCCTAGACATCGGACGGTGCCCCTATGTAACTCGCCTCTGACAACGTTCTTGTTTTCCCTCATTCATCGCCTTTTTGGTGTTGCGAATCAATCCCGAACTGCGAATCGCCTGCGTTCATCCCCATGATTGGGGGCAAAATATGTTAGCATTGTTTGAATTTGGTCACGGTCTCTTTTCTCGTCGCGTGGTGGTTGCGCTAAACTTCGCCGTGATGGCGCTAACTGCGCCAAAGCGCCCTGTTCAGCCCGATTATCAGCATGTTAAGACCCGCCTCACCCGGATTTGGCCGGGGATCGGACGATGACCGCGGCGCATGTCGCCGCCACAGGAGAGAACCAGCATGACCACCGGACGTGTGAACCCGAACTTTCGCCTCGAGCACCAGGGCATCGAGGGACTCGGCAACGTCTATTACAACCTGATCGAACCGGCGCTGGTCCAGCAGGCAATCCTGCGCGGAGAGGGCACGCTGGGCAAGGGCGGCTGCCTGATGGTCACGACCGGCAAGTTCACCGGTCGTTCGCCCAAGGACAAGTTCATCGTGAAGTCCGAGAGCACCGCGGACACGGTCTGGTGGGAAAACAACGGCGCAATGGCGCCCGAGGCGTTCGATCGGCTCTATGACGACATGATCGCATATCTCAAGGGCCGCGACGTGTTCGTCGAAGACCTGATCGGCGGCGCCGACCCGGCCTATGCGGTCAAGGTCCGCATGGTGAGCGAACTGGCCTGGCACGGCCTGTTCAACCGCACCATGCTGCGCCGTCCCGATCACGATACGCTGGATGACTTCGTCGCCGACTTCACCCTGATCAACTGCCCCGGTTTCAAGGCCGACCCGGAACGCCACGGCTGCCGCACCGATACCGTGATCGCGCTGAATTTCGACCGCAAGCTGATCCTGGTGGGCAACACCGAATATGCCGGCGAGAACAAGAAAGGCATCTTTACCCTGCTGAACTATCTGCTGCCGGAAAAGGGCGTGATGCCGATGCACTGTTCGGCCAACCACGCGATCGGCAACCCGGTGGATTCGGCGGTGTTCTTTGGCCTGTCGGGCACCGGCAAGACGACGCTGTCGGCCGATCCCGGCCGCACGCTGATCGGCGACGACGAACACGGCTGGTCCGACCGTGGCATTTTCAATTTCGAGGGCGGCTGCTACGCCAAGACCATCAATCTCAGCGCCGAGGCCGAGCCCGAGATCTATGCCGCCACGTCGAAATTCGCCAGCGTGGTCGAGAACATGACCTACGATCCCTACACGCTGGATCTGAACTTTGACGATGACAGCCTGACCGCGAACACCCGCGTGGCCTATCCGCTGCACTATATCTCGAACGCGTCCGAATCGGCGCTCGGCGGGCATCCCAAGAACATCATCATGCTGACCTGCGACGCCTTCGGCGTCCTGCCGCCGATCGCGCGGCTGACCCCGGCGCAGGCGATGTATCACTTCCTGTCGGGCTTTACCTCCAAGGTCGCCGGGACCGAGCGCGGCGTGACCGAGCCGGAACCCACCTTCTCGACCTGCTTCGGCGCGCCCTTCATGCCGCGCCGGCCCGAAGTCTATGGCAACCTGCTGCGGGAAAAGATCGCCCAGCACGGGGCGACCTGCTGGCTGGTGAACACCGGCTGGACCGGCGGCGCCTACGGCGTGGGCAGCCGGATGCCGATCAAGGCGACCCGCGCCCTGCTGACCGCCGCGCTGGACGGCTCGCTGGCGGAAGTCGAATTCCGCAAGGATCCGAATTTCGGGCTGGAGGTTCCGGTGTCGGTGCCCGGCGTGGCCGAGGTCCTGCTGGATCCACGTCGCACATGGGACGACCCGGAGGCCTATGACGCGCAGGCCGCCAAGCTGGTGCAGATGTTCGCCGAGAACTTCGAGCAGTATCTGCCCTACATCGATGAAGACGTGAGGGCGATCGCCATCGGCTGAATCCGCCTTTCACGTTTCGACCGGCGCAGAGCCCTGGCATTCGCCGGGGCTCTCTTTTTTTCATCGACGCTGCGGCCATTCTGCCGGACACGAAAAAGGGCGGCGCGAAATGGCACCGCCCGCAGTCACTAGGTAAGAATCCGGCAACCACCACTCACACTCACTCATGCCGGACGGTGGCCAGCTTGCGGAAATTCCCACCTAGTGTCAAGCTGACACCATTGGTTCAAGAATGCCTGTGACATTATTTCACCTGTAACATTGCCGTTTCGCAAAAAATTCTGTAGCACTTGCTCAATATTTACCCTTGGAGAAAGAAATGAACGAAGTCTCAAAGCTCGCGGAACTGCGGAAGCTGCTGTTCGGGATGGA
Organism: Jhaorihella thermophila; assembly: GCF_900108275.1. Classification (GTDB taxonomy): domain Bacteria; phylum Pseudomonadota; class Alphaproteobacteria; order Rhodobacterales; family Rhodobacteraceae; genus Jhaorihella; species Jhaorihella thermophila. The sequence continues at coordinate 178,584 of NZ_FNVD01000003.1, forward strand.
ACAGGCGCTGGGTTTGCAAGAGCTGTCGCCGGCCGAGCGTGACATTTTCTATGCCGCCGCGGACCTGGCCGAGAGGCATCCGAACATCCGGACCACCGGGCTGATGGAACATGCGCTCGTGTCCGACATTTCGCGGCCGACCTTCTTTCGAGCGCTGAAATCGCTGGTCAACAAGGGATATCTGTCCCACGCTTCTGGAAAGCTGCGGGGATATTACGTGGTGAACCGCCGCTCTTCCTGAGGCTCCAGCGTGAACCGAACACGGCCTGCGCGTGCTCGCTTTCTGACGGAAGTGGCCATCACATCTCTGTGCTACATCCTGGCGTCCCTTGTGACGTTCAAGATCGTGGCGCCGATTCAGGATCTGTTTTTCCCGCAATTCCCCAGCCGGGCGAGCCTGTTGTTCCTGCCCCACGGCGTGCGGGTCTTGGCCGCGTGGCTCCTGGGCTGGCGCGCGGTGCCAGCGCTTGCGCCGGGGGTGTTCATCGTGTTCGCGTTCCTGGTCGGACCGACGGCGCTCGAACCCAGCCGGCTTGCCGCCATGGCGATCGCCGTGACCTCGGCGCCGCTGGTGTTCTGGGTGATGTCACGGTTGGGCTGGGATGCAAGCCCCCGCCCCGATCGCATGCCCTGCCTCGCCTGCGTCATGACGGCCGGAGTCGTCAGTTCGATCATGATCGCCCTGCTGACCAATCTGGTGCTGGGCACGGGACTGGAGGATTTCGTCGCCTATTTCATCGGCGACTTCTTCGGGCTTCTCTTTCTGATGATGATCCTCATGTTCGTCTTTCGCATGATGCGCCGCCGCGGCATTTGACATCCGGGCGCAATCAGCCAAACACCCCCCGTCGCAGCAGGTTGAGTCCGGCCAGCGCCAGCACCACCAGTGTCGCCCGGCGAAACGTCACCTGGTCGATCCGGTCGTGAAGCACCAGCCCGACCCACATGCCGACAAGCGACGGCACCACCAGCAAGACCGAAAACGGCAAGGTTTCCGCCCGCAGAACGCCCGACCCCAGATGCGCCCCCGTCAGTGCCACCGCGCCCAGGCCGTAGATGACGCCCTGCACCCTGACCTGTTCGGTCTTCGGCGTGTCCAGCGCGGTCAGATAGGCCACGGTTGGAGGCCCCCAGACACCCGACAGCCCACCCACGAACCCCGCGACAGCCCCGGCCACAGCCTCGACGTGAGGCGACTGCCGCTCCAGATGGAACCGCAGCCCGAACAGTTGCACCAGCGCAAAACCGCTGACCGGTGCCCCGATCAGCGCCAGCAGAACCGGCACCGGAACGACCCGCACCAGCTGCGCGCTTACCAGAAGGAACACCAGTCCCACGCCCAGAAAGACTCGGAACCGCCGCACCGATCCCCAGGCCGCGCCGATCCCCTGCCGCATCGCCTGCCAGCCATTTGACGCCAGCGTCGGCAGAATCAACCCGGCCAGCGCCAGGTCCGGCGGCAGCATCATGCCAAGCCCCGACACCAACAGCATCGGCATCCCGAAGCCCACCGCGCCTTTGACCACCCCGGCCACCAGCGCCACGGCACAGGCCAACACCAGATCGGCCGGCGTGAGAAAGGGAAAAAGCGGGTCCATGGCTCCTCTTACCACCTTGCCGACACGCTGCACCGCAAAAAACGTCACGCAACTTTCGATCGAGAGCCAGTCTTTCAACGAATTTTTGTTGCGCTGCACCTGCGAAAGGATTACCAGCAGACAACGCCCACGAGAGGACATGATTCATGGCGCATGATGGACAGGATCTGACGAACATGACCGAAACCGCTCTTCTGCCGGACCTCCTGACCCTTACGCGGGCCGCGATCGGCCCTGTCGAACAGGTTCTGGATACCGCCACGGCCCGCGTACGCGAGCTGGTCAGCCAGGACGGCAAGGTTTCGGGCACGCTGATCGAGGCCAACCAGGCCGCCGCGCACGGCCTGTCCTGGCTGGCCACCTATGCGCAGAGCCTGCGCCAGATGCAGGGCTGGGCGGAACGCCTGGTCGAGCACGGCAAGTTCGGGGAAATCGAACAGCTGATCCACCAGATCGCCTTTGGCGAATATCTCCACCAGATCGCCGGCGGCATCCCGATGAGCCAGGGCGAAATCGTGCGGATGCAGGATCTCGGGCTCGGCTGGGACGCGCTGGCTCCGTTCCAGTGCGACGAGGTGCAGACCCTGATGGCGCGCGGCAACACCCAGGCCGCCCGCACTCGCCTGGTCGAGCTGATGCAGCAGGCCGGCTCCATCACCTATGGCGCCACCGGGCTTGATGACGAGCTCGAGATGATCCGCGAACAGTTCCGCCGTTTCGCCGTGGAAAAGGTGGAACCCTACGCCCATGACTGGCACCTGCGCGACGAATTCATCCCGATGGAGATCATCGAAGAGCTGGCCGAAATGGGCGTGTTCGGACTGACCATCCCCGAAGAATACGGCGGCTTCGGCCTCTCCAAGGCGTCGATGGTGGTGGTGAGCGAGGAGCTCAGCCGCGGCTATATCGGCGTCGGCAGCCTCGGCACCCGTTCGGAAATCGCCGCCGAGCTGATCGAGAGCGGCGGCACCGACGAACAAAAGGCCTACTGGCTGCCAAAGATCGCCAGCGCCGAGATCCTGCCTACCGCCGTCTTTACCGAACCCAATACCGGCTCGGATCTCGGATCCCTGCGCACCCGCGCGGTCAGGGACGAAAACGGAGACTGGCGGATCACCGGCAACAAGACCTGGATCACCCACGCCGCGCGCGCTCATGTGATGACTCTGCTTGCGCGCACAGACCCTTCGACCACCGACCACCGCGGCCTGTCGATGTTCCTGGCCGAAAAGACGCCGGGCAACGACGAAAACCCCTTCCCCGACGACGGTATCACCGGCGGCGAAATCGAGGTGCTCGGCTATCGCGGCATGAAGGAATACGAACTGGCCTTCGACGATTTCCGCGTGAAGGGCGAAAACCTTCTGGGCGGGGTCGAGGGCCAGGGCTTCAAACAGCTGATGAAGACCTTCGAAGCCGCCCGCATCCAGACCGCCGCCCGCGCCATCGGTGTGGCGCAATCGGCGTTGGACATCGCGCTGCAATACGCGCAGGAGCGCAAGCAGTTCGGCAAGCCCCTGATCGAATTCCCGCGCGTCTCGGGCAAACTCGCGATGATGGCGGTGGAAATCATGGTCGCCCGGCAGCTGACCTATTTCAGCGCCTGGGAAAAGGACCACGACCGCCGCTGCGACCTCGAAGCCGGCATGGCCAAGCTGCTGGGCGCACGCGTGGCCTGGGCGGCGGCGGACAACGGCCTGCAGATCCACGGCGGCAATGGCTTCGCGCTGGAATACAAGATTTCCCGCGTGCTCTGCGACGCCCGGATTCTCAACATCTTCGAAGGCGCGGCCGAAATTCAGGCCCAGGTCATCGCACGCCGGTTGCTGGCCTGAGCCGTTCGGGGCGCGCTCGAGCAAATCTCTCGCCCCGATCCTTCATCTTGCCCGAAATACTCCGGGGAGCGCGAGGGGCAGAGCCCCTCGCAACCTTTCGGGGTGCGCCTCCGGCGCAACGGGCAGCGCCCTCCGCCTCGCTTGGATTGGCCCCGCCAATCCGAACACCTAATCCCGGATCCGCCAGCCGGTGCGGAAAATCCACCAGATCACGCCCAGGCAGATCGCCGTGAATGCCCCGATCGCCAGCAGGCTGAACCCCACCGGCACATCCGCCGCGCCAAAGAACGACCAGCGAAAGCCCGAAATCAGATAGACCACGGGATTGAACAGCGTCACCTTCTGCCACACCGGCGGCAGCATCGATACCGAATAGAAAGCCCCGCCCAGGAACACCAGCGGCGTGACCACCAGCAGAGGCACTAGCTGCAACTGCTCGAAATTCGCGGCCCATATGCCGATGATGAACCCCATGAGCGCAAAGCTCAGGCAGGTCAGCAGCAGAAAGGCCACCATCGCCACCGGATGCGCCACCGACAGATCGACAAAGAAATTGGCGGTGACCAGGATCACCGTGCCGATAAACAAAGCCTTGGTCGCCGCCGCGCCGACATAGCCGATGACGATTTCCGGAAAACTGACCGGCGCGGACAGCAATTCGTAGATCGTTCCGATGAATTTCGGAAAGTAGATCCCGAACGAGGCATTGGTCAGCGCCTGCGTCATCACCGAAAGCATCACCAGCCCCGGCACGATGAACGCCCCGTAGCTGACCCCCTCGACCTGATTGATACGGCTGCCGATGGCCGCCCCGAAAACCACGAAATAGAGCGACGTGGACAGCACCGGCGACAGAAAGCTTTGTAGCAGAGTGCGGAAAAAGCGGTTCATCTCGAACCGATAGATGGCAGCGATGGCGCGCAGGTTCATGACGCTTTCCTCCCGACCAGATCGACGAAGATTTCCTCCAGGCTGCTCTGGCGGGTCTGCACGTCGCACAGCACCAGCCCAGCCGCCGCCACGTCGTTCATCAGCGCCGTAATGCCGGTCCGCTCGGCATGGGTGTCGTAGGTATAGACCAGATGCCTGCCATCGGGCGCCAGCGTCAACCGGTGCCGCGCCAGAGCTTCGGGTATGGCCTCGATCGGCGCGGTCAACTCCACGATCAACTGCTTGCGCCCCATGCGCTTCATCAGCGTGTCCTTTTCCTCGACCAGCAGCAGTTCGCCCCGGTCGATGACGCCTACGCGGTCGGCGATGGCTTCGGCTTCTTCGATGTAATGGGTGGTCAGGATGATCGTGACGCCGGCGGCCTTCATCTCGGCGACGATCTCCCACATGTCCTTGCGCAGTTCCACGTCCACGCCGGCGGTGGGTTCGTCAAGAAACAGGATGCGCGGCTCATGCACCATTGCCTTGGCGATCATAACCCGACGCTTCATGCCGCCCGACAGTTCCTTGATCTGCGCGTCCCGCTTGTCCCACAGTGACAGGCGGCGCAGCACCTCTTCTACCCTGGCGTCGTCGCGGGGCTTGCCGAACAGGCCGCGCGAGAACCGCACCGTGTTGCGCACCTTCTCGAACGGCTCCAGCGCGACCTCCTGAGGCACCAGCCCGATCAGCGCCCGCGCCGCGCGGAAATCGGTCACGATGTCATGGCCGTCCACAGTGACGTGGCCCGAGGTGGCGGTGGTGATGCCGCAAACCGTCGAAATCAGCGTCGTCTTGCCCGCCCCATTGGGCCCCAGCAGCGCCAGGATCTCGCCCCGCTCGATCTCGAGCGACACGCCCTTGAGCGCCTCGAAGCCACCCGCGTAGGTCTTGCGCAGATCGCGGATCGTCAGAATGGCCGGCATGGATCACCTCCTGTTCGCGCAGCGAACCCTAACGGGCACACGCTGCCGCGAACAGGGTGAAAACACGCCCGCTCCAGCGTCTGGACGCAAGGTCAGGCGCCGCTCAGCCCCGACCGGTCAGCCGGCCCAGCCAGCCCTTCTTTTTCTCCGTCCCCGCCTCGAGGGTATCTTCGCCTTCTTCTTCGACGGGGCCTTCCAGAACCTCCTGCAAGTTGGCAAAGAACTGGTCAGCCATCTTCTTGGCAAAGCCGTCGATGATCCGGCTGCCCAGTTGCGCCAGCTTGCCGCCGACCTTGGCCTCGACCTCGTAGGACAGGATCGTGCCGCCGCCCTCGGCCGGGGCCAGCGTCACCTTCGCGCCGCCCTTGGCAAAGCCCGCCGCACCGCCCTTGCCCTCGCCCGAGATGGTCAGACTCCGGTTTTCGACCATGTCGGACATGGTGACCTGGCCCTTGAAGGTGGCCTTGACCGGGCCGACCTTTTGCACGACGATCGCGGTATAGCCGTCCTGCGGATTGCCCTCGACTTCTTGTGCGCCGGGCACGCAGGCCTTCAGCACCTCGGGATCCAGAAGCGCGGCATAGACCGTGGCCGGATCCGCCTGAATCTCGCGCTGGTCGCTCATCTGCATTTGGGCATCTCCTCGGTTGCATCCGACGGGCGGACGGGACCACATTTTCCGCTCTCCCGTCTATAGGACCATTTGGCGATGTCGGAAACAAGCTAGCGGGCGGGACGGCGATGTGTCAGGGTGGACGGGTGGTGCAGAATTCCCCGCGGAGCACGATCATGGACCTTGCGGCCCAGTCCAGATCGGTTGCCGGCATCGTCTTCATTCTTGTGGGAATGATGGCGATATCGGTCAATGACATGCTGATCAAGGCGCTGTCGGGTGACTATGCTCTGCATCAGATCGTTTTCACGCGCTCGGCGGTCGGGCTGATGCTGACGCTGGCGATCGTCCGGATGGAGGGCGGTTTCGCGATTCTGCGCACGCAGACTCCCTGGTTGCACCTGCTGCGCGGGCTGATGGTCGTGGTGTCGAACATGGCCTTTTTCCTTGCACTCGCCGCAATGCCGCTGGCGGACGCGACGGCGCTGTTCTTTGTCGCGCCGCTGTTCATCACGCTGCTGTCGGCCCCGATCCTGGGCGAGCGGGTCGGGCCGCTGCGCATCGGAGCGGTTGCCGTGGGTTTTTTGGGGGCGGTGATCATGATGCGGCCTTGGGAGAGCGGCGACTCGGCGGCGGCCTCTCGCCTGGTGCTGTTGCTGCCCGTTCTCGCGGCCTTGACCTACGCGATGATGCAGGTGATGACGCGCAAGCTCGGGGCGCGGACGCCGGCTTCGGCCCTGGCCGCATACATCCAAGGCATGTTCATCATCGTGTCGTTGGGCTTTTTCGTCGTCACCGGAGACGGGCGTTTTGCCGAAGGCGTCTCGGATCCCGGGATCCGCTTTCTGCTTCGCGCCTGGGTCTGGCCGGCACCCGACGACTGGCCGGTGCTGATCGGGCTGGGGGTAAATTCCGCAGTGATCGGCTATTGCCTGTCCCAGGCCTATCGGCTGGCGAATGCCGCCACCGTGGCCCCGTTCGAATATGTCGAACTGCCCATGGCGGTGTTCTGGGGCTGGGCAATATGGTCGCATCTGCCCGGGCCGACGGTCTGGCTCGGCATGGCGCTGATCGCCGGGGCGGGCCTGTTCGTGTTTCTGCGCGAACAGCAAAATGCCCGCCGAATCGCTCGCGCCGAGGTACGGGGACGCTATTGAACGGAGCGCCTTCGGCGCAAGGTTTTCGTTTCGGCCCCGGCCTTCGGCCGGCGCCTGATGTGCCTCCGGCGGGAGTATTTGGCGCAAGATGAAGGCACAGAGCCCTGCCGTCGCGTCGGGAGGAACAAGTTTCGCCGGAGGTTTTGGCGACCCCTGCAGGACTCGAACCTGCAACCCCGGACTTAGAAGGACCGTGCTCTATCCAGTTGAGCTAAGGGGCCGCGCTGCCCCCTCATAGCCGCGCTCGCGCGGGGGGCAAAAGAGAAAACTGCCCGACCCGGCCTGCAACCGCGGTCGGCAGACCGGCGTCAATGCGTCCAGGGCATGCGGCGTTCATAGGCGAAATTCTCGCCATAGCCGCGCGGGCGAATGTTGGGGTTGCGCTTGTGCGGCTCGATTACCTCGGCGTCGATGCCATGTTCGCGCGCATATTCAAGCGCAGCCTCCTTGCTGTCGAAGCGCAGCCGCACCTGGGTCTGCGTGTCGCCCGAAGAGGTCCAGCCCATGAGCGGGTCGATCTCGCGAGGGGCTCGGGGTTCGTATTCCAGCACCCATTTGCGGGTCCGGGCGGTGCCCGAGGTCATGGCATTCCTGGCGGGTTTGTAGATCCGCGCGCGCATGGCACACTCCGTTTCTCTTGCTGCCGCCCCTTATGCGACAGCGCGCGGCGGGCGGCAAGGCTCGAAATTGTCTCACCGAAGGCGCCGCCGGCCCCTTCCCGCCCCGACCCGACGCATTCGGCGCTTGAATCGGAACAAAAAGAGATCAAGTTTGATCGCAAGGAGAGTCGCGCCCATGCCCTATGCCCATTCCGACAAGCCCCATCCACGCCTGCACGCCATGGCCGAGCCGGTCGAGTCCCGCGACAAGCTGGAAGGCGGCAAGCGGTTCGTCATGCAGACCGAGTTCTCGCCGGCGGGCGACCAGCCGCAGGCGATCGACGAGTTGTCCGAAGGTATCGAGACCGGAGAGCGCAACCAGGTGCTGCTGGGGGCCACCGGCACCGGCAAGACCTTTACCATGGCCAAGGTGATCGAGGCGACGCAGCGTCCCGCCATCATCCTGGCCCCGAACAAGACGCTGGCGGCCCAGCTCTATGGCGAGTTCAAGGGCTTCTTTCCCGACAACGCGGTGGAGTATTTTGTCAGCTACTATGACTATTACCAGCCCGAGGCCTATGTGCCGCGTTCGGACACCTATATCGAGAAGGAATCCCAGATCAACGAGCAGATCGACCGGATGCGCCACTCGGCGACCCGGGCGCTTCTGGAACGCGACGACGTGATCATCGTGGCCTCGGTTTCCTGCATCTACGGCATCGGCAGCGTGGAAACCTATGGCGCGATGACGCAGGATCTGAAGGTGGGAGGGCTTTATGACCAGCGGCAGGTGATCGCCGATCTCGTCGCCCAGCAATACCGCCGCAACGATCAGGCCTTTCAGCGCGGATCCTTCCGGGTGCGGGGTGACAGCCTGGAAATCTGGCCCGCGCACCTGGAGGATCGGGCGTGGAAGCTTTCGTTCTTTGGCGAGGAGCTGGAGAGCATCGCCGAGTTCGACCCGCTTACGGGCCAGCGCACCGGCAGTTTCGACCGGATCCGCGTCTATGCCAATTCGCACTATGTCACGCCCAAGCCGACGCTGCAGCAGGCCATCGTCAACATCAAAAAAGAACTGCGCGAGCGGCTCGACCAGCTTGTGAACGAAGGCAAGCTGCTGGAGGCGCAGCGGCTGGAGCAGCGCACCAATTTCGATCTGGAAATGCTCGAGGCGACCGGTTCCTGCAACGGGATCGAGAATTACTCGCGCTATCTCACGGGGCGCAAGCCGGGCGAGCCGCCCCCCACCCTGTTCGAGTTCATCCCCGACAACGCGATCGTCTTTGCCGATGAATCGCACGTCACCGTGCCGCAGATCGGCGGCATGTATCGCGGCGACTATCGACGCAAATTCACGCTGGCCGAACACGGGTTTCGGCTGCCCAGCTGCATGGACAACCGGCCGCTGAAGTTCGAGGAATGGGACGCGATGCGCCCGCAGTCGATCTTTGTCTCGGCCACCCCCGGCGCGTGGGAGCTGGAACAGTCCGGCGGGGTCTTCGTCGAACAGGTGATCCGCCCCACGGGCCTTCTGGATCCCGAGGTCGAGGTGCGCCCGGTGGAAACCCAAGTGGATGACCTTCTGGACGAGGTGCGCCGCGTCTCGGAAAAAGGCTTCCGCACGCTGGTCACCACGCTGACCAAGCGCATGGCCGAGGATCTGACCGAATACCTGCACGAACAGGGCATCCGCGTGCGCTACATGCATTCGGACATCGACACGATCGAGCGGATCGAGATTCTGCGCGACCTGCGGCTGGGCGCCTTTGACGTGCTGGTGGGCATCAACCTGCTGCGCGAAGGGCTGGACATTCCCGAATGCGGGCTGGTGGCAATCCTGGATGCGGACAAGGAGGGCTTCCTGCGCTCGGAAACCTCGCTGATCCAGACCATCGGGCGGGCCGCGCGCAATGCCGAGGGCCGCGTCATCATGTATGCCGACCGCGTAACCGGCAGCATGGAACGCGCGATCAACGAAACCAACCGCCGCCGGGCCAAGCAGATGGCCTATAACGAGGCGCACGGCATCACGCCGGAGACGGTCAGGAAGAACGTCGAGGACGTGCTGGCCGGGCTCTATGAAGGCGACACCGACATGGCCCGCGTTACTGCCACGGTGGACAAGCCCCTGCATGGCGGCAATCTGGAGGCCGTGCTGGAGGGGCTGCGCGCCGACATGCGCAAGGCGGCCGAAAACCTGGAATTCGAAGAGGCCGCGCGTCTTCGCGACGAGATCAAGCGGCTCGAGGCGGTGGATCTGGTGGTGTCCGACGACCCGCTGGCGCGGCAATCGGCGGTCGAGGCAGCCGCCGAGGCCGCGGTCAAATCCAAGGGCCGGTCTACCGCCGGGAGGCCGGGGCAGCGCGGCGGCAACGTGAAGCGGCGGCGGCGCTAAGCCCGATCGGTCCACGCGAAAACGGCGGCGCCGATGGGCACCGCCGCTCCGTGTTTTCCGATCCGGCGCCGATCAACTCGGCGACATGCCCCGCAGCCGCTCGGACCGCCGCCGCAAGAGCTCCAGCGTGGTCAAGAGCGCGATCGAGATGCCCACCAGGATCGTCGCCACCGCAAGGATGGTCGGGCTGATCTGTTCGCGCAGGCCGGTGAACATCTGCCACGGCAGCGTCTTCTGGCTGGCGGAGCCCACGAACAGCACCACCACCACCTCGTCGAACGAGGTGATGAAGGCGAACAGCGCCCCCGAAATCACCCCAGGCATGATGAGCGGCATCTGCACCCGGAAGAAGGTCGTCACCGGGTTGGCCCCCATGCTGGCCGCCGCCCGCGTCAGCGAGCGGTCAAAGCCCACCAGAGTGGCGGTGACGGTGATGATGACGAACGGGATCCCCAGCACCGCATGGGCGAGGATCACCTTTATGTAGCCGGTGAGCGACTTGCTCATGCCCAGGGCACCTTCCAGCCAGTTTCCGACGCCGGAGTAGAAAAAGAACATCCCCGTGGCCGAGATGATGAGGGGCACGATCATCGGCGAGATCAGGATCGCCATGATCGGGCGCTTGAACGGCACATGCGACTGCGACAGGCCGATCGCCGCCAGCGTGCCCAGGCTCACCGCGATGATGGTGGCAAAGGGCGCGATGATCAGCGAGTTGCGGAAGGACCGCTGCCATTCGTTGTTGGTAAAGAAGTCCTCGTAGTGCTTCAGCGAATAGCCCGCCGGGTCGAAACGAAGCATCTCGGGGGTGAAGGTGAAGAAGTCCTGGGCGTTGAAGCTGAGCGGCAGCACCACCAGGATCGGCGTGATCAGAAAGACGAAGATCGCCCCTGCGATCACGCGGAACGTATAGTGCCACAGCACCTGCCCCGGCGTGAGATACGGCGCCAGCGGCGCGCGGTAGCGCCCGGTGCCGATCCAGAAGATGAACCAGCCGAAGAACCAGCCGAACAGCGCACCGACCACCGCGCCGGCCACGCCGCTCAGGGCAAAGCCGCCGATGATGAACACCGCCAGGATGCCCCAGCGCGTGCCGCGTTCGGCTTGCTCCATCTGTTCAACTTTCGACAGCGCCGCCCCGACGATACCAATCAAGATGGCACCGATCAGCACGCCCAGCGTGGGCTGGTCGTGCGCGGTGCCCACCAGCAGCCCGGCAATGGCGCCGGCTGCTGCGGACATGGCCGCGGTGAAGGCCGTGGACGGTTTCTGAACCGGATTGACGCTCATCAGTCAGTTACCCCAGCTTCACGTTGTCGATGCCGACGATCTTGTCGTAGGCCCAGTAGAGGATCAGCACCACCGCCAGCAGGATGGTGCCCAGCGCCGCCGCGAGCCCCCAGTTGAGCGAGGACGAGATGTGATAGGCGATCCGGTTCGAGATGAAGACGCCCTTGGTTCCACCGACGATTTCGGGCGTGATGTAATAGCCGATCGCCAGGATGAAGACGAGGATCGACCCCGCGCCGATGCCAGGCACGGTCTGCGGGAAATAGACCCGCCAGAACGCGGTCCAGTTGGTGGCGCCAAGGCTCTTGGCCGCGCGCAGATAGCTGGGCGGGATGGTCTGCATCACCGAATACATCGGCAGGATCATGAACGGCAGCAGGATGTGGGTCATCGCCACAATGGTGCCGAACTGGTTGTTGATCATCACCAGCCGGTTGGCGTCGTCCACCAGTCCCAGCCAGACCAGCGTGTCGTTGATCACCCCCTGCTGTTGCAGCATCACCTTCCAGGCGCTGGTGCGCACCAACAGCGAGGTCCAGAACGGCAGCAGCACCAGGATCATCAGCATGTTGGCCGACCGGGCCGGCAGGTTCGCCAGCAGCCATGCCACAGGATAGCCCAGCGCAATGCAGGCGAACGTGATCACCAGCGACATGACGAAGGTGCGCCCGAACAGCTTGAGCAGGATCTGCTTGTTTTCCGGCTGCATGGCCACCCCGTCCGGCGTCAGCCGCATGTCCACAGCATTCAGGAAGTAGCCCGCCGTGATCGGCGAGGAATGCAGCTTGATCGTCTGCCAAGTGGTGACGTCGCCCCAACCCTTGTTCACCTTGATCAGCTTTTCCTTGAACGGGCCGCCGGTTTCGGGATCCCATTTCTTGATCTTCCGCCCCGACTTGCGGAACAGCGACGAAAGCCCGGTCTGTTCATAGTTCAGCCGGGTGCCCAGCTTGGTGTGCGTCTTGTTCGCGACCGCAACCTTCATGTCCTTGACGAAGGCGGCATAGACGTCCTCGGGCGGAAGCTCGCCGCTTTTTTCGTCCCACTGCTCCAGCGCGATCACGGTGTTGGGCAGGGTCTGCGACACGATTTCATTCTCGACCGACCGCCACAGCATCTGCAGGATCGGAAAGATGAATGTGATGAGCACGAAGATCAGCAGCGGCGCGATCAGCATCATCGCGCGCATCTTCTGCATCCTGAGCGCCCGGTTCAGGCTGCGCTTGAGCGGCGTGCCGTCAGCAGCCAGGACCGGCCCCTTGACCCGCTCGTCGTGGATGTCCTCCTGCGCGTCCTTCGCCTCGAGCGCGGCGACCTCGTGAAAGGCGTCCTCGGGTGTCGGCGCGTCCGCGGTCTGCGGGCCGGTGCTTTTCAAATCGCTCATTCGTGCCCCTCGACAACGATGATGACACTTTCGGCGCAGCGGCGGCGGATCTCGGCAACCTCCTGGTATTCGGGGTCGTTGTAGGCCGCGAGCGCCTGTTCGTAACTGGGAAATTCGATGACGACGTGACGGTCGCCGCTTTCGCCCTCGACCACCTGGTGCCGTCCCCCGCGCACGATGAACTTTGCGCCCATCCGTTCCAGGATCGGCGTGTCGCGGCGAACGTATTCGGGATTCCCTACCGGGTCGGTCACCTTGATGTGGGCGATGATAGAGCCTTTTGCCATGGGGCGCTCCGTCATGGAGAGGATGGGCCAGAGGCGGCCCATCCCGTTGTTTTCAGGCGATTATTGCGCCAGCCACGCCTGGAACTTGGCGTCGATGTCGTCGCGGTAATCGGCCCAGAACTCGTAGTTGTAGAGCAGCGTGTTCTTGGCGTTCTCCGGATCGGTCGGCATATGCGGCGCCATGTCGATGCCCAGATCGGCGTGCTTGCCCACCAGCGGAGCCGACGATTTCCGCGCCGGGCCGTAGCTGATGTATTTCGCCTGATCGGCCAGACGCTGGGTGTCGGTGGCAAACCGCACGAAGTCCTTCACGCGGGCCAGGCGGTCCTCGGGCAGACCGGCGGGAATGATCCAGCCGTCAAGGTCGAACACCTGCATGTCCCACAGCATGGCGACGGGCTGCTTCTGCTCTTCGATCAAGCTGAAGAGGCGGCCGTTGTAGGTGGAGCCCATCACGACTTCGCCATCGGCCAGAAGCTGCGGCGTATCGGCGCCGGCCGACCACCAGATCACGCTATCTTTGATGGTATCCAGCTTCTTCAGCGCGCGGTCCTGACCTTCGGGCGTGGCAAGAACGTCATAGATGTCCTCCTTGGCCACGCCGTCGCAGTAGAGCGCCCATTCCATGTTGTTGATCGGACGTTTTTCCAGGCTGCGCTTGCCCGGATATTTCTCAAGATCGAACACGTCACAGACGCTGGTCGGCGGCGTATCGCCCACCATGTCGGTGCGATAGCCGAAGGTGGTCGAATAGACGATCTGCGGGATGAAGCAGTCGCTCACCAGCAGGTCGCCGAAATCCTCGCTGGCCGGAGTGCCGTCGGGCGCCGGGGCCAGATCCTTGTCCGGGTCGATTTCCATCGCCAGGCCTTCGTCGCACAGGCGGATCGCGTCCGCGGCCACCACGTCAACGATGTCCCAGGTGATGTTGTTGGCCTCGGCCATCGCGCGCAGCTTGGCCACCGCCTCGTTGGAGCTTTCGTCCCACACGATCTCCACCTCGGGGTGCATCTTCATGTAGGGCTCGGCATAGGCGCGGATCTGCGACTTCTGATAGGCGCCGCCCCAGCTGACGGCGGTGATCTTGTTGGCCATCTCGCCGGCGAACGCCGACGGGGCGCAGAGCGCGGTGGTCACCGCGAGGGCTGCGATTGTCTTGATCTTCATGCTGTTACTCTCCTTGTTGAACGTCATTCACTGATCCCCGGTCTGCCGCCGGGGTTCACGCGCCGGACCTGCTCAGGCATCCAGCGCGCGGCAATCCTGCGGCAGCCAGCCGATCTCGATCTGGGTGCCGGGCTGGAGCCGCACCTGGTCGGGGGCGTTGCGGGTCTTGATGATGAATTCGTCATTGCCCGCCACCCGCAGCCGGGTGCGAAAGATGTCGCCCATATAGATGAATTCCAGCACCTCGGCCTTGAGCGTGTGGGCCCCTTCCTGCAAGCGGTCCTTGTTGTATTCCACCCGTTCGGGTCGGATCGAGACGCGCGTGCGTTCGCCGACCTTGCTGACGTTCACCGGCTTGGCGTCGATCAGCTCGCCATCGTCCAGCTGCACAAGACAGCGATCGCCGCTGATCTCCTTGACCACGCCTTCCAGCGTGTTGTTCTCGCCGATGAACTGGGCGACGAAACTGTTCTGCGGCTCTTCATACAGCACGTCCGGCGGCGCGAGCTGCTGGATCACGCCGTCGTCGAACACCGCCACGCGGTCCGACATGGTCAGCGCCTCGGTCTGGTCATGGGTCACATAGACCACGGTGATGCCCAGATTGTCGGCGATGCGCTTGATCTCGAACTGCATGTGTTCGCGCAGCTGCTTGTCCAGCGCGCCCAGCGGTTCGTCCATCAGCACGAGCTCGGCCTCGAACACCAGAGCGCGGGCCAGCGCGATCCGCTGCTGCTGGCCACCCGAAAGCTGCGCCGGGCGGCGGCCGCCAAAGGCGCCCATCTGCACCATGTCCAGCGCGCGCTTGACCTTCTCTTCCCGCTCTGCCTTGCCGATCTTGCGCACCTCCAGCGGGAAAGACAGGTTTTCAGCCACCGTCATGTGCGGGAACAGCGCGTAGTTCTGGAACACCATGCCGATGCCGCGCTTGTGGGGTGGGATATTGTTGATGGACACACCGCCCAGCCGGATGTCGCCATGGGTAGCGGTTTCAAACCCCGCCAGCATCATCAGGCATGTGGTCTTGCCCGATCCCGACGGCCCCAGCATGGTCAGGAATTCGCCCTTGGGCATGGTAAGGTTGAGGTCTTTGACGACGAGCGTCTCGCCGTCATAGCTCTTTTGCACACGTTCGAATTCGACGAACGCGTCGTTACCGGTCGTTTCAGCCAAGTCAGGCTCCCCGTCAGTCTTTCTTTGCGGCAGCGCCGCTTATTGGACTTAACTAAAACCCCCAAAGCGCCCCGGACGCAACCAGTTTGCGACATCTGACAGCAAAATGCGGCATTCGCGACCCTGCATTCCGCTCCTGAGAGCCGGCGCCGCCTTCCCTAGGGTCAACCCCGCCCTCGGGGGCCGGGAATCAGTTGCCCAAGAAAGTCTTTGGCGCGGGCGGCGCCTTGTGTCCAAATGGGACCATAGTTGCCGGAGAACATGCCATGACGCCGACAGACCTACCGTTCACGCTGGACGAATATCTCGACCGTCTCACCCGAACGCGCGCCGAAATGGCCCGGCGCGGGCTGGATGCACTGTTCGTCACCGATCCGTCCAACCAGGCCTGGTTGACCGGCTATGACGGCTGGTCCTTTTACGTCCATCAGGGTGTGATCGTGCTGCCCGATGCCGAACCGGTCTGGTGGGGCCGCAAACAGGACACCAACGGCGCGGTGCGGACGGTCTGGATGGGACCGGATCGGGTGATCGGCTATGCCGACAATTACGTTCAGTCCACCGAACGCCATCCGATGCAGGATCTGGCGGAACGTCTGGAGGATCTGGGGCTGCCCGCCGCCCGAATCGGCGTCGAGATGGACAACTACTATTTCTCCGCCAGGGCGATGGACGTCCTGCGTGACGCGCTGCCGCAAGCGGCGTGGAACGACGCAACCGGATTGGTGAACTGGCAGAGAGCTATCAAGTCGCCCGCCGAAATCGCCTTCATGCGCAAGGCGGCGGCAATCTCGGAAAAGGTCGTGGGCGGGCTGCTGGAACGGGTCGAACCGGGCATCCCCAAAAACGAAATCGTGGCCGAGATCTGGCGCGACGCAATTCGCGGTGTGGACGGAGCTTGGGGCGACTATCCGGCCATCGTGCCGCTGCTGCCGTCGGGCTCCGACGCCGCCGCGCCGCATCTGACATGGGACGGACGGCCCTTCCGGCGGGGCGAGGCGACCTTTTTCGAAATCTCCGGCTGCTATCGCCGCTATCACGCGCCGCTTTGCCGGACCCTGTTTCTGGGCCGCCCGCCCGAATTCATGCGCCGGGCCGAGGCCGCGCTGGTCAAGGGGCTCGAGGCCGGGCTCGAAGCCGCCCGCGCCGGCAACCGCGCCTGCGACATCGCCAATGCGCTGGCCGAGCCGCTGGAACGCGCCGGCATCGAACGGGGCGCGCGTTGCGGCTATCCGATCGGGCTCAGTTACCCGCCCGATTGGGGCGAACGCACGATCTCGCTGCGCCCCGAGGATGAAACCGTTCTGGAACCCGGCATGACCTTCCATTTCATGCCGGGGCTGTGGATGGACGATTGGGGGCTGGAGATCACCGAAAGCATCCTGATCCGCGAAAACGGCCCGGCCGAGACCTTCTGCAACCGACCCCGCAAGCTGTTCGTGAAACCATGACCGACCCGTTGCGCGATACCGTCGATCTGCTGGGCCGGCTGATTGCCTACCCGACGGTGTCCTCCGACTCGAATCTCGACATGATCGCCGATCTGGCCGGGCGCCTTGCCGATCTCGGCGCGCGGGTCGAAACATTCGCATCTCCAGATGGGGACAAGGCCAACCTCTTTGCCACGCTCGGCCCCGACAAACCCGGCGGTCTTATGCTGTCAGGTCATACCGACGTCGTGCCGGTCGCGGATCAGGACTGGAGCTCGGATCCCTTTGCCTTGCGCGAATCGGGCGACCGCCTCTACGGGCGCGGGACCTGCGACATGAAGGGTTTCATCGCGGCCGCGCTGGTGGCGGCGCGCGACTATGCCGCCCTGCCCCTGCGCCGCCCGATCCATTTCGCCTTTACCCATGACGAAGAGGTCGGCTGCCTCGGTGCCCGCGCGCTGGTGGCCGAATTGCGGGCACGCGGCATCCGCCCGGCGATGGCAGTGGTCGGCGAACCGACCGGAATGCAGGTGGTCGAGGGCCACAAGGGGTGCTGCGAATACACCGTGCGCTTTACCGGGCTCGAGGGCCATGGCTCGGCCCCCAACCGCGGCGTGAATGCGGCGGAATACGCGGTGCGTTATATCGCCCGCCTGATGGAGTTGCGCAGCGACCTGATGCTGCGCGCCCCGCACGACTCGCGGTTCGAACCGCCCTGGACCACGATCAATATCGGCCGGATCGCGGGCGGCGCGGCGCATAACGTGATCGCCGGCAAGGCCGAAGTCGATTGGGAAATGCGCCCGGTCCAGGCCGCTGACGCCGATTTCATCAAGGCGGAGATCCGCGATTGCGTCGAATCCGACCTGCTGCCGGCGATGCGCGCCATTCACCCCGGCGCCGACGTCCAGACGCAGGTTATCGGAGAGGTGCCGGGGCTCGAGCCGATGCCCGACAACGCCGCCCGCGATCTTGTGGCGACGCTCACGGGCGCGAACGGCGCCGACACGGTACCGTTCGGGACCGAGGCCGGCCTGTTCCAGCAGATGGGCATGTCGGTCGTGGTCTGCGGACCGGGCCATATCGACCAGGCTCACAAACCGGATGAACATGTCGCGCTCGACCAGATCGCCCGGTGCCTCGACCTCTTGGATCGGCTGGGAAAATCCTGCATATAGGTCGCCCCGAAAAGGGATTGTCGGCCGCAAACCCCGCCGCTCGAAACCCATCCGGCGCAACACTCGAAATGTCCCGCCCCGGCCGGGCCCTTCATCTTGCCGAAAATACTCCGGGGGAGCGCGAGGGGGCAGCGCCCCCTCGCATCGGTCGGATTGGCCCTGCCAATCCGAAACCCATCCGCGCTCGGAAAACGACAAACCCCCGGGCAGGGCCACGGGGGTCGTCTGAATTCAAGTGCCAGAATCGGCTGCGATTGGACTGCCTTACAGCAGACCTTCGCGCTGCGCCTTCTTCCGCGCCAGCTTGCGGGCGCGGCGGATCGCTTCAGCTTTTTCGCGCGCACGCTTTTCCGACGGCTTCTCGTAATGCTGACGAAGCTTCATTTCACGGAAAACGCCTTCGCGCTGCAGCTTCTTCTTCAGGGCGCGAAGCGCCTGATCGACATTGTTGTCGCGAACACTGACCTGCATGTGGTTGTCACCACCTTTCTAAGTTGGAGTTGCATGGAAGTGCAGGAGACTGCTCTATAGCAAACCGGCGCAAATCTGTCCACCCCGCCGGACGAACTCATCCGCTCGCCATTCCCGCCACCAGCGATCCAAAGGCGACCACATGGATCAGCATCAGCGCGCGGTCGTTCCACAAGACACCCACCGCGAACCAACCCGCCACTCCGACCAGGAAAAGGTATATGTTCCAAGGGACAAGATCGAATCCCGTTGCCGCATAGCCCAGGATCTGGATCACGGAAGACACCCACTTGCCAGAAAGGACAGCCTGTCCCGGCTGAACCGTGGAAATGTCGTTGAACCGGTCGTGCAAGTCATGATGGGGTCCTCGATTCGCTGCGTCATTGCCGCAGCGATACCTCCACGCTCCGGCGGCGACGATGAAGAAGGCCTGCCACCCGACGATAGATGATCTACACCCTTGCCCAGCCCATCATTGCGTCCGGCCCCGGAATGGGCCAAACCCGATGCAGGAGAACAAGGGGAGACGGCACATGACCGCCACGGAAACGGTAGAGATCCGCGAAAGGCTGCTGGAGGCGGCGCTCACGCATGTGCCCTTCGACGGCTGGACCGAAACGACCTTTGACGCTGCCATCGCCGAGGCAGGCGTGGACGAAGCGCTGGCCCGCGCGTTGTTTCCGCGCGGCGCGGTCGATCTGGCGCTGGCTTATCACGCCCGTGGCGACCGCACGATGCTCCACCGCCTCACCGCCGCCGACCTCTCGGACATGCGCTTTCGCGACCGGATCGCGGCTGCCGTTCGCTTTCGCCTGGAGGCCGAGCCCGACCGCGAAGTGGTCCGCCGCGGCGTCACCCTCTTTGCCCTGCCGCAATACGCCCCGGACGGCGCACGGGCGATCTGGAACACGGTGGACGCGATCTGGGCCGCGCTGGGCGATCCCTCGGAGGACGTGAACTGGTATACGAAACGCGCCACGCTCTCGGCGGTCTATTCCTCGACCCTGCTCTACTGGCTGGGCGACGAAAGCGATAACCACCAGGCGACGTGGGAGTTCCTCGACCGCCGCATCGACAACGTGATGCAGTTCGAACAGATCAAGGCGAAGGTGCGGGAAAACCCGGCGCTGAAGCCGTTTCTGGCCCTGCCCGAGCGCTTGCTGGCCGGCATCCGCAAGCCGTCCAATCCGCGCGACGACCTGCCCGGCAGCCTGCGAACCCGATAACACGCCCCAGACAGCGAGACACCCATGACCGACACCATGCGCGCCATCGAAATCAGTGAACCCGGCGGACCGGA
The DNA here is from genome assembly GCF_900108275.1 of Jhaorihella thermophila. Lineage (GTDB taxonomy): Bacteria > Pseudomonadota > Alphaproteobacteria > Rhodobacterales > Rhodobacteraceae > Jhaorihella > Jhaorihella thermophila. The sequence continues at coordinate 198,317 of NZ_FNVD01000003.1, forward strand.
GGTTCTGCGCGAAACCACCCGCACGCGCCCCAGACCCGGACAGGGGCAGGTGGTCATCAAGGTGGCCTGGGCCGGAGTGAACCGCCCCGACGCGCTGCAACGGGCGGGCGCCTATGCGCCGCCGCCGGGGGCCAGCGACCTGCCGGGGCTCGAGGCCGCGGGCGAGATCGCCGAAATCGGCCCCGGCGTCACCGAATGGAAGGTCGGCGATCAGGTCTGCGCCCTGCTGCCCGGCGGGGGATATGCCGAATATGTCGCCACGCCGGCGGCGCATTGTCTGCCGGTCCCGCGCGGCATGGGCCTGCGCGAGGCCGCCTGCCTGCCCGAGACATATTTCACCGTCTGGACCAACGTGTTCATGCGCGGCGGGCTGAGCGCCGGAGAACGGTTCCTGGTCCACGGCGGCACCAGCGGCATCGGCACCACGGCGATCCAGCTGGCCCGCGAATTCGGCGCGCGGGTCTATGCCACCGCCGGATCGGACGAGAAATGCGCCGTCTGCGCCGATCTGGGCGCGGAACGGGCGATCAACTACAAGACCGAAGATTTCGTCGAGGTGGTCAAGGCCGAAGGCGGCGCCGACTTGATCCTCGACATGGTGGGCGGCAGCTACCTGCCCCGCAATGTCAAGGCGCTGGCCAATGACGGGCGGCTGGTGCAGATCGCGTTCCTGACCGGACCGAAGGTCGAGTTGAACTTTGCCGAGGTGATGATGCGCCGGCTGACCATCACCGGCAGCACCCTGCGCCCGCAAAGCGATCTGGCCAAGGCGCGGATCGCCGACGGTCTGCGCGAACATGTGTGGCCGCTTCTGGAGGCGGGCAAGGTGGCGCCGGTGATGGACAGCGAGTTCGCCCTGGCCGAGGCCGCAACGGCGCACGCCCGCCTGGAAAGCGCCGGGCATATCGGCAAGGTGGTGCTGAAGGTCGCCTGACGCTCAGGCCACGGCGCGGCGATAGAGATGCCTGGTCGCGTGGCCGAGGATCGGCAGCACCACGATCAGCCCCACCAGCGCGGGCAAGGCGCCCAGAATCAGCCCGGCGGCCACGATCGCGCCCCAGGTCAGAACCACGCGCGGGTTCTGCCGGAACACGCGGATCGAGGTCGCAACCGCCACCGGAACGCCGACGGGCCGGTCCAGCAGCAGCGGAAAGCTCACCACGCTGATCGCCAGCGCGGTCAGGGCGAACAGGAACCCCACGCCAATGCCGATCACGATCATTTCCCACCCCGCGGGCGTGGTCAGAACCTCGCGGGCAAAGGCCGAAACGCTCTCGGGCGCGCCGGGTCCGAGCGTCAGTTCGTAGATCCATGCCGCCGCCAGGATCCACAGCAGGAACAGCACGGCAAGATAGATGCCCAGCACCAGCACCCCGCCAAACCGAGGTGAAGCGATCACGCTGAATGCCGTCAGCCAGTCGAGCTCTTCCCCCGCCTCGCGCCGGCGGCTGATTTCGTATAGCCCCACCGCCGCGACCGGACCAAGGATCGCGAAACCGGCGATCATCGGAAAGATCAGGGGCAGCAGATTCATGTGAAAGCCGGCCGCCACGAGGACCAGCCCGGCTAGAGGATAGATCAGCACCGCGAATACCGCATCCGCCCGCGCCGCCGCGAAATCGGACGCGCCCGCGCGCAACGCCGCGATCAGGTCGTCCGTGGTGATCGTGCGCACCTTGGGCATCGTCATGTCTTCGCTGCCGATGGCCGCCGCCGTGTCGGCCGCATGTTCGCCCAACCGTTCAAGGCGTTGGAGGCTCCATGAAATCGGGTTACCAATCGTCTTTGCCATGTCCGGGTCTCCCTTGAGGTTACGCTGTCGCGCCCGGGGACTTGGTCTGGCCGTCGCGCTTCGGCGGTCGGACCGTCTCGTTTGCGCGTGGCTTCAGTCTAGCACCGTTTCGGCAAGCCGGCGTTCACGTCCACGGGACCGGGCCGTGAAAGTCGCGGATGGACAGCGCCGCGATTTCCGGCATGATCCGCACGACCGCTTTTCACGGGAGGATACGATGACCGACACGGCAAAAACGGTGGTGATCCACGAAACCGGCGGGCCGGAGGTTCTGAAGCTCGAGAACTGGCCGGTGGGCGACCCCGGCCCAGGCGAGGTGCGCATCCGTCACCAAGCCTGCGGGCTGAACTTCATCGACGTCTATCTGCGCACGGGGCTTTACCCGGTGGACCTGCCCAGCCCGATGGGGATGGAAGCCGCCGGCGTGATCGAGGCGGTGGGCGAAGGCGTCACCCATCTGAAACCGGGCGATCGGGCGGCCTATGCCTCGGCCAGACCCGGCGCCTATTCGCAGGCGCGGGTGCTGCCGGCCGCCCAGGTCTGCCCCCTGCCCGACGGAATCGACTTCGAAACCGGGGCGGCGATGATGCTCAAAGGGCTGACGGTCGAATATCTCTTTGACCGCACCACCCCGATCAAGCCCGGCGACACGGTGCTGTTCCACGCGGCCGCCGGCGGCGTCGGGCTGATTGCCTGCCAATGGGCGCGCTCCGAAGGCATCACCCTGATCGGCACCGCCGGAACGGACGAGAAATGCGCGCTGGCGCTCGAACACGGCGCGGCGCATTGCATCAACTACCGCAAGGAAAACTTTGTCGAAAAGGTGCGCGAACTGACCGGCGGCAAGGGCGTGGCCGTGGTGATGGACTCCGTCGGCAAGGACACGTTCGAAGGCTCGCTGGACAGCCTCAAACCCCTGGGCATGATGATCTCCTTCGGCAATGCCTCCGGTCCCGTGCCGCCCTTCAGTCTGGCCACGCTGGCGCAGAAGGGGTCGCTCAAGATCACCCGGCCCACGCTGTTCACCCATATCGCCGATCAGGACGCCTGCCAGGCCATGGCCAGGCGGCTGTTCGACAAGGTGCTATCGGGCGATATCCGCATCCGCATCGATCAGCGTTTCCCGCTGGAGCAGGTGGCGGATGCCCACCGGGCGCTGGAGGCGCGCAAGACCACCGGAAGCACGATCCTGCTGCCCTGACGGGTCTCAGCGGTAGCGGCCCGCGTCGCGGGTCACGCCGCGATCGGGTCGGCCGGACCGGCGGATCAGCCAGCCCGCGCCCATGAGATCCGGGATGCCGACCAGCGCGCGGCCGATATTGCTGTATTTCGACCGGCCGCCTTCGCGGGCGCGGTGGGTGACGTCCACGGTGCAGACGTCCCAACCTTCGCGCAGGACCATCGCCGGCATGAAACGGTGGATGTGGTCAAAGAACGGCAGATCCAGATAAACCTCGCGCCGGAACGCCTTGAGCCCGCAGCCGGAATCGCGCACCCCGTCCTTGAGGATCGACGACCGCAGCCAGTTGGCAAAGCCCGACGCCCAGCGCCGCGCCAGCGTGTCCTTGCGGCCCGCGCGCTGTCCCTGCACGAGGCCAAGCCTTTCGGCGGCGGGCGAGGCGAAGGGCGTCAGAAGAACCGGAATCTGGTCGGGCGGGTTCTGGCCGTCGCCATCGAGCGTCACGATCAGATTGCCGCGCGCTGCCTTGACCCCGCGCCGGACCGAACCCGATTGCCCGATGGACCTCTCGTTGCGCAACACGCGCAGCCCATCCAGATCCGCCACCAGCCGGGTCAGGATCGCGGGCATGCCATCCGTCGAGCCATCATCGACCACGATGATTTCGTGCCCCCGGCCCTTCAGCGCCGCGGCGATCCCGCGCACGAGCTCCTCGATCGCGGCTTCCTCGTCCTTTGCCGGGATCACGACGCTGATGAAATCCTGATGTTCAGCCACTGTCCGCCGCTCCTGCCAGCGCCTCGGCCGGCGCGTCTTCGACATACCAGATGCCATAGGTCTTGTTGCGGAAAATCGTAGTCTCGCGCGGCTCCCACGGAATGGTCGAGTGTCGCGGCTGCCCGACGATCACGCCCTTGGGATGCGCGCGGGCCCATTCCACCACCGCCTCCCGATCCGGCACCAGAGCCACGGGTCGTGTCAAACGACCGGAAAAGTTGAACTCGGCGTGGTAGAAGCTTTGGTTGATCGCGACACCGTCGGGCTCATGCGCGGCCATGATCGCGCCGATTTCGTGGGTGTCGTAGGTCTTGCGCGGATCGGTGGTGGCGATCAGGACATTGGCGAGCAGGATCATGCCGAGCCCCAAGGCCACGCCCCCCGTCAGGACCGGCAAACGCGCCACCACTGCGCACAAGGCGACGACCAGCCCGCCCCAAAGCCAGACCGCCCAGTCCGGCGAGAGGAACATTTGCGCGTCTTCCCGGCCGCCGACGCCCAGATTAGCGGCCACGACCCCGGCCACGACCAGCAGCGCCGGGACAACCGCCGGATTGAACCGCGGCCGCCCCGGATCGTCCGGCAGCACGCGCGCGATGAACAGCGCCGCCGCCGGCATCACCGGCAGCAGATAGTGCAGCTGCTTGGCGCTGATCAGTCCAAACAGCAGCCCGGATCCCAGCATCCAGGCCAAGGTGAACCGTGTGCCTTCGTCCAGCTTCGCCCGCAGCGCGCCACGCCAGACCGCGGGCATCCAGAACCAGGGAAACAACAGCGCCGGCAACATCGCCGGGTAGAACCACCATTCGCGCGCGTGGGCAAAGGAATTGGCCATGCGGCCCACGCTCTGCCGCCAGAGAACGGCCTCGCGGTATTCCGACCCGCCCATGATCAATGCCGGCGCCAGCCAGAGGCCCACCAGGGCCAATGCCACCACGAACGCCAGGCCGAACCCCGCCAGCACGGATCTGACCGGTGGCCGGTCCTCGCGCGCCAGCCAGAGCGGATACAACACCAATGCCGGCAGCAGGTGGAAAAAGATCACTGGACCCTTGGCATAGACGCCGAGCGCGAGTCCCCCGCCGTAAAGGGCCCACCAGCCGTAGCCGCCGCGCGTCAGAGCACGGAAGAGTCCGATCAGCCCGATCAGGGTCGATGTCGCCAACAACGTGTCGAACATCGTCGCCCCGCCATAAAGAGAGAACAGGCTGATCCCCGTCAGAACCATTGCCGCCCGGCGGGCGGTCCGTTCTTCGTCGGGCCAGATTTCGCGCGACAGGCGCGCCGACAGCAATATCGTCACGGCGCCGAAGAATGGGCCGACCAGACGCGCCGCGAATTCGCTGACGCCGGTCACGGCCCAGATCAGATTGATGAGCCAGAACAGCAGCGGCGGCTTGTGAGTGTAGAGGTCTCCGTTCTTGGTCGGGATGAACCAGTCACCACTGAGGTGCATTTCCCATGCGACTTCGACATAGCGGGTTTCGTCGATCGGCATCAGCGGGCGCAGCAGGATGCCAACGATGGCGACGGCCGTGAAGGCCGCGACCGACGCCCATACCGGCCAGGCGCGGGTCATTGGGCCACCTCGCGGCGCTTGCGGGCAATGAGGGTCAGGTTGCGGGCATAGACCACCACACCAAAGGACTGACCAAGAATGAAGACCGGGTCCATGCGCCAGATCGCATAGCTCAGCAGCGTCAAGCCACCCAGGATCGACAGCCACCAAAAGGCGGTTGGCACGACGCTTTCCTTGCGCCGTTCGCTGACCAGCCACTGCACAAGAAATCGCGAGGTGAACATCGCCTGCCCCAGCAAGCCGATGGCAATCCAGATGATTTCAGACATGCGGTGCACCGCTCCTTTCGTGAAACCGGCAACAAGGCAGGGCCAAAAGCCTTCGAAGCTGTTGGCCCGACAGCATTTCGAAGATCCGAGGTTCAGGTATTTTCCGGTCTTGACGTCTTTCGGCCGCTTATAACCGCGCCAGCAGCCTTTCAACCAGATTTTTTCGGGTGATCGGAAAGTCGCGCATGATCCGTTCCAGACGACCGCGACAATGCACCCAGACGCTCAGCCCGACATGCAATCCCCCGCCCGCGCAGCGGCCAGCGCCTCCAGTTCAAGCCTCAGGCCCTCGCGGTAATCTGCGCATCCCTGCTCCTCCCGCCACAGACAGTAAGCCGCCATGCGCCAGTGAAACCAGGGGCGAAGGGCGAAATAGCGCCAGACCGTCCGTTTGTCGCCGTATGCCGCCAGGAATGTCGAAACCTCTTCCGGCGACAGCGGCGCCTTGCGATAGACGGATTGCATGGCCGGCGACAGAAAGATTGCCAGATCCTCGCACGGATCGCCCAGACAGGGCGACTGCCAGTCGATCAGCACCGCCCGACCATCATGGATCACGATGTTTCCCGGCACCGGATCGCCATGGACCAGCCCGACATGTCCGACCGGCGCCACAGCGCCCGCAGGCTGGAGTTCGCGCAGCCTTGCGGCATCGTCCGACCGGCAATCCGCCAGCATCGTCCGAGTCTGCCGAACCAGATCGTGGCTGCCGTTCCGGCCCCTCGGCAGCCCGACCGGAGGCACGATCCGGTGCAGGTCCGTCAGGATTCGCGCGACAATGGCGGGTTCCTTTCGCCACGTCGCCCCCGGCACATGGGCATAGACGATCCAGCGATTCCGCGTCCACCCCCCCTCTGCGATTAGCCGTGGCGCCAGCCCCGTTCCAGCCAGCGCACGCAGGCACAGCGTTTCGAGCGTGGCATCGTTGGCAAACAGCGGCGTTCGGCCCTCGCTGCGGAAAAGCTTGAGCACAAGGGTGCTCATGCACCGGCTGGAGTTCTTCTCCCGGCCGGTGTCCTCCGGATCAATCCGCCAGACCTTGTTGCTGCGGCCTCCGCCCAGCGCCACGGGCGCGCCCCGCCCCGACACGATGCCCTTACTCAGCAGACGTTGCCACAGCCACGCCGGCGGGTCGGACTCAGCTTGAGATCGGGCTTCGTTTTCCTGCAAGACATGCTCCAGACACAGAGGTCGGCACGAACCGGGAACGCGCCCTGCGGTGTTACCCTCTGGCCCAGTTTACGCCGGCGGGCGGCGGATCGCGTCCACGGATGCAGCAAGGATCTCTTGACCGCTGTCCAGGATCAAGACCGTTTTGCCCTCACGCAACTGCACCTCGGCCACGCCACCATAGAATGAGGCCGGAGTCCGCCCGATCGTTTCACCGCGCGTCACGCTCAGAATGTCGAAACTGTAGGTGCCGGCAGGCAGGGGAACTCCCTTTTCATCCATGCCGGACCACTTCACTTCGCCCCCGGACAACGGCAGAGGCAATCTTTGCACTTCGCGCCCTTCACCGTCGCTGACGACAAGAGCCACCTGGTCGGCTCCCTTGGCCGGCGAATAGGCCAGCGTGATCGGCGAGCCGTCAAATAGCGCAGCCCCGTGAGAGCGCACCTCCTGTCCGATCCAGCCGGACAACATGGCCATGTTCGCCGATCCCAACTGCGCGACCAAGCTCGCCAGTTTCTCATTCGTCTGCACTTGCTGTTCGACCATCGAAAACTGCGCCAGCTGCGCCGCATACTCGGTCGAGTCGATCGGCTTCAGCGGATCCTGATAGCGGGCCTGCGCAGTCAACATTTTCAGGAAAGTCTGAAAGTCCGATGAAAAGCCCTGCGCGGAGGCGGTTCGATCCGCGGTGCCGTACTGCGCATCGTCTGTACGGATATTGCCAAGGGGGCGGGCGGAAACATTCTCAACAGTCATAGTCTCAGATCCATTCCTTCGCCGGGCGCAACGCGACCGGACCGTGTGTGCGCAAGATTTGCCGAGCCGTCCGGCTCCACGTCATCCGACGGATCACCTTGGGTCCAAGCTTCTTGACGAGATTGCGCGTTCCGCCCTGAATCCTCCGAAAAGGAAAATGTTACGTTTTCGTATCCCAAACCCCGCAATGCTTCGCCAAGGCCCCCCGCGTATTGCCGCATGAGCTCCACCGTTTCCGACCGATCCGCAGAAATCGCAACCGCAACACCGTCCGCCTGGGGATGCAGTCTCATACGCACCCGGCCGAGTTCCACCGGATCCAACGCGACCTCGATTGCCCCATCCGGGCCGCGCGAAAGATAGCGGATCATGTCCGTCGCCGTCCATTCGTCCAGCCTTACCCCGTGCAGGACAGCCGACCCGTCGATCGTGCCGCTGCCTTGATGCGCCGCAGGCGTGCCTGATTGAACGGAATGAGATGCCAGAGCCAGACTCCCCTGAAGCTCACCCGTGGCGGTCACGGGACGATCCCACGAGGCTCCACCGGAACCAAAGGATCGGCCAACGTATTCCGAAACCCAACCGGGTTCGCGCCAACCCGGGGAAGTCCTGTCAACGGATGCCTCCGGGCGGCTGCCTTCGGCATGAACGCGCACGCCCTCTTGCGAAGTAATGTCCGAAATGATCGCAACAGCTTCCATATTGGATGTGGCCGAGGCTCGATGCCCTGCCCCTGCTGCGCCTTCGGAAATGATTTGGAACCGGGCCTTCGGCCCGCTTTCAGGCGCGAAATGCCCCTTTGGAAACGATGCGGCGTCATACGCAACACCATCCGCTTGAACCGTCGTGGAGAAAGTGACGGCGTCGCCCGCAATGTTGCGCGAATCCTTGAGGCCCGACGGCACCTGCAAGAACTGAGCCTGGGAAAAGTCTCTCACGCTTTGCTGTTCGACAGATCCGACGGCTCCTTGGGCACCCATTCCCGCAACCGCCTGCGCGCGTATTTGATTGCCGCGGGCGGCATTGGACCCGTCAGTGGCTTGCCCCTCGTGACCACCTTTCATCGCCGATCGCGGAGCCGGTAGTTCATCGACACTTTTCCCGCCCGAAAAAATGGTGAAGCGCCCACCCTCTGCGCCCGATGGCATGTGGACGGATTGCGACACCCCACTACCGCCCGAAACACCCGATGCTCCGCTCGTTCCGTCTGCGGCCGTCGTTGCCGTGTTCCTTTTCACCGCCACCGTTTCCGGCCTGGCACTCGTTTCTCCATTACAAGTAGGCAGGTCGCGTCTCGAGCCCGCACCCTGCCTTTGGCTTGACATGAAGTCGCCGTCGGTCGGGACAGTACTCGTCAACGCTTTCGGCTCCGATGGGTCCGCCGCTCCCCCGGCGTCGCCGGGCAAATCGTCGTCGGATCGTCGATCACCGTCGCCAGTTTCATCGGACACACTGACTTCCGCTTGTGATTCGGACGCCTTCGGCCGCCGAGATGCGGCCGAGGCCTTCATCTCGCCAAAAACATTCTCAAACGTCCCCTTTTGGATCGAATCAGTTGAAACTGCGCCAGAAATCTCTTGATCAGCGCGAGCTCTCGATCCGCCAAGCGGGACCAGAGACGGGGCGTGGGTTTCTGTCATCATGCCGACACTGATGACCGCGAGAAGTTTCGTCTTTTTTAACCGCCACGTCCCCAATCTTTGAAAAAGCCATCAATTCGAGGAACCCGATGGAATCGCCAATCACCAACACAGTACCGCCCGGCCAGACGACACGACCAGAAAGACTGGCCGAACTGCGTCAGGCCGCGACAGAGTTCGAAGCCGCCTTTCTCGCCGAAGCGCTGAAGTCCGCGGGTCTAGGCAAAAGCCGGTCGGATTTTGGCGGCGGGGTCGGCGAGGACCAGTTTCAGGATTTTCTTGTCCGCGCCCAGGCCGACGAACTTGCGCGAAACGGAGGGATCGGCGTCGCTGATATCGTCTTTCGCGCCTTGATGGAGAAAGAAAATGGCAAACAAGACTGAAGCAACCCTTGAACGGGTGAATCGACTTTTGGATGCGGAACGCAAGGCGTTGATCGAAGGCAGACTCGACCAGCTCGCCGAGCTGGCAGAGCGAAAAAGCGAACTGGTCTTGGACTTGGAACAATTGGGCGACCTCAACCAGCAGGATCTGCAAGAGATGCGGCGAAAGGCGCACAGAAATGAACGCCTCATTCAATCGGCGCTCGAAGGAATTCGCAGCGTCACCGCAAGGCTGGAGACGCTCCGGCGCGTCCGTGAGGGCTTGGAAACCTACGATCGCTCGGGAAACAAGACCCGGATCACGTCGTTTCGCGACGCGCGAATGGAAAAACGCGCCTGAGCGGATTTCTTGAAAATGCGAGGTATAGGACGGGCATCCTTTAGCAGTCTGTTAGGACATCGGCGCCAATGGTGTCCCTGCATCCGAAAGAAAGGCGGATGGCGCGCGGCCGGCAAGGCGGCGCAACAGTCAGAATGACGACCGTTCCGCTCCCATGGGGGCTGGGTGAAACACGGCGGAAATCCGCCTTGAAACAGAGGAAACAGTTATGTCCAGCGTTCTGACGAACAACGGCGCCATGGTGGCGCTTTCCACCCTGAAATCCATCAACTCGAACCTGGCTGAGGTGCAGAACCAGATCTCCACCGGCAAGCGGGTCTCCTCGGCCAAGGACAATTCCGCGGTCTGGGCAATTTCCAAAGTCATGGAAGCCGACGTTCAGGGCTTCAAGGCGATCTCCGACAGCCTGTCTCTGGGACAGTCCACTGTGGCGGTCGCCCGAAACGCGGCCGAGACGGTCACGGATCTTCTGACCCAGATGAAAGGCAAGATCGTCGCCGCGCAGGAGGGGAACGTCGATCGGTCGAAGATCAATGACGACGTCACCGCGCTGAAAGACCAGATCAATTCGGTCATTTCGGCCGCGCAGTTCAACGGCCTCAACCTGGTCGACGGGTCGGTTGCCACCGCCTCGATCCTGGCCTCGCTCGACCGCGACAGTGCCGGCAACGTGACCGCCAGCTCGATCACGGTGACCGCGCAGGATCTGTCAACGGGCGGCTACACGGCGAACGACATTTTCAGCGGCAGCTCCACCGGCGCATCCACGAACGGCGACACGGTGGCATTCGCCCTCGATGCGGCCGGGGGCAATGAGCAGATCGCGATCGCTGAGAACGGCGCGGCATTCGTTGCCGGTGACAAGGTCAGCTTGACCGTCGGGGACCAGACCGTTTCGTACACCGTCACGGCGGATGACGCGGCCGCAACGACTACGGCGGATATCGTCGCGGTGGCGTTGAAGGACAAGATTGACGGCCTCGGCATCTCGGGCCTCACCGTTGACTATGACAGCAGCGCGCCCGGCACGCTGAACTTTACCAACAGCGGTTCCGTCGACCTGACCGTGAGCGGTCAGTTCACCAATGCCGGATCGGGCGGGCTTGGCGCCATGGCCGGGATCGACGTATCGACCGCCTCCGGTGCCCAGTCCGCCCTGGGGACGATCGAAACCCTGATCAGCACGGCCATTGACGCCGCGGCGGCCTTCGGCTCGGTCGAGGGGCGGATCTCGACCCAGGCCGACTTCATCTCGAGCCTCACCGATTCGCTGAAATCGGGCATCGGGAGCCTGGTCGATGCCAACATGGAGGAAGCGTCGGCGCGGCTGCAGGCACTGCAGGTCCAGCAGCAGCTCGGGGTTCAGTCGCTTTCGATCGCCAACCAGGCGCCGCAGACGATCCTGTCTCTGTTCCGCTGAAACAGCTGACCGGGGCCTGACGGCCCCGGTCCCCCTCCACACAGCCATTATCTGAGGAGTGGCCATGAATGCCCACGCACAGGCCCAGCGCGCCTACACGTCCGCCAGTATCCCGACCAAGACCCCGCGCAGCATCGAATATGAGGTCATCGCCCGGATCACCCGCCGTCTGAGGCAATCGGTTGAAACGGGCCAAACCGGTTTTTCCGAATTTGCACAGGCCCTGCATGACAATGGCCGCATGTGGAACATCTTCGCGGCGGACGTCGCCAGCCACGCCAACAAACTGCCCGCGGAACTGAAGGCGCGGTTGATCTATCTTGCCGAGTTCACGCAGGTCCATACGCGCAGGGTTCTCGCCGGCGAGGCAACGGTCGATGCTCTGCTTGATGTCAACACGGCGGTGATGCGCGGACTACGCGGGGAGGGCGCATAGAATGCCCGGGCTGATACTGAAACTTGCCCCCAGGGAACGCGTCTTGATCAACGGCGCGGTGATCGAGAACGGCGATCGAAGATCCCGCCTGTCGGTGCTGACCAAGGAAGCCAATATCCTGCGGCTGCGCGACGCGATTCATCCCGATGAAGCCAATACGCCGGTCCGGCGGGTCTGTTATGCCACGCAATTGGTTCTGTCCGGCGATACCGACCCGCAGAGCGCGCGGCTCGCGCTGTTGCGCCGGATCGAGGAGTTGAGCCAGGTCTTCACCGACGCGGACAGTCGTTCCGCCCTTGCTGAAGCGACCGAAGCTCTGATCGAGGACCAGCATTACCGTTGTCTCAAAGCCCTGCGTCGCCTACTGCCACGCGAAAGTCGACTGCTTGCGGTGGGGCGGACATGAGCTTTCAGCCGGTCATTCCCGCCTCGGGCCTGGTTGGCTGGCGCTTTCTGCAACGCACCCATGCGGCACAGATGCAGGCTTTCACCGCCACCGGGCTGCAAGAGCGCGAGGCCGGCTATTTCCTGGAAAAGATCGGGCAGATCACCAACGCCAGTGAACTCGTCGCGGACCGCAGGCTGCTGTCGATAGCGCTGGGGGCGTTCGGACTGCAGGACGACATCGAAAACCGCGCCTTCATTCAGCGCATCCTGTCGGACGGCACGTCCAGCCCTTCCGCCCTTGCCAACAAGATGACGGATTCCCGCTATCGACGGTTCAGCGCCGCCTTCGGTTTCGGCGTCGGCGAGATCGTCCAGACCGGGAACCGGGCCGGAATGGAAACCATCGTTCAGCAATGGCGTTCCAGCCAGTTCGAGATCGCCGTGGGCGAGCAGGACGACACGATGCGCATTGCGCTATACGCAGAACGCCAGCTGGATGCCTTGGCGACACGCGCGACAAACGACGAAACGAAATGGTTCACCATAATGGGCGAGCCGCCTTTGCGCGCCCTGTTCGAAACGGCCCTGGGTTTGCCCTCTGCATTTGCGCGGCTCGACATCGACAAGCAGCTTGAAATCCTGCGGGACCGGACACGCGCTGTGACCGGCGACAGTTCTGTCGCGCAATTCGCCGCGCAGGAAAACCGCGACCGGCTGATTGCGCTTTACTTTGCCCGATCCTCTGCCGACAGTCTTTCCGCCGGATCGTCCCCGGCCTCTGTGGCGCTGTCCCTGTTGCAGGCCGGCTCTTGGTGATGCACGAACGCGCCAGCCGGCCCCGGGTCGGTCAGCGGGCCATCGGCGAACCGTCCCTTTGCAAACGCCACGCGGCAGGTTGCGGAGCCGACAGAAATCCGCATCCGGCTATGGACAGACGCCCCTTTCCTTGCTAGACGGCGCCAGTCTCACGGCCTCGGATTCGTTCCGGGGCCCGTGATTTTTGCAACCGGGGACCTTCGGGGCCCTATATCCCGGCCACCCGCAAGGGGGGCTTCAACATAGGCGGGTTCCTCCCGCCGCTTGCTAAACGGAAGACAGAAAGCATGGCACTCAAGTCGTACAAACCGACGACGCCGGGCCAGCGCGGGCTGGTGCTGATCGACCGTTCGGAGCTTTGGAAAGGACGTCCTGTCAAAGCCCTCACCGAGGGCCTGACCAAGAAGGGCGGCCGGAACAACACCGGACGGATTACCGCTCGTCGCCGCGGTGGTGGCGCGAAACGGCTCTACCGGATCGTCGATTTCAAGCGCAACAAGTTCGATGTTCCGGCCACCGTCGAGCGGATCGAATACGACCCGAACCGGACCGCCTTCATTGCGCTCATCAAGTATGAAGACGGCGAACAGGCCTACATCCTGGCGCCGCAGCGCCTGGCCGTGGGCGACAAGGTGATCGCCAGCGCGAAGGCCGACATCAAGCCGGGCAACGCGATGCCGTTCTCGGGCATGCCGATCGGCACCATCGTCCACAATATCGAGCTGAAGCCCGGCAAGGGCGGCCAGATCGCACGCGCCGCGGGCACCTACGCCCAATTCGTCGGCCGCGACGGCGGCTATGCCCAGATTCGTCTGAGCTCGGGCGAACTGCGCATGGTGCGCCAGGAATGCATGGCGACCGTGGGTGCCGTCTCGAACCCCGACAACTCCAACCAGAATTTCGGCAAGGCCGGCCGCATGCGCCTGAAGGGCAAGCGCCCGTCGGTGCGTGGTGTCGTGATGAACCCGATCGACCACCCGCACGGCGGTGGCGAGGGCCGGACCTCGGGCGGCCGCCACCCGGTGACCCCGTGGGGCAAGCCGACCAAGGGTGCGCGCACCCGCAACAAGAACAAGGCGTCGCAGAAGCTCATCATCCGCTCGCGTCACGCCAAGAAGAAAGGGCGTTAATCCATGGCTCGCTCTGTTTGGAAAGGCCCCTTTGTCGACAGCTACGTCCTGAAAAAGGCCGAAGCTGCGCGTGAATCGGGCCGCAACGAAGTGATCAAGATCTGGTCGCGCCGCTCCACCATCCTGCCCCAGTTCGTGGGGCTGACCTTCGGCGTCTACAACGGCCACAAGCACGTCCCCGTGCTGGTGACCGAGGACATGATCGGCCAGAAGTTCGGTGAATATTCGCCGACGCGGACCTATTACGGCCACGCCGCCGACAAGAAAGCGAAGAGGAAGTAAGTCATGGGCAAGGCAAAGAACCCGCGCCGCGTGGCAGACAACGAAGCGATGGCCAAGGTCCGGATGCTTCGCACCTCGCCGCAGAAGCTGAACCTGGTGGCGGCCATGATCCGCGGCAAGAAGGTGGATCGCGCGCTGAACGACCTGACGTTTTCGAAAAAGCGCATCGCGCAGGACGTCAAGAAGTGCCTGCAATCGGCGATCGCCAACGCCGAAAACAACCACGGCCTGGATGTCGATGAACTGATCGTCGCCGAGGCCTGGGTCGGCAAGAACCTGACCATGAAGCGCGGCCGTCCGCGGGCGCGTGGCCGGTTCGGTCGTATCATGAAGCCGTTTTCGGAGCTCACCATCAAGGTGCGTCAAGTCGAGGAGCAAGCCTAATGGGTCAGAAAGTCAATCCGATCGGCATGCGCCTCCAGGTCAACCGCACCTGGGACAGCCGCTGGTACGCCGACACCAAGGATTACGGTGATCTTCTGCTGGAAGACCTGAAAATCCGTGATTTTATCAAGAAAGAGTGCAAGCAGGCCGGCGTTGCCCGCGTGATCATCGAGCGTCCGCACAAGAAGTGCCGCGTGACGATCCACACGGCCCGTCCGGGTGTCATCATCGGCAAGAAGGGCGCAGACATCGAGGCGCTGCGCAAGAAGCTGGCGAAGATGACCGACAGCGAGCTGCACCTGAACATCGTCGAGGTTCGCAAGCCGGAACTCGACGCGCAGCTGGTGGCGGAATCGATCGCCCAGCAGCTCGAGCGTCGGGTTTCCTTCCGCCGCGCCATGAAGCGCGCGGTGCAGAACGCGATGCGCATGGGCGCGCTCGGCATCCGGGTGAACGTGGCCGGCCGCCTCGGCGGGGCCGAGATCGCCCGCACCGAATGGTATCGCGAAGGCCGCGTGCCGCTGCACACCCTGCGGGCCGATATCGACTACGCCACCGCCGAAGCCGCGACGCCCTACGGCATCATCGGCATCAAGGTCTGGATCTACAAGGGTGACATCATGGAACACGACCCGTCGGCCCATGACCGTCGTCTGCAGCAGATCCAGGAAGGCCCGGCCCCGCGCGGCGCCGGTGGCCGCCGCTAAGGGAGAACGGACATGCTGCAACCCAAGCGCACCAAATTCCGCAAGATGCACAAGGGCCGGATCAAGGGCCAGGCAAAGGGCGGATCCGACCTGAACTTCGGCACGTTCGGCCTGAAGGCGCTGCAACCCGAGCGGGTGACCGCGCGCCAGATCGAAGCCGCGCGTCGGGCGATGACCCGCCACATGAAGCGTCAGGGCCGCGTCTGGATCCGGATCTTCCCGGACACGCCGGTGACCTCGAAACCGACCGAAGTCCGTATGGGCAAGGGCAAGGGTTCGGTGGATTACTGGGCCGCCAAGGTCAAACCCGGCCGCGTGATGTTCGAGATCGACGGCGTGAGCGAAGACGTCGCCCGCGAGGCGCTGCGTCTCGCCGCGATGAAGCTGCCGATCAAGAGCCGCATCGTGGTTCGCGAAGACTGGTAAGCCTGACCGGCCTGTAAACCGTTCAGCCCCCGCCGGCCCTCCGGCGGGGGTTCTTCGTTCCTCGGCCGGGCACCCTTGGTCGCAACCCGGTCCCGCGATAAGAGAGCGCCATGGCAACCATCGAATCCCTTTTCGTCACCCGTCTCTATCACGCCCCGCTGAATGAGCTCGGCGAACCCGTCGACGCATCCGAACTCGAAGCATCCTGCCTGTCGATCGCCGCCGACGACGAGGCCGGCCAGCAGTGGTGCGAAGAGAACGGCTATCCCGGCTACACCTCCTACGCCTCGCTGACGGACCTGCCGTGGCGGTTTCCGATCTTTGCCGATCTGGTCGAGCTTCTGGACCGGCACGTGGCCGCCTTTGCCGAAGACTTGGAATTCGATCTCGACGGACGCGAATTGCGACTCGAAGACCTGTGGATCAACATCCTGCCGCCGGGCGGCACCCATGCCAGCCACATCCACCCCCATTCGGTGATCAGCGGCACGACCTATGTGGCGATGCCCGAAGGCGCCAGTGCGCTGAAGCTCGAGGATCCGCGCTCAGCCCGGATGATGGCCGCTCCCACCCGACGCAAGACCGCCCGACGTGAACTTCAGCCATTCATCTACATGGCGCCCAAGGTCGGCGACGTATTGCTTTGGGAAAGCTGGCTGCGCCACGAAGTGCCGCTGAACATGGCCGAAGAGGAACGCATCAGCGTAAGCTTCAACTACGCCTGGGGGTAGCCCGGCGCACCCTTCCCGCAATCACCCGACCGGACGGCAAGCCACACCCCGCATCTTTCATCTTGCCTGAAATACTCCGGGGGAGCGCGAGGGGGCAGCGCCCCCTCGCATCGGTCGGATTGGCGCAGCCAATCCGAAAGGTTCCCCTCGGACTCGTGATGGGAACAAAAAGTGAATATCATGAACCCGCCATGATTCCCGAACTGTCGATCACGTCGAATTTCACCTTCCTCACCGGGGCCTCGCACCCCGAGGAATACATGGATCGCGCCGCCGCGCTGGGTCTGCTGGCCATTGCCATTGCCGATGACAACTCGGTGGCCGGGATCGTGCGGGCGCATACCCGCGCGCGCGAAATTGCCCAGCTGGTCGGGGAACGGCGCGACTGGGACGCGTCCCACGATCCCATCGGCCCGCCCCGCCCCGCCGGCATCCCCGCGCCGCCATCCTTTCCCATCTACGCCACGCCACGCCTGATCCCCGCCGCGCGACTGGTCTTCACCGACGCACCCCCCGTAACGGTCCTGCCCGAAAACCGCGCGGGCTGGCGCAATCTCTGCCGGATTCTCTCGACCGGTTGTCTGCGCGCGGAAAAGGGCAAATGCGAGCTGCAGCTGGCCGACCTGCTGGAACGGCCCGGCGGCCTGCAGCTGCTGCTCTGGCCCGGCGACTGGGACCGCTTCGCCGCTCCCCTGCACCGGCATTTTCCCCACCGGCTGCACCTGCTGATGCGCCCCCATTACGACGGGCGCGACGCCGACCGCTTTGCCGCGCAGGCGCAGATGGCCGAACGACTCGGGGTTCCCGTGCTGGCCAGCGCCGCGCCGATCATGCATCACGGAGCGCGGCGCCGACTGGCCGACGTACTGACCGCGATCCGTCTGCGCCGCAAGGTGGACGATCTCGGTCGTCATGCCCTGCCCAATGCCGAACGCCGCCTGCGCGCCCCCGCCGAGATGCGCCGCCTGTTCGCCGGCCATGAGACGGCGCTCGGCAACGCGCGGGCGCTGGCCGACCGGCTGCGGTTCTCGCTGGACGAGCTGCGCCATGAATACCCTTCCGAAGGAACCGGCGATGAGACGCCCGCCGCGCGGCTCGACCGGCTGGCGCGGGCGGGGCTCGACTGGCGTTATCCCGCCGGCGCGCCGGATCGGGTGCGCGCCATGCTCGAACACGAACTGCGCCTGATCGCCCGGCTGAAATACGAACCCTATTTCCTGACCGTCCACGACATCGTGCAATTCGCCCGCTCGCGCAGGATCCTCTGCCAGGGGCGGGGCAGCGCGGCCAATTCCGTGGTCTGCTATTGCCTGGGCATCACCAGCGTCTCGCCGGAAATCGGCTCGATGGTATTCGAACGCTTCGTCAGCGAGGCCCGCGACGAACCGCCCGACATCGACGTGGATTTCGAACATGAACGCCGCGAAGAGGTGATCCAGTGGATCTATGAGCGTTACGGTCGCCACCGTGCCGGGCTGTGCGCCACCGTGATCCACTATCGCGGCAAGCGCGCCATTCGCGAGGTCGGCCGCGCCATGGGGCTGAGCGAGGGCACGCTGGCGGCGCTCGGCTCGCAACTCTGGGGCTTTGGCGGTTCCGCGGGGCTGGAGGAGGAGCGGATGCGCGAGATCGGGCTCGATCCCGCCGACCCGCGCCTGCGCCTGACGATGCGACTGGTGCGCGAACTCATCGGCTTTCCCCGGCATCTCAGCCAGCATGTGGGCGGCTTCGTCATCGCCGGGGACCGGCTGGACGAACTGGTGCCGATCGAGAATGCGACGATGGAAGGGCGCACGGTCATCTGCTGGGACAAGGACGACATCGACAGCCTTGGCATCCTCAAGGTGGATGTGCTGAGCCTCGGCATGCTGACCTGCATCCGCAAGGCGTTCGACCTGATCCGCGCCCATCACGGGCAGGAATGGACCTTGGCCACCCTGCCGCCCGAGGATCCCCGCGTCTACGACATGCTGTGCCGGGCGGATTCGGTCGGCGTCTTTCAGGTGGAATCACGTGCGCAGATGAATTTCCTGCCCCGGATGCGGCCGCGCAATTTCTATGACCTGGTGATCGAGGTCGCCATCATCCGCCCAGGGCCCATCCAGGGCGACATGGTGCACCCCTATATCCGCCGCCGGAATGGCGAGGAGGAAGTCAGCTTCCCCTCCGACGCGCTGGGCGAGGTGCTGGGCAAGACGCTGGGCGTGCCGCTGTTCCAGGAACAGGCGATGCAGATCGCGATGATCGGCGCGGGGTTTTCGCCCGAACAGGCCGACCGGCTGCGGCGGTCGCTGGCGACCTTCAAGAAGCACGGAAATGTCAGCGAATTCCGCGCGCTGTTCATGCGCGGCATGCGCCGCAACGGCTATGACGAGGAATTCGCCGCGCGCTGCTTTTCCCAGATCGAAGGGTTCGGCTCCTACGGCTTTCCCGAAAGCCACGCGGCCAGTTTCGCGCTGCTGGTCTATGCCAGCGCCTGGCTCAAGTGCCACCATCCCGGCATCTTCGCCTGCGCGCTGCTGAATTCCCAGCCGATGGGGTTCTATGCCCCCGCCCAGATCGTGCGCGATGCGCGCGAACACGGGGTCGAGGTGCGGCCCATCGATATCAACGCCAGCTTCTGGGACAACGTGATGGAACCCGACGGGCGGGGCGGGCTGGCGCTGCGGCTGGGGTTCCGCCAGATCCGGGGGCTGTCGGAAGAGGATGCCGCATGGCTGACGGCGGCGCGGGGCAACGGGTATCGAACGGTGGATGACCTGTGGCGCCGCGCCGGTCTGGGACCGGCGGTGATCGAGCGGCTGGCCGAGGCGGACGTGTTCGCCTCGCTCGGCCTGACCCGGCGCGAGGCGCTGTGGCAGGCCAAGGCGATCGCCACGGCGCGGCCGCTGCCGCTGTTCGCCGCCGACATGGAGGGCGAGGCGATCGACGAGCCGGCCGCGCTCTTGCCCGAGATGACGATGGGCGAGCAGGTGGTGGAGGACTACGTCGCCATGCGGCTGAGCCTCAGGGCGCATCCCGTCGCGCTGCTGCGGCATCTGCTGACACCAGATTTACCTTGACACCTTGGTGCCTGGATTTCATTACTTCGCTTCTGCAAGACGGAGGGGATGATGCCAAGGATCACCCGAGTGCAGACCGGCCTGCGGTTGGAGGCCCGGCTGCTGAAAACGATGAAGGCGCTGGCGGAATATCTGGACATGCCGGTAGCCGAATTGATCGAAGGCGTGATGCTGCATGCCTTTGAGGGGAAAGCGCCGTTTTCCGAGGAGACGCTGGGCAAGATCGCGGCGCTGCGCGAGGTCTACGGGCTGGACCTGACGGCCGAGGACAGTCACAAGCTGAGGGAGGATCCGTCATGAGCCGCTATCAGGAAATGGCCCGGGCGCTGGCGGATGGCACGTTGTCGCCCAAAGGGTTCGACCATCGGGCGCATGTGGCGGTGGCGCATGTGATCCTGTCCAGCCACGAGGTGTTCGAGGCGGCAGCGCTGTTCGCCAGCAGGTTGCGTGAGGTCACCCGCGCCGCCGGCGTGCCCGAGAAGTTCAACGCGACGGTGACATTCGCCTTTATCAGCCTGATCGCGGCACGGATGGAAGGGCATGAGGGCGAGAGCGCCGAGGCGTTTCTTGCCCGAAATCCCGACCTGTTGGACATGGGCGTGCTGGATCGGTTGTATCCGGATGGCGCGTGGAAAAGCGAACTTGGGCGACGGATTCCTCTTTTGCCGGGACAGGCTGCGATGGCGCCGGGACCGTGACCCGGCAGCGCCGGCGCGGGCGGAAGCCGGGGATTCGGGTATTTGTGACCAGAAAGAAGCAGCAGGTGCGCCGTTTCTGCACCGCCGTGGCAATTGATCGCGGGAAATAGGGTCGAAGACCGGCGCCGCGGCCTGGAACCCGGTTCACCCAGGCGCTGCGAGACGTTAGAAGGCCCGCAGGCCAGTTACCGGAGGAAAGAGCATGTCCGCACCGAAGCCCGTCGTCCTGTGCATTCTTGATGGCTGGGGGCTGTCCGATGACACCGAGGCCAACGCGCCCCGCCTGGCAGCGACGCCGACCTTTGACGCGATCTGGACCAGGGGGCCGCATGCGACGTTGATCACGCATGGGCGCGACGTGGGATTGCCGACCGGGCAGATGGGCAATTCCGAGGTCGGGCACACCAATATCGGCGCGGGCCGGGTGGTGGCGATGGATCTGGGGCAGATCGATCTGGCCATCGAGGACGGAAGCTTTTTCACCAACCCCGCGCTGCGCGACTTCATCGACCGGCTGAAGCAGAGCGGAGGGACGGCGCATCTGATGGGGTTGACCTCGGATGGTGGCGTGCACGGGCATATCGAACACATGCTGGCCGCCGCGCGCGAGATCGCAGGCGAAGGTATCCCGGTGGTGCTGCATGTGATCACCGACGGGCGGGACGTGCCGCCGAAATCGGCCGATGGCTACGTCACCGATCTGGAGGCGCGCAAACCCGAAGGCGCGCGGATCGCTACAGTGACGGGGCGTTATTTCGCGATGGATCGCGACCGGCGCTGGGACCGGGTGGAGCGGGCCTGTGCCGCGATCCTGCGGGGCGAGGGGCTGAAGGCGGACAGTGCGGCGCAGGCGGTGGCCGAAGCCTATGCGCGGGGCGAGACCGACGAGTTCATCCAACCCACCGTGATCGGCGACTACGCCGGCCTCCGGGACGGCGACGGACTCTTTTGCCTGAACTTCCGCGCCGACCGGGTGCGCGAGATCCTGGCCGCCATCGGCGATCCGGATTTCGACGCCTTCGACACCGGGACGCGACCGAAACTGGCGGCGCTGATGGGAATGGCCGAGTATTCCGACCAGCACAGCACCTACATGACCACCATGTATCCCAAGCAACCCATCCGGAACACGCTGGCCGAATGGGTGGCCAGGCAGGGTCTGCGCCAGTTCCACGTCGCCGAGACCGAGAAATATCCGCATGTGACCTTCTTCCTCAACGGCGGCAAGGAGGATCCCGAGCCGGGTGAGGACCGCTACATGGCGCCTTCGCCAAAGGTGGCGACCTATGATCAGGCTCCGGAAATGTCGGCGGGCGAGGTGACGGACCATCTGGTCGAGGCGATCGAACGGGGCTATGACCTGATCGTGGTGAACTACGCGAACCCCGATATGGTCGGCCATACCGGCGACCTGAATGCCGCGATCCGCGCCTGCGAGGCGGTGGACCGCGGGCTGGGCCGCGCGGTCGCGGCCCTGGAAAGGGCGGGCGGCGCGATGATCGTCACCGCCGATCACGGCAATTGCGAAACCATGATCGACCCCGAAACCGGCGGGCCGCACACCGCACATACGCTGAACCCGGTGCCGGTGGTCCTGGTCGGCGGCCCCGAGGGCGCGCGGCTGCGCGATGGACGGCTGGCCGACCTCGCGCCCACGGTGCTGGAACTGATGGGGCTGCCGAAACCACCCGAAATGACGGGGGAAAGCCTGCTGGCATGATCCTGCGCGCCGCCATTTTTGCGTTGACGCTCTGGTCCGGGTCCGCCGTGGCCCAGAGCGATCCGGCGCAGGCCGCACGGTCGGCGGCGGAGCAACTGGAACGGGCCACCGTCGCGCTGGAACAGGCAGATGGCGCGCGCGACCGGGTGAAGGCGCTGACCAAAACGATCCGCGCCTACGAGGCCGGGCTGGCGGCGATGCGCGACGGGCTGCGCCGGGTGGCGATGCGGGAATCGCAACTGTCGCGCCAGTTGAAGGTGCGCGAGGAAGAGATCGCCAATCTTCTGGGCGTTCTTCTGGTCATCGAAACTTCGCCGCCGCCGGTGCTGCAGGCCCATCCGCAGGGGCCGCTGGGCGCGGCGCGGGCGGGGATGATGCTGGCCGAGGTGACGCCCGCCCTGAACGCCAGGGCAGATCAGTTGCGCCGGGATCTCGAAGAGATACGGACGCTGCGCCTTTTGCAGGAAAAGGCGGCAGAGACGCTGGCAAACGGGCTGGCCGGGATCCAGAAGGCACGGGCCGAGCTGAGCAAGGCGATCGCCGAACGAACCGATCTGCCGCGCCGCTTTACCGAGGATCCGGTGCGCACCGCGATCCTGATTTCCTCGGTCGAGACGCTGGACGGGTTTGCCTCGGGCCTGTCGGAGATCGCGCAGAACGGCGAGGTTGCCGCGACGGATGCCGACATTTCCGATCGCAAGGGCAGGATCGAACTGCCGGTTCAGGGTGTGGTTCTGCGCCGCGCCGGAGAACCGGATGCCGCCGGTGTCAAGCGCCCCGGTATCATCCTGGCGACGCGCCCGCGGGCGCTGGTCACTTCGCCCACGCCAGCCACGATCCGCTATCGCGGGCCGCTGCTGGACCTTGGCAACGTGGTGATCCTCGAGCCGCAACCGGACACCTTGTTCGTGTTCTCGGGGCTCAGGGAGGTATTCGGCGAGGCCGGGCAGGTCATTCCCGCGGGCACGCCGGTGGGGCTGATGGGCGGCCCGGCGCCGCAATTCGACACGATTTTGTCACCGGACGCAGAAGGTGCTGGTGCCGACCTGTCCGAAACGCTCTATATAGAGGTCAGAGAAGGCAACCGGCCGGTAGACCCGGAAACGTGGTTCCGCACCGACAAGAGTGGATAGACGACACATGAAGCAATTCCTGATCGCCGCGGCAAGCGGCACGCTGGCAGGTATCATCGCGACGACACAGGTGGCCGGTCCGCTTCTGGCCGAGGAGCAGAAGCGCAACGTGAATGTCTATGAACAGCTCGACCTGTTCGGCGACATCTTCGAACGCATCCGCGCCCAGTATGTCGAGCCGGTGGACGAAAAGAAGCTGATCGAAGCGGCGATCAACGGGATGCTGACTTCGCTGGATCCGCATTCCAGCTATCTGCCGCCCGAGGCCGCCGATGCCATGCGCGTGCAGACCCGGGGGGAATTCGGCGGGCTGGGCATCGAAGTCACGCAAGAGGAAGGCTTCGTCAAGGTCGTCTCGCCCATCGACGGCACGCCCGCGGCCGAAGCCGGGATCCAGGCCGGCGATTTCATCACCCATGTGGACGGCGAGAGCGTTCTGGGCCTGACGCTGGACGAAGCGGTGGACAAGATGCGCGGGCCAGTGGGCTCCGAAATCGTCATCACCGTGGTCCGCAAGGGCGTGGACGAGCCGTTCGACGTGTCGATCATCCGCGACACGATCAAACTGACCGCCGTGCGCGCCCGGACCGAGGGCCGGGCGGTCGTTCTGCGGATCACCACCTTCAACGAACAAACCCAGCCGAACCTCGAAGAGGGCCTCAAGCGCGAGGTCGAGGCCGCCGGCGGGATCGACAATATCGACGGTTTCGTGCTGGACCTGCGCAACAACCCCGGCGGTCTGCTGAGCCAGGCGATCAAGGTCGCCGACGATTTCCTCGACAAGGGCGAGATCGTCAGCACCCGCGGCCGCAACCCCGAAGACGGCGAACGGTTCAACGCCACGCCGGGCGACATGGCCCAGGGCAAACCGATCGTGGTTCTGATCAATGGCGGTTCGGCCTCGGCCTCGGAGATCGTGACCGGCGCCTTGCAGGATCACCACCGGGCGATCGTGGTCGGCACCAAGAGCTTTGGCAAGGGGTCGGTGCAGACGGTGATGCCGATGCGAGGCGGCGGGGCGATGCGCCTGACGACGGCGCGGTATTACACGCCCTCGGGCCGGTCGATCCAGGCGCTGGGCATTTCGCCGGATATCGTGGTCGAACAATTGCCGCCGAAGCCGGAAACGGAAGAGAACCCGAAACGACGCCCGGCACGGTCAGAGGCCGACCTGCGCGGCCGGCTGAACAACGACAGTCTGACCGAGGACGAAATCCGTCAGATCAAGGAAGAACAGGCCAAAGCCGAGGCCGCGGCCGAGTTGCGCGACAAGGATTTCCAGCTCGCCTATGCCATCGACATCCTCAAGGGCTTGGCGAAATTGGCCGAAGCAGACTGAACGTGCAGCAAGTTGAACGGAAAGGCCGGGTCGCGCGCCCGGCCTTTTGACGTTCCACTGCGTCGGCAATCCGGCCGGGTCAGCCTTGCCTCGTCTCCCTCACGTCGTTTCCAGGCAATGCCGGCGGAATGCGCGTTTGAGCATGTCAAGCTCGGCGCGCAGCAGCCCCACCTCGGCCCGCAGATCGTCGGCCAGGGTTTCATCCACGATCAGCGTGAAACTGCCCAGAACCCTGTTTTCGCCTTCATCCGAGATCAGAAAGGTATGCACACCGTCCGCGAGCGCCTGTTTCGGCACGGTGATGGTGATCGACCAGGCATCGCCGTCGCCGATCGGGGCCAGGGACACGTCCTCGACCGGCTGATCTAGGTAACGCACGACGATGGCCGGCTTGGCGCCGTGCTTGGTCCCGTCGATCCGACCTTCCCAGACACCGTTGCGCATGCGGATCTTGGTGAGGGTCAAAGTGCTCATGGCAGGCCTCCTACAACGCGGCGCGGCGATAGCGGGCAAAGGTCAGATCGCGGATGATGACCTGGTTCATGTCGGGGGCCTCGAAGATCAGGTCCAGCCAGAGCTTCTCGACCCGTTTTTCGTTCATCCGCGAATAGGCGAGATCGAATTCCACCACTACTTCCTCGGCCGCGAGCGGCAGTTCGCGCACCATCTGTTCGGTGTTCGGGCCGTGGCGGATGTTGAGCCGCGCGAAGATCTCCAGCGGTTTTTCGGTTTCGATGATGGTTTCGACCCGAAACAGATGATCCCTGGTCAGCCCCTGCGCCGCGCCTTCGGGAAGGTCCACCACCAGCGACAGAAACGACCCGTCGAATTTGAACACGTCCATGCGCAGACCAAAGGCCGCCAGGTCGCGTTCGCGCGTGTTGCGCAGTTGGCGCAGGGTCAGTTCGGAAAAGGCGCAGTCGTGGAACAGCGTCACCTCGTCGCCCAGCCGGGACTTGCTCTGCACCGAGGAGAGGCCCGGCACGGGCAGCGGGCCGCGCCATGCCTCGGGCCGCCAGGACCAGTCGGTGCCATGCGGCGTGGCAAAGTAGGACGTGCCGATCCGCGGCAGCGCCAGCCGACCGTCGGCCACATGGATCAGCCGGTCGAGATGGGTGCGCAACTGACGGGCCGCGTTCCTTTGCCGGCGAAGCGTGGCAAGGTCCACGGCCTCGGCGCTCTGCGCGGCACGGCGCCACCGGCGCAGGACGCGCTTGTAAAACAGATTGTCGATAATCCTGCCCATCCCTGACCCGTTCCGAACGGTGATCCCTGCCCGACCGTTTCGAGTTATTCTAGCGAAAGCCTATCACGCAGTTAAACCTTCATTTTTCACGATCCGCAAACAATTGCCCCCGGCCCGTCCAGCGACTGGATCGTGGCCGGGTTGCGTCCGGCGGCCTCGCGCCTTACGGTCCGCCCGCACATGAACCCACGGCAGGGCACAGCGATGAGGAACCGGGGCCAGAGCCGGAAATGGACGGGGGCACGATGACCCCCCGCGCCTATCTGCCGCATGACCGGCTTGTCGCCCCGGCCCGCCGCCGGCCCGAGCTGTGGCGGCTGCTGGCCGGGCTGATGCTGGTCGCCACCACCGCCTTTGGCCTGAACATGGTGCTTTGGTCCCTGCTGCGCGGCATGGCGCCGGACTATTGGGACGCGACAGCTATTGCCGGGAACCGCCCCGGCGCGATGCTGGCCGTTCTGGCCAGCTTTGCCTTTGTCACGCTCGGGGTCGGCATGGCCGCGCGCGCGCTGCACGACCGATCCCTGCTCAGCCTGATCGGCCCCGTTCCCGAGGCGCTTTTGCAGTTCTGGCGGGTGTTTCGGCTGCTGCTGGCCTTGGGCGTTCTGGTCCTGCTTTTGCCACCCTATGACATGGGGGCGCCGATGCAGCCGAACCTGCCGTTGTCGCGCTGGCTGCTGCTTCTTCCCGCATCCCTGCTGGTGGTCCTGATCCAGACCAGCGCTGAGGAAATCCTTTTTCGCGGCTATCTCCAGCAGCAGCTGGCGGCGCGGTTCCGCTCGCCGCTGATCTGGGCCGTGGTGCCGTCGGTCCTGTTCGCCGCTGGCCACTATGTGCCGGCCGAGGCCGGCCCGAACGCGCCGCTGGTCGCCGCCTGGGCGGGACTATTCGGGCTGCTCATGGCGGATCTGACGGCGCGGGCCGGCACGCTTGGCCCCGCCATTGCGGTTCACATGTTCAACAACATCACCTCGCTGCTGCTGTTTTCGACGCCCGGCCAGTTGAACGGGCTGGCGCTGTATCTGCTGCCCTATGATCTGAGCGACAGCGAAGGTATTCTTCCCTGGCTGGCCGTGGACTTCGTGTCGATTATCCTGACATGGCTGGCCGCACGCGTGGCGATCCGGCGCTGATTGCATTTGCCGCCGCGCGGGCTTATCTGATGCGCACCACCACGCCAGAGGGCACAAGACAGCATGAACTGGATCACGAACTACGTCCGGCCCCGGATCAACTCGATCTTCTCGCGCCGCGAGACGCCCGAGAACCTTTGGCAGAAATGCGATGAATGCGGCACCATGCTGTTTCACCGCGAGCTGAAGGACAACCTCAACGTCTGCACCAGCTGCGGCCATCACATGCAGATCACGCCGCGTGCGCGGTTCAAGGCCCTGTTCGACGGTGGCGTGTTCAACGAGGTCGAAGTGCCCGAACCGATCGCCGATCCGCTGAACTTCAAGGACCAGAAGAAATATCCCGATCGCATGAAGGCCGCGCAGAAGGTCACGGGCGAGAAAGAGGCGATGCTGGTCGCCACCGGGGAAATCGGGCGCACGCCGATCGTCGCGGCGGCACAGGACTTTTCCTTCATGGGCGGGTCGATGGGCATGTATGTGGGCAATGCCATCATCGCGGCCGCCGAAAAGGCGGTGGAGCTGAAGCGCCCGCTGATCCTGTTTTCGGCGGCGGGCGGCGCGCGGATGCAGGAAGGCATCCTGTCGCTGATGCAGATGCCGCGCACCACCGTCGCCGTGCAGATGCTGAAGGAGGCGGGGCTGCCCTATATCGTCGTCCTGACCCACCCCACCACGGGCGGCGTGACCGCGTCCTATGCGATGCTGGGCGACGTGCAGATCGCCGAACCCAACGCCCTGATCTGCTTTGCCGGGCCGCGCGTGATCGAACAGACCATCCGCGAAACCCTGCCCGAAGGGTTCCAGCGCGCGGAATACCTGCTGGACCACGGGATGCTGGACCGCGTGGTGAAACGCACCGAGATGCGGGACGAGCTGATACGCATCACCCGCATGCTGCTGGGCCTGCCGCCTGCCGTGCAGGGCGATCTGCCCGCGCCCGCCGAGGGGGCGAAATCGCAGGAAGGCGAACCGCCGGCCAAGTCCGGCACCGCGAAATGAACCCGCGAAATTCGGACGTCATCCTGGGACGGATGATGGCGCTGCACCCGAAAGTCATCGACCTGACGCTGGATCGGGTCTGGCGGCTTCTGGACGCGCTGGACCACCCCGAACGCCGCCTGCCGCCGGTGATCCATGTTGCGGGCACCAATGGCAAGGGCTCCACGCTGGCCATGATCCGCGCCGGGATCGAGGGCGCGGGACAGGTGGTCCATGCCTACACGTCGCCGCACCTGGCGCGGTTTCACGAACGCATCCGGCTGGCGGGCGAGCTGATTTCCGAACCCGATCTGACGGCGGTTCTGGATGAATGCTACACCGCCAACGGCAGTGACCCGATCACCTATTTCGAAATCACCACCTGCGCTGCGCTTCTGGCCTTTTCCCGCGTGCGGGCGGACTACACGCTGCTCGAGGTGGGGCTGGGCGGACGGCTGGACGCGACCAATGTGGTCGAATCCCCGCGGCTGACCGTGATCACCCCGATCTCGATCGATCACACGCAGTTCCTGGGCGAAACCCTGGCGGAAATCGCCGCCGAAAAGGCCGGCATCCTGAAGCGCGGCGTGCCCTGCGTGGTCGGACCGCAGCCAGACGAGGCGCTTGAGGTCATCGAGGCCTGCGCCGAACGGCTGGGCGCGCCTCTGGCGGTCCACGGTCAGCACTGGCACGTCCGGGAAGAGCGCGGTCGGCTGGTCTATCAGGACGAGTTGGGACTGCTGGATCTGCCGCTGCCAGCTTTGCAGGGGCGCCATCAGATCGTCAACGCGGGGGCGGCGCTGGCAGCTCTGCGACAGCTCGGGTTCGACGAGACGGCCTGCGAGGCGGCGGTGACGTGCGCGGTCTGGCCGGCCCGCATGCAGCGGCTGCGGCGCGGCCCGCTGGTGGAGGCGGCGCCCCGCGCGGAACTGTGGCTGGACGGCGGGCACAATCCGGCGGCGGGCGAGGCGCTGGCCGGATTGCTGGCGGAGTTGCCGAAGCGGCCGACCCATCTGATCTGCGGGATGCTGAACACCAAGGACGTGGCCGGGTATCTGCGTCCCCTGGCCGGGGTGGCCGACAGTCTGACCGCGATTTCCATTCCGGGCGAGGCCAATACCCTGAGCGCGGCAGAAACGGCGGCTGCCGCGAAGGAGGTGGGATTGCCGGCGCGGACGGCCGCGAACCTGTCGGACGCGCTGGCCTCCATCGCGGGCGTCGAGCCGGAGGCTCGTGTCCTGATTTGCGGATCGCTCTATCTTGCCGGAAACGTCTTGCGCGAGAACGGCTGAGGTCGGGGGGCGCTGCCCCCGTCCGCCCGTGCCGGGCGGACTCCCCCGGGGTATTTGGCACCAGAAAGAAGCCCGAGCGATCCGGCCCCTGCCGCCTGCCGTAACGCTCAGGCCGGGGCCTGCTCGGCCTCGCGTTCGGCCAGCAGCCGGGTCAGCCAGTCCGGGTCCATCTCGGGCACCGAGGAGAGCAGAAGCCGGGTGTATTCGGGATAGGGCGGCGAGAGCACTTCGCTTTTCATGCCCTGTTCGACCACCCGGCCCTGATACATCACCACGATCTCGTCCGAGATCGCCTTGACCGTTGCAATGTCGTGGGTGATGAACATGTAGGTGATCCCGAATTCCTTTTGCAGGCGCAGGAGCAGCTTGAGGATGCCTTCCTGCACGATCTGGTCGAGCGCCGAGGTGACCTCGTCGCAGATGATGAATTCGGGCTCGGCGGCAAGCGCGCGGGCGATGCAGATTCGCTGTTTCTGGCCGCCCGACAGCTCGGACGGGAAGCGGTCGATGAAGCTTTCGTCGAGCTCGATCATCTCCAGCAGCTCGATCACGCGCTTTTCGCGCGCACGGCCCTTGAGGCCGAGGTAGAATTCCAGCGGCCGACCGATGATTTCCCCGACCGTCTGGCGCGGGTTCATCGCGGTATCGGCCATCTGGTAGATCATCTGGATGCGCTGGAGCTGTTCCTTGCTGCGGTCCTGCAGCCGGGGCGGAAGAACCTCGCCGTTGAAGCGCACGACCCCCTTGGTTTGCGGCAGCAGACCGGTGATGACGCGGGCCGTGGTGGACTTGCCCGAGCCGGATTCGCCCACGATGGCGACGGTCTTGCCGCGCGGAATCGAGATGGTCACGTCATGCAGCACCTTGGCCGAACCGTAGGCGGCATCCACACCTTCGATCGACAGGTGGACGTCGTCGCCTTTCTCCTCGCGCTTCTGCAGGGCGCGCACCGACCAGAGCGATCGGGTATAAGGCTTTTCGGGATGCGTCAGCATCTGCCGGGTTTCGGCCTCTTCGACCTCTTCGCCATAGCGCAGAACCTTGATGACATCGGCCATCTGAGCCACCACCGCAAGGTCATGCGTGATGTAGATCGCGGCCGTATGGTGCTCTTCGACGATCTTGCGCATGGCCGCCAGAACCTCGACCTGGGTGGTCACGTCCAGCGCCGTGGTGGGTTCGTCGAAGATGATGAGGTCGGGCCGCGGCGACATCGCCATCGCCGTCATCACCCGCTGGAGCTGGCCGCCCGAAACCTGGTGGGGGTAACGCTCGCCGATATGCTCGGGGTCGGGCAGTTGCAGGTCGCGGTAGAGTTCGATCGCGTCCCGGCGCGCCTCGGCCTCGGGCAAGATGTTCATGCGCGTGGTGGCCTCGATCGTCTGGTCGAGTAGCCGGTGGGCGGGATTGAACGAAGCCGCCGCCGACTGCGCGACATAGGCGATGCGCGTGCCCCAGAGCCGGCGCTTTTCCGCCTCGGACGCGGCGACGAGGTCGATTCCGTCGAACTCGATCGACCCGCCGGTGATGCGGACGCCGGGCTGGGTATAGCCCATCGCGGCCAGACCCAGCGTGGATTTTCCCGCGCCGGATTCGCCGATCAGGCCCATCACCTCGCCCCGGTGCAGGGTCAGGTCCACGCCCTTGATGATCCTGTGCCATTGCTCGTCCGAGAAGCCCTCGATCCGCACATCGCGCATCTTGAGGAGAACGTCGCCCTTTTCGGGCGTCTTTGTTTCAGTGGTCATCGCGCAAACCGCTCGTCTTGTGCAGGAACCAATCGACGATGAAATTCACCGCCACGGTCAGAAGGGCGATCGCCGCCGCGGGCAACAGCGGGGTCAGCCCGGCCTTGAGGTCATATTTGGCGAACTGGATCAGCGAGGCGTTGTCGCGCACCATCGACCCCCAGTCCGCCGTGGGCGGCTGGATGCCGACGCCAAGGAAGCTGAGCGCCGCGATCGTCAGGAACACGAAACAGAACCGCAGCCCGAATTCCGCCACCAGCGGCGGCATGATGTTGGGCAGGATCTCGCGCCGCATGATCCAAACCAGACCTTCGCCGCGCAGCCGGGCGGCTTCGACATAGTCCATCACCACCACGTTCACCGCAACCGACCTGGTCAGACGGAACACGCGGGTGCTGTCCAGCACGGCGATGATGAGAATGAGGCTCATGACGGTCGAGCCGAAGATCGACAGCAGCATGAGCGCGAAGATCAGGCTGGGGATCGCCATCAGCACATCCACCGCGCGCGACAGGAACTGGTCCAGCCAGGAGCGGTTGATCGCCGCGATCAGGCCCAGCCCGCCGCCGATCAGGAAGGCCAGGAACGTCGTCACAAGCGCGATGCCCATGGTGTTGCGCGCGCCGTAGATCATGCGCGACAGGATGTCCCGCCCGATCTGGTCGGTGCCAAAGACGTGCTCGGCGCTCCAGGGGGCGTAGGGTTCGAGAAAGATCTCGGCCTCGCCATAGGGAGCAAGCCAGGGCGCGAAAATCGCGGTAAAGCAATAGAGCGCCACGACGATCATGCCGAACCAGGCGGTGGGCGGTGCCTTCTTCAGCGCCAGCCGGATACGCTCCCACCGGGTGCGGCGCTTGCGGACGGCGCCGACCTCGGCCGCCGCCGAATAGGTCTCGGGGTTGTCTTGGGTGTCGGTCATCGCGGATGCAGAAGCCTCGGGTTGGTGACGATGCCGATGATGTCGGCGATCAGGTTCAGGATGACGTAGGTCGCGGCAAAGATCAGCGCACAGGCCTGCACCACGGGGATGTCGCGGGTGGTCACCGCGTCCACCATGAGCTGGCCGATGCCGGGATAGACGAACACCACTTCGACCACGACCACGCCGACCACCAGATAGGCCAGGTTGAAGGCGATCACCGTGGCGATCGGCGCCCAGGCGTTGGGCAGCGCGTGCTTGAGGATCACCTCGGTTTGCGAGGCGCCCTTGAGCCGGGCCATCTGGATATAGGGCGAGGCCAGAAGGTTGATGATCGCCGCCCGCGTCATCCGCATCATGTGCGCCATGATCACCAGCGTCAGCGTCATCGCCGGCAGAGAGACCTTGTAGAGCCGATCCCAGAACGGCGTGCTGGCATCGACATTGGCCAGCGACGGGAACACTGGCCAGAGCGACGCGAACAGCAGGATCAGGATATAGGCCACGAAGAATTCCGGCGTGGCGATGGTGGTCAACGTCACCGCGTTCACCACCCTGTCATAGAGGGTATTTCGGTAAAGCGCCGCCGTCAGACCGAGTATCAGCGCCAACGGCACGGCGATGATGGCCGTCACGCCGGCCAGAAACAGCGTGTTCCACAATCGCGGCGCCACCAGTTCGGCGACCGGACGCGATCGGTCCTGACCCGACGAGGCGCGGCCCGAAAAGGACGTGCCCAGATCGCCCTGGACCACGTTGCCGAGCCATTCGAAATACCGGACCACCGCCGGTTTATCGAGCCCCAGCTCCTTGCGAAAGGCGGCCACGGTTTCCTCGGTCGCGGCCTGACCCAGAACGGCCTGACCGAAATCACCCGGCAAGAGCGAGATCGAACTGAAGATGATCGCCGACACGATGACGAGCGTGACGACGCCCAGGCCCAATCGCTTGAGCACGGTCAATAGAACGGGATGCAACTGCGATTCCCCCCTGAACTTGTCTTACTTGGCCTCCGGTTTCTCAGCCCGGATGAAGGCGTAGTCGCATTATAGGGGACAAAGCGCCGCCTCTGTAAACCGTCGCGGGCCAGAAAATCCGCCAAGGCCCCGGAAAGGGCGGCATTCAGGTGTCAATTGGAAACCATTGTTCACAATTCCCTTTTCGCCAAGGAAATACTGGACAGTGCCGACAGAATATTATGCACTGACCGGGCACCGGAACCCAGAAGGCTCTGGCGGGATTGCGCAATCGCCGTTGCGCATTCGGCGGGCCGACCGAACATGAAAGAGAACCAAGGGAGGACTCCGTGAAGAAGAAACTATTTCTCAAGCAACAGGCTGACCGGCTGACCAACGGCCAGATCGACCGCCGCCAGTTCATCATGTCGGCGATGGCCGCGGGCGTCGTGCTGCCCACGGCGATGTCGATGGCCGACAAGGCCATGGCCGCCACCCCGAAGAAGGGCGGCACGTTGCGCATCGGCTCCGGCCACGGCTCGACCACCGACTCGATGGATCCGGGCACCTACGAAAACGGCTTCAGCCTCGGCATGGGCTTCATGTATGGCAACTGCCTGACCGAAGTGTCGAATACCGGCGAGTTGATCCCGGAACTGGCCGAAAGCTTTGAATCGGCCGATGCCAAGACCTGGGTGTTCAAGCTGCGCAAGGGCGTGGAGTTCCACAACGGCAAGACGCTGACCGCCGAAGACGTGATCGCCACCTATGCCCATCACCGTGGCGAGGAGTCCAAATCGGCCGCCAAGGGTCTGTTGACAGCGGTCACCGACATCCGCGCGGATGGCGACGACACCGTGGTGTTCGAACTGAGCGCCCCGAACGCCGATTTCCCCTATATCGTCAGCGACTATCACCTGATCATTCTGCCGTCGAAGGATGGCAAGGTCGATCCGCTGGCCGGCATCGGCACGGGCGGATATGTCATCCAAACCTTCGAGCCCGGCGTGAAAGTGATCGGCACGCGCAACCCGAACTACTGGAAGGAAGGCCGGGCGCATTTCGACGAGGTGCAGATCCTGTCCATCGTCGATGTCACCGCGCGCCAGAACGCTCTCATGGGCGGGGACGTGGACCTGATCGACCGGGTCGACCCGAAAACGGTGAACCTGTTGGGCCGCAACCCCGCGATCGACATTCTCGAGACCACCGGCACGCTGCACTACACCTTCCCGATGCGGCTCGACGTGCCGCCCTTTGACAACTACGACCTGCGGATGGCGCTGAAACTGGCGGTGAAGCGGCAGGAGCTGGTGGACAAGATCCTGCTGGGCCACGGTGCGCTGGGCAACGACCACCCGATCTCGCCCGCGACCAGCTTCTACGCCCCTGACATCCCGCAGCGCGAGTTCGACAGGGACAAGGCGATGCACCACTACAAGAAGTCGGGGCATTCCGGGAAGATCCAGCTTTCGACCTCCGACGCGGCCTTTGCGGGCGCGGTGGACGCGGCCCAGCTGATCGCCGCCTCGGCGGCCGAATGCGGCATCGAGATCGAAGTCGTGCGCGAACCCAAGGACGGCTACTGGTCCAACGTCTGGAACAAAAAGGGCTGGTGCGCCTGCTACTGGGGCGGCCGTCCGACCGCGGATTGGATGTTCTCGGCGGCCTATGTGGCTGATACCGAGTGGAACGACACCGCCTGGAAGGATACGCCGGCGGCCAAGGAGTTCAACGATCTGGTCGTCAAGGCCCGCGCCGAGCTGGACAACGCAAAGCGTGCGGCGATGTACAAGCGCTGCCAGGAGCTGATCCGCGACGACGGCGGCGCGCTGGTGCCGATGTTCGCCAACTACATCATGGGCGTCAGCAAGAAGCTCATGCATGACGACGCCGTGGCGGCCAACTGGGAACTGGACGGCGGCAAGGCGCACGAGCGCTGGTGGTTCGGCTGATCCGGCATTTCACCGGGAAATCGAATGGCGGCAGGATTTCCTGCCGCCATTTTTCGTTGTTCAGACTGTTGGCCGGGCGTCAGCCCCCGCGCAGGCGCTGCATCAGGTAGATCTCGCTGTCCGGCCGGACCGGTTCGTTCAGCGCGCTGGCGATGACGCGCCCGTCCACGGCGACGGACACGCCGGCCTCGATCGGCTCCTTCAGCGCCGGATAGGCCGCAACCAGCGCGTCCAGGAGCTCGCCCACGGTGCGGCCTTCGACCTCGACGACCTCGCGACCGCCAGCCAGCGCCCGCAGGCCGGACCACAGATGGACCTCAGGCATCGCCCTGCTGTTTCTCCAGTTCTTCCAGGATCCGCGAAGGCCGCATCGGCAGATCGCGCAGCCGCACGCCGGCCGCGTTCGACACCGCGTTGGCGATCGCCGCCAGCGGCGGGCAGATCGAGGTTTCGCCCACGCCGCGCACCCCGTAGGGGTGGCCCGGATTGGGCACTTCGACGATCACCGTGTCGATCATCGGCAGGTCCGAGGCGACGGGGATCCGGTAATCGAGGAAGCCGGGGTTCTGCAGCCGCCCGTCAGGGCCATAGATGTATTCCTCGTTCAGCGCCCAGCCGATGCCCTGCGCCGCACCGCCCTGGAACTGACCTTCGACATAGGTGGGGTGGATCGCCTTGCCCGCGTCCTGCACCACGGTATAGCGCACGACCCGCGTGCTGCCGGTTTCCCGGTCCACCTCGGCATCGACGATATGGGTGGCGAAGCTCACCCCGGCGCCTTCGGGCGTGGCCTCATAGTGGCCGCTGATCGGACCGCCGGTGGCGCCCATGTTCTTCGTGATCTCGGCCAGCGGCAGCGGATCGAAATCGCCCGCATTCGGCCCCGATGGCACGGCGCAGCCATCGACCCAATCGACCGCCTCGACGTCTATGCCCCATTTGTCGGCAGCCCGCTGGCGCAGCTTGCGCACCGCGTCCTGCGCCGCCTTGATGGTGGCCAGACCGCTGGCATAGGTCACGCGGCTGCCGTGGCTGATCTCGTTGTAGCCCAGCGAGCCGGTATCGGCGATGGTCACGCGGATCTTTTCAAAGGGGATGCCCAGCACCTCGGCCGCCATGAGCGCCATGGACGCGCGCGAGCCGCCGATATCCGGCGTGCCCACCATCACCTGCGCCGAGCCGTCCTCCGAAAGCGCCAGCGACACGCTGGTTTCGCCGCCATGGTTGAACCAGAAGCCGCAGGAGATCCCCCGCCCCTGCCCCGGTTTCAACGGCGCGGAGTAATGCGGATGGGCCTTGGCGGCCTCCAGCGTCTCGACCAGACCGATGCGCGGGAAGGTCGGACCATAGCTGGCCTTGGTGCCCTCGCGCGCGGCATTCTTCAGCCGCACCTCGATCGGATCCAGCCCCAGCCGGTTGCACAGCTCGTCGATCACCGATTCCACCGCGAACGCCGCCATGGGCGAGCCCGGCGCGCGATAGGCCGCCTGTTTGGGGCGGTTGGTCATCACGTCATAGCCCACCTGATGCACGTTTTTCAGGTTGTAGCAGGCAAAGGCGCACATGGCGGTGAATTCCATCGGCGCACCGGGAAAGGCCCCGCCCTGCAGGCGGAATTCGCCCTTTGCGGCGGTGATGGTGCCGTCCTTCTTCATGCCGATCTTGATGTCCATCGACGCCGAAGCCGTGGGGCCGGTGGCGCGGAACACCTCCGACCGGCTCATCACCAGCTTGACCGGGCGGTTCGCCTTGCGGCTCAGCGCCAGCGCCACGGGTTCGATGAACACCGTCGTCTTGCCGCCGAAGCCGCCGCCGATCTCTGAGGCTGTCACCCGCAGGTTCGCGGTCTCCAGATCCAGAAGCGCGGCGCAGACCTTCTGCACATACCAGTGCCCCTGGGTGCAGCACCAGAGTTCCCCCTTGCCGTCCGACCCCAGCGTGGCCAGACAGGCATGCGGCTCGATATATCCTTGATGGGTGGCCTCGGTGGTGAAATGGTCCTCGATCACCAGATCGGCCTCGGCAAAGCCGGCCTCGACATCGCCGTGGCCGCTTTCGTGGTAGCGCACCACGTTGGGGTGCATCCCCTCGGGCACCGACTTGTCGGCCGCGCCTTCGCGGATCACCGGGGCGTCGGGCTTCATCGCCTCGTCCACGTCCGTCACATGCGGCAGGATCTCGTATTCCACCTCGATCGCCTTGAGCGCGTCGCGCGCGATCAGCGGCGTCGTGGCGGCGACCGCGGCGACGGCGTGGCCGTCATAGAGCACCTTTTCGCCGGCCATGACGTTTTCGAGGATGTTCCAGAACTCGCCCGCCATGCCGGGGGCGAAGGGGACGTTCTTCGAAAAATCCGCCCGCGTGACCACGGCCTTGACTCCCTCCATCGCCTCGGCCTTCGACGTGTCGATCCTGACGATCCGGGCATGCGCATGGGGGCTGCGCAGGATCGCTGCGTGCAGCATCCCCGGCGCATACATGTCGGCGCCGAACCTGGCGCGACCCGTCACCTTGTCGAAGCCGTCGGGCCGGTCGGGCCGGGTGCCGACATATTTGAACTGGTGATCAGTTTCGAGTTCCGATCCGCCCTTTTGCGGTTTGTATTCGTCCAGAGCCATTATGATGCCTCCCGCATTTCCGCGGCCGTATCCAGAACGGCGCGGATAATCTTGTCATAGCCGGTGCAGCGGCACAGGTTGCCGGCCAGCCAATAGCGCACCTCTTCCTCGGTCGGGTCGGGGTTGCGCTCCAGCAGGTTCTTGGCCGCGACCAGGATGCCCGGCGTGCAGATGCCGCACTGAAGGGCGGCATATTCGATGAACTTCTTCTGCAGCGGGTGCAGCTCTTCGCCATCGGCGATGCCCTCGACGGTGCCGATCTCGTGGCCTTCGGCCTCCACCCCCAGCATCAGGCAGGAGCAGGTCAGCCGGCCATCGACGGTGACCGAACAGGCCCCACAGTCGCCGGTGCCGCAGCCTTCCTTGGCGCCGGTGAGCCCCAGCCGGTCGCGCAGCACGTCCAGCAGGGTTTCGCGCGGGTCGCAGAGAAATTCGACCGTGTCGCCGTTGATCTTGGTTGTGACATGGATCTTCTTCATTGGGCTGCCCTCGCGCGCTCATAGGCGATTTTCGCCACCCGGCGGGCATAGACCCCGGCCAGATGGGTGCGGAATTTCACGGTCCCGCGCTTGTCGTCGATCGGGTTGCAGGCGGCCTGCGCCAGATCGGCCAGCGCATCCAGCGCCGAATCTTCGAGCTTGGTGCCGACCAGCGCATCGGCCGCGCCGCGCACCCGTTCGACCGTCGGCGCGACCGCGCCCAGTGCCATGCGGGCCTCGGTGATGACCTGGCCCGACACGCGCAGGTTCACGCCGCAGCCGACCACGGCGATGTCCATCTCGGTGCGGGGAATGAAGCGCTGGTAGGCGTCGCCGCCGCCCTTGCCCCGCGGCGGCAGGTGCAGCGCGGTGATGATCTCGCCCTTTTGCAGGCTGGTCCTGCCGGGGCCGGTGGGGATGTCCTCGACGGCCACGCGACGGGGGCCGTTCGGGCCCTGCACGGTCACCTCGGCGCCGGCGGCGACCAGAGCGGGCACGCTGTCGGCGGCGGGCGAGGCGTTGCACAGGTTGCCCACGGGCGTTGCCCGCCCCTGCACCTGGGTCGAGCCGATCAGGCCGATCGCCTCGACCACGCCGGGCCATTCGCGCGGCAGGTCGGGATGTTCGCTGATTTCGGCGCCGCAGACGGCCACGCCGATGGTCCAGCCGCCATCTTCGGCGCGGGTGATGTCCTTAACGCCGTCGATCGCCTTGATGTCGATCAGCGTGTCCGGCGTCACGATGTCCGAACGCATCTGCACCAGCACGTCGGTGCCGCCGGCGAGAATACGGGTGATGCCTTCGGCCCCCGACGCGATGGCGATCGCCTCGTCGAAGGTGGCCGGTTTGTAATAGTTCATGCCTTCACCTCGAAAACGGATTTCCCTTGAATGGGGTATCGGGGAGAGTGGTAGAGCAAGCCCGCGCCCGCGTCCATCCATCCGCGACCTTTCCGTTTCGGTTTGAGACGCGGGCAGGAAATGGGGGCGCTGCCCCCGTCGCGGCAAGCCGCGACTCCCCCGGGGTATTTGCGACCAGAAAGAAGCAGGAGGGTCAGAGCGCTCCGCGCACCCGCCAGAGTTCGGGAAAGAGTTCGACTTCGAGCATCTTGCGCAGGTAGGGCACGCCGCTGGTGCCGCCGCTGCCGCGTTTGAAGCCGATCACGCGTTCCACCGTGGTGACGTGGTTGAAGCGCCAGCGGCGGAAATAGTCCTCGAGATCCACGAGTTTCTCGGCCAGTTCGTAGAGATCCCAGTGGGTGCGCGGGTCGCGGTAGACCTGTTCCCATGCCCGTTCGACCTCTGCAACGGGCTGGTGCGGCGCGCGCAGGCGGCGGGTTCGGGCAGGGAAAGCCGTGCCGGTGCGGCGTTCCAGAAGGTCGAGCGCGACGTGGTAGAGCGAGGGGCGGTCGAGTTCGGCCCGTAGCATCGAGTGCAGGTCCGGGCGGTGTTCGTGCACCTTCATCAGGTTGGTGTTGCGGTTGCCCAGCGCGTATTCGATCAGACGATACTGGTGCGACTGGAACCCCGAGGAATGGCCCAGCGATTCGCGGAAGGTGGTGTAGTCGCTGGGGGTCATGGTGCGCAGGACGTCCCAGGCGGAGTTGAGCTGATCGAAGATCCGCGCCACCCGCGTCAGCATCTTGAAGGCGGGGCGGAAATCGTCGTGGCACAGGAGTTCACGCGCCGCGGTGAGTTCGTGCAGGGCGAGTTTCATCCAGAGTTCGCTGGTCTGGTGCTGGATGATAAACAGCATCTCGTCATGGGCGTCGGTCAGCGGGTGCTGGGCGGTCAGCACGGCGTCGAGATGGAGGTAGTCGCCATAGCTCATGTCGCGAGCAAAGGACATCTGCGCCCCTTCGCGGCCGGGATCATAGGCGTCGGTCATGTCGTCACTCCAGAAGCTCTGCCACCAGCGGGCTAGCCGGGTCGGTCAGTCCCTCGACCACGCTGAAATGGTTCTTGCCCGGTTCGTATATGTCGCGGATGCCCGCGCCGGCCCACGCTTCGGCGATCAGGCGGGTCTGGCGCAGGAATTCGGGGCGTTCGGCGGCGCCGACCCAGAGGGTCACGGGCGTCGCGCCCTTGCGGGCGTGCAGCGCAGGGCTTTCGGTGCGGGCCTCGGTCTCGTCAAGGTGCAGCTGGTCGTTCATTTTCGTCTGCAGCAGCGGGCGCAAGTCGTGCACGCCGCTGATCGGCACCACGCGGGCAAGGCGGGAGAGAACGAGCGGCGGCAGCGGGCTGTCGTCGCAGACCATGCGGGCGACGAGATGTCCGCCGGCGGAGTGGCCGGTGAGCCGGATGGGGCCTTCGACCAGAGAGGCGGCGTGGGCGATGGCCTGCCCGATTTCCCGCGTGATCCGTGCGATGCGCGCCTCGGGCGCGAGCGTGTAGCTGGGCACCGCCACCGCCCAGCCATGCGCCAGAGGACCGCGCGCCAGATGCGACCAGAAGGATTTGTCGAACTTGTGCCAGTAGCCACCGTGGACGAAGACCACGAGGCCCCGCGACGTGCCCTCGGGCCGGAACAGGTCCAGCCGGTTGCGGGGGCCGGGCCCATAGGCGACGTCCAGCTCGGGCCTGGCCGAGGCGCGGAACGCCGCGGCCTCGCGCGCCCAGATGTCAGGTAGGTCCGCCGAGCCGGGCACATGGCCCGAATTGTCGAACGCGTCGTCCCAGTCGATCATCTCCGCCTCCTTTCCATTTTGCGTTTCGGCAGCGCCTGCCTGCGCAGATGTCCACGGACGGCGGTCGAGCGCAAGACGGAAAGGGTCCGCTCTTGGCCGCCGGGCGGAGGCGGGATAGATGAAGGCGATGACCGCGCTTCCGCAGATGTTTCACGACTGGTTCGCCGCGCAAGGTTGGCAGGTCCATCCGCATCAACAGGCAATGGCGGACCGCGCCGGCGCACCGGCCACGCTGCTGATCGCGCCAACGGGGGGCGGCAAGACCATGGCCGGGTTCCTGCCGACCCTGGCGGAACTGGCCACGGATCCCCGGCCGAGGTTGCACACGCTTTATGTCTCGCCGCTCAAGGCGCTGGCGGCGGACATAAGGCGCAACCTGACCCGGCCCGTGCAGGAGTTGGGCCTGCCGATCCGCATCGAGGATCGCACCGGCGACACGCCCGCCAGCCGCAAGAGGCGCCAGCGCGCCGACCCGCCGCATATCCTGCTGACCACGCCGGAAAGCCTTGCGCTGCTGCTGTCCTACGAGGACGCGCCGCGCGTCTTTGCCGGGCTGCAACGGGTGGTGGTGGACGAAATCCACGCGCTGGCCGAATCGAAACGCGGCGATCAGCTGATGCTTGCGCTGGCGCGGTTGCAGACCCTGGCGCCGGGACTGCGCCGGGTGGGTCTGTCGGCGACGGTGGAGGATCCGCAGGCCATCGCCCGGCTGCTGGCCCGCCACCCCGACCCCTGCGAGATCCTGCAGGCCGATCCCGGCCCCGCGCCCGACATCGCGATGCTGGAGACCGAGGAACTGCCGCCCTGGTCGGGCGGCGGCGCGGGCCATGCCATCCCCGCAGTTCTGCGCGAAATCCGACGGCACCGGACCACGTTGATCTTTCACAACACCCGCGCGCAGGCCGAGATCTTCTTTCACAAGCTCTGGCAGGCCAATGACGACGGGCTGCCCATCGCCATCCACCACGGCAGTCTGGACCGCGAGCGCCGCGAGCGGGTCGAGGCGGCGATGCTGCGCGGCGAATTGCGCGCGATCGTGTGCACCGGAACGCTGGATCTGGGGCTGGACTGGGGCGACGTGGACCTGATCATTCAGGTGGGCGCGCCGAAGAACGTGAAACGGCTGGTGCAGCGGATCGGGCGGGCGAACCATCGCTACAATGCACCGTCCAAGGCGCTCCTGGTGCCGGCGAACCGGTTCGAGGTGGTGGAATGCGTGGCCGCGCTCGAGGCCGTGCGGGCCAACGCGCTGGACGGAGAGCCGCGCGGGCCCGGGCCGCTGGACGTGCTGTGCCAGCACATCCTGATCGCCGCCTGTTCCGGGCCGTTCGATGCCGATGCGCTCTACCGCGAAGTCATAACCGCCGGCCCCTATGCCGACCTGCCCCGCACCGATTTCGACGCGTGCCTCGATTTCTGCGCAACCGGCGGCTATGCGCTGCGTGCCTATGACCGCTGGCAGCGCCTTCAGCGACGCGCGGACGGGCGCTGGCAGCTGCGCGACCCGCGCGCGGTGCAACGTATCCGCATGAATATCGGCACGATCCAGGACAGCGACCGGCTCAAGGTCCGGATGCGGCGCAACCGGGGCGGCAAGCCGCTGGGCGAGGTCGAGGAATACTTCGCCGCCTCGCTGACCCCCGGCGACACCTTCCTGATCGGCGGGCAGGTGGTCCGATACGAGAGCCTGCGCGAGATGACGGTCGAAGTCACTCGCGATCCGGGGCGCAAACCCCGCATCGCCACCTTCATGGGCACCAAATTCGCCACCTCGACACAATTGTCAGAGCGGATCCTCGACCTGCTAGCGCAACCCGACTGGCCGCAACTGCCGCGCCACACGGCCGAGTGGCTGGCGCTCCAGCGCGAGATGTCGCGCCTGCCCGAACGCGGCCGGCTGCTGATCGAAAGTTTCCCGCATGAGAGGCGCGAACACCTTTGCGTCTATGGTTTCGCCGGGCGCAACGCGCAACAGACGCTGGGGCTGTTGCTGACAAAGCGGCTCGAGGAAATCGGCGCCGCGCCGCTGGGTTTTGTCGCGACCGACTATGCCACGCTGATCTGGGGGCTCGAGGCGGTGACCGATCCCGCGCCGCTCTTCGAACTGACCGCCCTGCGCGCGGGGCTGGACGGCTGGCTGGCTGGCAACGCCGTGATGAAGCGCACGTTCCGCAGTGCTGCAACCATCGCCGGGCTGATCGAACGCAACCTGCCG
Source organism: Jhaorihella thermophila (assembly GCF_900108275.1). Lineage (GTDB taxonomy): Bacteria > Pseudomonadota > Alphaproteobacteria > Rhodobacterales > Rhodobacteraceae > Jhaorihella > Jhaorihella thermophila. Next base: position 241,105 of record NZ_FNVD01000003.1, read on the forward strand.
GGCAACCGCAAGACCGGGCGGCAGGCGACGTTCTCGTCCGACATCCTTTACGACACGCTGCAGAAATACGACCCCGGCCACCTGATGCTGCGCATCACGCGGGAGGAGGCGATGCGGGGCCTCGTGGATTTCGGCCGGATCGAGGACATGCTGGCCCGGGTGGGCGGTCGGATCGATCTGGTGCGCACCGGGCGCGTCACGCCCTTCGCCGCGCCGCTGTTTCTCGAGGTCGGAAAGGTGCCGGTGGCGGGTGCGGCCGAAGAACGCCTGCTGGCGGAAGAAGCCAGCCGCCTGATGGCGGCAGCGGGGCTGCATGACGCTCCTTAAGCCCTCGCCCGGCCTCTTGCACATGCCGGCGCGATGGGCGACCAACGGGCTGACATGAAGGGGCATGATTTCACATTGGCGGGGGCGCGGCTGACGGCGCTGGGATCCGGCGCGCTGTGGTGGTCAGAACATCGCCTGCTCTGCGTGTCCGACCTGCACCTGGGCAAGTCCGAGCGCATCGCCCGGCGCGGCGGAGCCACCCTGCCCCCCTATGACACGCGCGACACGTTGAACCGGCTGGCGGTGGATCTCGCCCGGACCGAGGCGCGCATCGTCGTCTGCCTGGGCGACAGTTTCGACGACCTCGACGCCGCGGAGGCTCTGCCCGAAGAAGAGCGGCTCTGGATCGCGCGCCTTCAGGCGGGTCGGCGCTGGGTCTGGATCGAAGGCAACCACGACCCCGGCCCGCTCGACCTTGGCGGAACGCACCTTGCCGAACTGCCGCTGGCACCGCTCACCTTCCGCCACATCGCCCGGCCGGGTGCGGCCGGCGAGATCTCCGGCCACTATCATCCCAAGGCAACGATCCGCGCGCGCGGCCGCGCCATCACCCGCCCCGCCTTTCTGGTTGACCGCGACCGGGTGATCCTGCCCGCCTACGGCACCTATACCGGCGGCCTGCACAGCCATGACGCGGCGCTGGCGGAACTGATGCGCCCCGAGGCGGTGGCGATCCTGACCGGTCCGCGCCCCCAGCCGGTCCCCATGCCGCGCTGACGCGCCGCCGCGTCACGCTTGCCGCTCGGTCTCCTCATGCGGATAGTTTGGACAGGGAGGACGCAATGACCGACGACCGGTGGATCAGGGACAGTTTCGCCAAACAGGCGATGATGCAGACCATGGGCGCGCAGATCGACAGGATCGAGCCCGGCCGTGTGGTGCTCTCCGCTCCGATCCTGCCCGGCAGCCGCCAGCAGCAGGGCTTTGCCCATGCCGCGCTCAGCTTTGCGCTGGGAGACACGGCTGCGGGCTACGCGGCGCTCTCGGTCATGCCCGAAAACAGCGAAGTGCTGACCGCCGAGATCAAGATCAACCTGCTCGCCCCCGGCATCGGCGACAGGCTGCGCGCCACGGGGCGCGTCATCAAGCCCGGCCGGCGGCTGGTCGTCGTCTCGGCCGACGTGCACGCCATCGACAGCGGCCGGGAAACCCTGATCGCCGTTCTTCAGGGCACGATGGTGCCTGTCCAGAGCAGATAACCCCTCTCTTCATCTTGCCGGAAATACTCCGGGGGTGCGGGGGCGGAGCCCCCGCATCGGTCGGATTGGCGCAGCCAATCCGAAACACCTGCGTCAGGCCGTCAGCCCTTCGGGTTCGGGCAACCCATGCGCCCGGCAGCAGGCAGTCAGCGTGTTGGCCAGCAGGCAGGCAATCGTCATCGGCCCGACCCCGCCCGGAACCGGCGTGATCGCCCCGGCGACCTCTTTGGCGCTGTCGAAATGCACGTCCCCCACCAGCCGCGTCTTTCCTTCGCCCCGTTCCGGCGCGTCGATGCGGTTGATGCCCACGTCGATCACCGTGGCGCCCGGCTTGATCCAGTCTCCCTGCACCATCTCGGGCCGGCCCACGGCGGCCACCACGATGTCGGCGCGCCGCACCACCCCCGGCAGATCGCGGGTCCGCGAATGCGCAATGGTCACCGTGCAACTGTCGCGCAGCAAAAGCTGCGCCATCGGCTTGCCCACGATGTTCGACCGCCCGATCACCACGGCCTCCATCCCCGACAGATCCCCGTGATGATCCCGCAGCATCATCAGACAGCCCAGCGGCGTGCAGGGCACCATCGCCTTCTGCCCCGTCGCCAGCAGCCCCACATTCGAGATGTGGAACCCGTCCACGTCCTTGGCCGGGTCGATCGCATTGATGACCAGATCCTCGTTCAGATGCCCCGGCAGAGGCAGCTGCACCAGGATCCCGTGCACGTCCGGATCCGCATTCAGCCGCTCGATCAGCGCCAGCAGCTCGTTCTCGGACGTCTCGGCCGGCAGCCTGTGCTCGTAGGAGTTCATGCCCACCTCGACCGTCTGCTTGCCCTTGGAGCGGACATAGACCTGGCTTGCCGGATCCTCGCCCACCAGAACCACGGCCAGGCCGGGCGTGATGCCGTTTTCCTCTTTCAGGCGCGCCACATGGGTCGCCACCTTCTCGCGCACCGTCGCCGCGAATGCCTTGCCGTCGATGATCCTGGCGGTCATGTCCCTCTTCCTCCTACACATCCGTCCGGGCAAACATCTCCCGGTATTGTTCCTTCTGCATCCGGGTGGCCAGCACCGCGTTCTTCATCAGCGTCGCCACCGTCACCGGTCCGACCCCGCCCGGCACGGGCGTGATCCAGCCCGCCACCTCGGCGCAACTGTCGAAATCGGCATCCCCCACCGTCCTGGGGCCGTCCGGGGTCTCCACCCGGTTGATCCCGATGTCGATCAGCGCCGCGCCCGGCTTGATGATGTCGCCGGTCACCAGCCCCGGCTTGCCCACCGCCACGAACACCGCATCCGCGGCGCGGCTGTGCATCGCCACATGGCGCGTCATGTGGTGACACACCGTCACCGTCGCCCCCAGCCCCATCAGCAGAAAGGCGATCGGCTTGCCCACGATCTCGGAATGACCGATCACGCAGACCTCCAGCCCCTCGATCTTCAGCGGCAGGGTCTTGAGGATCTCGACAGCCGCCACGGCGGTGCACGGACCAAGAGCCAAATCGTTGTAGACGATGTTGCCGATGGATGCGGGATGCATGCCCTCGACATCCTTCAGCGGATGCACCGCCTTTTGCAGCACCTTCACGGGAATATGATCGGGAAGCGGGCGCTGGATGATGATGCCGTTGACGCGCGGGTCGGCGTTCAGGCCCTGCACGATGCCGATCAGCTGTTCCAGCGAGGTCTCCGCCGGGTAGGTTCGGGCCTCGAACTCCACGCCCGCGGATTCCGCGCTGCGGCGCTGGTTGCGCACATAAAGCTCGGCCGCCGCCGGTTCGCCCACCATCAGCGACACCAGCCGGGGCTGCCAGCCCTCTTCGGCCAGCGCCCTGGCCTCTTGCGCCACCTCGGCGCGCATCTTCGCGCCGATCTCCTTGCCGTCGATTACTGCGGCTCGCATGAAAACTCCTCGTCCGCGGTGCCGAGCACGCGTTCTTCCCGCGCGATCGACCACTCGATCAAGATTTGCCACAGGCGCGCGGCCAGGTCGGGATCCAGCCCAACGGCGCGCGCCTCGGAACGGACGTTGTCCAGCACCGCCTGCACCCGTTCGGGGATGCGTGCCGGCAGCCCTTCGGCGGGTTTCAGTTCGACCGCCCGGTCGATCAGGGCGGCGCGATGGGCCAACAGCCGCACGATCCGTCCATCCAGTGCATCTATCGCGCGGCGCAGTTCGGCCATCGAATGGCAGGTTCCGGGGTCGATCGGCTGTGTCATGGTCTGGCTCCTGCGGGCCGGGAACGTCCGGCCCGCAAAAACCCCATTTTACAGGTCAGAACAACCCTTCGATATAGCCCAGATCGTTCAGCCCGATGGTTTCCGCCGCCGGATGGCGCGGCAGGCCGGGCATGGTCATGATCTCGCCGCAGATCACCACGACGAAGCCCGCCCCTGCCGACAGGCGCACCTCGCGGATCGGAACCGAATGGCCCGTCGGCGCACCGCGCAGGTTCGGGTCGGTCGAGAAGGAATACTGCGTCTTGGCCATGCAGATCGGCAGGTGGCCATAGCCGGCGGCCTCCCAGGCGCGCAGCTGGTCGCGGATCTTCTTGTCGGCCAGCACCTCGTCGGCATGATAGATCCGCTTGGCGATGGTTTCGATCTTCTCGAAGAGCCCCATGTCGTCACCATAAAGCGGCGCGAACTGGGCCACCTTGGCATCGGCAAGCTCGGCCACACGTGTCGCAAGCTCGACCGTGCCTTCCGAGCCGAGTTCCCAGTGGCGACAGACGATCGCCTCGGCCCCCTGCGCGGCGGCGCTGTCCTTGATCACTTGGATCTCGGCGTCGGTGTCGGTTACGAAATGGTTTATCGCCACCACGACCGGCACGCCGAACAGTTTCAGGTTGGCGATGTGCCGGGTCAGGTTCGGACAGCCATCGGCCACCGCGGCGACGTTTTCCTTATCCAGATCGGCCTTTGCCACGCCGCCGTTCATCTTCATCGCCCGCACCGTGGCCACCAGCACCACCACGTCGGGCGCGAGCCCCGCCTTGCGGCACTTGATGTCCATGAACTTCTCGGCGCCCAGGTCGGCGCCGAACCCGGCCTCGGTCACGACATAATCGGCCAGTTTCAGCGCGGTCTTGGTCGCGGTAACCGAGTTGCAGCCATGCGCGATATTGGCGAACGGCCCGCCGTGAACGAAGGCGGGGTTGTTTTCCAGCGTCTGCACCAGGTTCGGCTGCATCGCGTCCTTCAGCAGCACGGTCATCGCGCCGTCGGCCTTGAGATCACGGCAATAGATCGGGCTGCGGTCGCGGCGATAGGCGACGATGATGTCGCCCAGCCGTTTCTGCAGATCCTTCAGGTCGGTGGCGAGGCAGAGGATCGCCATCACCTCGGACGCCACGGTGATGTCGAACCCGGTCTGACGTGGGAAACCGTTCGCCACGCCGCCCAGGCTGGTCACGATGTCGCGCAGGGCGCGGTCGTTCATGTCCACCACGCGCCGCCAGGTCACGCGGCGTTCGTCGATGCCCAGTTCGTTGCCCCAGTAGATGTGGTTGTCGATCATCGCCGCCAGCAGGTTGTGGGCGCTGGTGATCGCGTGGAAATCGCCGGTAAAGTGGAGGTTCATGTCCTCCATCGGCACCACCTGCGCATAGCCGCCGCCGGCAGCGCCGCCCTTCATGCCGAAACACGGACCCAGGCTGGCCTCGCGCAGGCAGATCGCCGCTTTCTTGCCGATCCGGTTCAGCCCGTCGCCAAGACCCACTGTGGTCGTCGTCTTGCCCTCACCCGCCGGAGTGGGGTTGATCGCGGTCACGAGGATCAGCTTGCCGTCCTCGCGGTCCTTGAGGGATTCGATGAATTCCTGGCTGACCTTGGCCTTGTCGCGACCATAGGGCAGCAGGTGCTCGGCGTCGATGCCCAGCTTGGCGCCGATCTCCTGAATGGGTTTCTTTTTCGCCTCGCGGGCGATTTCGATGTCGCTCTTGTAGCTCATGGGCCGATCCCTGAAAAAATGTCCCTGTCTGCCGGCGCGGCCGCCGGCGCTGCGCCACCCATAGCGCGGCGATGCCCCCGCGCGGCGATGGATTCCGACATTTTCGCGACACGATGCGTCGCGCGGGCCGCGCGGGGTTTCAGATCGGAAACGGCTGGAGGCGATCGCCCCCCTTGCGCCGATACAAGACGAAAGACGCCGGAGCCTTGCGACCCCGGCGTCCCACATTCCGTCCGTCCCGATCAAACGGTCGGTTCGGGCTCTATCCCGCCCTCGGGCGGAGACTTCTTCGGCTTCGTCTTGGGAATTGCGGCCACGCTGACCGCCGCGCCCTCGTCGGGCTTGTCGCCTTCGTCGTCCGAATGCGGCGGCTGGCCCTTCATCACGCGCTCGATTTCCTCGCCGGTGAGGGTTTCGTATTCCAGCAAGCCCTGGGCCAGACGCTCCCAGTCTTCCTTGCGCTCGGTCAGGATCTTGTAGGCGCGTTCATAGCCTTCCTGAATGAACCGCTTGACCTCTTCCTCGATCAACTCCTTGGTGTGCGCCGAGACCGAAAAGCCGGCGGTGTTGCCCTGATAGCCTTCGTGCGCCTCGGCATAGTCGATATTGCCGACCTTGTCGGACATGCCCCAGCGCATCACCATCGCGCGCGCCAGCTGGCTGGCCTGCTGGATGTCCCCGGCCGGGCCGTTCGAGACGTGATCGGGGCCATACTTGATGATCTCGGCCGCCTTGCCTGCCATGGTCATCGCCAGCTTCTGCTCGCATTCGTCCTTGTGCCAGTTCAGCCGGTCCATTTCGGGCAAGGACACCACCATACCCAGCGCGCCACCGCGCGGGATGATCGTGGCCTTGTAGACCGGATCGCACAGGGGCAGGGTCAACCCCACCACCGCATGGCCGGCCTCGTGATAGGCGGTCTTTTCCTTCTGGTCCTTGGTCAGAACCATCGACCGCCGCTCGGCCCCCATCATCACCTTGTCCTTGGCGTTCTCGAAATCCTCCATGGTGACGAAGCGCCGGCCCACGCGGGCAGCCATAAGCGCGGCCTCGTTCACGAGGTTGGCCAGATCCGCGCCCGAAAAGCCCGGCGTGCCGCGGGCGATGATGCGCAGGTCCACATCCGGGCCCAGCGGCGTCTTGCGCGCATGCACGGCCAGGATCTTTTCCCGGCCCTTGATGTCGGGGTTGCCCACGGTCACCTGCCGGTCGAACCGCCCGGGGCGCAGCAGTGCCGGGTCCAGCACGTCCTTGCGGTTGGTGGCGGCGAGGATGATGACGCCCTCGTTCGATTCGAAGCCGTCCATTTCCACCAGCAGCTGGTTCAGCGTCTGTTCGCGTTCGTCGTTGCCGCCGCCATAGCCGGCGCCCCGGTGCCGGCCCACGGCGTCGATTTCGTCGATGAAGACGATGCAGGGCGCGTTCTTCTTGGCCTGTTCGAACATGTCGCGCACGCGGCTGGCGCCGACGCCCACGAACATTTCCACGAAATCGGAACCCGAGATGGTGAAGAACGGCACGCCGGCCTCGCCGGCGATGGCGCGCGCGAGCAGCGTCTTGCCGGTGCCCGGAGGCCCGACCAGCAGCGCGCCCTTGGGAATCTTGCCGCCCAAGCGCGAGAATTTCTGCGGGTTGCGCAGGAATTCGACGATCTCTTCCAGTTCTTCCTTGGCCTCGTCGATGCCGGCCACGTCATCAAAGGTCACCCGGCCATGCTTTTCCGTCAGCAGCTTGGCCCGGCTCTTGCCGAACCCCATCGCGCCGCCGCGGCCGCCACCTTGCATCCGGTTCATGAAATAGACCCAGACACCGATCAGCAGCAGGAACGGCAACAGCGTGATGATGAACGACTGGAACCCCGATTGCTCCTGCTTTTCGGCGCGGACGGGGACGTTCTTTTCCAGCAGCAACTGGGTCACCGACGTGTCTTCGGGCTTGATGGTGACATAATCCTGCCCGTCCTTGGTGCGGAACCGGATCTGTTCGCCGTCCAGCGTCACCTGCGCGACGGCGCCGTCATTCACCTCTTTGACGAATTCGGAATAGGTGATCTCGCGGCTCTGCATGGTGCCGCCCGATCCGCTGAACAGGTTGAACAGCGCCAGAATCAGCAGAAAAAGAACGACCCAGAAGGCGATATTTCGTGCGTTGCCCAAGGAAAGTCTCCCAGTTTCGCGGCCATCGGGGACGAACGGCCTGCCAGACCCTTAAAATAGAGATGATCGCGCCGGGTTCAATGCGATAAAAACGAGGCAAAGAACTCCTCGTCGCCCTGCATGGTCTCCGCCCGCCATTGCCCGGACCAGCCGGCGACCGGCGCGGCGATCAGCTCGTCGCCCCGCCAGACGGAGGGCGTGGCGATCAGACACTCGGCCGGGCGCCCCGTCTCGCGCCAGGACGGACATGCGTCCAGCCCGCCGCGGCCCAGCGCACGGATCTCGCACCCTTGCGGGTCCGGACCGTTCAGCCGCCAGCGTCCGTCCCAGATCCCCCCCGCGGCACAGCGCGTGTCGCGGACCGCCGCATATTCCCGGCACACCCGCGCGCTGACCGCGTCACCGCCCACCACGCAGCCGGCCAGCGTAACCCGGCGCCCGTGCCGAACCGCGTCGATCGCGGCGGCCAGCGGCGCGCGCCTGGGCGGATACTCGCCCCCGGCGACCCAGCGCACGACCCGGGCCAGCAGACGGCGCGCGACCTCTTCGGGCAGAATCCGAAAACCGCGCCTGTCGAGCAACACGTCGCCCGCGTCCAGCCGCGCCACGTCGCGCGCAGCCAAAAAGCTGTACCAGTCCAGAGCGGCCCGCGCCTGCGCCATGTGCCGGGCCACGTCCGCCAGCGCGGTGACCGTGATCCCCAGCGGTTGCAGCGCCTCCAGTGCCCGGCGAGCCCTGATCCGGTCAAAGCGGTCATCCCGGTTGGAAGGATCCTCGACCCATTCGATCGCATTCCGGACAAGGTAGGCCCTCAGCGCCTGCCGGGTCACGCCCAGGAGCGGCCTGACAAAGGTCACGCCGCCTTCGATGCGCCGTTCGGGAATGCCCGACAACCCGTCCACCCCGGCCGCGCGGCCCAGCCGCATGAGCACGGTCTCGGCCTGATCATCGGCCGTATGCGCAAGGGCCAGCATCTCGATCCCGCTCGATCGCGCCCAGCGGGACAAAAGCCTGTATCGCGCGCGCCGCGCCTGATCCTGCAGGTTGCCCGCGCCGTCCCATCCCTCCCAGCAGAGCGTGTCGTGGGGCACCGAAAGGGCTCCGGCCATTCGCGCCACCATGGCGGCCTCGTCCGCGGATTCGGCACGCAACCCGTGATCCACCGTCACGGCATGGATCTCTGGCCCGTTTTCGCCGAAACAGCGGGTCAGAATGTGCAGAAGCGCAACCGAATCACCCCCGCCGGACACCGCCACGCCCAACCTTTCGGGCAAGGCATCCCCGAACCAGTCCCGCACCTGGGCAAGGATGCTGCTATCGACATCGGTCACGGGCACCCCAGCGACTGCATCTCCTGTCGTGAAAGCGCAACATCGGGGGACTCGGGGAACCTCACCCCGACCTCGGCCAGCGTCACGCAGGCCTGGCTGATCTGTCCCAGCCGCCCCAGCGCCGCGCCAAGGCGATAGAGCGCCTCGGCCGCCGTATCGCCGGTGGGATCGTTCTTGAAACTTTCCAGATAGGCCCGCGCCGCTTCGCGGGTGTCGCCCAGCCCCTCCAGAGCCTTGCCGCGTTCGAGATGAGCGCGCGGACCAAGGGGGCTGCCGGGATAAGTTTCGTCGAATTGCGCCAGAAGATCCACCGCGCGCTGATAATCGCCATCGGTCAGGGCCTGTTCGGCCGCCTCGAAATCGGCCCGTTCGCCGATGGCCAGCTCCGTGTCGTCCTTCGGCTGCGGATCGGGGCTGGGGACCGGTGCGGTCAGCGGATCGCCGCCCAGCGTGGTCGTCTCGCCCAGCTGGCTGACATCGCCGCCTTCCAGTTCGACCAACCGGAACTCAAGATCGCCGATCCGGTTGGTGCCGTCCTTCACGATCCGGTCGATGCGGTGGGTCAGGGCCTCGGTCTCGGCAGTCAGACGCTGCAGCTCCGCCTCGATCGCTGCAATGCGGTCAAGGATCTCCGTGCCGGCCAGATTGGTCACCGGCGCGCCGGTGGTGGACAGCTCGCGCTTGAGCCGCTGGATTTCGACGTTGAGGACGGTCAACTCCTGCCGGATGTCGGCCAGCGTCTGCTGACGTTCCTGCGCCGACACCGGGCCCGAGGCCAACAGCACCCCCACAAGGGCCAGAACCGCGAACCTCATGCCCGCCTACCCCGTCAGACCGCTTTGCAGAACGGTCACCGCGCGGCGGTTCTTGGCATAGCAGCTTTCATCGCTGCAGATCTCGACCGGGCGTTCCTTGCCGTAGCTGATCGTGGTGATCCGGTTGCCGGCGACCCCGCGCGAGATCAGGAATTCGCGCACCGCGTTCGCCCGCCGCGCCCCCAGCGCGAGGTTGTATTCGCGCGTGCCCTGTTCATCGGCGTGACCCTCGATAAGGGCATTGTAGTCGGGGTTGTTCATCAGCCACTCGGCCTGGGCCCGCAGCACGGCGCGCGCCTCGTCGCTCAGAGAGGACTGGTCCACGGCAAAGAACACGCGGTCGCCGATCGCCTGCTGGAAATAGGCCGGCGAAGTGGGATCTTCCACCGACCCCGGCGCAACCGCGCCGCCCGCACCCATGCCGCCGCTGCCGTCGTATCTGGTCGCGTTGGAACACGCCGCCAGCGCCAGGACGGCGCCCATCAAGATCATCTTGCCCGGAATAGTCATGTCGAACGCCATGCCTCCTGCCTTTTCCCTGTTCGATTTCTAGCACATCCGCCCACGCAGGGAAACGCAGGCCGCGGCCGGTATCTCATCACTTCTGCAAGGGGGACCACGACGGATCGCTGGCCCCGTCGGGGGTGCGCACCTGCCGCAGATTCCGCCCGGTTATGTCCACGGTATAAAGCGACGACCGCCCGGCCGCGCCCCGGGTCGCCCGGGTGAACATGATCACGCGGCCGTTGGGGGCCCAGGTGGGGCCTTCGTCCAGAAAGGACGCGGTCAGCAGACGTTCCTCGCTGCCATCGGTGCGCATCACGCCGATATGGAACCGGCCCTTGTTCTGCTTGGTGAAAGCGATCAGATCGCCGCGCGGCGACCAGACCGGCGTGCCATAGCGCCCCTGGCCGAAGCTGATCCGCCGCGCCTCTCCGCCCCCCGCGGGCATGATATAGAGTTGCTGGGTGCCCGACCGGTCGCTTTCAAAGACGATCTGCCGTCCATCGGGCGAAAAGCTGGGCGCGGTTTCGATCGAGGGTGAATTGGTCAAGCGGCGGCTCTTGCCGCTGCGAATGTCCATCTCATAGAGATCGGTATTGCCGCCTCGGGTCAGCGAATAGACCACCTTGCGCCCGTCGGGCGAAAAGCGGGGGGAAAAGCTCATCGTGCCTTCGGGCGTGGGCAACTGCTTGCGCCGCACCTTGCCCACATCCATCAGGAAGATGCGCGGAAAGCCGGTTTCGTAGCTGGTATAGAGGATCCGGTCGCCGGTGGGCGAAAACCGAGGCGCCAGCACGATGGCCGAACTGTCGGTCAGATACTGCACGTTGGCCCCGTCGTAATCCATGATCGCCAGCCGCTTGCGTCGATCGTTCTTGGGCCCGCTTTCCGATACGAACACCACGCGGCTGTCGAAATAGCCGCCTTCGCCGGTGATGCGGGAATAGACCGTATCGGCCACCTTGTGCGCCATGCGCCGCCAGCCGTCGACGGCGCCGGCAAATTGCAGACCCGTGCCCAGCTCGGTGCCCGCGAACACGTCCCAGACGCGAAACTTGACGGTCAGGCGATTGCCGGACTGGCTGACCGAGCCGGTGATCAGCGCCTGGGCGTTCACCGCCTTCCAGTCGGCGAACTGGATCGGCGCGTCGAAGTCTGTGACCTTGCCGATATGGGCCGAGGCCGGAATCTCGCGAAACAGGCCGGTGCCCGACAGATCCGCGGCGATCACCCGCGAGATGTCGCGCGCCGCCTGCGCCGCCGCCGGGCTGGTGGCGACGAAATCCGGCACCGCAAAGGGCATGGGCTCGATCACGCCTTCGGTGATCTCGATCCGCAAGGGGCCGTTCTGGGCCGCAGCCGGGCCAACCGCCATCACCACACCCAGAAGGAAACCTGCCAGCAATCTTTTCATTTGATTCGCATCCTCTCGGGATTGAACGTCATTTCGATATCACGCCATCGATCGTATTTGTCAGGGGGAAGCTTGTAACCATTCGCCCCGCACCGGATGATGGCGCGGCGGGCGGCGCCGAACGCCTGCTGCGCCGCCGCCTGCGACCCGCCCGTGCTGGACAGCATCCGGATCGAACCGGCATCCGGGCGGCCGTCACGGTTCATTCTGACAGAAACCACAACGGTGGTCCTGAGCGCCTCGGTCGAAAGCGAGCCCACGTTCCAGCAGTTCGACACGGCAACCCGCAACGCGTCCTTTTCCCCGGCGGTCAGCGGCGGGCCGCTTGGCGCGGGGTCCGGGGACGCCGCGCCCCCACCCAGCGCCTCGGCCAGTGCTGCCTTGACGGCAGACTGCGCGTCAGGTGCCTTTTCGGCCGGCTTCGGTTCCCGTCTTGCCACCCTGGCGGGGCGGGCGCGCGGACGGAGCGAGGCGCTCGGCGCCACCTCGTCGCCCTTGTCCGCCTCGGTGATGATGCGGTCGGTCGCGGCCTCGGGGGCGGTCTGCTCCTTCGGCGCCTGCCGCGTCTCGCCCCCCTCGTCGGGCGTAACGGCGGGCGAGGTCACCTCGTCGGGCCGGGCCTCGGGCGGCGGCGGCGCGACCGGCTGCGGCGCGACACGGTCCACCGCACGCGATTCGGGCCTTGACGGCACCGGAAGCGGCGTCAGCACCGCCACATCCTGTTCGGGCTGAACCGGGACGGGCGGCGTGTCATCCGGCGCGACGTCCGGCACCGGGATCTCGGGCGCAGGCTCGGGGGCCGCTTCTATTTCGGGGGGCGTCGAGAGATCCGGCGCATCCTGTGCCGGCACCGCCTCGGTCGCCGCGGCCAGATCCGGGGACTCGACCGGCGCCTCGGGCGGTGCCGGCGCTTCGGGCTCGGCCGCAACATCTGGCGTTGCCGGCCGCGCAGTCATGGCCGCGAACTCTTCGGCAGAGATCACCGACACGTCATGCACCTCGAACGGCAGCGGTTCGGTATCGAAAGACCCGCCGAACACCGCCCAGCCGATCAGCAGCAGATGCGCAATGCCCGAAATCTTGGTGCCGGTCTGCACCGCCCGCCCTCACTCTTGGCCCGCGCCGAGCCTTGGCCCGCCGGTATCCGTCACGAGGCTGACATTGGAAAACCCGCCCGCGTTCAGCGCCCCCATCACCTGCATCACCTCAGCATAGGGGATCGCCCCGTCCGCCCGCAGATAGATCCGGTCGCCGGAGCGTTCGGACGCGATCGCCCGCAATTTCGCCACCAGTTCCTCACGCGGCACGGGGGTCATCTGGATCTGCACCTCGCCCCCGGCGGTCAGCGTCACGGTCAGCGGCTCTTCCCTGTCGGCGGGCAGGGCATGCGCGGCGGTCTTGGGCAGGTTCACCGGCACGCCCACGGTCATCAGCGGCGCCGCGACCATGAAAATTATGAGCAGCACCAGCACCACGTCCACGAACGGCGTGATGTTGATGTCCGACATCGGGCGCACCCGCGCGTGGCGATCCCGTCTGCGCCGCCGCGCGCCCCCCGATCCCTGCTGCAGCCCCGCGCCCATGGCTCAGCCGTCCAGCTGCCGCGACAGGATGGTCGCGAATTCGTCGGCGAAAGCCTCATAACCGGCCACGATCCGGTCGGCGTCGGCGGAAAGCTTGTTGTAGAACACCACCGCCGGGATCGCCGCCAGCAGGCCCAGCGCCGTGGCCATCAGGGCCTCGGCAATGCCCGGGGCCACCACGGCCAGGTTGGTGTTCTGCTGCTGCGCGATCTCGACAAACGCGTTCATGATGCCCCAGACCGTGCCGAAGAGCCCCACGAAGGGTGCCGTCGAGCCGACCGTGGCCAGCACTGTCAGCCCGCGCTGAAGGAAATCGGCCTCCTTGGCGATCGCCACGTCCATCGACCGGTCGATCCGCGCCTGCGCTCCGGCGATCAACCCGCCGTCGTTGCGGTGCGACCGCAGCCATTCCTGCATGCCGGCGGCAAAGATCCGCTCGGAACTGCCGTCAGGATCCGGGCCGATCTCGCCATAGAGCTCGTCCAGCGGCTGGCCCGACCAGAAGGCCTGATCGAAGGCCTCGGCCTCGGCGCGGGCGGCGCGATAGGTGATGAGCTTCTGGATGATGATCGCCCAGGACCAGAAGGACGCAAGGATCAGGACGACGACGACCAGTTTCACGGTCAGCGTGGCGCGCGCGAACAGCGCCCACAGGGACATGTCGATCCCTTGCGCCAAAGCCAGAGTTTCTGCTTCCATATGCCTGCTCTGTTCGGTTCAGCGGCCGTATTCCTTCGGCCTTGACTGCGGCAAACCTATCGCAGTTCGAATGCGATTGCCACCTGAACCGCCATGCGGTCACGCTATTGCGACTGCAATGCGCGAATCTCTGCCGGCAAGCGCACCGGCTTGCCCGCGCTGTTCATGCAGACCGCCGTGACCCGGGCGCGAAAGATCGGCGCGCCGTCGCGCTTGACCACCTGATCCATCACCAGCCGAGCGTTGGTCATGGAGTTGATCGTGGTCTCCACCAACAGCTCGTCCTCGAATTTCGCGGTCGCGATGTAGTCGGCCTCGATCCGCCGAACCACCCAGACGATCCCCGCCTCGCGCATGGCGTTCTGGTCGTTGCCCAGCCGACGCACCCAGTCCGATCGGGCGCGTTCGATATAACGCAGGTAGTTGGCGTGATAGACTATCCCGCCCATGTCGGTGTCTTCGTAGTAAACCCGGATCGGAAAGGTGTGAATCATCGCGCTCGCCCGGCTGCCTGCAGCGGCACTCAACCAGCTTGCGCCTCGCCGGGCAAGGGGGCGCCCGCCTCCGACGTCACGACCCGCCCATCCGCAGCCGCGCGAACAGCCGCAGCGCATGGCCCGGATCCCGCGCCACGTCGGGCAGAACCGGATCATAGGCCGCCCGGATCACGCCTGCGATGTCGGGGCGCAGAATCACCTGCTCGCCCGCCAGCGCCAGAGGTGACCGGTCCCGAAACGCGCCCTCGGCCCAAAGCAGCATCACCTGGGCCACCTGCGCCAGCGCCAGCGTCTCGGCCGGCTGATCGGCCATCGCCCGATCCATCCGCAGAAAAACGAAGACAGCCCGGATCGCCCCCGCCTCATCGAACCGGAACACGCGATACTGGTTCGCCCCCGCCTCTCGCAGCCGGGCCACCAGCGCCGGCAGATCCGGCAACAACCGGCCCAGATCCGGCACCTCCAGCAATTCTTCCCAGTCGCGGAAAAAGAACATCTGGCAGTTGCTGCCCAATTCGGGATCGGTGCCAGCCATCCTGTGCCCGGCAAGCGCCACGACCGCCTCGAACGCGCCCTTGACCACCGCAAGGGTTTCGTCGGTCACGCCGAACACCACCGGCGCAATGGGCCGCCCCCAGCGCGCGAACAGGAACCCGCCGTCATCGCGGGTGAACAAGGCTTCGACCGCCTGCGGTGTCACATCGCCACCTTCATCTTGCTCCAAATACTCCCGCCGGAGGCAACGGCGAAGCCGTTTCCCACCCTACGCCTCAACCGAACAGATCGTCCTGCCGTCGGGGCGCGGCCATCCCCAGATGATCCCACGCCTTCTGCGCCAGCATCCGACCGCGCGGCGTGCGCTGAATCAATCCCTGCTGCAGCAGATAGGGCTCGATCACCTCCTCCAGCGCATCGCGGCTCTCGCTCAGCGCGGCCGAAAGCGTCTCGATCCCCACCGGCCCGCCGCCATAATTCTCGGCAATCAGCCGCAGGTAACGCCGGTCGCCGCCATCCAGCCCCAGATGATCCACCCCCAACCGCGTGAGCGCGTTGTCGGCGAGCTCGCGCGTGATCCGCCCGTCGCCCTCGACCACGGCGAAATCCACCACCCGGCGCAGCAGCCGCCCCGCGATCCGGGGCGTGCCGCGCGACCGCCGCGCGATCTCGCGCGCGCCATCCTCGTCCGCCGGCGCGCCCAGCTTGCGGGCATTGCGGCTGACGATCTCGTGCAGTTCATCGACCGTGTAGAACTGCAGCCGCGTCGGAATCCCGAACCGGTCGCGCAGCGGCGTGGTGAGCAAACCCATCCGCGTGGTCGCCCCCACAAGCGTAAAGGGCTGCAACTCGATCCGCACGGTGCGCGCCGCCGGCCCCTCGCCGATCACCAGATCCAGCTCGAAATCCTCCAGCGCCGGATACAGCACCTCCTCGACCGCCGGATTCAGCCGATGAATCTCGTCGATGAACAGAACGTCCCGCGCCTCGAGATTGGTCAGGATCGCCGCAAGATCGCCGGCCCGTGCCAGCACCGGGCCGGACGTCATGCGGAAGTTCACCCCCAGCTCGCGCGCCATGATCTGCGCCAGCGTGGTCTTGCCCAGACCTGGGGGGCCGTGGAACAGCGTGTGATCCATCGCCTCGCCGCGCCGCCGGGCGCTTTCGATGAATATCTTCAGATTCGCCCGCGCCTCGGCCTGGCCGATGAATTCGTCCAGAGCCTGCGGGCGCAGCGCGCGGTCGTTGTCCTCGGGCAAGGGCTCGGGCCGCAGGGTCGGGTCGCTTTCGTTCATGGCCTACCCTACCCTTTCGGCGCCAGTTTCTTCAACGCGGCCCGGATCAGGTCCGAAGTTTCGGCCTCGGGGTTCTCGCCGGCCGCCTCGGCCACGGCCGCCGCCGCTTCGCTGGGGCCGTAACCCAGATTGCCCAAGGCCGACAGCGCATCCGCCTGCGCGCTGGCCCGCGGCGCGGCGGGGGGCGGCGTGGCCGCGGCCGGCACGGGCGGCTCCGGCTCTTCGATCACCTGCCCCGACGGACCGTCCATCGCATCGGCCACCGTGCCGCCCATCGCCATCACCGACGGCGCCTTGTCCTTGAGGTCCAGAACGATCCGCTGCGCCGTCTTCGGCCCCACGCCCTTGGCCGCCTTGACCGCCGCCCAGTCCCCCAGCGCGATCGCCCGGCTCACCCCGTCCGGCCCCAGCGCGCCCAGGATCGCCAGCGATACCTTGGCGCCGACGCCCTGCACGCTCATCAGCAGCCGGTGCCATTCCTTTTCCACCAGGCTGGTAAAGCCGAAAAGCTGCATCAGATCCTCGCGCACCACGAGGTCGGTATAGAGCGACACCATCTGCCCCGCCCCCGGCAGCGCCGCCAGAGTCCGGTCCGAGCAATAGACGATATATCCCACCCCGCGCACGTCGATCAGCACGTGGTCGGCGGCGCGGTAATCCATACGCCCGGTCAGCTTGCCGATCATGATGTCCGAACCTCCCGCAACGGCCGTTCCTTCACACCCCCGTAATAGGCATGACAGATCGCGATGGCGAGCGCATCCGCCGCGTCGGCGCCCGCCGGTTCACAGCCCGGCAGTTGCAGCCGGACCATGTGCTGGACCTGCACCTTGTCGGCGTGCCCCACGCCGACTACCGTCTTCTTCACCTTGTTGGGGGCGTATTCCCCGACCGACAGCCCCGCCTCGGCCAGCGCCAGCAACGCCACGCCGCGCGCCTGGCCCAGCTTCAGCGTGCCGGCGCCGTCCTTGTTGACGAAGGTCTGTTCGATCGCCGCCGTGTCCGGGGCATGGCGCGCCACGACGTCCCGGAGTTGTTCATAAAGGGACAGCAGCCGCGCCGCGAGGTCGGTCCCCTGCGGGTGCAGGTGCCCGTTGGCGACGTGCGACAACCGGCTGCCCCGTGATTCGATCACCCCCCAGCCAAGGGTGCGAAGCCCCGGATCGATGCCAAGAATGCGCATGAAACTGCCCGGCCCCTGCCCGAATTGTTGCTTTTTCACAGCACTAGCACGAAAGGCGAACATTTTCCAACCGCTTTGACCCCCGGCCAGCCGGGTCCGGACTGCGGCCAACCAAGGAGAAATGGGCCAAAAGCGACATGCCGCGATGCAGAAAGCGACATTTTCGATTTCGAATTTCTGCTTTTGTTTTAAACCTGTTACCGCAGGATCGACCTATGCGGCAAACGCATAGGAACCATGCAGTTTCTGCTGCTTGTGCGAGTCGATTTCGCCTCTTACATGGCGCGGCGCAACGCAGGACGACCTGCACATCGAACCGAAGGATCAAGGATATGGCTGCGATCGACACCACCCGCTCTGCTCATGGCTCTCACGGCCTCGTCGGCCGTATCGGGTCCGTCATCAATCACCTCGTGGCGGCGTTCACCGCTTGGAACGACGCCCGCGTCACCCGCAAGGCGCTGTCGGCTCTGACCGACCGCGAACTGGAAGACATCGGTCTGACCCGCGCCGATATTGACCGGATCGCCGGCGGGAACTGAGACAACCGAACTCTTCCCGGTTTCGCCTCCCCTCCTCCCGAGGCGAAACGGAAAAGACGCCGCGCGGCCTGGCCACGCGGCGTCTTTCTTGGTTTGGAGGAACCAATCTTATCTGGGCAGGTAGGGCGCAACCCGGTCGGCGATCCATTTCGATGCGGGATCAACCTGCATGACCCATGCCCCCGCCTGCTCGACCGCCGTGCCCGTCTTCAGTCTGTCGACTCGTTCAACATAAACACTCGTTCCCAACTGGGCCAACAGCAGCCCCTTGAACAGCAGAAGACCCGCGATGCAATAGACCAGCGGTCGGAGAGAGAAAGACGACCGCGCGCGAACCGGCTTGGCCACGATCAGGCCATCGGGTCCGACTTCCGTCACATAGCCCCGTTCCATTTTGCGCTGCCGGCGGTTCAGACGCCGGACGCGTTGTTGAAAGTTGAGCTGACCCCTATCCATCTTGGCAGCCTTCCGTTGCTGGCCCCCACCAGCGACGAAAACAAGGTGCCCACGAAATGTGGCAAAATCGTGGCGACCGCCTTGAAACCGCCAGAATCCCGGCCGAATTACGCCGATTTCGTCAAAGTCAGAGTCGTCCAGGCACCAATCTGTTCACGTTCGACTTCATTGATGCCGGATCGTGCATAAACCTCGGCAATTTCCTGCGCCTGTTCGTTGAGAATCCCCGACAGAATCGCGAATCCACCCGGCCGCAGATGTGCCGCCACGTCGGGCGCAAGCGCCACCAGCGGCCCCTTGAGGATGTTGGCGAAGATCAGGTCATAAGGGGCAGCAGCTTTCAGATCGGGGTGGTCGAAGCCCGCGGCCTCCAGACAGGCGACGCGACCGGCCATCCCGTTCGCCGCGAGGTTGGCCTCGGCCACCTCCACCGCCACGGGGTCGATGTCGCTGGCGAGGATCTCGCCCTGCCACACGCGCGCGGCCGCCAACGCCAGAACGGCAGTGCCGCAGCCGATATCGGCGATCCTGCGCGCCTCGAACCCGCCCTCGATCAGACGGTCCAGCGCCCGCAGGCAACCCAGCGTGGTGCCGTGATGCCCGGTGCCGAAGGCCATCGCCGCGTCGATCAACAGAGGGATCCGGTCGGCGGGCACCTTGGCGGCATCGTGGCTGCCGTAGACAAAGAACCTACCGGCCTCGACCGGCGCCAATTCCCGCCGCACATGCGCCACCCAGTCGGTTTCCGGCAGTTCCGACACCGCAAAGGGTTTCGCGCCGAACGCCGCCGCCAGCAGCGCCAGCGCAGCCGCGTCCGGTTCTTCAGTGAAGTAGCCGCCCACTTCCCACAGGCCCGAGCCGTCCTCGACCTCGAACACGCCGACTCCGGTCGGCTGCGGGTCGAGGCGCTCCATCGCTTCGCCAAGGGCTTCGGCGGCCGTCTTGCCTTGGAGTGTGGTCAGCGCGGTGTATGTGGGCATGTCGGCATCTCCGGTATCTGTGCTCTTGCGCCTAGGACCGCGCGAGCGCGAGGTCAAGCATCCGCCCGCTGCCCTTGCAGCAGCACGCCTACGCGGCCGGCGCGGCGGCGAGACGCGACAGGCGCGTTTCGTTGCCCGGTTCGGGGTGGCGCGGCACCAGCAGCGACAACGACAGCGACCCCAGCGCCATGCCCGCGGCCAGCGCGAACACCGCCGCCGGCGACACGACCCACAACAGTCCCAACACCACCGGCAGGAACACCGCCGCGATGTGGTTGATGGTGAATGCCACGGCCGCGGTCGGCGCGATGTCTCCGGGATCGGCAATCTTCTGGAAGTATGTCTTGAGCGCCAGCGCGAGTCCGAACAGGATATGGTCGATCACATAGAGGATCGCGGCCAGCATCACCCCCCAGTCGAACCAGTAGATGCCCCCATAGGCGGCAAAGACCAGTGCGAGCCCGGCATATTCGAAGATCAGCGCCCGCCGCTCTCCGAACCGGGCCACGGCACGACCCAGAAACGGCGCGGCCACCATGTTGACGATCAGGTTGACGAGATAGAGTCCGGTCAGTTCGTGCACCTCGAAGCCGAACTTCTCGACCATCATGAACCCGGCGAACACCATGAAGATCTGCCGCCGCGCGCCCGACATGAACTGCAGCGCGTAATACAGCCAATAGCGCCGCCGCAGCACCATCTCCTTGACTTGGGGATGCGGGGCCTCGAACTGGGGCCAGGCCACCAGACAGAACAGCGCGATCGCCGCCGTGGTCAGGCCGGCGGTCATGAACACCGCGTTGTAGGTCAGCCCCAGGGGTTCCCACATCAGCACGATCAGGACGAATACGACCAGCGTCATCGCCGATCCCGTCCCCATCAGCCAGCCCATGACATGCGGCGCGCGCGCCTTGCTGAGCCATTGCAGTTGCAGCGACTGGTTCACCGTTTCGTAATAGTGAAAGCCGAGCGAGCTGAGAAAGGTCAGGATCAACAGCCCGCCGAGACTGGGAAACCACGCGGTAAAGGCGGTGGCAACGCCCAGCAGCGCCAGCGACACCAGTCCCAGCACCTGTTCGCGGACGAAGACGATGATGGCGATCACGCCGACCGCCAGAAAGCCCGGGATCTCGCGCACAGTGTGCAGCAGACCGATATCGGCCCCGTCAAAGCCTGCCGCCTCGATCACGAAATTGTTGAGCAGCGCATACCAGGCGTAAAAGGCGATCGGCATCGCCGCCGCCATCACGAACAACAGCGTCACCGGCCTGCGCCAGAACGGCAGCGTCTCGGATTCAGCAAGGGTGACGAAACGGGTCATTCCCCGCTCTTACGCCTCATTCCGCGACTTGGCGAGTGTAAATGGGCGCACCCCTCCTGCGTCAGCGCACAGTCCAGCTCAGGCCCGGCCGTCCTTGGGAGAGCCGATCACGACATAGGTCGTCAGCGAGGCGACATGCGGCGTGGTGCCCAGAACCTCGGTATGAAAGGTCTTGTAAGCGGCCAGATCGGCGCATTCCACCCGCAGCAGGTATTCGATCGTGCCGGTCACGTTGTGACATTCGGTGACTTCGGGGGCGCGGGCCACGGCGCGCTCGAAGGTTTCCTGCGCCGCTTTGCTGTGATCGTTCAGCCCGACACCCAGATAGGCGACGAACCCAACGCCCATCGCGGCCGGATCCAGCCGCGCGCGATAACCGAGGATCACCCCGTCGCGTTCCAGTTCCTGCACCCGGCGCAGGCAGGCCGACGGCGAAAGCCCCACCCGTTCGGCCAGATCAAGATTGCTGATCCGACCGTCGCGCGACATCTCTCGCAATATCTTTCGGTTTATCGCATCCATTTTCACCATACATTGCGCAGATTTTCACACTGAGCAACAAAACGCAATTTCATTCCCCCGAGACGCCGGCAAATTCGCACCCATGACTGCTGACCTTATCATCGCGCTGGCGCTCTTCGCCTTCGTTTCGTCGATCACGCCGGGGCCGAACAACCTGATGCTGATGGCCTCGGGTGCCAATTTCGGCTTTCGCCGCACGGTGCCGCACATGCTGGGCGTGGCCCTTGGCTTTGTCTTCCTGCTGCTGGTCGCCGGCGCGGGGCTGATCCGGGTGTTCGAGATCTGGCCGGCGGTTCATGCGGCCATGAAGGCCGCTTCGGTGGCCTATCTTCTGTGGCTTGCATGGAAGATCGCCACTGCGGCGCCGGTCGGCGAAGGCCGGAGCAGGGGCAGGCCGCTGACCTTTCTGCAAGCGGCGGCGTTCCAGTGGGTCAACCCCAAGGCCTGGGCGATGGCGCTGACCGCGATCACCGTCTATGCGCCCGACCGGTCGGCGCAGGCCCTGCTGACCGTGGCGGCGCTGTTCGGGCTGGTCAACCTGCCCTCGGTCGGCACATGGGCGCTGATCGGGCAGGGGCTGGCAGCCTGGCTGGCCGAACCACGCCGGTTGCGGACATTCAACCGTGTCATGGCGCTGCTGATGGTGGCGACCCTCTGGCCGTTTCTGTCGCCGTCCTGATTCCGCTTGTTGCATCCGGCGCGATGCGGGGCCATATAGCGCGCAGTCCACGGACCGGAGTGCCCACGATGACCCACTACCTTGACTTCGAAAAACCGCTGGCCGAGATCGAAGGCAAGGCGGCCGAGCTGCGCGCGCTGGCGCGAGCCAACGAAGAAATGGATGTCGAGGCCGAGGCCGCCGCGCTGGACGCCAAGGCCGAGGCGCTGCTGGACGAACTTTACAGAAAGCTGACGCCGTGGCGGAAATGCCAGGTGGCCCGCCACCCCGAGCGGCCGCATTGCAAGGACTACATCGAGGCGCTGTTCACCGAATACACGCCCTTGGCCGGCGACCGGAACTTTGCCGACGACCACGCCGTGATGGGCGGGCTGGCGCGATTCCACGATCAGCCGGTGGTGGTGATCGGGCACGAAAAGGGATCCGACACCAAGAGCAGGATCGAGCACAATTTCGGCATGGCCCGCCCCGAAGGCTATCGCAAGGCGATCCGCCTTATGCGGCTGGCCGACAAGTTCGGCCTGCCGGTGGTGACGCTGGTGGACACGCCCGGTGCCTATCCCGGCAAGGGCGCCGAGGAACGCGGCCAGTCCGAAGCAATCGCGCGCTCGACCGAGGCCTGCCTGCAGATCGGGGTGCCGCTGGTGAGCGTCATCATCGGCGAAGGCGGCTCGGGCGGGGCGGTGGCCTTTGCCACGGCCGACCGGGTGGCGATGCTGGAACATTCGATCTATTCGGTGATCAGCCCCGAGGGCTGTGCCTCGATCCTGTGGAAGGATGCCGAGAAGATGCGCGAGGCTGCCGAGGCGCTGAAGCTGACCGCGCAGAACCTGAAGAAGCTGGGCGTGATCGACCGGATCATCGACGAACCCCGCGGCGGGGCGCATCGCGACCGACCGGCCGCCATCGCCGCCGTGGGCAAGGCGATCGAAGAGATGCTGGACGAGCTGAAGGGCAAGAAGCCCGCGCGGCTGGTGAAGGAGCGGCGCCGGAAATACCTCGACATGGGTTCCAAGGGGCTGGCCGCCTGAGCCATCACGAGCGGCGCAGGCGCTCCAGCAGATCCCGCGACGGCCGTCCAGTGACCGGCAGACCGGCGCTGCGCTGATAGGCACGAATCGCGGCTTCGGTCTTGCCCCCGATCACCCCGTCGGCGCCGTCCGTATCGAAGCCGCGGGCGGTGAGCAGCCGCTGCAATTCCTTGCGGTCGTCCAGCGTCAGGCCGTTTTCGTCGGGGCCAAAGGAGGTTTTCAACGGCCCGCCCCCCGCGATGCGGTCGGCGAGGTGCCCCACCCCCAGCGCGTAGGCATCCGAATTGTTGTAGCGCTTGAGGACGCGGAAATTGCCGAACACGGCGAATTTCGGACCCGGCGCCTGCGGCTGAATCACCGCCTCGGGCGTGCCCCAGCGAGCGGCGGGAGAACCGAGTTCTCCGCCCCACGGCTGGCCGCGGGTCCAGCCGGAGCGGCCGAGATAGGCGGCCGCCGAGGCCAGCGCGTCGGCGGGATCGTCCGACCAGATGTCGCGGCGGCCATCGCCGGTGAAGTCCACGGCGTAGGATTCATAGGTCGTGGGGATGAACTGGGTGTGCCCCATCGCGCCGGCCCAGCTGCCGGTCATGCGCGCGGGCGTGATGTCGCCATTTTGCAGGATGCGCAGCGCGGCCATGAGCTGCCGCTCGTAGAAAGCGCCGCGACGGCCGTCGAAGGCCAGCGTCGAGGTGGCCGAGATCACCGGCACATCGCCCCGCCGGGCGCCGTAGCGGCTTTCGAGTCCCCAGATCGCGGTAACGATCTGGGGCTCCACGCCAAAGCGTGCCTCGATCCGGCGCAGAAGCGCCCCGTGGCGCTGCAGCATCGCGCGGCCCTGGGCCACGCGTTCATCCGAGGCGGCGATGGCAAGGTAGTCCTCGAGCGAGCGCTTGAATTCGGTCTGATTGCGATCGCGGTCGATCACGGTCGGAATGTAACCGGCACCGCGAAAGGCCGCGTTCAGGGTGGCGCGGGAGATGCCGTTTCGTTCGGCGCGGGCGCGGAAGGCGGCGACCCAGCGGTCATAGGCGGGGTTCGGCGCGCTGCGCCAAGGGTTGCCGGTTTGCCGGGGCGGGACGGCAGACCCGCAGCCCGCCACTGCCAGCGCCGCCGCGCCGGCCAGGAAATGTCGCCTGTGGATCATCGTCATGACTGCTATGCTGCTCTGTTCTGGGGTTGTTGCGGGCATGGTAGCGCGGTCGGTCGTCCGGTCCAAGCGGATCGGCGGAGTCCCGCGTGGGGGGCGGAGAAGGGGGCGCCGCCCCGTCCGCCCGTGCCGGGCGGACTCCCCCGGGGTATTTGGGACCAGAAAGAAGGCTCAGCTGCGCCAGCGCAGGAGGCGGCGCTCCAGCACGCCGATGCCCCAGCTGGTGGCCACGCCGAGGCAGGAAAGGATGACGACGCCGGCGAAAAGGCGTTCGAGATCGTAGAGCGAGCCGGCTTCGAGGATGTAGGCGCCGATGCCGTGCTCGGCGCCCAGCATTTCCGCGGCGACCAGCAGGATGATGCCGATGGCCAGCGATACCCGCAGGCCCGAGAGGATCCCCGGAAGGGCGCCGGGCAGAACGATCTTGGCGACAATGCTGGACCAGCGCAGGCCAAAGCTTTGTCCCATGCGGATCAGGGTGCGGTCCACGTTGTCCACCGCCCCGTAGGTGGCGACCACGGTGGGCGTGAAGGTGCCCAGCGCGATCAGCGCGTATTTCGAACCCTCGTCGATGCCGAACCAGATCACGAAAAGCGGCAGCAGCGCGATCTTGGGGATCGGAAACAGCGCCGCCACCAGCGGCACCAGACCGGCGCGGATGAGGGAAAAGAGCCCGATGGCAATGCCGATCCCGATGCCGGCGATCACCCCCATGGCGCTGCCCACCGCGAGCCGGGTCAGGGACGGCGCAAGATGGGTCCAGAGCATCCCCGAACGGGCAAGATCGGCCAGCGTCGCGGCCACGTCCGAGGGGCGCGGCAGGGTGAGGTTCGAGATCCAGCCCGACCGGGTGCCCCATTCGACCAGCGCCAGCAGCAGAGCGAAAACGGCCGGTCCGGCCCAGCGGATCCGCACCGGGCTGAAGCCGCCGCCGCGAAACGGAACCGGGCGCGGATCAGGCATTCAGAAGCTCCTGATCGGCGGCGACGGCCTCTTCGCGCATCATGTCCCACAGCCGCGCCTGCAGGGTTTCCAGTTCCGCATCGCCGGGGCGGCGGTCGGCAAGCGGCGTGTCGATCCCGATCACCTCGCGCAGCCGGCCGGGGCGGCGCGACAGGACAGCGACGCGGTGGCCCAGCCGGACGGCTTCGGCCAGGTTGTGGGTAACGTAGACGCCGGTGAAGGGCTGGCGGGTCCAGAGCGCCACGAGATCTTCCATCAACAGCTCGCGGGTCTGCGCGTCCAGCGCCGAGAGCGGTTCATCCAGCAACAGCACCGCCGGGTTCACCGCCAGTGCCCGCGCGATCGCCACGCGCTGTTTCATGCCCCCCGACAGCTGCCGGGGAAAGGCGTCGGCAAAACCCGACAGCCGCGTGCGGCCCAGCACGTCATCGATGATCGCCCGCGCCGCGCGGCCGCGGATCCCGTGATCCTCGAGCACCAGCGAGATGTTGCCCGCCACGGTCCGCCATGGCAGCAGGGCGAAGTCCTGGAATACATAGGTCAGCGGGTTCAGGCAGCCCTGGGGCGGGTCGCCCAGCTGCAGCACCTGCCCCGCATCGGGCCTTTCCAACCCGCCCAGCAGGCGCAGCAGGGTGGATTTGCCGCAGCCGGAGGGGCCGATGATGCACAGGATCTCGCCCGCCGGAATGCGCAGCGAGATGTCCTGCAGCACCGCCATGCCCCCATAGCGATGCGTGATCCGGTCGAGCGTGAGTTCCATGCATCATCGGGCCGGGCGCGACCGCCCTGCCCGCCCCCCGGGCTCAGATCATCTCGGCATAGGACGGATCGACCAGCGTGTCGAAGGTGATGCTGTCCTTGATGAGGCCCTCGGACTTGAACCAGTTCAACTGGTCCTTCACCGACGCCGTGTTCAGCGCCGCGTTCTTCGATATCCGCATCGCGCCGTTTCGGATGGATTTTGCCGCCTTTTCATAGGGTTTGTCGGCATAGACATATTTGTGGATCAGCTTCACCATCTCCTCGGCTGCGTCCTCGCCCGCGGTCTTGTCCACCAGGGCGGCGTTGAAATCGTCCGCCCCGCGCGAGAAGGCGCGCAGGAAGGCCTGCGTTTGCGCGCGCTCGTTGGCGGCGTTGCTGGCCGAGGTGAACACGGTGGTCACCTGATAGTCGGGCAGATAATCGGCCACGTTGCCGATGATCTTGACCGCCCCCGCGCCGGCCAGAGCCTTGGCGATGTGCGGCACGATCGACCAGGCGTCGATCTGGCCGGATTTCAGCGCGCCGATGATGGCGCCGACCTTCTGCAGCGGCTTGAAGGTCACTTCGACCCCTTCGGCCGCGGCGATCTTGGACCCCATGTAGTGAAACGACGACCCGGCCTGTGTCATGCCGTAGGTTCTGCCGCCCAGCGCCGCCGGACTGGTCAGGCCCGCCGCGTGGGCCGCGTTCGAGGCCAGAATCTTCTGCCCGTCGATTCCCTTTTCCTCGCGCAGGGCGCCGCCAATCACCTTGGCCGCGCCCTTTTCGGCCAGGCTGACAAGTCCGCCGGAGATCGCCGTCACGGCATAGTCGGCATCCCCGCTGGCAATCGCCACGGCCATCGGTTGCGCGGCCTGGAAGAACTTGAACTCGACATCCAGTCCTTCGTCGGCGAAATACCCGCGCTCATAGGCGACGAAGCTGGCCGCATGGCTGGTGAAACGCAGCGCACCGACCGTGAGTTTCGTGTTCGCCAGCGCCGGCCGCCCCAGCATCGGCAGCGCCGCCGCGCCCCCCATCAGACCCAACGCGGCGCGACGTGTGAAATCGGTTTTCATCTTCCCCTCCGGCTTGTTCTGCGCCTCACGATAGGTCGCAATGCGGAACCTGCGCAACGCGAATGCGCGAGGGGGGACGAGAAAATCCGAATGGCACAGGTTCAGCCGGTGAGCATCCGCAGCCCCTGCGTCACGTCGGAGCGGACCGCCAGACGCAGGCCCGGCTCGTCGCCCGCGCGGAGGGCTGCGATGATCAGCTTGTGATAGTGCGGCGGTTCGGACCGGCGCAGGCGACCGTAGAGACTGCGCATGGTGGGGCCGAGCTGCAGCCAGACGGTTTCCGCCATGGCCAGCATCGCAGGGGCCTGCGCGCGCAGATAAAGCGTGCGGTGAAATTCGAGATTGGCGCGGATGTAGCCGACCGGATCGCGCTTGCTGACCATCTCGGCCACGCCGGCGTTGATGGATTGCAGCCGGTCGATCAGCGCCATGTGCGCCCGCGGCAGGGCGCGGCTGGCCAGCTCGACCTCGAGCAGCGCGCGCAAGGCGGCCAGTTCCTCGATCCGTTCGTTGGTGAGCTCCGGCGTCGCCACCCGCCCCGAGGCCGACAAGGTCAACGCCCCTTCGGCCACCAGCCGCCGCACCGCCTCGCGCGCGGGGGTCATTGAGACGTCGTAGTCCTTGCCGATCCCGCGCAGGGTCAGTGCCTGGCCGGGTTCGATTTCGCCATACATGATTCGCGACCGCAGCGCGCGATAGACCCGGTCATGGGCCGAAGCGGTTTGTTCCAGGGGGCGTGCCGGTGTGCTCATGCCCATCATGTGATCACAAACGCGGCACAGGTCAAGTCCGGCATCGGCTCATCCCTGAAACCGATAGCGGTGCAGGGCCGGGCCGTTTTCGCGCAACCAGCGGCGGGCCTGCTTGTGGGGACCATAGAGCCGCTCGACATGCGCCCAGAAAGCGGGCGAGTGGTTCATCTCCGCCAGATGCGCGACCTCATGCGCGGCGACGTAGTCCAGGATCTCGGGCGGGGCCAGGATCAGCCGCCAGGAAAAGCTGAGCGCCCCGCGCGAGGAACACGACCCCCAGCGCGACCGCGTGTCGCGCAGGGTAATCCGGCTGTAGGTCCGGTTCAGCGCGCGCGCGTGCCGGTCGGCCGCGGCGGTCAGCCGGTCGCGCGCCAGTTCCCGCAGCCAGGCCTGAAGGCGCGGGCCGGTTTCCGCCCCCGGCACGACGACGGTGCCGCCGTTCAGCCGCACGCCGCGCCCGGTTCCGCGCTCGACCCGCAGCAGCGCCCCCTCGACCGGCAGCGTCACGCCCGGCGCCACGATCACCTCGTCGGGGCGCGCTGCCAAGTGACGGCGGATCCACTCCGCCTTGGACCGCGCAAAGTTCAGCGCTTCGGCCTCCGGCACGCCGCGCGGGACGGTCAGCGTCACCCGCCCGTCCAGCCCCGACACCCGCAGGCTGATTCGCCGCGCCCTGCCCGACCGGCGCAGCACGAGCGGCACCGGCGGCGTCCCTGGAAGGCGATGTTCAGCCATGCGCGGCCCCTTTTCTGCAAAGGCTTTGACAGTCCCGCCCGGTTGTGGCAGGTGGCCGGAATCGTCGATATGACTCACACGTTATCAAGGGGAATCTCATGCCCAAGGAAGAATGGGGTGTAAAGCGCGTCTGCCCGACCACGGGCAAGCGATTCTATGACCTGAACAGAGATCCGGTGGTCAGCCCCTACACGGGCGAGATCGTCGAGGTGGAAAACACCAAGACCCGGATGATTGCCGCCGATGCCGAGGACGCCGCCACGGTCAAGGCCAAGAAGGCCGCGCTGGACGAGGACGACGTGGTTCTGGAGGATGATGTCGATGTCGATATCGATGACGACATCCTCGAGGATGACGATGACGACAGCGTTTCGCTGGACGAAATAGCCGACGTCAGCACCGAAGACGAGGAATAGGTGCGCCTTTCCTGGCGCGTGGCGTCCTGGCGGAAAAAACCTCGGGCGCGGCGTGAATTTTTGGGTTGCACTCGCCGCGTCCCTTAACTAAACGACCCTCGTCGCCGGAAACGGCGATGCACATGACGGGGCCTTAGCTCAGCTGGGAGAGCGCTTGCATGGCATGCAAGAGGTCAGGGGTTCGATCCCCCTAGGCTCCACCACCCCCCAAGCACAGAAAATTGACTGAAGACGCCAGTCTTCGATCCGGGGGAAAAACATACCCATTATTTTACCTTTCTCGCACCTGCGAATCGATCAATCAAGCGGGATTGGAGCGCCCTCCCGTCTTGAGAGTGTCGGTACGTGGGAAAGCGGGATTGATCTGCTGTCTCCGTTCGACATGCCCCACCGAGCCCCCCAACGTCTGCGCGGCGGGACTTTCAGATCCAGGCCCAAGTGACTTCAACGAGCGTGATCGGCCCAGAGCCGACATCCGGTGAGGCTCGCTGCCGCTCTTCCACCCCCTTTTCGCACGCCGTGCGCGGGAGGGGTGGGAGAGGTTCACGCTCCGTGCGCTCACGATCCAGAGGACCATCAGGCAGAGCGTTTCAAGGCGGCTCTTGTTCAATTCGATTTCGGGGTGCGGAATTTCCCTGAAGGCGGCAATGGCGCGGTCCGGCACCGGATGTTTCCTCGGTCGGAGGCATCCGGTTGAAGCCATTCAGTCGCTGTCGCCCGGCCCGGTGCCGTGCAGTGGCGCCTCTCCAATTCAAAACGAGGAAAGTCCGCCCTACTGGCCCACGGCACCCTTCAGTTGCGCAGGCGCGCACTGTCGGGGTTGGCGGCAAGGAGTTCGTCCAGAACGGCCCTAGTGGCCTCGGCCCCCTTGTTCGCGGCGGTGATCCGGGCGAGCATGACCCAGGTTTCCTCGCGCTGCGGATCCGTGCGGAACGCCCCAGCCCCGCCGGGGCATTGCGCATCGTCAGCGCGCCGCCCCCGATCACCATGTGGGTTTCGGGAAAATCCGCCCGCGCCACCAGCGAAGCCACGCCTTCCTGGATGCGGGCGCCACCGGAGTCGTTGATGCCGATCACAGGGGCGCCGTTCTGCATGGCCATATCCATGATCTTGCAGATCTTTTCGGCATGCGTTTCGGACAGGGAGCC
>NZ_FNVD01000039.1:0-2987 GCF_900108275.1 Jhaorihella thermophila
TCGGCAAGGGCGCGGAGGCGTTTTTTTCCTGCTCCAGAAGCAGGCCCTTCGAGACGTATGAAAGCTGGAAGGCCTCGAAGATCGGCCAGATGTCCAGGAGCGCGTCGATGGCCTCGGGGCTGGGGTCTATGGGGTTGCCGTCGGCATCTCCGACACCCTCCCAGGCAAGCACGGCCCGCCGTGCGAGCGCCTTCGCGAACGCCAGCGCGCGTTCCTCGTCCGAAGCCTCTTCGGGGACGGCCTCCACGGCCGGATCGCTGCGCGTCGCGACCATCAGCGCGGTGGTCAGCGGGCGCAGTTGCACGCGGACACTGGGCGCGAGCTCGTGCCAGCGGGGTTCATTGGAAAGATCGAGGGTCAGCATGGTCAGTAACTCGCAACAGAATTCTTGAGGACGACCGCGCACATCTGCCCGGCCACGGAGTCGTATGCGGCCTGCCAGTCGAAACTGGCCTGGATGCCCTGTGGTCCCTGGATCTCGACACGGGGGCGCGGCAGGTAGACGGCATGCGCGGTGATCGTCAGGCTGACATTGGCCGAGATCACCCAGGAGAACTCCAGCGATGCCGCCGTCCCGTTCAGCGCCTGGTCCATAAGTGTCGTGTCGGCAAAGCGCACGTCGATCTTGCCGGTGAGCGCGGCAATGGATGGGTCCGCCCCGTCTATGCGGCCATCGTTGCGGATGGTCTCGATCCGTTCGACATTGTTGGCATAGGTCAGGTCCGCCGAGACGATGTTGCCAAGCGCGGTGCCGTTCCTCTTGATCGCCCCGTTGAAGTGGCCGAACCGCTGCAGGGCGTAGGCCGTGGGCGTGCCGGCTGCTGTCGATGAGGCGACGTTCTCGCCTTGCGCCACCAGCTTGACGTCGGCGGTCAGCAACCCCGAGCGCTGCATGGCGATGCTCAGCTGATCAAGCACGCAGCCCGTGTACATGGCAAAGCGCGGGATCTCGGGCATCGCTACTTCGATGGCCATGCTCGGCAGGGTCCACGAGCCAGACTTGAAGGTGTGGGTCTTGTTCGTGGTCCCCGTTGTCGTCGGCGCCCCGAAGGCGGCCTTCAGCCAGAAGCCGAAGGCCTCGGCATCGAGCGGCACGGTGATGTCGCCGTCGGCCGTCACCGCGTCCTTCAAGGGCGCCAGCGGGTCGCGGCCGTAGCCGAGCAATTCCGAGGCCAGGAGCGGCTGCTCCGCCCCGAGCGAGGCACTGGCGAAGGGCATCTGCATGAAGCCGGACGCGGGCGCGGTGCCATAGGTCGTTTCGAACGCGGCCGCGAGCTGCGACCGCGCCCCTTGGGCGCGTGCCATGGTGTTCTCCTAGGGTTGTTGCTGTCAGGCCAAGGGATCGGCCGTGGCGTAGTGCAGGATCACC
This sequence comes from Jhaorihella thermophila, assembly GCF_900108275.1. Taxonomy (GTDB): domain Bacteria; phylum Pseudomonadota; class Alphaproteobacteria; order Rhodobacterales; family Rhodobacteraceae; genus Jhaorihella; species Jhaorihella thermophila. The sequence goes on from NZ_FNVD01000039.1 coordinate 1,370, forward strand.
GGGATGACGGCGGCCTTGAGGCTCGCCGCGCCCTCCACGGCCAGATCGACCGGCCGCGGGGCTTCCGCTTCGACCCAATCGCACAGTCCACCCAGCGTGCGGTCGGCGGCTAGGGCTGCGCCGATGCTGGCGCAAAGCGTATCGAAAGCGACGTCACGGTCGCCGCCCTGCACGACCGCCTCGATCTCGGCGCGGTGCTGGTAGTGATACGCCAGCGGCGACAGCGTCACCTCCGGCTCCCCCGGCTCGCCATCGCGCAGGATCAGCAGGCCCCCGGCCGGCACCCGTTCGGGCAGCACATCGCCGCGCAGGACGGTAGAGGGCAACGCCGAGAGCCGCGCATGCAGCGCGGCGAGGATGGTTTCGCGAGGGGTGGGCACGTTCTCACTTCTCGGCAGATTCTTCCTTGGCGCTGATCGCCAGGACGTCGCTTTGCCAGACCATTCGCAGCGTGCTGCAATTCCTGCTATTCAGTTGCAGTGGCGTTTTTCGCGACACCTCACGTCAACCTGAAAGTCCCCAGCACAAAATGGACAAGCTTTCCGTCATGCACGCCTTCCGCCGCATCGTCGAGCGCGGCAGCTTCGCGCGCGCGGCGGAGGATCTGGGCGTGTCGCCTGCGCTTCTGAGCCGCGAGATCAAGCTGCTCGAGGAGAGTTTGGGCACAACGCTGCTGACGCGGACGACCCGCTCGATGTCGCTCACTGATGCCGGGCGTCTCTATTACGACGAGGCGACCGGCATTCTGGATGCGGTGACCACGTTCGAGACGCGCATCCGCGACGGCGCCGGCGCGGTGCGGGGCCATCTGAAGGTCAATGCGTCCAGCTCCTTCGGGCAGACGGTGATCGCTCCGATCTTGCCGGGGTTTCTCGACGCCTATCCCGATCTGCGTCTGACGCTGTCCATGGACGACCGGGTCGTGGACATGGTGGAGGGCGGGTTCGACGTTTCCATCCGCATTCGGGCCGCCTTGCCGGATTCAGCACTGGTCGCGCGCAAGCTCGGGACGATGCGGCAACAGATTTTCGCCGCGCCCGCCTATCTCGAAAGGGCCGGCATGCCCCTGGCGCCGCAGGAAATCGCCAGGCACCGCGTCATCGGCTTTCTGCTTGCCGGACATCTGACCTCCTGGGAACTCCACGGCCCTTCCGGGTCGCAGACCGTCGAGCTCGATCCGCCGGTTCGCGTGGGCAACAGCCTCGTGCTGCGCGACCTCCTGATCGCGGGGCAAGGCATAGGCACCCTGCCGGATTTCATCTCCAGGGAACCCGAGGCACGGGGCGATCTGGTGCGTGTCCTGCCGGACTGGGAGCTTCCGGCGCCGGAGATCTTCGCCGTGACCGCCTCGCGGCTCGGCATGGATGCGAAGGTGACGGCGTTCCTCGACCACCTGCGCTCCGCACTGAACGCCTGACATTCTTCAACCAGAGTAAAGAATGAAGTGAGCGCCGGCCGGTTATTCCGGCCCGGAACATCCCCCATCCTCTCAGGCAATGAAATACCCAACCCCGAGAGGATCCCATGACCCGCGTTCTCGTTCTCTACTATTCCAGCTATGGCCATGTCCGCACGCTCGCGCAGGCCGAGGCCGAGGGCGCGCGCAGCGTGCCAGGCA
>NZ_FNVD01000039.1:3604-4989 GCF_900108275.1 Jhaorihella thermophila
CCGCGTGATGGCCGCCCTCACCATCGATTTTTTCCACGACGTCGTTTGCTGCTGGTGCTTCAACATCTCGTCGCGCCTGCGCGATCTGTCGGCCGAGTTCGATCTCGGCATCCGCCACCGCACCTTCGTCCTGCAGGCCAGCCGCGCCGAGATGGCTGCGCGCTGGGGCACGCCCGAGGACGCCCGCGAGACGATCCTCGGGCACTGGGCGGCCTGCCGCCAAGTGAGCGACCGGCCGGACCTCGTCGATATCGACGCCATGCGGGCCGCGCCATTCGATTATCCCCACGGGATGACTGCCGCACTGGGATGCAAGGCGGCGGAACGGTTTGGCGGACAGAATGCCCACTGGGACATGTTCGACCGCCTGCAGCGCGCGCATCTGACCGAGGCGCGGAACGTCGCCGACCCGGCAACGGTGCTGCACGCCGCCCGGGAGCTGGGCTTCGAGAGCGCGGCCTTCGTCGATGTTTTCGAGGACCCGGAAACCCTTCGTGCCGTCGAGACCGACCGGCAACACGCCCGTGCCCTCCAGGTCCGGTCCATTCCAACCCTCATCGTCCGCGAGACCGGTTCCCGCCTTGTCAATGGACCCCGCGAGGATCTGGCCGCGCAACTGAGCGCCGCCCTCCGCCTCGTCGCCTGAAAGGAAACGCCATGACCCTCCCGTTCCTCCGCACTTCAGCCCGGCACCGCCACCGCATCCTGCGCGGCGTGCCGTGCGATCTGCCGCCCCGCCTGATGCGCGACATCGGCCTCGATCCCTGGCCGGACCGCTCGCGCTTGCCCTTCCATCCGCTTTGGTAAGCACCCGCCAGGAGATACAGCCATGTCCCGCACCACCGACATCCTTCTGACAGCGCTCGCTCCGGCGGTCTGGGGAAGCACCTATCTGGTCACCACCGAGGCGTTGCCTGCGGGATATCCCGTGACCCTTGCCGCGCTTAGGGCCTTGCCAGCCGGACTGCTGCTTCTTGCTGTCACGCGTTGCCTGCCACCCCGTGCCTGGCTCGGTCGCATCTTCCTGCTCGGCGGTTTCAACTTCGCGCTGTTCTGGGTGCTGCTGTTCGTGGCCGCCTACCGGCTTCCCGGCGGCGTCGCTGCCACGCTGGGATCGCTGCAGGCGATGATGGTGATCGTCATGGCACGCGGCTGGCTCGGCACGCCGGTCCGGGCTGGAGCACTCGCCGCCGCAGCGACCGGCGTTCTTGGCGTTGCACTGCTGCTGATCGGTCCCGAGGCCGCGCGGGACCCGATTGGAGTTGCGGCCGGACTGGGCGGTGCTGCCTCCATGGCGGCGGGCACCGTCCTCAGCCGGAAGTGGCAACCGCCGGTTTCACCCCTCAGCTTCACAGCCTGGCAGCTGACCGCCGGCGGCTTGATCC
>NZ_FNVD01000039.1:5295-7110 GCF_900108275.1 Jhaorihella thermophila
GACCCTGTCGCCCGTGCAGGGGATCGGCGCCGCCATCGTCCTCGGGTCCGTCTGGGCAGGACAGCGGACGAACCGCCCGCCGAAGCAGGGCGCCGCGACAGGCCTGGAAAAGGCCCGGCCGCAGGCCACCTGATCGCCATTGAAGAAAGGACTCCTGTCATGACTGCCCTGACACTCACCCAAGGCCTCACCCGCAAGGCGCGGTTCGCCGGGCTGCTCTACCTCGTCATCATCGTGACCGGTCTGGGGGCGGAGCTGGCCCTCCGGGCGCCGTTGATCGACCTTGGCGATGCCGATGCCACCGCCGCCGCGATCCTCGCCGCGCCCAGCCAGTTCCGCTTCGCCATCGCCGCCGACATCGTGATGGCGCTCAGCGATGCAGGCCTCGCCATCCTGCTCTACCTGATCTTCCGGGCCATGGCGCCAGGCCTCGCACTTTCGGCGATGATCTTCCGCCTGATCCAGACCGTGCTGATCGGCGCAAGCCTCATGGCGCTCTTGACCGCATGGCTGGTTCTGAACCGCGCCGAGGCGCTGGCCGACGCCTCGACGCTCGCGCTGGTCTTTCTCGACCTGCATACGCATGGCTACGATCTCGGGCTCGTGTTCTTCGGCGTGAACAGCCTGATCATGGGGCTGCTCGTCTGGCGCTCAGGCCTTTTCGCCAAGGCGTTTGGCGCCGGACTCGCACTTGCCGGGCTGGTGTATCTCATTGGAAGCAGCCTGCGCTTCTTCGCCCCGGACCTCTCTTCGGCGTTCATGCCAGCCTACGGGCTGACGATCCTTGCCGAGATGGCGTTCTGCCTGCGCCTGCTTTCGCAGAAAGCTCCGCGTTGACGCGTTTCATCCCCAAGTCCACTTGCTGCCCAAAAGGAAAAACTCCATGTCCGAACGAGGTTTCACCGTCCGAGCCATTGGCGAAATTGCCATTCGCTGCATCGATCACGGTGCCATGGTCGCGTTCTACCGCGACGTGATCGGCCTGAAGCCGATGCGAGACCCACAGGACGCGCCCATCGTGTTCTTCCGCATCGCCGACGGTTTCGAAGGCCACACTGCCGTGTTGGCGCTCTTCCGCCACGACATCGAAGGCGCAGGACGGACCCGGGCCGGCGACCGGCCGCCCGCAACGGGGCCGGGATCCTCGCTGCACCACATCGCGCTCAGCCTGCCCTGGGAAGAACAGGACGCGGTCATCGCTTGGTATGAGAGTTTGGGGCTGGAATACCATGTCGAGACATTCGACTGGGTCGGGTGGCGTGGGGTCTTCACCTTCGATCCCGACGGCAACACCGTCGAGTTGGTCGCCAAGGATCCTCGCTGGGTCGCTCCAATCGGGGCCGCATGACGCCTTTCAGTTCTGCAAGCCTTAACAAGCGAAGTATCTCCGCCATTTCCGTTACGCGGCATGTTCCATCGCTCTTCGAATGCGGGCGGGAAGAGGCGTGTGCCCAGATGGTCGCTACGATTTCGGCAATGCTCTGCCCTCCACCCAATTCGCGACGATCAACCCCGGCACGCTGTCGAGCGCTCGCTCGGCGTCGCGGTCGAGGTCCAGCCGCTTCGGCAGCTTGACCTGCGGGACCAGCAGGAAGATCGGCACGGTGGCGCGGCCCCGGCCGGTCTTGGAGCGGGAGGCCACGCCAAGGCCCTTGGTGTTGAGCCGCCCGTCGGCGACCAGCAGGCTGGGGCCACGCCGGCGATAGATGAAGCGCAGGCGCAGGCCACGGCGACGCTCCCATTCGCCGGGGGTCATCTTCGCGCCGCGCCGCCCCTTGCCGGCGGCGGGCAGCGGGATCGCCAGCCAGAACCCGT
>NZ_FNVD01000041.1 GCF_900108275.1 Jhaorihella thermophila
ATCACCGTCGCCGGCCGGCTGTGTTTCCAGTGGTGCAAGGGCCAGCCGGAGGCGCATTCGGACAAGACCGGCAAGCCCGACGTGCGCGGCGCCTATGGGCTGCACGGGCGCGAGATGATCGGCTGGCTCACGCATCTCCAGCACACGCGGGCGAAGAACGTGATCTTCGTCGGCATCCTCGACGAGAAGCTCGATGACTTCAATCGCAAGCACTTCGTGCCGCAGATCGAGGGCTCCAAGACCGGGCTGGAACTGCCGGGCATCGTCGACGAGGTGCTGACGCTGACTTCGTTGCCCAATGAGCAGGGCGAGCTGCGGCGGGTCTTCGTCTGCCAGACCCAGAACCCCTGGGGCTATCCGGCCAAGGACCGCTCCGGTCGGCTGGAGATGCTCGAGCCCCCCGATCTCGGCCGCCTGATCGACAAGATCCACCAGCCGCTGCCGCTCGATGCCCGGCCGCTGGTGATCGATCCGCCGGCGATCCCGGCGCCCGCCACCACCCCTCAAACCGATCCCTCAAACTGAAAGGACCAATGCCATGTCTGGCCTGTGGAACGATTTCAACGACGCGCAATCCAACGCCAACCTCATCCCCAAGGGCACGCTCGCCAAGGTGCGGCTGACGATCCGCCCCGGCGGCTTCGACGACCCGTCGCAGGGCTGGACCGGGGGCTATGCCACCCGCGGCTCGACCGGTGCGGTGTATCTCAACGGCGAGTTCACCGTGACCGAGGGCCCCTATGCCCGGCGCAAGATCTTCACGCTGATTGGGCTTTACAGCCCCAAGGGACCGGACTGGGCCAACATGGGGCGCAGCCTCATCCGCGGCATGCTGAACTCGGCGCGGGGGATTTCCGACAAGGACCAGTCGCCTCAGGCGCAGGCCGCGCGACGGATCGGCGGCTTTGCCGATCTCGACGGGCTAGAGTTCGTGGCCCGGATCGATGTCGGCACCGATGCCATGGGCGAGGAAAAGAACGAGATCCGCGCGGCGGTGACGCCGGATCATCGGGACTATGCGCAGGTCATGGGGACGGCGGCTGCACCGATGGCACCCACGGCTCCGGCGGCTCCCACCAGCACCGCGCAGACCCCCACCGCCCCGGCAACCCCGGGCCGCCCGTCCTGGGCCGAGTGAGGGCCAGCCCATGCGCCTTCGTCCCCGCCAGAAACTCTTCGTGGAGCGCAGCCTCGCTGCGCTCTCGACCCGCGGCAACACGCTCGGCATCGCACCGACCGGATCGGGCAAGACCATCATGTTGTCCGCCGTCGCGGGCGAGATGGTCGAGGGTGGCGCCAAGGCCTGTGTGCTGGCCCATCGTGACGAGTTGACGGCCCAGAACCGCGAGAAGTTCGGCAGGGTCAATCCCAGCATCTCCACCTCGGTGGTGAATGCCGCGACGAAGGACTGGTCCGGCCAGGTCACCTTCGCCATGGCACCGACCCTGAGCCGCTCGGCCAATCTCGAGGCCATGCCGAAGCTCGATCTTCTGGTGATCGACGAGGCGCATCACGCCATTGCCGACAGCTACCGCCGTATCGTCGACCGGGTGCGGGACGCGAACCCGGAGGCCCGCGTCTTAGGGGTCACCGCCACGCCGAACCGCGGCGACCGCAAGGGGTTGCGCGAGGTCTTCGACAACGTGGCCGACCAGGTCCGGCTGGGCGAGTTGATCGCCTCCGGCCACCTCGTGCCGCCGCGCACCTTCGTGATCGACGTGGGTGTGCGCGCGCAGCTGCAAAAGGTGCGCAAGACCGCCCTCGACTTCGACATGGGGGAGGTCGCCGGCATCATGGACTGCGCTCCGGTCACCGACGAGGTGATCCGCCACTGGCGCGACAAAGCCGCCGGGCGGCCCACCATCGTCTTCTGCTCGACCGTCGCCCATGCGGCCCACGTCGCCGAGGCCTTCAACGCGGCAGGCATTCCTGCGGGGCTGATCCATGGCGATCTGGCAGCCGACGAGCGCCGCAACATCCTCGCGGCCCATGCCTCGGGCGAGATCGCCGTGCTGGTCAACGTCTCCGTGCTCACCGAGGGCTTCGACCACCCGCCCACCTCCTGCGTGATCCTGCTGCGCCCCTCATCCTGCAAGTCCACCATGATCCAGATGGTCGGGCGCGGCCTGCGCACGGTCGATCCAGAGGAGCACCCCGGCATCGTCAAGACCGACTGCGTGGTGCTGGATTTCGGGACGTCGAGCCTGATGCACGGCACGCTGGAGCAGGACGTCGATCTCGATGGCCGCGAGGTCAGCGGCACGGCGCCCACCAAGACCTGCCCGGAATGCGAGGCCGAGATCCCGCTTGGTGCGCGCGAATGCCCGCTTTGCGGCGCGCTGCTGGTCGAGCCGAAGGACGAGGCCGGCACCGAGGCGCTCGAGAGCTTCGTGATGACCGAAATCGACCTGTTGAAGCGGTCGAGGTTCCAATGGGTCGATCTCTTGGGCGACGAGGCGGCGCTGATGGCCACGGGCTTCACCGCCTGGGGCGGCATCTTCTGGCTGGGCGGGCTCTGGCATGCGGTCGGTGGCCGGCGCGGGGCGCAGCCCCGGCTTCTCGGCATCGGCGAGCGCGCGGTGTGCCTCGCGCAGGCCGATGACTGGCTGAACGCGCATGAGAGCGACGAGAGCGCCTTCAAGACCCGGGGCTGGCTGCGCCAGGCGCCGACCGAGAAGCAGTTGCAATACCTGCCCCCGAGCGCACGGCAGGATTACGGCCTCACCCGCTACCACGCTTCGGCGCTGATCTCCTTCCGCTTCAACAAGCGCGCGATCCGGCAGCTTGTCCAGGCCGCCGCCACGCCGGAACGGAGGGCCGCGTGAGCCATGTCGCGCAAGTCTCACCCCCGTCCACAGCGCCTGCGGATCGACCGGGCCGTGATCGCCTCTGGCATCCACGTCCGTTGCTCTGCGCGGTCTGCACATCGCGAACCCGCGGCTTCGGCTGGTTCGACGCCTCCCGTCCGCGTCCGCACCGAACCCGCCGCTGGTTCTGTTCCATGGGCTGCCAGGCAGCCTTCACCCGCAAAGCAAAGAGAGGTTTGAACATGGTCGACTTCACCGAAGAGGAAACCCAGGCGCTGCCCGCCGTCATGCGCGCGCTCGCCCCCGAGATGGAGCGAATCGGCTGGGATCGGCCGCTGGGCCAGCTGAGCCAGAACGACATGCACCGGCTGATCGTCACCACCGTCGAGGCCTTCCGCGCCGAGATGGCCGAGATCGCCAGCCAATCGGAGATCCCGTTCTGATGCTGGACTACAGCCATCGCCCCGGTATCGCGGAGCGCATCAACGCCGCCGTGGATGCCGCGCTCGAGGCCGAACGCGCCGCGACCCCGCCGCGCGATTATCTCGGGGCCTCCCGGCTGGGGCAGTCTTGCGAGCGGGCGCTGCAGTTCGAGTTCGCCCATGCGCCGAAAGACGAGGGCCAGGAGTTTTCGGGCCGGTCGCTGCGCATCTTCGCGATCGGTCACGCGCTCGAGGATCTCGCCGTCAAGTGGCTGCGCGCCGCCAGACTCGATCTCGCCACCCGGAAGCGCGACGGCGGCCAGTTCGGCTTCGCGGTCGCCGGCGGACGCATTCGCGGTCACGTGGACGGGATCGTCATGGGCGCCCCCGCCGCCATGGGGCTGCGCACACCCGCCCTCTGGGAATGCAAGACCATGAACGCGAAGAACTGGCGCGAGACGGTGGCCAAGGGCATGACCGTCGCCAAGCCCGTCTACGCCGCCCAGATCGCGCTCTACCAGGCCTACATGGAAGCGACGGTGCCCGGCATCAGCGCGGCACCGGCGCTCTTCACCGCGATCAACAAGGACACCGCCGCGCTGCACCACGAGCTCGTGCCCTTCGACGCCGAGCTCGCGCAGCGCATGTCGGATCGCGCGGTGCGGATCCTGCGGGCGACGAACGCGGGCGAGTTGCTGCCGCGCGTGGCCCGGAACCGCGACTTCTTCGAATGCCGCTTCTGCCCCTGGGCCGAACGCTGCTGGGGACTGCCCGGATGAGTGACACGCCCCAAGACCCGCCCGAACCACCCGAGGACACCGACATGCGCGACGACAGCACGACCGACCAATCCGAGGCCAACCTCGTCCATTTCAACCCCTGGCGCGACTTCAACGACGCGGCGCCGCAGATCGACCCGTTCGGCGACGAGCCGGATCCTGCGCAGATTGCCTCTTTCATGGAGGTGGTCTTCGGCTACTGCGACGGGCTGATCCCGGTGCGCAGCTTCATCGACAAGGGCCAGGGGATCGACGGCCGGCCGCACAACATCTGGATCTCGGCCGATGAGACCGCACCCGAGAAGATGGCGACCTTCGCGAACTGGGCCGCGCGCGAGGGGGCTGCGGTCTACGTCATTCCCGGCACGGTCGCGGAAACCGGCCAGGCCAAGGCCGCCGACGTGGCGCAGATGCAGGCCGTCGTCGTCGACATCGACAGCGGCGACATTGCCGCCAAGCGCGCTCATCTGGAGCGCCATCTCGGCCCGCCCACCATGGTGGTGGAAAGCGGCGGCATCACGCCGGAGGGCCAGCACAAGGCGCATGTGTGGTGGAAGCTCACCGAGCCCGCCGAAGGCGATGACATCCGGCGCCTTTGCCGGTTGCGCGGCGACATCGCCGCCAAGGTCGGGGGCGACATGCATTTCCGCTCGGCGCATCAGCCGATCCGGGTGGCGGGCTCGGTCTATTACAAGAACGGCCTCAAGACGCTGGTGCGCATCGTCGAGCTGAACGCCGGGCTGGAGCGCGACCTCGACGAGTTCGCCGAGGCCGTGGCCGACATGCCGCCCGCGCCGGGCGTGAGCCTGACGCCGGACTTCGCCACGCCCGACAAGCCCGCGGTGGAGGATGTGCTGGTCACGCCAGTGCGCGAGGGCGGCACCGACGACTGGTCGCGCTTCGAGGGGGCGTCCGCCGCCATCGGCTATTTCATCCGGCTGGTTCACGAGGGCCGGATGAGCAAGAGCGAGGGCTGGGAGGCGATCTGCGGCTACAACGCCGCCATGCTGCGGCCCCAGTGGCCTGTGGAACGGCTCAAGCGCGAGTCCGAACGCCTGTGGGCGCGTCATGTCGAACGCCACGGACCGCCGCTCGTCCGGCTCGACAGCGCTGCTCCCGCACCCGACGAGATGCCCAGCTTCACGCTGGGGCAGCTGCTCGACGACCAGAGCCCGATGCCCGCCGACCTGATCGGCCCCCGCGTGCTGACCCCGGGCGGGCTCCTGGTGCTCGGCGGCGCGCCCAAGGTGGGCAAGAGCGATCTGCTGATCGCCTGGCTCGTGCACATGGCCGCCGGCGTGCCGTTTCTGGGTTTCATCCCGCCACGGCCCTTGCGGATCTTCTACCTGCAGGCCGAGATCCAGTATCACTACCTGCGCGAGCGCATGCAGCAGATCGGCCTGCCGCCCGGGTTGGTCGCCGCCGCGCGCGACAACCTCGTCGTCACCCCGAAGCTCAAGATGCTGCTCGATGCCGAGGGCAGCGCCCGCGTGGCCGCGGCGATCCGGGCGGCGTTCCCCGATGATCCCCTCGACATCCTCTGCATCGACCCGATCCGCAACCTCTTCGACGGCGGGCCCGATGGCGGGGGCGAGAACGACAACGCCGCGATGATGTTCTTCCTCAAGGACCGGGTCGAGGTGCTGCGCGACCACGTCAACCCCGACTGCGGCGTGATCCTCGTCCACCACACCAAGAAGCTGTCGAAGCACCAGGTGAAGGAGGATCCCTTCCTCGCGCTTTCCGGCGCAAGCGCGCTGCGCGGCTTCTACACGACCGGGCTGATCCTGCACCGGCCGGACGAGGAGGCATCGGAGCGGAAGCTGGAGATCGAGCTCAGGAATGGCCCCGCACTGCCCGCCAAGCTCGTCGACAAGGTCAAGGGGGCGTGGGTCGAGGTCAACCCGATGAACGAACGGCTCGTGCGCGCTGAACAGGGGGCGAAGTTCGATGCGGAGCGGGATCGCAAGCGGGACGTGATCCTCGACATTCTCTTCGAGGAAGCGGCCGAGGGCCGGCTCTACACGACGATGCAATTCGCCGAAGCCTTCGAGAACAAGAGCGGCCTTGGCAGCAAATTCACGATCAGGGAACGCCTCAGTGTCCTCGCCACGAAAGGGCACATCAAGTTCCTGCGCGACGGCGCACAATTCGGATACCCAAAGGTCCGGTCGCGCTTCGGCTATCTCTGCGTCAAGGGCATGCGTTTCCGGCCCGAGGAACAGGTGGACCCCGAGACCGGGGAAGTCCGCGAGACCGCCGCTCCGGTGCTGCCCAGCCACTACAAATGCCCGCTTTCCGGCGTCTGCATGGACGTCGAAAATCCGGCCGTCTGGGTCTATCCCGAGACGACGACGGACGCGGAAGGGGCCTCCCCAACTCCTAAGAGTGAGGCCTAACTCCTATGTCCTCCCCAACTCCTGTTTCAATGAAATCAATGACTTGCGGCGGTCGAGGAGTTAGTGGCCCAACTCCTCCCCAACTCCTCCAAAATCATGTTTTGCGACGTGTTTTCAATGCGTTGTGTGATGTGGAGGAGTTAGTGGGGAAAGCCCCCATACTACGTATGGGGGGCCAACCGGAGGAGTTGGCCCCCATCCCATACGTAGCGGGGTGTCCGCGCGCGTGGGCTTTGACCTTCCGTGAACCCCAATCCGACGACGGCGGCCGGTACCGCCAAGCATCAACCGCCGTCGTCTTCCACCCGAGCAGCCACCAGAAAAGGAGACCACCCATGGCTGATACGACTCTGTCCGGCGTCGAGCCCGGCGCAACCCTGAATCCGCCGTCACGCACGATCCTCGCCCTCGACCTCGGCACCACGACAGGCTGGGCCTTGCGCGGCCATGACGGGCTGATCACCACCGGCACGGTCTGCTTCCGCCCCGGCCGCTTCGACGGCGGCGGCATGCGGTATCTGCGCTTCACCAACTGGCTGACCGAGATCGACCGCCTGTCCGGCCCGGTGGAA
>NZ_FNVD01000043.1 GCF_900108275.1 Jhaorihella thermophila
GGACATCTGGCCGATCTTCGAGGCCTTCCAGCTTTCATACGTCTCGAAGGGCCTGCTTCTGGAGCAGGAAAAAAACGCCTCCGCGCCCTTGCCGAATGGTCCTTCGGCGGGGGCGAGCGATACTGCGAGGCCTGCTCGACAGCCTGCCCGGATTGCCCGGCGCGGCTGAACCGGCCTCTCACCCATGAGGGCTGGCAGGTCTGGGATCTCGTCGGCAGGCTCGGCGGCCAGCTTCGCGTGCTTCCGGGTGCCGTCGTTGGGTGGGATCTGAGCGCCGCGCTCGCACTTGGCCTCGCGCTTGGCGTGCCACCCCTCGCCGCTGGCGAACTGCTGCCCATCATCGAAGCTGTGATGGTCGCCAAGCTCAACGAACAGATGGAACATTCCGATGGCGGAAAAACGGGTTAGCGTCCGCCTCGCCGCCGCCGGCCGGCAGGCCCAGGACTGGGAGGGCGGCACCCGCATCGGCGACTGCCTGCACGAATTCAACCGCGACTGGTCGCGCCGGGTGATGGGGCAGGGGGCGGTGGTGCTCCTGATCACCGACGGGCTCGACCGCGGCGACCCGGCGGCGCTCTCGCACGAGATGGAGCGGCTCCACCTCTCCGCCCGCCGTCTCATCTGGATCAACCCGCTGCTGCGATGGGAGGGGTTTGCGCCCCGCGCCACCGGCATCGCCGCCATGCTGCCCCATGTGGACAGCTTCCGCGCCGGCCATTCCATCGCCTCGCTGGAGGATCTGGCCGAGGCCATCTCCCGTCCCGACGATCAGGGCGACAAGGCCCGCCTGATGGCGATGCTCTGTGGCCGCGCTGCGACAAACCGTCCCGACGGCTCCCCGTCACCTCCCCTTGATCGAGATCAAGGCGGCTCCCACATCGTTTACATATTCTAATCTTGGAATGAGATAGCAAGGAGGAACGGAGATGCCACTCAACTGGAAGACGGGCGGGCTGCTTCTGGGGCTCGTCTTTTTCGTCGCGGTGGCGCTAGTGAAGCCGATCGGCGTCTCGACGCAATTCGTGATCTTCGATGCGATCGTGGCCGACGCCGTCAACCCCGATCTGATCACCAAGACCGAGGACGGCTATACATCCACCAACGCCTATCTGGCCAAGTCGGGCGGCAAATATGCGAAGGCCGCGGCCAATCCGCTCAATTACAGCTTCGTCTTCGTGCTGGCGCTGATGCTGGGGGCGGGGCTGTCGGCCTGGGCGCGCGGCGGGATCGGCGCCGATGAGCGCCGGGCCCCGGCGGTTTGGCGGGCCAATTACGGCGACACACCATGGAAACGTTACGCAATGGCCTTCGCGGGCGGCTTCATCGTGCTTTACGGCGCGCGGCTCGCGGGCGGGTGCACCTCGGGGCACATGATGTCGGGGATGATGCAGACATCCCTGTCGGGTTACATCTTTGCCCTTGGCGCCTTCGCCGCCGCCATCCCCGTTGCCATGCTGCTATACAGACAGGAGGCCTGAGCCATGACCAGCATCATTCTTGCCATCGTGATCGGTGCCGCCTTCGGCGCGGTGCTCGACCGGATCGGCGCGAGCGACCCCAACTGGATCACCCGCATGCTGACGCTGCGCCATCTGAACCTGATGAAGACCATCCTGCTGGCGATCGGCACCGGCTCGGTGCTGATGTTCGGCGGTCAGATGCTGGGCCTCGTCGATGTCGGCCACATGAGCGTCAAGGCGGCCTATGCGGGCGTGTTCATCGGCGGCCTGCTGCTCGGCGCGGGCTGGGCGGCGGCGGGCTATTGCCCCGGCACGGGGCTCGCCGCGGCGGCCTCGGGGCGGCGTGACGCGCTCTTCTTCGTGGCCGGCGGTCTGCTGGGGGCGGCCGCCTACATGGTGACCTATCCCGCGTGGAAGGCCAGCGGCCTTCTCGACGGCGCCAAGCTGACGCTCGGCACCATTCCGGGGGCCGAATATGAGGGCCTTCTGGCGATGCGCGGCGACATCCTCGGCATCGTGCTGGGGCTCGTCTTCATCGCCATTGCCTTCGCGCTGCCCGAGCGCCTCGTGCCGCGCAGCGAGGAAGAGAAAGTGGCCCCGGCGGAATGATCCGGGCCTCATCAAGCCGCGGGCGGCCGCCTTTTGGGGCGGCCGTTTTCGTTTGTGCGCCGCCGCGCATGGTCCCGGCCACGGCCTTCGCTGGGGCGCCCAGGATGCATGCCGGTGGCGCGGTGGGCGGTCCCACCTGGGCCGGGCTGCGCCCTGACGAGGTGCCCGCGATCCTGCAGCGGGGCGAGCGGGTGCTGTCGCGCCGCGAGGCGCGGAGCTACGGCGCGGGCGGCGGCGTCACCATCAACATCAACACCCGCGACGCGGAAAGCTTCCGGCAATCTCGGACACAGGTCGCGGCCGACATTGCCCGCGCGGTGTCGTTGTGGCGCAGGGGGCTTTGATGTTGGATTTGCGATTGTTGATTTGCGATTTGCGGCCCCCCTGACCTCCCACATCACCAATCACAAATCAGCAATCCCACATCAAACATCTCAAATCAGAAATGCCAATGTTCCGCGAGGTCCGGTTTCCCGACGACATCAGCCGGGGCGCGCGGGGCGGGCCGGAGCGGCGCACGCAGATCGTCGAACTCGCCTCGGGCGACGAAGAGCGCAACGCCAGCTGGGCGAACTCCCGCCGCCGCTACGATGTCGCCTATGGCATCCGCCGCGCGGACGATCTGGCGGCGGTGGTGGCGTTCTTCGAGGCCCGTAATGGCAGGCTTTACGGCTTCCGCTTCAAGGACTGGGCCGACTGGAAGTCCTGCTTGCCGTCGCAGACGCCCGCGGCGACCGATTAACTCATCGGCACCGGGGATGGCACCACCACCGACTTCCAGCTTGTGAAGGCCTACGCCTCGGGCACGCAGACCTGGAACCGGGCCATCACCAAGCCGGTCGCGGGCAGCGTGACTGTTGCGATCGACGGGGTTGAACAGGCGAGCGGCTGGTCCATCGACACCACCACCGGCCTCGTCAGCTTCGACAGCGCGCCCGCGGCAGGCGTCTCCATCACCGCCGGCTTCGCGTTCGACGTGCCCGTCCGCTTCGACACCGACACGCTCGACGTGACGCTCGACATCGAGCGCCTCGGTTCCATCACCTCCATCCCGCTCCTGGAGATCCGGCGATGAACGACAATTCCGGCTTCGTCGCGACGGTGCTGCGCGACCTCGCGGCATCGACGGCGGTGATCCTTGCCGCCTGGGGCGCGCTCGGCGGCGCAACCAACGCGCTGACCACCAAGATGCGCCTGCGCGACGCCCTGCGCCACATCCTGCTCGGCGGGCTGATCGCGGCCGGCATGGGCAGCCTGTCGATGGCGGTGATCACCAGCTGGCTCGGCCTGCCGCCGCAGGCGATCCCGGCCGGCGGGGCAGCGGGCTCGGCTGCCTATCTCGTCGGCGTCTTCGGCCCGGCAGTGATCGAACTGGTGCTTGCCCGCCTGCGCCAGGCGCGGGAGGGCGGCGATGACTGAACTCGTTCGCGTCCTGCGCGGCCTGCGGCGCCTGACCGACGACCCGCGTGACGCTTTCACCCACCGCCTGCGCATTGGCCTCGCGGTCGCCGCGCTGATCCTGATCCTCTCCTTCCTGAGGTAACCCCATGCACATGACTGACCGGGGCCTCGTGACCCTTGCCCGGCACGAAGGCATCGTGCCCGGGCCCTACCGCGATTCCACCGGCACCTGGACCTTCGGCATTGGGCACACCGCCGCCGCCGGGCCGCCCGATCCGGCGCTGATGCCGCGTGGGATGCCGGACGATCTGGATGCCGGTATCCGGGAGGTGTTCCGCATCTTCAGGACTGATCTGGCCCGCTACGAAGCTGACGTCCGGCGCGCCGTGACCGTGCCGCTGGCGTCCCACGAGTTCGATGCGCTGGTCTCGTTCCACTACAACACCGGCGGCATCGCCAAGGCTGCGCTGACCCGGCACCTCAATGCCGGCGATCGCGTCGCGGCCGCCGACGCGTTTCTGAACTGGCGCAAGCCTGCCTCGATCATTCCCCGCCGCGAGGCCGAACGCGACCTGTTCCGCCATGGCAGGTATCCCAGCGGCACCATCCCGGTCTGGTCCGTGGACCGCACGGGACGCGTGGACTTCTCGCGGCCGATCCGTCGCCTGACCGAGAACCGGGCGCTGGCCCTGCTGCGCCCCGCCAAACCCGAACCCAGCTCAAACGCACCGACCGGCTGGGTCGCCCGGCTGGTCGCCTTCTTCTCCACGCTGATCCGGAGGGACTGATCCATGCGCTACATCCGACCGACCTCTCTGACCTGGTGGGCGGGACTGCTCGCCATGCTCACGGGCATTGCATCTGTCGCGCTTCCCGCCACCGGCCCGCTCGCCGAACTGTCCCGGCTCGTCGCGCTGCTCGCAGGCTCAGGTGATGCCTCGCCCGCCGGCCTCATGTTTCTCGGTCTCGGGCTCATCGGCCTGCGCGACCGGATCGAGCGGGGGTTCCGGAGCGATGCCTGAGTTTCTGATCTGGCTGGTGGCCGCTCTGGGTGCTGTCGGTGGCGTCGTCCTCGGCCGCCTCTGGGGGCAGGTGGAAGGCAGACGCGCAGGCAAAGAGGAGGCAGAACGCGATGCGTTGGAAGAGACAATCGGGAAGGTCGAACGTGGCCGCGATGCGGTTCGCGACGGCCGCGGCGCTGGCGATCCTGCTCAGCGGCTGCGCAACAACGACGGTGCCTGGTGATGCCGGCTGCATCTCCTACGCCGAGGCGCGGCTGGCCCGGCCACCTGCGGAAACCGTGACGCAGGTTCCGCCGGACTGGGCGCGCTGGATCGCCGATCTCGACGACCGCATGACGGGGACCTGCCGATGAAATCCTTCTCGCCTGCCCTGCAGACCCATCTCGACGAGGGCACGACCACGCTTGCCTGGTGCTGGCGTATCACGCGGGCCGACGGACAGGTGTTCGGCTTCACCGATCATGACCGAATGCTCAACTTCGAGGCTACCAGCTTCGAGCCCGAGAGCGGATTTGCGGCTTCGGAACTGCGCGCGGGTTCCGATCTCGCGGTCGATGCGCAGGATGCGGAAGGCGTGCTGCGCTCGGGCGTCATCACAGAGGCCGACATTGCCGCGGGGCTTTGGGACGGCGCGGCGGTCGAGGTCTGGCGGGTGAACTGGGCGGATACCGACCAGCGCGTGCTCATGCGGCGCGGGGCCATTGGCGAGATCCGGCGCGGGCGGGTGGCCTTTTCGGCCGAGATGCGCTCGCTCGCCCATGTGCTGGACCAGCCAGTCGGCCGAAGCTTTCAGGCCGGCTGCGATGCAGTTCTGGGCGATACTCGCTGCGGGATCGACCTCGCGGATCCTGCGTGGAAGGGCACCGGCACCGTCGCGGTGTTTCTGCGCGACCGGGCGTTCTCGGCAACGGGGCTCTCGGGCTTCGCCGCCGGGCTCTTCACCTTCGGCACGCTGACCTGGGACTCGGGCGCCAATGCCGGGAGGAGCGTGGAGGTGGAGCGCCACGAGGTCGCCACCACCGGCGAGGCTGTCATCACGCTGCTGGAATCGCCTGGCAGTCCCATTGCTGCGAACGACGCCTTCACCATCCGCGCGGGCTGCGACAAGGCCTTCGCCACCTGCCGCGACCGCTTCGGCAACACGGCCAACTTCCGGGGCTTTCCGCATATCCCCGGCAATGACACCGTGCTGCGCTACGCGAGCCAAGGGAAGGCGAACGATGGGAGCGTGCTGTGACTGCGGGCTTCATCCGTCGTCCGGCCGCGCGCGGGAAGGTGATCGCGGCGGCCCGGTCCTGGCTCGGCACACCCTATCACGACCAGCAGAGCGTGAGGGGCGTGGGTTGCGACTGCCTTGGCCTCGCACGCGGCGTCTGGCGCGAGGTGGTCGGGCCGGAACCCTTCCCGATCCCGCCCTACAGTCGGGACTGGGGCGAGGCCGGTCCGTGCGAAGTGCTGGCCGAGGGCGCGCGGGGCTGCATGATCGAGGTGGCGGCGGATGACCCTCCACCCGGCGCGCTCCTGATGTTCCGCATGCGCGAACGCGCCATCGCCAAGCATGTGGGCATCCTTACCGACACCGGCACCCTCATCCACGCCCGCGAGCGGCTGGGCGTGATCGAGGAACCCTTCACCCGGGCCTGGCGGCGGCGTCTCGCCTTCGCCTTTCTCTACCCGCAACCAAGGAGGCGCTGATGGCCACGCTCGTGCTCGGTCTGGCCGGTCAAGCCATCGGCGCCTCGATCGGCGGCGGCATCCTCGGCATCTCCGCCGCCACCATCGGCGGCGCGATCGGCACCATGGCGGGGTCTGTCGTCGACAGCTGGATCGTGGGCTCGCTCCAGCCCGACCAGCGCTACGAGGGTGCAAGGCTCGACAGCCTGCGGGTGACCTCGGCCACCGAGGGAACCACGATCCCCCGCGTCTTCGGCCGCATGCGTCTGGGCGGCAACATCATCTGGGCCACCGACTTCACCGAGCATGTCAGCACCACCACCCAGGGCGGCGGCAAGGGCGGCGGGCCCAAGGTCACCACGACCGAGTATTCCTACACCGCCTCCTTCGCGGTCGCTTTGTGCGAAGGACCGATCACCGGCATCGGTCGCATCTGGGCCGATGGCGAGTTGCTTGACACCTCGACCATCACCTGGCGCTGGTATCCGGGCGACGAGACGCAGGCCGCCGACCCGTTCATCGCCGGGAAGATGGGCGCCGAAGGCGCGCCGGCCTATCGCGGC
>NZ_FNVD01000023.1 GCF_900108275.1 Jhaorihella thermophila
CTCGGCGCGGTCTCGCTCGCCGCGCTCGTGCGTCATCTCTGCCTGCGCGCCGGGCTGGCGGAGGAGCGGATCGACGTCTCCGGCCTCTGGGGCGCGGTCGAAGGGTTGGTAATCCCCGCCATCGAAAGCCCCCGCACCACGATCTCCATGCTCGCCCGCCATTTCGGCTTCGATGCCGTCGAGAGCGAGGGTGTGATCCGCTTCCGCATGCGCGGAACGGCACCGGTTGCCACGATCACGCCCGATGATCTCATCGCGGGCGAGGCCGAGGACATCGAGCGCACGCGCGGCCAGGAGACTGAACTGCCCCAGGTGCTGCGCTGGAGCGTGGCGCGCGCCGACGAGGACTATGACAGCGCCCTTGTCGAGGCCCGGCGCGTCACCACCGGCGCGGTGCGCGTCACTGCCGAGAGCTTTCCCGTTGCGGTCGCCCCCGAGGAGGCCGAGCGCCGCTGCCGCCGTGCTCTGATGGAAACGTGGACGGCGCGCGAACGGGCGAGCTTTACCCTGCCACCCTCGTGCCTCGCGCTGGATACGGGCGACGTGCTGCTGTTCGAGGACGGAACGACCACCGAGTTCCGCCTCACCCGCATCGCCGATGGGCTCGCCCGGCGCATCGAGGCCAACCGGCAGGATCGCGAGGTCTACGACCTGCCGCCCGGGGCACAGCGCGTGGCTGCCGTCGCCCGCTCCGTGCCCCTCGGCGCGCCCGAGGTGGCGATCCTCGATCTGCCGCAGCTGACCAGCGCCCACACGCCACCGCGCCCCCTCATTGCCATCGATGCCGATCCCTGGTCGGGCACTATCGCGGTTCTGCGCAGTCCCGAAACATCGGGCTGGGCGAGCTTCGCCACCATCACCCGCCGCGCGCGGATCGGAACGCTTGTCAGCGATCTTCCCACTGGACCTGTGTGGCGCTGGGACCGGGGTTCGGTGCTCGAGATTAGCCTTCCCTGGGGCCAGTTGGAAAGCGCCACCGATCTGCAGCTCTTTGCCGGAGCCAACGCCTTTGCCGTGGAGAGCGCGCCCGGAACCTGGGAAGTCCTGCAGGCCCGAGACGTTGCGCTCATCGCCCTCGGCCGCTATCGCCTGACCACGCTCCTGCGCGGCCAGCGCGGGACCGAAGCCGCCATCAGCAATCCGGCGCCCGCCGGGGCGCGGGTCGTGGTCTTGGATGCGGCCGTTACAGAGCTACCGTTCACAACAGGCGAGATCGGCCTGCCATGGAACCTCGCCGTGGGGCCGGCCACCCGGCCCGTGTCGGACCCGAGTTACACAACGCTGTCGCTCACGCCCTCGGCTGCCTCGCTTCGGCCCTTCGCGCCGGTGCACCTCGGGGCGAAGGCCGAGCCGTCAGGCGACATCACCCTCACCTGGATCCGCCGTTCCCGCGACCCGGCGGCCGACAGCTGGGAAGCCAGCGAGGTGCCGCGCCTCGACCAGCCGGAAGCCTGGGAGATCGACCTTCTCGACGGCGCAACCGTCAAGCGCACGCTGACGGCGGGCACGGCTACGGTCACCTACAGCACCGCCGACCAGATCGCCGACTGGGGCGCAACGCTCGCACCGGGTGCCGCGATGACCATCCGTGTGGCCCAACTCTCGCCCTCGCTCGGCCGGGGCATGCCCGCCGAGACCACGCTCACCATCGCATGAGGCATCCATGACCACACCGAACCTGGCTTTGCCCTACATCGCCGCCGCGCAGGCGCAGAAGCACGTCACCCACAATGCGGCGCTCGATCTGCTCGATGGCCTCGTCCAGCTTTCCGTCAAAGACCGGGATCTCGCCGCGCCACCCGCGAACCCCACCGAGGGCGAGCGCTACATCGTCGCCACCGGCGCCACCGGGGGATGGGCCGGTTGGGACGGTGACGTGGCGCTGTTTTCTGGCGGGGCGTGGCTGCGACTGTCCCCGCAACCGGGCTGGCGGGTCTGGATCGAGGACGAGGCGGTTCTGCTGGTCTTCGATGGCACGGCCTGGATCGGCGTCACGCCGGATGCGTTGCAAGGCCTCACCCGGCTGGGTCTCGGCACGACTGCCGATGCCGCCAACAAGTTTTCGGCCAAGGTGAACGGGGCACTCTGGACCGCACTCACCGCGCCCGAGGGCGGCAGTGGCGATCTGCGCCTCACGCACAATAAGGAAACCGCCGCTGGGGTTCTGTCCTTCCTGCTGCAGTCAGGGTTTTCCGGCCGGGCCGAGCTTGGTCTCATCGGCACCGACGACCTGACCCTGAAAGTGAGCCCCGATGGCACGGCCTGGCGCGACGCGCTCACCGTCGATCGCGCCACCGGCATCGTGAACCAGCCGCGAAGCCCGCGTTTCAAGGCCTACACCAACTACGACAATTACGTCGCGCTCGCCACCTGGACGAAAATCGGCATCAACACGGTGGAGGCCAACGACCAGGGCGCCTTCGACCCCGCCACCAATCTCTTCACCGCGCCGGTTGCCGGCACCTACCTCTTCGGCGCGAGCCTGCTCTACAAGGTCAATGCCAGCACCTCGGCGCGGATGCGCGGGCGCCTGGTCCTGAACGGCACCACCGAGATCCGGGGCTCGTTCGGCGAGGTATCGAGCGCCCACAAGTCGCTCGCCACCGCGCTCTGGCTGCAGACCGTGGTACCGCTCGCCGGCGGCGAAACCGTCGAACTGCAGGGGTATTTCCGCGCGGCGGACGGGTATTTCGCGGCGGATCACACGTCGTTCTGGGGGGCGAAGATCGGCTGAAGCCATGTCACTGGGCGTCGCATCACTATCGCTGTCCAAGAAGCGTATCGCTCCGCAGGTGAGCCATCAGCAAGCCGGAGTGGCTGCCCCGCTCCAGCGCAAGCAGGCCGGGCTTCTCCGAGCGGCCGAAGGCGCAAAGATCAGGTTTCCACTCCCGTTCGGCCGCGATCATGGCCGACAGGATGTCGTCGCCCGCCATTTGCAGATCCGCCTTGGGCCGCGGCGCGCCGGCAGCGGCGGCATGTGCGTCGAGCACGCGGTCGAACGCCGCTTGAACGGTTTTCGCGTCCGCCCTGGCCGGATCCACATCGCCCGCCGCGAACAGGCCCAGAACCTGCGCACCAGGTGCGAATTGAAGGGCGGTCGCGAGGGCCGCGCCGGCCCGCGCCGAGCCGTCGAAGGCCACGAGCACATGCCGGTAGGGCCCGACCGGCCGCCGCTTCACGACCAGCAGCGGAACGCGCGACGCGGCCGCGATACGGTCTGCAAGGCTTCCCAGAATGATCTTGCCCAGGGTGTAGTCCCGGCCCGTTCCGGTCACGACCAGGTCGGGTTTCTCGCGGTCGAGGTGCTCGGGCAGGACGTCTCCGGCATCACCTTCAAGCGTCGTCCACCGCGCCGGCAACGGTCGCGCCAGGGCCAGTGCGGTTCGCAGATACCCTTGCGCATCGACAAACAGCGCGCCTTCCTCCTCGGTGCGCGCGCGGTCGGCGGGCGAGGCCGGATCCACCGCGTGGGTGATCGCCAGTTCCCCTCCGCAGGCATCGGCCACCAGCGCGGCGCGGTCGAGCGCCCGGTCAGAGCGCGGATGCAGGTCGGTGAGGATCTCGATATGCTTCATGTCAGCCCCGTTCCATCGCCCTTTCCGTTTTCCGCCCTTCGTGACGCCCGGAATTGCCCAGCCGCAGGCGGATCTGCTTTTCCAACTCGACGATGGCGAAGAAGGCCATGCCGACACCGATCACGATCGCGCCATCCATCAGCGCCACGGGGCGCGTGGCGAACACCGTGTGCATGAATGGCGCGTAGGTGAAAACGAACTGCCCGAGGACCGCCACGCCCACCGTGATCCAGACTGCCGGCGTGCCCCGCGCCGCTTCCCAGGTCAGCGAGGTGGTATAGTAGTTGCGGATGTAGAACAGGTGGAAGATCTTCAGCACGATCAGCTGATTGACGCAAAGCGTCCGCGCCAGCTCGATGGGGTATCCCCGATCAGTGGCGTAGTTGAACATCGCGTAGATCGCGGTCAGAAACAGCACCGAGACAAGGGCGACATGCCAGACCAGTTCGCCGTTCAGGATGGGGGCGTTCACCGGACGCGGCGGCCGGCGCATCACGTCGCCCTCGGCGCGCTCGAAGGCCAGCGCCAGACCCAGCGAACCCGCCGAGACGAGGTTCACCCAGAGGATCTGCAGCGGCGAGAACGGCAGGGCCAGCCCCGCCAGCAGGGCGACGATCACGGCCGAAGCCTCGCCCGCATTGGTGGGCAGGGTCCAACTGATGACCTTGCGGATGTTGTCGAACACGGTGCGGCCCTCGCGCACTGCCGCCGCGATCGAGGCGAAGTTGTCGTCGGTCAGCACCAGGTCGGCCACCTCCTTGGCCGCGTCCGAGCCGGTGATGCCCATGGCCACGCCGGCATCGGCGCGCTTGAGCGCGGGGGCGTCGTTCACACCGTCGCCGGTCATGGCCACGATCTCTCCGCTGGCCTGCAAGGCCATGACAAGCCGCAGCTTGTGTTCGGGCGTGGTGCGGGCAAAGACGTTGGTCAGCCGCGCCTGCTCGACCAGGAGCGCATCGTCGAGCCGGTCAAGGTCTCGTCCCGTCAGCACGCGCTCGGGTGCCGCAATGCCGATCTTCGCGGCGATGGCCGCGGCGGTTGCGGCGTGATCGCCGGTTATCATCTTCACCGCGATGCCGGCGCTCTGGCACTCGGCCACGGCGGCGATCGCCTCGGCGCGCGGCGGGTCGATCAGCCCGACGAGGCCAAGCAGGGTCAGGCCGCCGGTCAGGGTTTCGGGGGTGGGACGTTCGTCCTCTTCCGCCTCGCGGCGCGCAAGGGCGATCACCCGCAAACCCTCTCCGGCCATGCGCTCGGTCTCGGCCTGCCAGAACGCAAGTTCGAGCGGGCGCGCGCCGTCCCCGGGCGCCACCTCGTGTTCGCAAAGCGCCAGAACCGCTTCCGGCGCGCCCTTGACGTGCAAGCGGGCCCTGCCGTCGGGCATCTTGTCGAGCGTGGCCATGTAGCGGTGCGCGGCGTCGAAGGGGATCACCGCCAGCCGGGCGATGCCCCGCCGCTCCTCCAACCGCCCGGCCTTTTCGGCCAGCACCAGAAGCGCGGCCTCCATCGGGTCTCCGGTGATCGCGCGGCCGTCCGGGCCATCGACGAGCGCGCTGTCGTTGCAGGCCATGCCGGCTTCGATGAGCGCGGCCAATGCGGTATCCTCGCCGTGCGCGCCGGCTTCGGGGAGAATCTCGCCATCCGGCAGGTAGCCGTCGCCCGTCACCCTGTAGCGGCCGGCGGGTAAGGCAAGGGCGGCGGCCATCATCTCGTTGCGGGTCAGCGTGCCGGTCTTGTCGGTGCAGATCACCGTCAGAGCGCCGAGCGTCTCGATCGCCGGCAGGCGGCGGACGATGGCATGGCGGTCGGCCATCTGGCGCACGCCCACGGCGAGCGTGATGGTCAGAACCGCCGGCAGGCCCTCGGGGATCGCCGCGACCGCGAGCCCGACGACGGTCATGAACAGCTCTTCGAACGGGTGGTGCTGGACGAAATGGCCGTAGATCAGAAGCAGCCCCGCGCCGAACAGAATCAGCGCCGTGATCCAGCGGGCAAAGGCGTCCATCTTGCGCAACAGCGGCGTGGTCAGTTCCTCAACCGCGCCCAGCATCCCGCTGATCCGGCCGATCTCGGTCGCGCTGCCGGTCGCGGTCACGACCGCGCGGCCCTGTCCGGCGACGATGAGCGTGCCCGAGAACAGCATCCCCCTGCGCTCGCCCAGCGGGGCGTCTTCGGCGACCGCCTCGGTGGATTTCTCGACCGGCACGGATTCGCCCGTGAGGATCGCTTCCTGCGCCTTCAGGCGGCTGGCCTCGATCAGCCGGGCGTCGGCCGGCACACGGTCGCCGGCCTCGACCAGGATCACGTCGCCGGGAACGAGTTGTTCGGCCGGGACGCGCAGCCGCTGGCCGTCGCGCAGCACCGTGGCCTGCGGCGCCAGCATCCTGTGCAGTGCGGCGATGGCGGCCTCGGCGCGGCCTTCCTGCACGAAGCCGATGATTGCGTTGACCAGCACCACGGCGAGGATCACCCCGGTGTCGATCCAGTGGCCGAGCCCTGAGGTGATCGCCGCGGCAGCGAGCAGGACGTAGATCAGCAGGTTGTTGAACTGCCGCAGGAAGCGGCGCAGCGGGCCGGCGCGCCGGCCCTCGGGCAGCGCATTCGGCCCGTATCGCGCCAGCCGTGTCGAGGCTTCCCCCTGCGACAAGCCATCGGGCGATGATTCGAGCGCGACCAGCGCGTCGAGGCTTTCCGTGGCGTGCCATTTCCCACCGGCTTCGACGGTAGTGGGGCGTTCGACGGCGGGCGGTTGGTGCATCGGCCGGCTCATGGTCCTGTTGGTTCAAATCCGGTTGTCATGTCGTATCTGGAGGAAGCCTCACTTCACGCCGTTGAGTATGCCCCACCATGCCGCCGCCAGTATGGCCATGGCTGCGGAGAAAAGCACGAAACCCGCCATCAGGAACAGTCCGTCCCGTTGCAGGAGCCCCACGGCAAGGGCCGTGGCCGCTATCGCGGGGGGAATGTTGCCGATGAACGGAATGGGCAACAGCATGGTGAAGCCGCAGACCGCGCAAAGGATTGCGGTGATCGTGCGGCCCGGCGCGCCGGCTGCCCATTCGTGCCGCGGATGCGTGAGCCGCTCGAGGCGCAGGACCAGCGGCAGCGCCTTGTCCAGCATCCGCTGCAGGTCGGCGCGCGCGATGGTGCGAGCGCCAAGGAAACGCGGCAACCAAAGGCTGCGGCCGGGCCATAGAAGCAGTTGCAGCGAGACCAGCA
The DNA here is from genome assembly GCF_900108275.1 of Jhaorihella thermophila. Lineage (GTDB taxonomy): Bacteria > Pseudomonadota > Alphaproteobacteria > Rhodobacterales > Rhodobacteraceae > Jhaorihella > Jhaorihella thermophila. The sequence goes on from NZ_FNVD01000023.1 coordinate 6,795, forward strand.
GGATCGCGGTTCCGAACGCGGTCGGGATGCCATAGGGCATCGGCAGCGTGCAGGGCAGCGCGAACAGCAGGATCGCCAGCCCGTGCGCGCGGTTGCCAAGGCGCTCGATGATCTCGTCAATGGTGACCTCTTCGCCGGCAAGGTCGGCAATCACCGCCTCAAGATGCTCCGAGATTCCTGTCGCCACGTCCTGTCTCCATGCTCGCCCCGTCTAATGATCCGCGATATGCCGCGTCACAAGGCCAATGTCAGGTAGATGGGCAAGCCGATGGTGATGTTGAAGGGGAATGTCAGCCCAAGCGACAGGGTGACGTAGATGCCGGCCTCGGCGTTGGGCACTGCAATCCGCATCGCTGCCGGTACGGCGATGTAAGAGGCCGAGGCGCCCAGGACCATCAGCAGGAACAGGTTGCCCCCCGCCATGCCGACAACCGACCCAAGCGCCCAAGCTGAAAGGGCACCCAGGATCGGCATCACCACCCCGAAAAGGAACAGGCCGGGGGAAAGGAGCCGGCGATGCGCCAGAAGGCTGCCGCCGGCGACCAGACCCATGTCCAGCAGGAACAGGCAGAGGATGCCGGTAAAGGGCGTGACGACGAAGGGCGCGATCAGTTCCAATCCCTCACCGCCGGTAATGGCACCGATGGCAAACGAACCCGTCAGCAGAACGATCGAACCGTTGGCCAAAAGATCGCGGCCAAGCCCGACGGTCCTGGGCTCGTTGCTGCCAAAGCGATGCACCAGCCACAGCGCCGAAAGGATCGCCGGGACCTCCATCGCGGCGGCAACGGCGACCATGTAGCCGTCATGCGCAACGCCGGTCAGGTCCAGAATGCTTACCGCCGTGACGAAGGTGACGATCGAGATCGACCCGTAGTGGCCCGCCACCGCCGCCGCGTTCACCGGATCCAGCCTGGTCATCATTCGCAGTAGCAGATAGGCGAGGAACGGCAGGGCGAAGGACAGGAACACGCCGACGCCGATGGCCACGAACAGGTCGGCCGTGGGTCCGTGCGCGGCAAGGCTCGCGCCGCCTTTGAAGCCGATCGCGAGCAAAAGGTAGAGCGACATGAATTTCGCAGCACCGGCAGGTATCGACAGATCGCTGCGCGCCAGCGCTGCGATAAATCCCAGCACAAAGAACAGGATCGTGGGGACAAGGAGGTTGTTGGAAAGGGTTTCGAGCATGTGCTGCATGTGAATCTCCGTGACGTTTGGCTGCACATGCCTTGACCGGAAAGAGAGCGGAAATATAAACTAAACGTAATTGTGATAGCTTCAGGCTATGTAATGCGCCCGACCTTGCGACAGCTGGAATACATAACGGCGGTGGCCCGACTGGGGCGCTTCAATCTGGCCGCCGAGGCGCTCAACGTCAGCCAGCCCAGCCTCTCCGCCCAGATCGCCGAGGTCGAGCGCGACCTTGGCGTGCGCCTGTTCGAGCGCAGCCGGTCCGGCGTGCAACTGACGGGCAAGGGCGCCGAGGTCGTGCGGCGCGCCCAAGGCATCTTGCGTGCCGTCGAAGATCTCCGCGCCAGCGTGGCGGGCGAGGTTCCGTTCGGCGGGCGGCTTCGCCTGGGGGTTCTGCCCTCGATCGGGCCGTGGCTCCTTCCCAGGGTCGTCGCCCATGTTCACCAGAACTTTCCGAACCTGCGCGTGGTCGTGCGTGAGGAGCCGACGCAAGACCTCGAACAGGGGCTGCGATCAGGTCGATTCGACCGGATCATCTCGACGCCCGAAGACCATCCCGGAACGCTGCAGCAAACGCTCTTCTCTGAACACTTGTACATTCTGGTGGCCAGGGACGATCCGTTGGCTCGCGGAAGCGGCGCGGTGGATCCGGCAGAGCTGCGTGGCCGAATCTTCCTGACGCTTGACGCGCGCCATCGGCTGGCGCGCATGGTCTATGCGCTGGCATCTGACTGCGGGGGCATGATTTCCGACGAATACGAGGGCACAAGCCTGGATTCGATCCTGATGATGGCGGCTTCAGGCGCGGGTGTGGCCATCGTTCCTCAGCTCTATGCCGGTCGCCAGGCGGTGCACGACCCGGAGGTGGTGGTTCGGCCATTGGGCTTGCCGTCGGCCAGGCGTGAAATCGCCCTGATCCGGAACGGTTCGGAACGATCCCCAAACAGCGACGGCGATCTTCTGTTTCTGGCGCTCAGGGACGAGGCCCGGCGGCTGGGGCTGGGCTCATGATGCCGACCCGCAAGATTTTTTTTCCTCCCATCTTGTGGAAATCAATTGCCGTGCCATTTGACAAAGGCAAACTGGGCCGGAAAGGAGAATTCCGATGAAATGTCCGATTGACGGAGAACCGCTGGTCATGACCGAACGCAGCGGCGTCGAGATCGATTATTGCCCGAAATGCCGCGGCGTCTGGCTGGACCGTGGTGAACTGGACAAGATCATCGAGCGGGCCGGACCTGCCGCCCCGGCGCAAGATTATCGGCATGACACGCATGGCCAGCGGCCCTATAAGAAAAAGCGCGCATCCTTCCTCGGAGATCTGTTCGATTTCTGAGGTGGGAGCGAATCATTCGCGAGGGGCGACGTTGAAACACTCGAAATCCAGGGCCCGGGGTCAAGCGCTCGGGGCTCTTCTTGCGCTTTTCGCGGCTATTCCAGCGTTGGCGCAACAGGCGGGCTATGCCTCGAAATTGCGCATGCTCGGCGAGTGTCGTGGATGCGGTTTCGAAGGTCTGGATTTGTCGGAACGCAAACTGACAGGAATGGACCTCACCGAAGCGACCTTGCGGGATATCGATTTCGGTGGCGCGGAGCTCAATATCGCGCTTTTCGATTTCGCGGTGATCGAGAATGTCTCGTTCGACGGAGCCGACCTCGGCGGAGCGAGTTTCCGGGCGGCACGGCTCATCAACGTGACATTCGAAGGCGCGGATCTGCAGGCCACTGACTTCGAGGACGCCATTCTCGAGAACACCGACCTCACGCCGGGGCGGTTCTGTCTTACGCAGATGCCGAACGAAAGCACAAACAGCACCGAGTGCGACTGATCATTCGGCGCCCGCGGAACGTGATCAGTCGACAAGCGTTTCGGCTGCGGCCGCAAGCGAACTGATCATCACCGCCGTCAGAAGTATCGACATCATCCCGAGGCATAGCCCGATCCCGGCGACCAGCCCATCGCGTTCCAGAAGTCCCACGCCGAAGACGAAGAGCGAAATGGCCGGAAACCAGCCGGTCAATGGCACCGGCAGGAACAGGGCAAATGAAATCGCGGACAGAACAATGCCCAATGCCTGTGGCTGCCGATCCAGGAATACGCTTTCGTATCTCGTATCGAGTATCCTTTCCAGGCGCCGCGTGATCGGGCTCAGGCGGAGGACGGTGCGCCTGAGACCCGGTTCGTCGATTTTCAGTCGCGAAAGCCTGCCGGGAAGACGGACACTGGGGTAGCCGAGAGCCATCTGACCCGTCGTCAGAAGGAGAGGCAGGGCCGTGATCAGGGATGATCCCGGTGGCAAGGGCAGAAGCGTGACAAGCGAAAAGAGAACAATCGCCCATCCGAAAGAGGTTTCACCCAGGGCCTTGAGCAAGCCACCAAGCGTCAGGGACCCATCGCGGTTTTGCCCGCGAGCGGTCCGGATAATGGGCAGGGACAACGAGGCCCGACGGCGCATGGTGTGACTTTCGATCATGATCTCTTGTGCCCCTCTCGACAGAGATGGGCGTACTTGCACACGAATTCCATCCTAGTGCTCTTTCCCTGCGCGCTCCCATGCGCCGATCGCAATCAAGTAGACCCTGGCGATATCGGCGGCGAACCGCTCAATTGAATGGGTCTGCGCCTCCTCGAGCGCGGCGCGCGCCATTTTCTGGCGTTCGGACCGGTTCACGAGCAGGGCGTGCACGGCGTCTGTCCAGGCGTCCAGGTCTTCTTCCGTCAGCATTCCCGTCCGGCGGTTCTGAACGAAGGCGTCGACCCCGGTCGCATTCACGGCCACGACCGGAAGGCCTGCGGCCATGGCTTCCAGGATGACCATTCCTTGTGTCTCGGACACCGAGGTGAAGACGAAGAGCTGCGCCAGGGCGAGATAGGCGGGGATGTCCTGCATCGGCACGCTTCCGACCAGCCTGACCTCCGAGGTCAATCCGGCATCGCGGATGGTGCTGGTCAGCCGCGCCCGTTCGTCACCGTCGCCGATGATCAGCAGTCGAAACGGCGGGGCTTGACGGGCCTTGAGCTCTTTCATCGCCGCGATCAGGAAGTCGAGGTTCTTTTCCTTCGAGAGTCGCGCGATGGTGACCAGGATCCTTCGTCCGTCCGGGTTGAAGCGTGCGGCAAGCTCTGCAAGCTGCGTCGGATTTCTCCGCCGGAACCGTTCGACCTCGATACCGGTCGGGTGCACGTGCACGGGCCGGTCCACCCCGATCAGATGGATGTAGTCCCGTATAATGGGTGTCGGAACGATGATCTCGTCGCACCGGTTGGCGAAACGCCGCACCAGCCAATGCGCGATCACGTTCCGGAAGAGCGCGCCGGGCAAGGGGATGGCGTGGGCGAGCTGTTCCAGCCGGGTATGATAGGTGAAGACCGAGGGCACCTTCAGTTTTCGGGCCATCCGAAGCCCGAGTGAGCCAAGCCAGTAGGGATGGTGGAGGTGAACGACGTCGGGCTGGAATTCACGTACCGTGCGCCAGGTTTGACGGTGGAAAGGGTTTGCCAGACGAAAAGCTGCGCCCAGACTGATCAGGATGGGAATGCGGAAAACGCCCGCTTCCGGGCGTTGGTCATCATAGCTCGGCGCGCACAACAACACCTCGTGCCCCTGTCGTTCCAGACCCGTCTTCAGCCTGTTGACGGAGACAGCCACGCCATTGATGGAGGGCAGATAGGTGTTGGTGAACATGGCGATGCGAAGCGGGCGACCGGGATCGACCGGCACGCGCAGATCGTAATCCGGGTAGTAGCGGCGTTCCCTGAACAGCCGATTGTAGAGATACATCGCCGTCAGAACGAAAGCCGAGAAGATCGCGAGGAAATTGAGCCAGCCAACGTAGAACAGGGAATAGACGAAGAACCAGAGCCCCTCGACCCTCTGTGCGAGCGGTGTGGGGGCGGTGTCGATGCGAACCAGGTCGGCCTGGATGCCGTCCCGATCCGCGCTCAGATCGAGGTAGTGATAGAAGCTCGTCTCGTCGTTGACGACGAAGCCGCCGGCGCCTCCGGTGACGATGTGCCGGATCCCGTCCACGACCTGGTCCGAGTAGGTCGCGGCACCCGCCGAGATCACCATGTCCACGCCAAGGCGGCGGAAGAGCCCGAGGAGCCTGTCCCGATCATCCGGTTCGGACCAGGCGCCGCGGTCGGGCTCGAAGAGGGTCTCATGTTCGGGGGCGACGAGCGGATGACCCACGAAGACGATCACGGGCCTTGTTTCCTCGGACTGCAGAATGTCGCGCAGCCATCGTTCCTGCCAGTCGGTGGGAGTGTGTCCCGTGGCGTCAAGAAACACGAGACGTGCTTGCGGAAGCGCGATCGAATAGAAATGCGGTCCGAACCGCTGGTAGAACCGGGTGCTTCCGAACTCCTCGAACTCGTTTTCGCCGAAGGTCAGGAGATAGGGAATGTCGAGGTGAGAGAGGATCTGGAGGATGGAGCGGTATTTGTCCTCGCCGCCGCCGCTGACGATATTGCCCGCAGAGACGACGAAATCCACGTCCGATGCGTTGATCCGCGGGATCACCTCCCGTTCCAGCATGCCGATGGAATTATTGCCCTCGCCGACGACGGCGAACCTCAGCGGTCCGCCCTCGGCTGCGACCGCCTCGATCTTGTCAATCTGCCGCACAAGCAGCGCGCTTGCATCGGGTGCCGCGGCATAGAGATAGGCGCGGTAGGCGGCGATCGCCAGGACAATGGCGAGATTGGCATAGAAGAAGAGGGAGAGAAGCGCGCGGTTCATCCGGTTCCGGTCCTTGGACGCAGGACGTAGGCCGATACGACCATCCCGATGCCCATGCCGAGATAGATGACCAGGAACCGCCAGGCGAAGACGACGAGCAGCAGGTCGGCCGGTGCCATTTGGCTCGCCATGAACCCGGCGAAGGCCAGTTCCGCCAGGCCCGCGCCGCCCGGGGTCGGAGCGAAATACATCAGGAAGGTCACGACCGACATCGTGCCGATCACCGTCATCCAGTCGACATCGTAATCGAGCAACTCGAGAAGAAGCGCCGGGAAAGCGAACAACGTCACGAGAAAGACGAGCGTCGAGATCACGGCAGCGGCGGCATCGCGCCGTGATCCACCGACAAACCTGGAAAAGCCGCTTGCGAACTCGGCGGTCTCCCGGCGGACCGTGCTGACCCCTTGGTCTTTTCGTTCCTCACCAATGAGGCGCAGGCGACAGGCGAGGCCGAGCAGGGTTCCAATCAGCGTCGCCATCCAGAACGGACGACGCAGCACCAGGATGAAGCCGACGAGATAAAGCCCGCTGAAGCCTGACAGGGACTGCATCGTGATCCGCGCGATCTCGCTGTTGGACGCATCGGGATGAAGGAACTGAAACGCGGGAGCGGCGATGAAGATCATCAACATCGCCAGAATGGTGCGGATCGACGTTGCGGCGGCCGAGGCGCCAACCGACACGCCGTGCCTTTGCAGATACCACACCTGCGCGAAGCCGCCGCCGGTGGCGAGGGGGGTGATGTTCGAAAACAGGAAATTGATGAAGACAAGGGGGAAAATCTCGCGGATTTTCACCCTCGATCCGATTGTCCTGAGCACGAAAAAGAGCCGAAGCCCGTCCGAGGCGAAATAGACAAGCAGGAAAAGCAGGATCGACGCGATGGCTGTCGGCTGGACCAGTCTCGCGTCGAAGCGCGGCGGAGGCCCGTCGAAAACCACTGAGAGAGCGGCAAATCCAGCGGCCGACAGTCCCACGAACAGGAGCGCATACAGAAGCCAAGTGGCAGGCGAGCTGCCCATATGCCGTGGTTCGACGTTTTGCCTGGTTTCGTCCTGCACCAGGGGATCCTTTCACCGTCCATCGGCAAATATTTGCGTCGTGGATGAAAAACAATGCATCAGGTCTGTAATTCGCTGATCCGGCTTCCTATTTCGCGGTTAATTCGGGCGCAGGTTCCACTGTCGCGCATTCTCACCGGTACAAAAGGGGATGGACATGATCACAGAATATGTGGCCGATGGCGGCAGGCTGGTCGTCCAACCGGGGTTGGGAGCGTCCGGGGCCCGAATTGTGTGGATCGACCTTTTGGACCCGGACCGGGATGAAGAGGCGCGGGTCGAGCAGCAGCTTGGCATCAATGTCCCAACCCGCGAAGACATGGAGGAGATCGAGATTTCCTCGCGTCTTTTCAGCGAGGACGGCGCGCTGTTCATGACTGCGATTCTGCCATCGCAGGCCGACGGCGACGATCCGGAATTGTTGCCGGTCACATTCGTCCTGTCGAAGGACACGCTCGTCACCATCCGCTATCACCGTCCGCGCGCCTTCGAGACGTTTCCTGCCCGGGCAGCCAAGGTGTCCATGGGCTGCGACACGGGCGAGGGCGTTCTTGTCGCGCTACTCGAAGCTATCGTGGACCGTCTTGCCGACATCCTTGAACACGACGGGCGAGAGATCGACGGGATTTCCCGGCGTATCTTCCGAAAGTCGGAAGAGAAGGTCATGAAGGGCGCCGATCTTCAGGATGTGATCGAAGCGATCGGGCGCAAGGGCGATCTGACATCCAATATTCGCGACAGCCTCGTGACGCTGGAACGGGTCGCGGGCTTTCTCGGTCAGCAGACGCTACAGAAGAAGAGCCCGCGAGACCTGCGGGAACGCATCAAGACCCTGTCGCGCGACATCCGGTCGCTTGCCGATCATGCGAGCTTTCTCAGCCAGAAGATAACCTTCCTGCTCGATGCGACGCTTGGTCTGATCAATATCGAGCAGAACGCCATCATCAAGATCTTCTCGGTCGCGGCCGTCGTGTTCCTGCCGCCGACCCTGATCGCCTCGATCTACGGCATGAACTTCGAACACATGCCCGAGTTGGAATGGCTTCTGGGGTATCCTTTCGCAATCGGCCTGATGATCGTCTCCGCGATCCTGCCTTTCGTCTACTTCAAGCGCCGCGGCTGGCTGTGACCGATGGTAGGGGAGACGTTGCCGGACCCCACATCCGGGAGGTACTTTCCGATTGCCGGTCTGCCGGAGCAACCTATATACGATGGCCCCGAGACCAAAGCGATCGGGTATCTACAGGCGGAACGGACCACGCAGGAGAAGGCATTTTCGGAACATGGACAGAGGTTTTGCGCTCCTGTGGCGGGTCACTGCCGCCACGCTTCTCGTCATCGCCTTCTGGCAAAGCTTTCCCATCTTCCAGGCCGTGGTTCTGGGGCGGCTGGCCGAGCCGCGCGCGATCACGCCGCGCGGCGATCTGGCGGATTGGGAACAGAGCACCATCGCCGTGTTCGAGGCCGCCAGGGACAGCGTCGTCTTCATCACCACGGCCGAAACCGTCATCGACCCCTGGACGCGCAACATCTACGACGTGACACGGGGCAACGGGTCAGGCTTCATCTGGGACACACTTGGTCACGTGGTGACCAATCATCACGTCATCGCCGGGGCGAGCCGGGCCTTCGTGCGTCTTGCCGACGGTCGCAGCTATCCCGCGCGCCTCGTGGGCAGCGCGCCCGAGCATGACCTGGCGGTGCTGCAGATCGGCGTGGGGGCGGATCGCCCACCGCCCATCCCGATCGGCACCAGCGCGGATCTGCGGGTCGGTCAGACCGTCCTTGCCATCGGAAACCCCTTCGGCCTCGACTGGACGTTGACGACCGGGGTCGTCTCGGCCCTGGGGCGCGAACTGCCCTCGCAGGACGGTTTGCCGATCCGCGACCTGATCCAGACCGACGCGGCCATCAATCCCGGCAATTCCGGTGGCCCGCTGATCGACAGCGCAGGGCGGCTCATCGGGGTGAACACGGCGATCTACAGCCCGTCAGGCTCCAGCGCCGGCGTCGGTTTCGCCGTGCCCGTCGACACGGTCAACAGGGTGGTGCCGCAACTCATTGCGCGCGGCAGCTACACGCCGCCATTCCTCGGCGTGCATTTCGATCCGCGGGGCGACGAACTGCTTGATCGGCTCGGACTGGAAGGCGTGCTGGTGCTTGACGTGGTGCCGGGCAGTCCGGCAGAGGCGGCGGGGCTGCGGCCGACCCGCATGACGCGGGAGGGGATCGTGCTGGGCGACATCATCCTTGCGTTGGGCGATGACGCGGTGCGGCGCAGTCAGGACCTGGTCGCTGCTCTGGAGACACGTCGGGCGGGCGAGACCGTCGATCTCACGATCCTGCGCGACGGGCGGGAAATCACCTTGCAGGTCGCCCTTGCGGCGGCGCCATGAAATCTGTCACGGCTCTGCCTGACACTGAAAGCTGGAGAATATCAAGTTGCTTCTGGATCTGGGATATGTCGCCGCTGGCCTGGTTCTCCTCTTCATCGGTGGCGAGGGGCTGGTGCGTGGTTCGGTCGCCATCGCTGAACGACTTGGCATCTCCAAGCTCCTGATCGGGCTTGTCATTGTGGGCTTCGGCACCTCGACGCCGGAACTTCTGGTCTCGGTCAATGCCGCGCTCGACGGTGCGCCCGAGATCGCGCTCGGCAATGCCGTCGGCTCGAACATCGCGAACGTCCTTCTGATCGTCGGCGTCGCCGTCGCAATCCTGCCGATTGCAGGCTGGGAGCGCACGGCGGTGCGTGAGGCGCTTGTCGCAACCCTTGTGGCTCTCGTTCTGGTGGGGCTCGTTCAGGGAGCCTATATCGAACGCCTCGAAGGTGCGGCCATGCTGACGGTGCTGATCGGCTACCTCTTCGCCAGCTACTGGCTGGAGCGGCGCAGCTCCGAAACCGACACTTTCCAGCAGGAAGCTGCGGAATTCGAGGACATTCCGATCGGCAATGTCTGGGTCTCCGTGGCGTTCGTTGTTGCGGGGATTGCCGCGCTCGTGTTCGGGGCTGACTTGCTGGTAGGGGGCGCCGTCAACATCGCGCGGGCCTTCGGAGTCTCGGAGGCGGTGATCGGTTTGTCGCTGGTGGCCGTGGGCACGTCGCTGCCCGAACTTGCAACGGCGATCACCGCCGCGATCCGTCGCCATTCCGACGTGGTGCTGGGCAACGTGATCGGGTCGAACATCTTCAATATACTCGCCATTCTCGGCACGACGGCCGTGATCCTGCCCATCGAGGTCAGCGAGCGGTTCCGCGAATTCGACACCCATGTGATGCTGGCGGCATCGGTCCTGCTGCTGGGTTTGCTGGCCGTTGCGCCGCGTATCTCGCGCCTGTGGGGCATCGTCATGCTGGGTGCCTACGGTGCCTACATGACGGCGCTGTTCCTGGGCGGGACGACTACATGACGGCCGGGGAGAGCCGTTGACCGTTGCTGGCCACGATGGCTTTCCGCCAGCCTGTCAGCAACACGAATGCGACCATCGCCACGGGGGAATCCTCCGACCATCGGGAGCCTCGCTCCGGCCCTTCGCGCCGGTGCATCTCGCGGCCAAGGCCGAGCCTTCTGGCGACATCACCCTTACCTGGACCCGCCGTTCCCGTGACCCGGCCGCCGACAGCTGGGAGACCACCGAGGTGCCGCTCCTCGACCAGCCGGAAGCTTGGGAGATCGACATTCCGGACGGCTCAACCGTGAAGCGGACGCTGACGGCGGGCACCGCGACGGTCGCCTACAGCACGGACGATCAGGTCGTCGACTGGGGCGCGACGCTGGCGCCGGGCGCCGCGCTGACCATCCGCGTGGCCCAGCTCTCGCCTTCGCTTGGACGGGGAACCCCCGCCAAAGCCACGCTCACCATCGCATGAGGCACCAATGACCACCCCGAACCTCGCGCTCCCCTACATCGCCGCCGCCCAGGCGCAGAAGCATGTCACCCATAACGCGGCGCTCGACCTGCTCGACGGGCTCGTCTAGCTTTCCGTAAAGGACCGGGATCTGACCGCACCGCCCGGCAGCCCCGCCGAAGGCGACCGCTACATCGTGGTCACCGGCGCCACCGGCGCATGGGCCGGCTGGGACGGCGACGTGGCGCTGTTTTCCGGTGGGGCGTGGGTGCAGCTCACCCCTCAAGCGGGCTGGCGGGTCTGGATCGAGGACGAGGCGGTTCTGCTGGTCTTCGATGGCACGGCCTGGATCGGCGTCACGCCGGACGCGCTGCAGAACCTGACCCGTCTGAGTCTCGGCACCACCGCCGATGCCGCCAATCCGTTTTCGGCCAAGCTGAACGGGGCGCTCTGGACGGCGCTCACCGCACCCGAAGGCGGCAGCGGCAATCTGTGCCTCGCGCTCAACAAGGAAACTGGCGCCGGGGTTCTGTCCTTCCTGCTTCAGTCGGGGTTTTCCGGCCGGGCCGAGCTTGGTCTCCTCGGCACCGACGACCTGACCCTGAAGGTGAGCCCCGATGGCACAGCCTGGCGCGACGCGCTGACCGTCGACCGCGCCACCGGCATCGTGAACCAGCCGCGAAGCCCGCGTTTCAAGGCCTATACCAACTACGACAATTATGTCGCGCTCACCACCTGGACGAAAATCGGCATCAACACGGTCGAGGCCAATGACCAGGGCCCGTTCGACCCGGCAACCAATCTCTTCACCGCACCGGTTGCCGGCACCTACCTCTTTGGCGCGAGCTTGCTCTACAAGGTCAATGCCAGCACATCGGCCCGGATGCGCGGGCGACTGGTCCTGAACGGCACGACCGAAATCCGCGGCTCCTTCGGCGAGGTGTCAAGTTCCCACAAATCACTCGCCACCGCGCTCTGGCTGCAGACGATGGTGCCGCTGAGCGCGGGTGATACCGTCGAACTACAGGGGTATTTCCGGGTCGCGGACGGGTATTTCGCGGCGGATCACACGTCGTTCTGGCGCAGCAAGGTGGGGTGACATCTTTGCCAACGTAAAGGTTGCGTAACGTCCGCCCAACTCTATCGAGGAATCGCGGGTGTCGTTGCGGGATCTGATCATCAGCTATTGACGGTGGTGCGACGAAAGACCGGGCGCTGGTGGGCAACCGGACCACGGCTGGAGCTCATCGAACCTACCGAGCGGCCCGACGCTGGTGTTGAGCGGCGACAAGAGCATCCCGTTATGTGCGACAATTTGTCCAAAAAATTCTCTGCTAATTTGACATGACAAAATGGCAGGCCGAGAGGCCCAAAAAACCTTGGAATCGGCATCTTCACCGGCCCCGGGCTGACAATCTGGCAGGATTCCCAGCGCGCACACATGAATAACCCATTGTAAAATCTCGACAAAATTGTTGACCGCTGGCCGGTGTGGGCTCAATTGACTGCAGACGGCGCCGGATGTTTCGGGCCGCTGCAGGAGGATTGAGCCGTGAAATTCATCGTTCCGTTCCTTTCGTTGGGCCTCTTGGCGCAGGCCGCCCTTGCCGAGGAATCGACGGTCTTCATTGCAGGCGTTCAGCCGGACCGCCGGCCCGAGGGCGCGCCCGTCGTGACGGAGATGAAGAAGGATGGCGCGTGGTACCGGCAAGCACTGACGGGTGTCATCCCGCCCTATCCGGCAAGTCTGAGATTTCTCGAGGATCAGGGCGCTTGGTACACGCCGTTCACACGCCCCGGGATGACCGGGCCATACGACATTCGCGGTTGGCACCAGGCGGACTGACCCGCTGCGCAAGAGTTCCCGGCGCGGCGTTTCGAGTTGCGACCCCGCGTTTCGGGCTGGTGAGAGAGGGCAACTCTGGGAGAGCAAAATGATGATCAAGTCCAGGAAAACCATTCTGGCTGCCCTTTTGGGAGCCACCATGTTCGTCGCGCCGGCCACCGCAGAAGAGCAGAGCGGCATGTCCGGCATGAGCGGCATGGGCGGCATGTCCGGCATGGGCGGCATGAGCGGCATGGGTGGCATGTCCGGCATGGGTGGCATGTCCGGCATGGGTGGCATGTCCGGCATGAGCGGGATGTCTGGCATGGCCGGTAATTCTGGTGGCTGGGTTTGCACCCAGTGGACCATGGCCCCCGGAGCCCAAGGTGGCATGGGCGGCATGTCCGGCATGAGCGGCATGGGCGGCATGTCCGGCATGGGCGGCATGAGCGGCATGGGCGGCATGTCCGGCATGGGTGGAATGTCCGGCATGGGCGGCATGAGCGGCATGGGCGGCATGTCCGGCATGGGTGGCATGTCCGGCATGGGCGGCATGAGCGGCATGGGCGGCATGTCCGGCATGGGTGGCATGTCCGGCATGGGCGGCATGTCCGGCATGGGTGGCATGTCCGGCATGGGCGGCATGTCCGGCATGGGCGGCATGTCCGGCATGGGTGGCATGTCCGGCATGGGCGGCATGGGCGGCATGTCCGGCATGGGCGGCATGAGCGGCATGGGCGGCATGTCCGGCATGGGCGGCATGTCCGGCATGGGCGGCATGTCCGGCATGAGCGGAAACGCCTCCGGTTGGTTCTGCACCCAGTGGACCCTGGCCCCGGGCGCCCAAGGCGGAATGAGCGGCATGTCCGGAATGTCTGGCATGGGTGGCATGGGTGGCATGTCGGGCATGAGCGGCGAATGGACGCCGCCGACCGGCGAAGCCACCGAAAAGAAATCGGGCGGCTGACACGTCCGATCGGGGTGGCCGGGTGCGCCGGCCATCCCCACACCCAAACCAACTCGGGAAAGTTGTGAGCCATGAAGTGGATCGAGGCAACTCTCGCCAGGCTCAGCCTTCTGCTTGCGGCCGGAACCGCCGTTCTGGCGGTCGTGATCGTGGGCCAGGCTGTCGTTCATCTGGTCACGCGCAACGATGAAAAGGCCGGGGAACAGACCCGGACCGCATCGGCCGAGGCCCCCGCTACGGATGCCGCGCAGGAGGCTGGGACAAAGGTTGCCGCCTCGAAGTCGCCGGCAGTCAGAACCGCGGCCTCGACCTCTGCGGGCGATCCGGCCGGCGCCAAGGTGTTCAAGAAATGCAAGGCTTGCCACAAGGTTGACGACAGCGGCAAGAACGGCATCGGGCCCAATCTTTTTGGCGTGGTTGGCCGCGCGGTCGCTTCGGTAGAGGGTTTCAAGTACTCCGAGGCCATGGCCGCCCTCGGTGGTACCTGGGACGAAAAACGCCTTGACGCCTTCCTTGCGGCCCCCAAGAAGGTCGTGCCGGGCAACAAGATGGCCTTTGCCGGTTTGAAGAAGGCCGAGGATCGCGCCGCGGTCATCGCCTATATCATCGCGCAATCGGGCGGCGTAGCGGACGCAGCGGCCGCCGAGGGCGCAGAGCCTGCAGCAACGAATGCGAGTGCCGAGGAGGCCGCAGCGCTGGAAGAAGCGCTGGCTGGTTTCTCGAACCCGCCTGCACGCAGCGCCGAGGAGATCGCCGCCGCAAGGGAACGCGCCGCTGCCATTCAGGCAGAGGTGGATGCCGGCATGGACTACGAGCGCGCCCGCTATCACCCGATCCACTTCCCGCCGGCCATCAACGAGGCCAGCAACGAGGAATGCCTTGTCTGTCACCAGGAAATCCTCGAGTACAAGCCACTCGAGGCTTCGCCCGCCGGTGTTCCCGCCAGCGAAACGCTGGCCTGGTACCAGACGCTCGACACCTACGAGGGCGCGCAGGAGAGCTTCCACTACCGCCACCTCGAGAGCGACTTCGCGAAACAGGTGATGAACCTGGAATGCACCTTCTGCCACAAGGGCAACGATCCTCGCGAGGAAAGCCCCGACATGGTGCCGACGCGCGCGGCCGGAACGGCTCCCGATGTGCCGGAGTTCACCAACCGCAAGATGGTCAACCCCTCGGAAACCTGCCTGCTGTGCCACGGTGCGATGCCGGATCCGGAAAACATCATGGGCCTTTCGGGGCCTTGGTCCGAAGTACGGCATGATTTCGAGGACGAAGAGAACATCAACGGGTGCCTGGCGTGCCACGGCGAGTTCGGTTTCCGCACCAACCGCCACAACGTGACCTATCTGAACGCGCTCAACATCGAGAAACTGGCGCGAGAGAAATCCGACACCTGCTACGGCTGTCACGGTGGCCGCCAGTGGTACCAGATTTCCTATCCCTACCCGCGCCATCCGTGGCCGGACATGGACACGGAAGTGCCGGAGTGGGCCGTGGACCGTCCGACCAGTTCCAAGCCCGAATACCAGTTGCCGGAAAAGGCGCAGTGATGCGGCCCAGCGAAACGGAGTTCACGCGATGAAACATCTCGATAAACCGACCGCCGCAAAGGGCCCCTTTGAGCAGACCCGGCGGTCCTTCCTGAAAGGCTCGGCGGCACTGGCTGCCACCGGACTGGTGCTGGACGGCGCCCGCAGCCCGGCCCGCGCCTTCGCCTACGAGCCCTATTACACCGACGACGAGCTTGAAACGGTGGTCACCTCCTGCGCCCACAACTGCGGGTCGCGTCACATGCTGGTGGCGCACAAGAAGGGCGACGTGATCGTGCGGCTTTCGACCGATACCGGCGAATACCAGGGCGACGCGCGCGGCACCGACACCGAGGAGAAGCCGCAGCTTCGCGCCTGCCTGCGCGGGCGGTCGTATCGCGCGCGGCTCTACTCGGCCGAACGGCTGCTCTACCCGATGAAGCGGGTGGGCAAGCGCGGCGAGGGCAAGTTCAAGCGCATCTCGTGGGATCAGGCCCTGAGCGAGATCGCCGAGCGCATGGTCTACATCAGGGACAAATACGGCCCCCAGGCGCTGGTCGATCAGTCCTATGCCGGCGCTTCCTACGGCGTGCTGCACAAGTCCGACCAGATCGAGGGGCTGCTCGGCCGGTTCCTGGGTATGTTCGGATGCCGCACCTCGTCGTGGTCGGTGCCATCCTACCAGGGCACGACGTTTTCCAGCCGCATCACCTTCGGCACGATCGAGGACGGCAACGAGGACGACGCCTTCGCCCATTCCAAGCTGATCATCATGTGGGGCTGGAACCCGGCCTACACCTTCCACGGCGGCAACACCTTCTACTACATGCGGCTGGCCAAGCAGCGCGGCTGCAAGTTCGTGCTCGTCGATCCGCAATACACCGACAGCGCCGCCGCCTATGACGCTTGGTGGATCCCGATCCGGCCAAACACCGATGCCGCGATGATGGCCGGCATGGCCTACCACATCTGGGACAACGACTGGCACGACCAGGAGTTCATCGACCGTTTCGTGCAGGGCATGGACGAAGGCACCATGCCCGACTGGGCGAAGGGGCAGGAGAGCTTCAAGGACTACATTCTCGGCAAGTCCGACGGACAGCCCAAGACGCCGGAATGGGCATCCGAGATTTGCGGCGTGCCGGCCGAGGACATCAAGAAGTTGGCCGAGATGTATGCCACCACCAAGCCGGCGGCACTCAAGGCAAGCTGGGCGCCGGGCCGCAACGCCTATGGCGAGCAATACAACCGCATGGCCGCGGCGCTCCAGGCGATGACCGGCAATATCGGCATCCTCGGCGGCTGCGCCGAAGGGGTGGGCAAGGGCTGGCACGCCGAGGCCGTCGCCTACCCCTACGACCAGTGGGCGAACGTCTGGTATGCCTCGATCAAGTCCGACCGCTGGGCGCATATCGTGCTCAACTACCCCAACGTGACGCGCGAAGAGGCGGGGCTGTGGCCGCGCAACGACCAGTGGGACGGCGTGGTGCCCAATATCCGCGGCATCTTCTGGCAGGGGTCGGACTGGTTCAACCAGCTGACCAACATCAACAAGGAAATCGCCGCGATCCGCAAGCTCGAGGCCGAAGGCGACAAGGAAAGCCTGTTCGTCTGCATGGACTCGACGATCACGCCCACCGGCATCTGGGCCGATTACCTTCTGCCCATCGCCACCCATTTCGAGCGGCATGACGTGGCACTGCCCTGGTACAAGGGGCATTACTACATCCACCGGCCCAAGGTGATCGAGCCGATGGGCGAGTCGAAGACCGACTTCCAGGTGTTCACCGAGCTCGCCTATCGCCTCGGCTTTGGCCCGGCCTACAACCCGCGCGCCACGCGCGACTATTTCTGGAACCCCGACCCGGTGGACGAGGCCTATCTGAAGGCCTGGTGGGAAGAAAAGGTGATGCATCACCAGCACGTCACCTGGTCCTGGGAAGAGTTCAAGAAACGCGGGGTCTACAAGTTCGTCTTCGACGAGCCGCATGTCGCCTTCCGCGACCAGATCGAAAAGGGCGTGCCGTTCCAGACCCCGTCCGGCAAGATCGAGATCTTCTCGACCACGCTGGCGCAGATCACCGACTGGACGAAGACGCAATACGGCTACCCGATCCCGGCGATCCCGAAATGGATCGAGCCGTGGGAGAGCCTGAACAGCCCCAAGACCGAAAAGTTCCCCTTCCACATGGTCAGCCCGCACCCGCGCTGGCGGACGCATTCGATCTTCAACAACATCCCCTGGCTGCGTGAGACCTTCAGCCAGGAACTGACGATGAACGCGTCCGATGCGAAGAAGCTGGGCATTCGGACCGGCGACACGGTCGAGGTCTACAACGATCGCGGCACCTGTGTCGTGCCGGTCTATGTCACGGAACGCTGCATGCCGGGCGTGGTGGTGCTGCACGAAGGCGCTTGGATGGACCTGGCCGAGGACGGCACCGACCGATCCGGCAACCCCGATTTCCTGACGCTCGACGAACCCAGCCCCGCCGGGGCCTTCGCCTACAACACCGTGCTTTGCGACGTGCGCAAGACCGACAGGGCCCACCGTCCCGGCTGGGACCAGTTGGCCACCGCCCGCAGCGCCGTGTTCCGGCGCGACTACTGAGCCGAGGAGACAGACGAGATGGCGAACCAGATCGACAAGGCGAAGATCAAGGCGAGCGTCGAACGGCTGCGGGAATACGGATATCCCAAGGTCGAACCGGAAATGCAGCTCGGTTTCATCCACAACAACGTGGACTGCATCGGCTGCCGGGCCTGCGAGATTGCGTGCAAGGACAAGAACGGTCTTGGCCCCGGCCCGCGCTTCCGGCGCGTGCAATATGTCGAGGGCGGCACCTACCCCGAGGTGTTCGCCTTCAAGATCAACATGTCCTGCAACCACTGCGCCGACCCGGCCTGTCTCCCGGCCTGCCCGACCGGCGCGATCTGGAAGCGCAAGGACAACGGCGTGGTGGACATCGACAGCACGCTGTGCATCGGCTGCCGGAAATGCGAGGCCGCCTGTCCGTTCGGGGCGCCGCAGTTCGACCCCGAGGATAACCTGGTCAAGAAATGCAACATGTGCATCGACCAGCTCGAGGCGGGCCGCAAACCCTATTGCGTCGAGGCCTGCATGATGCGCGTGCTCGACATCGCGCCGATCGACCAGCTGCGCGACGGCACCGCCGAGACCAAGGCGATCGGCCCGAATGACGAGGTGGTGGACCAAGTGCGCGGCATGGCCGATCCGGACCTGACCAATCCGTCGATCGTGTTCGTGCCGCACTCCAAGGGCAAGGTGAAATCATGACGAACCCGCAACGGCATCCGCTTCCCGAGCAGCCCGCCATGCCCTCGCAGACCGACCGCGCGGTCATGGCAGATGCCGCGGCGGCGCTGGCCGTTGTGATCCGGCTGTTCGACCGGGAACTGGACGGGGAGGCTTTGGCCGCCCTGCGATCGGGCGACGCGTTCGCCTTCCTCGACCAGATCCTCGAAACCGACGCCGCGCGCGGGGCGCTGGGGGAGCTCGAGGTAGCGGTGTCGGACCTGCCGCCGGGGCCTGAGGATCCGTTTTTCGACCGGCTGGCGGCGGATTATGCCGACATCTTCCTCACCCACGGGCACCGGGCTGCGCCGTCGGCCTCGGTCTGGCTGAGCGACGACCACACCGAGAGGGGCGAGCCGATGTTCGAGGCGCGCCGCTGGTATGAGCATTGGGGCATCTCGGTGCCGAACTGGCGGGTGCGGGCGGATGACCACATCGTGCCGATGCTGCAATTCGTGGCCTTCCTGCTGGAACAGGGCAGCGCCGAGGCGGCGGCGGATGCGGCGGTGTTCATGGACCGGCAGATGGGGCCCTGGGTCGGGGATTTCCTGGGCAAGGTATCAGTGCGGGCGGATACGGCTCTCTACCGCGCGGCGGCGGCCTTCGCGGGCGCCTTGCTGGCCGAGATCCGGGCAGAGCTGGAACGGATCACCGGCATCGCCGAACAGATCCCCGAGCCGCCCAAGCGCCCCGAGGTCCAGCCGGACGAGGTGGCGTTCCTGCCGGGCGCCGCGCCAAGCTGGTGACCGGCAAGGCGCCGCGGCCGGACCCGCGGCGATGCGCGCGGGCGGCGCTGCCCTTGCCGCTGTGCGACGTCTGTGAAAGCGTCTGCCCGGTCGGCGCGATCACGGTGCCGGCCGAAACGCGGGCACCGGTCATCGACGCGGAAACATGCAACCGCTGCGGCGCCTGCGCCGCGGCCTGCCCGGAGGCGGCTTTCCCTCCTCCGGTGCCGCCCCCGGACCCGTCTGAACGGACCTGGTCGCTGGTCTGTTCCGGGGCGGATCCGGAACAGGATCTGTGCCTGAACGCGCTGTCCATCGCCGACCTTGCGCTGGCCTGGGCAGGCGGCGTTCGCGAAATCGAAATCGCCGAACATGATTGCGCGGATTGCGACCGGGCCGGGGCGCGCCCCTTTGCCGATACGCTGGCCCGGTTCAATCGTCTGGCCCAAAGCCGTGGCGCAGCCTCGCTGTGCGCGAAAAGGGTTCCACGGCCCCGCAAAAGTTGGTGGCAAAGACTGGCCGGGGACGGCGCCCCCGACCCGGCACGCCGCGCGATCCTGCGCGGGCGCCCCGGTCGCGGTGAGGATGACAGGGCCGCGGCGCTGGAGGAGTTCCTTGCCCTGGAGCGCGGCTCGTCCGGCCCGTTGTTTCCCTACGCGCCCACCATCGACCCGGCGCGCTGCACTGGCTGCGATGCCTGCGTTCGCGGATGTCCAAACGGCGCGTTCCAGATCGTCGCCGGCGAGCGCCCGGCCTATGTCGTTGCCGCCAAGGCATGCACTGGCTGCGGCTTGTGCGTGGCCCTGTGCGACGACGACGCGATCTCGGTGACGATCGACGGGCGGGTCGGCCCGCCGGTGGCACTGGAGGCGTTCCGCTGTCAGTCGTGCAAGACGATGACCCATCGCCCGGAAAATTCCGGCGACGATCATGCGGAGCTTTGCTATATCTGCGCCGAGCGGCAATATCCACGCCCGGACAACCTGGTGTTATGATGCGGCTCCGCGCGCTTGAGAAATGGAACGCTTACCTGGATCAGAGCCTGCAACGGCGGCTGATCGCCGTCAGCGCCCTGTTCCTGTTCCTGGCCTCCATCGCCTTCCTGGCGATCCTTCTGGTCCTGCACACGCGGATGCTGCTCGACGAGAACGAACGCGCCTCGCTGGCCTTGAACGAAACTCTCCAGATCGCGCTTGAAAACGCGATGCTCAAGCGCGATCTGAACGGGCTGAGCCAGATCGTTGACAACCTCGGCCGGCAGGACGGGATCGACGCGGTGATGATCGTCGCGCCCAATGGCGAGATCCGCTTCTCGGACCGGAACGAGCGGATCGGCGTCCAGCTCGACGATCCGGCCCTGCAGGCGGCCCTGGCCTCGGGCGGCGCGTCGGCTGCCTATCAAACCGGGCTCAACGGCGCCGAAGTCCTGCGCAGCGTCAATCCGGTGCAAAACCGCCCGCCCTGTGCGGAATGCCATGGCGACCCGGCGTCGCACCCGATCAACGGGTTGCTGGTGGTCGATTTCCGGGCAACGCCGATCATGGCCCACGCCCTGAAGGGGACCGCAATCCTGATCGGCATGGGAGCGGTGGTGATGGCGCTATTGGGGCTCGCCCTGTGGAAGGCGACGCGGCGGCTGGTGCTTGACCGGCTGGAACCGCTCGCCGAGGCCGTCGCGCAGGTCGGGCGCGGCGCGGTCGGAACGCGGGTCGCGGTGGAGGGGCATGATGAAATTGCCGCCTTCGCGGCGGGGTTCAACACCATGTCCGCCAGGCTCGAGGCCGCCGACGAGGCGCTGCGCGCAGCGCGCGACGCGCTGGAGGCGATTCTCGCCGCCGCCCCGGACGGGATCCGCGTCATCGGCCCGGATTTCCGGGTGCTGCACGCCAATGATGCGCATCTGGCGCAACTCGGCCTGCCGCGCGAGCAGGTCATCGGCCAGCCTTGCCACCGGCTGACCCACGGCGCGGGCGAGCCCTGCCCGCCGACGCTTCAGACCTGCCCGGTGGTGCGCATCCTGCGGCAGGGGGGCGAAACCCTGCGCTTTACCGACCGCCACCTTGCCGCCGACGGCCGGGAGATGAACGTCGAAGTCACCGCCGCGCCGATCCGCCTGCCGGTGGACGGGGCCACGGTCGATTGCGTGATCGAGGTGATCCGCGATCTCGATCGCGCCGTCGAGATTTCGCACCAGCAGCGTCTGAGCGAGATCGCGCTTCTGGCCAATGGCGTCGCGCATGAGATCAACACGCCGCTGTCGTCGATCCTGCTGGCCCTCGACACGATCCGCCGCGATCTGCCCGAAGGGTGCGAGGCGCACGAGTTCACCAACCTGATCGAGACCGAGATCCAGACCTGCATGGATGTGAGCGAAAGCCTGATGCGCCTGTCGCTGCCGTCCTCGGATACCCCGCAGGCGGTGGATCTGTCGGCCGTCGCGCGCGACACGCTGCGCCTCGTGCGGCCGAACCTCGAGCAGGCCGGGATCGAGGCCCGGGCCGAGGTGCCGGCGGAACTGATGATCGAGGCGCCGGACAGCGACATGCGCATCCTTCTGCTCAACCTCGTGGTCAATGCGATCCACGCCATGCCCGGCGGTGGCAAGCTGGCCGTGCGCGCGGCGCGCGACGGAAGCGGCGTGGTTCTGGAGGTCGCCGATACCGGCGTCGGCATCCCGCCGGAAAATCTCAAGGACATCTTCCTGCCGTTCTGGACACGCCGCCCCGACGGTTCGGCGGGACGCGGCCTGGGGCTTGCCATTTGCCGGCAGGTGGTCGAGCGTCTGGGCGGGGACATCGAGGTCGAGTCGGTGCCGGGAAAGGGGACGCGGTTCATCGTCCACCTGCCCGATGCCGAGGCGATGCCCCCAAGGACCACGAATGGCAGCGGCTGAGCGGGCAATGGCGGCAACACAATCCATCCTCGTCGTCGATGACGACGCTATCCTGCGGCGGCTGCTTCTGCGCCAGATCGAACAACTCGGCTTCCGGGCGGTCGGGGCGGGCACGCTGACCGAGGCGCTGGCGGTGCTCGACACCGACCCGCCGGACCTTGTCCTGCTCGATCAGAAATTGCCCGACGCAACCAGCACCGACCATCTGCCGGATCTGGCTGAACGCTGCCCGGTGATCGTGCTCACGGCCCATGGTTCGGTCGATCAGGCGGTGGGCGCGGTCAAGGCCGGGGCCGCCGACTATCTGACCAAGCCGATCTCGCCACGGATGCTGGAGCTGGCGATCGCGCGGGTCTTCGAGGCCGCCCGCCTGCGCAACGAGGTCGGGCTGCTCAGGCGCGAGGTAAAGGGCCAGGAGACGCCCGAAATCGTCGGGCATACCGCCGAGGTGTGCAAGCTGCGCGAGCGGGCAAGGATGTTGGCCGAGGCAGAAATGCCGGTGCTCATCCATGGCGAAAGCGGCGCCGGCAAGCGGACGGTCGCCCGTTTCATCCACGAAAACGGGCCGCGCGCCGAGGCCAGCTTTGCCGAGCTGCAATGCGCGCGGGCGGACGGGAGCCATCTTGCCGACGAGTTGTTCGGCGCCGCCGCGCCGGGGCTTCTGGAAGCCGCACGTGGCGGCACGCTGTTCCTGTCCGATATCGGGCGGATGCCGCAGGTGGTCCAGCGGCGGCTGGCGGCGGCGCTCGAAACCGGCGCCTTCACGCGGCGCGGCTCGGCCCGCGAGATAGGCTTGCAGGTGCGTGTCATCGCCGCCTCGAGCCAGGGGTTGCCGGAGTTGGCGGCTGAGGGGGGGCTTGTGCCCGAACTTTTCTACATCCTCACCGCCTTCACCCTCGAAGTGCCACCGCTGCGTGCGCGCCGTGCCGACATTCCCGAACTCGCCAACCATTTCCTGTCGCGCCGTCGCTTCGCCCTCGATGTGGAAAAGACGATCTCGAGAAAGACGCTCGAGCTGTTGCAGAAATGGGACTGGCCGGGCAACCTGCGCGAATTGCGCAACGTCGTCGAGCGCGGGGTGATCCTGTCGGGGCGTTCGGCAACCATACAGCCCGATCACGTGGAACTGGGGCAGCAGGCCGGATTGACCGAGCAGCGGGACAAAGGCATCAGCGTGGCCGACGAGCCCACGCTCGAACAATTGCGTGACCGGTACCTCGATTTCCTGTTGCAGCGCCATGACAACAATCGAAGGGTCGTGGCCGGAATCCTCGGCATCAGCGAACGAAGTCTTTATCGTATCCTGTCTCAGCGTTGAATGCGACAGGCCCGGGCCCGACTTCTGAGAGCCGAGCGTGCCGCCTTTACGGAGCTGGCCGGAACAAGCCCCGTTGGGTCTCGGGAGAACGTTCGCCCCCAGTCCCTTCCCCTCCGCCACTTGCCCCCGCGAAGGCGTTCTCTCGATCCGGCTGCGGCCGGATTTTTCCGTTGTTTTCGAGGGTTATGCGAGAAGGGCTGAA
>NZ_FNVD01000038.1 GCF_900108275.1 Jhaorihella thermophila
GGACATCTGGCCGATCTTCGAGGCCTTCCAGCTTTCATACGTCTCGAAGGGCCTGCTTCTGGAGCAGGAAAAAAACGCCTCCGCGCCCTTGCCGACTGGTCCTTCGGTGGGGGTGAGCGATACTGCGAGGCCTGCCAGCCCTACGAGGGCCGCGAGCAAGCCTGCCCGGACTGCCCGGCGCGGCTGAACCGGCCGCTCACGCATGAGGGCTGGCAGGTCTGGGACCTGGTTGGGCGCCTCGGCGGCCAACTGCGCGTGCTGCCCGGCGCCGTGATCGGCTGGGACATGGCTGCGGCGCTGGCGCTTGGTGACGCCCTCGGTGTTCCGCCCGTCGCCATGGCCGAACTCTTGCCCGTCATTGAGGCGGTGATGGTGGCCAAGCTCAACGAACAGATGGAACGCCCTGATGGCGGAAAAACGGGTTAGCGTCCGCCTCGCCGCGGTCGGCGGCCGGCAGGTGCGCGCCGAGCTGGAAGGCGTGGGCGAGGCCGCCGCCCGTGGCTTCGGCCGGCTCAGTCGCGAGATGGAGGCCGCCAACGCAAGGCTTGCAGGCTTCGCGCGGCGGGTGCGCGTCGCGGCAGCGGCTGCCGTCGCCGCTGCCACGGCCGCCGGTGTCGCCATGGTGCGGTCCGGCCTGCAGACGGTCGATGCGCAGGCGAAGCTGGCGCAGTCGCTCGGCACCACGGTTGCCTCGATCCAGACGCTGGAACGTGCGGGGGAACTGGCGGGCGTGTCCATGTCTGGCATCGAGCAGGCGACCAAGGATCTGACCCGGCGACTCAGCCAGGCCGCGGCCGGGACCGGCCCGGCCACGCAAGCGCTGGACCGGCTCGGGCTCTCGGCCGCTGACCTGCTGGCGATGCCCCTCGACGAGCGCGTGGGTGCGGTCAATGCCGCCATCGAGGCGTTCGTGCCAATCGCCGAGCGTGCCGCCGTCGCGGGGCAGCTCTTCGGCGAGGAAGGCTCCATCGCCATGAGCCGCATCGACACCGCGACGCTGCGTCAGGCGACAGAGGACGTGCGTGCCTTCGGTGTCGTGGTCTCCGAGACGGAAGCTGACCAGATCGAACGGACCAACGACGCGATCTCGCGGCTGGGTCTGATCTGGCGTGGTCTGTCGAACCAGCTGGCAGTCGCCGCGGCGCCCGCTCTGGAAACGGTCGCCGACGCCATGGCGACACTCGCGAGCCGCACCGGCCCGCTCGGACAGGCCATTGCCGGGCTCTTCGACAATATCGGTCGCCTGACGACCTATGCCGCGACCTTTGCGGGTTTCCTCGCCAGCCGCTGGGTTGCCGGGCTGGCCGCCGCGGCCTTGTCCGTGCGCGGCCTCGCCACGGCGCTTGTGGTCTTGCGCGGCGCGCTCATCCGCACCGGCATCGGCGCGGCTGTAGTCGGCGCGGGCGAGCTCATCTACCAGTTCACGAAGCTCGTGCAGGGTGCCGGCGGCTTTGGCGAGGCGCTCGAACTCATGGGCAATGTCGCGAAGGCGGTCTGGGACGGGATCAAGGTGACCGTCACTTCCTTCGTCGATGATTTCCGCGCCATGAGGGCGGACATCGAGGCGATCTGGCTCCGCCTCATGGCGTTTCTCTCGCAAAAATGGGCCGATTTCCTCTCCCAGATCGGCCCGACCTTCAACGCGGTTTCCGAACGGATCGGGGCCGATGCACGGATCGACGTCTACGGGGCGCAGAGCTACGCCTCCTATCTCGACCACGCTGCCAACAACGCCGGCCACCAGGCCGATGTGCTGCGTGCCAGCGCCGCCGACACCCGCGCTTACGCATTCGACGGCGTGCGGGAATCGGTGGACGCGCTCAGGGCCGCGATGCGCGCAAGCGGCGAAGACGGGGCGGATGCGCTCGATGAGGCCTCAGCGGCGGCCGATCGCGTGACGGAGGCGCTGGATGCCGCCGGTGAGGCTGGCCAGGCTGCGGGGGCGGCGAATGCCGACGGGGCGGAGCAGGCCGCGACCGGCTGGGGGGCCGTCACCGCGACGCTGGCCGATTACGCTGCCAGGGCCCGCGACATCGGCGCCGATATCGGCCAGAGCCTCGTGGGCGCATTCCGAAGCGCCGAGGACGCGGTGGCGGAATTCGTGAAGTCCGGCAAGCTGGATTTCCGCGATCTCGTCACTTCGCTCATCGCCGATCTGGCACGGCTCGCCGCACGGCGGTTCATTCTCGGCCCCATCGCCAGTGTCCTCGGCGGCATTCTCGGTAGCGCGGGCGGGCTCTTCGCCGGAGTACTTCACGCGGGCGGTGTGGTCGGCGGGCCGGCGCCGTCGCGCATGGTCCCCGCCATGGCCTTCGCCGCCGCGCCGCGCATGCATTCGGGAGGTTGGGCCGGCCTCAGGCCCGACGAGGTGCCCGCGATCCTCCAGCGCGGAGAGCGAGTGCTCTCGCGCCGCGACGCACAGAGCTATGGCGCGGGCGGCGGTGTAACCATCAACATCAACACCCGCGACGCGGAAAGCTTCCGGCAGTCGCGCACGCAGGTCGCCGCCGATATTGCTCGCGCGGTGTCGCTGGGGCGCAGGGGGCTCTGATGGCGTTTCACGAGGTCCGGTTTCCGGACAATATCAGCCGGGGTGCACGAGGCGGGCCGGAGCGACGCACGCAGATCGTCGAGCTGGCCTCGGGCGACGAGGAGCGTAACGCCAGCTGGGCGAACTCGCGCCGGCGCTACGATGTCGCTTACGGCATCCGCCGCGCCGACGATCTCGCCGCCGTCGTCGAATTCTTCGAGGCACGCAACGGTCGCCTCTACGGCTTCCGCTTCAAGGACTGGGCGGATTACAAGTCGTGCCTTCCATCGCAGACGCCATCGGCGACCGATCAGGCCATCGGCACCGGGGATGGCACGACGACGGCATTCCAACTGGTGAAGCGTTACACCTCTGGCGGCCAGACATGGGTGCGGACGATCACCAAGCCGGTGGTCGGAAGCGTTACGGTGGCTGTCGATGGCGTGGAACAGGCAGGCGGCTGGTCGGTCGACACCACCACCGGCCTCGTCACTTTCACTACCGCTCCGGCTTCTGGCGCCACCATCACGGCCGGGTTCGAGTTCGACGTGCCGGTCCGCTTCGACACCGACACGCTCGACGTGACGCTCGACCTCGAGCGGCTCGGCTCCATCACCTCCATCCCGCTCCTGGAGATCCGGCGATGAACGACAATTCCGGTTTCGTCGCGACGGTGCTGCGCGACCTCGCGGCATCGACGGCGGTGATCCTCGCCGCCTGGGGCGCCCTCGGCGGCGCGACCAACGCGCTGACCACGAAGATGCGGCTGCGCGACGCGCTGCGGCACATCCTGCTCGGCGGGCTGATCGCCGCCGGCATGGGCAGCCTGTCGATGGCCGTCATCACCAGCTGGCTGGGCCTGCCGCCACAGGCGATCCCGGCGGGCGGTGCAGCGGGATCGGCCGCCTATCTCGTCGGGGTCTTCGGCCCGGCGGTGATCGAACTGGTGCTTGCCCGCCTGCGCCAGGCGCGGGAGAGCGGCGATGACTGAGCTCGTCCGTGTCCTGCGCGGGCTGCGGCGCCTGACCGACGACCCGCGCGATGCTTTCTTGCACCGCCTGCGCATCGGCCTCGCGGTTGCCGCGCTGATCCTGATCCTCTCGCTCCTGAGGTAACCCCATGCAGATGACTGACCGGGGCCTCATGGCCCTTGCCCGGCACGAGGGTATCGTGCCCGGGCCCTACCGCGATTCCACAGGCACCTGGACCTTCGGCATCGGCCACACCGCCGCCGCCGGACCGCCCGATCCGGCGACAATGCCGCGCGGGATGCCGGACGATCTCGACGCCGGGATCCGCGCGGCGCTTCGGGTCTTCCGCGCCGACCTCGCGCGCTACGAAGCCGACGTCCGGCGCGCGGTTACGGTGCCGCTCCAGCCGCACGAGTTCGATGCACTGGTCAGCTTTCACTACAACACCGGCGGCATCGCCAGGGCAGCGCTAACCCGGCACCTGAACGCCGGCAATCGCGTTGCAGCCGCCGACGCGTTTCTGAACTGGCGCAAGCCTGCATCGATCATCCCGCGACGGGAGGCCGAGCGCGACCTGTTCCGCGACGGACGTTATCCCGGCGGCGCGATCCCGGTCTGGTCTGTGGACCATGCGGGTCGCGTCGACTTCTCGCGGCCCGTCCGACGTCTCACCGAGACGCAAGCTCTGGCGATGCTGCGCCCCGCCACGACCAGACCCAGCCCTGACACGCCGACCGGCTGGCTTGCCCGGTTGGTCACAATCCTCAACCGGCTGTTCAAAAGGAACTGATCCCCATGCGCTACATCCGACCGAGTTCCCTGACTTGGTGGGCGGGGCTGCTCGCCATGCTCACCGGTATCGCCTCCGTCGCGTTGCCGGCAATCGGACCGTTTGCTGAACTGTCCCGCCTCGTCGCGCTGCTCGCCGGCTCGGGCGACGCTTCGCCCGCCGGGCTGATCTTCCTCGGCCTCGGCCTGATCGGCCTGCGTGACCGGATCGAGCGGGGATTCCGCGGTGATGGCTGAGTTCCTGATCTGGCTGGTCGCGGCTCTGAGCGCGGTCGGTGGCATTGTCTTCGGCCGGGTCTGGGGTCGGGTGGAAGGAAAGCGTCAGGGCAAACGGGAGGCAGAACGCGATGCATTGGAAGACACGATTGGACGCGTCGAGCGCGGGCGCAAGGCGGTTTGTGACGGCCGCGACGCTGGCGATCCTGCTCAGCGGCTGCGCCGCAACGACGGTGCCTGGTGATGCCGGCTGCATTTCCTATGCCGAGGCCCGACTGGCACGGCCACCTGCGGCGAGTGTCGCCGAGGTGCCGCCGGACTGGGCCGACTGGATCGCCGATCTCGACGACCGCATGACGGGAACCTGCCGATGAAAGCTCTCTCTCCCGCGCTACAGACCCATCTCGACGACGGCACGACCACGCTCGCTTGGGTGTGGCGGATCGCCCGTGCCGACGGTGTCACCTTCGGCTTCACCGATCACGACCGGACACTGACCTTCGACGGGACCGAGTTCGAGCCCGAGAGCGGGCTCACGGCATCCGAGGTGCGCTCGGGCTCGAACCTCTCGGTCGATGCACAGGACGCAGAGGGTGTGCTGACTTCGGACCGGATCACCGAGACCGACATCCTCGATGGCCGCTGGGACAATGCCGAGGTCGAAGTCTGGCGCGTGAACTGGGCGGACACGGGCCAGCGCGTGCTGATGCGGCGCGGCGCCATCGGCCAGATCCGGCGCGGGCGGCTGGTCTTCGTCGCCGAGGTGCGCTCGCTCGCGCACGTGCTGGGCCAGACGGTCGGGCGGACCTTCCAGGCGACCTGCGACGCGGCGCTTGGGGACGCGCGCTGCGGCATCGATCTCGAGAATCCGGCCTTCAAGGGGACGGGCGCGGTGATCGATCTCCTGCGCGACCGGGCCTTCACCGCATCGGGGCTCGCTGGGTTCGATGCCGGCTGGTTCACCTTCGGCACGCTGGAATGGACGAGCGGGGCGAATGCGGGGCGGCACACCGAGGTGCTGGGCCATGACGTTGCGGGTGGCGTCGCGGTCCTGGCCTTGCTCGAGGCGCCGGTGCGTTCCATCGCCTTGGGCGACGCCTTCACCATCCGTGCGGGCTGTGACAAGCGGATCGAGACCTGCGGGGCAAAGTTCGCCAACACCGCCAACTTCCGCGGCTTCCCGCATATCCCCGGTCAGGACACGATCCTGCGCTACGCGACAAAGGATGGCGGTCACGAAGGGGGCGTGCTGTGACCAACGTCGTTTCCAGCGGAAACGACGGGCGGCAGTGCATCGCTTCGCGATGCACGAGAGCCCCCGCCGACCCAGACAGGGTTATCGCTGCGGCGCGCGCGTGGCTCGGCACACCGTATCACGACCAGGCAAGCCTCCGCGGTGTCGGCTGCGACTGCCTCGGGCTTGCACGGGGCATCTGGCGCGAGGTCGTCGGTCCCGAGCCGTTTCCGATCCCGCCCTACAGCCGCGACTGGGGTGAGACGGGCCCGCGCGAGGTTCTGGCCGAGGGCGCGCGCACCATGATGATCGAGGTGTCGCCCTCCGACGCCGGCCCCGGCGCGCTGGTGCTGTTCCGGATGATGCCGCGCGCCATCGCCAAGCATGTCGGCATCATGACCGGTCCAGACAGCTTCCTCCACGCCTATGAGCGCCTCGGCGTGATCGAGGAACCGCTCACCCGATCCTGGCGGCGGCGCATTGCCTTCGCCTTCCTGTTTCCGCAACGCTGAGACCCCGACATGGCCACCCTCGTCCTCGGTGCCGCTGGCGCCGCCATTGGCGGCTCGATCGGCGGCGCGATCCTCGGCGTGAGCGCCGCCACCATCGGCGGCTTCGTCGGCTCGACCATCGGGTCGGTTGTCGACAGCTGGATCGTCTCGTCGCTCGCGCCCACCCAGCGCATCGAGGGGCCGCGGCTCGACAGCCTCCGGATCACGTCCTCGACCGAGGGCGCCGTCATCCCGCGCGTCTACGGCCGGATGCGCATGGGCGGCAACATCATCTGGGCGACCGACTTCCGAGAGGAGACCAAGACCACCACGCAAGGCGGCGGCAAGGGCGGCGGGGGCGGCGGCAAGGTCAAGACCACCGAGTATCTCTACTATGCCTCCTTCGCCGTGGCGCTCTGCGAGGGGCCGATCACCGGCATCGGCCGCATCTGGGCCGACGGCAAGCTGCTCAACACGGCCGGGATCACCTGGCGCTGGTATCCGGGGGACGAGACCCAGACGGCCGATCCGTTCATCGCGGCGACGATGGGCGCGGCCAGCACGCCCGCCTATCGGGGCACGGCCTATGTGGTCTTCGAGGACCTCCCGCTCGGTAACTTTGGCAACCGCTTGCCGCAACTCTCCTTCGAGGTCTTCCGCCCGCTCGCCGATCCCGACACGGCCGAGGGGCTCACACAGGCGGTCACCATGATCCCGGCCTCGGGCGAGTTCACCTATGCCACGACCGGCATCCGCAAGGGCAGCGGTGGGGCGCAAACGCCTGAGAACCTGAACGCGCTCTCGGATACCGCCGACATGGTCGTGGCGCTCGACCGCTTGCAGGCCATGGCGCCGAAGGTCAAAAGCGTGAGCCTCGTCGTCGCTTGGTTCGGGAACGACTTGCGGGCGGGCGACTGCAAAGTGCGGCCCGGCGTCGAGGTCTCGGCCAAGTCGACGACGCCCGCCAGCTGGTCGGTGAATGGCGTGTCCCGTGCCAACGCCCACCTCGTCAGCCGCGACGATCAGGACCGCCCGGTCTATGGCGGCACGCCAGCGGACTTCGCGGTGATCCAGGCGATCAAGGAGATGAAGGCGCGCGGGCTGCGCGTCACCTTCTATCCGTTCATTCTGATGGACGTGCCGCCCGGCAACACGCTGCCGAACCCGTATTCCGACAACGCCGCCGAGACCGGCCAGCCGGCGTTCCCCTGGCGCGGCCGGATCACCTGTTCGCCCGCCGCGGGCTACACCGGCAGCGTCGACAAGACAGCCGCGGCGGCAAGCCAGGTCGCGGACTTCTTCGGCAGCGCCAGCCCGTCCGACTTCGCGATCTCCGGCGAGACGGTCTCCTGGATCGGGGCGCCGGGCGACTGGGGTCTGCGCCGCATGGTGTTGCACTACGCCCATCTCTGCGCGGCGGCAGGCGGCGTCGATGCTTTCCTTATCGGCACTGAGATGCGCGGGCTGACCACGATCCGCTCGGGTGCGAGCACCTATCCCGCGGTGCAGGCCATTCGCGATCTCGCGGCGGATGTGCGCAGCATCCTCGGGGCGGGCACGGACATCAGCTACGCCGCCGACTGGTCGGAATATTTCGGGCATCAGCCTGGCGATGGCAGCGGCGACGTGTTCTTCCACCTCGATCCGCTCTGGGCCGATCCCGAGATCGATTTCGTCGGCATCGACAATTACATGCCGCTGTCGGACTGGCGAGACGGGTTCGAACATCTCGACGCGGCCGAGGGCTGGCCCGCGATTTACGACCGGGCTTATCTGCAAAAGAACATCGCCGGCGGCGAGGGCTTCGACTGGTTCTATGCCAGCGAAACCGACCGCGCCGCGCAGGTCCGCACACCAATCACCGATGGCGTTTACGGCGAGCCATGGGTGTTTCGATACAAGGATCTGTGGAACTGGTGGTC
>NZ_FNVD01000045.1 GCF_900108275.1 Jhaorihella thermophila
GAGCGCTCCATGGAGAAAATCCCTGCCAAACTACACCGCACAGGGACTCGCAGATCACACGCTCACAAGGAAGGTGGGGTCGGAGCAACGCTTACCTTTAAGCCGGAGCATTGGAGCGCGCAGCCAGAACCCGTAGTCTGGTTCGCGCACGAATGTGGTAGGTTTGTTCCGGTGAGTGACATGGCTCTATTGAACTTGGGAGGTGACCTATGCCGTTTTCATTTGCTGAACGTGAGCAGCGAGCTCTTGAAGGCCCTGTGTCTCTGATCCAAGAGTTCCTCGATCAACTCAGGACTCTTTTGCGAAGCATTGTGCGCGAAACTGTTGAAGGGTTTGACTTCAGGCCAGACCTTGGAGCGGAGCGCGGACTGATCGATGGTGCGTTGGCCGATACCGAAGAACGCGGCTACTTCGAGCGCGCATCGGAAGGCATCTACAATGCCAATTTGGAAGATACCGGCCTGACGGGCAGAAGCCTCTCGGCCAAATTCGGAGTTCTCGAGGCTCTCAGCGAGCAGCTGCGCCGAGGGCTGCGAAAGGCACTGAAGTACATTCTGGATATGGTGAACGCCGTCGTGGGTTCAATTAAAGCGGCGCTTGGGCCGGCGGGCGTTGTTGCCGATGCGATTGCCGAACTCAAAGACATGATTAAGGCCAAGATTGATATTGCCAACGGCTGGTAGCTCACGGAGGAGGTTCGATATCATCGCACTCGCCTTTCGACCCACTTCGCCACGATCAGCCCCGGCACGCTGTCGAGCGCCCGCTCGGCATCGCGGTCCAGATCGAGCCGCTTCGGCAGTTTGACCTGCGGGACCAGCAGGAAGATCGGGACGGTGGCGCGGCCCCGGCCGGTCTTGGAGCGGGAGGCGACACCGAGGCCCTTGGTGTTGAGCCGCCCGTCGGCCACCAGCAAGCTCGGGCCACGCCGGCGATAGACGAAGCGCAGGCGTATTCCCCTCCGCCGTTCCCATTCGCCGGGGGTCAGCTTCGCCCTGCGCCGCCCCTTGCCGGCGGCGGGAAGTGGAATTGCCAGCCAGAAGCCGTCGCGGGAGCGGATCAGCGGGCCGGTGTCATGGGCGCCGACGATGACGGGCGCCTTGGACCAGACCAGAGCGGCAGCGTTCAGGCTTTCGCCGGCCTTCGGGTAGGTCTGGCTGCGGATCGAGTTGGCGAGCCGCCGCCCGAGCCCCGCGCCGGTGATTTGACCGCGCCAGGCGGTCTTGAGCCCGGTCCCGGCCTCGCGCATGGCGGCTGTGACCGCCTTTTCGCCCGCCTTCACCTCGGCAGCCATGGCCACGACGATATCGGGGGTGATGTCGAGCTGCAGCTTTATTGCAGGTCACGCCGGGCGCAAATCGACGGTCCACACCAGCCGTTCGCGGTCGCGGACGGGCTCGCCCTGGATCAGGAACGCCTCGCCGTCGATCTCGATCCGATCGCCGGGGCGTGGCGTTGGAACTTCGGCCACGCGCAAGTCCAGTCGCGTGGTCTCCGACCAGAGACGCGCCTCGCCGAGGCCCGTCACCTCGTCCGGCCGCCGCAGAATGGCACGCACCAGCACGGGCGCGCCGCCCTCGGCGGTGTAGACCACGTTGCGGCCGAGATGCGGATCGGCGAAGAGCGCCTCCACCGCCGCGGCAAAGACGCTCATCAGTTGCTCGAGAAGATCCGCACTGCAAGCCGCGGGCGCTTGTTCACGGGCAGGATCGAGGCCTCGGTCTTGACGTCGATGGCGCTGCCGTCGGGCCGGGCGAGCTGGCGGGCGTAGATCGGCAGGCCGACGGTGTTGACCGTCTCGACGAGGTTCGCGGGCGCGCCGTAGGTGACGAAGGTATCGGTAGTCCCCAGCGGAAAGGCGATGCCCTCGCCGGCGGGGATCAGCGTCTCGGTCGCGCCGGTCGAGAGCGTGACGGTGGCGCCCAATTCCTCGAAGACGATGCCGCCAAAGGGGAAACGCCGGCGGGTGTCCTCGCGCAGCGGCTGGGCGCCGGTGGAGGAGAAGTACTTCCACGCGTCCTCGACCTTGGCGTGCCCGATCAGCTTGTCGAAGAACTCAGGGCTGACGAGCGCCAGCACGCCCGACATGGTCTCGCCCTTGAGTTCGGTCTCGACCTGGCGCAGCACGGCGCGGATCTTCGCCTGCACGTTGGTCGAGGCGGTTCCCAGCACGAAGTCGGTCTCGAGCCGGGTGATGCCGAACTCGGCGAAGTAGTCGTAGAGCGTGGCGCCGGCGCCGTCGCGGACGATGCCGCGCAGCGCATTCACCTCCATGAACTCGCGTGTCTGGGCGTGCTTGATGCGCATCCGCGTGAGCTTGCGCTCCATGACGGTGGCCAGCGGATCGGCGGCATCGGCCACGCCGAAGCCCCGCACCCCCTGGATGTCCTGCGGCGTGATCACGTCGTCATGGGGGATCCAGGGCACGGTGAAGGAGCGCATGGTGCGGGTGTCGCGCCCGGCGACGGTGGCCGGGCCGCCCAAGGGCACGGTGGGCAGGAGGTTCAGCACTCCCTCGGCCTGCTCGATGATCACCGAACGCTGGGTGATGCCCTCGAAGCGGAAGAGGCCCATCTGCCCGAGGCGCGAGTAGACATTGGGCAGGATGTTGATGGCCTCGGTCATCTCCGCGAGCGTGTAGCCGCCCGTGTCGAACGGGTTGGGCGGGGCGCACAAACACACGTTGGTTGCTTGACGCCTCCATCCACGCGACCCAAGATTGCGCGGAAGGAGGCAGCGGTGAAGCTACGGCAGGTAACGATCAGGAATTTCAAGGCGATCGAGGACACGACGCTCGATCTTGCCGATTTCAATGTCATCGTCGGCGCGAACGGTTCCGGCAAGAGCTCCGTCCTTCAGGCCCTGCACTGGATGTTGCAGTCGGCTACCCATCGGCAGGTGCGTCCTCGCAGGGAAGGCGGCGAGACCATCTCCGAGCGGGACGCCCTCTACATGCCGACAAGGCAATACAGAAATGCCGGACACGGACAAGAATACGGCAACAAGGTCGGCTCGCCACAACTTGATCTTGAAATGAAGGCGGACTGCGGTGGAGATAAACACCTCAAAGCCAAAACCTGGATAAAGTCGGGGAGAAACGAGGGGATCAAAGTTCACCTGCCGGCGGAAAACGAACTGATACAAAAGATACGGGCCGAAAAGCGCGAGATCAGCGCCTATATCCCTGGCCTGGCGGGAATATCACTTGAAGAGGAAAAGCGCGTACCTGTAATCGTTCGCCGCCAGGCTGCAGCAGGCGACGCAAACACTGTCTTGCGAAATATTCTTCACCTCATGCAGAAAAGGGACGGCGGCGGGACGGACGACCTTGAGCGGCTGCAGTCCTTTGTTTCGCGTGTGATGGGCGACTTGACCTTAAAGGTCGAATTCGATGAGAACAGGCATACGCATATTGTTGCGGAGTTCCAGACCGCCGAGATGCGAGAAGCCGACCCGAAGCGCTTCAAGCCGCTGGAATTGGCGGGTATCGGGTTTCTGCAGGTCATTCAGATCTTCGCCTATCTCATCTATTTTCGCCCGGTTCTGCTTTTGGTCGATGAACCTGATGCGCATCTTCATCCCTCGACACAGGAGAAGCTGATCAACATTCTGGCCGAGGCCGCGCGTGAATTCGACACTCAGGTCATTCTGACCACACACAGCCCTTCCGTGGTACGGGCGCTGCCGGCCGACGCGCGCGTGATCTGGATGCGGGATGGAAATGTCGACCCGAACGGCGACACGACCGGTCGGCAGATGATGGGCTGGGGCCTCTTGGACAAACGCATCCTCCTGCTAACCGAGGACTCGAAGACGAAATATCTTCGGCTGCTCCTCTCTCAATGGCCCGATCTTGAAAGGGCGGTTGCGATCTGGCCGCTGCATGGCTCGGGCAAGTTGCTTGATCCGGAGGGGTGCGCGTCTTTGCAAGCATTGTTTGGAGACTCAATGACGATTGTCCTTCATCGAGATCGCGATTTCATGATGCCGAACGAAGCCCAGGTTTTCGCCGACCATTATAGCGAGAAAGGAATCGAGGTCTGGCTGACGCGCCATAGCGACACTGAAGCCTACTGGTGCGATGCAAGGGTGATTGCCGCGCATTTTGACGCCGACGCCGCTGCAGCGGCGGAATGGTTGGACGCGGCAGTTCAGAAATCGAAGGAAGGAAATGCGGACGTTGAGTGCCGAAACAGCAAGCGCCACACAATCCGCAATCAGCCGCCCTTGAAGAAACCCGCAGAGAAGGGAGAACTTGCGCATGCATCGGACCACGATGTGGTAAGTGTGTATTCGACGCATGGGCAGCAGCACGTCATTCTTGGAAAAACGCTTCTTTCCAGGATTCGAGAGCATGCTCAGACCCAAGGCGCGCCAGAAAGTTCATCCTTCGGAAACAAGATTCCCCAGAATCTTGCGAATCCGATTGCGCCTGACCTCAAAGACTTCCTGCGACCCCTTCTTGCCTGACAGGCCGTCCATCCAGCGCGCCCAGACCGGGCGGCAGAGCGGGTCAACCATCACCGCGTGCTGGTAGGCCTCGACCCGCCGGCGGAACTCCAGAAGCGCCAGCCGCGAGTTCGAGTAGTTGGCGCGCACCATGTCATTCGTCAGATACGCATACGGCACCCCGAGCGCGGCCGAGACCTGCAGGAGCGTGCGATACTGGAAGGGCTCGTAGGTCTGGCCCACATCGGCGGGACTCGAGGCCTGGATTTCCTCGCCGGGCGCCAGCATCGTCACGCTGCCCGGCTGCAGATCGAGCACCCGCGCGCCGTCCTCGTCGCTCTCGGCGGCGTCGAACGCCTCGGCCGGCGCCGGGGTGGTGATGAAGAGCGCATGCATCGCCGCGACCTTCTTCCGGTCGAGTTCGGCGTCGTCGTACTGGTCGAGGAGGAACAGCTTCGCCACCGCCGGCGCGAAGCGCGACACGCCCCTCAGCTGCCCGGCATCGACCGGATCGACCACATGCACGATCTCCGAGGCCGGGATACGCACCGTCTCGCCGGCCAGCCCCGGATCGGTCACGTCGCCCGGATGGCGGCGCAGGAAGTGATAGGCGACGCGACGGCCCAGCCAATCGAACTCGATCCCCTGCCGGATCGCCCCGCCGCCGGGCAAGGGCTCGCTGCGGGAAAGCGGCAGCATCTCCGAAGGGATCATCTGCAGCTGCAGGGGCACCGCCAGCCCGTCCTCGGGTCGGCGCGGGCGGAAGCGGAAGAACACCTCGCCCGCGATGAACACCTCACGCGCGGCACGCCGCTGCAGCCCGTAGAAGTCGGTCAAACCCTCGGCATCCGCCTCGTCGGTCCAGTCGAGCCAGAGCCTTTGCACCCGCGCCTTCATCTCGGCATCGGCGATGAGCGAGGAGGGCTTGATCCCGGCGCCCACGACGTTGCCGGCCCAGCTTTCGACGGCGTTAACCGCATAGCCGTTGTTGCGCGAGAGCCAGCGCGCGCGGGCGGTGATGTCGGCCCCGCCCGCCGCGATCAGCGTGTTGAGATGGGCGCGCGAGGGCTGGAAGTGCCTGAGCCGCCGCCCGCGCCTCTACGGCATCGAAGCCGCCGACGAGGGCGCCGATCCGCCGGCGCAGCTGGCCGAGCGCGCGCCGCATTCAGAGCCCCTTGCTGGCAGTGGCCCGCACGATGCGCCGGCGCCGGCCGGCCGTGGCATCGGCGATGCGGCGTTCGATATCGGCGAGCGCCGCGGCCATCTCGGCGTCCGTGGCATAGGTGATGCGCCGTCCCTCCACCTCGACGGTGCGCACGCCGCGATAGCGCGCCTCGAGAAGCGCCTCGCGCCGGGCGATCAGGTCATCGACAAGCATGGCTCACCCCATGTAGCTCGAGCGGAAGACGCGCCGCGCGCGCCGTCCCGGTTTGCGATGGATGCGGCCCGCGGGCGCCTGTCCCTCGGCCCGGTCCGGTTCCGTGCCCCTGATGCCCACCTGCTCCTCCAGGTCGGCCCATGTCGCCTCGCCCCAGCGATCGGCGCCGGCGATCCAGGCGGCGGCGCGGGCGTAGACCCGGCAATCCAGCGCCTCGTTGCGCTCGCGGATCTTCTGCCATTCGAGCCTGGCGAAGCCGCGCCGGTTGCGGACCGTCACCAACTGCTCGGCCACGAGCTGCCGGATCCATTCGGCATCCGCCCAGCCGGGCAGATGCACCGTGCCGGGCGGGTATGTGGCGCCTTCCGCCAGTTCCTCGACCGTCGGCCGCGCCAGCCGCAGGAAGCGGTAGGTCTCGGCCTTGAAGGTGGACACCGCCACCGTCCACAGCCGCGCGCCCCGGCGCAGGCGTTTGCCGGCGATGGTGGCATCGACATAAGTCGGGCCCGTCACCGGCGTCGCCCGGTTGAA